>JAXLXO010000017.1:0-150449 GCA_046327915.1 Binatia bacterium | reverse complement strand
GCGGCGGTGCCGTGCTGAACCTCGTCGGCGCGAGCATCGGCGGCGGGATCGCGAGCGCGGCGCCGGTCGTCGTCGCCGCCGACTCGGGCGACGAGTACTGTCAGGCAGCGACCGCGGACGGCACCTTCGCGGGCAAGATCGTCGTCTGCAAGCGCGGCGTCAACGACCGCGTCCTGAAGAGCACGAACGTCGCGGCGCGCGGTGCCGTCGGCATGATCCTCTACAACCCCACGGCCAACACGACGGACGTCGACGCGCACGCCGTTCCGACGGTGCACCTCGACGACGTCTCGGGCGCGAGCCTGCTGGCGTTCCTCGCGAGCCACGCGGGCGAGACCGCGACCTTCACCGCCGGCGTCGCGACGGCGGTGCCCGGCGACGTGATGGCGGGCTTCAGCTCGCGCGGCGGGCCCGGGCAGGTGCTCGGGGTGAGCAAGCCCGACGTGACGGCTCCCGGCGTGCAGATCGTCGCCGGCAACACGCCGGCTCCGCTCGCGCCCAACGGCCGTCCGGTGGGCGAGCTCTTCGCGGCGATGGCGGGGACGTCGATGGCGAGCCCGCACGTCGCCGGTGCGGCGGCGCTGCTGCGCCAGCTGCATCCGACCTGGACACCGGGACAGATCAAGTCCGCACTCATGACCACCGCGAAGACGGCGGTCGTGAAGGAGGACGGCGCGACGCCGACGACGCCGTTCGACGACGGCTCCGGCCGCATCGATCTCGCGCGCGCCGGGAACCCGGGCATCACCTTCGACGTTCCGGCGAGTGTCTACGAGACCGACGTCGATTCGCTGTGGAACGTCAACTACCCGAGCCTGTTCCTGCCGGCGATGCCGGGATTGATGACCGTCAATCGCACCGCGCACGACGTGACGGGGCTCGCGAGCCAGTGGCAGATCGCAGCGACGAGCGCGGACGACGTGCTGGTGACGGTTCCGGCGCTGCTCGACGTTCCGGCGAACGGCGACGCCGTCCTGCCGATCACCGTCGACGCGCGCAGCGTGCCGCTCGGTGCGACGCGCCATGCGGCGCTCACCCTGACGAAAGTCGGCGCCTCAAGCGGCCTGACGTTCCCGATC
This sequence comes from Binatia bacterium, assembly GCA_046327915.1. Classification (GTDB taxonomy): domain Bacteria; phylum Desulfobacterota; class Binatia; order UBA12015; family UBA12015; genus VGTK01. Next base: position 149,370 of record JAXLXO010000017.1, on the reverse strand, counting down.
ACGCTCGTGCGCGGCCAGCCCGCGCTCGAGGTGACCAACAACTGCGTTCCGGCGACGATCACGGTTGGAACCCCCACGACCTGCACGGTCACGATCGAGAACCTCTCGTTCGAGCCGGTGACCTTCTCGCTCCGCGAGAGGTTCCCGAACCAGGTCAAGCTCAAGGCGGCCACCGTCGTCGGCGCGACCGCGACGGACAAGCGGGTCATCCTCGACGGGACGCTGTCCGCCCGGCACGGCCCGCAGATCGCCGTGGTGCCGGCGACCGGCGCCGACGCTCCGGCGTTCTCGTACGTCGACGCGACCGGCGGAGCCTGCGGACCGATCGGCACGGCGTCGGACGAGACCTACTACACGTGGGGCGTCCCGGCGTTCTCGTGGGCGGGCAAGAGCTGGACCGGGATGATGATGGTCTCGAACGGCTATCTGGCGGTGAACGGATCGGGCCTGGACTTCGCCGACGTCAACCAACTCCTGCCCGACGAGCGCCGCCCGAACAACGTGCTCGCTCCGTTCTGGACCGATCTCTTCCCGGGCAATCTCGGCGCCGGCGAGATGCGCTACTGCTGGTACACCATCGGCTCCACGACCTGGGGGCTCTGGGACTGGCACGGCGTGCGCAATCGCGCGAACAACCGTCTGAACTCGTTCCAGGTGCGCGTGCGCTTCGGCGGCGTCGAGGACGTGACTTTCGCCTACGGCAGCGAGATCTCGCCGGGCAGCGACCGGCTGCTCACCGTCGGCGCCGAGAACGAGTACGGCAACGCCGGCGCGGTCCGCTACGCGAAGCTGCCGGGCTCGGACGCGGTCGGCACGCTGCCGACGGCTGGCTCGATCCTGCGCGTCAAGACGACCGCGGCGGAGACCGCGGGAGAGAAGCGCACGATCACCTTCAACCTGCGCGGCCGGAAGGCCGGCGCGTGGGAGAGCTGTGTCGCGGTGACCAGCGAGGCCTTCGAGGGCACGAGCTACACGTGCTTCCAGGGGGTGGTGCAGTAGGCGTCAGAAGCCGTAGACGAGCGGTGCGAGCAGCACGACGACCACGCGTCGCGAAGGGGGGAGCGCCCAGCGGCGTTCGTGATGGCAGTGGCCGCCGACGCGTGCGCCGCTCAGCGGCACATGCCGTCGCTCTGCAGCGTCTTGCCCGGCGGACACGCGATCGTGGTGGTGGTCGTCGTCTGGCGCGTCGGCGGCACGGCGCGCGAGCAGCCGCCGAGCACGGCGGCGACGAGGACGACGCTGCAGACCTGCATCGTGCGACGAATCATCGGCTTCTCCTTCGACGGGCACGCGTCTGCGCGCGCGGGTGACAAGACAAGCGTACGCCCGCCGACCCGGGGCACAATCCACCCGGCCCGGATCATGGACCACCGCCGAAGCGCTTGCGCGTCCCGGCTCGTGTGCGATCCACTCCGGCGTGCCCGCGCCGACGTTTTCGCGTGCGCGCCGAAGGAGAAGACCATGTCGAATCACGTCGCAGGAAAGTCCATCGTCATCACCGGCGCCGGCAGCGGCTTCGGCAAGCTCGTGTCCGAGCGCGTCGCGGCACTCGGCGCGAAGGTCACGTGCGCCGACGTCAATCTCGAGGCCGCCGAGGCGGTCGCGGCCGGGATCCGCGCGGCGAAGGGCGAGGCGAAGGCGTTCCGCGTCGACGTCGCGAGCATCGCCGAGATGCGCGCGCTCGCGAAGAGTGCGGTCGACTCCTTCGGCGCGATCGACGTCATGGTGAACAACGCCGGCGTCATGCCGCTCGCGTTCTTCTCCGACCATGCGCAGGCGATCGAGGCGTGGCACCGCTGCATCGACGTCAACATGAAGGGCGTCCTGAACGGCATGGTCGCGGTCTACGACCAGATGATGGCGCAGGGCCGCGGCCACGTGATCAACCTGTCGTCGATCTACGGCAACTACCCGGTGGTCGGCGCGGCGGTGTACGGCGCGACCAAGGCCGCGGTGAACTTCCTCTCCGAGTCGCTGCGCGTCGAGGCGCGCGGCAGGATCAAGGTGACGATCGTCAAGCCGACCGGCGTGCCGACGACGGGCCTCGCGGGCACGGTCGTCAATCAGGGCGCGGCGCTCGGCATCCTCGGACAGAACATGAACGAGTTCATGGAGATGTTCGCGCAGATCGTCGAGGGGAAGTTCCCGGCCGAGCAGCTCGACCCGGCGTCGATCGCGTATCCGAGCCTCGCGCCCGAGTTCATCGCCGACGCGATCGTGCACGCGATCGACCAGCCGTGGGGCGTGTCGATCGGCGACGTCACCGTGCGCGCGGCGGGCGATCACTTCATCCTGTAGAAGCGCGCGCACGGCGGAGGGAGCGGGAGGAGTCGCGGATGCGGACCAGAGAGACGGCGTCGGGATTGCTGCTGATCGCGGCACTCGCCGCGGCGGCATGGAGCTGCGGTGACGCGAGCAGCTCGCTGCCGAAGGGCTGCACCGTCGGTCCGGTGACGACCGCGGCGGGCGCGGTGTGCGGCACGCAGGTCACGTCCGCGAGCCGCCCGGTCGACGTGTTCCGCGGCGTGCCGTACGGCGAGAGCACCGCGGGCGCGAACCGCTGGGCGGCGCCGGTCGCGAAGGCGCCGTGGAGTGGTGTCCTCGCCGGGACCGAGTACGGTCCCATCTGTCCGCAGCCCGTGCCGACGTACCCGTCGCCGCCGCCGAGCGAGGACTGCCTGTCCGTCAATCTCTGGCGTCCGACCGGAACGAGCTCCGACGCGAATCTCGCGGTGATGGTGTTCCTGCACGGCGGCGGCTTCGAGGACGGCTCGGGCAGCATCCCGCTCTACAGCGGCGCGTACCTCGCGGCGAGCCAGGACGTGATCGTCGTGACGATCAACTATCGTCTCGGCGCGATCGGCTTCCTTGCCGGCTACGGCGGGCTGTCGGGCAACTACGGACTCCTCGACCAGCAGCTCGCGCTGCGCTGGGTGCAGGACAACGCGGCCGCGTTCGGCGGCGATCCCGGCAACGTGCTGCTCTTCGGCGAGAGCGCGGGCGCGATGTCGACGGGCCTGCACATGCTGTCGATCCCGAGCAGCAAGGGCCTGTTCTCGTCGGCGCTGATGGAGAGCAACCCGGTCGGCCTGCCGTACAAGTCGCCGGAGGTCGCGGCGGAGTTCGGTGCCGCCCTCGCGAAGGTCGTCGGCTGCGAGCAGGGCGGCATCGAGTGCATGCGCGACCTGCCGGCGCAGACGATCGCCGATGCCGAGAACGATCCGTCGATCACCGAGGAGGGACTGCTGCAGGGCTTCAGCGGCTTCCTCGTCTGGGCGCCGACGCTCGACGGATCGCTGGTCGTCGAGCAGCCGGTGAACGCGGGCGCCGCGAACGGCTTCCCGCTGCCGACCGTGTTCGGGACGAACCGCAACGAGGGCACGCTCTTCGTCTATCCGCTGCTCGAGTCGCTGAACGCGCTGCCGCTGACGACGCCCGTGTACACCGAGCTGATCGCGAAGTTCTTCGGCAAGACCGACGTCGCGCCGATCCTCGCCGCGTACCCGCCGAACGACGCCGACAATGCGCCGATCGTCTCGCAGCTGGTGTCGGACTATCTCTTCTTCTGCGCGTCGCGCGCGATGGCGTCGGGCGGCGGCGGTCCGACGTACGGCTACTTCTTCAGCAAGCTCACCACGAGCTTCAACCTGTGGTCCCTCTACCCGCCGCAGGTCCCGCAGTGCGCCGACCAGGTCTGCCACGGTTCGGAGCTGCCGTACGTCTTCAACAGCGCGACCGACATCCTGCAGTCGTTCTCCCCGTCGGAGGAGGAGATGTCGCGCGCGTTCGGCGACTACTGGGGAGCCTTCGCGCGCAGCGACGATCCGAACGCGACGGTCGAGCCGCGTCCGGCGTGGCCGCTCTATGCACCGTCGAAGAGCCTCGTCGTGCTCGACACGCCGATCTCGACGGCGGTGGATCCGGACCACAACTGCGATCTGTGGGATCAGGTGGGGTACGTGCTGATCGGCGCGGACGGTCTGCTGCCGTAGGCGGCTGTCGATCACGCGCGGCGCTCCGTCCGCCGAGCCGGGACGGAGCGCCGCACGCGGCGTGCGATGCCCGCTATCGCACGCCGATCGTGACGGTCGCGCGGTTGCGCATCGACCCTTCCGGCCCCGTCACCTCCGCCACCACCGCGTGCGCACCGACGCTCGCCGTCTGCTTGACGCGCAGCTTCAGCTTGAAGAGCTTCCGGTTCACGCTGTAGCGCGCGCATCCGCTCGCCGCGTCGAGCCCGACCTTGACGCGGCACGACGCGACCAGCGCCTTCGCGACCGCCTCCGATACCGGACGACCGGCGCCGTCGAGCAGGCGGAACTTCGCCCGGAACGAGCCGCCGCGCGCGCACGACGCGCCCGGATCGGGCGCCAGCATGCGGATCGAGCCGACGGTGACGTCACCGACCACGTAGCTCGCGTCCGCATTCGCGACGTTGCCCGCCTGGTCGAACGCGGTGCACGAGACCGTGAAGCTCCCCGCGGCCGACGTGCCGACGGGCGTGCACGTGACGGAGACGAGGCCGGACGTCGGATCGCTCGCGTTCGCGGTCGCCGTCGCGACGCCGTTCACCGGCACCGGGTTGGGTGACACGACGGGCGCCAGCAGCGGCGGCGTCGCGTCGCGCTTGACGGTCACGCTCTGCGTCGTCGTGCCGCCGGCGCTGGTCGCCTGGCAGGTGAAGATCGTGCCCACGGTGTCCGCCGTGACGTTCTGCGCGTTGCAGCCGACCTGCACCGACACCGGCGAGTCGGGATCGCTCACCGCCCACGTGAGCAGCACGTTCGAGGTGTACCAGCCGCTCCGGCCGAGCGTGCCGACGAAGCCGGGCACGACGATGGGTGGCGTCGGGTCGCCGGTGACGTTCACGGTCCAGCTCCGCGATGCGCTGAAGCCGTTCGCGTCGCGCGCGACGACGGTGATCGGGTAGCTGCCGCGCGTCGTCGGCGTGCCGGAAAGGACGCCGTCCGCACCCAGCGCGAGGCCGGGGATGCCGCCGCTCGTCACGCGGAAGCGCGGCGACGGTGGCGCGTAGCCGTCCGGCACGAGAGAGGCGACCGTGATGAACTGACGATACGCCGAGCGCAGCACGCCGTCGGGCAGGACCGCCGGCGCGACGCAGACCTTTGGCGCTTGGCCGAACTCGTCATAGCCCCAGCAAACCACCGTGCGGTCGTCACGGACGCCGCAGGTGCTCGCGAAGCCACTGCCGACGCGGGCGAAGGCTGACTCCGGCACGTTGCCCTGTCCGGAGCCGTTCGCGCCCCAGCAGGTGACGGCGCCGTCGCCGCCGACGCCGCACGCGTGCTGCTGTCCGACGCTGACCTGGCGGAACGTCTGACCGGCGGGCGGCGTCCCCCCGGTCGCGAGGTCGCCCCAGCACACGACGGTGCCGTCGGCGCGGACGCCGCAGCTCTCCGTGCGTCCCGGGCTCACGTGCACGAACGTGCCGGCGGGCGGTGTTGCTTGACCGGAGGCAGTGTCGCCCCAGCACGCGACGGTGCCGTCGACACGCACGGCGCAGCCGGTCGAGCGTCCGACGCCCAGGTGCCGGAACGCTCCCGGCGGCGCGGTGCTCTGGCCGACGGAGTCGTCGCCCCAGCACGCGATCGCGCCGTCGTCGCGCAGCGCGCACGAGTGGTCGATGCCGACGCTGGTCTCGACGAACCTCCCGTCGGGCGGCGTCGCCTTGCCGTACTCGTCGTCGCCCCAGCACTCGAGCTTGCCGTCGGCGCGCACGCCGCACGAGTGGTAGGTTCCGGCGCTCACCTGCAGGAACGGACCGATCGGCGGCGTCGCACCGCCGAGCTCGTCGTAGCCCCAGCAGCCGGCGTCGCCGCCGATGCGCACCTCGCACGCGTGCTCCGCCCCGACGCTGAGCGGTCGCTCGCCGACGACGATCACGGGCGGTGTGCTCTGGTCGAACGTGTCGTCGCCCCAGCAGGCGATCGTGCCGTCGACGCGCGCGGCGCACGCGTGATCCACGCTCGCGCTCACCTCGACGAACGTTCCCGGCGGCGGCGTGCTCTGCCCGAACCAGTTGCCGCCCCAGCACGCGGCGCTGCCGTCGCTGCGCACGCCGCAGGTGTAGGCCTCGCCTGCGCTGATGCGGCGGAAGCGTCCCGGTGGCGGAGTGCTCTCACCGAAGCTGTTGCTGCCCCAGCACGCGACGGTGCCGTCGCCGCGGAGACCGCAGCTGTGCGACGATCCCGCGCTGATCTGCGTGAACGTGCCGCCGGGCGGCGTCAGCTGCCCGAAGAAGGACGATCGCCCCCAGCAGACGGCCGTCCCGTCGCTGCGGAGCGCGCAGCTGTGATCGGCGCCGGCATCGACCTGCACGAACGTGCCGGTCGGCGCTGCGAGCTGGCCGAACGAGTTCGCGCCCCAGCAGCCGATCGTGCCGTCGGTGCGCACGCCGCACGCGTGCGACGTGCCCGCGCTGATCTGGCGAAACGCCGACACCGGGGGATCGAGCCTCCCGTCGCGCGGGTCACCCCAGCAGACCACGCTGCCGTCGACGCGCAGCCCGCACGCATGCGTTCCTCCCGCCGTGATCTGCAGCAGCGTGTCGGCCGGCGGGGTCGCCTGCCCGGTGGAGTCGAGACCCCAGCACGCGGCCTTGCCGGCACCATCGAGCGCGCAGGTGAACGACGCCCGCCCCGCGCTGACCAGCTCGGACGGCTGCCAGGCGTCGTCGGAGATCTCGGCACCGGCGCGCGTCGCGACCAGCAGCGCGAACAGCGCCGCGTACGGCACGCGGCGCAGCCGCGGCGTCAAGCATGGGGTCCGGCGCCGGCGGCGCGCGAGCAGCCGCAGCGCGGCGGCGAGCGGTCGGAGCCGCCTCGATGCGGCGGCAGGCAGTGCGGACGACGGCGTGGATCGGACGAGTGCGGGCTTCACGACGGTTCTCCTTCCTTCTCCGGCGGCAGGGGGTCGCCGGCGAGCCGGGCCCGCGTGCGTTCCGCGCCGCCATGTGGCAGCACCGGTACGGCGGCAGCGGCCGCCAGTCCTGGCGAAATCCGGGAGTTTTTCAGGAGTTCCCCCGGGTTCGCGCGAACCGTGCGACGCGATGCCGGCCACCCGACCGACCGACCCGAGCCCGATCCGCATCGAGGCGGACGACGAGCGCGCCTGGTGTGGCGACCGCTGCCTCGACCTGCCGCCGAAGACGTTCGCGGTGCTGCGCCACCTGGTCGCGCATGCGGGACGTCTCGTGACGAAGAGCGACCTGCTCGACGCGGTGTGGAGCGACACGGTCGTGAGCGAGGCGTCGCTGTCGAGCTGCATCCGCGACCTGCGGCGCGCGCTCGACGACTCGTCACGGGAGCCGCGCTACATCGAGACCGTCCACCGGCGCGGCTTTCGCTTCATCGGGCCCGTCGCGGCAGCGGCCGGCGCGGCGGTGGCCGCCCTCGCGCCGGATCCCGGACGGGACGATCCCGTGGCGACGCGAGCGCTCGTCGGACGGACGCGCGAGCTCGCGGCGCTCGACGCGGCGCTCGCGTCCGCGCTCGGCGGTCGGCGCCAGCTGGTGTTCGTGACCGGCGAGGCGGGCATCGGCAAGACCACGCTCGTCGAAGCGTTCCTCGCCGGCGCCGCGCGGCGCTCGTCGCTGCGTATCCTGCGTGGCCAGTGCGTCGAGCAGTACGGAGCCGGCGAGCCGTGGCTGCCGCTTCTCGACGCGCTCGGGCGGCTCGCGCGAGAGAGCGACGGCGCGCGCGTGGTCCGCGTCCTGCGCCAGTTCGCGCCGACCTGGCTCGCGCAGCTTCCCGCGCTTCTCGGCGACGCGGAGCTCGAAGCGCTGCGCAGCCGCACGCACGGCACCACGCGCGAGCGCATGCTGCGCGAGCTGGCCGACGCGCTCGACGCGCTCGCGGCCGAGACCCCGGTCGTCGTCGTGCTGGAGGATCTGCACTGGAGCGACTCCGCCACGGTCGACCTGCTCGCGATGGTCGCACGGCGCCGCGACACGGCGCGGCTGCTGATCCTCGGCACGCTCCGTCCCGCGGACGTTGCTGCGTCGGGCCATCCGTTGAGGGCCGTCAAGCAGGAGCTCGAGACGCACGGCCTGTGCGCCGAGGTCGCGCCCGATCTGCTCGACGACGACACGATCGACGCGTACCTGGCCGCGCGCTTCCGGAACGCGGCGCTGCCTGACGGGCTCGCGGCGATGCTGCGCGAGTCGAGCGGTGGCAATCCGCTCTTCCTCGTGAACGTGGTCGACGATCTCGTCGAGCAGGGCCAGCTGCGGGAGCAGGGCGACGGTGCGTGGTCGCTCGCCGTGCCGATCCACGAGGTCCGCGCGGCGGTCCCGGACACGCTCGCGCAGATTCTCGACAAGCAGATCGCGCGGCTGGCGGACGAGGAGCGCGCGGTGCTCGCCGTCTGCGCCGTCGCGGGTGCGGAGTTCTCCGCGGCTGTGACGATCGCCGACGGCATCGAGGCCGGCGCGGGCGAGCGCGCCTGCGACGCGCTCGCCCGCCGTGGGCAGTTCCTGCGCGCGGCCGGTGCCGCGGAGTGGCCGGACGGAACCGTCGCGGCGCGCTTCGCGTTCGTTCACGCCGCCTACCGGAACGCGCTGTACGAGCGCGTTCCGATCGGTCGCCGCGTGGCGGTCCACCTGCGCATCGGAGCGCTGCTCGAGCGTGCTCACGGCGTGCGTGCCGCCGAGATCGCGGGCGAGCTCGCGATGCACTTCGCGCACGGACGCGACTTCGAGCGCGCGGCGCACTGGCACCGACTCGCGGCAGAGGCGGCGCTGCGGCGTCACGCCTATCGCGAAGCGTCGCGGCATGCGGACGAGGCGCTGTCGGCGCTCGCGTCGTCGCCGGCGTCGCCGGCGCGCGACGAGCAGGAGCTCGCGCTAGAGACGGTCCGCGGCGCCGCCGTCATCGCGACCGACGGCTGGGGCGCGCCCGGAGTCGCCGAGGCGTACGGCCGCGCGCGCGAGCTCTGCGCCGACATGGGACCGACGCGCAGGCTGCATCCGGTGCTGCTCGGCCTGTGCGGCTTCTACTTGATGCGTGGTGATCTCGACACCGCGGATGGAGTCACGCGGCAGCTGCTCGAGGTCGCGCACGCGACGGGTGACGCCGCCGTCCGCCTCGGCGCGCACAACATGGCCGGGCTGGGAGCGTTCTATCGCGGCGATCTCGCGGCCGCGCTCGAGCACTTCACGCGCGCAGCCGCGGCAGCGTCTGAGCGCGGTCCGCAACGCGGCGCGCGGGAGCTCGGCGTCGACCACGATCCCGCCGCGTCGTGCGCGGCGCACACCGCGTGGACGCTGTCGGCACTCGATCGCGGCGAGGAGGCCGCCGCGACGATGCGCGACTGCATCGCGAGCGCACGCGCGACGCGGGATCCGGTCTCGCTCGTCATGGCGCTCAACTTCGCCGCGGCGTTCCACCAGGACCGCCGCGAGAACGCGCTGCTCGCGGAGGTCGCGGAAGAGCAGGTCGCGCTCGCGACCGAGCACGGGCTGCCGCTCTTCACGTATCTCGGCGAGATCCACCTCGGCTGGCTCGACTGCGAGGAGGGACGCGCGGAGCAGGGGATCGAGCGCATCCGCCGCGGCGTCGACGTGCACCGCCTCGCGGGCGCGTCCCTCGGCGCGCCGACGTTCCTCGCGATCCTCGCCGACGCGTGCGGCCGCGCGGGCCGCATCGAGGAGGGACTCGCGGCACTCGACGAGGCGATGCAGCTCGCGGAGCGGACGGGTCTGCACTACTGGGACGCCGAGCTGCACCGCGTGCGCGGGACCCTGCTGCTGCGCGCGGCGGACGCGGCCTCCGGTGTGCGCGCGGAGCAGCGGCGGATGCGGCGCGAGGCGGATGCGTGCTTCGCGGAAGCGATCGCGATCGCGCAGCGGCAGGGGGCGACGCTCTTCGAGCGGCGTGCGGCCCGTCAGCTCGCGGCCGCGCCGCGCGTTAGCGCCGACTGATAGGCACCGAGCGCCGTCACGTGGTCACGCTCCGCGCGCAGCCCGACGTGGCCGTCCGGGCGCACGGCGAGCAGCAGGACTCCGCGAGCCCCCATCGTCGCTGCCACGTCGTCGGCGATGCGTGCGACCAGAACGTCTTCCACGATCACCGCGTCCGCGGCGTTGCGCACGTCGTTCGCGACGCGCTCGAGCTCGGCCTGTGCGACGTCCGCGCCACCGATCACCAGCGCCGTGTGCCCCGCGCGGAACGCGAGCTCGTGCAGCGCGCGCGTCTCTCCATCGAGCATCCGCACCGCGACGCCATCCGGCAGCCGCGCGCCCGGACCGAGCGTCGGATGCGCGTCGCCCATCACGATCGGCGACGCGGCGTAGTCGATGTCGAGCTCGGCCTCCGCGATCGCCTCGTGGTGCCGCGACGCGGAATCCGCGAACGCCGCGCGCAGCTCCGTGTCGCGCGCGCGGCGCGCTGCCGGATCGCGTAGCGCGTTCGCGTGTTCCGCCGCGTCGCCCGACGCGGTGATCATCTGCGCCACCGGACGGCGCTCGGCCTCGTAGCTGTCGAGCAGCGCCGCGTCGGCGTGGCCGTGCACGACGAGCGCGAGCTTCCACGCGAGGTTGTGCGCGTCCTGCAGGCCGCTGTTCATGCCGTGGCCCTGCGACGGCGAGCACACGTGTGCCGCGTCGCCTGCGATCAGCACGCGGCCCGCGCGGAAGCGCTCGGCGACCTTCGTATGGCAGTGGAAGCGCGTCGGGTTCGCGACGTCGTCGAAGCGCACGCCGGGGGCGTAGCGCTCGAGCGTCGCGCGCGCGTCCGCGACGAGATCGGACTCCTCCGACGTCGGGTGCAGGTACACGCGCCAGCGGCGGCCGGGCAGTGCGGTCAGGATGACCGGGATCTCGTCGAGGTACGCGTAGTTCGCCTCGTACGACTGCGGCCAGCCGTCGAGCGTGACGTCGAACACGGCCCACGGCTCGGTGATGTCGTGGCCCTCGAGGTCGATGCCCGCGAGCTCGCGCGCCGTGCTGCGCAGCCCGTCGCAGCCGACGACCCACTGCACCGGAACGGGCTCGGTCGCGCCGTCGTGCTCGATGACGGCGACGAAGCCGTCCGTCCGGTCGATCAGGTCGACCAGCCGCGCACCGCGCTCGACGCCGCCGCCGTGCCGCTCGAGGTGGGCGGTGAGAATCGACTCGGTGACCTCCTCGGACAGGCCGAGGTTGAAGCCGTGCCGGCTGCCGCAGAGCGCGAGGTCGATGTTGCCGAGCAGCGCGCCGTCCGAGTGCAGGCGCGCCCGGTACTGCTTGACGCCGGCCGCGAGGAACGGCCCCAGGATGCCGAGCGACTCGAAGATCTCCAGCGAGCGCGGATGGACGACGGTCGCGCGGTCCCAGTGCAGCGGCGACGCGTGCGCGTCGATCAGGCGGCAGCGGACGCCGCGGCGGTGCAGCTCGGCGGCGAGGAGGAGACCGGTCGGCCCGGCGCCGACCACGAGAACGGATGCGTCAGCAGGCATGTCTGGCGCCGGACGGTAGCCGCCGCGCGCGGCGGCGCAACCGCGGGAGCCCCGACGGGGCTCCCGCGATTCTCAGGCGTCCCTCAGGGGCACTCGGCTGCGCGCTTCGGGTCGAGCTTCGCCGGCTTCAGCTTCGGCGGCTTCATGAACGGCGGGTTCTGGAAGTCGAACATGTCGAGCAGCGGGTCCGCGTTCGCGTCGCGTGCGGTCAGCGCCGGCAGGTCGTGGCGCGTCTGGATGAAGCGCAGCACCGACGTCTGGTCGGTGACCGTGTGCGACACGTAGTGGCGCTTCGAGTACGGCGACACCGCGACGAACGGGACGCGCACGCCGTAGCGGTCGAAGCCCCAGGTCGAGCCGCCGATCGGAGCGATCGCGTCGGGCACGCAGGCCATCGGCGGCGGGACGTGATCCCAGTAGCCGCCGTGCTCGTCGTACGTGATGAACAGCGCGGAGCGGCTCCAGTGCGGGCTCGCCATGAGCGCGTTCACGACGCTTGCGACGAACTGCTGGCCCTTCTGGACGTTGATCGGCGGGTGCTCGTCGTTCTGGCCCTCGCCCTCGCTGAAGGCGGGATCGATGAAGGCGACCTGCGGCAGCGCGCCCGCCGCTGCATCGACGAAGTACTGCGCGATGGGCGCCAGGTTCGTGCCCGCGTGCGCGCGAACGTAGCCGAACAGGAACGCGAACGGCAGGTCGGAGTAGTACAGCTTCCAGCTGACGCCGGCCGCGTCGAGCTGCTCGAAGATCGTGGGCTGCGAGTAGTCCGAGCCGCCGAGGTTCGGAATCGTGTTCTTGATCTGGCCGAAGGACGTTCCGGTCAGCAGGTAGTAGCGGTTCGGGTACGTCGGGCCGAGCAGCGAGCAGAAGTGCCGGTCGCTCATCGCGAAGGTGCGGTAGAGGCTGTAGTAGAAGGGCAGGTCGCGCGAGGTGTAGAAGCCCATCGCGCGCGAGCCCGTGGGATCGTTCGCGTTGGCATTGACGGTCGTGAAGCCGTCCATGGCGCCGTTGTTCCACTCCGCGTGCGAGCCGTTCCACGAGTGCGACAGGTCACCCGCCGTCTCGCAGAGCTTCTTCTGGTGGAAGCGCTTGACGGGCGCGCCTCCGAGCGGGTTCGGATTCGACGCGTCGGCCTTCGGCCGGTCGACGTCGCCGCTCAGGCGGCTGAAGTAATGGTCGAAGGACCGGTTCTCCTGCATCAGCACCACGATGGTGTCGATGGGGATCTGGGCGCCGTGCAGCCCACCGGGGTTGGTGGTCGTCGGAAGGTCGCCCTGGACGAAGGTGCAGTCCGGCGGAGCCTCCTGAGCGTGCAGCGGTGCTGCGAGACCGAGGGTCAGGGCGAGGGCGGCTGCCAGGCGAGTGGGCGTCATCCTCCGGGGATAGGCGCCCTGCTCGCCACGGTCAACCGTCATTTACCCGGAATGGGGTATCCGGTCAGTCCTCGTCGGGATCAGGGCCCATCGCGTCGGAGTCGACCGGCCAGTTCGGACGCAGCGTGCGGAGCCGCGCGGCCATCGCGGCCGTGCGATCGGGGTTGGCTGCCGCGACGCTCTGCTCCTCGTACGGGTCGGATTCGAGGTCGTAGAGCTCGGTCTCGAACGCCGTGTCCGGGGCGCCCGGGGTGACCGGGATCTCGACGTACTTCCAGCGTCCGTCGCGGACGCTCGCCCAGGGGTGGCTGGTGGGCCAGCTCTCGGCGAGGAAGTCGGTGCGCCACGACCGCGCCGTGCCGTCGAGCACGCGGACGAGGCTCGTGCCGTCCTGGGGGATCGGCACCGCCGCGCCGGCCAGCTCGGCAAAGGTCGAGGCGAGGTCGATGCCGAGCGCGAAGCGCTCTTCGCCGCGCGGCAGCGGCGCGAGCTTCGGGTAGCGGATCACCAGCGGTGCGCGGATCGACTCCTCGTACGGCTGGTTCTTCGCGCGCAGCCGGTGCTCGCCCCACTGCCAGCCATTGTCGGCGAGGAACACGACGATCGTGTCGTCGGCGACGCCGAGCGTCCGCAGGTGCTCCATGATGCCGGTGATGCTCTCGGCGGGATTGCCGCCGATCGCCTCGTCCACGGCCTGCAGCATCTCGAGCTGGTCGATGCGCACCTGATCGAGATCGGCTTCGTCCTCGGGCGGGCGTCCCTGCAGCCACGACGGCTTGTCGGACAGATCGGCCTCGTTGTAGCTCGGCGGCCGCCAGGGCGGGACGGTCTGGAAGAGCCCGTCGTGGCGCGGCGCAGGGATCTGCGGCAGGTGCGGCGCCTTGAACGACAAGTAGAGAAAGAACGGCTCGCCGCGCGACACCGAGTCGCTGATGAAGCTCTTCGCCTTCTCGCGCAGGACGTCGCTCAGGTACTCGGCCTCGGTGTTGCCGTACGCGTTCTCGACGTAGCCGCCGAGCCCGTTGGGCTCGACCATCGTGTAGTCGAAGTGGGAGACCTTCGACATGCCGCGCCACTCGGTCCAGCCGGACGGAATGTACGGCGGGTCGGCGTTGCCCCACAGGTTCGCGTAGCCGTTCAGGTACTTGCCGATGAGGCTCGTCCGGTAACCGGCGTTCTGCAGCCACACGGCGACCGTCTGCGTGTCGTCGAAGTCGTCGGCGCCGCCGTTGGTGCCGCCGTTCTTGTAGACGCCGTGGCGGTGCGCGATCTGCCCGGTGAGCAGGCTCGAGCGGCTCGGCGCGCACAGCGGCGTGGTGTGGAACGCGTTCGAGAACTCGATGCCCTGCGCCGCGAGCTCGAGGCGGACGCTCGGCATGACCGGCGTCGCGTCGAGCGAGTGCTTCGCGTCGAGGGTGTCCCAGCGCTGGTCGTCGGTGAGGATGAAGAGGATGTTCGGACGCAGCGGCGCCGGTGCCGGACCCGTGCGGTCGACCCAGACCTCGAGCAGCGTGTGCAGGCAGTCGCGCAGCGCCTCCGCGTCGACCGTGCTGCCCGGCGCGCCGACGGCGGCGGCGCACTGCGGTCCGACGGACGGCAGCGTGATGCCGCTCGCGTCGGTGGCGACCGTCACCCCGCAGCGCAGCGGGATGCGGTCGAGCTGGCGCCGCGCCGTTGCTTCGAGCGCCTCGGCAGGGCGTCCGGCGATCAGCCCGCGCAGCTTCGCGCCGGCGTAGCTGCGGATCGCCGTGCCGATCTGGCGCTGGCAGGAGAGCTGGTCACGCAGCGCGCGCGGGTCCACGTCGAAGGGGGGCGGATCGGCGGGCACGCGATCCGCCGCGCCGTAGCCGAGCGCCACCGCGTCCTCGACCAGCGTGCCGGCGCAGGCCGGCGGTACGACCTGCTGGCACACCGGAGGGTTGGGCGAGCGCAGGCTCCGGTCGTTGCACGAGATCTCGGTGCGGATCGCCCGCCCGACGAGGCTCGCGTCGCTGCCCGCGACGCAGCCCGCGTGTGCGATCACCGCGCCGCCGAACAGCGGCGCGGTGATCAGGATCGCGGGCAACAGGAAGAAACGACCGCACATGGCTTGAGCCTCCTCGCGTGAGCGGAGCTTCTTCCTGGATGCTCGAACGTCTGCAAGGGTAAAATGCGTTCCCTCACTCGCCGCCTCCGCACTGGTCGGAGGTGATCTCCGGAGCGGGCTGCTGCTTCTTGAAGTCGATGCGCAGCTTCGACGAGTCGATGATGGTCAGTCCGTCCGGGAAGCGCAGGTTCTTCCCGAGCGTCTCGGGCGGAAGCGGATCGCCCTTCGAGTCGAAGCGCACCATCGACACGCTGCCGCAGCGCGTGTTGAACGTCACCGGATCGAGGTTGAGCTCGGCGAAGTACAGCGTGCGATCGCGGCCGACCGCCATGCCGATCGGGTTCTTGGGCACGTCGGCGGGAACGATGTTGCGCACGAACTTCCCCTTCGCGTCGTACTCGTTGATGATCGGCGGGAAGATCGCGCCCGCCACGTAGAAGTGGCCGCGCGGCGCGCGCGTGATCGATACCGGAATGTTGAGCCCGCCCTCGCCGCCGCCCTGCAGCCACGTGCTCTTGCCGGGCTTCCTCGTCACGAGGCGCTCGGGGTTGTTGCACTCGCGTGCGCTCGACGGGAACGGTCCGGAGAACACCGTCACCTTCGAGGCCTGCGGCTCGGGGATGTACACGTTGCCGCGGCTGTCCATCGCCGGCATGCCCGGCGACCCGAGCTCCTTGTCGAGGAAGCAGAACGTCTTGTAGTCGCGCTTCGGCCCGGGGAAGAAGACGATCAGGCTGCCGTCGTTCAGATCGGCGCGCTCGGAGCCCACGTCGGTCGCGAACAGGCGTCCCTGCGTGTCGAACACGCAGCCCTGCGGATCCTTCGATCCCTGTCCCGCGGGCTCCCGGAAGAACGGGTCGGTGTGGATGTGCTCGCCGGTCCAGCTGCCGTCGCGATCCATGATCGCCCAGCCGTCCGCGTCCGTGCCCACGTAGAACGGATCGAAGGGGTTGGTCACCGAGCAGCGCTTCTGCGGAACCTTCACGTCGATGCACGACTCGCGGTACGCGTCGTCGGCGGCGATCCACTGCTGCGGCCGCCGCACGCGCGGCGGGAAGAAGCAGACCTGTCCGTTCAGGTGACGGCCGCCGATGTACGGCAGCCCGGTGAGCTCGTCCTCCGGATGCGGATCGGGGTCGCCCGCGATGACGCGCGGCGGGAACGGCTTGCCGTTCACGAGGTACGCGTCGAGGTACTCGCCCTGCGTGCTGAGCAGCACCTCGTACGCGCGCGCCGGCGACGGCACGATCGCGGCCGCGAGCGCGGCGGCGAAGAGGAGCAGGGGAACCGGCCAGCGCCGCACTCCGCTTCTCGACATGAAACCCTCCTGGGATTGACGCGGACGTCGCGTGCTTCGCGGCATGCGAGGCAGTGCCGCATACCGCGCTGCCGAAGCACGGGGCAAGGACGTTTCGTCCTTGCGGCGCAAGGTCCGGACGCGCTGCGTCCGATCCGATCGGTCAGTCGCCGCCGGTCCGATCGGTCAGGAGAGTGTGTGCTTGTCGCATCAGCCGAGCGGGACGACGTCCTCGACGTGGATCGCGCCGCTCGGCGGGCAGCTGCCGACGACGCGCACCTGGCGCCCGGTGAATGCACCGGAGCGCAGCCGCTCGACCGAGGCCGGGCCGCCGGCGAGGACCAGGGGCCGAAGCCCGCGGCCCCCGACGTCGAGCGCGAGGACCGGCTCGCCCGGATCGCAGCGTGCGACGTCGCCCGCGGGGCGCACGCTGTCGCAGCTGAGGTTGATCACCGTGCCCGCGCACTCCGCATCCGCCGCATGCGCGACGGTCGAGGCCGCGACGAGGACGGCGATCGCGAGTGCGCCGCACGCCGCTGCGAAGACCGAAGCCCGACCCGTGTTCGACTGCATGAATCCACCGCTCTCCACGTTCGTGCGCCGCGCGTCGTGCCGTCGCGAATCGACGCACGGCGCGCTGCGTGCGCCGGCCCGGAGCAATCGCCGTTCCGTTCGGCGGTGGACGCGGACACCCGCTTGCAAGCCTCCCGGACTGCGCCGCGGCGCGTCCTCGACGCGCGCGTGTCGCGTTTGGCGACCCGTGCCTGCAGTCGGGTGTCCGCTCGCGGACGCCCCCAGCCTGCGCTTGCAGAGCGCGCGAATTCCCGGTTTCCCGGTCCGTTCCGCATGTCTGCTCCGTCTCGCGAGAACGGCGCGTCCGACGCCGCCGTGACGACCCTCACCGTCGTCACGCTGAACCTGCTGCACGGGGCGCCGTTGCCCGGCAAGGGCAAGGCGCGCGCGTCGCTCGCCGCGCGGCTCGACATCGTCGCGGCAGAGCTCGCGGAGCTCTCCCCCGACGTGGTCCTCCTGCAGGAGGCGTCGCGCGGCTCGCGCCACGACCTGACGGCGGCGATCCTCGCGCGCCGGCTCGGCATGGACTGGGCGTACGCGCCGGCGAACCCGGCGCGGATCTGGGGCATCGCGCGGCTCGCGATGCGCATCGTGCCGAGCATCGACTTCGAGGAGGGGCCCGCGATCCTGTCGCGGCTGCCGATCCTCGACCGGCGCGTGCACCGGCTGTCCTCGCGGCTACCGACGTTCGAGGACCGGATGGCGGTCGAGGCGGTGCTCGACGGGCCGCGCGGACCGTTCAGCGTGTTCTCGGCGCACCTGAGCGCGTTCTCGAAGGCCGGGCGTCGGCGGCAGTCGGCGGCCTTGCTGCGCGCGGTGGAAGCGTCGGCGCACCGTCACCCGTCGATCGTCGGTGGCGACTTCAACGCCGAGGAGCACGCGCCCGAGATCCGCATGCTCACCCGAAGCGGCTGGCTCGACGCGTTTCGCGCGGTGCATCCGGACGCGGCGGGCTGCACGAGCCCGCAGACCGTCGATGCGCCCACCGGCACCGCGCGCCGGCGCATCGACTTCCTCTTCGCCGTGCCGGACGACGGCGCGCGCTGGCGTGCGCACGACGCGCGGCTCGTGCTCGATCGCGCGGCTCCCGCGGGCGACGGTGGCGCGCTGTGGGCGAGCGACCACTACGGGGTGCTCGCCCGCTTGACGCTCGAGCGCCGGCCGCGGGACGGCGCCGTCAGATCGACGCCGGCTGCCGGTGGTGCTTGACGTCCCCTCGTTGCTTGCGGACGTAGTCCTGGAGAAGCCGGCGGGCGACGTCGAACGCGTCACGGATCGCGACGTAGAGATCCTCGTGCGCGTGGTCGTGCGCGGGATCGCGCCCGACGACGATCTCTCCGTGCTTGACCGTCAGGTCGATGCGGACGGTGAAGATCGTCCCCTTGTGGTGGTGGCGGTGGGGCGCGTCGACGGTGACGTGGCAGGCCACGATGCCGTCGGACAGCTGCTCGAGCTTCGCGAAGCGCTCGCGGATCTTGTTCTCGATCGCTGGCGTGGGCTCGACCCCGTGGAACGTGAGCTTGAGAAGTTCTTCCATGACGCCGCGGACACGACGCAAGCCCGCGGCCACGCGGGAGGTCGCCGAAGACCCGCGACGGGACTGCAGTTTCGTGCAGACCGTTCCGAGCCATGGGAATCCCGGCGGTGCCTGTTCCCGCGGCAGGACGCTGCAGCGCGTCGTGGGCCGCCCGCCGCGGCAGGCGCACGGCGAGTGCGACGAGCCGCGTCGGGCCGTCCATCTGGCGGCGCACTCCGGTCTCCCATAGGCAGATGGACACGGTGTCGCGCGTTGCCTGAGTCCCAGCGATTTCTTCAAGCGGCCCTCGACGCGCTGTCGGCGCACATCGCGGTGCTCGACGCGGACGGCACGATCCTCGCGGTCAACGCCGCGTGGCGGCGCTTCGCCGACGCGAACGACTTCTCCGGCACGCGCTTCGGCGTCGGCGCGAACTACATCGCGGTCTGCGAGGAGGCCGGACACGGCGGCACCTGCGACGACAGCCGCGTCGCCGCAGCCGGCATCCGTGCCGTGGCCGCGGGAACCGTCGAGCGCTTCGTCATGGACTACCCGTGCCACGGGCCGGCCGAGCAGCGCTGGTTCCAGCTCACCGTGACGCGCTTCGCCGAGCCCGCGCCCGCGCGCCTCGTCGTCGCGCACGAGAACGTCACCGCACGGACGCTCGCCGAGCAGGCGCTGCGCGACAGCGAGCACAAGCTGCGCCTCGCGCTCGACGCCGCCGACATGGGCATCTGGGAGTGGCACAAGGACGGCACGCGCGTGGTCAGCGACAACTACGCGCAGGTCGTCGGCGCGGCGCCGCTCACCAACGAGACGTTCCTCGACCTCGTCCATCCCGCGGACCGCAACGAGCTGCTGCGCGCGATCCAGGTCGCGCTGCGCGAGAGCGGCGTCTACCGCTGCGAGTACCGGGTCGTTCCGCCCGACGGCCGCGAGCGCTGGATCGCAGGCTACGGCCGCGTCCTGCCCGACGAGCACGGCGAGCCGGACCACATGATCGGCATCGTCATGGACGTCACGGCGCGGCGCCGCGACGACCTGCTGCGCGAGGAGTCGCGGCGCACCATGCAGCTCGCGCTCGAGGTCGCGCGCGCCGGCGCGTGGAGCTGGCGCATCGCCGAGGACCGCGTGACCGGCGACGCGAATCTCGCGCGCCTCTTCCGCGTCCCGCCCGACGATCTCGCCGCCGGACGCATGGCCTCGACCGAGTTCTTCGGCGCGGTCCACCCCGACGACCTGCGGCCGGTGATCGGGCGCATGCGTCAAGCACTCGGCGGCGACCGCGACTACGAGACGCAGCTGCGCGTGGTCGGCGAGGACGGCCGCGTGACCTGGCTCAGCTCGCGCGCGATGGTCCGCCGGGACCGCGACGGCCGCCCCGAGAGCGTCAACGGCCTGGTCTTCGACATCACGCAGCAGAAGCAGATCGAGCTCGACGCGGCGCTGCTGGCGGAGGTCGGGGAGCGCATCCGGCTGGCGGAGAGCGCGGACGCGCTGGTCGCGAGCGTCGCCGGGATGATGGGGCGTCACCTCGGCGGCGTGCGCTGCGTGTTCGCGCAGACGGACGGCACGCCCGGCGGCTGGACGCTGCACGACGAGTCGGCGACGGAGCTCGCGGGCCGTCCCGGCGAGGGGCTGCCGTATCCGCCCGAGCTGCTCGCCGAGCTCGACGCCGGGCGGACGGTGATCGTCGACGACACGCGCACGGATCGGCGCACCGTCGGCTTGCGCGACGAGGCGTCGCCGGAGCTGCGCCGCATCCACGCGCTGGTCGTCGTCCCGGAGCTGCGCGACGGCCGCTGGACGCTGGTGCACGCGGTGCTTTCCGAGGCGCCGCGCGCGTGGACGCCGCGCGAGGTGTCGCTGATCGAGACCGTCACCGAGCGCACCTGGAACGCGGTAGAGAAGCTGCGCCTCGACCAGCGGCTGCGCGAGAGCGAGCAGCGCTACCGCTCGCTGGTGCGCGTCACCACGGCTGTCGTGATCGTCACCGACCGCGAGGGCTGCATCGCGACGCCGCAGCCCGATTGGGAGCGCTACGCCGGACAGACCTTCGAGGAGTCGCGCGGCTACGGCTACCTCGACGCCGTCCATCCCGATGACCGCGCCGCCGCCGCGGCGGCGTGGGAGGACGCCCGGCGCCGCAGCGTCATCATCGAGTACGAGGCGCGGCTCCGTCACGCGCCGAGCGGCACGTACCGCTACTGCATCGGACGCGCCGTGCCGGTGTTCGCGTCCGATGGCGCCGTCCGCGAGTGGGTGACGAGCATCGTCGACGTCGACGAGCAGCGCCGTGCCGAGATGCTGCTGCGCGCGAGCGAGGCGGAGTGGCGACTCGTGTTCGAGAGCGCGCGCGAGTACGCGATCTTCACCGTCGATCTCGAGCGGCGGATCACGCGCTGGAACCCCGGTGCGACGCGGCTCCTCGGCTACGAGGAGGGCGAGATCGCCGGACGCGTCGGCGACGTCCTGTTCACGCCGGAGGACCGAGCGGACGACGTTCCGGCCCGCGAGATCGAGACCGCGCTGCGGGCCGGCCGCGCCGAGAACGAGCGCTGGCACGTGCGCAAGGACGGCAGCCGCTTCTGGGCGAGCGGCCTCATGATGCCGCTCGAGAGCGATCGCGGCGCGACGATCGGCTGCGTCAAGATCATGCGCGACATGACGGCGAGCAAGCGTGCCGACGAGGAGCGCGAGGAGCTGCTGCGCATCGCGCAGCAGGCGCGCACCGAGGCGGAGAGCGCGAGCCGCGCGAAGGACGACTTCCTCGCGACGCTGTCGCACGAGCTGCGCTCGCCGCTGCAGGCCGCCGTCGGCTGGGTGACGCTGCTGCGCTCGGGCAACCTGTCGCCCGAGCAGCGTGCCAAGGCGGTGGCGACGCTGGAGCGCAGCATCCGCCACCAGGTGCAGCTGGTGAACGACCTGCTGGACGTATCGCGCATCCTCACCGGCAAGCTCTACCTCGAGACGTCGCTGGTCGACCTCGGGCTCGTCGTCGAGCAGGTGCGCGAGGAGTTCCAGGTCGAGGCGCGCAGCCGCGGGCTCGACCTGACGCTCGACGCCGCGGGCGAATGCGGCATGGTGCTCGGGGATGCGCAGCGGCTCGGGCAGATCTTCCGCAACCTGATCTCCAACGCGCTCAAGTTCACGCCGTCGGGCGGGCGGGTGTCGATCTCGTGCGCGCGCGCCGCGGAGTCCATCGTCGTCGAGGTCGCGGACACGGGGCAGGGCATCGCGGGCGACTTCCTGCCGCACGTCTTCGACCGCTTCAGCCAGGCCGACACGTCGATCACGCGGCAGCACGGCGGACTCGGCCTCGGGCTCGGCATCGTGCGTCACCTCGTCGACCTGCACGGCGGCACGGCGGAAGCGGAGAGCGCCGGCGTCGGGCGGGGCACGACCTTCCGGATCCGTCTGCCGATCGCGACCGCGCCGGTGTGGTCCGACGCGCCGGGACCGTCCGCGACGCTCACCCCGCCGCGCAGCGTCGCCGCGGCTGCGCGCCTCGACGGCGTGCGCGTGTTCGTGGTCGAGGACGAGGCGTTGACGCGCGACGCGCTGGCGCTCGCGCTGCAGCAGGCGGGTGCGCGGGTCACCGTGATCGCGGGCGCGCGGGAAGCGCTCGACCTCCTCCCGGTCGCCGAGCCCGACGTGATCGTGACCGACCTCGGCATGCCCGGCCAGGACGGCTTCTGGCTCGCACGGCGCGTGCGCGAGGAGCGCTTCCGCGTCCCGATCATCGCGCTCACCGGCTTCGCCGACGCCGAGACGCGCAGCCGCGTCGAGCGCGCCGGCATGCAGGCGCACGTCACCAAGCCGGTGGATCTGCCGCTGCTGGTCGCGACCGTGCGCGCGGTGCTTTCGCCGCGCGCGGATGCGCAACGCAACGGCGGCCCGTCGAACGGCGAGTCGATTCGCTGAGCGTCGTTCGCTCGCGCTGCGCCGCCCGCGCGATCTTTCGAACAAGTTGCAGCCCCGCGTGCACGAGTTGCACGGCGTGGCGCGCGTCGTCCGCGCAGTGGCGGGCGGATGCGCGTGGACCGTCGCTTGCAGTGAGCCCTCCGCAACGAATCCGGGCGCCGTCGCGCCCGCGCAGGAGGGAGAGCGATCATGAAGCGCAGAACCACGATGCTGGCGGGAGCGATGGCTCTGAGCCTGATTGCCGCGTGCAACCGCGCGGAGTCTCCGGAGGAGACGCGGAAGGACGTCGCCAAGGCCGAGCAGAAGGCGGCGAAGAACGTCGCCGAGGAGCGCCAGGACACGCAGAAGGCGGTGGCGAGCCAGGCGAAGGACCTGCAGAAGGACGCTGCCGACATGCGCGAGGCGAAGAGCGAGGGCGACTACAAGACCGCGATGGCGCGCATCGACGGCGACTACAAGGTCGCGAAGGAGAAGTGCGAGGCGCTGTCGGGCGACGCGCAGAGCAGCTGCAAGGACAGCGCGAAGCAGAAGTACGACACCGACAAGGCGCAGGCCGACGCGACGTATCACGGCGGCCGCTCCTGAGCGCGACGCGCGCACGGATCGCCGGTCCGCGGCACGCCCGCCGCGGACCGGTGCTGGTGCCGTCGGAAATGCTTGACGGGTGGCGCGCCGGGCGCGAGGTCTGTTCCGCGTCGCGCATCGCGGCGAGAAGCGTTCCTGCTGACGCGTGACGTGCAGATGAAGAATCGTCCGGCGTCGTGCACTTCGTCGGAAAAGTTCGCGCCGCGGCATTGCCCCGTCCCCATCGATCGCGATACAAGGGCCGTGGATGGGCGGTGAGGGCGGCGACGCCGGCACACGCGCCGGTGGCGGATCGAACGGTGCTCGGGACAGAGCGGCGAAGCTCTTCGTTCTCGACACCAACGTCATCCTGCACGACGCCCGCTGCATCCAGAGCTTCCGCGAGCACGACGTCGCGATCCCGATCACCGTCCTCGAGGAGCTCGACCGCTTCAAGCGCGGCAGCAACGACCTGAACGCACAGGCGCGCGAGTTCCTGCGCCGCCTCGACGGCATCACCGGCGACGTTCTGGCGGCGGACGGCGTGCCGCTCGGCGAGGGGCTCGGCCACGTGCAGGTCGTGCTCGAGACGGCGCCGTCGGAGCGGCTGCGCGCAGCCTTCCTCAGCGACTCGCCGGACCATCGAATCCTGGCGACGGCGCTGTGGCTGCGCGAGCAGCGCCCCGATCGGGTGGTGATCCTGGTGTCGAAGGACACCAATCTGCGGCTCAAGGCCAAGTCGTTCGGTCTCGTCGCGCAGGACTACACCAGCGACAAGGTCGAGCGCGTCGACCGGCTCTACACCGGCAAGCGCACGGTCGAGAACATGCCGTCGGAGCTGATCGGACAGTTCTACGTGAACGGCGGCGTGGTCCCGATGGCCGAGGTGCCGTGGGTCGAGAACCCGCTGCCGAACGAGAACTTCGTGCTGCGCAACGGCTCGAAGTCGGTGCTCGCGACGTACCGCGCGGGGCAGCGGGCGTTCGCGCGCGTCGAGAAGATGCCGGCGTACGGCGTCGTGCCGCGCAACGCCGAGCAGTCCTTCGCGCTCGACCTGCTCACCAACGACGACGTCAAGCTGGTCACGCTCGCCGGCAAGGCCGGCACCGGCAAGACGCTGCTCGCGCTGGCCGCCGCGCTGCACGCGCGCTCGCGCTACCGGCAGATCCTGCTCGCGCGTCCCGTCGTCGCGCTCAGCAACCGCGACCTCGGCTACCTGCCCGGCGACATCAGCGCGAAGCTCGACCCGTACATGCAGCCGCTGTTCGACAACCTCACGGTGATCCGGCACCTCTACAAGGAGTCGGATCCGAACGGGCAGCGCATCCAGGACATGCTCGACGGCGGCAAGCTGGTCATCACGCCGCTGTCGTACATCCGCGGCCGCACTCTGCAGCACGTCTTCTTCATCGTCGACGAGGCGCAGAACCTGACGCCGCACGAGATCAAGACGATCATCACGCGCGCCGGCGAGGGCACCAAGATCGTCTTCACCGGCGACATCCACCAGATCGACCAGCCGTACCTCGACGACTCGTCGAACGGGCTGAGCTACCTGATCAGCCGGCTGATGGGACACGAGATCTACGCGCACATCACCCTGGTGAAGGGCGAGCGCTCGGTGCTGGCCGACCTGGCGAGCGACCTCCTGTAAGCGCGTCGAGCACCGCCTGCACGCGACGCGGCAGGTGGCGGCGGCTCGGGTAGAGCGCGTGCATCGGGTAGCGCGTGATCGTCGTGCGCGGCAGGACGCGGCGCAGCGCGCCGCGCGACATGCCGGCGTGCGCGACGTAGTCCGGCAGGAACGCGACGCCGGCGCCTTCCTCGGCGAGCGTCGCGAGTGCGACGAGGTCGTTGACGCGGATCCGCGGCACGAGGTCGAGGCGCCGTCCGCCGCGTCCGCGCAGTCGTGACAGGTCGGACGCGGGACCGGATGTCGGCACCGTCAGCACGTCGTGGCGGACGAGGTCGTCGAGCGTGCGCGGCGTGCCGCGCCGCGCGAGATAGGACGGCGACGCGCACAGCACCACCTCGACGTCCGGCAGGCGGCGCGCGGTGAGCGACGAGTCGTCGAGCGCGCCTTCGCGGATCGCCAGGTCGATCTCGTCGTCGACGAAGTCGAGGCGGTTTGCGCTCAGGATCACGTCCAGCTCGAGCCGCGGGTGCTCGGCCGCGAGCCGCGCGACGAGCGGCATGAGGCACACGCGCCCGAAGCCGCGCGTCGCCGAGATGCGCACGCGTCCCGCGACGTCGGCTTCGCGATCGCGGATCGCGCCCGCGGCCTCGTCGAGCGACTCGAGCAGCGGACGCGCGCGCTCGGCGAGCTCGCGTCCTGCCGTCGTGGGACGGAGCCGCCGCGTCGTTCGCTCGAGCAGCCGCGCGCCGAGCGCATCCTCGAGGCGCGACAGCTGCTTGCTGACGGCCGACGGCGTGAGCCCGAGACGGCTCGCGGCGGCCGTCAGGCTGCCGTGCTCGACCGCGAGGGCCAGAGTGCGCAGACCCCCGAGCTGGGCCGTGTCGATTCGTGCCATGAAGGAACGAGTATCATGAATCGAATGCGATTGTTGAATCACGAGCGGCAGCGTATCCCGGCGGACATGAACACGACCACGCTGTCTCCGTCGTCCCGCACGGCCGCGCGCTCCGAGGAGAACGTCCCGGCGTCGATCCGGCTGCTGCGCCGCTTCAACGGTCTCATCCGCGCGACGCTGCGCTCGCCGCTGCACGGTGTCCTGAGCCGCGACCTGCTGGTGCTGGAGTACACCGGTGCGAAGACGCGGCAGCGGCGCGTCCTGCCGCTGTCGTACGTCGAGCACGACGGACGGCTCTACCTCTGCACGCGGACCTCCGCCTGGTGGCGCAACCTGCGCACCGAGCCCGAGGTGACGGTCTGGCTGCGCGGACGCCGCGTCGCCGCGACGGCGCGCGTCGTCGAGCCGACGTCCGACGAGGCGCGCGACGGGCTGCGCGCGTTCGTCGCGAAGAACCCGCGCACAGGCGAGATGCTCTACGAGGTGAAGAACGTCGGTGGACGTCCGCGCGAGGAGGACGTCGTGCGCGAGGCGCCGAACTCGGTGGTCGTGCACCTGCAGCTCGCGTCCTGACGGCCGGGGACGGCTCCTCGGCAGAGCGCGCGGCTTCCCCTGCCGTCCGCTTTGGTGCAATGCAGTGGGGCGCGGGGTGCACCACTCGAACCGGGTGCCCCGCGCCGCCAAGCATCAGGAGCCGCCATGACCACGCACCCGGTCGCCGCCGACCCCGCCACCACCGAGTGGGCCGACAAGGACTTCACCGAGCGCGTCCGCGTCGCGACCAACGCTTACGTCCTGCAGGGACTCGACTACCCCGCCGCGGCCTACGTCTTCCACGCCGTCAAGCTGGCGCTGCTGGTCGCGGGCTGGATGTGGTGGGTGCGCTTCACGCCCGGGCTCGGCACGCTGTCCGGCTTCACCACGTGGGTATTCGAGCCGATCGCGTTCCAGAAGGCGTTCCTCTGGGGCTGCATGTTCGAGGTGATGGGTCTCGGCTGCATGAGCGGCCCGCTCGGGCTCAAGCTGTGGCCGCCGTTCACCGCGGGCGTGCACTTCCTGTGGCCGGGCACCGTCAAGCTGCCGTGTTTCCCCGATCTGCCGTACCTCGGCGGCACGCGCCGGACGCTGCTCGACGTGACGCTCTACGCGCTCCTTCTGCTCTCGTTCGTGAACGCGCTGGTGCGCCCGGAGATCACGGCGTGGCACCTGCTGCCGATCGTGCTTCTGGTGCCGCTCTGCGGGCTCTCCGACCGCACGATCTTCCTCGCCGCGCGCGTCGAGCACCACTTCGCGATGATCGTCTGCTTTCTCTTCGCGGGGAGCTGGATCGCGGCGTGCAAGTGGGTGCAGCTCGCGATCTGGTTCTGGGCCGGCGTGTCCAAGCTCACCGTCGCGTTCGGCTACGTCGTGCCGATCATGACGGCGAACAACCCGATGCTGAAGAACCCGGAGCTGCGCAAGCGCCTGTTCCGCTCCTATCCGGACGACCTGACGCCGTCGCTGCTCGCGAAGGCGATGGCGCACGCCGGCACGTTCCTCGAGTTCGCAGCACCCTTGACGCTGCTCTTCGTCACGCACGACGGACCGCTGCTGTGGCTCGGCATGACCTTCGTCGTGCTGCTGCACGGCTTCATCCTGAGCAACCTGCCGCTCGCCGCGGTCTTCGAGTGGAACGTGCTGAGCGTCTACGCGGCGTTCTTCCTCTTCGTCGGACACCCGACGACGAGCCTCTTCGACGTCGGCTCGATCCCGCTGGCGATGTATCTGATCGTCGCGCTGCTCGGGCTGCCGCTGCTCGGCAACCTCGCCCCGCATCGCGTCTCGTTCCTCGTCGCGATGCGCTACTACGCCGGCAACTGGGCGTGGAACGCGTGGCTCTTCCGCGACGGCAGCTACGAGAAGCTCGATCGCCTGAAGCGCGCCGGGAAACTGTTGCTGCAGCAGCAGCGCCGCTTCCTTCCCGAGGATCAGGCGGAGCAGGCCGACGGTGCGTTCCTCGCGTTCCGCGCCATGCACCTCCAGGGACGCATGCTCGGCATGCTGCTGCCGCAGGCGACCGGCGGCGTGCCGTTCCCGCGCTGGACGTACGCGGACGGCGAGACCGTCGCGGGCTCGGTGCTGGGCTGGAACTTCGGCGAGGGCCACCTCGCCGACGAGCGCCTGATCGCGAGCATCAGCGAGCAGTGCGGCTTCGAGGAGGGCGAGCTGCGCGTGATCTGCGTCGAGGCGCAGCCGATTCTGGGATCGACGCTGCACTGGCGCATCGTCGACGGGAAGCGCGGGCAGATCGCGGAAGGGCACGCGGAGCTGTCGGATCTGGCGCGGCGCAAGCCCTGGGACTGCGGCGCCGCGTGAGCACGATGGACGACGCCGTCGTCGTCGGCTCGGGCCCGAACGGGCTCGCGGCCGCGGTCGAGCTCGCGCGCGCAGGGCTGTCGGTGCGCGTGCTCGAGGCGCGCGACACGATCGGCGGCGGGATGCGAACCGAGGAGCTGACGCTGCCGGGCTTCCTGCACGACGTCTGCTCCGGCTGCCATCCGACGGGGATCGTATCGCCGTACTTCCGCACCCTGCCGCTCGAACGGCACGGGCTGCGCTGGCTCCAGTCCGGCGTGTCGGTCGCGCACCCGCTCGACGGCGAGCCGGCGGTGCTGCTGCGGCGCTCGCTCGACGAGACGGCGCGCGAGCTCGGTCGCGACGCCGACGCGTACCGCCGCCTGCTCGGCGCGTCGCTGCGCGAGCCGCACGCGCTGCTGGCCGATCTGCTCGCACCGCTGCGCATCCCGCGACACCCGCTGCGCATGGCGCGCTTCGGCCTGCCGGGCCTGCTGCCGGCGCGCGTGCTCTACCGCGCCTGGTTCCGCGAGGAGCGCGCGCGCGCTTTGCTCGCCGGCTGCGCCGCGCACTCGATCCTGCCGTTCGATCGGCTCTTGACGGGTGCGGTCGGCATGATCTTCGCGCTCACCGGGCACGTCGAGGACTGGCCGGTCGCGGCGGGCGGATCACGCGCGATCGGCGACGCGCTCGGCTCGTACCTGCGCGAGCTCGGCGGCACGATCGAGACCGGACGCTGCGTCGGCGCGCTCGCCGACCTGCCGCCGGCGCGCGTCGTGCTGTTCGACACCAGCCCGGCCCAGCTCGCGGCCGTCGCCGGGCCCGTGCTGCCGGACGGCTACCTGCGCCGCCTCGGCCGCTTCCGCTACGGCCCCGGCATCTTCAAGCTCGACTGGGCGCTCGACGGGCCGATCCCGTGGCGCGATCCACGGGTGGTCGAGGCGGCGACGGTGCACGTCGGCGGCACGCTCGACCAGATCGCCGACGCCGAAGGCGCGGTCGCTCGCGGCGAGCACCCGGAGCGACCGTTCGTCATGGTCGTGCAGCAGAGCCAGCTCGACCCGTCGCGCGCGCCGGCCGGCAAGCAGACCGGCTACGCCTACGTCCACGTGCCGGCCGGATCGACCGTCGATCAGACCGAGGTGATCGAGCGGCAGATCGAGCGCTTCGCGCCAGGCTTCCGCGATCGCATCCTCGCGCGCCACGCGCTGCGCCCGACCGACCTGGAGCGCGACAACCCGAACTACCTCGGCGGCGCGATCTCCGGCGGCTCGATGGACGTGACGCAATTCTTCACCCGCCCGGTCGCGCGCCTCGATCCGTACTCGACGCCGAACCCGCGCGTGTTCCTGTGCTCGGCGTCGACGCCGCCGGGTCCCGGCGTGCACGGCATGTGCGGCTACTTCGCGGCGCGCAGCGCGATCGCGCGGCTCGCGCGACTGCCGTCGCACGTCGAGCCGCTGCACGCGGCGTCCGCGCGCTGAGCGCTCACGGTACCGCGTTCACCGCGATCTGGTACGCCGTCGTCGCCTGTCCGAGGCGTCGCACCGACAGCACGACGAACTCGGGTCCGAGGTCCATGACCTTCGCCGGATCGTAGAACGACACCAGGCGCAGGTAGGCCGCGTCGACCTCCTCGCGCGTCGCGTGCGGTCCGACGCCGAGCATGTCGCGCGCGCGATCGAGGTCGAGGCCGTCTGCGCGAGGCTCGCGCACGTGCAGCTGCGGCGGTTGCTCCGTGCGCGGCGGCGCTGCGGGGCGCTCGATCGGACGCGGTGCCGCGGGCGGTGGAGCAGGGGCCGCACGCGGGGGCGGCGGAGGAGCCGCGGCCTCCGGCGTCGGCTGCGGCATCGTGGCGCGTGGCGGCGTCTGCTGCGGCTGCGTCGCGGCGGCGCGCGGCGGTGCGGACTCCGGCTGCGTCGCGGCCGGCGGCTGCTCGTCCGCATCGGGCCGCAGCACCGCGCCGTGCGCGACCAGCGAGCCGCGCACCAGGTGCTCGGTCTCCGAGTCGTGCAGCCCGAGCGCGCGCGCGATCAGGAACAGCACCTGCGACTCGCGGCGCGACAGCACGCGGTCGGCGAGCGCGATCTCGGCGAGCGCCGCGACGATCGTCGCCGCGGCCTCGCGCGACAGCGGCGTCAATTCGCCGCAGACGGCGACCGGGTCGATCGGATCGCGCATCGCGATCTGGATCTCGGCGCGAACCGGGCCGGAGAGGTCGCCGAGCCCGAGGCTGTCGAGGTGCGACGCGACCTCCAGCTCGCCGGCGGTGATGCGTCCGTCGGCCGCCATGACGGCGACCGCGAGGCGCGCGATGATGCTGCGGGGATCGGTGGCTGCCATGGCTCCAGAGTATCGCGCTTCGCCCGAGGCGTCATCGCGCGATCTGCGCCGGACCGTTCGATGCGCCGCGTGACGACCGCTAAGGTGCTCGCCGCGTGCGCGCACTCGGATGGACGTGGCGGATCGGAGCGCTGTGCCTGCTCGCATGGACGTGCGCAGCCGCCTGCGGTGATCCTCCGCGCCGCGGTGAGCGCCCCGCAGCGACCGGCGCGACGCCGCCGGATGCGGCGAGTGCGACGGCGTCCCCCGCGCCCACGCCGACCCCCGGCATCTCGACGTCGTGCCGCCCCCCGACCTCCGACGCGCACCTCGCCGGCCCGTCCGCCGTCGCACCGCGCGACCTCGACCTGCAGTTCCACTGGCGCGCCGCGACCGCCTGCCAGGACCTGCACGATCTCGAGACCGGCTCCGGCTTCGCGCCGCTCGAACGGCTCGCGATCCGCAACGGCGAGGGGCACCGCGCGCTGCTCCTGCTGTCGTCGCTGCACGGCGTGACCAGCGTCGCGCGCTGGCGCGTGTCGCTCGCCGGCGTGCCCGACGCGGCGTTCGTCGTATGGCTCACACTCGAGGAGAGCGCCGCCGCGAAGAGCGACGGCGTCGACTACGGGGTCGGCGTCGGTGACGCGTCGGACGACCCCGGCGCGATCCCTCTGCGGTTCCAGCGCTTGACGCAGGCCGACGCGATCGCCGGCTGGCGTCCGCTGCGCGTCGACCTGTCGCCGTGGCGCGGCCACGACGTCTGGATCGTGATCGCGTCGCGCGAGTACGGCGAGCGCTCGGGCGACTGGCTGCTGTGGGGCGACCCGCGCGTCGTCGTCGCGTCGCCCGGGCCCGCGATCGTCGACCTGCGCGCGCCCGATCCTGCGACGGCGCGCGCGCTGCGCGACGTCCCATGGCGCGAGGTCAACGTCTTCAAGGCGTACTCCGGCTTCAACGAGGACAAGGCCGCGAAGCTCGGCGCGGACTGGATGCGCCGACTCCTGCCGTGGCTCGCCTCGCTGCGCCTGTTCTCGTCGCTCGGCGCGAACTGGGGGCCGACGCTGGCGCACGACTACGAGGCGCAGCAAGGCCACAACCCGACGCGCGACTCGAGCGAGGAGCGGCGCTGGGCCGAGTACTACGAGTTCTTCCACGACGGTCCGGGCTGGGAAGGGAAGGCCGTCGCGAAGCGCTTCGACTGGCAGCGCTTCGACCAGCTCTACGACCGCATCGCGGCGGGCGGCACGCGCATGCACGTCAATCTCGCCGGCGCGCCCGAGCTCTTCACCGGCGGCCGCGGGCACTACCACACCTACCACTTCAACGAGATGCCGGTCGTCGACGAGCAGGGCTGGAAGGCCTACGTCGGCGACGTCTTTCGGCACCTCGCGAAGCGGCGGTGGTTCGCGCGTGCGGAGTTCTCGTTCTTCAGCGAGCCCAACAGCCGCTGGGTCGCGGACGACGGCACCGTGCGCGCCTTCGGCTATCAGGGCGACGCGACGCAGTACGGACGCCAGTACCTGTGGACGTGGCAGGCGATGAAGCCGTTCGTGCACCGCGGCCAGGTGATCTTCGGACCGTTCGTGGTCGAGCCCGATCCCGCGGTGCCGGCCGCGAACAACCTGCCCGCGTTCGTGCGCGCGGTGCGCGACGCGTTCGCGGCGGCGCACGAGCCGCTGCCGCCGTGGTCGGCGTTCTCCGTCAATCTCTACGAGTCGCCGCAGCTGTCGATCGACCACTTCGCGTCGTCGCGCATCGACTACGTGCGGCGCGTGCTGTCCGACGAGCTGCCCGGGCTCGAGCTGCCGCTGCGCTTCGACGAGATCGGCATCCATCCGCTGATCACGCGCGAGTTCGCGGCGGCGGGCGTGCCGGACTTCGAGAATTCCCGCTGGGCCGCCGCGTGGCATGCGGAGATGCTGGCGCTGCTGGTCGAGCAGCGCATCGCGGTCGGCAGCCCGTGGCTGCACGAGGAGATGGTGCGTCCCTATGGGTCGTACGTGTTCGCGTCGCTCGCGAGCGGAGCGTTCGCGCCGCGGATACCGGGCGGGCAGGCACTGGATCTCGGGGCGCCTTCACGTCCGCCGACGGCGGCGCAGGACGTGCACGTCGTCACCGCATCGTCGCGCGGCGACCGCGTCGGACACCTGTGGTCGGTGTCGCCGCAGGACGGCGTGACCCGCGTCCTCGCGTGGCAGCTGCCGCGCTTCCCGCAGAGCGACGCGCGCCTCGCGGCGGACGAGAGCGAGTCGCCGCTGCACCTTCGTCTGCCTTCGTGCGGCGGGAAGCGTTGCGTGGCGAGCGTCCTCGGCTATGAGGGGCAGGTGTTCGCCGACCTCTCGGGAGAGCCGATCCGCGAGCCGGAGCGCGTCGTGTTCGCACCGGCGCCGCAGCTCGGCTGGCTGCGCCGCGAGACGCGCGCCGTCGACGGCGGCGGTGACTTGACGCTCGCGCTCCGTCCCGGCGAGGTCTACCTCGTCGAGGTGAAGCCGGAGGCGGTGCGATGAGCGCGGGCACGGAACGTCGTGGACTCGTCGGCGCGCTGCGCGACCGGTTGCTCGGACGCGACGTCGCGACCGCGACGCACGGTCCGCACGCCGAGGTCGCACCACCGGTGCCGACCGCGACGACTCCGAGCCACCCGCCGACGTACGCGACGACCGCAGCGCCGGACGTCGCGACCGCGGAAGCCGCCGCCGCGGAGGCCACGCCCCCGCGCGACGAGCGCGAGGTCGCGCTCGACTTCTGGAACGAGAAGCACGCGCACGACGTCGCGAACCAGGAGGCGCTCGACCCGATCGACTACACGCGCCACTGGTTCCTCTACAACCACTCGGTCTCGAAGCCGCTCACCGGCGACTGCGCGAAGTACTGGCTCGACGAGATCGGCAACCGCTGGCTGCGTCCGCGCCCCGAGCGCATGCTCGCGCTCGGCTGCGGCCCGGCGTTCATCGAGGAGCAGATCCTCGAGCGCGACTTCGCGGGCACGATCGTCGCGTACGACACGTCCGAGGTCGCGATCGCCTCGGCGCGCGAGCGCCTCGCGAAGACGCCGTACGCCGAGCGCATGGACCTGCGCTGCGGCAACGTGCTCGAGGCCGGCCTCCCCGACGCATCCTTCGACGCCGTCTTCGTCGAGGCGGCGCTGCACCACTTCACCGACCTCGAGGCCACGTTCGCGCTGATGCACCGCGTGCTGCGTCCCGGCGGCCTGCTGCTCTTCGACGAGTACGTCGGTCCGGACCTGCAGCAGTACCCGCCCGAGCTCGAGGCGCTGCTGACGCGAATCAACGCGTGCCTCGCACCGCAGCTGCGCCGCGACTTCGAGACCGGCGAGGTCCGCGAGACGGTCGAGAAGTGCCCGGTCGAGGTCCAGATGCAGCGCGACCCGACCGAGGGCGTGCACGCGTCGCAGATCCTGCCGCTCACCTACCGCTGGTTCGACGTGCTCGACCGCCGCGACTACGGCGGCACGATCATGCGGCCGCTGTTCAACCGCATCCTGCTGAACTGGGACTTTCCGAACGACCCGAAGGACCAGACGATCGCGCAGCTGATCGTGCTGCTCGAGCACGAGCTGATGCGCGTGGGCGCGATCCCGACGCACAACGTGGTGATCGTCGCGCGCCCGCGCTGACGACGGCACCGCGAAAAGCTTCGCGACCGGCGGCGTCCGTTTGCCGCGGTGACAGCGAAGAATCTGCTCCTGATGTCCGCGCGGCGTCTCGCGTGGGTGATCCTCTGCTGCGCGGCGCTGGCGCCGGTGCTGGTCACGCTGGCCTACGTTGACGAGCGGGGCCGCGACGTGCCGTTCTGGGACGAGTGGGACCGCTCGGCGAACCTCGTGGTGCTCGACGCCGACGGCGCGCTGACGCTCGACGACGTGCTGCGCACGCACAACGAGCACCGGCTGCTGCTGTCGGCGCTGATCACGCTGGCGTCGGAGCGGCTCGTCGGCTGGAGCCTCGTCGGCGAGATGTACGTCAGCGTCGCGCTGTCGTGCGTCGCGTGGCTGCTGCTGGTGTCGCTGGTGCGGCAGCACTTCCGCGAGCGCTGGACGGCGCTGCTGACGTGTGCGGCGCTCGCGATGCTCGTGTTCTGGCCGGCGCAGTGGTTCAACTGGCTGGTCGGCTTCCAGACCCAGGTCTACGGCTTCATGGCGTTCTCGATCGCCGCGATCCGCGTGATCGCGGGTCGCGCGCGCGGCTGGGGGACGGTCGTCGCCGCGGCGGCGCTCGCGAACGGAGCAGCTGTCGCAGGCGGGAGGGATCGCGGTCTGGCCGGCGGTGCTCGCCGGTATGTGGATGCTCGGCTACCGGCCGCGTGAGCTCGCGCTGTGGGGCCTGATCGCCGTGCTGAGCCTCGCCGTGTTCCTGCACGGGTACGCGCTCGGCGATCCGATGCACGTCGGCATCGCGACGTGGGCCGGCTTCGCGCTCGCGTACCTCGGCGGACCGTTCGTGTCCGCGTTCGACGACCGCCTCGTCGGCGTCGCGATGGCCGCTGCCCTGGCCGGGCTCGCGCTGTTCGCGTGGACCGCGACCGTCCTCCTGCGGCGCGAGCACGGCCGGGAGCGCGTCGCGCCGTGGACGATGCTCCTGCTGCTCGGGCTCGGGACCGCGGCGCTGGTGGCGCGCAACCGCGCGGAGCACGGCCTCTCGTACGCCTTGGTGTCGCGCTACGTGACGCCGGCGAGCCTCGCGTGGCTCGGCCTGTGCGGGCTCTGCGGCGAGGTCGTCGCGGGGCGGGCGCGCGGGCTTCGGATCGGCCTCGTGCCGGTCGTCGCGAGCGTGCTCGGGCTGGCGCTCGTGGCCGGACTCTACGAGCCGACGCGGCGGCAGGCGCTGTCGCACGGGCTCGTGACCGACGACCACGTGGCCTGCCTCGAGCGGCTGCCCGCGACCGGGGACTACGCCTGCCTCGCCGGCACGCACCCCGCGTTCGACGCGGACTTCCGGGACGCGGCCGGGCGCGATCGGATCCTCCGGCTCGCGAGCGGGCTCGCCCGCCATCGCCTCGGGGTGTTCGCCGCAGCGAACGACCGGATCGCACTTACGGCCCGCTCCGACCCCTGATAGGGTGGCGGGGTGCCGACGATCCACGACGACGTGACGACCGCGCGGACCCCCGCGCAAACCCACGAAAACACACGGCGCGAGACGCCTCCCGAGCAGGCGATGTCCTCGCTGATGGGCCTCGCGATCTTCGGCGAGAAGGTCGCCGCGCGGACCTACGTCGCGATGGCGGACATCCGCGACGAGCACGCGGATCTGCTGCGCAAGTTCGCGCAGATGGAGGCCCGCCACGGATCGAGCTTCCTCGCCGCGAGCCGCGACAACGGCGTCGAGCCCGACCGCGAGTTCGCCGACGGCGAGCTCGGCTACCTGATCGAGCAGGTCGACCGCTACGCCGCCGAGCGCGACTTCGACGCGCTGGCCATCCTGCAGGGCTTCATCGTCGAGAGCCTCGCGATCGCGACCTATGAGCCCTTCCTCGCGATCGCCGACCGCTACCCCGGTGCGACCGAAGCCTTCTCGACGGCGCTCGCCGACGAGCACTACCACGTCGACTGGATCACGCGGTACCTGCGGCTGCGCTACTTCGACCGCACGCCGGAGTTCCTCGCGCTCGCCGAGCGCGTCAACGTCCAGGGCATCGACTGCGTCGGCGGCACGCTGATGAACATCGCGAGCTTCCTCGACGAGGTCGGGCTGTCGGGCGCCGACTGTGCTGCGGGCATGCTCGACGGCTACGCGGGGCTGCTCGAGAACGTCGGGCTCGAGCAGCGCGCGGCGCTGAAGAACGTGACCAGCCTGTTCGCCCCGCTGCTCGTCAAGTACCAGCGCGAGCGCGCCGGCTGACATGGCCTCGACCGACGCCGACGAGCCGACGCACGCGCAGCTCGACGCCGATGAGTTGCTGCTGTGGGCTCTGATGGCTCGCTTCGAGCACCTCGCGCTCGATCGCTACACCGCGC
Organism: Binatia bacterium; assembly: GCA_046327915.1. GTDB lineage: Bacteria > Desulfobacterota > Binatia > UBA12015 > UBA12015 > VGTK01. The sequence goes on along the minus strand of JAXLXO010000017.1, from coordinate 113,419 downwards.
TGTCGCCCGCGCTGGCAGCCGCCGGCGACGGCGCGAAGCGTGCATGGGTCGCGCGCCTCGACGCGCTGCCGACCGACCCCGCGGCACTCGCCGCGAGCCCGCTCGCACCGCCGGTCGACGTGCTGCTCGCGCGCGCGCAGAGCGCCGACGAGACCGCGGTGCTGCTCGTGCAGGGCCTCGTGCTCGAGCACCTCGGGCAGTCGATCTACCGCATCGCGCAGGGAACCGAGCGCGCGAGCGCCGCGACGCGCGCGCTCGCCGCCGAAGGACTCGCCGCGAGCCGTCAAGTCACCGCGGCCGCCGGTCGCCGCACCGCCGACGTCGTCGGCTCGGGCGAGGATCTCTACCGCACGTTCACCGACCGCACGCACGACGTGCTGGGCGCGCTCGACGCGCTCGCGGATCCGGTGGATGCGGTGTTCGGCGAGCGCTTCGGGCTGCGCTTCGCCGACGTCATGGGCGAGTTCGTCGCGGACCTGATCGCCGCGGGAACGGCGCTCGGCATGCAGCGCCGGAAGATCGTCGCGCACCTCGCGGGCGCGTGCATGGGGCTGTGAGGGGAGGGACGAGATGAGCGGTTCGGCGCGCGACGGCGCGATCCTGATCACGGGCGGCAGCGGCTTTCTCGGCGCCCTCACCGCGGCGAAGGCGCTGGCTTCGACCGACGCCACCGTCGTGCTGCCGGTGCGCGATCCGCACACGCGCGAGTCGGTGCTGAAGCCGATCGTCGCGGAGCTCGCCGCCGAAGGACGTCCCGCGACCGACGCGGACCTCGCGCGTGTCGTCGTCATTCCGCTGCCGCCGCCCGAGCGCATCGCGGAGCTGGCGCCCGAGATGAAGAAGCTCGGCGTGCGCGACGTCCTGCACTGCGCCGGCTGTCTCAGCTACTTCAACCTCGGCAAGCTGCAGGAGGGAAACCTCGACCTCACCGCCGGTCTGCTCGCGCTGTCGCGCGAGATCGGCGTTCGGCGCTTCGTGTTCCTCTCGACCGCCTACTCGGCGGGCTTCACCGACCAGCCGATCCCCGAGGCGCTGCACGAGGTGCACGGCGACGATCCCACCGATTACACGCGCACCAAGCGCGACGCCGAGTGGCTGGTCGCGCGCAGCGGCGTGCCGTTCGTGATCGTGCGGCCGTCGATCGTGATCGGCGACAGCCGCGACGGGCGTTACTTCGGCAAGCCCTACGGCATCTATCAGCTGTGGACCGCGGGAGAGCGCTATCTGGGTGCGGGCTATCCGCCCGTGCTGCACGTCGTCGCGGGCGACCAGCCGGTGAACTTCATCCACCAGGACGCGTTCAAGAACGGCTTCTGGGCCGCGTACGAGAAGCTCGAGGACGGCGCGGTCATGCACCTCGTGTCGCGCGACGACGCGCTGCCGACGATGCGCGATCTGTGGGAGCTGTGGCTGTCGACGCACGGCGGCCCGAGCGAGGTGCACTTCTTCAAGCGCCTCGACGACGTGCCCGACGAGGACGTGGCACCGCAGGTCCGCATGTGGCTCGACTTCACCGCGATCAACAACGAGATCGCGTCGGTGCGCTGGAAATTCGCGCGCGGGCGGCTCGATGCGCTGCGCGCGGACGGTCTTGCCTTCACGGACGCGAGCCTCGACACCGTGCGCGTGGCGCAGTCGCGCTTCGTCGCCGACTCGCCGAAGCTGCAGGCGTTCATCGCGCGCTACCGGGAGCAGGGGTCGACCGTGCCGAGCTTCATCGTGCACGAGGGGGCGCTTCTCGCGGCGCCGGCGTCCGCGGTGAAGGCGTGACGCGCGGCCTTCCGCAGCAGTTGCGGATGCGCGCCGTCGCTCGTGCGGCGGCTCTTCTCGCAGCGCTGGGCTGTCTCGTTCTCGCGCCGCGCCCTGCGCGCGCCGCCGACGATCTGCACCTCGCACCGGGGCTCAGCTTCACCGACGACTCGAGCGACGCGTTCCCGATCCGCGGCCGGCACCTCGCCGACGCGACCACCGGCGACGGCAAGGCGACGATCGTCTTCTTCGGCGCCTCGAACTGCTGGAACACGAATCGCGAGGCCGAGCGTGTGGTGTCGCTGTACCCGAAGTACAAGGACCGCGTGCGCTTCGTCGTGGTCGACGTGGCGCACCCGTCGGACGCGCAGAAGGATCTGCTCGCGAAGCACTACACGGGCTCGATCCCGACGGTCGTCGTGCTCGCGCCCGACGGCAGCGTCGTCTACGGACGCGCCGGCGAGACCGCCGCGACGCGCGGCGACGCGCAGCCGCTGGCGGCGATCATCGACGGCGCGCTGCCGAAGTAACCGCCGTCAAGTCTCCTCGGGGCGCGGCTTGCGCGCCGATCCCGCGACCATCTCGAAGCGGAACAGCCGGCACTCGATCGGACCGTTCCACAGCGGCACGCGCCGGCTCTCCTTGAGGCGCATGATCGTCGGCAGCTTCGCGTCGGGGCTCAGCACCCAGGCGGTCCAGCCGGCGTAGCCCCGCTTCCAGTGCGCGGCGAGCTGCGTGAAGAAGGCTTCGGGCGTGCCCGAGCCCTCGCCGTCGTGCGCGACGACGGGCCGGTCGCCACGCGAGCCCTTGGCGCCGATGCGCTCGCCGTACGGTGGATTGACGATCATCGTGCCGGACTCGGCCGGCGCGGGACGCTGCAGCGCGTCCGCGGTCTTGACGTCGATCGCGTGCGCGACGCCGGCCCGCTGCGCGTTGCGCGCCGCGAAGTCGGTCATGCGGAACGAGACGTCGCTCGCGAAGATCGGCGCCGCCGGCTCGTGGATCGCGGCCTTCGCCTCCTCGCGCAGCGCCTGCCAGTCGCGGCCGAGGTCGGCGAACGGCAGCTGCTTCTCGAACGCGAAGCGGCGTTTGAGCCCGGGTGCGACGCCGCACGCGAGCTGCGCCGCCTCGATCGCGATCGTGCCCGCACCGCAGCACGGGTCGAGCAGCGGACCGTCGTCCTCGCGTCCGCGCCAGCCGGCGGCGGCGAGCATGGCCGCCGCGAGCGTCTCCTTGAGCGGCGCCTCGCCCTTGTCGTCGCGCCAGCCGCGCTTGAACAGCGCCTCGCCCGACGTGTCGACGTAGAGCGCGAGATCCTGCTCGCCGAGATGCAGCACCAGCGGCAGGTCGGGACGCTCGGTGTCCACGCTCGGACGCTCGCCGGCCGCGTCGCGCATCGCGTCGCAGAGCCCGTCCTTGACGCGCAGCGCGGCGAAGCGGATCGAGCGCAGCGGCGAGCGCTGCGCGGTGACGTCCACGCGCAGCGTTTGCCGCGGCGTGATCCAGTCGAGCCAGTGCACGGCGCGCGCGTACTCGTAGACGTCGTGCTCGTCGCCGTAGGTCCCCTCGTTGACGAGCCACAGCACGCGCTGCGCGAGCCGGCTGCCGAGGTTCAGCCGCAGCACGTGGCGGAGCGCGCGCTCGGCCGTGTCCTCCACGGTGACGCCGCCACGGCCCGCGTCGCAGCGGACGCCCTCGCCGAGCAGGCCGCGGACCTCGTCGGCGAGCAGCTCCTCGACGCCGGCAGCGCACGGCAGGAACAGGACCTCGTCGGGGCTGCGCAGCGGCGACATCCGGGCTCCTTACCATTTCGCGCCACGCCGACGAGGTGCCGCGGCGAATCCGTCTTGTCGCTCGAAGCGGGGTGCTGGTACGAGAGCCGCCGTTCCGTTGGGAGGGAACGGGGGACGAACGCCCGGGGATCGCGTCGCTCGACGACCACCCCGGGCGTTCGTGCTTTCGGAGGGCGTGCTCAGCGGGCGGACGCGGCCGCCACCGGGGGACGCCCCGCGCGCAGCTCGCCCGCCGCGCGCAGCACCTCGGGTCCGACGAACTCGCGCGCGACCTCGGCGGCCCCGGCGCGCGTGTAGTGCACGTCGTCGGCGCGGATGGCGGTGTCGAACTCGCCGTTCGGCCGCGACGCCATGTACGTCGCGAGGTCGACCACGCGCATGCGGTCGGGACGCGTCGCGGCGACCTCGCGTGCGAGCTGATTGACGCGCTCCATGCGCTGCGGCTCCGAGGTGTCACGGTCGGACGGCCAGCTCTTGCCCTGCAGCGGCGGGACCTGGATGTGCGGCGCCGTCAGCCACACGACCGACGTCCCGGTCGACGCGAGCGCGTCCACCGCCGCCGCGATCGCGTCGCGCGTCGCATCGTCGAGCTCGCGGTCGCCGACGCGCAGTGCGGGCGACGTGGCCGTGCGCCGGCGGGTGCGCGCTTCCCACGGACCGACGAGCACGATGGCGACGTCGGCCTTCGTGTCGAGCGCGGACTTCGTCCACTTCGCCGGGATGTCGCGGCAGTCGGGGTTGTCGTCGATCCACGCGCCGCGGTTCTCCATCTGCCCGAACGCGAGCACACCGCAGCCGAGCTTCAGCGCGCCGTTCACCGCGCGGCTGCCGCCCTCGCTCTGCAGCCAGGGACCGAGGCCGTTCCACAGCGACAGCGCGGTCGAGTCGCCGTACATCGCGAACGTGTAGCCCGACGGCACTGGCGCGCCGAAGACGGCGTTGCGCACGGTGATCGCGGCGCCGTACGCGCGCACCGCGACCACGACCGGGTTGCTCGCGACGATCAGCACCGCGACCGCCGCGAAGGCGGCCGCGCTGCCGCGCGCGAAGCGGCGCGTCGGCACGAGGTCGGTGCGGCGCAGCGGGCGCTCGACGAAGCGGTACGAGAGCGCGGCGAGGCCGAGCGTCGCGGCGGTGCGCACCACGAGCAGCGGCAGCGCCGCCAGCCCCGTGCGAGCCGGCGTGAGGATCAGGAAGACCGACCAGTGGTAGAGGTAGGCGCCGTACGACACCGTGCCGACCCAGCGCAGCCAGCCGACCGAGAGCGCGCGGTGCACGGGACCGTCGTTCCGCGCCGCCGCCGCGACCACGGTCGCGGAGCACAGCGCGTAGAGCGCGAAGCCGCCGCGGTAGAGCCACGCATCGCCGACCGTCGCCAACACCCACGCCGCGAGGATCAGAAGCCCCGCCAGCGGACCCGCGACGCGCAGCGCGCTCCACGACGCGGCACCCCGCGCGCGCAGCGCGAGCGCGAGCAGCGCACCGATCAGCAGCTCGCCCGCACGCGCATCGGTGCCGTAGTAGAGCCGGTGCTGCGCCGCCTCGAGCGACGGGCTCGCGAGCGCCACGCCGACCGACGCGATGGTCGCGACGATGCAGAAGGCGCCGAGCGCGCGCGTGCCGCCGCCCGCGCGCAGCACCAGCGCCACGATCAGCGGGAAGACGACGTAGAACTGTCCCTCGATCGCCAGCGACCAGAAGTGCTGCAGCGGCGACGGATCGGTGAAGATCAGGTTGTACGCGTACTCCGGGCTCATGAAGCGCCAGTTGACCGCGTAGAAGAGCGTCGCGAGCGCGTCCTCGGCGAGGTGCTCGCGCTGCGACGGCGCGAGCCACAGTGGTGCGGTCGCGACGATCGCCGCGATGGTCAGCAGCGACGCGGGCAGCAGCCGGCGCAGCCGGCGCTCCCAGAAGCGCCGCAGCGACACGGTGCCCGTCGCGCTGCGCTCCGCGACCAGCAGCGTGGTGATCAGGAAGCCCGACAGCGTGAAGAAGGTCGACACGCCGAGGAAGCCACCCGACATCCAACCGAAGCCCGAGTGGAAGAGCAGCACCGCGGCGAGGCAAGCGCCGCGCAGCCCGTCGAGCGCGGGCAGGTGCTCGAGCCGGGAGCGTCGGGTGGTGTCCGTCGCCGCGCCGGTCGCGGCCTCCGTCAACGCGTGCCCTGCACGAGACCGATCGTGCGGCATGCACCGCTGCCGCCGGGCAGACGGCACGCTCCGGCAGCACCGCCCTCGGGTGCCGGCAGGACGGGCGTCGCAGGCACCCGGACGACGCCGCCGTCCGGAGCCTCGCGCACCGGCAGGCGCAGCTCGAGGTGATTGACGGTGATCGTGAAGCTGCCGTTCGAGGCGCGTCCGTAGGGCGCGCTCTGCCCGAGCAGCTCGAGCTTCGCGACGTGTCCCGCGTGGAAGTGCCAGGCGTTCGGGTGCAGCTGGAAGACGTCGCGGCGGTGGTCGTTGCGCGGACGGTAGAGGTCCTGCGCGATCAGCGTCTGCGTGCCGTCCGGTGCGACGTCCCACAGCCGCGCCGCGATCTCGGGGTAGCGTCCGCGGATCGAGAGATCCGCGAGCACGGTCGGCGCACCGAGCAGCGTGTAGCCGTCGCCCTCCGCCGCGGGGAGGCGGTAGGTCGCGGAGTTGCGCTCGTCGTCCGCCTCGACGGTGCGGCAGGAGCCGCCGTTCAGCGGATCGACCGCCTTCGCGACGGCCGGGTCGCCACCGGTCCCGTCGAAGCGGCGCGTGCGCCCGTCGGCGAGGCGCACCTCGCCCGCGCGCAGCTCGTCCCACGACGACGCGGTGAACGGACCCTCGACGGCGGCGCCGTTGCAGCCCTGCGTGTACGTCTCGACACCCGGCACGGGCTCCGCATCACGGCCGAGCAGGTGGCGCGCGAAGAAGGCGTCGATGCGCGCCTGCACCACCGCCGCGTTGTCGCCGATCGACGCACGCGGGTGGCCGAGTCCGTCGGCGAAGTGCAGCGCGATCTCGGCGTCCGGGTGCTTGACGCTGGTCCGGCGCCAGTAGCGCAGCGCCTCGTCCACGGGGAAGAGGTCGTCCGTCCACGCGTTGTAGATGAAGAGCGGCGCGGGCGGCACGGAATCGTCGATGCCGTACGCCGAGTGGAAGGTGGTGAGCTCCTCGGTGATCTGGCGGACCCGCGGATCGCCGTCGTACGGCTCGCCCGCGCCGATGCGCGCGTTCCAGCCGATCAGGTCGGCGGACGGATCCGAGCCGTCCGGCACGTAGTAGCCGGCGCCGAGACCTGCGCCGTAGAGCGTCGCGTTCCACGACTGCTTCTGCACGCCGGCGCGCACGCCGTACGCGTTGTCGACGCGGTAGTCGAGCGTGCGTCCGTTCGGCGCCAGCGACGCCGCGAGGTCCGACCACGGCACGAGCGGTGCCGCCGCCGCGATCTTCAGCGGCACGCCGCCCGGGCTGCGCCACGGCACGAGGCGTCCGTCGGACAGCATGGTGCGGTCGTTCAGGGCGGCGAGGATCAGCGACTGTCCGCCGCCGTACGACGCGCCGGTCACGCCGACGTGCGCCGGATCGGCGATGCCTTCGTCGACCAGCAGGCCGATCAGGTACTGCGTGTCGCGCGCTTCGAAGCGCGCGTCGGAGAGGTGAGTCCAGCCGCGCTCGGCGCAGACGTTCGGCTCGGCGAGCGCCGGATCGGGCGCGCGCGCCTCGTCCGATCCGCACGACGCGTGGAAGCCGCGCGCGGTATAGGCGACCACCACGTAGCCGTCCTTCGCGCGCGACGTGAACACGCCGCCGCTCTTGCCCGCGCTCCAGCCGTGCAGCTGCACGATGACCGGCCACGGTCCGGACGCCGACGCCGGCGGCAGGGTGACGTTCACGTCGAGCGGGACGCCGTCGAAGCTCTCGACGCGCCGGTCGACGCTGCCTTCGCAGAACTGCACGCCTTCCTGCTCGACGCACGGGACGCGGCCGCCGAAGACGCTCGCGAACCCCGCGGCCTTCGCCGGGAGAGCGGACGCCAGTGCGAGCAGCAGGGACAGGCCGAGGACGGGGAAGCGCGGCATGAAAGATCCTCCTGGGCGGCGAGGGTTACACGCATGCGGGGCGGCGTGCCAGACACGGACTGCGCCGGTGCTGGGCGGGTCGGCCATGGCGCGAGGCATGGATCGTGCGTCTCCAGAGCGCCGTGCGAATTGCCGATCAGGACGGCATGGCGACGATCAGCGCTTTTCGTACGGGCCTGCTCCTTCTGGCGACGGCGTCGGTGCTGGTCGCAGCTCCTGCGTCGTCGCAGGATCTGCGCGCGCCGCATCCGGTCGCGTACTACGACGTCGAGACCGTGGTGCGGGAAGCGCACGCGCTCGATCCGGAGTGGCAGCGCGTCGCGGCGGTCGAGGAGCGCTACGTCGCGGAGTCGGCGTCGCTGCGTGCCGAGGTGAACGAGCTGCGCACGCTGCTCGGCGCGCCCGACGCGAACCTCTCCGATACGCAGCGCCGCGTGTTCGAGACCCAGCTCGCGCAGCGCACGATCGCGCTGCTGGTGCTGCGCACCGACAGCATGCGCGACGTCGCGGCCGCGAAGAGCGTCGCGGTGGGCGACGTCGACCGCCGCATCGCCAGGACGGTCGCGCGGCTCGCGCGCGAGAAGGGCTACGCGGTGGTGATCCGCACCGACGCCGACACGCGCGTGCTCGACGACGACGCGGTCGACCTCACGCCGCAGGTCGTCGCGGAGCTCGACCGCGAGCTCGTGCAGACGCGCGAGGCCGTGCCGGAACCGCAGGAGCCGCAGATGGACGAGCAGCGTCTCCTGCGCATGCAGACGTGTGCGCGCGACGTGTCGGTCGGCGCCGCATGCGCGGACGCCGACGCCGGCTCCTGAGTCGCTCCGGCTTCCGGGAACGGCACGCGGCGCGCTTTTTCAGCATTCGGAAGCGCGGCCCGTGCGTGCCCGGCGCTGCCACGGGTTTGCGGCCGCCGTCGTTGGCGCGGCCCTTGCGCCGTCCTCGGGCATGACCCGACGCAAGCTCGTTGTCGCGATCGCCATCGCGTTGCTCGCATCCGCGGCCGGCGCCGCACGCGCGCAACCGGGCGGCTGTCCGATGGGAAACGGATGTCCCGGCCGCGGGGCCGGCGGCGCGAGGGGTGGCCCGGGTCCCGGGATGGACGACGATCACGCCGGCTTCCACTTCCTGCTGCAGAACCACGACCGGATCCGCCGCAACGTGACGAAGCTGCCCGACGGTGTCGAGACCGTCACCGAGTCCGACGATCCCGAGGTCGCGGCGGGAATTCGCAAGCACGTCGCCGCGATGGCGCGCCGTCTGAAGGAGGGCCGGCCGATCCACGCCCGCGATCCGTTGTTCGCGGAGCTTTTCCGCCACGCGGACGCGATCGTGATCGTGGAGGAGCCGACGGAGAAGGGGCTGCGCGTGCGCGAGACCTCCACCGACGCGTACGTCGTCGAGCTGATCCAGGCGCACGCCGAGGTGGTCGACGGCTTCGTCGCGCGCGGGATGGCGGAGATGCACCGCGACCACGCGGTGCCGAAGAAGCCGCCCGGCGGGCCGACCTGAGCCGGCGGAGGGCTCACGCCGATGGCGCGAGCAGGTCCTCGAGGAAGAACGCCGCCAGCTCGGCGCGTCCGCCGAGCCCGGACTTGGCGTAGACCGCGAGCGCCTGCTGGCGCACCGTGCGCTCGCTCGCATCGCGCACCGTCGCGATCTCCTTGAAGGACAGACCCTTCAGCAGCAGAAACGCGACCTCCTTCTCGGCCGGGGTGAGGCGCCAGTCGTCGAGCTGCTGGTCGATCGCGGTGGCGAGCCCGCGCAGCGTGGCCTCGTTCTTCTCGCGCCAGGCGGACGCCTCGGCACGGGTGCGCTCGAGGGTGTCGCGCGTCACGTCGAGCGCGGACCGCGTCCGGGCGTAGCGCGCCCACAGCAGCGCCACTCCCGCGGCGGCCGCTCCCGCCACCACCGCCTCGACCGCGACGTGTGCCGACGACCCGCCGCCCGAGAGGTCGGACAGGGCATCGGCCCCGACCAGCAGCGCGATCAGCGCGAGCAGCACCGTGAGAGCCACGCGCTCTCCGAAGCCGAGAGCGGCCTGTGGGGCATCCGTCATCCGACGTATCCTCGCCTTTTCGCGGGCTTCCGTCACCTGTCGGATGGAAGCCGGGTCCGGGCGGCGCGATCGTGGGCTGCGAAAGGAGGGCATCCCATGCCTTCGATGAACGCAGCTCAGCTCCACCTCGCACTCACCCACCTGCCGGTCGTGACCGCGCTTCTCGCGGCCGCGACGCTGGCGATCGGCGCGGTCGCGCGGAACGCGGCGACGCGGCGCTTCGGGCTCGCCCTGCTGATCGTCGCCGGGCTGACCGCGATCCCGACGCAGATGAGCGGCGAGGGTGCCGAGGAGGTCGTCGAGGACCGGCCGGGCGTGTCCGAGGCCATGATCGAGCGTCACGAGGACGCGGCCGGGGTGGCGCTGGCGCTCACCGTGCTCGGTGGCGCGCTCGCCGCGGGGACGCTGGTTGCGGGGCGGCTCGGCCGCCAGCGCGCGGCGCAGGGCCTGTTCGCGCTGGCGCTCGCGATGTCGCTGGCCGACACCGCGGCGCTCGCCTGGGTCGCGCACCTCGGCGGCGAGATCCGGCACGACGAGATCCGTGCGGGCGGCCCTGCTGCGGCGGGCGGCGAGGCGTCCGTTGCGGGAGCCGAGGCGGACGACGACTGACGTTCTGGCCGGCTTCGCCGACCGCGTGGGATGAGGACGCGCCCGGCGTCCTCATCCCTCCCGCGTGCCGCCGACGATGCCTACGGCGTGCCTGCCACGACGTCCCAGGTGCCCGTCGTGGTGCCGCCCGACGCGTCGGTGAACGTCCACTTCACGGTTTTGAAGACCAGCGACAGGTCTTCCGACGTCAGGCCGTCGGCGGCACTCTGCGACACGCCGGTCACGTAGAGATCCTTCAGCTCGTAGACCATCGTCGTCGCGGTGTTGCCCTTGCCCGACGTCACGGTCAGGACGGCATTCCTGAACGCCGAGCCGAGGACGATGTTCTGGAGCTCGGCGCCCGAGTTCCCGTCGATCGGCTTCTGCATCCGCAGCTTGCCGGGCTGCGGCTTGCCGACCGACGCGCCGCTGCCCTTGGTCCAGCTGGAGTCCGCGGTGACCTCCCAGCCGAAGCCCGTGACCGGCGCCGGCGTCCCGCCGTCGAGCACGAGCTGCCCGATCACGGGCTTCGGCTTCGGGGGGCCCGCATGCGCGGGCCTGGGCGCGAAGAGTGCTGCGGCGAGCAGACTCGCGAGGACGATCGATTCGGTGAAGCTCCCGACTCTGGCCATGATCCTGGTCTCCTTCCGGCGCCGTGCAGCTGCGCGGCGGAGCCTAAACCGTTCCGTTCCGGGTCGCCACCAAATTCTGCATGGTCGGTCGCCCTCGTGCTCAGCGCCCGGTGTCCGCGGGTGCCAGCTCCTCGAGCGCTCGCAGCGCCGTCGCCAGCAGCAGCGCACGGCCCTGCGCGCCCGAGCTGATCGCGCCGCGCGTCGAGTCGATCGCGATCAGCCGGCCCTGCGCGTCGAAGAGGCCGCCGCCGCTGAAGCCGGGCTGCACCACGAGATCCGACCACAGCAGCGTGACGCCGATGCCGTCCTGGCGCGCCTCCCGCTGCTGCTTGACGGTGCCGTCGACGCGCGTCCAGTAGCCGCCCTGCGGATTGCCGATGGTGAACACGCGCTCGCCGGGTGTCGGCAGGGGCGCGTCGCCCGCGCGCACGGCCGTGCGCGCCTCCGCGTCGGGCAGTCGCGCCGACACGATCGCCAGGTCCACGCCGTGCGGCGCGCGCCACTCGACCTTTGCCGGCGCGCGCACGCCGCCGATGCTCGTGACCGTGATCGCCGGCAGGGTCTCCGGCGAAGCCGTCGCGCGCGGGCTGCCCCTGAAGCGGGGATCGACGACGTGCTGCGCGGTCACGATCGTCGCGGTGCCGTCGTGCAGCCGCAGGATCACGCCGGCCGCGACCATCGCCGGCTGGTCTCCGCTCTGCGCGCGCTCGATCACGACGTTGGCGCGCAGCGCACGCGCGATCGCCTCGGGCTGGCCGGCGAGGCGCGCGGCGTCGATCGCGAGCTGCGGCGCGCCCGCGGGTGCCGGAGTCGGCGTTGCCTCGACCGCGTGCGCCGGCGTTGCGCCGGAAGCGGCTGCGAGGGCGAGCGTCAGAGCGCCGATCGTGCCCGCGCGCGCGCGAATCAGCGCGCAGATCGTGCCTGCCCGCGCGGACCGCACGGCGCGTTCCCGTCGCACGCCGAACCTCACGCGAGCGCGATCTTCGGCGCGACCGTGCGGCCGAGCAGCCGGTTGCCCGCGCGGCACACCTCGGCGAGGCGCTCGCGCTCGTTCTCCGGCAGCGCGTTCGCGCGCTCCGGTGGACGACCGCGCACCATCGCGGCCGCACGCTCGATCCAGCCGTCGCGCTCCGGGTCCATCGCGAAGTGCGCGGCGATGCGCCGCAGCGTCGTGCGCGGATCGTCGACCAGGTCCTCGAACGACACCTCGATGTACTGCCCGGGCTCGAGCAGCTGCACGCCGCGGTATCCGTTCACCAGCTGGTCGCTCCAGAACACGCCGAAGTGCGCCGCGTGCGGACGCCGCGCGAGCATGCGCGCGACCGGATCGTCCGCGCCGGGCTGCGGCGTGATCGCCGACAGCGCCGTCGCGAGATCGACCTCGGGGTCGAGGTCGTAGACGATCGAGATCGCGAGCCGGAACGCGGCGTGCTCGCGCATCGACAGCGAGGTCTCCTCGCCCGCGCGGTGCAGGTGGACGAAGCGCGCGCCGGGAAACGAACGCGCGAGCTCGGGCAGGTACTCGATGCCGCCGCCGGAGCGCTCGTTCCACATCGTGCGTCCGGTCTGCGTCGCGAGCCACTGGAAGTAGATGCGGTAGTGGTCGGCCGGCGAGCGGTGCGGCTGCGCGCAGACGAAGGCCCGCGACTCCTCGAAGAGCGCATCCGGATCGTCCGTCAAGGCGGGCAGGGTCGAGACGAGCAGCCACGGGAGCAGATCGTCGGGCGTGAAGCGCACGCCGGGCTTGTCGAACGGATAGGTGACCTCCTCGACGCGGTGCCCGCGGCTCGTGACCATGGTCACGAACGGGTGCGGCTTCGAGATGATCTCCCACAGATCGGGGCCGCTCATCGTGCCGGGCGCGAAGCGGTTGCCGGGCAGGCCGTTGAAGAACTCGAACAGGCTCGCCATCTCCGGGGACTGCGCGAGCATGCGCGAGAGCAGCGTCGAGCCGCAGCGGCCGGTGCCGACGATGAAGCGGTCCATGCGGGAAAGATCCTTCGTGTCAGTAGCGGTAGCGGAGCTGCACCGCGCGCCGGCGCCGCTCGATGGCTCGACGACGCTCGTCGCGCGTCACGCGGCGCGTGTCCGGCGGCAGCAGTCCCGCGAGGTCCTCGACGGGGACGCGCGCCAGCACGGGCTGCGTCACGCGGTCGGGGAAGAGGTAGCGGATGCCGATCGTGCCGTCGGCGTGGCCTTCGGGATCGATCCAGTTGTGCACGCCGGGATCGTCGTGCGCGATGACGCCGCGGAAGCGCCCGTCCGCGTCGACGACGGCCTGGCTCGAGTTGAGCGACGTCTGCCGCCCGGCGAACTCGAGGCTCTCCCAGTACCAGCCGGAGAGCTGCACGCTCCACATGAGACACTTCGGAACCTCGAACTCGACCAGCACCGCCTCGTCCGGCGCGCACGCGAAGTGTCCGAGTCCGTAGGATTGACCGCGCAGGCCGGCGTTGCCCTCGAGCGGCGGCGTCATCGCGACCTTGTTGGCCTCGGTGCCGACGATGAGCCTGCTCATCATCTCCCAGCTGCGCGCCCCCGCGGACATCCACATCGCGAGCTCGTCGAAGGTCGCGGCGACGCGATTCGTCGTGACGATCGGCTGCGGATACTCCGCACCGACGCGCTCGATGCACAGCTCGGCGGGACGCTCGCGCTGCCAGTCGTCGAAGTACTGGCGCAGCAGCAGGAACGACGCCTCGCGATCGAGCGCCATCCAGTTGCCGTCGCGCTTCTCGCCTCCGACGTACAGGTCGAAGCTGCCGTCGGCGCCGGTGACGAGCTCGCGCGCGTTCAGCGACGAGACGGTGCGCCAGCGTCCGACGTTGCCGTCGCCGAAGTGACCGGTGTTGACCTGGAACTCGAGGTGGCACGCGCTGCCGCGGTTCCCCGCGATGCGGTACGTCGCGTCGCCGCGCACGCGCGCCCACGAGTAGTTGCAGTCCGGGTTGTCGAGTCCCCAGCTCAGGCCGTTCTCGACCATGCGCGAGAACTCGGGATAGTCCGGATCGCCGCCGGGCACCGCGACGCGGATGCCGCTCGCGAGGAAGCGCAGCAGGTAGCGGAAGCCCTCGGCGCGGTCCTGCGGCGACGCCGGCACGCCGTCGCCGGTGACCAGCGACTCGAGCTCGCGCAGGCGTTCGACGAGATCGCGCCAGATCGCGCCGGACATCGTGCGTTGCTCGCGTGGATCGCTCACGTGGTGACGTACCTCTGGCGCACGTTGCTGCCACGACGCCGGGGCGGGTGGCAACCCGTGCGCAGCTCTACGCTGCCGGTGTCCAGCGAATCGAAGGCCGCCGACGCTGCGCCGCGCAGTCGCGAAGATAGAGGTTGATGAGTGCCTGGTAGGGCATCCCGACCTCTGCTGCGAGGCTCTTGAAGTACTCGATGGTCGGTTCGTCGAGACGGATCGTGATCTGTCTCTTCAGCTTCTTTGCGTACGGATTCTTGCGGGCATTCGTGAAGTCGTAACGTGCTCTCATCTTCGCCTCCGCTCTTCGTACCGGGCCTGCTCCGTCCGGTCCGCCTTCCTCGCGGAGATGATGCGGACGAGGGCGTCCTTCTCGCGGTAGCAGTGGCAGACGACGAGGGTTCGAAGCCGTGCGCTCAGCCCGAGGAGCACGAACCGATCCTCGTCGTCCGAGTGGTCGGGATCGCCGATGAGCAGCGCTTCCTCGTCGAGGAAGACCGTCTGCGCCTCATCGAACGTGACGCCGTGCTTGCGTGCGTTCGCGGCGCTCTTGCGCTCGTCCCAGGTGAAACGGAGATCGGCCACCGCCTCGAATGGTACCTACGATGTAGTGGATCAGGCAAGCGTCCGAGGCACGTCGACGACCTTCGCGAACAGGTGGCTGTGTGTCACTCCGCCGCGAGCGCCGGCGTCTCGCGGCGGAAGAAGCCCGTCAGCCGCAAGAGCCACAGGACGCCGAGCGAGCTCCACGCGAGCCCCGCGATCTTCGCGTGCGTATCGAGGCTCAGCAGCAGCCACAGCGTGAACGAGGTGCCGAGGAGCGGCAGCACGAGCCACGAGATCGCGTTCGGCCGCGCACCGTCGCGCGACGCGAGCCAGGTCGCGACCACGCTCAGGTTCACCGACGTGAACGCGACGAACGCGCCGAAGTTCACCAGCGACGCTCCCTGCTCCTCGGTGAGCACCAGCGCGAGCAGCCCGACGACGGCGGACAGGACGAGGTTGAACGCCGGCGTCCGCGTGCGCGGCGACACGTACGCGAACGCGCGCGACGGCAGCACGCCGTCGCGGCCCATCGCGTACAGAAGCCGCGCGACGCCGGCCTGCGCCGCGATGCCCGCTGCGAGCTGTGCCGCGAGCATGCCGCCGGTGAACGCCGACGCGAGCACCTCGCCGCCGACCTTGCGCGTCAAGGCGAGTCCCGCGGACGCGGCGTCGCGCAGCGCGTCCGGTCCTTCGACCAGCTGCGCCACGAAGGCCGAAGCGACGAAGATCACGCTCACGATCAGCGCGACGAGCAGGACCGCGCGCGGCACGTCGCGGCGCGGGTCGCGCGCCTCGTCGCTCATCGTCGACACGGCATCGAAGCCGAGGAACGACAGCGCCGCGATCGACGCGCCGTGTGCGGTGAGCGAGAGCGGGACGTCGGCGCGGAAGAACGGCGTCGCCGTGTGCAGCGCACCGGCTCCTTCGCTGCCGACGATCCAGCGCACGGCGAGCGTCAGGAACGCCGCGATCACGGCGCCCTGCACGATCATCAGCATGCCGTTGATGCCGTTCGCGGTGCGGATGCCGAGCACGTTCACCAGCGTCGTCAGCGCGAGGAAGGCGACGATGAAGGCGCCGCGCGGAATCGCGGGGAACGACGCGTGCAGGTACACGGCGGTCAGCAGCGCCGTCATCATCGGCAGCAGCAGGTAGTCGAGCAGCACGCTCCAGCCGACGAGGAATCCCACCGGCGCCGCGATCGACTTCCGCGCGTAGGTGTACGCGGAGCCGGTGCCGGGCAGGATCGACGCCATGCGCCCGTAGCTCGCGGCCGTGAGGAAGATCGCCACGCCGGCGATCAGGTACGAGCCCGCCGCGGTGCCGTGCGAGGCGGCGTCGAGGATGCCGAAGGTCATCAGCACCACGAGCGGTGCGGTGAACGCGACGCCGAACAGCACGAGCCCGGGCAGGCCGAGCGTGCGGACGAGGCGCGGGGCCGTGGCATCGCCGGAATCGAGGTGCATCGAAGAGAGATTCGGCAGGGGTGAGGCCCGAGTAAAGGACGAGCCCCGAGCGCTTGACCGGCGCACGCTCCATCGGGGATGAGCACCCGATGTCCGCGAAGCTCACGCTCGCCCTCGTCGGCTGCGGCGCCATCTCCCAGCTGCACCTGCCGGCGGTCCGCAAGGGCGCGCCGCGCACGGAGATCACCGCCGTGGTCGACACCGACGCCGCACGCGCGCAGGCGATGGCCGAGCGGACGGGGGCGCGTCCGTTCACGAGCCTCGACGCGGCCCTCGCCGCAGGCGGCTTCGACGCGGTGGACCTCATGCTGCCGCACCACCTGCACGAGAGTGCCGCGGTGCAGTGCTTCGCCGCCGGGAAGCACGTGCTGCTCGAGAAGCCGATGGCGAACGACGTCGCGTCGTGCGAGCGCATCCTCGACGCCGCGCGACGCGCGGGCACGGTCTTCCAGGTCGCGGAGAACACGCAGTACTGGCCCGAGGTGCTGACGACGAAGCGTCTGATCGACGACGGCGTGCTCGGCGACGTCATCACCGCGCACGCGAGCTTCGCGATCCCGCCGATGAAGGAGTTCTACGGCGAGAACGCGTGGCGTCTCGACAACGCGGTCGCCGGCGGCGGTCTCGCGATCGACACCGCGCCGCACTGGATTCGTCCGCTGCGCATGTGGCTCGGCGAGGTCGACGAGGTGGTCGGGGCGCTCGGGCATCCCTGGAAGCCGATGCAGGGCGAGTCGCTGGTGCGCGCGCTGCTGCGCTTCCGCTCGGGCGTCGTCGCGTCGCTCGACGGCCTCATGAAGGACTCGCCGTTCGCCAACGAGCCGATGTTCCGCATCAGCGGACAGCGCGCCGATGTGACCATCGAGCGTCCGGGGCACGTCGTGCTGTGGGACGCGGAGCACCCCGACGGCCGCAAGCTCGAAGGCGAGGGCGGCGGGTACCTCGAGTCGTTCTACGGACAGCTCGCGGACTTCGAGGCCGCGATCCTCGACGGCCGTCCGCTCGCCGCCGACGCCGCGTTCGCGCTCGGCGAGCTGCGCACGGCGCTGGCGCTCTACCGCTCGGCGGAGAGCGGGCGATGGGAGAAGGTGTGGTCGTGAGCCGCGTCAAGTTCGATTTCACTGGAGCGCGCGTGCTGGTGACCGGTGGCACGAGCGGCATCGGGCACGCGATCGCGCGTGCCTTCGCCGACGCCGGCGCGAGCGTGCTGGTCACGGGCCGGCGGCTGCTGCGCGGCGAGTACGACGTCGACCTCTCGGGTCTCGACTACGCGACGCTCGACGTGCAGGACGCGACCGCGATCGCGGCGCTCGGCGCGACGCAGCCGTCGCTCGACGTGCTGGTGAACAACGCCGGCGCGAACCTGCCGGGCGGGAAGAGCGAGTACGATCCGGACGTGTTCGCGCAGTCGGTGAACATCAACCTGGTCGGCGCGTACCGGATGGCGCACGCCTGCCACGCCGCGCTCGCGAAGAGCGACTTCGAGGGCGGTGCCAGCGTGCTGCACGTGGCCTCGATGGCGTCGTACTTCGGCATCACCGCGGTGCCGGGCTACGGCGCGGCGAAGGCCGGCGTCGTGCAGATGACCAAGACGCTCGCCGCGGCATGGGTCAAGGATGGAATCCGCGTCAACGCGGTCGCGCCGGGTCTGATCCGCACGCGCATGACCGCGCGCATCCAGGATCTGCCCGAGTACACGCGCAAGGACTTCGAGCGCATGCCGTTCGCGCGCTGGGGCACGCCGGAGGAGGTCGCGCCCGCGGCGCTCTTCCTCGCGAGCCCGGCCGCGTCCTACATCACCGGGCAGACGCTGCCCATCGACGGAGGCTACTCGATCGCATGAGCGTCACGGCCGAGCACGTCCGCAACGTCTTCCAGCGCTACTGCGAGCTCGTCACCGCGGGCGACTTCGACGGGATCGCGAGGCTCTACGCCGAGGACGCGACCGTCGAGGATCCCGTCGGCTCGGCGCCGCACCGCGGTCGCGAGGCGATCCGCGAGTTCTACCGCGCGTCGGCGGGTGCCGTGCGCCTCGAGCTCGAGGGGCGCGTGCGCAGCGCGGGCAACGAGGGCGCGGCCGCGATGATCGCGCGGCCGTCGGCGGATCCGGCGTTGCGCGTCGAGACGCTCGACGTCATGGTGTTCCGCGACGACGGCCTGATCGCGTCGATGCGCGCGTACTGGAGCGCCGATACCATCCACAAGGACTGACCGGTGAAGATCTCTGCCTTTCTCGCGTGCGGCACGTTGCTGCTCCTTCCGAACGTGCTCCACGCCGCGGGCGTGACGCGCTCGTGCGTCAATCCCGGCGGCAGCGCCGGGTGCTTCGCGACGATCCAGGCCGCGATCGACGGCGGCGCGTCGCCGCTGCAGATCGACGTCGCGGCCGGCGTCTACGGTCCGTTCCTCGTGCCGCGCGGCACGAGCGTCACGGTGTCGGGCGCCGGCGTCGGAGCCACGATCCTCGACGCGGATCACGGTCCGGTTGCGGCCGAGATCACCGGTGGACGGCTCGCTCTGCACGGCGTCACCGTGCGCAACGCGGAGTCCGGCGTCGTCGCCGGCGGCGGTGGGCGCGTCACGCTGGAGGACGTCGAGGTCGTCGCCTGTCCCGCGAAGGGCGTGGTCCTGCAGGACGGTGCGCGCCTCGACGCACGCGGCCTGCGCGTGAGCGGGTCGGTGTCGGGGCTCTTCGTCTGGAACGGCTCGGGAGCGCGCGTCGCGGACAGCCGCTTCACGGGCAACACCACCGGCGTCGACGTGGACGACGCGAGCGTCGAGCTCACGGACTCGCGCGTCGTGCGCAACGGGATCGGCGTGGACGCCGTGCAATCGAAGCTCGTGATCCGCCGCTCGCGCATCGCGGGCAACGAGTTCCGCGGCATCGATCTCGCGTACCGGCTGACGAACGCGCTGATCTCCGATTCGAGCGTGCTCAACAACGGCAACGGGCCGCTGTCGCACGGCATCGCCGGACAGGACGTCGGGCGGCTGCGCATCGAACGCTCGACGATCGCGGGCAATCCGGGAATCGGCGTGGTCACCAACCCGCGCAGCATGGCCATCGTCGCGAGCACGATCGTGGGCAACGACGTCGGGGTCCTCGTGTACCGGCGCATCGATCGGCGCGGCAAGCTCACGATCGACAACAGCACCATCGCGTCGAACGGCACCGGCGTGCGCTGCGTCGAGGACGAGTCGTGCGGCAGCTTCGCCGGCACGATCGTCGCCGACGGCACGATCTCGGACTGCGAGGGCCGCATCACGACGCGCGGCTACAACCTCATCGAGGACGCGAGCGCGTGCAACGTGACGCCACTCGCGAGCGACTCGACGGGGGTGGATCCGAAGCTCGGCCCGCTCACCGACGACGGCCACCTCACCGACACGAAGCCGCTCCTGCCGGGAAGCCCCGCGATCGACGCGGTCGACGGCCGCTTCTGCCGCGGCACCGACCAGCGCGGCGTGCGGCGCGGACGTCCGTGCGACGCGGGCGCCTACGAGACCGCGCCGGCGTCCTGACGACGCATCAGGCCTCGGGCTGCGTCTCGCCGTGCGCGCCGTACGCGCGGCCCTTCCACGACGCGCCCGCGCCGCGGTGGTGGCGCCACGCCGACGACACGGTCATCGCGGCGTAGAGGGTCGCGGACACCGGCAGTGCCAGAGCCCACGCGGGCGCGCAGCCGAGCCAGCGCACCATCGGCAGGTAGGTGCGCACCATCGCCGCATACGTCAGCAGCCCGAGCGCGCGCACCGGGCCCGAGCCGAACAGGACCGCCCACGTCGGCACGAGGAAGATGAACGCGAGTCCCGCGATGCAGCCGACGAGGATCGCCGGCTCGAGGCGCAGCTGCGTGTAGGCGCTGCGCGCGACCATGTCCCAGATCGCGGTGAGATCGGGATAGCCGCGCGTCGAGTCGACGCCCGCGTCGTAGCCGAGCCACAGACGCCCGCCCGCGTCCTTGCAGGCGCGCGCCAGCGAGCAGTCGTCGATCACCGCGTCGTGGATCGCGGCCATGCCGCCGATGCGCTCCAGCAGCGTGCGCCGCACGAGGACGCAGCCGCCCGCGGCACCCGCGACGCGAGAGCGGTCGTTGCCGGTCGCGCGGAACGAGTACAGCGTCGCGAAGAAGTACGTGAACGCCGGGATCAGCAGCTTCTCGGCGGCGTTGTCGCAGCGCAGCCGCGCCATCACCGACACCATGTCGCGGCCGCGGCGCGCGGCGGTGGCGAGCAGGCGCGGCAGCACGCCCGGCGCGTGGCGGATGTCGGCGTCGGTGAGCCAGATCCAGTCGGCGCCGCGCGCCAGCGCGACCTGCACGCCCTGGTGCTGCGCCCAGACCTTGCCGGTCCAGCCCGCGGGCAGCGGCTCCGCCGCGAGCACGGTCAGCCGATCGGCGAGGCCGAGATCGGCCGCGATGCGGCGCGCGACGTCGCCGGTGCCGTCGGTCGAGTGGTCGTCGACGAGGACGACGTGCAGGCGCTCGTGCTGCGTCAGCAGCGCGCCGAGCGTGCGCGGCAGCTCGTCGGCCTCGTTGCGCGCCGGGACCACCGCGACGACGTGCTCGCCCGCGTCCGGCGCCGCCGCCGCGTCGTCGAGCCGCGGCTCGATCCGCCAGTGACCACCGAAGATCGCGTGCAGGCACCACACGATCGCCACCACCGCCACGGCCGTCAGCATGTCGAAGCCATGACAAACGAAGCGGCGCGTTGCGAGCCTCTGCCACCGTCCCGGCGCGCACGCCGTACAATCGATTCTTACAGTCGTGCGCCATCCTGCGCGGCGGATGCCCGCTCGACGCCGAGGCTCCGCGTTCGTGCGGCCCCGTCATTGCTGCGTGCGGCCGTCGCGTGGTGGTCGCGGCCGCCTCGCGATCGCGTGGCGGCGGTCTTGCTCGGTGTCGTCGGCCGAGGGATCACACCATGCACGAGCACTCCGCATCGAGAGTCCGTCGCGGTCCGCAGCTGGTCGCGCGAGTCGCCGGAACGCTGCTGATCCTCGCGTGGTGCGGCGCCGCCGCGGCGCAGGTGCAGCCACCTTCGCCGGCCGACGGTCCGTCCGCGGACGGACCGCTCGAGTACCGGCTGCACGCGGGCGAGACGCCGGGTGAGGTCGCGGCGCTGTTCCGCATCCCGCTCGAGGAGCTGCTGCGGACGAACGGGATTCGTGACGCGAGCCGGCTGCGCGTCGGCGTGGTGCTGCGCATCCCCGATCCGCGGGCAGCCGCGGTCGACGCGCTGCGCGCCGAGCGCACGCGGCTCGAGGCCGCGATCGGGTCTCTCCGGACGGACCTCGCGCGCCGACAGGATCACGTCGACGCGCTCGAGTCCGAAGCGCACGACGCCGCGGTCGAGCGCGCCGCGCTGCAACGGCGTCTGACGGGATACACGCTCGTGCGCACGGTCGCCGTGGTCGCGGTCGGAGCGGCGCTCGGCCTGACCGTGGCGCTGCTGCTCGCGCTGTCGCGGGCGCGCGACGAGCATCGCCGCCGCGCGATCGTCGTCAAGAACAGCGAGATGCTGCGTGACGCCGTCGAGCGCTACCGCAGCCTCGGCGCGCAGCTCGAGCTCAAGTACCAGAATCTCTACCGTCAGAATGGCGCGGCGTCGCGTCCGGGCAGTGCCGCGGGTGCGCTGCTCGCCGGATACGAGCGCGAGCGCGCGTGGGTCGAGCAGGACGTCTCGCGCAGCGAGGCCGCGATCGACGAGGCGATCGACGAGATGCAGGTGGCCTGAGCGGCGAAGCGGCGAGCGGCCGCG
Organism: Binatia bacterium; assembly: GCA_046327915.1. Taxonomy (GTDB): domain Bacteria; phylum Desulfobacterota; class Binatia; order UBA12015; family UBA12015; genus VGTK01. The sequence goes on along the minus strand of JAXLXO010000017.1, from coordinate 91,585 downwards.
ACACGACGGCCGCGGAACGCGGCACGCCGTGCCGAAGGATCGGGCAGCGCGCGGGCGCGGAGCACGAGGGATCCCGTGTGTGCGCGATCTTTTCGCTGGCACGAGCCGTGCAGCGAGCCGCGGCTGCTCATGCACGCATCAGGGGATCTCGACGCCGCGTCTGGTGCCTCCGGCGGCTGCGCCGATGCGCGCGGCGGCCTCGACGAGGCGCTGCGTCTGGTCGACGACCGCATCGCGGCCGCGGGCGTCGACGTGTGGGTCGGCTCCGAGCCGACGTTCACCAGCCGCTTCGCGACCGACCCCGCCTGGACCTACGAGGCGCTCGGTGGCGACAAGGAGGAGCGCGCCGGGCACATGCTGGTGGCGCTCGCTGCGAGGCGGCCGGCGGCGGTGGTGCTGCGCCCGGTCGGACGGCAGTACCCGCGCGAGCCGGTGCCGCGCTGGTGCCTCGCGCTCTACGAGCGCCGCGACGGACGCCCGATCTGGAACGGACCGCGCGATCCGCTGCTGTGCGCGTGGGGCGCCGACGCGCTCGCGCCGCCCGAAGGCGCGCGCGACCGCTTCGCGGACGTGCTCGCGGCTGTCGCGACGCGCGCGGGGTGGGGGGCCGAGATCGTCTGGTCGCTCGACGGCGTCCGCGTCGTGGTGGCGCTGCGCGCGGACGGCGCGCCCCCGCCGTCCGACGGCAGCGTGCAGCAGCGCGCCGACGCGCTGCCGCTGCACCTGTGCGAGCTGCCGACGAGCGGGCTCGCGGACGCGCTCGCCGCGGACGGGACGTGGGCCGTGGTCGCGTGGTGCGAGACGGATCCGATCACCGGCACCGTCGCGATCGCGGCGGAGCTGCCGGCGGTCGCGGACGCGGCGTCGTTCGAGGAACTGCTCGGCGTCGTGGGCGAGGCCGCGGCGGACGCGGGCCTCGCGACGCTCGTGCTGCGCGGTGCGCCGCCGCCGGTCGACGCGACGGTCGCGCTCACCACGCTCACGCCGGATCCCGCGGTGCTCGAGGTCAATCACGCGCCGGCGTGCGATGCGTCGTCGTTCGCGCGCGCGATGCGCGAGACCTTCGCGGCCGCCGCCGACGCGGGCCTCGAGCCCTATCGCCTGCAGTACGACGGCAGCGTCGCCGACTCGGGCGGCGCCGGGCACTTGACGCTCGGCGGGCCGTCGCCCGACGCGAGTCCCTTCTTCGTCGCGCCGCGCCTGCTGCCGCGCCTCGTCCGCTACCTGAACCGCCACCCCGCGCTGTCGTACTGGTTCTGCCGCTTCCCGGGCGGCTGCGGACAGTCGCCGCGCACCGACGAGGGCACGCGCGAGACCTTCGCCGAGCTCGAGCTCGCGCTGGCGCGCCTCGACCGCGAGGCGTCGCCCGATCCGTCGTTGCTCGCACGAACCATCGCGCCGTTCCTGGTCGATCCGTCGGGCAACCCGCACCGCAGCGAGCTCAACGTCGAGAAGCTGTGGAGCGACACGCTGCCCGGACGCGGACGCCTCGGGCTCGTCGAGTTCCGCGCGTTCGGCATGGCGCGCAGCGCGGAGGTCCTCGCCGCACGCGCCTGCCTGCTGCGCGCGCTCGCGGCGATGCTCTCAAAGGTCGACGTCTCGCACGGCCTCGAGCGCTGGGGCGACGACCTGCACGACCGCTTCGCGCTGCCGTTCCACCTGCGGCGCGACCTGATGGCGGTCGCGTCGGATCTCTCGGCGGCAGGCCTCGCGCTGCCCCCGGCGGTGCTCGAACTGCTGCTCGCGGACGACGCGCGCGTGCTCGGCTCGGTGACCATCGACGGCGTCACGCTGGACATCGAGCAGGCGGTCGAGTTCTGGCCGCTGGTCGGCGACGTGGCGTCGCAGGAGGGCGGCGGCTCGCGGCTCGTCGACGCGAGCACCGTGCGCCTGCAGCTCGCGTTGCACGTCGCCGAGGGCGCGCGGACGTCGCTGCACGCATGGCACGTCGGCGCGGAAGGGTACGCGGTGCGCCTCCAGGACGAGCACGACGCGCGCGGTCCGATCAAGGTCGGCGCGGTTCGCTACCGCTCCTTCGTGCCGCACGTGGGACTCCATCCGGCGATCCCGGCGCTGCCGCAGCTGCGCTTGACGCTGCAGCGCAGCGGCGCGGCCGACGGACTCGAGATCGTCGTGCACGCCTGGCGTCCGGACGGCGAGGCGTACGACGGGCTGCCGGGCGACCTCGACGACGCCGCAGCGCGGCGGCGCGAGCGCGTGGTCGCACGCCGCACGATCCTCGAGACGCCGCTCACGCCGCCGCCGACGTCGGCGGTGAGCGCCTGGGCGCTCGACCTGCGCGCGGTCTGACGCGGCACGGGGCGTCCGGCTCAAGTCGGCGCGCGAGGCGGCCGTAGAGCCGGGCATGGAGACGCCACGCCGGAGCGTCGTGCTGCTCGCCGTGCTCCTTGCGGGGCTCGTGTCGCGCGCGGCCCCGGTGCGCGCGCAGAGCGCGGGGGACGCGTCGCTCGCCGGCGGATCGAACAACGCGGTCGCCAACATGCAGGGCGCGCTGCTGTCCGACGAGCAGAGCCGGCAGCAGGTGCTCTCGCTGCAGGACGACCCGCAGGTGAAGGCGATCCTCGACGACCCGGCGACGATGCAGGCCGTGCAGTCCGGCGACCTGAACGCGCTCATGAACGATCCGAAGCTGCGCGCGCTGCTCGACAACCCGACCGTGCGCTCGCTCGTCGACCAGCAGTCGCGCTGACGCGCCGAACCGGTCCGTCCGCGGGCAGCGGTGCGGCGCCGCCTCTGCGGCGCGTCCGGTGGACCCGTGAATCACGCCGTTCGGGCGTGGCGCGCTTGACTTCCGGTCGCGCGGACCGGAACGCTCGGTGGGTTGCCGCTGCGTCCGAAGCAGGACCCGCCCGGTGGCCTGCTTCCATCCTTCCGAGACGCCCGCGTGACCACCGCATGAGCCAGCTCCGCTTCTCCATCGCACTCGGGCTCTCCCTCCTGCTGCACGTGATCCTCGGACTGCTGCTGTACTTCGACGTGTCGGGTCCGGGCGGCGGCTTCGGCATCGGCTCGGGCCCCGGCGTCGGCGTCGGGCAGGGCGGCGGCGTCGGGCTCGGCAAGGGCAAGAAGCGGCAGATCTTCGCCCTGAAGGACGTCGAGGCGAAGCCCGCGCCGCCGAAGCGCGGCCGCATGGAGGATCGCCTCGCCCAGGTGTCCGCGCCCAACGCGCCCGTCAAGTCGCGCATCGCGCTCGCGGGCGACCTGCCGGTCGCGATGCCGAAGTCCGCGAACCTGCCGCCGGTCGCGGCCGCGGCGCCGCGCTCCGACGTCGCCGCGACCGGATCCGCCGGCGCGGTCGTGATCGGCGGGCTCGGCGGCGCCGGCGGCGGTGGCGGCTTCGGCATCTCGCTCGGCAACTTCGGCCGCTACGTGAACGAGCTGCGTGCGAAGGGTCTCGACGTCGTCTTCGTCGTCGACGGCACCGCCAGCATGGGCGACGTGATCGCGCTCGTGCGCCGCGATCTCGCGAATCTGGTCGCGAGCATCCAGGGCCTCGTGCCGATCGCGCGCATCGGCTTCGTGATCTACCGCGACCGCACCGACGAGATCCCTGTCGAGATCGTGCCGCTCACCGCGAGCCGCAGAAAGCTCGACGGCTTTCTCAAGACCGTGCGCGCGGAAGGCGGCGGCGACTGGCCGGAGAGCCTCAACCTCGGCTTCGAGGCCGCGCTCGACAAGATGAAGTGGCGACCCGACGCGAAGCGGCTGCTGGTCTTCGTCGCCAGCTCGCCGCCGCACGACGACGAGCGCGACGCGACCATCGCGCTGGCGCGGAAGATCCGCGAGGCGGGCGGCGCGGTGAGCGCGGTGGACCTGTCGAAGGTGATGCACGACGAGTACACGGAGGCGTTCGCGCGCTCGAACTACGGTCGTGCGGCGACGAAGGAAGAGCTCGCGCGCATGCCGGCCTTCTACGACGAGGTGCGCGCGACGTTCCGCGACATCACGTCGGCGGGCGGCGGCGAGCTGATCGAGTTCCACCAGAACGACCGCCTGGTGCAGAATCTTCTGGTTCTGACGTTCGGGACCCGCTGGAAGAGCGAGGTCGAGAAGCTCGCGGGACTTCCACCGCCGGCGGACTGAGGTCCGCACCGGCGACACGCATTCGAGGAGCAAGACATGGAGACGCAAGGCGGATTCGACCTGTTCGGTCTGATCGTCGCGGGCGGGATCACGACCTGGCCGCTGCTGTTCGGCTCGGTGCTGGCGCTCGCGGTCGTGATCGACCGCCTGCTCGCGCTGCGCGGCACCGAGCGTGCGGTCGCGCACGCGGGCGCGTCGCTCGCCGAGGCGGTCGCACGCGGCAGCGGCTCGGAGGCGGAGCTCGCACGCGCCGCCGGCAGCGGGGCGGCGGCGACGGTGCTGCTGCCGGTCGCGCGCGCCGTCGTGCGCGGCGTGACGCCCGAGGACGTGGCGCGCCTCGTCGACGCGCGCGCGTTCGAGGCGCTCGAGACGCTGCGCCAGCGCCTCTGGGTGCTCGCGACGATCGGCAGCATCGCGCCCTTCGTCGGACTCTTCGGCACCGTCGTCGGCATCATGAAGTCGTTCCACTTCATCGGCGAGACCGGCGCCGGCGGCTTCGCGGTGATCGCGGCCGGCATCTCGGAAGCGCTCGTCGCGACCGCGCTCGGGCTCGGCGTCGCCGTCGTGGCGGTCGCGTTCTACAACTACTTCGAGGCGCGTCTCGAGCGCATCGAGGCGGTGCTTCGCATCCAGGCGGGGCGTCTCGGCGAGGCGGGCGAAGCGTCCGCGATGGCAGCTTGACGATGGCGCACGTGCGCGAGGCGGACGCAGCGTCCGCGCTGGAGTGCTGACATGGCAATGAACGTGCGCAAGCGGCGTGGCCTCGTCGCCGAGATCAACGTGACGCCGCTCACCGACGTCTTCCTCGTGCTGCTGATCATCTTCATGGTCGCGACGTCGGCGGCAGTGCAGTCGGCGTCGCAGGTGCAGCTGCCGAAGGCGAAGGCGGACAACGATCCCGCGGCGGCGATCACGATGTCGTTCGGCTCCGATCGAGAGATCGCGGTCGCGGGGCGAAACGTCGGCACCGGCGACGCCGAGATCGTCGCCGCGCTGCGCGACGCGCTCGACGCGAACGAATCGAAGGCCGTCGTGCTCGCGGGAGACCAGCAGGCGTCGCTCAACGACGTGGTGCGGCTGCTCGGGCTCGCCAGGCAGGCCGGCGCGAGCTCGTTCGCGCTGGCGACCGAAGGGGAGTAGCGGCGCCGTGCGGTCGCGCTTGGTTCGTCGCGTCGTCGCGGCCGGTGCGTGTGCGGCGTTGCTCGTGGTCGCGGCGTCCGCGTCGGCGTTCGAGGTCGCTGCGGGCGAGCGCGAGATGTCCGCGATCGAGGCGCGCTGGACGCAGCTCACGCAGGCGCCGAAGCGCGACGTCGCGGCCCTCGCGGAGCTCGACCGTCGCGCATCCGCGCTCGCCGCCGACGCGTCGCGCGGGCTCGCGCAGCAGCGCGAGGACGCGGCCGAGCGCGACATCGACATGGCGGGCGTCGTGCAGGGGCAGCAGTGGAAGGCGACCGAGATGCTGCTGCTGCGGCTCCGCTTTCGCATCGCCGCCATCGAGCTGGAGCGCGTGCTCGCGGGCGACCCGGACAAGCAGAAGCTCGCGCGCGAAGCGATCGACGGCTTCACGCCGTTCGTCGACGCGCCCGACGGGACGGTCTCGGGCGAGGCGCGCTACGGACGCGGGCTCGCGCGCATCGCGGTCGGCGATCGCGAGGGCGGCCTGTCGGATCTGCGCTCCGCCGCGGGGGTTCCGGGCGTCTCCGTGCGGGCGCGGCTCGCGCTCGCACAGGCGCTCGCCGATGCCGGCGAGCGGACGCGTGCGCTCGACGCGCTCGCCGACGTCGCGGTCGCGAAGGGCGCGTCGAAGGACCTCGTCCTTCGCGCGCAGCTGCTCCGCCTGCAGCTGCTCCTCGGTGGCAAGACGCCCGTCAAGTCGGACGAGCTGTCGCCGATCGTCGCGCAGCTTCTCGGCGCGGGCGAGCCGTGGCGCTCGAGCGCGCTGGGCCTGCTCGCCGGTCACGAGGACCTGCTGCCGTCCGGAGCGGAGGCCGACGCGACGGTGCTGCTGCTGCGCGCCGACGGCGCCGCACGACGCGGCGACGCTGCCGGCGCGGTGACGCTCTACCGGCAGGCCGTGGAGCGTGGCGGCGACAAGCCGGATCCCGCGGCGCTCGAGGGGCTCGCGCGCGCGGCGTTCGCGACCGGCGACTTCGCGACCGCACGTGCGGCGCTCGACCGCCTGCGCGGCGTCAAGGACCGTGCGTGGACGCGCGAGCTCGCGCTGCTCGATCTGCGCACCGCGTACGCCGCGTGGCAGGCGTCGCCCGACGCGACGACGTCCGCGGCGCTGGTCACGGCCGCGGAGGCGATGCCGCGCGTGCCCGGTGCGTCGCCGGACGATCGCGCGGAGGCGGCATACCGGCGCGCCGAGGCCGCGCGTCAGGCAGGCGACGTCGACGCGGCGATCGCCGGCTTCAATTCGATCGACGCGCCGGCGTGGCTGGTCGCGGCACATGTCGCGTCGCTGCAGAGCCGCGTCGTGCGCTTCGCGCGCACGCCCGTTCGCGAGCCGCGCGACGCGCTGCTCGGCGATCTCGCGACCGCGCTCGCACACGAGGACTGGCCGCCCGACGCGCGCGCGACGCTGGTGGTGCTCGACGCGACGGTGCGCACGGCGCCCGTACCCGCCCCGTCGACGCCCGGAGCCGGGGCCGTGGGCCCGCTCGATCCCGCGGCGCAGCGCGCGGCACTCGAGCGCCTGCGCGCGTTCCCGAAGAAGTTCCCCGAGTCGAAGGCGCTGCTGCCGGCGGTGCTCCGTTCTCAGGGGTTGCTCGAAGTCGAGACGGGCTCGAAGTCGGACCCCGCGATGCTGACGGTCGTCGAAGAGGGCGCGCGTCCCGCGCTCGCCGCCGCGATCGCCGCGGACCTGCGCGAGGACGTGCTCGGCGCGAGCGAGCGCATCGCGGTGCTGCCGGCGGCGGACCCGTCGCGCGCGGCGCTCGTCGAGCGCGCACGCCGCGCCTTGACGGCGGCGCTCGCGTTCGCAGCGGTGGCACCCGAGCCGGAGCGCAACGCCGGGCGGCTCGACCTCGCGCAGAGCGCGCTGCTGCTCGGCGACGACGCGACCGCGGTCCCGCTGTTCCGCGCCGAGGCCGACGCGAACCCGAAGTCGCTGCGCGCGCTGCGCGGCCTCGCGCTCGCGGCGACCGCGAAGGGCGATCAGGCGCTGGCGCGCAGCGCGTGGGACCGGCTCGCGGCGATTCCGGATCTGCCGGATGCCGTGCGAGACGAGGTCGATCGCGCGCGCGGCGGACCGACCGCGGCGCCGAAGAGATAGCTCGCGAGGGCGCGGCGGCTGCGTCAGCGCTTCGCGGTGCGACGCCGCGCCGCTGCCGTGCGCCTGCGGGCTGCGCTGCGGGGCTGCGTCCGCCGCTCGCGCGCGGATCCGATCTCCGCGCCGGCCCGCTGCAGCTCGCTCCACAGGGTGCGCGCCACGACGCCGTGCGCGCGGTCGCGACGGCGCATCGTCAGCAGAGGCATCGTGCCGGTGTCGAACTCGGGGACCGATAGCGCGGCGAGGCGTCCGGCGGCGAGGTCGGCGGCGACCACGTGCTCGGGCAGTCCGCCCCAGCCCATGCCGGCGAGAATGACGTCGCGCTTCGCGCCGACGTCGGTGACGCTCCAGCGCAGCCCGCCGTCGAGGACGTTGAGCGACGGCGCGTCCGGCTGCTGCGCGCTGTCGCGCAGCACGATCTGCGGGTGGACGCGCAGCAGCGTGCGCGACGGCGTCCTGCCGCTCGCGAGAGGGTGGTCCGCGCGCACGACCGGCACGATGCGCACGTCGGCGAAGCGCGCCGTCTCGACGCGTGCACCGCGGAGCCCGATCCGCGTCGCGACGATCACGTCGGCGCGTCCCTCGTGCAGCGCGTCGGCCGCGCCCGCGAGACGCTCGGTCGCGAGCTCGATCCGGACCGCGGGAAAGCGGTCGCGGACGGCGCGCAGCGCCGCGAGGATCGGCTCGATCGGCGTCACGGCCTCGATCGCGAGACGCACCACCGCCTCGACGTCGCCGGCGAGCTCCTTGCCGAAGCTGCGCAGCGCTTCGGTCTGCTCGAGCAGCGCGCTCGCGCGCTCGTAGAGCAGGCGTCCCGCGTCGGTGAGCGTCGCGCGATAGCGGCTGCGGTCGAAGAGCTCGACGCCGATCTCGCTCTCGAGGTTGCGCACGAGCTTGCTGACCGCAGGCTGCGACTTGTGCAGCGCCGACGACGCCGCGGTGAACGCGCCCTCGTTCGCCACCGCCACGAAGGCGATCACCTGGTCGTACGTCATGGCCGCAAAGTACATAACTTCAGATGATCGAGTCGATGGAAACATACGATTTTCTCGTTCTCGGCCACCGGCGTACGACGGGATGCGAAAGGAGGCCGGAACATGGCCAATCGCATCGAACGGGTGATCGTGACGGGCGCCGGCAGCGGCATCGGCTTCGACGTGGCGCGACGCTTCCTCGACGAGGGATCGCGGCTGGTGATCAACGGGCGCGACCCCGAGAAGCTCGAGCGCGCGCGGCGCGCGCTCGACGGTGGCGCGCGCGTCGCGACGGTGGCGGGACACGTCGGCGACCCGGCGACCGCGCGCGCGATCGCCGTCGCGGCGCGCGACCATCTCGGCGGCGCCGACGTGCTGGACAACGCCGGCATCTTCGGCGCGAAGCCCTTCCTCGACAGCACCGTCGAGGATCTCGAGCGCTACTTCGGCACCAACGTGAAGGGCACCTGGCTGGTGACGCAGGCCATCGTGCCGCTGATGATCGAGGGCGGCGGCGGGGCGATCGTCAACGTGGGCACGACGCTCGTGCAGCAGGCGATGACGTCGTTGCCCGTTGCTGCGGCGATGGCGAGCAAGGGCGGCGTGCACGCGCTGACGGTCTCGCTCGCCGCCGAGCTCGCGCGGCACGGCATCCGGGTCAACACGCTCGCGCCCGGCATCATCCGGACCCCGCTGATCGACGATCCGGACGCGCTGGCGCCGATCCACCCGCTGGGACGCGTCGGCGAGGTCGAGGACACCTCGGACGCGATCCTCTTCCTCGCGCGCGCCGGCTTCGTGACCGGGCTCACGCTCGACGTCGACGGCGGCTACTCCCATGCCCGCTGAGGGTGGCGAGCACACCAGCGTCATGGCGCTCGAGGTCGCGGACGCGGAGTCCTACGCGCGTTACCGCGCGGGGATGGCGCCGCTGCTCGCCGAGCACGGCGGCCGGTTCGTCAACGATTTCGTGGTCGCCGAGGTGCTGCTCGGTGCGCGCCCGGGCGTCAATCGGGTGTTCAGCATCGCGTTTCCGGATCGTGCGTCGCGCCAGCGCTTCTTCTCCGACCCGCGCTATCTGGCCGTGCGTGCGACGTGGTTCGAGCCTGCCGTTCGCAGCGTCGAGATGCTGGGTCGCCTCTGCGCGGACTGATCCGGCGATGGAGCGTGCGTTCCGTCGGCGCCTACGCGACGGGACGCCGCTCCGCGTGCGACCGGGATCCGCGCGCCCACTCCGGTCCGTTGCCCCAGTCGAGCCGCGTGCCCCTCTTCGGGTGCTCCGGGTCGTGCTTGACGCAGGCCTCCTCGTACTCCTTCATCGCGACCTCGCGGCCGCGCAGCGACCAGAAGTCCTCTTCCTTCTTCCACAGGCCGCCGCCCGCGTAGTCGAGGAGCGTGATGCCGGCAAAGTCGATCGGCGCGCCGCCGCCGGGACGGTCGCGACGGTTCTGCATGTAGACGATCACGCGGCCGTGCTCGGGATCGACGACGTGCCAGTCGTAGGCCGTGTAGATCTCGAGAAACTTCGCCATCACCGGCTTGATCCACGCGCGCACTGCCTCGCGGCCCTGGATCGAGCCGTACCAGTGCTCGACGTAGGTGCAGTCCTCGGTGAACAGGTTCGCCCAGGCGTCCCAGTCCTCGGCCACGGCGCCGGTGCGCCAGTAGGTGCGGAACGCCTGCTCGAGCTCGTCGTGCGTGAACTTCGCCATGCCGTCCTTCCGCGCCGCGGAGGCGGCGTCGAGACGTCGTGCTCCGCCGGCACGCGCAGCGCAAGCGCTCGCGTTTCTCAGCGTGCGGCGGGGCGCGTGATGCGGCGCGTGCGTGCGCTGCGCTTCGTCGCCGCCCCGGTCGCGCCGCCCGCGGTGCCTCCGGCGGCGCGCCTCGTCCGCGGCGCGAGGCCCGCGAGGAAGACGCGCACCAGCGTCGCGAGCCCCTTGCGGAAGTCGTCGACGCTGACGCCGGGTCCCTTCAGCCCGCGCACGGCGCGCAGCAGCAGCTGCGACGCCTCGGTTGCCGCGAGATCGGCGGCCGCAAGGTCGATCTCGCCGTCGGCGGCGGCGCGGCGCAGCACGCGCGTCAGCTGCTCGGCGAAGCGGCGTTCGGTCTCGGCGACGAGGTCGCCGCACAGGCGCCCGGTCTCGTCGAGCAGCTCGCTGCCGTGCGGCGACTCGAGCGTGATGCGGACCATCTCGAGGCTCTTGCCCTCGATCGCGGCGGAGACGCGCTCCGCGAGCGGGCCGCGTCCGTCGAGGGCCTCGCCGGCGCGGGCGAGCGCGCGGTCCTGCAGATCCTGCGCGAGGCTCTTGAAGATCTCCTCCTTGTTGCGGAACTGGAGGTAGAGCGCCGCGCGCGACACGCCGGCCTCGCCGGCGATGTCCTCCATCGACGTCCGCCGGAAGCCGTAGCGCGCGAAGCGCACGAAGGCGGCGCCGAGGATCCGTTCGCGCGTGGCGATGCTCTCGCGTCCCATGTCGCGGGCGACGTTGACAAAGGATCGCGTGCGGGTCAACGTGGCACTCCACAAACTGACAAAACAGATCCAGAACGTCAGATTGACCAGCGGACAGGAGGGCCGACCGTGAGCGCAGGAAACCGACTGAAGGGCAGGACCGCGATCGTCACCGGGGCGTCGAGCGGCATCGGACGCGCCATCGCCACGAAGCTCGGCGGCGAGGGGGCGCACGTCTTCCTCTCCGGCCGCACGCGCGACGCGATGGAGGCGGCGAAGAAGGAGATCGAGGCGGCGGGCGGCAGGGCAACCGTCAGCACCGACGACGTGCGCGATCCCGCGCAGGTGCGCGCCCTGGTCGACCGCGCGGTGCGCGACACCACGAGACTCGACGTGATGGTCAACAACGCCGGCGTGTCGTTCCCGCAGCCGATCGTCGACGGCGACCCCGAGCAGTGGCGGACGATGCTCGAGACCAACGTCCTGGGCCTGCTCGTCGGCTGCCAGGCGGCGGTCCGCGCGATGCGTGCCTGCAAGGCCGAAGGCCACATCGTGAACGTCTCGTCGATCGCGGCGCAGCGCCCCGACTCCGGCGTCTACGGCTCGACCAAGCACGCGGTGAACTGCATCTCGTCGACGCTGCGCAGGGAGCTCGAGGAGGACACGATCCGCGTGGTGAACGTCATGCCGGGGGCCATCGCGACCAACTTCGCGCGCAACTTCGACCCCAAGGTCGTCGGCGGCATGGTCGCGGCCACGGGCATCCAGGTGGAGCTCAAGCCCGGCGAGCGCATCCCCGACGAGGTGTTCGACAAGCTGCAGCCGATGATGCGCCAGCTCCTCGGCAGCCCGGACGACGTCGCCGACGCGGTACTTTACGCCGTCACGCTGCCGATCCACGTCAACATCGCCGACGTGGTCGTTCGCCCGCCGAAGCAGCTCAATCTATAACCGGGGGCTCATGTCGAGCCCGCCGTCGTCTTCGTCCGCCCGCGGGGACGCTCCGCTGCCGGAGCGTCCCGAGGCCCTCACCTCCTACCAGCGCTGGCTGTTCTTCTTCCTCAGCGTCGCGACCTTCTTCGAGGGCTACGACCTGTTCGCGCTGGCGCAGATCCTGCCGAACCTGCGCGCCGACATGGGGCTCGATCCCGTGTACGCGGGCATGCTGGTGTCGTTCGCGTCGGTCGGCAACGTGCTCGCGTACTTCGTCGTCGACCGCGCCGACCGCTGGGGGCGGAAGCGCGTCCTGACGATCACCATCGTCGGCTACACGATCTTCTCGCTGCTGACGGCGTTCTCGACCAACGTCTGGACGTTCGCGCTCTGCCAGCTGGTCGCGCGCATCTTCCTCCTCGGCGAGTACGCGGTGGCGATGGTCTACGCGGCGGAGGAGTACCCCGCGGCTCGTCGCGGCATGGTGATCGGCGTCATCCAGGCGTGCGCGAGCCTCGGCGCCATCGTGTGCGCGATCGTGGTGCCGTTCCTGCTGCAGACGCCGTGGGGCTGGCGCAGCGTCTACCTCGTCGGAACCGTGCCGCTGGTCATCATCGCGATCGCGCGGCGCAACCTGCGCGAGACCGAGCGCTTCTCGCGCGAGGCCGGCGACGAGGCGTCGCGCGACCGCTCGTTCGGCCGCATCCTGCGTACGCCGTACCGCGCGCGCGTGTTCCAGCTGGCGGCGATCTGGGCGCTGACGCTGTTCTGCACGCAGAACGCGGTGACCTTCTGGAAGGAGTTCGCGATCGCCGAGCGCGGCTTCACCGACGCGCAGGTCGGCAGCGCGCTCGCGATCGCGTCGGTCGCGTCGCTGCCGTTCCTCTTCTTCGTCGGCAAGGTGCTCGACGTGATCGGGCGACGCCGTGGCGCGGTCGCGGCGTTCCTGCTGACGACGGTGGGCGTCTCGTCGAGCTACACGCTCGAGTCGCCGGGCGCGCTGACCGTCTCGCTGGTCCTCGGCATTCTCGGCACCGGGTCGGTGCTGCCGGTGCTGAACACGTACACGGCCGAGCTGTTCCCGACCGAGTACCGCAGCGAGGCCTTCGCGTGGGCGAACAACCTGATCGGCCGCACCGCGTACCTCGCGTCGCCGCTGATCCTCGGCTGGTCCGCGGGAGTCTTCGGCTGGGGGCCGACGGTCGCGACGACCGCGCTCTTTCCGCTTGTCGCGCTGGCGCTGATCCTCGCGTTCCTGCCGGAGACGGTGGGCCGCGAGCTCGAGGAGACGTCGCGGCTCTGACGTCTTGCTCGCCGCGCCCAACCCCGATAGCCAACGCGCATGAGCGTCGACCCCGCGAAGATCGCCTGGCTGATCGACCGTCTCGAGATCCAGGATCTCCTGACCCGCTACTGCAAGGCCATCGACAACAAGGACTGGGCTCTCCTCGACACCTGCTTCGTGCCCGACGCGCACGTCGACTACACGAGCTCGGGAGGCGTCGCGGGTGCGTACCCGGAGGTCCGCGCGTGGCTCGCGCAGGTGCTGCCGAACTTCCCGATGAGCCAGCACACCATCGGCAACTTCGACGTGTCGATCGACGGCGATCGGGCGTCGAGCAAGGTCCACTTCTACAACCCGATGGGACGCCCGAAGGCCGACGGCACGCTGTCGCTGTTCTGGATCGGCGGCTTCTATGTCGACGAGCTGGTGCGCACGAAGGACGGCTGGCGGATCGCGAAGCGCATCGAGCAGCAGGCGTGGGCGGATATTCGCTGATCCGCGGAAGTCGCGGAACCGATTGACCCGCGCGGAAACGCGCGCCATGGATGCGGCTCTTCCCCGGAGGGCACAGCCATGGGCTTCAGCGAATACTCCTCGTTCGACGGCGTCGGTCTGGCGGAGCTGGTCCGCAAGGGCGAGGTGAAGCCGTCCGAGCTGGTCGAGGCCGCCATCGAGCGCGCCGGCCGCCACAACGCGACGCTGAACGCGATCGTGTACGAAGGCTTCGACGACGCGCGCCGCGACGCCGCGGGCGCGCTGCCCGACGGTCCGTTCCGCGGCGTGCCGTTCCTCGTCAAGGACCTGTACACGCCCGTCAAGGGCTGGCCGATGACCAACGGCTCGCGCTGGTTCGGACGCCGCATCAGCGACGAGGACGACGAGCTGGTGCGCCGCTACCGCTCGAGCGGCATGGTGCTGCTGGGCAAGAGCAACACGCCGGAGTTCGGCATCACCGGCACGACCGAGAGCGCGTACCTCGGGCCGTGCCGCAATCCGTGGAACCCGCAGCACATCTCGGGCGGCTCGAGCGGCGGATCCGCGTCGGCGGTCGCGGCGGGGATCGTGCCGATGGGGCACGCGTCCGACGGGCTCGGCTCGATCCGCATCCCGGCCGCGTGCTGCGGCCTCGTCGGCCTCAAGACGACGCGCGACCGCAATCCGATCCGCTCGCCGGAGGCGGGCGGCATCATGTTCTCGGTCAATCACATCGTGTCGCGCACCGTGCGCGACTCCGCCGTGATGCTCGACTGGACCGGTCAGCCGCAGAAGCACGCGTACTTCGCGCCGCCGCGGAAGGACCGTCCGTACGCCGAGGAGATCGCCGCGAAGCCGGGCAAGCTGCGCATCGCGTTCCATCCCGATCCGCCGTCCGGCGTGAAGCTCCACGAGGACGTCGCGCGCACGCTCGACGCGACCGTGCGCACGCTGCGCGAGCTCGGCCACGAGGTGGTCGACAAGCCGCTGCGCGTCGACTGGCGGAAGCTCTATCGCGCGCAGGGCATGTGGAGCGCCGGCAACTTCGCCGGCATGATGGCCGACCACGCCGCCGTGCTCGGACGTCCGCCGGGCGACGGCGACATCGAGAAGCTGTCGCGCTGGATCTGGGAGAACGGCAAGCGGGTCACCGCCGAGCTGCACTTCCAGGCCGAGCACGTGCTGAAGGACCTGATCCTCGAGCTGCTCGCGCAGTGGGACGAGCACGACCTCTTCCTCTGCCCGACCATGGTCACGCCGCCGCCCGCGATCGGCTACATCGACCCGACCACGCTCGACCCGAAGGAGCTGAACCACCGGCAGGCGATCACCTTCGGCTTCACGCCGCCGTTCAACTTCACCGGCCAGCCGGCGATCTCGCTGCCGCTCGGCCAGTCGTCGGACGGTCTGCCCATCGGCATGATGTTCGCGGCGCGCTACGCCGACGAGGCGACGCTCTTCCGCGTCGCGGCGCAGCTCGAGGAGGCGATGCCGTGGCGCGACCGGCGTCCGCCGGTGTGGGGCTGACGCGAAGCGCGTGACGGCGCTCGGCGCGTGGGCCGCAGCGCCGCGCCGACGCTCAGGGTGCCGGCAGGATCTGCTTGACGAACAGGTGGAAGTTGATCGTCGGCTGCACGCCCGGCGCGAGCGTCGCGAGGCGTCCGCGCGCGCGGTTGCGCTCGAACGTCGTCGCGTCGTGGCCGTGGATCCAGCCGAATGGCGACGCGTTGCCGCGGATCTGCGACGCGTTGCCGGAGATCGTCGTGCCGGTGACCGGCTGCGCGAGCACCGACGTGCGGTAGAGCGTGCCGACGAGGATCGCCTGGTCCGTCGCGTCGCTGCCGCGGAAGCGGTTCGACAGGATCGCGTTGCCGTCGTCCTCGACGCGGATGCCGTAGTCGACGTCGGTGAAGACGTTGCGCTCGACGCGATTCTGCTTCGCGTAGTCGAGGCGGATGCTCGCGAACGGTCCGGTCGAGTACGGAGCGTCGCTGCAGTCCATGAACAGCGTGTTCTCGGCCATGCGCGAGCCGATCCACACGCCGGTGTACTCGTCGGAGATGCGGTTCTTCTCGATGACGTTGCCGTCGGCACCGTAGCGGCGCGTCCACCACTGGCCGGGCTGCGACGTGAAGTTCTCGCCGCAGTTCTTGTAGAGGAAGATGCCGCCGTACGAGTTGCGCTCGATCACGTTGCGGCGCACGACGTTGTCGCGCGAGCCGTCGATCGCGATGCCCTCGCGTCCCGTGCTGAGGTAGCGGATCTCGACGCCGCCGACGACGAACGGGATGCCCTCGGGCGTCACGTCGCCGTAGCCGTTGTCGTGCACGCGGTTGCGCTCGACCAGCGTGCCCTTCGAGCCGGCCTCGAGGTAGACGCCGACGCTGCCCGAGCCGGAGATGTCGAGGTTCCGCAGCGTGACGCCCGTCACGTAGCCGTTCACGAACAGGCCGCTGCCGCGCGAGTCGGTGAGGCGGCTGTTCTCGATGACGACGTTCTCGTACTGCACGTCGTACTCGTGCCCCTCGGCGAGGGTCTTGAAGCCCTCGCGCGAGATGCGGACGTTGTTCAGGAAGTGGCGGATGTCGCAGCCGTGCACGCGGACGTTCTTCAGCGCGACGTCGATCGGTGCCGTGACGTGGATGCCGCGGCCGTCGTTGCCCTCGACGTCGTCGAGCACCGCGTGGCGGCAGTCGAGGTCGACGTCGGATGCCGAGATCTCGATGCCCGCGGTGTACGTGCACGACGGGTCGAGCGCGTAGTCGCCGGACGCCGTGAGCTGGATCAAGGAGCCCGCCTGGTCGCACCCGATGACGGTGGTCGGCGCCGCGAGCGCATCGGCGGCGACGGGCCCCCCGCAGGCGAAGAGCAGCCCCGCGAGCAGCGCCCGCAGCCATGCCGCAGAGCGTCGTTCGCGGCGGCGGAAGTTCGCGTCGGTGCAGGGGATTCGTCGTGTCATCGGGTTCCCGTCGGTGGTCGAGGCGTCGTTGGCCGGGGCCGGTTGCGACCCGCGGCGACCTCGGTCATAGGATGCCGAAGACCCGCCGTTCGTCCAAGCACCATTTTCGAGGCACACGCCTCGACGATCCGTCAATCCGTCGGAAGAAGTCCGTCAGTCTGGAAGGAGCAAGAGGAATGCAGAGCTACGGGATGCTCATCGATGGCCGCGTGGTGAACACGGCCGAGCAGGATCCGGTCATCAACCCCGCCTTCGGCGAGCCCTTCGCGACCTGCGCACGCGGCACGACGGCGCACATCAACGAGGCCGTCGATTCCGCCGCCAACGCGTTCAAGACCTGGCGCAAGGACGAGGCGTTCCGCCGCCAGAAGCTGAACGAGTGCGCCGCAGCACTGCAGGCGAAGGTCAACGACATCGCGCCGGTGCTGTCGCAGGAGCAGGGCAAGCCCGTCAATCAGGCGCTGATGGAGATCTTCGGCGCGTCGATGTGGTTCTCGTACTTCGCGAGCCTCGAGATCCAGCCCGAGGTCCTGCAGGACGACGGAAACAAGCGCATCCAGGTGATCCGCAAGCCGCTCGGCGTCGTCGCCGCGATCACACCGTGGAACTTCCCGGTGATCCTGCTGTCGTGGAAGCTCGCGCCGGCCCTGCTCGCGGGCAACACGGTGGTCGCGAAGCCGTCGCCGTACACGCCGCTGTCGACGCTGATGGCGGCCGAGGCGCTGCGCGAGGTCCTGCCCGCCGGCGTGCTGAACGTCATCTCGGGCGGCAACGATCTCGGCGCCGAGCTCACGAAGCACCCCGAGATCCGCAAGATCTCGTTCACCGGCAGCGTCGCGACCGGCAAGAAGGTCATGCTCGCCGCGGCCGACGATCTGAAGCGCGTCACGCTCGAGCTCGGCGGCAACGACGCCGCGATCGTGCTCGACGACGTCAATCCCGACGCGGTCGCGGAAGGCCTCTTCTGGGGAGCGTTCCAGAACTCGGGTCAGGTCTGCGCCGCGATCAAGCGCCTCTACGTGCCCGAGACGCTGCACGACTCGATCGTCGCGAAGCTCGTCGATCGTGCGAAGCGCACCAAGGTCGGCAACGGCATGGAGGCCGACGTCGAGCTCGGCCCGATCAACAACGACATGCAGTTCCAGAAGGTCCTGAGCCTGGTCGAGGACGCGAAGAAGTCGGGCGGCAAGATCGAGGTCGGCGGCGAGCGCATGGGGTCGAAGGGCTACTTCCTGCCGCCGACGATCGTCACCGGTCTCGGCGCGGGCGCGAAGCTGGTCGACGAGGAGCAGTTCGGCACGGCGCTGCCGATCATCAAGTACAAGCACCTGTCGGACGCGCTCGAGCAGGCGAACCGCACGCACTACGGCCTCGGCGGCTCGGTGTGGTCGTCGAACCCGGACCGCGCCGAGGAAGTGGCGAAGGAGTTCGAGTCCGGCACCGTGTGGGTGAACCAGCACATCGACCTCTCGCCGCTGCAGCCGTTCGGTGGCCACAAGTGGAGCGGCATCGGCGTCGAGAACGGCAAGTGGGGCTACAACGAGTTCACGCAGGTGCAGGTGGTCGACACCAAGCGCGCCTGACGCTCGCCGCACCGTCAAGCAGCAAGGGCCCGGGGAGCAATCGTTCCCCGGGCCCTTCGCGTTTCGAGCGCGCGTTCCGGCGCGCGACGGTCACTCCGGCGTACAGCGCGAGCCGTTCAGCGGATTGATCACGCACGCCAGCCCGCTGCAGCAGCTCAGCCGGCCCGACAGGCACGGCTCTCCCGCGCGCAGGCAGATCGGATCGGGGCTCGGCGTCGGCATCGGCGACGGCGACGGACGCGGCGACGGCGTCGGGCTCGGGCTCGGCGTCGGATCCGGGGTGGGCGACGGCGACGGCGTCGGCCGCGGCGACGGCGTCGGCTCGGGCGCGCGCGTTACGCAGATCCCGCACTGCTCGACGTCCGGGTCGCAGCCGTGCGCCGCGACGCACACGCCGGGGCAGGGCGCCTCGCCGTCGAGCGGATCGCACTCGCCGCGCGGATCGGGCGCGCAGCAGCGGTCGCCGGGGCAGTCGGTCTGCAGCACGCCGCCGCAGCCCTGCGTCGTCAGCTGCTGCCGGTCGCCGATCGCGTAGCACGCGCAGTCGCTGCTGTTCGCATCGTACGGCAGGCACGTGCCGCGCGCGGTCGCGTCGCCGACCTCGTAGGCGCAGTCGCCGCCGCACTGTCCTTCGGCGCCCTCGCCGCAGACGACGCACGACGCCGGCACGTCGAGCACGAGGCAGCGGCAGCCGATCACGTTGCCGTTGATCACGATGCCCTTCACGCCGCTGCACGAGCCGAGGCGCGCCACCGAGCACTCCGCGCCGACCGGGCAGTCGTCGGACGGCGTGCCCAGGTCGACGCTCGACGTGTTCTCGAGCTGCGGCGCGATCAGCGCCGGCGGGTCCGACGTGCGGCCGATGATCACGATCTCGGGATCGGACTGAACCGGCGCCGGCAGTCCGCCGGGCGGCAGGAAGAAGCTCGCGGGCAGACGCACGTCGTCCGAGATCGGACGCCACGCGTTCGCGGCGCAGTCGCGCGCGGTGCTGTCGCAGGCGTCGCTGCCCTGGCAGGCGAAGCGGAACTCGCTCGCCGGATCGTCGAGCGTCCCGGTCGAGTCGGGGCGCTGCGTGCAGAACACGAAGCTCGGTGGCGAGCCGTCCTGCTGGTAGACGTTGCCGGTCACGTTCAGGAAGCGCGTCGCGACGAGCCCCTGCTCGCTGGTGTACGGCTCGAGGCTGTACGCGATCGACCAGCGCTCGCTGCCGATGTCCTTGGTGACGAGGTGGCTCAGGCGGTCGACGGTGAGCGTCGCGCCGCGTCCGCTCGGCACTCCGGCGAGCGCGCTCGGCGGCGAGACCAGCGCGAGGCCGCGCGCGGCGATGCCTTCGCGATGCAGCCGCGCGAGCGCCACCGAGAGCCGCTGCGCGAGCCCGTCGAGGAAGGACTCGACCGCGGTGGTGTCCGACGCGGTCGGGCTGCCGAGACCGTCCGCCGGCAGGAAGAAGCTCGCCGGCACGCGGACGTCGTCCTCGATGAGCGTCCACGACGAGCGGGCGCATGCGGCCGCGGTGCTGCCGCAGGCCGCGGCGCCGCTGCACGAGAGCCGGAAGACGCTGTTCGCGATGCGCAGGTCGCCGCTCGAGTCGACGCGCTCGAGGCAGCTCACGAAGCTCGCCGGACCGCCGTCGGCGCGGAAGATGTTGCCCGTGACGCCGATGACGTTCCGCGTGTCGGGCGTGAACAGGTTCAGCGTGATCGTCCAGCGCTCGGCGCCGATGTCCTTGTTGACCATGAAGCTCTGCCGGTCGGGCGAGAGCGTGGCTCCGGACGACGACTGTCCGAGCGCGGACGGCGCCGCGGCGAGGGCGCAGACGGCGACGAACGACAACGTGCGCAGCAGCGCGGACCCTGGCATCGGCTTCCTCCTCGACTTCCCCACCACACCCGCGAACGCCGGTGCTCGCGCACTCGTCTTTCGCGCTTTTCGCGCGCAGCGTCAATTCATCGCGGCGGCCTCACGGAACGATCGGGTCGCAGACGAAGCGCTCCGCCAGCGGGTTGCGCTCGCACACGAGGCCGTTGCAGCAGGGCGCGGGGTCGCCCAAGCAACTCGCGCCCCGCGGCAGGCACGGCGTCGGCGTCGCCGCCGGCGTCGGGACGGGCGTCGCGGTCGGCCGCGGGGTCACGGCGGGCGTCGGCGTCGGCGTGTCGTCCGGGGTCGGCGTCGGCAGGCCGGGCTGCGTCAAGCAGATGCCGCACTGCTCGACCGACGGGTCGCAGCCGTTCGCGTCGACGCAGATTCCGGGACACGCGATCTGCCCGCCGACCGGGTCGCACGAGTTGCGCGGGTCGTTGGCGCAGCAGCGGTCGCCGGGACACTCGACGCCGAGCACGCCGCCGCAGCCCTGCGCCGGCTCGGACTGCCCCGCGCCGATCGCCCAGCAGATGCACTGCGTGCTCTCGGAGCTCGACGGCAGGCACTGGCCGCGGGCGGTCGAGCCCGCGACGGGATACGCGCACGGACCGCCGCACTGTCCCGCGGCGCCGCCGCCGCACGTGATGCAGGAATCGGGCACGTTCGCGAGCAGGCAGCGGCAGCCGTACGTCGCGTCGTTCACGACCACGCCGCTCACGTTCGAGCAGCCGCCGACGCGCGCGATCGTGCACCCGGTGCCCGACGGGCACGCGCCCGCGGGCGCGTCGAACGCGACGCTCGCCGGCGACGCGTCGCCCGGCGCGAAGATCGACGGCGGATCGGACGTCCGCCCGATGACCACGATGTCGCCGTCGGACTGCGGGGCCGCGGGCTGTCCGAGCGGCGGCAGGAAGAAGCTCGCGGGCAGTGCCACGTCGTCCGAGATCTTGCGCCAGCCCGACTGCGCACAGCTGGTCGCGGTCGTCGCGCACGCGTCGGCGCCGTCGCACGAGAAGCGGAAGCTGCTCGTCGGGTCCGACAGCGAGCCGCTCGAGTCGCCGCGCTGCGTGCAGAAGACGAAGCTCGGCGGTGAGCCGTCGGACTGGTAGACGTTGCCGGTCACGCTGAGGAAGCGGCTCTCGACGCCGCCCTGATCGGTCACGAACGGAGCGAGCGTGAACGAGATCGACCAGCGCTCGCTGCCGACGTCCTTGGTGACGAGGTAGCTCAGCGAGTCCAGCGTCAGCGTGGCACCGCGTCCGCCCGCCTGCGCGAACGCGACCGCCGGCTGCGTGACGCGCCCCACGCCGCGCAGCGTCGCGTCGCGGGCACGCGCGACCAGAGTACGCAGGTACTCGACCAGCGCATCGGACACGCCCGCGTCCTGCACGGCGCTCGCCCCGTTGCCGCCGGGCGGCAGGAAGAAGCTCGCCGGGACGCGCACGTCGTCGTCGATCAGCGTCCAGTCCTCGCGCGCGCACTGGCGCGCGGTGCTCGCGCACGCGTTGGCTCCGCTGCACGACAGCCGGAACGTGCTCGACGGGCTGCGCAGGCTGCCGTTCGAGTCGTCGCGCACGAGGCAGGTCACGAAGCTCGCCGGTCCGCCGTCCTTGCGGAAGATGTTGCCGGTGATGCTGATGATGCTCGACGGGTCGGCCGCGTAGAGGTTCAGGTCGATCGTCCAGCGCTCGTCGCCGAGGTCCTTGTTGACCATGTAGCTGCGGAAGTCGGGCGACAGCGTCGAGCCGGAAGGCGCCTGCGCGCGCGCGGACCGTTCCGGCGACGAGACGAGAGCCGCCGCGACGGCCACCATGGCGAGAGCGCGACGAATGCCGGAACGGGACATGGTCCACCTCCTTCGGCGGAACGGCGCGCAGCACCTCCGCCACCCGACGGCCACGTCCCCGTTAAGGCGCGTTCCACGTGCAGCGTCAACCGCAGCTTCGATCGCGGCGGTCGGTCGACGCGCGGACGCGCGCGCTCAGAGCAGCTGGCTGCGCGTCTGCTCGGCGCTCCGGATGCGCTCGACCGCGGTCGGTGCGACGACGATCGGCGTCACGGTGTAGTCGATGAACGGCGCCCAGATCGACGTCGCCTCGAGCAGCGCCTCGGCCGACGTCGTCTCGATGACGACGTAGTCGCCGCCCGACGTGTCGACGTAGTGCGCCTGGATCCTCAGGTCGGCGGGCGGCGTCCAGCCCTCGAAGATGCGCACGATCTTCTGCCGATCCTCCGCCGACAGCCCGGGCTTCGCCTTGCCGTGACACATGAAGAGCATCGCCGTCCTCCCGCGCCGCGCGAAGGTGCGGGCGCCGCGAGCGAGCAGAGCCGCATGCGCGCGCGCGACGCAAGCGGGTCAGGCGCGCAGCGCGTCGAGTGCCTCGCCGAGACGCCGCACGCCGTCGCGGATCGCGCGCTCGGCGAGGCCGCCGTAGCCGAGCAGCAGCTCCGCGTGCCGTGGCGGCGTCGCGTAGAAGTGCGCCGCCGGATACACGCCGACGCCGCGCTCGCGGCAGGCGGATCGCAGCCGCGGCACGTCGCGCGCGGGCGTCGAGCGCAGGCGCAGCAGCACGTGCAGCCCGGCGCTCTCACCGAGGACCTCGGCGCGGTCGCCGAGCTCGCGCTCGACCGCGTCGAGCAGGGCGGCGCGCCGCGACGCGAGCTTCGCGCGCATGCGGCGCACGTGGCGCTCGAGGTGTCCCTCGCGGATGAGGTCCGCGAACGCGAGCTGCTCGATGGTCGCGGTGCCGGTGTCGGACAGCGCGAGCGCGGAGCGGAAGGTCTCCAGCAGCGACTCCGGCACGACGAGCCAGCCGATGCGCAGCGCCGGGAAGAGCACCTTGGACGCGGTGCCCGAGTAGAGGACGCGCCCGTGCCGGTCGAGCGACTGCAGCGCCTCGAGCGGGTGTCCGGCGAAGCGGAACTCGCCGTCGTAGTCGTCCTCGAAGATCCACGCGTCGCGCGCGCGCGCCCACTCGAGCAGCGCGAGACGCCGCGCCAGCGGCAGCACGCCGCCGGTCGGGAACTGGTGCGACGGCGTGACGAAGGCCAGGCGTGCGTCGCGGACGGCGTCGAGACGCTCGACTTGCAGCCCGTGCTCGTCGACCGGCACGTGCACCAGCTCGGCGGCCTGCGCCGTCGCGCAGAAGGAAAACCCCGTGTAGCGAGGCTCCTCGACCACGACGCGCTGGCCCGGGTCGACCAGCATGCGGACCGTGAGATCGACGGCCTGCTGCGTGCCGCGCACGATGAGGATCTGCTCCGGCGCGCAGGCGACGCCGCGCGACCGCGTCAAGTACCCGGCGAGCGCCTCGCGCAGCTCCACGGCGCCGCCCGGCTGCTGGTAGGCGAGGCGGCGCACCGACAGCCGTCGGGCGCGACGTCCGAGCAGGCGGGCCCACGCGACCAGAGGCAGGTCTGCGTACGCGGGCTCGCCGTAGCGGAAGTCGCAGGGCAGCGGCTCGCGGCGCAGGCTCCACGTCGCGTGCTCGGGACGGATGTGCTCGGCGATGCGGCGTCCGAACGTGCCGAGCCGTGGCGGCTTCGCGTCCGTCGTCTTGACGCCGTGCGGTCGCTCCGCGACGCGCGGGCTCGTGGCTCTCGCGGCCTTCGGCGCCGGCAGCGCGTCGGCGACGTACGTTCCCGACGCGGGACGCGCGACGGCGTAGCCTTCCGACAGCAGCCGGTCGTACGCCTGCAGGACGGTGTTGCGCGACACGCCCAGCGCGTCCGCGAGCTCGCGTGTCGAGGCGAGGCGTTCGCCGGGGCGCAGCCGCCCCGTGAGGATCGCGTCGCGCAGCGCGCGGTACGTCTGGCGGTGCAGCGGACCGTCGCCGTCGAGGCGCACCAGCAGCATGCGGGAGCTGGTACCAGAGATCGATTGCGAAGTGCAGACGCTCCGGGGCCAGCCTGCGCGTCGTCGAGCACGCGCGACGGCGTGCGTCCGGTCAGTCCAGCAGCCGCCCCGCGTCGATCTCCAGCGCGGAGGCGTAGAAGCGCTCCGCCATCGCGTCGAGCAGGCGCGCCGTCCGCGTCCCCGCGTCAGGCCCCGCGAGGTAGAGCCCCTTCACGGGAATGAACAGGCAGTACAGCGCCGCGAGGCGGAAGTCGTCGAGCGCCTCTTCGAGCGGGTAGTCGCGCACGCCATTCGCGACCAGCGCCTCGTGCCACGCGGCGCAGACCTCGACCTGATGTCCCGAGCGCTCGGCCGCGGGCTCGCTGCCGCCCATCACGCGCGCGACGTCGATCGCGGCGAGCGTGCGGTTCGCGAGCTGCCAGTCGAGGATCACCGGCTCCGCGCCGGGAGCGCCCTTCGTGAACAGCAGGTTGTCGGCGCGCAGGTCGCCGTGTGCGACCGTCGTGGGCCGCGCCGCGATGCGCTCCTCGAGCCACGCCTTGCGCTCGCGCACGCGCTCGCCGAGCTGCAGCGCTTCGCGTCCGACGCGCAGCTCGTAGGTCTCGACGAAGTGCGGCCAGTGCTCGGCGAAGCCGTCGTCGAAGAAGTGGTCGTGCTCGGGCATCCAGCGGAGTGCGGCGAGCGCGTCGTTGCTCCAGTAGGCGGCGTGCAGGCGGGCCGCGGCGCGCACGGTCGCGACGACCTGCTCGTGGCGCATGCCGTGCAGCTGGTCCACGGACTCGAGACCCGTCAGGTCCTCCATCACGAGCGCGCTGCCGTCGGGACGCGTGTCGGCGAAGTATACGCGCGGCAGCCGCAGCGAGAGCGTCGGCGCCATGTCGCGGTAGAAGTGGATCTCGCGCGCGAAGGCGTCGAAGCGCCGCGCGGTGTCGAGGAACACGCCGGCCGGCGGCTCGATCTTGACGACGAGCGAGCGCGGCGCACCGTCCGCCGGACCGTCGTACTCGATCGCGACGCGCGCGGTGACGCTGAGGAAGCCCCTCTGGTCGCCGATCACGCGCCGCTCGACGCGCGCGACGCTGGCGTCGTGCAGGAGCCCGGCGTCGCCGAGGATCTCCTCGATCCAGCGCGCGTCGACATCGTCGATGTGCGCGGGCATGGAGCGGGGCGCCGAGGGGCGGCGGTCTGCGTGTGCGGCCGAGGCGAGCGGGATTCCCACGACGGCTCTTCGGCGCGCGTCGTCGGGACGTTGAGCAGGCCCGGCGGAGCCGGTGGCCTTCGCGCCGGCGTCTGCTCGGGCAGACTCGCCGGTCTGCTGCGGCAGACAGGATTCCGGAGCGAACGTTGTCCGTAACAAAAATCAATACGGAGCGGCCGCGGTCGCTGCGGCATCCTCCTTGCGTGGCGCAGCCGCGGCGCGCAGCCCGCTCGAGGCGCGCGAACTGGAGGATTCGATGGTTCACGTCTCGAAAAGCGTGCGCGCGGGCCTGGCCCGCCGCTTCCTGTTCGCTCTGACGATCCTGGTTCTTCTGCTGTCGGGGACGGCCGGCTCCGCGCTCGCGCAGGACGTCCTCACCGACGACCAGGGGCGCGAGTTCCTCGCCGACAGCCTGGTCGTCAAGCTCAAGACGCCGTCCGGCGCCGCAGATCGCAAGCAGGCCGCGGGGGCCGGCGTCGGCGCCGTCGAGCCGGGCCCGGATCTCGCCGCGCGCCTGCAGCGCTGGGGAGCGGTTCGGACCGAGAGCGTGTTCCCGCGCGCATCGCGCGCGGGCGCTCCCGCCGCGAAGGCCGACGCCGCTGCTCACGCTGCGCCTGCGGAGGGCTCGGTGCTGAGCGTCGAATTGCCGCCCGGGACCGACGTGCTCGCGGCGCAGGCCGATCTCGCGGCCAGCCCCGACGTCGAGTGGGCCGAACCACGGTACGTCTTCCGCCTCCAGTTCGTGCCCAACGACCCGCAGTTCGCGCAGCAGTGGGGGCTCAACAACCCGGGCGGTGGCGCGGGACAGTTCTCGCTCGCCGACGCGGACGTCGACGCCCCGGAGGCCTGGGACGTGAGCCAGGGTTCCGCATCGACGGTCATCGCGATCATCGACACGGGCATCGACCTCGATCACCCCGATCTCGACGCCAAGATCTGGCAGAACCCGGTCGAGGGGCCGGGGGACGTGAATCACGACGGCCGTCCCGGCGTCGCCGGATTCGACGACGACGGTGACGGCCTGATCGACGAGGACTCGGCCAACCGGCAGCCCGGGAACCCCGGCTACAGCAACGACCTCGTCAACGACGACGACGAGAACGGCTACGCGGACGACTTCCGCGGCTGGAACTTCCTGACCAACGTCAACAACCCGCAGGACGACCAGGGGCACGGGACGCACTGCGCGGGCATCGCGGCGGCGGAGACCAACAACGGGATCGGTGTCGCCGGCGCGTGCCCGAACTGCCGCGTCATGGCGCTCAAGGCGTTCAACTCGTCCGGAATCGGCGACAACGTCGCGATCGCGCGCGCGATCGACTACGCGGCCCGCAACGGTGCGTCGGTGATCAGCATGTCGTTCGGCTCGACCGCGGAGTCGCTGGTCGTCAAGCAGGCGCTCGAGAGCGCGTATCCGGCGGCGACCCTCGTCGCCGCTGCCGGCAACAATGGAGCTGCGCCGGTCGTCCTGCCGATGTATCCGGCCGCGTTCTCGTTCGTGATCGGCGTCGGTGCGACGGACGTCGTCGCCGGCGAAGAGGTGCGGGCGGCATTCTCGAATCCACTCAGCGCGGACGTGTACGCGCCTGGCGTGAACATCCGATCGACGGTGCTGAACGACTCGTACACCTCGTGGTCGGGAACCTCGATGGCGACGCCTCTTGTTGCGGGCATCGCGGGGCTGCTTCGTTCACAGCTGACCGGTCCGCCGTGGGACGCGGATCTCTGGATGGGCCAGCTCGTCAACGTCGTCGACACGGTGGGATCCTTCGACGAGCCCGTCTTGCGCAGCAACGCGAACGGCGTCGTGTCGACAACCGCGCAACCCGCGCTCGTCCTCCAGCAGACCGAGGTGCAGGACCCGCTGGGCAACGGTGACGGGGTGGCCGATGCCGGCGAGACCATCGACCTGCGCTTCACCATCGAGAACACCTGGGGAGCAGCGACCGGGATCACCGCGACGGTGACATCGGCCGATCCGTACGTCACGATCGTGGACGGCAGTGCCGGATTCGGCAACCTCGCGCCTCGAGCGAGCGGGCAGAACAACGTCGACAAGATCAGGATCCAGATCTCGCCGGCGGCGCCGAACAACGCGGAGCTCCTGCTGCAGCTGGTCGCGACGGCGGGGAACGGCGGCACCGGGATCAACGAGAGCTTCACGGTTCCGGTGCGGCGCGGCCAGACGATCGGCGGTGGTATCTCGTCGAACACGACGCTCACCGCAGACACGGAGTACATCGTCACCGGCAACATGGTGGTCGCGCAGGGCGTCACCTTGACCATCCAGGAGGGGGCGCACATCCGGATGGCGCCCAACGCGCTGATCACGGTGCACGGGACCATCATCGCCGACGGCGCGGGTGGTGACCCGATCCTGTTCACGGCGAATCAGCCGGCGACGGAATGGGCCGGCCTGCTGATCACCTTCGATTCGCCCGGCACGACGTTCGGCCCCGGCCAGACCTATGCCGGGGGCAATCTGATGCGCAACGTGATCTTCGAGAAGGCGAACGGCTATCAGGTGATCGGCGGTGGCAATGGCGGCGTCAGCTGCGTCGCGTGCCCTGCGCTCCACCCGGCGAAGCCTCTGCTCGTCGAGGACTCCGAGTTCCGCGACAACGCGCCGAACAACGGCTACGCCGTCTTCGGCGGTTACAACGGCTCCGTCCTGCGTCGTGTGAGGGTACACGGCAACACGACGACGATCGGAAACGCGCTGATCGACGGGTACGACGGGACCGCGCTCACCGACAACGTCACGATCGAGGACTCGATCATCACCGACAACGTGGCGAGCCAGTGGACCGTCAATTCCGACAAGGTGCGACGCAGCCTCGTCGCGTTCAACAGGTCGCTGGAGGTCATGTCCTCGGCTTCGCAGCGCGGGGCCGGGGTAACCTTCAAGAACACTCCCGTCTACACCGACAACTGCTTCCTCGAGAACCGCAACGCGGACTCGAGCGAGGTGAATCTGTTCGCACGCGGGGGCAGCGGCACCGTTGCGATGGGCGGCAACTTCTGGGACGCGACGACCATCCCCGGTGCAAAGGCGACCATCCTCGATTTCGAGGACGGCTTCTCGGGTCCGACGATCGACGTGAGCCCCATCCTGACCGCCAGCTCACCGCTCTGTCCCGCGCACCTGTCGAGCGTCGCGATCGCACCGGGGACCGTCCTCGGCGCCGGCGTCGCGACGTTCACGCTGACGTTCAATCGCGCGATGGACACCAGCGTAGAGCCCGACGTGACCTTCGGCGTCGCGGCGCCGTACACGCAGCGCGTGGTCGGCGGTGGCTGGACGAGCCCGACCACCTGGGTCGGGACGTACAACGTGACCATCTTCACGGGAGAGGGAATCCAGAAGCTGCGCGTCACCGGTGCACGCGGCGCTCTCGGTACCGAGGCGCCGACCGACACGCGGTCCGGATTCACCGTCTCCACCACCGGCCTCAACGGCGTGGCGCTGCAGGCGTCGGGCGAGACGGGCCGCGTGGACCTGACGTTCAACCCGGTCGACGAGCCCGACCTCGCCGGCTTCAACATCTACCGCGCCGACGCGTCGGGCGGGACCTTCGTCAAGCTCAACGCGGCGATCGTGCTCGGCACGACGTACAGCGACTTCACCGCGCCCGAGGGCGTCATCAAGTACTACAAGGTGCGCGCGGTGCGGACCGACCTCAGCGAGTCCGACCCGTCGACCGAG
The DNA here is from genome assembly GCA_046327915.1 of Binatia bacterium. Taxonomy (GTDB): domain Bacteria; phylum Desulfobacterota; class Binatia; order UBA12015; family UBA12015; genus VGTK01. Next base: position 62,924 of record JAXLXO010000017.1, on the reverse strand, counting down.
GCGAGCGCGGCCGCGCTCGACGGGACGGGCCCGAGCCTCACCCACACGCCGATCACGCAGGTGAGCGACGCGGCGCCCGGGCTCACGGTCCAGGCGAACGCGAGCGACCCGTCGGGCATGGGCCTCGTCAAGCTGCGCTACAAGCGCACCGGGGAGCCGTCCTTCGTCACGGTCAACATGAGCAACCCGTCGGGGACGCTCTACAGCGCCAACATCCCGGGCTCGTTCATCACGCTCGCGGGCGTCGACTACTACGTCGAGGCGAACGACGTGCTGGGCAATCAGAGCCTCTCGGGAACGGCTGGGGCGCCGCATCACGTGCTGGTCTACGAGTGCCAGACGCCTGCCGACTGCGCGGACGACGGCAGCGTCTGCACCGTCACGACGTGCGCCGCCGGACTCTGCACGCATCCCGCGGGCAACGCGGGGGCGACCTGCCGCACCAGCGCCGGCGAATGCGATCTCGGTGAAAGCTGCGACGGCGTGAACGCTGCGTGCCCCGCGGACGCACGTCGCACGGCCGGCGCCGCGTGCGGCGCGGACGCCGAGACGTGCACGGCAGACGTCTGCGACGGTACGGGCACGGCGTGCACGCACCCGGCCGGCAACGCGGGTGTGACGTGCCGCGCGGCGGCCGGCGGCTGTGACGTCGCGGAAAGCTGCAACGGTACGGCGCCGACGTGCCCGGCCGACGTGCTGGTGTCCGGCGGCACGGCGTGCCGCGCTGCGGTCGGCACGTGCGACGTCGCCGAAACCTGCAGCGGCAGCAGCGCGGTGTGTCCGGCGGACGTGCTCGTCGCGAACGGTACGACCTGCCGCGCGTCGGCCGGCGTCTGCGACGTTACGGAGAGCTGCACCGGCACGAGCGGCGTCTGCCCGGCGGACGTCTTCGTCGGATCGGGCACGCAGTGTCGTGCATCGGTCAACAGCTGCGATCCCGCCGAGCAGTGCACGGGCGCATCGGCGCTGTGTCCGAACGACGTCGGCCCGCAGGACGGCGACGCGGACGGCGTCTGCGATGCGAGCGATCCGTGCACCAACCTCGCCGGGGCGCAGGACTTCAAGCTGCTGCCGAAGTCGAAGGTGGTGCTCGCGAAGATCAACACCGACACGGTCTCGGGCAACGATACTCTGTCGCTGCTCGGCGTGTTCGACCTGCCGGCGGGGCACGCGTTCGGTGAAGTCTCCCCGCAGGCCACCGGCGCACGCCTCGTGCTGCGCAATGCAGCCGGCGGAACCGAGCTCGACGTCACGCTTCCCGGCGGCGCGTACGGCGGCAGCGGAACGCGCGGCTGGAAGCGCAACGGCTCCGGCACCACGTGGACCTATCTCGACAAGACCACCGACGGGACCCTGTCGAGCGCGCACGGCGGCATCTCGCAGCTGCAGATCCTCGATCGCAGCAAGCGGACGCCGCGCGAGGTGATGATCAAGGCGAAGGGCAAGGCCGGGACGTATCCCGTGGTCGCGGCGGACAGCCCGATCGAGGCGATCGTGGTCCTCGGCGGCCAGGCCGCCGGGCAGGCCGGCCTGTGCGGCGAGAGCGCGTGGTCGGCGACGAACTGCGCGTTCAACGGCCCCGGCTCGACGCTCAAGTGTCTGCGCTGAGCTGAAGGCGAGAGCGCCGGCGCCGCGTGACGGCGGCTCCGGCGCTCTCGTGCCACTCGTTCGGCGTGCAGGAGCTTGCGGCGGCGCGTGCGTGTTGCGACGATCGGGTGGCGGCGCGCAGGCAGCGCGACCCGAGGAGGCCCGCATGCCGACGATCGAGCCGGTGCCGATGGAGCAGCTGTCCGACGAAGCGCGAACGATCATTGCGGGCGGAGTCGCGGACGGACTCTACGCGACGCCGGTTCCTCTGCAGGTCGTCGCGTACTCGAGCGAGCGCCTGCGCCGCCTGCACGCGTCGCGCCTCGAGCGCGGCGTCGAGGGACTGCTCCCACCGCGCATCCTCGAGCTGATCCGCATCCGCTCGGCGCAGCTCGGCGAGTGCCAGCCGTGCATGCAGTCGCGCAAGCACGACTCGATCACCGACGACGACGTCGCGTGCCTGCTGGCACCCGGACACGCCGAGCTCGGCGAGCAGGAGCGGCTCGCGATCGAGTTCCTCGACCGCCTGTCCGCCGATCACCACGCGATCGACGCGAAATTCTACGCCCGGCTCGGCCGCGTCTTCTCCGCGGCGCAGATCGTCGAGCTCGGCTTCAGCTGCGCGGAGACCATGGGCGTGCACCGCTTCCTGCACACGCTCGACCTGTTCGGCACGGCGGCGCCGGCGATTCCGTACGCGCGGGACGAGGTGGACGCCGCACGTTGAGGGCGTCGCGCCGGCGGCCAGGCGAGGCTCCCGCAACTGGTACCAGTGAAAGGCATCTTTCTGGCTCTTTCACGGGATCGGTTCCACGGCCATGGTTCATCCTCGCAAAAGCCGCCGAGCTGCGGCAGGAGGACGTCATGGCGAGCACCGATCTCGAGAGGTTCATCGGCTACATGCAGGCGTTCGAGCTGGCCTTCCTGGCCGACGACTGGTCCGTCCTGAACGACCTCTTCGCGCCCGACGCCGTCTACGAGCCGGTCGACGCCGGCGCCTTCGGCGGGGGCGGCAGCGGACGCGAGGCCGCGATCGCGGCATTGCGCGCCAGCACCAGCGGCATCGACCGCCGCTTCGACGTGCGCATCCCGGAAGTCCTCGAAGGTCCGCTGACGCGTCCCGACGGCACGATCTTCATGCGCTACCGCTTGACGCTGCGTCGCGCCGGCGTGCCGGACTTCGTCTCGCACGGCGACCACGTCACGACGTACGCGGACGGACGCATCGCGCGCATCGTCGACACGCCGGACGCCGGCAGCGGAGCGCGCCTCGCGGAGTATCTGCAGCAGCACGGTGCCAAGCTCCGTCCCGCGGGCGCGCCGCTCGCGACGGACGTCGATCCGCGCGACGCGCGCGACCTAGACGCGGCGCTGTCGCGATCGATCGCACGCGCCTACGGATACGCGAAGAGCGAGCAGGACGTCGGTGCCGCGCTCGCCGTGTGCAGCCCGGACTTCGTGCTCGACACGCCGGCGCTCGGCATCACCGGGCGCGGCCGCGACGAGGTCGCGCTGCAGCTCGGGATGTTCTTCGAGACGTTTCCCGACTACCGCTTCGAGGGCGAAGGCTGTGCCGCCGAGGACGGTGCGGTGGCCTTCTGGGGACGCGTCCGGATGACGTTCGGTGGCGCGTTCCTCGGCCTCGCGCCGACCGGCCAAAAGGTCGACATGCCCGCGATGTCGGTGTTCCGTCAGCACGGCGCCGCGCTCGCGTCGGAGACCTTCTTCATCGACCTCGCGACGCTGGCGGAGCAGATGGGCGTGCCGGTCGACGCCATGCGCGCGCAACTCGCGCTGCTGCAGCCGGCAGAGCCGGTCGCGCTCGCGGCGGCGGGAGGCGCGCGATGAGCGCGGCGCGGCGAACGGTCCATCGCGTCTGCACGCTCTGCGAGGCCACCTGCGGCCTTTCGTTCGAGGTCGAGGACAACCGCATCGTCCAGGTGCGTCCCGACGAGGACGATCCGTTCTCGCGCGGCTTCGCGTGCCCGAAGGGCATCGCGATCGCGAAGATCCACGACGACCCGGACCGGCTGCGCACGCCCGTCAAGCGCAACGCGCACGGCGAGTTCGAGCCGATCTCGTGGGACGAGGCGTTCGCGCTCGCGGCGTCCGGGCTCGCGCGCGTGCGCGACGCGCACGGGGCGCAGTCGGTCGCGACCTACTTCGGCAATCCGATCATCCACAACCACGGCGCGGTCATGCTGCGCTCGGCGGTGATGCAGGCGATCGGCACGCGCAACAACTACGGCGCGAGCTCGCAGGACACGAGCCCGCGCTTTGGCGCGTCGTACTACCTCTACGGCAGCGCGCTGGTGACGCCGGTGCCGGACATCGACCGTACGCACTACATGCTGTGCGTCGGTGCGAACCCGATGGTGTCGAACGGCAGCGCGATGACCGCGCCCGACGTGAAGGGCCGCATGCGCGCGATCCGCGAGCGCGGCGGACGCATCGTCATCGTCGATCCGCGCCGCACCGAGTCGGTGCGCGAGGCCGACGAGCACGTCGCGATCCGTCCCGGCACCGACGCGGGTCTGCTGCTCGGCATGGCGGCGATCCTCGTGCGCGATGGGCTCGCGCGCGTCGATCACGTGCGGCGGATCGCGTCGGGTTGGGACGAGATCGAGCGCCGGCTGCGCGCGCTCGATCTCGACGCATGCGCGCGCGCGACCGGCGTCCCGCTCAAGACCATGTTCCGCCTCGCGCGCGAGTTCGCCGCGGCGCCGAGCAGCGTCGCCTACTCGCGCGTCGGCGTGTGCAACGGACATTTCGGCACGCTCGCGACCTACGCGACCGATCTGCTGAACGTCGTCGCGGGACGCCTCGGCGAGATCGGCGGAATCATGTTCCCGACGCCTGCGTTCGATGCGGTGCGCGTCCTGCGCATGACAGGCGGCGACGGCCACGCGCGCTTCCGCTCGCGCGTGCGCGGCCTGCCGGAGACCATCGGCGAGATGCCGTCGGCCGGGCTCGCCGACGAGATCGAGACGCCGGGCGACGGCCAGGTCCGTGCGCTGCTCACGTTCGCGGGCAACCCGGTGCTGTCGATCCCGAACGGACGCCGTCTCGACCGTGCGCTCGCGAGCCTCGACTTCATGGTCGCGATCGACCTCTACGTGAACGAGACCACGCGCCACGCGAACGTGATCCTGCCGCCGGCGTGGGCGCTCACCGAGGAGCACTACGACCTCGTGTTCCCGCAGTTCATGGTGCGCAACGTCGTGCGGCGCTCGCCGCCGGTGGTGGAGCCGGGTCCGGGCGAGAAGCACGACTGGGAGATCCTGCTCGAGCTCGCGCGACGCCTCGGCGGCGGACCGAGCGGCATGCCCGCCGTCGACCGCGCGATGAACCTCGCCGAGCGGCTCGGCCTGACGAAGTGGTCGCCGCGTCCGCTGCTGTCCTTCCTGCTGCGCAGCGGCCCGTGGGGCGACGGCTTCCTGCCGTGGAGGAAGGGCCTCTCGATGAAGGACCTCGACGCGGCCGAGCGCGGCATCGACCTCGGCCCGCTGCAGCCCGGCGTGTCGCGGCGCGTGTTCCACCGCGACGGCAAGGTCGCGCTCGCGCCCGCGTTGCTGATGACCGAGTGGGACGCGTTCGTCGCGTCGCTCGCGAAGCCCGTCCCGGCGGACGAGCTGCTGCTGGTCGGACGCCGCGAGCAGCGCACCAACAACTCGTGGATGCACAACGTCCCGGCGATGGTCGCGGGCTCGGAGCGCTGCGTCCTGCTGATGCACCCCGAGGACGCCGCGGACCGCCGCGTGCAGGACGGCGAGACCATCGTGATGGAGAGCCGCGTCCACCGCGGCGAGGTGCGCGTCAAGCTCAGCGACGAGATGGTGCGTGGCGTGGTGAGCCTGCCGCACGGCTGGGGACACGCAGCGGCCGCGCGCTGGCAGAAGGTCGCCGGTGCGACACCCGGCGTGTCGATCAACGACTGGACCGACGAGTCGGTCGCCGAGAACGTCGTCGGACAGTCGATCCTCAACGGGACGCCGGTGCAGGTGTTCCCGCGCGCGGTGAGCGACGATCGTGTCCGCGCCGCAGGCTGAGGCGATCGCGCCGCGCGAGCGCGCGGCGGGTGTCGATGCTGCGATGGACGAGCGCGCCGTCGCGTCGTTCCTCGCGCGCTTCTTCCGCTTCGGCGCGGAGCCCGACGTCGCGACGTACATGCCGCTCTTCCACCCGGACGTCGTGCTGTTCGACGACGGCATGGAGCGTCCGATCGGCTACGACGAGATCCCCGCCAGCATCACCGCGACGCTCGCGCTCGCGCAGGGCTTCCGCATGGTGCCCGAGCGCTGGCGGCATCACGACGGCGTGGTCTTCGTGGAGGCGAGGAACGAGGCGACGATCCTCGGCGCGCCGTGCCGCTGGCAGTCGGTGTACCGCGTGCGCCTCGATGGCGACCGCGTGATCGACGGACGGCGCTACTACGACCGCGCGCCGCTTCTCGCGACGTTCGACCCGACGACGCCGCGGCTGCCGTCGCTCGCGGTCGCCGGCGACGCGGCGTGCGCGGCGCCGGTCGAGCCCGTTGCGTGCCTCGCGGAGGGCGTGACGGCTCGGGAGCTGCTTGCGATGCTCGAGGACGGCTGGCGCGACGGAGCATGGCACGCGCTCGCAGCGGTGTTTCGCGACGACGCGACCTGGCACGCGCCGGGTGTCGAGGGCGCGCTGTCACGTGAGGCGATTCCCGCCTACCGGACGCGCTTCGCGCGCCTCCTCGGCGGGGCACCGCCGCGGCTGGTCGCGACGGCGGGCGACGACACCCTGGTGCTGACCGAGTGGCGTGCGGACGTGCCGACGCCGTCGGGCGGATCGTACGCGCTCGGCATGATCGAGCGCTTCGACCTCGTCGCCGGGCGCGTGCTCGCCGCGCGCACGTATCTCGACGCCGCCGCGCTCGCGCAGGCGGTCGCGGCTCAGTCGCCCGATCCGGCTCGATCCTGATCGGCGAAATGGCCGGCGTCGTCGTTCGGGGATCGTGCGTGCGGCCGCCGAGGATGGCCGCACGCGCGATCGTCCCGGGAGCTACTTGACGGTGAACGTCTTCGTGCCGACCGAAGCGCCGTCGACCGTGATCTCCACCTTGTAGGTGCCGGCCGGCCAGCCGCTCGGTCGGGCGATGTGGAACTCCGTGTTGGCCGGCCCGGTCGGCGCAACGTTCTCGGACTGCTCGGTCACGAGCTGCGCCTCGTCGCCGTAGGTCCAGCGCGCCTTGATCGTCACCGCGGTCGACTTCCCGCTGCTGGCGACGACCGCGTAGATCGTGTCGCCCGGCGCGAACTCGGTCGTCGGCGCCGCGATCTTCTTGTCGGCGCCGATGGCACGGCCGAGCTCGACGCCGGTGACCGTGAACGGTGCCGCTGCGGGCGCGGGCGCCGCGGGTGCGGGTGCCGCGGCGGGCGGAGCAGGGGCCGCCGGTGGTGCCGCGGGTGGTGCTGCCGGTGGGGCGGGTGGCTCGGACTTGCTGCACGCGGCGAGCGTGGCAAAGCCGAGGGCGAGCGCCAGGGTGCGGCCGAAGCGATGGATCGATCTGCTTCTCATCTCACTCCTCCTGGTGCCCGCGCTCATGCCGGGATCTTCAGGACCTGGCCCGGGTGGATGAGGTCCGGATTCTTGAGCTTGTCCTTGTTGGCGTCGAAGATCTTCGGCCACGCGTTCGCGTTGCCGTAGTAGTGCTTGGCGATCTTCGACAGCGTCTCGCCGGACACGACGGTGTGCGTCCGGATCTCCGGTGCGGTGGAGGAGCTTCCTCCCTGCACGTCGGAGAAGTCGGGCTTGTTCCCTTCTGCCATGGTCCCCTCCGCGAAGCGGGTTGACGGCCGTCTGGTGGCCCGGGTGCGAGGAGTCTCTCACATGGCCCCCACGGGACAAGGGGGAAGCGGCGGTCCGTTCGGACCGCGCATGCGCGGGCGGCACGGCGCGGATCGCGCGCCGCGTCGCGATCGGTCACGCGACGGGAGACCGGCTCAGCTCGCGAGGACCGGTGCGCCCGCCGAGCGCTGCTGCTCGTACGCCGGCGGATCACCGAGGCCGAGGCGCTCGCGCACCGCGGCGAGCGGCTGCGTCAAGAGCCACTCCCAGTCCTGCGCCGGCAGCCACGCAGCGCGCTTGCCGCGACGGTAGCCCTCGACGATCAGCGGCCGCGCGTACGCGAAGTCGCCCTTCGCGCGCATCCAGGCGACGGCGACGATGAAGCCGACGCCACGGTTGCGGGTCTGCGCATAGCTGAACGAGAGCAGAGCAGCTTCGCCGAGCAGGTCGCGGTTGTAGCCGGTCGCGACGTGCCACAGGTCGTGCATGTCGCGCAGACGCGCGTAGAAGAGCTCGCGGTCGGGATCGAGCGTGCGCTCGCGGCGCTCGGCGGTCATGCTGGCGTCGGCGAGCCCCTGTCCGGTGATCTGCTCGCGCTCGACGAACTCGGCGTAGATGCGCCCGAGCGTGCCCGCAGGCAGCCGCATCAGGCTCTCGTGATCGTCGAGCGTCGCGAGCAGGTTGCGCTGCTCGCCGAGAATGCGCTGTCCCTCGGGTGTGCGCACGAAGCGCTGGAAGGTCCGCTCGCCGGCATTGCCCGAGAGCGCGTCGATGATGTCGAAGACCTTCGCCGTGTCGTCGGGGTTCGCGATCAACGCGCGGATCGCGTGCAGCGCGCGCAGCGGCTGGATGCGCTTGCGGGGCGGAGGCGGTGCGATCTCGTGCATGGCGTGTCTCCCGTGAACGTCGTGCGGTGACGTGGTACCTGCTGACAGGAATGTCAGTATCCGGCTACGTACAGGATTGTCAATAGTGCCTCCGAAGAAGAAGCAGCCGACCGCGAAGGCCCCGACGCGACGCCGCCGCACCGCGGAGGAGGCGCGCCACGAGATCCTCGCCGCGGCGCAGCGCCGCCTCGCCGAGGGCGGCCCCGAGGCGATCCGCCTGCAGGACATCGCGCGCGACCTCGGCATCTCGCACCCGACGATCCTGCACCACTTCGAGAGCCGCGAGGGCCTCATGCAGGCGCTCGGACGCTCCGCCATGGGGGCCCTCAACGCGGACATCATGCGCGCGATCTCCGACCCCGACCGCGGCACGTCGCCCGAGGCGGTGCTCGACCGCGTGTTCGCGACGCTCGGCGAGTCCGGGCACGCGCGGCTGCTCGCCTGGTCCGCGCTCGGCGACTTCACGCCGCAGCGGCCGCGCGGCGCGGTCCCGCAGGAGGAGGTGCTGCGCGTTCTCGCCGACGCCGTGCACCGGCGGCTCGGCGACGAGGCGCGCGCGGCCGGCGGCCGGACGCCGCCGCGCGAGGAGGCGGACTTCACGGTACGCCTCGTCGCGGCGGCGATGCTGGGCGACGCGCTGGTCGGCGACGTGTTGAGCCGGGCCGCGGGCCTCCCCGAGGGGCCGGCGGTGCAGAAGCGCTTCCGCGCCTGGCTCGCGCGCCTGCTCGACGAGCGCTTCCGCCAGGTGACCGGGCCGAAGAAGCGCAGCGGCCGCGACGGCTGAGAGTTCGATTCGCGGACTCCGAGGCCGCGTGGACGAGCGCACCGCGAAAACGTAGGACCGTCGCATCATGAAGCAGCTTCTCGAGACGGGCGGCCTCGTGCTGTCCGCGCTGGCCGAGGTGACGCGCCGCCGCCGCGCGAACGGTCCGCTCGACCCGCGCTGGTCGTTCCGCACCGAGCTCTTCCAGACCATGGTCCGGCGCATGATGGACCGGGCGCAGGTGAAGGGGCCGCAATGGCTGCGCGACGTGCAGGCCGCGGTGCCGAGCGCGCTGCCGCCGGCGCTACGCAAGGCCGTGCGCTTCGAGCCGCTGCTCGCGGACGGCGTCCCGTGCCAGTGGGTCTGGCCGACGAGCGTGCCGTCGAGCGGTCCCGACGAGGCGATCGCCTACTTCCACGGCGGCGGCTACGTGAGCGGCACGCTCGACACGCACCGCGAGCTGACCGCACGCATCGCTGCCGGGGTCGGCGTTCCGGTGCTCGCGGTGGACTATCGTCTCGCGCCCGAGCACCGCCATCCCGCGGCGCACGACGACTGCCTGCGCGCGGTGCGCTGGCTGCGCACGCGCGGCATCGAAGCACGACGCATCGCGGTCGCCGGCGACTCGGCGGGCGGCGCGCTGGCGATCGCGACCATGCTCGCGCTGCGCGACGCGGGTGAGCAGCAGGTCGCGGGTGCAGCACTCCTGTGTCCGTGGGTCGATCCGCTCGCGGCGGGCGGCAGCATGGTTTCGAACGAGCGCTTCGACATGATGACGCGCGAGAATCTGGTCACGTGGGCGCACCAGTACGCGAGCGACAACGAGATCACGTCGCCCGCGATCACCCTCGCGTCGGCGAAGCTGCAGGGGCTGCCGCCGCTGCTGATCCAGGCCGGCGAGCTCGAGATCCTGCGCGACCAGATCCACGCCTTCGCCGCGCGCGCGAAGGACGCCGGCGTCGACGCGACGCTCGAGACCGAGCCCGCGATGTACCACGACTTCCAGCTCATGGGCTCGATCGTTCCCGAGGGACTGCCGGCGGTGGAGCGCATCGTCCGGTTCCTGCGCGGCGTGCTTTCGGGATCGGGGCGGCATGCGGCTCACTGACGACCAGCGTGCGGTGCAGGAGGCGGTGCGCGCCTACGTGCAGGCGGAGATCTCGCCGCGCGCGGCGGAGTGGGACCGCACGCACCACTTCCCGAAGGAGCAGCTGCGCGGCCTCGCGGATCTGGGCTGCTACGGCATCGCCGTGCCGCCCGAGTGGGACGGCGCCGGGCTCGACTACCTGACGCTGTCGGTGGTGCTCGAGGAGATCGCGGCGGGCGACGGCGCTACGAGCACCGTGGTGAGCGTCAACAACTGCCCGGTGTGCTCGATCCTGATGGCGTTCGCGAACGCGGAGCAGAAGGAGCGCTTTCTCAAGCCGCTCGCGCGCGGCGACATGCTGGGCGCGTTCTGCCTCACCGAGCCGCACGTCGGATCGGAGGCGGGCGGGCTGCGCACCACCGCGCGCCGCGACGGCGACCACTACGTCCTGAACGGCGTCAAGCAGTTCGTCACCAGCGGGAAGAGCGCCGACGTCGCGATCGTCATGGCGGTGACCGACCCGGACGCGGGCAAGAAGGGCATCAGCGCCTTCGTCGTGCCGACCGCGACACCCGGCTACACGGTCGCGCGCATCGAGGAGAAGCTCGGCCAGCACGCGAGCGACACCGCGCAGATCCTGTTCGAGGATTGTCGCGTGCCGCTCGCGAACCGCCTCGGCGAGGAGGGCATGGGCCTCCGCATCGCGCTGTCGGGACTCGAGGGCGGGCGCATCGGCATCGCGTCGCAGTCGATCGGCATGGCGCGCGCGGCGTTCACGGCGGCGCTCGCCTACGCGAAGGAGCGCGTCGCGTTCGGCAAGCCGATCTTCGAGCACCAGGCGGTGCAGTTCCGGCTCGCCGAGATGGCGACGAAGATCGAGGCCGCGCGTCAGCTGGTGCGTCACGCGGCGGCGCTGAAGGACGCGGGCGAGCCGTGCCTCAAGGAGGCCGCGATGGCGAAGCTCTTCGCCAGCGAGATGGCCGAGCGCGTGTGCTCCGACGCGATCCAGATCCACGGCGGCTACGGCTACACCGCCGACTTTCCCGTCGAGCGCATCTACCGCGACGTCCGCGTGTGCCAGATCTACGAGGGCACCAGCGAAGTGCAGAAGATCCTGATCGGCCGCGCGCTCGCCTGAGCGGGCGCCGCGGCTGTCGTTGTTCGTTCCGTCACGTCAAGCAAGTCGAAGGAGATCGAGATGGCCCCGTCCACGTTCATGCCGACGTCCTGGAGGACGCCCGACATCGAGGAGTATCGCGCGCAGGTGCGCCGCTTCGTCACGACCGAGGTCGCACCGCACCAGCAGCGCTGGGCGAAGCAGCAGCACGTCGACCGCGATCTGTGGAACAAGGCGGGTGCGCTCGGGATGCTCGCCTCCGACGTGCCGTCCGAGTACGGCGGCTCCGACGGCAACGTCGCGCACCAGACGGTGATGATCGAGGAGCTGACCGCGGTCGGCGACACGTCGTTCTCGATCAGCGTGCACGCGATCGTGCAGCAGTACATCCTCAAGCAGGGCACCGAGGAGCAGAAGCGTCGTTACCTGCCGAAGCTCGCCTCGGGCGAGATGGTCGGCGCGATCGCGATGACCGAGCCCGGCGGCGGCTCCGACCTGCAGGGTGTGCGCACGCGTGCCGAGCGTCAGGGCGACCACTGGGTGCTGAACGGCGCCAAGACGTTCATCTCGAACGGCTTCCTCGCGGACCTCGTGGTCGTGGTCGCGCGCACCGGCACGGAGCCCGGCGCGCGCGGCATCTCGCTGCTGCTGGTCGAGACGAAGGACCGTCCCGGCTACCGCGTCGGCCGCGTGCTCGAGAAGCTCGGCCAGAAGGGCCAGGACACCTGCGAGCTCTTCTTCGAGGACGTGCACGTCCCGGCCGACGCGGTGCTCGGCGGCGAGACCGGGCGCGGCTTCTACCAGCTGATGACCGAGCTGCCTTACGAGCGCACGCTGATCGCGATCAGCGCGGTCGCGGCGGTCGAGCGCGCGGTGCAGATCACCGCCGACTACGCGCGCGAGCGCATGGTCTTCGGCAAGCCGCTGCTCGAGATGCAGAACACGCGCTTCGTCCTCGCCGACGCGAAGACCAAGGCGCTGGTCGCGCGCACGTTCCTCGATCGCTGCATCGAGGCCCTCGCCGAGGGCCGCATGGACAGCACGACCGCGTCGATGGCCAAGCTCTGGACGACCGACCTGCAGTGCGAGGTCATCGACGACTGCCTGCAGCTCTTCGGCGGCTACGGCTACATGCTCGAGTACCCGATCGCGCAGATGTACGCCGACGCGCGCGTGCAGCGCATCTACGGCGGCGCGAACGAGATCATGAAGGAGCTGATCGCGCGCTCGCTCTGAGCGGCGGCGCAGCGAAAGGAGCCGCGGATGCAGCTCGAGGGCAAGACGGCGTTCGTCACCGGCGCGGGCTCGGGGCTCGGACGCGAGATCTGCGTCGCGTTCGCGCGCGAGGGCGCGCGCGTGTTCGCGACCGACGTGAACGCCGCCACCGCGGCGGAAACCGCGGCCGCGTGTGCAGCGCTCACCGCCGGCGCGGAGAGCGCGGTCTGCGACGTCGCGGACTCGGCGTCGGTGAAGCGGGCGTTCGCGCGCATGGACGAAACCGTCGGCACGGTGGACGTTCTCGTCAATAACGCCGGCATCGTGCACTCCGACCCGGCGTACCTCGAGCACGTCAAGCAGGTACAGACGACGCAGATCGTGGAGGTGATGACCGAGGGGCGCGTCAAGACGCACGCGCGCACCATCGAGCTGCTCACCGACGAGATGTTCGACCGCATGCTGCGCGTCCATCTGTACGGGACGTTCCACTGCACCCGCGAGGCGCTGCCGCGCATGCGCGAGAGCGGACGCGGCGGGCGCATCATCAACATGGGCTCGATCATGGGCACGGCGTCGCTCGGGGGTGCGCCGGACTACTGTGCCGCCAAGGGCGCGATCCTCGCGTTCACGCGCGCGACTGCGAGGGAAGCCGCGTCGTACGGCGTGCTCGCGAACGCGATCGCGCCGGGCTTCATCGACACGCCGCTGCTGGTGAACTTCGACGACGCGAACAAGCAGCTGATCGCGGCACAGACGCCGCTCGGGCGGCTCGGCACGCCGGCGGAGATCGCGTCGGCGGCGGTGTTCCTCGCGGGGCCGGGCTCCTCGTTCATGACCGGGCAGACGGTGTCGCCGAACGGCGGCATCTACATGTCGCAGTGACCGCGGGGGCGAGCGGGATGATCCGTTCGAGTGTGACGACGATCGCGATCTGTGCGGCCTTCGCCGCGAGCTGCGGCGGCGGCGGTGGCGACGGCGGTCGCGCCGCGACGACCGTCCGTCACGGCGAGTCGATCCAGGCGGCGGTGGACGCGGCGTCGCCCGGCGACACGATCGAGGTCCTTCCCGGCGACTACGTCGAGCCCGGCACGAACGAGGCCGCGGTGCGCATCACGAAGTCGCTGAAGCTCGTCGCGAAGAGCGGCCCCGGCACCGGCGTCGTGCGCATCCTGCCCGGAACCGGACAGCGCGACGGCATCCTCGTCGAGCCCGCGAACGCGGGCGATCCCGACGTGCAGGGCGTCGAGATCCGCGGCTTCCGCATCGAGGGCTTCCCGATGAACGGCATCCGGTTGCGTCACGTGAACGACTTCACGATCGAGGAGAACGAGGCCGCGAACAATCTGCACACCGGCATCTGGCCGACGCTGTCGGCGAACGGGCTCGTGCGGCGCAACGTCGCCTACGGCGCGCTCGACGCGGCGCTGTGGGTCGAGGCCGCCGAGAACGTCCGCGTGATCGGCAACGAGGTGCACTCGAGCCCGAGCGGCATCGAGGTCAGCGTGTCGAAGGACGTGCTCGTGCAGGGCAACGACGCGCACGACAACTCGGTCGGCATCCACCTGAACCATCCGACCACCGCGGGCCTGCCGGAGAGCGACTGGCCGCCGCAGCCGTTCGGTCCGATCGTCATCGCCGACAACGACGTGACCGAGAACAACTTCCCGAATCCGGTGACCGGCGGCTTCGTCGGCGCGCTGCCGAGCGGTGGTGGAATCCTGATCCTCGGCGTCGACGACGCGGAGCTGCGCGGCAACCGGATGGAGGACAACGACTTCTTCGGCATCGCGATCGTCGACTACTGCACGGTCGTCGCCGACACGCCGTTCAACTGCGACGCGGTGCCGCCGATCGGCGGCGACTCGAAGCCCGACCGCATCCGCGTGGTGAACAACGGCGCGATCGGCAACGGCCTCGAGCCGCCGTCGGGCCCGTTCGGACCTCTCGCGGCGGATCTCATCGCGCTCGGTGCGGCCGACAGTTGCGCGAGCAACAACGCGGTGCAGAAGACGGTCGAGGTGCCCGAGCTGCCGCCCTGCTGAGGGTGGCCGCCGGGCGAGCACTCGAGCCGGACCTCTCTACTCGTAGCGCTCGACCAGGCCGAGCCGCGCCATGCGCTCGAAGTCGCGATCGAGCGACCACAGCGGCGCCTCCTGCTCTGCCGCCAATGCTCCGATGAGGAGATCCATCGCGCCGAAGCGCTGGCTGGAGCGCGCAGCGCGGTCGATCCATGCGTCAACCAGGTGCCAGGTATCGGTGGTCGGGACGAACAGCGCGAATGCGCCCAGGAGACGCCGCAACCGTGGCAGGTCGCGGGGCGACGCTCCCGACAGAACCTCGATGCGGACGGGTGCCGCGAGCGCGACTTCTTCCGAGTCGAGAACGGCACGCATTCGCTCGACGAGCGCGACGTCCCGGCCGCGGAGAAAGGCGACCCAGACGGAGGTGTCGACGAAGATCATCCGCGGCGTCGGAGCTTCGGCTGCGCTCGGGGGCGGCGGCGCGATCGGTCGACGTCGATGTCGAGCTTGATTCTTCCTGCAAGGCCCTTGATCTCTTCGATGCGCTTGCGGCGAACCAGCTCCCGCAACGAGAAGACGACCGTGTCGGTCTTCGACTTGAAGGCGAGCAGGCGGCGCGCCTCCTCGAGCAGATCCTCCGGAAGATCGAGCGTCGTGCGCATACGATTTTGCCTAAATCGTATGCCTGGAGATGTCAACGTGCGCCATCGCGGCGCGCCCTGGTGTGTGTCGACGGATCGTCAGCGCGCGGCGTCGAACGCCGCGCGGATCCCGTCGACGCGCTTGCGATTGACGCCGAGGTCGGAGTAGCCGACGCGCGACGCGGAGCGCAGGTGGATCACGCCCGCGTCCGGATCGACCACCGCGTCGAGGTCGTCGACGAAGCGCAGCAGCCAGCTGGTGAACTCCGCGTGCAGCGAGTCGGAGTCGATGCGCGTGATCTGCGTGCGCGGCATCGCCTCGATCACGGCGCGGAGCTTCGCGAGCGCCGCCGCCGGATCACCCGTGAAGCGGATCGGATCCACGCGATGCGCGTCGTCCGGTGCGAGGCTGGACACGCAGTTCGGCGACCTGGGGCACGGGGCGATGCGCTTCGTGGCGGCGGCGTTCATGCCGCCGCAGCTTGACACGTCCCGGACCCTGCCGGAAGCGGTTCGGGCGCCGGTCTACGCCCAATGCTTCGGGATGAGACCCACCCGCCGCGCCTCGCGCTCGAGCTCCTCGCGGAAGTCCGGGTGCGCGATCGAGATCAGCGCCGTCGCGCGCTCGGCGAGGGACTTCCCCTTGAGGTTCACGAGGCCGTACTCCGTGACGACGTACATGGTGTCGGTGCGCGGCGTGGTCACCACGTTGCCCTGCGTGAGGCTCAGCACGATGCGGCTCCTGCGCTGCCCGTGACGCTCGTACGTCGACGCGAGGCAGATGAAGGCCTTTCCTCCACGCGACGCGTACGCGCCGCGCACGAACTGCAGCTGTCCGCCGGTGCCGGTGAGGTGCCGGTGGCCGTCGGACTCGGACGCCGCCTGCCCCTGCAGGTCGATCTGCGTGGTGTTGTTGATCGCGACCACGCGGTCGTTGCGGGCGATGATCGCGGGATCGTTGGTGTAGTCGACCGGGCAGACGTGCGTCGCCGCGTTGCGGTCGAGGAACGAGTACATGCGCTGCGAGCCGCCGGCGAAGGTGTACACGGCGTGGCCGCGATTGACGTTCTTGCGCGAGCCGTCGACGACGCCGCTCTCGATCAGGTCCACCATGCCGTCGACGAACATCTCGGTGTGGATGCCGAGGTTCTTCAGGCCGGAGTCCTTGAGCACGGCGCACACCGCGTTCGGCATGCCGCCGATGCCGATCTGCACGCACGCGCCGTCCTCGATCTCCGGGATGATGCGGTTCGCGACCTGACGATCGAGGTCGGTGACCGGCGGATTCGGCAGCTGCGGCAGCGGTGCGTCGTCGCCGACCACGACGTAGTCGACCTCGCTGGCGTGCAGCGCGTTCTGCTCGCCGAACGCGTACGGCACCGCGCGGCTGGTCTCGACCACCACGACGCGCGCGCGCTCGGTCATCGCTCTCAGGTACGCAGCGGTCGGTCCGACGTTGAAGAAGCCGTGCTCGTCCATCGGGCAGGTCTTGATGCAGACCACGTCCACCGGCTCGATGAAGCGGCGGTAATAGTCGGGCGCCTCGCCGAAGTTCATCGGGATGTAGTTGCAGCGTCCGTCGAGGTTCTTCGCGCGGTCGTAGGCCGAGAAGTGCCAGTTGAACCACAGGAAGTGCTCGCCGGACGGATCGCACTCGATGACCGCGCGCGGCTTCATGGTCACGCAGCCGCGGATCCTGACGTCGCGCAGCTCGCTCTTGCGGCGCGCGAGCGCCTCGTCGAACAGGTCGGGGTAGGTGAGGGCGCCGCCGTAGTCGACCCAGTGGCCCGACTTCACGAGCGCTGCGGCTTCGTCGGCCGTGATGGTGCGAGGTCTTCCGTCGTTCCGCATGGCGCGGGATTCTTGCAGCGTTTGCGCCCGGTGCCAACGCCGGAGACGCCGTTTGACCGCCGCGCGTGCGGAACCGTACTTCTGCCCGGTGTCGACGTGTCCGCCGCGTGTCGTGCGCCGCCGGTCGCCGACGCTCCCCGCGGCATGAGCCAACACACCCCCGAGCAGCTGCTCGCGCAGGATCCGCTGCGCGCCGTCACGCGCCTCGCGGCGCCGACGACGCTCGTCATGCTGATCGCCGCGATCTCGAACGTGCTCTACACGTACTACGTGAGCCGCCTCGGGGCGGACGCGATCGCGGCCGTGTCGCTGGTGTTCCCGATCTCGATGGTCGCGATGACCGCGATGGCCGGCGGCATCGGCGCGGGCGCGACCTCGGTGATCGCGCGCTCGCTCGGCGGGCGCCGCATCGGCGCTGCGACGTCCGCGGCGGAGCACGCGTTCCTGCTCGCGTTCGTGATCGGCATCTCCTTCGCGGTGGCGATCCTGCTCGGCGCGCGCACGGTGCTCGGCTGGATGGGCGGCAAGGGCGACGTGCTCGAGAACGCCGTCGTGTTCGCCGAGGTGATCTTCGGCGGCTGCATCATCACCTTCACCGGCGGCATGCTCGACAGCGTGCTGCGCGGCGAGGGCAACGTCCGCGTGCCCGCGATCTGGTCGACGACGTCGCTCTGCCTGCAGATCCTGCTGACGCCGCTGTTCATGTTCGGCCTCGACCTCGGGCTCCGCGGCGCGGGGTTCGCGACGCTGGTGAGCCAGTTCATCGCGTCGATCCCGCGCGCGTGGTTCGTGCTCGGCGGGCAGGGTGCGATCAAGCCGCGCTTCCTGCCGCGCAGGATCGCGCTCGACACGATGCGCGACATCCTGCGCATCGGCATCCCGGCCGCCGTGTCCACGACGATCAACTACGTCGGCATCATGGTCTTGACGGGAGTGGTCGCGCGCCTCGGCACGCCCGACCTCGCGGCCTACGGGCTCGGCACGCGGCTCGACTTCCTGCTGCTGTCGTTCGCGTTCGGCGTCAGCGCCGCAGTGCTCACGCTGGTCGGGATGGCCGCCGGCGCGGGGCGTCCGGAGCTCGTCGGGCGCTACGTCCGCGCGGCGTGCTCGCTGATCGTCGGGCTGCTGATCGTCGCGGGCGCGCTGCTGTGGTGGCGGCCCTCGATCTGGCTCGGCATCTTCACGACGGATCCCGGCATCCTCGAGGTCGGCTCGACGTACTTCCGCGTGATCGGTCCGTCGTACCCGTTCGTCGGGCTGTCGATGGTGCTCGGCTTCGCGTTCCAGGGCCTCGGGCGCGCGACGCCGCCGCTGGTGGTGATGGCGGTGCGCGTGCCGGTGGTGCTGGCGGTCTCGCTGTGGGCCGTCCACGCGGGGCTCGGCGAGGCCGGCGTGTTCACGACCATCGCGGCCGGCAACGTGACGGCGACCCTGGTTCTCGGCCTCCTGCTGCTGCGTGAGCTGCGCCGCCGCGTCCGGCCGTCGGACGGGCACGACCACGGAAAGGTCGTGCACGCAGGGGGTTGACTCGACCCAACGCGCACTTCAAAAGAGGATTTGAAACCAGCGTTTCATGTCCTCCGCATCCCCCAGAGCAGCCGAGACCCGCAGGCGCCTCCTCGAGGCGGCCGGCGAGGTGTTCGCCGAGCACGGCTTCCGCGCCGCGACGGTGCAGGAGATCTGCCGCCGCGCCGACGCCAACATCGCGGCCGTCAATTACCACTTCTCGGACAAGGAGCAGCTCTACCGCGAGGTGATCCGCTACGCGGAGGAGCAGCACGGCGCCGCGCATCCGCGCGAGCTGCCGCACGGCGCCCCCGCCGACGAGCGGCTGCACGCGCACGTCGAGTGGTTCCTCATGCACCTGCTCGACGAGGGACGGCCGGCCTGGCACGGGCGGCTCATGGCGCGCGAGATGATCGAGCCGACCGCAGCGCTCGACGAGCTGGTCGAGGGCCACATCCGCGAGAGCAACGACCGTCTGCTCGGCATCGTGCGCGAGCTCATGGGGCCGGACGCGAGCGACCAGCAGGTGCGGACGTCGGCATTCAGCGTCACCGGGCAGTGCCTGTTCTACCGTCACTGCGAGCCGGTGATCGCGCGTCTGCACCCGGAGCTGCGCATCGGACGCGCGCAGGTACCGGCGCTCGCGGAGCACGTGACGCGCTTCTCGCTCGCCGGGATGCACGCGATCGCGTCGTCCGGAGCGCCTGCGCGTCGTGCGGCGAGCGCGCGGCGCGGCAGCAGCAGCGGCGCGCGACGCACGCCCGCACGGAAAGGCCACGACTCGTGAACCGCATCGCGATCAAGATGCTGGTCGGCGACCGCGCCAAGTACCTCGGCATCGTCATGGGCATCACCTTCGCGTCGCTGCTGATCACCCAGCAGTCGGCGATCTTCGTCGGCCTCATGACGCGCACCTACAGCGCGATCACCGACCTGCGCCTGCCCGACGTCTGGGTGATGGACCCGAAGGTCCAGTTCATCGACGACATCAAGCCGATGCAGTCGACGAAGCTGCTCAACGTGCGCGGTGTCGAGGGCGTCGAGTGGGCGATGCCGCTCTACAAGGGGCTGCTGAAGGCGCGCCTCGACAACGGCAACTTCCAGACCGTGAACGTGATCGGCCTCGACGATGCGACGCTGATCGGCGGGCCGCCGACGATGGTGGAGGGCCGCCTCGCCGACCTGCGGCGCAACGAGGGCGTCATCGTCGACGCGGTCGGCGCCGCGGACAAGCTGGCGAAGCCGCCGCGCGAGCCCGGCGGCCCGCGCGTGCCGCTGGCCGTCGGCGACACGCTGGAGATCAACGACCGGCGCGCGACGGTGGTCGGCATCTCGAGCAACAGCCGCACGTTCCAGTCGCAGCCGATCGTCTACACGACGTACTCGCGCGCGCTCGGCTACGCGCCGCCCGAGCGCCGCCTGCTCTCGTTCGTGCTGGTGAAGGCGAAGCCCGGCCAGGACCTGAAGGAGCTCACCGAGCGCATCACGCGCGTGACGGGCCTCGCCGCGTACACGCGCGAGGACTTCGAGAAGCTCACCGTCAACTACTTCATGAAGTACACCGGCATCCCGATCAACTTCGGCATCGCCGTGGTGCTGGGCTTCATCGTCGGCACCGCGATCGCGGGCCAGACCTTCTACAACTTCACGCTCGACAACCTGCGCCAGTTCGGCGCGCTGAAGGCGATGGGCGCGCAGAACGGCACGCTGCTGAAGATGATCCTGCTGCAGGCCGTGACCGTCGGGCTCATCGGCTACGGGCTCGGCGTCGGGCTCGCGTCGCTGATCGGCTACGTGTCGCGCGGCAGCGAGCTCGCGTTCCGCATGCCGTGGCAGCTGCTCGCGGTCAGCGGCACCGCGGTCGCGATCATCACGGTGTTCACGGCGCTGCTCAGCATCTGGAAGGTCGTGCGGCTCGAACCGGCGATCGTCTTCAAGGGCTGACCCATGGCATCCGAACGACACGGGCTCGCGGTCCGCTGCCGCGGGATCACCAAGAGCTACGGCACCGGCGACGCGAAGGTCACCGCGCTGCGCGGCGTCGACCTCGACATCCGCCTGGGCGAGCTGCTGATGCTGGTCGGGCCGTCGGGCTGCGGCAAGACGACGCTCATCTCGGTGCTCGCCGCGATCCTCGACCAGGACGACGGCGAGTGCGTCGTCCTCGGCCAGGACGTGCGTCACCTCGGCGCGCGCGCCCGGGCACGCTTCCGCGGCCAGACGATCGGCTTCGTCTTCCAGCAGTTCAACCTGCTGCCGACGCTCACCGCGGTCGAGAACGTCGCGGTGCCGCTGCTGATCAACGGCACGCCGCGCAGGCGCGCGCTCGACCGCGCGGCCGAGGTCCTCGACGCGGTCGGGCTCGGCACGCGCGTCAAGTCGCTGCCGTCGCAGCTGAGCGGCGGACAGCAGCAGCGCGTCGCGATCGCGCGCGCCCTGGTGCACGAGCCGCAGCTCATCGTCTGCGACGAGCCGACCAGCGCGCTCGACCACGAGACCGGACACAACGTGATGGAGCTCATGCGTCGCGTCGCGACCGGACCCGACCGCGCGCTCGTCGTCGTCACGCACGACGCCCGCATCTTCGAATTCGCCGACCGCATCGCCCGCATGGACGACGGCCACATCCTCGAGGTCGTCGCCGGCCAGCACGGGCGCGGCAACGGACAGGAGTCCCACCCATGATCCGCAGGCCCGGACAGGAGTCCCGCCCATGATCCGCAGGCCCGGACAGGAGTCCCGCCCATGATCCGCAGGCCCGGACAGGAGTCCCGCCCATGATCCGCAAGTACGTCCTGCCGCTGATCGCGGCGTTCGGGCTCGCCTTCGCCGTCGTGAGCGTCGTGCGCGGCAGCCAGCCGGTGCCGGCGGCACCGCCGGTGGCGCAGCCCGCGAAGCCGCCGTTCTCGTCGTACGTCGCGGGTGCCGGCATCATCGAGGCGAGCAGCGAGAACATCGCCGTCGGCAGCCCGGTCGGCGGTATCGTCACGAAGGTGCACGTGAAGATCGGCGACGTCGTGCAGGCGGGTGACGTGCTGTTCGAGATCGACGACCGCGACCTTCGCGCGATGCGTCTCCCGGCCGCGGCGCGGGTGAAGGAAGCCGAGGCGAACCTCGCGCGCTCGCGCGTGCTGCTGAAGCTCGCCGAGAGCGTTCCGGACAAGCGCGCGATCAGCGCCGAGGACCTGAGCAACCGCCGCTCCGCGGTCGCGATCGACGAGGCGACGCTGGAGGCCGCGAAGGCGCAGGTCGAGCAGATCGACGTCGAGCTCGACCGGCGCCAGGTGCGCGCGCTGGTACCGGGACAGATCCTGCAGGTGAAGACGCGTCCGGGCGAGTTCGCGGCGGCGGGTGTCATGGCGACGCCGCTCATGCTGCTCGGCAACAACGACAAGCTGCACGTGCGCGTCGACATCGACGAGAACGACGCGTGGCGCTTCGCGAAGGGCGCCGAAGCGGTCGCGTTCGTGCGCGGCAATCCGGAGCTCGAGACGAAGCTGCGCTTCGTGCGCACGGAGCCGTACGTCGTGCCGAAGGTCTCGCTCACGGGAATGAGCAGTGAGCGCGTCGACACGCGCGTGCTGCAGGTGATCTACAGCTTCGACGAAGGGGCGCTGCCGGTCTACGTCGGGCAGCAGATGGATGTCTTCATCGAGGCACCGCCGATGGAGACTCGTACGTCTCCTCCCGTGCCGTCGCCTGGAGCTTCGTCGTGACGCTCGGTTGTGACGTCGTGCCCGGCGCGGCTGCGCGCGCGTGCCCCCTTCGTTCCGGTCGCCATGGGCTGGCGGGTAGAATGCAAATTGGGCTCGGCTCCCCAGCAGTCACTCAGGTGGCACGCGCGCGCAGCCACGCCAGAGACGCCGGCGGCGGGCGCGCGGTCCGCACGGCGGGCGTCGTGGCCATCGTCGTGTGCACGTCCGCGATCGCGGGCTGTATGGTCGGGCCTGATTTCGTGCGGCCGAAGGCGGAGGTGCCGGCGACGTTTGCGGAGGCGCCGCAGCACGATGCTCCTGCGGGGGCGCCGTCACGGTGGTGGCAGGCTTTCGGGGATCCGGAGCTCGACGCGCTGGTCGATCGGGCGGTGGCGGCGAACCTGGATCTCGCGGTGGCGGAGTCGCGGATTCGCGAGGCGCGTGCGGCGCGGAAGATCGCGGCGTCGCCGCTGTTTCCGATGCTCGGCGGATCGGCCGGCTTGACGCGGCAGTGGCAAAGCGAGAACGCGGGCTTCGCGGGCGGCGGTCCGGTGGGGGATCTGGGCGGACAGCCGTTCAACCTCTTCGACGCGGGCTTCGACGCGAGCTGGGAGATCGACGTGTTCGGCGGCACGCGGCGCGCGGTCGAGGCCGCGGACGCGGACGTCGCGGCGTCGGTCGAGCAGCGCAACGACGTGCTCCTCACGCTGATCGGCGAGGTGGCGCGCAACTACGTCGAGCTGCGCGGCTACCAGCGCGAGCTCGCGGTGGCGAAGAGCAACGTCGCGACGCAGGAGGACACCCTCACCTTGACGCGCGCGCGCTACCAGGGCGGGCTCGCGAGCGACCTCGACGTCGCGCGCGCCGAGGCGCAGGTGCGGACCACCGCGGCGCGCCTGCCGGCACTCGACACGTCGATCCGGCAGTCGATCCACCGCCTGAGCGTGCTGCTCGGCGACACGCCCGGCACGCTGCTCGCGGAGCTGACGCCGCCGGCGCCGATCCCGGCGGCCCCGCCGGGACTGCCCGACGGGCTGCCCTCGGATCTCGTGCGGCGCCGCCCCGACGTGCGGCGCGCCGAGGAGCAGATCGCCGCGACCACGGCGCGCGTCGGCGTCGCCACCGCGGATCTGTACCCGCGCTTCTACTTGACGGGTGCGGCCGGCCTGCAGAGCCTTCAGGCGAGCGACTTCTTCGACGGTGCCAGCAAGTTCTGGTCGTTCGGGCCGCAGATCCAGTGGCCGATCTTCCAGGGCGGACGCATCGTCGGGAACATCCACGTGCAGGAGGAGCGCGAGCAGCAGGCGTTGATCGGCTGGCGGCAGACGATCCTCGGCGCGCTGGAAGAGGCGGAGAACGCGATCGTCGCCTACACGCGCGAGCGCGACCGCCGCACCACGCTCGCCGCCGCGGTCGACGCGAACCAGCGCGCGGTGGATCTCGCGCAGTCGCTCTACACGCGCGGCCTCACCGACTTCCTCGACGTGTTGCAGGCGCAGGGCAACTTGTTCCTCACGCAGACCGAGCTGGTGCGCAGCGACGCCAGCGTGTCGGCGAGCCTGGTCGCGCTCAACAAGGCGCTCGGCGGCGGCTGGGAGACGTTCGTCCCCGCTCCGGATGGACGTGGAAACGACGCGGTTGTGAACGCGTCGCCAGCACCGGTAACGTGCGCCGCATGCGATCCGACGAGCGGCGCCGGCAGGAGCTGATCGAGCTTTCCGATCTCAACTTCATCGAGGCGACGCGGGAGCTCGCGCGTCGTGCCGGCGGCGCCGTCCACGACGAGGACGGGCTCATGCTCTTCGCGGGCAACCACCCGCTGCCGGTGCTGGTGAACGGCGTCTTCCGGACGGGACCGCAGGCGTGCGACGCAGCGACGGTGCTGGCGCGCGCGAACGCGTTCTTCGCCGCACGCGGACGCGGCTACAGCGTGCTCTGCCGCGCGCACGCGGACGCGGATCTCGCGAGCGCCGCCGCAGCGGCGGGACTGCTGCAGTTCGGCGACTCGCCGGCGATGGTCCTGGAGCAGCGTCTGTCGGACGCGGCGCCGCCGTCGGGTGTGACGCTGCGCCGCGTGGAGAGCGACGCCGACGCGCGCGCGTTCGGCGAGGTGATGGGGCTCGCGTACGCGACCTACGGCATGCCGGTCGAGTGCGGAGCAGCGCTCGTCGGCACGCTCGACGTGCTGCGCGCGCCGCACGTCGTCGCGTTTCTCGCACAGGCCGACGGCAAGGCCGCGGCCGGCGCGATGGTGATCGTCACGCACGGCGTGGCGGGCATCTACTGGGTCGGTACGCACCCCGACGCGCGCGGCAAAGGTCTCGCGGAACTGTGCACGCGCGCCGCCGGCAACGCCGGCTTCGACCTCGGCGCGCGCATCGCGGGGCTGCAGGCGTCGGTGATGGGCGAGCCGGTCTACCGGCGCATGGGCTACGTCGAGGTGACGCGCTACCCGACCTTCGTGCGCATGGAGCCGCCGGCGTCCGCGTAGCTCGCGAGGTGCGCGTAGCCGCGCGCGCGCGCAGCCACGCTCTCGGCGAGCCCGTCGGGCCACGCGGTGCGCCGTCCGCTGCGCGTCGGCTGCGGGAACACGACCGCACGGCAGCTCGCGAGCCAGCCGGGCTCGGGATCGAGGCCGAGGAACGCGCACAGCGCGCGCAGCGTGGTCTCCGGATCGCGCACGAAGTCCTCGTGCCGCACCGTGATCAGCTCGTCGCCGCTCCAGAGCGAGGCACACCGCTCGAGGGTCGCGCAGTGCGCGAAGTAGTAGTCGGCGGCGTCCGCGAGCGTCATGTCGTGCCAGCGCGCGATCGCCGCGACGTTGTCGAGCGGATCGCGCACGACGTGGATCAGGCGCAGCGGCACGCCGGTGAGATCCCGCGTGCGATGCAGGAGGTCCGGGTGCTCGCCGAGCGCGCGCGTCACGGCACCGCCGCGCTTGTCGCCGATCACGCGCAGGGTGCGGAAGCGTCCCTGCCATTGTCCGGGCACGCGGTAGTCGTAGTTGGTGCGCGAGCCGCGCAGGTGGAACCATCGCGAGCGGGCGACGATGCGCGCGTACAGCCGATCGCGGCCGATGCCGCCGAGGATCAGCGGCGGCGCGTTCAGCTCGTGCGCGATCACCGCGTCGGGATGCGCCTCGAGCATGGTGCCGACGATGCTGTGGCCGCTCCGCGGGTAGCCGACGAAGAGGCAGAAGCGCTCGACGGTTGCGAAGTCGCCGCGCAGGCGGCGCGCGAGCCACGCGCTCCAGACGTCCTGGAGAAGACCGTAGGCGGCGTCGCGCACCGCGGAATCCTATCGCGCCCGGTCTCGATCCGGTAGCGTCCGCCGCCGCGGGAACGGAGGGATGCAGAGCAGGGGAGCGATCGTCGTCGGCGGCTACGTCAACGGGCTCGGCATCGTGCGCGCGCTCGCGGCGCGCGGTGTGCCGTCGGCCGTCGTGCGGACGCAGGCGTGGGACCTCGCGCAGCGCTCGCGCTGGTGCGTGGCCTCCCGCGACGCGCACGGCCTCGAGGAGGACCCGGGGCGTCTGACGGCCGCGCTCGACCCGTGGCGCGCGCGCTTCGCCGGCTGGGCGCTGCTGCCCACCACGGACGACGCGCTGGTCGCGCTCGCACGCCATCACGACGCACTCGCGGCGGACTTCCGTCCGATCGTCCCGCCCGAGGACGTGGTCGCGCGGCTGGTCGACAAGAGGCGGCTCCTCGACGCCGCGCGCAAGGCGGGCCTCGACGTCCCGCACTGCTGGGGCCCCGCGACGCCGGACACCGCTGCGCGCACCGATCTGCGCTTCCCCGTGCTCGTGAAGCCCGTCGTCGGCTACCGCTTCTTCGCGCGCTTCGGCGTCAAGCTGCTGGTCGCGCGCGACGCGGCCGAGCTGCGCGATGCGGTCGCCCGCGTCGCGGCGGCGGACGCCGCCTGCGAGGTGTTCGACTTCGTGCCCGGCGGCGACGACCGCATCTGGACGTACTCCGCGTGGATCGACGCGCACGGCGACGCGGGGCCGGGCGTGACCGTGCGCAAGATCCGCCAGAGCCCGCAGACCTTCGGCGTCGCGCGCGTCGCGAGCGTCGTCGACGACGTGCCGGGGCTGCGCGACGCGACGCTCGCCGTCGCGCGCGCGATCGGGCTCCGTGGTGCGGTGACCTCGGAGTTCAAGCACGACCCGCGCGACGGGCGCTTCCGCTTCCTCGAGGTCAACGGCCGCAGCGTGATCTACAACGCGCTGCTGCGTCGCGCCGGCCTCGACGTCGCCGACCTCGCGTGGCGCGAGCACGTCGAGAAGAGTCCAGCCCGCATGCGCGACACCGGCTGGCGCGGCACGTGGGTCAACCTGCACGCGGACCTGCTGCACGCGCTGCTGCGCCGCGACGACGCGCTCGACGTGCGCGCGCTCGCGGCTCCCTATCGCACGCCGCTGGTCGAGGCGGTGTGGTCGTGGCGCGACCCGGCGCCCTTCGCGGCACAGTGGGGCCGCACGCTGCGCCGCGCGGCGAGGCGCCTCAGCCCGGCCGCGGCAGCCGCGACGCGACCGCGCGGAACTTGACGGGGCCGTCCTGCGCGCGTGGCGCCGCGCGCTCGACGTCGATCACCGGATCGGGCGCGAGCAGCCGCGCGAGCTTCGACAGAGAGCGCTCGCGGGCGCGCGCGAAGGCCGCGTCGTCGAGCGTCGCCAGGTGCAGGACGAAGCGCCGCGGCTCCGTCTGCACGAGCTGGTACTGCAGAACGTCGGCGTCGTTCTTGAGTGCCTGCCAGACCGAGCGCGGGTGGACGAAGCGTCCGTCGTCGAGCGCGATCGCGTCCTCGACGCGGCCCTCGAGCTCGGTGAGGAGGCGCATCGTCCGCCCGCAGGCGCACGTTCCGGTCGAGAGCGCCGCGACGTCGCCGATCGGGTGGTTCAGCAGAACCGTCGCGCGGTTCACGAGGTTCGAGACCAGCACGCGCCCCGGCGTGCCGGCCGGAACGTCACGGCCGTCGTCGCCGACGATGCGCACGTGACACAGGTCCTCGTGCAGGTGGAAGCCCGTGCGCCGCTCGCAGAAGAATCCGATCTTGAACGACTCGACCGCGTTGTAGCGCGACAGCACCGGCACGCCGAAGCGCTCCTCGATGAACGCGCGCGCGCCGTGCGGCAGCGCCTCGCCCATGTACATGACCATCTTCGGCGGACGCAGCGCGAGGCCGCGCGCCGTCACGGTGCGGAAGAAGAGATCGAGCCAGCCGCCGTATCCGACCAGCACGTCGGGACGCTCGCTCTCGAAGAGCGCCACGATCTCCTCGACCGGCGTGTCGAGCGCCACGAAGCGTCGCTTCGGCGCGACCGGCAGGCGCGCGGCCTCGGCGTAGAAGGCCGTGACCTTCTTGAAGGTCGAGGTCTCGTAGCCGACGTAGAGCTCCTTCGGCCGGAAGCTGCCGCAGATGTGATTGACCGGCGCGCGCTCGCGCTCGCCCCACGGGATGTTCGCCAGCAGGGAGATGCGGTCGTGCGACACGTGCAGCGGTGTTCCGGTCGAGCCGCTGGTGGCGAAGCTGAGAGCGCCGCGCGCGCGGCGTGCGTCGGAGAGGAACAGGTCGGGTCGCGCGCGCTCGAGCTCGCGGTCGAGGATCGGCAGGCGCGCGAGGTCGTCCGCGGTGCGGATCGAGCGCGGATCGACGCCGGAGCGCGCGAACCAGTCGCGCCAGAACGGCACGCTGCGCGCCGCGTAGAGCACGGTGTCGCGCACGCGGCGATCGCGGCGCGACTCGATGGTCGCGCGCGGCGCGTACGGGGCGCGCGTCTGGCCGGGCAGGTGGGCCGCGATGACCGCGCTGCCGCAGAGGCGGCGCAGCTCGTGCGAGAGCGAGCCGGTGCTCACGCGCGCAGCAGGAACGTCGCGCCCGCGGCGCGCGCGACGTGGCGGATGTCCTCGACCACCGAGCGCGCGAACGGGATGCCTTCGCGCGTGCGTCGTGCGGCGATCGCGTACTCCGGATCGCCCGCGACCTGCACCGGGACGTCCGGGTCGACCGGCGGCAGCGCGCGCAGACGGTCGGCGAGGCCGCCGAGGTCGCTCGCGAACGCGTCCGCGCCACGGAAGCGGCGCGGGTCGAGGCAGAGGAAGAAGTGTCCGACGCGCGGCACGTCGCCCGCGACCGGGTTGGCGCGGAACGTCCCCGGCAGCACCGCCGACAGGATCTCGACCATCGTCGCGAGCCCGTAGCCCTTGTGGCTGCCGTGCAGCAGCGAGCCGCCGAGCGGCGTCAAGCGCCGCGCCTCGATCGCGCGGCGCGCGTTGGTCTCGGGACGACCCTCGGGATCGAGCGCCCAGCCGTGCGGGATGGGACGCCCGCGGTGCGCGGCGAGGCCGAGGCGACCGAGCGGCGCGGTGCTGGTGGCCATGTCGAGCAGGAACGGCTGCGCCCCCGAGACGGGAGCGGCGAACGCGATCGGGTTCGTGCCCAGCGCCGCGTCGCGCGACGCCGTCGGCACCAGCGACGGCACGCGCGTGCCCGTGGTCGCGATGCCGATCATGCCGTCGCGCGCGGCGAGTGCGGCGTACGATCCGGCGGCGCCGAAGTGGCCGGAGTTGCGCACCGCGACCGCCGCGACGCCGTGCTGCGCGGCCTTCTGCATCGCGAGGCGCATCGCGGTGTCGGCGGGGACGTGGCCGAGCCCGCCGCCGCCGTCGACCAGCGCGGTCGTGTCGGACTCCTGCACGACGCTCGGCGCCGCGTCGGCGCGCCACTGCCCGGCGGTGTGCTCGCGCTGATACGCGCGCAGCATGGCGCTGCCGTGCGAGTCGATGCCGTGCAGGTCCGCGTACAGGAGGTGCTCGAGCGTCGTCGTGCGCGCGTCCGCCGCCATGCCCCACGCCGCGAGGATCGCGTCCACCTGCGCGCGCAGCTCCGCGAGCGGGACGTGCACGTCCTTCCAGAAGCGCATCGTGCCCAGCGGCAGCACTCGGTCCGCGACCAGCGACGCGGTCCACAGCGCGCCCGAGTCGCGGTACGCCTCGGCGAGCCTGCGCGCGGCGTCCCGGGCGCTCATCGCGCCGGGCCTCGGTCGTGGTCCGTCGTCACCGGCGCGACGATAGCGTCAGGCGCCGCGAAAGACGACCGCTCGCGGGTGCATCGTCCCGCCTGCGCGGGGCGTCAAGGAACGCGGCCGACGGTGTCCGCGACGTACGCCTCGCGCTCGCCCATCGGGCGTTCGTGTCCGACGGTGGTGTCGCGCTTCGTCTGGTGCTCGATCTCCGAGTTCAGCTCGGCGCCGACGATCACGACGTAGGCGCTCAGGTAGAACCACATCAGCAGCACGACCAGCGCCCCGACCGAGCCGTAGGTCTCGTTGTAGCTGCCGAAGTTCGCGACGTAGAACGAGAACGCGGCCGAGCCGACGAGCCACAGCACGGTCGCGGCGAGCGCGCCGATGCGCAGCCACGGCCACTCCGCCGGACGCCGCGCCGGACCGAAGCGGTAGAGCAGGGCGAGCCCGCCGACCGCCGCAGCGCCGAGCACCGGCCACGGCAGCAGGTGCAGCAGCGCCGCCATCCACGTCGGCAGGTGGAGCGCCTCGACCACCGCCGGAACGCCGACGATCACGCCGAGCGCCACCATGCAGAATCCGAGCAGTCCCGCCGTCAAGCCGAACGACAGCAGCGTGAGCCGCACGAAGCCGCGCGTCTCGCTCTCGTCGTACGAGATGTTGAGCGCGGTGATGATCGCGCTCATCGCGCGCGACGCGCTGTAGATGGTCAGGATCAGCGCGAACACGAGGCTGAAGCTCAGGGTCGCGGTCGGTGCGGCGGCGACGTGCGCGGCCTGATCCGTGAGAATCCTGCGCGCCTCGGCGGGAAGCCCCGGCATGTCGGCGAAGAGACGTCCCGCGCTCACCGGGTCGGCGACCAGCCCGTAGATCGAGACCAGTGCCGCGATGCCGGGAAAGACCGCGAGCAGGCCGTAGAACGCGACGCCGGCCGCGACCAGCGAGACGTTGTCGTCGGACACCTCCTGCTTCGTGCGCAACAGGATGTCGCGCCAGCCCGCGCGCGGGATGTCCGAAGGGCTGGTGGCGCGACGGCCGCGTCCGCACCCGGAATCCGCCTCGGGATCGCGCTTCGCGGCACGGGTCGCGGCTGCGTCTTCGGCCTCGTGCACCTGCGGCGCGGTGTCCTTGCCGGGTGGCCGCTCGCGTCCGCGGTCGACGTCCTGCTGCGCGCCGTTCTGCGCCATGCGCCGGCGCGGTCGCAAGCGTCGTGCCGCGTCCCCGGACGCGACGCCGCAAGCGTCGTGGTGGTCGTGTGGAGGTCGCGCGCGGTACATCCTGCAAGGCGCGGGAGAACATCCGCCCCGTGCGCCGCGCGCAACGAGCAGATGCCTGCTTGCGCACGCCGCGTCATTTGACAGTCTGACGCGGCGCGGGCGGCGTGGCGCGGATGGAAGGGTGATGACGACGGACGAGACGCAGGACGACGCGACGGTGATCGAAGCTCCGCTCCGTGTGCGTCCGCGCTGGCGCCGCTGGTGGGCGATCCTCCTCTACGTGCTGGTCGTGCTCGTGGTCGGCGTCCGCGTCGCGCTGCCGTACGTGCTGCGGCGGGTGATCGAGACGCAGGGCGAGGCGTTCCTCGCCGGCAAGGTGAAGGTCGCGAACGTCGACCTGTGGCTGCTGCGCGGCGCGGTCGCGGTCGAGGGCGTCGAGCTGCTCGGCGAT
Source organism: Binatia bacterium (assembly GCA_046327915.1). Lineage (GTDB taxonomy): Bacteria > Desulfobacterota > Binatia > UBA12015 > UBA12015 > VGTK01. The sequence continues at coordinate 32,039 of JAXLXO010000017.1, read as the reverse complement.
CGTCCCGGCGCGCCCGCGGCCGCGGCGTCGGGTGATGCCGCCGCGGCGCCCTCGCCGGCGGATGCGGGAACCGCCGAGCCGTCCGCGGCTGCGACCGCGGCTGCGACCGCGACTGCGAGCGCCGCGCCGTCGCAGGAGACCGGGGCCCCGAGTGACGCGAAGAAGCAGCCGGCCTCCGGGGGCGCGGTACCTCCGCCCGCGGACGCCAGCGGACCCGCACCGCGCGTCGCGTTCCATCGCCTCTACGTCGACCTCGCGTGGAAGCCGCTGCTGTCGCGCGTCGTGCAGATCGAGGAGGTCACGCTCGACGGACCGGAGGTCGACGTCGAGCGCCTGCGCGACGGTGCCGTGATCGTCCCGGCGCTTCGTCCGCCGCCCGCCGACGCGCCGCCGCCCGAGCCGCCGCCCGCGGAGCCCGCGGCCGACGCGTCGCCGCCGTGGAACGTGATCGTCGATTCCGCGAAGCTGCGCGACGGACGCCTCGTGCTGCTCGACCGCGTGCCGGAGCCCGCGCAGAACGTGACGCTGTCGCTCGACGGCATCGAGCTCAACGGCTTCCACCTGCGCGCCGAAGACGAGAACCAGGCGCCCGGCGTCGGCACCATCGAGGCGCGCTTCGGCGACGGCTCCGTCAAGCTCGAGACCAACCTCGCGAACCGCGGCGACGGCTTCGCCGTGACCGCCACCGCGACGCTCGACGACCTGCCGCTGGACCGGCTGCAGGTGCACGCGCCGCAGATCGGCTGGAGCGACTTCCGCGGACGCCTCGACGGCAAGCTGCAGGTGCACCTCGAGCCGGAGATGCTGCCGCTCGCGTCGGGCAACGTCGTGCTGCGCGACGTGCAGGTCGACGTGCCGGGCGAGAGCGAGCCCGCGCTCGCGTGGCGGCGCTTCGAGGTCGACGTCGAGCGCGTGGACCTCGCGAAGCGCTTCGTCACCGTCAGGAAGGTCGCGCTCGACGGGGCCGGCGTGCTGGTCCGTCCGCTCGACCAGCCGCCGCTGCCGCTGCTGCCGCGCACGAAGGACGGCGAGGCCGGCGCGCCGGTCGACGCGCAGGTCGCGCCCGCGTCGCCCGCGGCGCCGCAGCAGAAGGCCGGCGAGCCGGAGCCCGCGTTCCGCTGGAGCGTGGCCCAGGTCGCGCTCACCGACTGCATGGCGAAGGTGTTCCTCGCGCCGCCGCCGCTCGAGCTGCGGATCCCGTCCTTGACGGTGGACGGCCTGTCGAGCGAGCCGGGCAACCGCGCGAACGTCGCGCTCGAGGTGCGCGAGCGCAACGGCGGCGTGAAGCTCGCGGGCGCGCTCGGCATCGATCCGCTCACGGCCGACGTCACGCTCGGCCTCGACGCGCTGGCGCTCGAGGACCTCGCCGCCGCGGCCGGCGTCGACCCGCCGGTGCTCAAGCACGCGACGCTCGGCGCAGATCTGAAGATCGCGCTCGGCAACGGATCCGCGAGTGCGTCGGGCATGCTCGCGCTGGCCGACCTCGACGTGGCACCGCCGCAGGGGGAGGACTACGGCTTCGCGTGGAAGCGCTTCGAGATCGACGTGCGCGGGCTCAATGTTCCGAACGTGCCGCCGGCGCCAGGCGTCACCGCGGCGGGGCCGGTGAAGGTCGATCTCGCGCGCGTGGCGCTTGCGAGCCCGCGCATCCGCCTGACGCGCACGCCGGAGGGCCTGATCCTGCCGGCGCCGCAGGTGACGCTCGGCAAGGAGGGCACGGCGGCTCGGGCCGAGCCCGCGGCAGCACCCGCGGCCGTGTCGGGATCCGCGCCTGCGAGCGCGCCGGCCGAGGCGGCGGCGCCCGCGCAGGACGGCGTCGTGCGCGAGAAGGCCGCGCAGATCGCGACCGAGGCGCGCGACGCCGCGCGCGAGATCGAGGCGACCTCGCCGGTCATGCTCACGCTCGGCGAGCTCACGATCGACGACGGCGAGATCACGATCCTCGACCGCACCGTGCAGCCCTTCTTCAAGGGGCGCGTGACCGCGCTCGAGCTCGACGTGCACGACTTCCAGTATCCGGCGAACCGCTTCCGCGACGTGCGCTTGACGGCGAAGGCGCCGGGCGGCGCGCCGCTCGTGGTCGACGCGAAGCAGCGCGGCGACACGCTCGAGGTGTCGGCGGACACGAAGGCGCTGCCGCTGCCGCAGCTGAACCCGTACGTGGCCGGCGCGTCGGGCTACAGCATCAGCAGCGGAACCTTCACGCTCGCGTCGAAGGTCAAGCTCGACCCGAAGGGCTACACGGCCGACAGCGAGCTCGCGTTCGACGATCTCGACGTCGCGGGTGCGGCCGGCGACGCGCTGTTCACGGAGAAGTTCGGCGTGTCGCTGTCGCTCGCGTTGGCCCTGCTGCGCGACGTCAGCGGGCGGATCGCGCTCGACGTGCCGATCACCGGCGACCGCAGCGGCGGCGCGCGCCCGGACCTCGCGCCGATCGTCGCGCAGGCGATGTCGCGCGCGCTGATCAACGCGCTCGCGTCGCCGCTGAAGCTGCTGGGCGCGCTGTCGCTCGACGGCGGGAAGGTCGCGGCCTTCAAGCCCGAGCCCATCGGCTTCGTGACCGGGCAGGCGAAGATCGCCGACGACGCGTGGTGGCGCATCGAGCAGCTCGCCGGCGTGCTCGCGTCCTCGCCGGCGCTGCGCGTCGAGCTGACCGGCGAGGTCGGCGCCGACGACGTGCGCGCGCTGCAGGAGGCGGCGGTGCTCGCCGACCTGCAGCAGGACCAGGGCGTCCTCGCGGGGCTCAAGAACCTGGGAAGCCGCGGCACCCGGAAGGCGATCCGCGAGACGCTCGAGGCGCGCGCGAAAGGCGAGCCCGCGCCCGCGCTCGACGCGGAGGATCAGGCGAAGCTCGACGAGTGGGCGGCCGCGAAGACGATCGGCGAGGAGCAGATCCGTGCGCTCGCGTCGACGCGCGCCGACCGGCTGCGCGAAGTGCTGACCAGCGACTACGGCTTCGGCGCGGACCGCATGGTCGTTCGTGATCCCGCCACGACGGCGACGGGGACGGCGCAGGTCGCCGTCCAGCTCGGAGCGCGCGGCTGATCGCGTGAGGACGGCGGCGCGCTGGGTCGCACTCGCCGCGAGCGTGCTGCTCGTGGTCGAGGCGACGTCGTGGATCGCGCTGCGCGTGATCGAGCAGCGGCGCGGGCTTCGCTACCGGGCGTTCGACGGCCTGATCGACCCGTGGCGCAGGCCCATGGAGGAGATCGTCGCCGCGGACGGCACCTGGTACCAGCGCATCGACCCGGAGCTGGGCTGGATCACGATCCCGGGCGCGTTCACCGACGACGCCGCGATCACCGCCAGCGGAATCCGCGCGACGCACGAGTACGCCGACGCGCCGCCGCCCGGCATCGTCCGCATCGCGGCGTTCGGCGACTCGTTCGTGCACGGCGACGAGGTCGTGACGGACGAGACCTGGGAGGCGGCGCTCGAGCGCGCGTTGCCGGGAGCCGAGGTGCTCAACTACGGCGTCGGCGGCTACGGGCTCGACCAGGCGCTGCTGCGCTACGAGCGCGACGGTGCGGTGAAGAAGCCGCGGATCGTCCTGCTCGGCGTGATCACCGACGACGTGCTGCGCGGCGTGAACGTGTTCCGTCCGTTCTTCGCACCGACGACGGGACACGTGCTGACCAAGCCGCGCTTCGTGCTCGACGGCGCCGGCACGCTCGAGCTGCTGCCGAACCCGCTGCCCGGCGCGGATGCGTACCGTGCCTTCCTCGCCGACCCGGTGCCGAAGCTGCGCGGCATCGTGCGCCACGACGACTACGCGCCGCCGGTGAGCGACGCGGGCCCGCTCGACGCGCTCGCGTCGGTGCGTCTCGTCAAGCTGCTGGCGGCGACGCTCCGCCGCTCCGGCGAGGGCGAGCGGCAGATCCGGCACGGCGAGCTGAACCTCGACGCGGAGCCATCGCGCATCGCGCTCGCGGTGCTGCACCGCTTCGTCGAACGCGTGCGAGCGAACGGCGCCGAGCCGCTGGTCGTGCTGTTCCCCGATCGCACCGAGCTCGACGCGCGGCGCGAGGGACGCGCGATCACGTACCGTCCGCTGCGCGACCGTCTCGTCGAGGAGGGGATCCCGGTGGTCGACGTGCTCGACGGCTTCGACGCGCTCGCGCCGGGCTGGACGACGGAGAAGATCCTGCGACGCTTCCACTACGCGCCGTGGGGCAACGAGCTGGTGGCGAAGGTCCTCGCGCGCGAGCTCGCCACGCGGAAGCTGGTGAAGGCGGCACCGACGGCGCCGGTCGCGCCCTGACGCCCGGACGCGCGCCCGGACCGCCTCGCGTCAGACCGCCTCGTCGAGCTCCTCGGGCTCGCTCGCAGTAGCGCCGAGCAGGACCTGCGCCTCGCCCGGCGGCAGCTCCTCGACCTGGCGCAGCTTGCGCTCGATGGCGCGCGAGCGCACGGCCGCGTCGTCCATCGTCTTCGACGCCTGGTCGAGCTTCTTCTTGACGCCGTCGAGGACGTCGCCGAACTTGCGGAACTCGGTCTTCACCGCGCCGAGGATGCGCCACACCTCGCTGGAGCGCTCCTGGATCGCGAGCGTGCGGAAACCCATCTGCAGGCTGTTGAGCAGGGCCGCGAAGGTCGACGGCCCCGCCACCACGACGCGGTGGTCGTTCTGCATCGCCTCGAGGAGCCCGCTGCGCCGCACGACCTCGGCGTAGAGCCCTTCGGTCGGCAGGAACATGACCGCGAAGTCCGTCGTGCGCGGCGGGCTCAGGTACTTGGTCGAGATGTCCTTCGCGCACTGGCGGACGCGCTTCTCGAGCGCGCGCGCCGCGAGCTCGACGAGGTCGCGGTCGCCCTCGTGGGACGCGTCGACGAGGCGCTGGTAGTCTTCGAGCGGGAACTTGGCGTCGATCGGCAGCCAGACGAAGTCGAGGCCCTCGTCGGGCTTGCCGGGCAGCCGGATCGCGAACTCGACGACCTCGGCGCTGCCCTCGCGCGTCTTCACGTTGCGCTCGTACTGCTCGGGGCTCAGCATCTGCTCGAGCAGCGCTTCCAGCTGGACCTCGCCCCAGCCGCCGCGCGTCTTGACGTTGGTCAGGACCTTCTTGAGATCGCCCACGCCGGCCGCGAGCACCTGCATCTCGCCGAGACCCTTGTGCACCTGCTCGAGGCGCTCGGACACCTGCTTGAAGGACTCGCCGAGGCGCTGCTCGAGCGTGCCGTGCAGGCGCTCGTCGACGGTCTGGCGCATCGACTCGAGCTTCTCCGCGTTGTCGCGGTGGATCTGGCCGAGGCGCTCGTCGACCGTGCGGCGCAGGCTCTCGAGCTTGCCCTCGTTGGTCTGCGTGAGGCCCTGCAGGCGCTGCTCGATGGTGGCGAGCAGCAGCGCGAGCTGGTTGCCGAACTGCGCGAGCTGCTCCTGCTGCGCCGCGGCGCCGTCGCGTGCCCGTGCCTGCAGCGAGTCACCGAAGAGCGTCAGCGCGCGCGTCATCTCCTCGCGTCCCTCGCGCGCGGCGACGCCGCTCTCGGCGCGGTTCTGCGCGATCTCCTGCCGCACCGAGCGCTCGATCGCCTCCTGCCGGTCGGCGAGGCCGTCGAACGCGGTGGCGAGCGACTCCAGCTGTCCGGCGATCTGCTCCGACGCCAGCAGCGACGTCTCACTCGCCACGCGCTTGACGCGCCTCACGAGGACGAGCACGGCGATCAGCAGCAGGACCGCGAGCAGCGCGCCGCCCGCGGCGATCCACGGCAGCGCGTCGGGCAGGACCTCCAGCACCTTCTGCCGCACGAGCTCGACGTCGATCGTCGTCATCCGGACCTCCTGCCCACCAGCGGGCGGTCCGAGGATGCACCATCCGTCGGGCCAGCCGCTGTCCTGCCCCGACCGCTCCCGCGACGACCACCACATCTTGTGGCCGTCCGGAGGGTCAGGCCCCGGGTATCAGGGTTTCGGGCGCGGCGGAAGGCCGTCGCGGATGCGCGCGGAGAAGTCCGGCGAGTCGCCCGCGGCCTGCGCGCGCGCGACGACGTTGCTGCGCTGCTTCAGCTCGTCGAAGGGCAGGTCGGTATTGATGTTGCCGCGCTCGTACATGAGCTGGTCGCCGTAGCCGTTGGCCAGGATGCGCCAGTCCCACGGCCGCACCGAGCCGATGTGCTCGACGTGCACGCGGATGCCGGTCGTGCAGTTGTCGATGCCGGCGTTGTACCAGCGCGGGCGGGCCGCGAGGTCGTTCATGGTCTTGACGTAGTCGAGCAGCAGGTCGCGCGCGGCGGCCGGCGAGATGCGCACGCGGTAGAGGTAGACCTGCTCGTCGCGGTGGTTGGTGCGCAGGCCGATCAGGTCTCGCTCGTCGGCCGCGACGTAGTACAGCTCGTACTCGCGGAAGAAGCCGCGCACGGCGGAATACTCCTCGCCCTTTTCCTTCCGCGTCTCGATCGACACCGCGAGCGGCGGCGAGTTCGAGAAGTCCCAGCTGACGATCGTGTGCGCGATCATCGGCGAGCCCCAGTACGACAGGAACAGATCCGCGCCCTCGATCGCGGACAGATCGTAGGTGCGCGTCTCCCAGCGCTCGGTGAAGTCGGAGTCGCTGCGGTACTGGAAGTTGCGCACGTTGTGCAGCGTCAGCGTGTCGCCGACGACCTCGCCGGTCGGCGGGTTCGCGACCTCGGGCGACCAGTCGCGGTCGTTCGACGGGCGGACCGTCGCATAGAACGCGGCGAAGAGTCCGAACAGCACGGCGAGCGCCCCGAGCTTGCGCGTCAGCGGCCGGACGCGCAGCAGCGTCGCGATCACGCCGATCACGAACAGCCCGCCGACGCCGTGCCGGATCACCGTCGGCCCGGGAAAGCGGAAGCCGAGCGCGAGCCCGCACCACAGTGCGGCCAGCACGACCGGCAGGGCGGCGAGCGCCGCGAGCAGCTTCCTCACGCCGTCACGTCGTCACGGCGTCGCGGGCGCCGGTGCCTGCGCGCCGCCGTTGTTGAACGAGTCGCCGGTCGAGCCCTGATCCTGCACGTCGCTGGTGTCTGCGGGCGCGACCGCGGCCTTCGTGCGGCCGCCTTCGCGCGCGTCGAACTGTGCGATGTGCTCGAGCAGGATGCGCCGCACCTCGTTGATGGTGTGCGGGTTGTCCTGGCACGAGTGGCCGGACGTCACGACGTACTCCGACTCGACGCCCTCGATGTGCGCGCTGGTGTACTCGACGACGCCGTCGTCGGCCCGGTCGCGCGGCACGTCCGGGTCCTTGACGGCGATGATCGAGTGTCCGGTCACGCCGGGCGCGAGCGGCGTGTCGATCAGCGTCTTGATGAACTGGTTGCCCGGCGTCATGCCGTAGACGCTCGACTGCATGCCGCGGAAGTTGCCCTTGAGCCGTGCCTGGTTCTGCGTGACCAGCGCGGACGTGAGCTGCGTGAGCGTGGCCGGCATGCTGATCAGCCGCGCGACCTGGTGCGCGAGCCAGTTCCCGGCGATGTAGCTGCCGTGGTGCGGCGTCGACAGGAAGACGACGCGCGTCACCTGCGGCACCGGCTTGATGAACGCGATCTTGCGGATCTCCTCGCGCTGCTCGGGCGTCATGTCGAGGCTCTCGAGCGGCTCGTCGCTGACCTGCCTCCAGACGCGGTCGCCCACGTCGACGGCGGTGAGCTTGGTGAGCAGTCCGCCCTGGCTGTGGCCGATCACCACCATGTCGTGCAGGGCGGCGTCCTCGCCCTTCGGGTCGAGCGACTTGACGAGGTCCTTGATGGACTCGCGCAGCAGCATCGCCGAGTAGCCGATCGGATTGCCGGTGTCGTACATGAAGAGCCACGGCTGGATGCGCGGACCGATGCGGCGGTCGTTCATCAGCTCGTTGATCATCTCGGCCCAGCGTCCCGGGCTCGACGCGGTGCCGTGCACGAACACGACCGGAATGCGGCCCGGACGGTACGGCTGCAGGGCCGCGAGCTGCGTGCCCTTGGGGATCGCGGCCATGCGCTGCAGGAAGCCCCAGATCTCGCGCTGCCAGACCGGCGACTCGGCGAGCGAGTAGGCGAGCGACGCCGTGGTCTCGGCCTCGAGCGGAACCTTCTGGCCCTCGATCTCGACCTTGTCCTTGCGCACCGGCTGCTCGAGGGTCATGTCGCCGGACACGCGTCCGCTCGCGAGCTGGTCCGCGACGTTGTTCATGCGCAGCAGCGCCGTCACCGGGACCTTGGCCCACGGCTGCACGTAGTCGTTGTAGCCCTTCTCGGGATCGATCGGCTCGGTGCTCGCGGCGAGCGGCGCGCCGAGCCCCGACCAGCGGTAGCGCGTCGCCATGCCCTCGACCTCGAGGTCGGCGACCGGCGTGAAGCGGATCAGGCGACGGTCCATCCACGTCAGCTGCGACTCGTCGAAGTAGACGTCGAGCGTACCGAACGGGACGGGATACGCGCCCGCGCGCGGCAGGAAGTCGCCGCTCGCGCCGTACGCGAAGCCGCGCGCGATGCCGCGGTTGTAGAGGTCGGCGGCGACGCGGGCGCGCGGGTCGAAGGGATCGAGCCGGGTATCGTTCTCCGGGAAGAGGAACAGCCACGCGTAGACCGCCGACGAGCGGAAGTACGCCGGGTCGTTGACGCCCTCGCCGTACGCGAACGAGATCTCGGCGAGCGCGTAGACGTCGTTGCGGCGCGCGGTGCCCTTTGCGACCGCGTCCTGCAGCTTGTCGATCGCCGCCCTCGGGTCGTCGTCCCACAGCGTGACCAGGTCGTGCTGGAAGAGCGAGTTGCGCGTCGAGTTGCTGAGCTGGTCCGACGACAGGATGCTGCGCGTCAGCTGGCGCTGCACCAGGGTCGGGTCGAGGCGCTTGACGCCGACCGGCGTGCCGCACGCGGCCAGGAGGGCGCAGCCCAGAACGATCGCCGTGACGGCACGGGCCGTCCGACGGTCGCCGGTCCCATCGGAACGGTGATCCATGCGATTTCCTTCCCCGGAGACTCGACACCGGCCCGCCAGGCGGATCGGAATTTTCGCAGGATGCCTGCTCCGGGCAGCCGTGCAAGCGAAAATCGGTCGAGTCGGCGTCGCGCTGGATCAGCGGCGGGCGGCTCGTCCGCGAGGTGAGTACAGGGCGTTCGGCGGAGTCGCAATGTCGCGCAGCGGCGTGCCGTCGAGCTCTCGCAGGAAGGCCTCGTTGGCCCGCGTCAGGAGCGGCGCCAGGCCGCACGTCCCGCTCATCGGACACGTGTTGGTCGTCGGGTCGAAGCACTCGACGAGCGCGTGTTGAGGCTCGAGGGCACGAACCACCTCGCCGACGGTCACGTCCCCGGTGGACGGCAGGAAGCTCACGCCGCCCGTCGGGCCACGCTTGGCGTCGACCCAGCCGAGCTCGCACAGGCGATGGACGACCTTGAGCAGATGGTGGTGCGACACGCCGAACGTCTTCGCGAGGTCGGCGCTGGTGGCGTACTCGCCGGGGCGGCTCGCCAGGTACATGAGGACGCGAAGCCCGTAGTCGGCGTGCTGCGTCAGGCGCATCGTGCGCTCCGGCCGCGCGACGTGGCTCTTCGATACGAGGCTTGACTCGCGCGGCGAACGCTTCTATTGCGGCATTCTCGATACGACATTTGCCCAGCCGGCACGGTCGCCGACGCTCGGTTCCGAGGTTCCAACTTGGCGAAACTATCGCAGTCCGCATCCGACGATGTCCAGCAGGGCGACGCGCTGTCGCGCGAGGAGATGCGCGCTCTGCTCGAGGAGCTTCTCGCGGCCGAGCGTGCAGGCGTGAAGGTCGCGGCCGCGCTCCGTGACGATCACCCGCAGGGGCCGACGCGCGCGCTGCTCGATGCGGTTCGCGACGACGAGGCCGCGTCGTGCGCGCTGCTCGCGGGAGCACTCGCTCTGCTGGACGCTCCGGCCGGCGCGCGCGTCGGCGACTTCGCGGCCAGGGTGCTCGCGCTGCACGGCGACCGCGCGCGGTTCGCTCTGCTGCAGAGGGGCCAGCGCTGGGTCGTGCGACGTGTCGAGGAGGCGCTGCCGAGGGTCGCACACGAGGGCGTCGCTCTCGCACTGCGCCGGGTGCTGGACCTGCACCACGCGAACGTCGCCGCCTGCGAGCAGATGCTCGTGTCGTGGCCCGAGGACGCGTCGCCCGGAACCGTGCGCTGACGCGTACGTCGCACCGCGGCGGAAACGTCGCGCGCTTCACCGATCGACGGAGGTACGATCCAATTGTGGTATTCTAAATACGAAAAATGTGAGCTGCCGCGCTGCCTTCTGCTGATCGCGGCGCTCGTGTCGTGGGCGCCGCCCGCCGCGGCGAAGGACGCCGACGTTCTGCAGCAGCTCGGCTGCACCGACTGCCACGCGGTGGCGGCGCCGGCGCCGGGCGCACGAACGCTCGGCGCCTACGCGTCCCGCAAGGGGCCGGACCTCTTCTACGCGGGCAGCAAGTACCGACCGGAGTTCCTGCGTGCGTGGCTCGCGAAGCCGACGCCGATTCGCCCCGCAGGTCTGCACCCCGCGGAGCGCACGCGGACGGAGGCGAACGGCGACATGCTGATCGACGCGGAACGCGGCGCCGCGCACCCGGTGGTGCCGGCGGCACAAGTCGACGCCGTGGTGAGCGCGTTGCAGCACCTCGAATGGGGCAAGGAGCAGCTGCCGAAGGAGCCGCCCGCGAAGGCGCAGGTGCCGCGTGCGCTCGCCGAGATGAACTTCGTCAAGTTCAAGGGCTGCGGCTCCTGCCACCGCACGGGGGCTGCGTCCCCGCCGGTGTCGGGTCCGGATCTTTTCGACGCGTACGCGCGGCTGCGGCCGGAGTTTCTCGCCAGCTACGTCGCCGATCCCCAGGCGTGGGATCCCGTTGCGCCCATGCCCGGCTACGCGCTGCCGCCGGCCGAGGTCGCGAAGCTCGTCGCGTACCTCCGGATGCTGAGCGAGGACGACCATGACGCGAAGTGAGATCGGAGCCGTCGTCTTCTCCCTGGTGCTGCTCGCGACGCCCGCCGCCGCGGGCGACGCGACGGATGCGGAGCTCGCCTACCGCACCTACTGCACGCCGTGTCACGGCCTCGCCGGCAACGGCAAGGGCATCAACGTGGCCGGGATGGCGGTCCAGCCGCGAGACCACACCGACACGCGCGAGATGGCGACGCGCAGCGACCAGGACCTGTTCAACGCGATCGTCGGCGGCGGACCCGCGGTCGGAAAGTCGGCGCTCATGCCGCCGTGGCGCGCGGTGTTCGACGACGAGCAGGTCCGGGCGCTCGTCAAGCATCTTCGCAAGCTGTCGCACACCGATGGCGGCGGAGCCGCGGTGGCCGCGGCCGGCGGCGCCGCCGGCGCCGGGGCGCAGCGCGTGGTCGCGCCGGGCTCGGAGATGCTCGCGGCGCCCGCGGCGGCCGACGAGCGTGCGGCTGCACCGGCTGCGACGGCGGTGAGCGCGCCGGCGGCCGCGACCGACGTCGTCGCGCCGTCGCCGCCGGCGAGCGTCAAGGCGCGCTACCCGAAAGGGGAGCTGCGCGAGATCGAGATCCGCGTCGAGGAGCGCGAGCTCGAGGTCGCGCCCGGATTCCGCACCAAGGTGTGGGCGTTCAACGGCCAGGTGCCGGGTCCTCTCATCCACGTCCGCGAAGGTGACGAGCTCAAGGTCCGCTTCGTGAACCTGTCGTCGATGGAGCACACGATCCACTGGCACGGCATGCACCAGCAGGGCACGTGGCAGAGCGACGGCGTGCCGCACGTGACGCAGCAGCCGGTGCCGCCGGGCGGCTCCTACACCTACGACTTCATCGTCACGCGGCCCGGCACGCTCTGGTACCACTGCCACGTCAACGTCGCCGAGCACATCGCGGTGCGCGGCATGTGGGGACCGCTGATCGTCGACCCGCTCGAGCCGACGCCGCTCGAGAAGGAGGTCACGAAGGACGCGATCCTGATGTTCTCCGGCTGGAACTCGAAGCTCGCCGACCGCTACGGCATCGGCGGCCATCCGACGGAGCTTCGCGACTACTTCTCGATCAACGGCAAGTCGTTCCCGCTGACGCAGCCGCTGCGCGTCAAGGAGGGCGACGTCGTGCGCCTGCGCCTGATCGGTGCGGGCTCGAACGCGGCCTTCCATCTGCACGGCCACGACGTGCTGGTCACGCACAAGGACGGCCTGCCACTCGCCAGCCCGTACTGGGCGGACGTCGTGCGCCTCGAGGAGGGCGAGCGCCTCGACGCGATCGTCCGCATGGACAACCCGGGGCTGTGGATGACGCACGACCACGTCGACGGCCACGTCACCAACTCGGGCAAGGACATGGGCGGCTCGATGCTGATCTTCGAGTACGACGGCATCGAGAAGCCGCCCTGGTACGTCTGGAAGCAGAAGCAGTACGACCCGAACTTCTACTACAGCGACAGCTTGAAGGCCGGCTACGGCATCTTCGAGCACGCGGGCTTCCGCGGCGCCGAGCCCGGCGCCGCCGCGAAGCAGCCCTGAACCCCGTGCGTCGGACGCACGGCGCGTCCACGCACGATCACCACCCCGAGGAGGAGTGCATCCACCATGCGACCCGTGATCCGTGAACTATGTTTGACGGCGATGACCGTCGTCGCTCTCGCCGGCCCCGCTCTCGCGAAGAACGTCAAGGTCGACATGACCGTGAAGGAGGTCGAGCTCGACGTCGACAACAAGGGCACGAAGCAGAAGATGTGGACCTACGGCGGCAGCATTCCCGGTCCGCTCGTCCGCGTCACCCAGGGCGACGTCGTCGAGTTCACGCTGACCAACGACGCCGCCAACAAGAACAGCCACTCGATGGACTTCCACGCGGCGGTGGTCGACGTGCTCGACGAGTTCGCCGAGGTGAAGCCCGGCGGCACCAAGAAGTTCACCTTCGAGGCGAAGTACCCCGGCGTCTTCATCTATCACTGCGGCGCGTCGGCGATGGTCGAGCACATCTCGCGCGGCATGTACGGCGTGATCATCGTCGACCCGAAGGAGGGCTACTCGGCGGCCTTCCCGAAGCCCGACCGCGAGTACGTGCTGGTGCAGGGCGACCTGTTCCGCGAGGGCACGTCGGTCGACGACCTGCTCGACGGCAAGAACTGGGTCGGCTCGCTGATCAACGGCAAGGTGTTCCACTACGACCCGGTGCACGACCCGAACGCGAGCCAGGCGCTGCAGGCGAAGCCCGGCGAGCGCGTGCGCATCTACTACGTGAACGCCAACGTGCACGATCCGGTCGCGCTGCACCCGATCGCCGGCATCTGGGATCGCGTCTACGACCACGGCAACCCGAAGAACGTCGTGCAGGGCGCGCAGACGTTCCTCATTCCGCCCGCGTCGGGAGCGATCTTCGACATCGTGCCCCCGGCGAACCGCGCCACGAACAACGCGATCGTCGACCACGCGATGAGGCGCGCGTTGCGCGGCGCGATCACCGTGCTGATGAACAACAACGACGCCGATCCTTCCCTCGGCCACGGCGACAAGCTCGTCGTCCGCTGACGGACGCGCGCGACCGCATGCAACGACCGGTCGTCGCCGGGATCGTGCTCGCTGCGGCGTTGGTCGTGGGCGCGGGGGTGTCGTGGCGGCATGCGCCGCACGACGCGTCCGCGCCCGCGGCCACCGTCGCGGGCACGGCCACGTACCAGTGTCCGATGCACCCGCAGGTGGTGGCGCACGAGCCCGGCCGCTGCCCGGTGTGCGGGATGACGCTGGCCCGCAACGACGCCGCGGGCGACGCGCAGGACCAGCCGGGCACGGCGGTGCGCGCTCCCGGGGCGGAGCAGGGAGCCCTGCCGTCGCACGCGTCGTTCACGCTCTCGCCCGAGCGCGCTCAGCTGATCGGCGTGCGGACCGCGGTGGTCGAGTACCGTGACATGCGCCGCGACGTCCGCACCGCGGGTCGCGTCGCCTTCGATCCCGATCTGTATGCGGCGCTGGCCGAGCAGCGCGCGGCGCTCGAGGCAGAGGCCGGTCTCGACAGCGAGGCGACGCCGGCGGCCCGGCTTCGCGTCGAAGGCCTGCGCCGCTCGGCCGCGCGTCGCCTCGAGCTGCTCGGGATCTCGTCGAGCGAGCTCGCTGCGGTCGGTCGGATCGACGGCGGAGCGACCAGCCTGCTGCTGCCGGGCCAGAGCGCCTGGATCTACGGCACGGTGCACGGTGCGGTCGTGGACGCGACCTCCGGCGCGACCGTCGTCGCGGCGCCCGACCTGCCGCGCGTCGGGCACCCCGTGCTGGTGACGGCGCGTGCTCTTCCGGGGCGCGTCTTTCGTGGCAGCCTGGTGACCGTCGAGCCGGTCGGCGGCACGACCGCCGTCGGCAGCGCCGCGCGGCAGGACGTCCGCGTCCGCGCGCTGGTCGCCACCCCCGGCGGCGGTCTCGTCGCGGGGAGCTTCGTCGCGCTGACCGTGCAGATCCCGCTCGGGCGGCGGCTCGTCGTCCCCGAAGACGCGGTGCTCGACACCGGTACCCGCCAGCTGGTCTTCGTGCGCCACTCCGACGGCCGCTTCGAGCCGCGCGACGTCGTCGTCGGGCTCGAGGGCGAGGGCGAGCGCGAGGTGCTCACCGGCGTCTCGCCGGGTGAGCAGGTGGTCGCCGCGGCGACGTTCCTGATCGATTCCGAATCGCGCTTCCGCGCGGCGCAGGAGGCGCTCGCGGCGGCGCCCTCGACGCCGCGCCCCGGAGAGCACGCGGCGACACGATGATCGCGCGCATCATCGCCGTCAGCGCGGCGAACCGGCTGCTCGTCGTTCTGCTCACCGTGCTCGCCGTCGCGATGGCGCTCTGGACGCTGCCCCGCGTGCAGCTCGATGCGCTGCCCGATCTGTCCGACACGCAGGTCATCGTCTACTCGCGCTGGGATCGCGGTCCGCAGCTGGTCGAGGACCAGGTGACCTACCCGATCGTGAGCGCGCTGCTCGGCGCGCCGCGCGTCAAGGTCGTGCGCGGCCTGTCCGACTACGGCTACTCGTACGTCCACGTCGTGTTCGAGGACGGGACCGACCTCTACTGGGCGCGCTCGCGCGTCCTCGAGCACCTGAGCCGCATCCTCCCGACCCTGCCCGACGGCGTGCGCACCGAGATCGGTCCCGACGCGACCAGCGTCGGCTGGGTCTATCAGTACGCGTTGCGCGACCGGTCGGGGCGTCAGGATCTCGCGAGCCTGCGAGCGCTGCAGGACTGGTTCCTGCGCTTTCAGCTGCAGAGCGTGCCCGGTGTCGCCGAGGTGGCCGCAGTGGGCGGCTTCGTCGAGCAGTACCAGGTGGACGTCGACCCGGCGCTGCTGCTGGCGCGCGACGTGCCGCTGACGCGCGTGCTCGACGCCGTCCGGCGCGGCAACGGCGAAGCCGGCGGCAGATTGCTCGAGGTCGCGGGAACCGAGTGGGCGGTGCGCGGACGCGGCTGGGTCGCGTCGACGGACGACGTGGGCAAGATCGTCGTCGGCGCCGACGCCGAGACGGGCGCGCCGATCCTGCTTCGCCAGGTCGCGCGCGTGACGCACGGCGCGGACATGCGGCGCGGCGTCGCCGACCTTGACGGCCAGGGCGACACGGTCGGTGGCGTGATCGTCATGCGGCACGGGGAGAACGCGCTCGCGGTGATCGAGCGCGTACGCGCGAAGATCGCCGAGGTCGCGCGCGCCCTGCCCGACGGGGTCGAGATCGTCCCGGTCTACGACCGCGCACCGCTCGTCCGCGACGCGATCGCCACGCTGGCGCGGGCCCTGGTCGAGGAGATGGCGATCGTCAGCGGCGTCGTCCTGCTGTTCCTCTGGCACCTGCCGTCGGCGATCGTGCCGATCGTCACCGTTCCGGTGGCGGTCCTGCTGTCGTTCGTGCCGCTGTGGGCGTTCGGTGTCCCGGTGAACGTCATGTCCCTCGCCGGCATCGCGATCTCGATCGGCGTGCTCGTCGACGGCGCGATCGTCGAGGTCGAGAACGCGTACAAGCGACTGCAGGAGTGGACGAGCGGCGATCGCCGCGTCGACTGGCAGGCGGCGCGCCTCGCCGCGCTGCAGGAGGTCGGACCGGCGGTGTTCTTCTCGCTGCTGGTCATCGCGGTCGCGTTTCTTCCCGTGTTCGCGCTGGTCGACCAGGAGGGCCGGCTCTTCAGACCGCTCGCGATCGCGAAGACGCTCGCGATGGCGCTTGCCGCGGTGCTCGCGGTCACGCTCGACCCGGCGCTGCGCATGATGTTCACGCGCGTCGAGCCGCTGCGCCTGCGGCCGCGGTGGCTCGGCGCTGCGCTCGATGCGGCGCTGGTCGGGCGCTACCGCCCCGAGCAGGAGCACCCGGTGAGCCGGGCGCTGCTCCGTGCCTACGAGCCGGTCTGCCGCTGGGTGCTGCGGCACCCGGCGATCACGCTCGCGACGGCGTTCGCCCTGGTGCTGTCGACGATTCCGGTCTACCGGCAGCTCGGATCCGAGTTCATGCCGCCGCTCGACGAGGGCACGCTGCTCTACATGCCGACCGCGATGCCCGGCCTGTCGGTCACCGAAGCGCAGCGCGTGCTGAGCGCGCAGAACCGGATCCTGCGCTCGTTCCCCGAGGTGGAGACGGTGTTCGGCAAGGCGGGACGTGTCGAATCGCCGACCGACCCCGCACCGCTGTCGATGATCGAGACCACGATCGCGCTCCGGCCGCGAAGCGAGTGGCGCCGCAAGGAGCGCTGGTACGCGGATCTTCCCGGACCGCTGCAGGTGCCGCTGCGGCACTTCTGGCCCGATCGCATCTCGCTCGACGAGCTGCGCGACCAGATGGACGCGCATCTCCGCGTCGCAGGCGTCCCCAACATCTGGACGATGCCGATCCAGAACCGCATCGACATGCTCGCAACGGGGGTCCGCACGCCGATCGGCGTCAAGATCATCGGCCCGGACCTCGCCGGGATGCAGAGCATCGGCGAGCGGCTCGAAGCGCTGCTCGCTCGCGTCCCGGGCACGCGGAGCGTGGTCGCGGAGCGCGCGGCGGGCGGCTACTACCTCGACTTCGAGCTCGACCGCGACGCACTCGCGCGCCATGGACTCGCGGTCGCGGACGCGAACGAGGCGATCGAGGCCGCGATCGGCGGCGTCACGGTGACGACGACGATCGACGGGCGCCGTCGGCAGGACGTTCGCGTCCGCTACGCGCGCGACTTCCGCGACAGCGTGCAGCGACTGCGGCAGGTGCTGGTCCCCGTCGCGGGCGGCGGTCAGGTGCCGCTCGGCGAGCTGGCCGAGATCCGTCGCACGCAGGGGCCGAGCATGATCCGCGACGAGAACGGCCAGCTCGCGTCGTACGTCTACGTCGACCTCGCCGGCCGCGACGCCGGCGGCTGGGTGGACGAGGCGAAGGAGCTCGTCGCGCGCGAGCTCGCTCTTCCGCCCGGGTACGCGCTGACGTGGAGCGGTCGGTACGAGAGCATGCAGCGCGTTCGCGAGCGCATGCGAGTCCTGGCACCGCTCACGCTGCTGCTGATCGCGCTGCTGCTGTACGCGAACACGAAGTCGGCGGTGAAGGTGGGCATCGTTCTGCTGGCGGTGCCGTTCTCGCTGGTCGGCGCGGTCTGGCTGCTGTGGGCGCTCGGGTACCACATGTCGGTCGCCGTCTGGGTGGGGATGATCGCGCTGATGGGGCTCGACGCCGAGACCGGCGTCTTCATGCTGCTCTTCCTGGACCTCGCGTACGAGAGGCGGAAGGCCGCGGGGCGCCTGCGCACCCGCGACGACCTCGTCGAGGCGGTGATCGAGGGCGCGGTCGGGCGGGTGCGCCCGAAGATGATGACGGTCGCGGCGGCGTTCGCGGGCCTGCTGCCGCTCATGTGGTCGACCGGCAGCGGCGCG
This sequence comes from Binatia bacterium, assembly GCA_046327915.1. Lineage (GTDB taxonomy): Bacteria > Desulfobacterota > Binatia > UBA12015 > UBA12015 > VGTK01. Next base: position 14,294 of record JAXLXO010000017.1, on the reverse strand, counting down.
GACGCGATGAAGCGCGTCGCGGCGCCGATGGTCGGCGGGCTCGTGACGTCGTTTCTGCTCGAGCTGCTCGTCTACCCGGTGTTGTACGCGCTGTGGAAGCGGCGCAGCCTAGGGCGTGCGCCTGTTGCTTGACGGGTCTTCCGGTGCGTACGCCGTCGACGGACGACCGCCCGGCCCGCGCACGTCCTCGGCGCTCAGGAACGCGAACAGCTGGATCAGCGTCGCGATCGCGCCCGTCCAGCCGGTCTGGTGGCTCGCGCCGATGCCGGCACCGTCGTCGCCGTGGAAGTACTCGTAGAACGGGATCAGGTCGCGGAAGTGCGGATCGTCCTGCAGCTTCGCGACGCCGCCGAGCACGGGACGGCGACCGTCCGCGCCGCGCCGGAAGATCGCGACGAGGCGCCGCGTGAGCTCCTGCGCGACCTCGAAGAGCGTCATCTCGCGGCCGGAGCCCGTCGGGCACTCGACGGTGAACGACGCGCCGTAGTACGCGTCGAGCGTCACCAGCGCGCGGATCAGCAGCACGTTGATCGGCATCCACACGGGGCCGCGCCAGTTCGAGTTGCCGCCGAAGAGGCCCGACGTCGACTCCGCGGGCTGGTAGTCGACGCGGTACTCGTCGCCGCCGACCTGGAACACGAACGGGTGCTCGGCGTGCGCGCGCGAGATCGAGCGGATGCCGTACGGGCTCAGGAACTCGTTCTCGTCGAGCATGCGGGCGAGGATGCGGCGGGTCTTGTCGCGGTCGACCACGGCGAGCAGCCGGCGTCCGTGCAGCCCCTCGACGTCGAGCGGCGCCACCCCCGCGAGCAGGTCCGGGTTGCGGCGCAGGAAGCGGCGCGCGCCCTCGAAGAGGCGCGGGAAGCGGCCGCGCACGTCCTCCCACACCACCGACGTCGCGCACAGCGGCAGCAGCCCGACCAGCGAGCGGACCTTGAGACGCGTCGCATTGCCGTCCGGCAGGCGCAGGACGTCGTAGAAGAAGCCGTCCGCCTCGTCCCACATCTCGTCGTGCTCGTCGCCGACGCGGTCCATCGCCGCGGCGATCCACAGCGAGTGCTCGACGAACTTGAGCGCCATCTGCTCGTAGATCGGGTCGTCGGTCGCGAGCTCGAGCGCGATCTGCAGCATCATCTGGCTGTAGAAGACCATCCACGCGGTGCCGTCGGCCTGCTCGAGCGAGCCGCCCGTCGGCAGCGGCGCGCTGCGGTCGAAGACGCCGATGTTGTCGAGGCCGAGGAAGCCGCCCTCGAACGCGTTGCGTCCGCTCGGATCCTTGCGGTTGACCCACCACGTGAAGTTGACCAGCAGCTTCTGGAACGCGCGCTCGAGCCACGCGCGGTCGCCGGTGCCGGTCCGCTGCTTGTCGTTGGTGTAGAGGAACCAGACCGACCACGCGTGCACCGGCGGGTTCACGTCGCCGAAGTTCCACTCGTAGGCGGGCAGCTGTCCGCTCGGGTGCAGGTAGAGCTCGGACAGCATGAGGTCGAGCTGCTGCTTCGCGAAGTCCATGTCGACGATCGACAGCGGCAGCGCGTGGAACGCGAGGTCCCACGCCGCGTACCACGGGTACTCCCACTTGTCGGGCATCGAGATGACGTCGTCGTTCAGCATGTGGAACCAGTCCGCGTTGCGCGCGCGCCCGTGGCGGCGGTGCTTCAGCGGGTGGTTGCCGTGCTGGTCGAGCCAGTAGCCGACGTCGAAGTGGTAGTACTGCTTCGACCAGAGCATGCCGGCGAGCGCCTGGCGGAAGATGCGCCGCGCGTCCTCGTCGACCGACGCCGGGAGGTGCGCCGCGTAGAAGACGTCCGCCTCGGACTTTCGCGCCGCGAGGAGCGCGTCGAAGTCCGCACCGAACGGATCGCCGGACGTCGCATGCTTTCTGCGCAGGCGGAGCCGCAGCACGCGCTCGCCCTGCGCCGGCACGACGACGTGGTGGTGCGCCGTCGCCTTCGTTCCGAGCCGCGCCGGGTTGGTCGCGTCGACGCGGTCGTGCACGAGGCGCTCGTGGAATGCGTCCTTGACGTACGGCGTCGCGTTGGCGGCGCCGGAGAGGCGTGCGGCGTTGCTCTCGTTGTCGGTGAACCAGAGCTCGGGCGCCTCGTCGCACAGCAGCTCGTAGTCGCCGAGCTGCGCGTGCGACGCGGCGATCACCGACGCGCCCGCGATGCGGCCGTCGTCGCGCAGCACGGGGCGCGAGCCGTCGGCCTCGCGCCACCAGGTGTTGCGGAACCACAGCGTCGGCAGCACGTGCAGCGGCGCGTCGTCCGGGCCGCGGTTGCAGACGCGGATCGCGATCAGCAGGTCCTCGGGGCCCGCCTTCGCGTAGTCGACGAAGACGTCGAAGTAGCGGTCGTCGTCGAAGACGCCGGTGTCGATCAGCTCGTACTCGGGCTCGTGGCGCGAGCGGCCGCGGTTGGTCTCGACCAGGTCCGCGTACGGGTAGGCGCGCTGCGGGTACTTGTAGAGCCAGCGCATCCACGAGTGCGTCGGCGTCGCGTCGAGGTAGTAGTACAGCTCCTTGACGTCCTCGCCGTGGTTGCCTTCGCCGTTGGTGAGGCCGAACAGCCGCTCCTTGAGGATCGGGTCACGGCCGTTCCACAGCGCGAGCGCGAAGCAGAGCCGCTGGTGGTCGTCGCTGAAGCCGGCGAGCCCGTCCTCGCCCCACAGGTACGTTCGCGAGCGCGCGTGGTCGTGCGGGAACGAGTCCCACGCGGCGCCGTTCTCGCTGTAGTCCTCGCGGACGGTGCCCCACTGGCGCTCGCTCAGATACGGACCCCACTTCCGCCACGCGACGCCTTGCTTCGCTTCGTCGAGACGCCGCTGCTCGTCGCCGATGGTGCTCATGCGCGCTTGTGCATCGGACGCCGGGCGAGGTCCAGCGCCCGCTGAGTGGCGTCACGGCGAGGCCGTGCCACGATGGCGGCCGCGATCCGTTTCGTCGCGCGCCGCTTGTGCTAGCGGTGAGCGCGCGTCGCTCTGGACGGGAGGGGGAGGATGCAGTCGAACCGGCGTCGGCGGTCGATCGCCGCGATCTCGATCGTCGTGCTGCTCGCGGCAACGCCCGCGCTCGCGACGGACGCGGAGATCCGCGAGCTGCGGGCCGCGGTCCGCGAGATGCAGAAGACGATCGAGGCCCTGAACGGCAAGATCGATCGTCTCGAGAAGGAGCGCGAACGGGAGCGCGCGGCGGCGGCGAGGCCGCCCGAGCCGCTCGCGCCGAACGTGCCGGCGGTCGCGAAGGCGAGGCCGTCCGCGGCACCGCCGGCTGCGGGCGTTCCACCCGTGGCGGCCGCCGCACCCCCTCCGGTCGTTGCCGCGCCCGGACCGGTCGCCGCGCCAGCGCCCGCGCTCGAGGCGAACAGCGGCGTCCCGGCAGAGGTCGATGCGGAGGCCGTAGCCGGTACGGTGCCGCCGCCGATGCCGCCGGCTTCCGAGCAGGCGGCATCGGGCTATGCGGAGACGGTGCTCACCTCGCAGGGCGTCGGTCCGCAGGCGCCGATCGATCCGAGCCTGCGCGGCTTCCTGCGCATCCCGAACACGCGCGTGATGATCCGGTTCAACGCGAAGCCACGCGTCGACTTCACCTACGACCCGGAGAACACGGGCGACGACAACCGCTTCGTCACCGCGAAGATCCCGGTCTTCGGCTCGCCGGAGCAGGGCGGCGGTCCGGTGTTCAACGCGAACGCCAGGGGCTCGCAGCTGGTCATCGACGTGCGCGCGCCGGAGGTCGACGGCAGTCCGCGCTTCTACTACCAGAACGACTTCTACGGCTCGGGCGGCGGCGAGTTCCCGTACCGCGTGCAGCAGCTGTTCGGGTCGATCTACGACGTCACCGTCGGGCAGACGTTCAGCCCGTTCGAGGATCCCGACATCTGGCCGGACACCGTGGACTACGAGGGACCGAACGCGATGGTGTTCGCCCGCTATCCGTCGGTGCGCTACCGCCTCGGGCTGCTCGACGGTCTCGCGCTCAACTTCGGCCTCGCGCAGCCGAGCTCGGACGTCGCGAGCACCGAGGGCAACACGGTCGAGGGACAGGACCACGCGCCCGACTTCGCGCTGAACCTGCGCGGAGAGTCCGGGCTCGGCCACTTCCAGCTCGGCACGGTGTACCGCTATCTCGGCGCGAAGAGCGACGTGTTCGGCGAGGACACGGCGTTCGGCTGGGGCGTCAATCTCGGCGGCGGACTGAACCTCGCGCTGCCGTGGTCCGCGACCGACCAGGATCTCCTGCTCGCGCAGGGCACCTGGGGAGCCGGCATCGGGCGCTACGGCAACGACACCAGCTTCTCGGCGACCGACGCGGTCTTCAACGACCGCGGTCAGCTCGTTCCGCTGCCGTACTACGGCGCGTTCGTCGGCTACACGCACCGCTGGCTGCCCGACTGGCGGTCGACGGCGACGTACGGCTGGGTGAAGCTCGGCGGACCGCCCACGCAGGACGCGACCGCGTACCACCAGACGCAGTACGCCAGCGTCAATCTCGTGTGGCAGCTGCGCGATCGGCTGAGCGTCGGCGTCGAGGCGCTGTACGGCGACAATCAGCAGCAGAGCCGATCGTCGGGCGACGCGTTCCGGACGCAGGTCGGCGTCGCGTACTCGCTGTTCTGAGGGCGGCCGGCAGGCCGATGGCATCACCGCGACGTCCGCGTCGCGCAAGACCCGGGAGGACCCCATGCTCGTTCGCATCACCGTTGCCCGCGCGGCCTTCTGGTCGCTCGTCGCTGCCCTCGTGCTCGCGGCCGGTGCCGCGCAGGCCGACACCGCGGCTGCGGGCGGTGCGCTCGCGAAGGCCGACGTCGAGGCCGCGCTGAAGGCCGCGCACGCGAAGTACCGGGACCTGAAGGAGGGAAAGAACGCCGACTACATCCCGGCGCTGGCGAAGGTCCCCTCCGACCTCTTCGGGATCGCGCTCGTGACCGTCGACGGCCAGGTCTTCACCATCGGCGACGCCGAGACGCCGTTCTCGATCCAGTCGATCTCGAAGGTCTTCACCATGGCCGAGGTGATGGCGCAGAGCGGCGCGGCGACGATCGAGAACGGGGTCGGCGTCGACGCGACGGGCGACGTCTTCAACTCCATCGTCGCGATCGAGAAGGACAAGGGGCACGAGATGAACGCGCTGGTGAATCCCGGCGCGATCGCGACCACGAGCCTCGTGAAGGGGGCCGACGCGAAGGAGATCTGGAGCACGATCCTCGCCACCTACGGTGCGTTCGCCGGACGCGAGCTCGCGGTCAACCAGGAGGTCTACGAGTCCGAGGCCGCGACCAACCAGCGCAACCAGGCGATCGCGGCGCTGATGTACGCGTACGGCCTGATCAAGTCCGATCCCGCGCGCGCGACCGACCTGTACACGCGGCAGTGCTCGGTGAACGTCAATGCCAGGGATCTCGCGACCATGGCGGCGACGCTCGCGAACGGCGGCGTCAATCCGGTGACGAAGAAGAAGGTGATCGACGCGAAGGACGTGCCGGGCATCCTCGCGGTGATGGCGACCGCGGGCCTCTACGACGACTCCGGCAAGTGGCTCTTCCACACCGGATTGCCGGCGAAGAGCGGGGTCGGCGGCGGCATCCTCGCGGTGTCGCCAGGCAGGTTCGGCATCGCGGCGTTCTCGCCGCCGCTCGACGCGGCGGGCAACAGCGTGCGCGCGCAGAGGGCGATCGCGGACGTGTCGGCGACGCTCGGTGGCAATCCCTACGCGGTGACGCCACGGTGATCCGGACGTCGCGCGGGATGCGGCGCGGCGCGTGAAGCCGTGCCGCGCCGTCGGTGCCGCCGCGGCGGCGCTGCTGGTCGTGCTGCTCGCCGTGCGGATTCCGGCGCGCGCGGAGGAGGCTTCCGCGCCGCACGATCCGGCCGCGGAAGCGCCGGCGGATCCCGACCCCGAGCAGGCGGGCCCCGAGCTGCGCGCCGAGGACCAGCCGCGAACGGTCGCCGACGCCGAGGACGTCGAGCCGGGCGAGGCGATCGACTTCTACTGGAAGGACGGCGTCAACTATCAGCTGCGACCGCTGCTCGCGGCGCCCGAGCCGGTGCGAAGCTACGACCGCTGGCTCGCGCTCGAGGGACGCGTCGGGCTGAAGCTCGCGGTCGACGCCGCGGGCTTCGATTCGACCGGCTCGCTGCCCGCGCTCGACGCGACCGCCGAGGTGCGCCGCTTCTTCCTGTACACCGTCGGGAAGTTCCACCTGATCTACCCGATCGTGTTCAAGATCGAGGCCGGCGTCGTCGACAACGAGCCCTACATCGACAACTTTTACTTCGGCGCGCGCGACGTGCCGTATCTCGGAACGGTGAAGGCCGGACAGTTCGACGCGCCGATGTCGCTCGACCGGCTCACCGGAAGCACGAACCGCCCGTTCATGGAGTCACCCGCACCGGTGCAGGCGCTCGCTCCCGGACAGAAGGCCGGCGTGGAGGTGGCGAGCTTCTCCGACCGCTACCACCTGAGCTGGCAGGGCGGGCTGTTCACCGACGGCCAGCGGCAGGACGTCGGCGACGCGACGCGCGACGTGCTGCGCGGCGTGGGCCGCATCGTGTGGCGCGAGACGGACGGCGCGCCGGCGAACACGCTGCTCCACGTCGGGCTCAGCGCGAGCTACGTGCTCTCGTCGACGGACCGTGTGCGCTACCGCTCGCGGCCCGAGAGCTTCCTCGCGCCGTACCTGATCGACACCGGGTACCTCGACGCCGAGAACGTCCTCGTCACCGGGCTCGAGCTCGCGCTGCGCGACGGCTCGACGTCGGTGCAGTCGGAGGTGCTCGCGTCGTTCGTGCGCTCGAGCACCGTCGGTGATCCGGTACTCTACGGCGGCTACGTCGAGGCGAGCCGCTTCCTCACCGGAGAGGCTCGTCCGTACGAGCGCGCCGTCGGCGTCTTCGGGCACGTCGAGCCGCTGCACGACTTTCGTCCGTGCGACGGAACGTGGGGCGCCTTCGAGGTCGCGGCGCGCCTCTCCGCCACCGACCTGAACGACGCGGGAGCGCGCGGCGGCCGCATGGCGCTCTTCGGTGCGGGGCTCAACTGGTACTGGAGCCGCTACGTGCGCCTGATGTTCGGCTACGAGCTGGCCTTCGTTCGCGGCACCGAGGAGACCGGCAATCTGCAGATCTTCCAGGGGCGCGTGCAGCTCGTGCTGTGAGCCGCGGGGGCGCCGCGGGCGGACCGGCTCTCGCCGGACCGCCCGCGCGGCGCGGAGCTGCCTGCTACTTGGTGGCGCGCTCGACCGAGATCGCCATCGCCTCGGTGTAGGTGATGTCGACCAGGTCGCCGACCTTGACGTTGTCGAGGCGGCTCGTGTCCTTGACCTTGACCTGCACGGTCTTGCCCTTCGGACCCTTCAGCGTGACCTCGCCGGTCTTCTTGTCGATCTTCGTGATCTTCGCGACCACGTTGACCGCCGCACCAGCGACCGCACCGGGCATCTGGCCGGCCGGGTTGCGCGACGCGTCCGCCGCCGCGTCGACGCTCGGCGTCGCGGTGCCGCGCTTGCGCAGCTCCCACGCGATCGACTCGTAGTACGCGATCGTGACGAGGTCGCCGCGCTTGACCTGCGGCAGGTTCTTGACCTCGTCCGACACGTGGATGGTCTTGGTCTGCCCGTCCGAGCCCTTGAGCGTGACCATGCGCGTCTTCTGGTCGATCTTCTTGACCACGGCGGTCGCCGTGATCGTCTGCTGCATCTCGCCGCCGTTCGCCGTCTGCGACTGCGACGACGAGACCGTCGGCGGCGGCGGGGCCGGCAGCGGCTGCTTGGCGGCGCATGCCTGCAGAGCGACGCCCGACGCGAGCACCGCGATTCCCGACCAGACCTTGAAGCTCTTCATTCCCTCACTCCTCTCTGTTCTGCGCCCGCACGACGGCGAGCCGGATTCCCGTAGCAGATCGTGCGACGCGCGTCTCCGCCGCTTCTTCAGCGTGCGGAGTTTGCGGATGACGGGCGGTCGCGCGCCGCGGCGGGCGTCAGGGCGCCGGGGCCCCGCGCAGCGACTCGACCATGGCGCCGACGCGCGGGTCGCCGGTCGCCTCGTACAGCTTCTGCGCCCACTGCAGCGCTGCCGAGCGGTTGCCCGACTCGCCCTCGTACTGCACGAGGGCGGCGTAGATCTCCGGAACGCCGGGGTTGCGCTGCGCCGCCTCGGCGAGGACCTGCACCGAGCGCCCGCGCTGCCCGGCGTCGTGCAGCGCGACGCCGTACACGTAGGCGTAGCGCGCGTCCTGCGGCGCCAGCGTGCTGGCGCGCTCGAGCTCGGGAAGCGCGTCCGCGACGCGCTTCTGGCGGACCAGCGACAGGCCGAGCGCGTGGTGCAGCGTCGCCGCCTCCGGCACGGCGGCGATGCCGCGGCGCAGCGCCGCGTCGGCGGCCTGCTCGTTGCCGGCGCGACGCTCGACCTCCGACAGGTTCTCGTACGCGGGTGCGAACGAGGGCTGCAGACGGATCGCGGCGTTCAGCTCGGCGCGCGCGGCGTCGCCGTTGCCGAGGCGTGCCTCGAGCGCGCCGAGATTGGCGCGCGCGTCGGCGCGGTCGGCGTTGGTCGCCTGCACCGCGCGGTACTCGGCGATCGCGCGGTCGAGGTCGGCGCGACTGCCGGCGGGGATCTGCTCGCGCGGCACGTCGAGCAGGCTACCGAGCGCCTCGATGCGCACCGTCCGTACGGGATCGCGCAGCACGGGCGCCGCCAGCGCGACGCGATCCTCGGGCTCGAGCACGATCGCCGTGCCGGCGGCGGCGCGCCGCACGAGCGGATCCGGATCGCGCAGCGACTCGCGCAGCACGGCGAGCGTGTCGGGTCCGGGGTGCGCCGCCAGAAGCTCGAGTGCGCTCGCGCGCGCGATCGGCGGCGTCGCGCGGTCGCGTGCGAGACGCTCGAGGCGCGCCGGTGCGTCGGGCGCGTTGGTGCGCCCCGCGTGCAGGTCGGACGCGAACGACGGACGCTTGACGCGCTTGTCGCCGTACCAGCGGTCGAGCGCGTCGCTCGCCCAGCGCGCGGACTCCTTCGTGTGGCAGTCGCTGCACGCGTTCGGCGTGCCGAGCGTCACCGAGAGGTCGGGGCGCGGCACGCGGAAGCCGTGATCGTGGCGGCCGTCCACCACCATGTAGGTGCGCTCGGGCATGTGGCAGGCGACGCAGCGCACCGCCTTCGCGTCCTCGTGGTGGTGATGCGCCCTGGTGTCGTAGGTCGTCGGCAGGTGGCACTGCGCGCAGACGCCGTTGCCCGGCGCGCGCAGCGCTAGGGAGTGCGGGTCGTGGCAGTCCGCGCAGCGCACGCCGGCCGCGTGCATGCGGCTCTGCAGGAACGAGCCGTACTCGTAGACCTCGTCGCGGATCGTGCCGTCCGCCTCGTAGAGCCCGTCGTCGAGCGCCGACACGCGGTGCGTCTGCGCGAGAGGATCGCCGTGCCGGTACTCGCTCCACAGCTGCGCGCGGCGAGAGTGGCAGCGCGCGCAGGTCTCGACCTGCGCGTCGCTCGCCGGCGGCTTCGTGCGGTGCGCGATCGACGCGCCTTCCGCGAGCGCCCACGCGCCGCCCGACGTGTCGCGCAGCTCGAAGAGGAGGCCCTTCCGCGGAACGTCCGGCGCCTTGCCGGACTTCGCGGCCTCCGCCCACGCCACGTGCGCCGCTCCCGGACCGTGGCACGCCTCGCACGCGACGTTCAGGTCGGACCACGTGGTCGCGAAGGTGTCCTTCGCCGCGTCGTAGCCCTTCTGCAGATTCGTCGAGTGGCACTCGGCGCACATGTGGTTCCAGTTCTGCGCCGGGCCGGTCCAGTGCAGGACGTCCGCGTGGTCGATCTTCTCGTTCGGGTAGAGGTGGAACCAGCGCTGCCCACCCTCGGACTTCGGGCGCGTGTCCCACGCGATGCTCAGCGCCTGCAGCCGTCCGCCGGGCAGCTCGAGCAGGTACTGCTGCAGCGGGTCCCAGCCGAAGGTATACTTGACGGGGTAGTCGCGCAGCTTGCCGTCCGGTCCGTCGGTGTTGACCACGAACTGCTCGCCGCGGCGGGAGAACGTCGTCGTGACGCCGTTCTTCGTGAACTTCGTGCCGGAGAAGTCGCCGCGCACGGTCGCCGGCGTCGCGGGCTCCATCGCGTGGTCGTGATGCGAGCCGCGCCACAGCTTCGTCTCGGCCTCGTGGCACGGCGCGCATTTCGCGACGCCGACGTACGCCGGCAGCGCGGCCGCCGCGGCGGGCGAGGGCGACGGCGCGGGACCGTCCGCGGCGTGCGCGACCGTCGCGACGAGGAGCGCGAGCAGCGCGCCGCGGGCGATCCGTCCGGGGACGCGTGCGCTGCGGTTCACGGCCCTGCTCATAGCGGATTCGTCGCGGCGAGCGCACGCAGCGGTTCGCGCAGCGCGCATTGGGTGCTAACCGACGCCGCATGCTGAATTCCGTCGAGCCGATCCAGAGCGCCTGGGTCGCCTTCTCCCTGCCGCTGGTTCTCATGCTGCTGTTCGCGGAGATCGGCTTCCGTTTCGGGCTGCGCGTCCACCACGACGCCCGCGACAAGGGAACGCTCGGCGGCATCCAGGGCGCGATCCTCGGTCTGCTCGGCCTGCTGCTCGGCTTCACCTTCGCGCTCGCCGCGGGGCGCTACGACCTGCGTCGCGAGCTGGTCCTCAAGGAGGCGAACGCGATCGGCACGACGTACCTGCGCGCCTCGCTGCTGCCCGAGCCGCACGTGAAGCCGGTCGAGGACCTGCTGCGCCGCTACGTCGACGTGCGCATCGACTACTATCCGAAGGTCATGGACCCGGCGGCCTTCGCCGAGGGCATGGCGAAGAGCGCCGCGATCCAGAAGGAGCTGTGGCGTCACGCGACCGAGGCGAGCCGCGAGGCGCCGACGCCGATCACGGCGACGTTCGTCAACGCGCTCAACGACACCATCGACACCGAGGCGGAGCGCGTCGAAGCGGGGCGCGCGAAGATTCCCGCCGCGGTCTGGTTCCTGCTGCTGACCGTGGCCGGCTTCGGCTGCCTGACCTCGAGCTACGTTTCGGGCGAGGAGGGCAGCCGTTCGACGTTCAGCAGCGTCGTGCTGCCGGTGCTGATCTCGATCGTGGTCGTGCTGATCTTCGACATCGCGAACCCGCACAAGGGCTTCATCGGCATCAGCCAGCAGCCGATGGGCGACCTGCAGCGGAGCATCGCCGCGAAGTGACGTGGCGGCCGCGCCGCCGCCTCACTTCGCCGCGGCAGCGGGCTGCGCGGCGTCCGCCGCCGGCGCGCCGGCCGTCGCCGGAGCCGCCGCGTCGGCGACCTTGATCCAGGTCTCGTCGGGATCGAAGGCCTTCATCGCCTGCGCGATCTTCGCGGTGTCCGGGCCGAGGTTCTTCTCGTAGACGACGCCGTCGTGATTGACGAGGAACGTCATCACGCCGGACGCGCCCCACTGCGCGGGATACGCGACCGCGGCGAAGCCGCCGATCATCTTGCCGTGCACGACGTAGTCGTACTTGCCGCCGGGCGCGTGCGGACCCTGCGCGGTGAGGATGCGGTAGTAGTAGCCGTGGTACGGCGCGGGCTTCGCGCCGCCGGGCGCGTAGCCCTGCGCGCGTGCGTCGGCCATCAGCTCGCCGAGCGGGCTCGGCGTCTCGCCTTCGGCGGTGTCCCAGTAGAGGCCGTCCTTCTTGCCCGGTGAGCTCGCGACCTTCTGCGCGTACGGGGGCAGCTTCTCGCCGAGCGGGTTGCGCGCGTAGTACTCGCGCTGCGCGTCGACGTAGGCGAGGCAGGTCTGGATCGTGTCGAGCTCGTTCTTGCCGATGCGGCGGTTGATGAGCTCTTCCTGTCCGGCGGCGGTGTCGAAGCGCCAGCCCTCCGCCGTGTTGACCAGCGGGATCGGCAGCGGCCACTTGTCCTTGCCGGTCTGCAGGATGGTCTCCTCGTCCGGGCCGGGCACGAACTCGTGCGCCTCGTCGTACGACGTGACGAAGCGCTCGCCCGCCGCCTCGTCGGCGACCGGGTCGCCGGACGAGATCAGCGGCTTCGCGTCGGAGCCGAGGATCTCGAGCAGCGTCTTCTCGTCCTTCGCCTTCACGGCGGCGACGAGCGCCTGTGCGGCCTCGTCGGGCGAGGTGAACGTCTTCTGCGGCGGCGTCGCCGCCGCAGCGGTGGTCGCGCAGAGGAGAGTGAGGACCGCGGCCGCGAGGCCGCACCGCATCGTGTTCCAGAGGTGCGTCATGGTCGTTCCTCCTCTCAGCGCCGTCCGCCGCGTCCGCCGCCACCGCCCCCGCGGCCACCACCGCCGCCGGCTCGTCCGCCACCGCCACCACCGCCATGGAAGCCGCCGCCACCGCCGCCGCCACGATTGCCGCCGCCCTGATATCCACCGCCGCCGCGGTTGCCGCCGCCGTACGACGCCGCGCTCTCGCGGCTCGCGCGGCCGCGATCCGCCTGCTTGCGTGCGTCGGCGCCGTTGCCCGCGCCGCTGAACGCGCTGTTGTTGCGCGTCGCCGCTGCTTGACGGTTCGCGTTGCCGGCACGGTCGACGCCGGCGGCGCGGTTGGCGCCGCCGGCCTGGCCCTTCTGGTTCTGGAAGTTGCCGCCGCCGCCGCGCTGGCCGCCCTGGCTCGCGTAGCGGCTCGCGTCACCCGCGCCGCGCTGACCCTGCTGTCCCTTGAACTGGTTGGCGTCGCCCTTCGCGATCTGCTGGCGTCCCTGCTCGGCGCGGCCGCGGAACTGCTCGCGCGACTGCACGTTCTGGTTGCCGCGTCCGTAGCGGTTGGCGACGTTCTGGTTGTTGTAGCCCGCACCGCGCCGGTGATCGACGTTGTGGTTCCAGTTGCCGTTCTTGATGTCGGTGCGGTTGAAGTTGTTGTAGTTGTTGACGTTGACGTTGACGTGGCTCGAGTTGCCGCCCCAGCTGCAGCCGCCCCACAGCGCCGAGCCGACCGCCATTCCGACGCCGAACGAGATCAGCGAGGCGCCGAACACGTAGCCGGGCGGGTAGTACGGGTACGGCGGATAGGCGGGGTAGGGCCACGCGCCGTAGACTGCCGGAGTGTAGGCCGGGACGTACACCACCTGCGGACTCGCCGGCTGGATGATGATCGTCTGCGGCTGCGAGCCCGACGGCTGCTGCTCGACGACCACCGTCTGCTGCTCGTTGCTCTTCAGGTTGCCCGCCGCCTGGGCGCGCGCCCGAAGCGCCTGGATCGCGTTCATGACGTCGGACTGCTGCGCGAGGAACGCGTTTCCGAGGTCGGTGGTCCAGTCGAGCTTCTCGTCCATCATCGCGAGGACCTGCGGGAACGCCGTCAGCGACTTGACGCTCGCGTCCCACGACTGCTTCTGCATCGCGTCCTCGAGCGCGCTGCCGGTGACCTTCGGATTCTGCTTCGACCAGCGCGCCGCCTCGACGACCTCGATGGGATAGGTCGCCGCCATCAGGATCTGCGCCACCAGCGAGTCCGGGTAGAGCGCGATCGGCGCCACCAGCTGCTCGAGCTGCTCGTTGCTCAGGGTCTGGCCCTGCGCCGCCTGGTCCTGCGCGAAGCCGGTGCGCACGATCGCGGACGGCGGGCAGAGGAGCGTCAAAACCAGCAGAACCGCGAGTCCGCGTCGCAACCCATCCATCCGCCGTCTCCTTCGTGTCCCGGTGTTCCCGACCCGCGGCCCGACCGATTGCCGCCCGGAAGGCTCGCGAGTATGCCATCCTCCCGTGCCGTCGCAAGGCGGATTTCGCCAATGCGCGCCGGCGGGCGGGGGGACAGCCATGACGAACGACGCGGGGCGCGACGACGGCGCCGACGAGGAGACGCTGACGCTCTCCCTGGTGCGCGGCGACGCTCTCTATCGCGCGCAGCGCGCGGTGGGGTTGATCCCCGCGGGCAGCCTCGGGCTCGGACGGCGGGCCGTGCTGCTCGCGCTGATCACGTGGGCGCCGACGGCGCTCTGGGCGGTGTACGCGCACCGCGCCCTGCCCGGGGTTCCCGGCGAGCCGCTCCTGCAGCACTTCGGCATCCACGTGCGCTGCCTGGTCGCGATCCCGCTGCTGGTGATCGCCGAGGGGATGGCGCACGCGGTGTCGACGCGGATCGTGCCGTACTTCGTGGCGTCCGGGCTGGTGCGTGAGCGCGACGTGCCGGCGTTCCGCGAGGTCGTGCGCGGCGTGACCGCGCTGCGCGACTCGACGCGGCCGTGGGTCGTGCTGCTCGCGATCCTCGCCGCGTGGACCTTTCTCGCGCCGCTCGCGGCCGACGTGCACGAGGTCGTGTGGGCGAGCGAGACCGGCGAGGCGTCGGCGGGTGCCGGCTTCGGCGCGTTCTGGTTCCTCTACGTGAC
>JAXLXO010000016.1:0-150746 GCA_046327915.1 Binatia bacterium | reverse complement strand
GCGCCTCTACCAGCAGTTCGCGGTCACCATCGCGGTGTCGGTGGTGTTCTCCGCGTTCAACGCGCTCACGCTGAGCCCCGCTCTCTCGGCGCTGATCCTGAAGCCCAAGAAGGAGGCACGCGGGCCGCTCGGTGCCTTCTTCCGCTGGTTCAACAAGTGGTTCGGCAAGGCGACCGACGGCTACGTGAACTGGTGCCACCACCTCATCAAGCACCCGGTGCTGGGCCTCGGCATGCTCGCTGCGCTGGCGGTGGTCGCGCTCTACCTCGGCTCGCGGCTGCCCACGGGGTTCGTCCCCGACGAGGACCAGGGCTACTTCTACATGAACGTCCAGCTGCCGCCGGCCGCGTCGCTGCAGCGCACCAACGAGGTCTGCAAGCAGATCGAGGGCATCCTCGAGAAGACCGACGGCGTGCAGACGTTCAACACCATCGTCGGTTTCTCGCTGCTCAGCGGCACCAACATGACGTACGCCGGCTTCTACTTCGTCACGCTGAAGCCGTGGAAGGAGCGCGATCCATCGGGACGCACCGCCGACGTGATCATGCGCGAGCTCAACATGAAGCTGCACGAGCTTCCCGAGGCGCTCGCGTTCTCGTTCCCGCCGCCGGCGATCCCCGGTGTCGGCACGTCGGGCGGCGTCACGTTCATGCTCGAGGACCGCTCGGGACGCGACGTCAAGTTCCTCGCCGAGAACACGCAGCGCTTCATCGCCGAGGCGACGAAACGGCCGGAGTTCGCGTCGATCTTCACGACGTTCGTCCCTGCGGTACCGCAGGTCTTCGCGCACGTCGACCGCGAGAAGGTCCTGAAGCAGGGCGTGCAGCTGGCGGACGTGTACAAGACGCTGCAGGCCTTCATGGGCGGCGTGTTCGTCAACTACTTCAACCGCTTCGGACGCGTCTGGCAGGTCTACGTGCAGGCCGAGGGTGACTACCGGACCGACGTCAAGCAGATGGGCCAGTTCTACGTCCGCAACAACAAGGGCGAGATGGTGCCACTCGACGCGGTGGTCGACGTCACTTCCTTCTACGGCCCCGAGTTCACCATCCGCTTCAACGAGCACCGCGCGGCGCAGATCCAGGCAGCGCTCAAGCCCGGCTTCAGCTCGTCCCAGGGCATGAAGGCGCTCGAGGAGGTCTTCGCGCAGACCATGCCCGACGGCATGGGCTACGACTACATGGGCATGTCTTTCCAGGAGCAGGTCGCGTCGCAGGGCGTCTCGCCGATGGTGATCTTCGGCTTCTCGCTGCTCATGGTGTTCCTGATCCTGGCCGCGCAGTACGAGAGCTGGTCCCTGCCGTTCAGCGTTCTGCTCGGCATCCCGATCGCCGTCTTCGGCGCGTTCCTCGGACTCTTCGTGCGCGAGATGGTGAACAACGTCTACGCGCAGATCGGCCTCGTCATGCTGATCGGCCTGACGGCGAAGAATGCGATCCTGATCGTCGAGTTCTGCAAGGACGAGTACGACAACAAGGGCACGCCGCTGATCGAGGCGGCACTCGCTGGCGCAAAGCTCCGCCTGCGCCCGATTCTCATGACCGCTTTCGCGTTCATCCTCGGCGTGGTGCCGCTGGTGACCGCGCAGGGCGCCGGCGCGGTGTCGCGGCAAATCATGGGCACCGCGGTCATGAGCGGCATGATCGCCGCGTCGCTGATCGCGATCTTCGTCGTCCCGCTCTCGTTCTACGTCGTGGAGAGTCTCGCGGGTGGCGACGAGGCGCACGGCAAGGACGACGGCACGACGGCCACGACCACGACGCCGGGCACGAAGCCGGCCGGGAGCCACGAGTGAGCACCGCGCGCGCCTCGAGGAAGCGCGGCGTCGCGTTCGTCGCCGCCCTGCTCTGCCTGATGACGTTCGCGTCCGGCTGTCCGGTCGGACCCAACTACGTGCGACCGAAGTCGGACCCGCCGCCCGACTACTACGGGCAGCCGCAGCCGGTCGAGATCGAGTCGCTCGCCGACCTGCCGTGGTGGGACGTCTTCTCCGATCCCGTCCTGCAGCGGCTGGTGACCGAGGCGGTGCAGAACAACTACGATCTGCGCACCGCGGTCGCGCGCGTCGAGCAGGCGAACGCGCTGGTCGGCGTTGCTCGCGCGCCCTTGCTGCCGCAGATCGGCTACCAGGGCACGGCGTCGCGCCAGCGCGCGCTGGTCTTCCCCGGACAGCCGAACGCGACCTACGACCTGTTCGCGGGCGCGTTCAACCTCGCATGGGAGGTCGACGTCTGGGGCCGCATCCGGCGTGCGACCGAAGCCGCGCAGGCCGAGATGCTCGCCACGGACGCCTTCCGGCGCGGCGTGATGCTCACGCTCGTGAGCACCGTGGCGCTGCGCTACTTCGAGCTCATCGAGTTCGATCGCGAGCTCGAGATCGCCTACGACAGCGTGCAGTCGTTCCGCGATACCCTGCAGCTGTTCACGCGTCGCTACGAGGGCGGCGTCGGCTCCAAGCTGCAGACCGAGCGCGCGGCCGCGGCGCTGTACCAGGCCGAGGCGTCGATCCCGAGCCTGCAGGCGCAGATCGTCGCCAAGGAGAACCAGCTCAACGTGCTGCTCGGCCGGAACCCCGGACCGATCCCGCGCGGCAAGACGCTGGTGCAGCAGACGGTACCGCCGCAGACCCCGCCCGGACTGCCGGCCGAGTTGCTCGAGCGCCGTCCCGACGTGCAGCAGGCCGAGCAGACCATCCGCAGCGCGAACGCGCAGGTCGGCGTCGCAGTGGCGAGTTTCTTCCCGCGCATCGGCCTCACCAGCCTCTACGGCGGTCAGAGCACCGACCTCGCGGACATCGTCAAGGGAAGCGCCAACGTCTGGAACCTGGTCGGCTCGATCGGGGGGCCGATCTTCACCGGCGGACAGCTGCTCGAGCAGTACTACGCGCAGGTCGCGCAGTGGGAGCAGGCCAAGCTGCAGTGGGAGCAGACGCTGGTGACGGCGTTCTCCGAGGTGTCGACCACGCTGGTCTCGCAGGAGAAGCTGGTCGACGTCACGGCCGCACGCGCCAAGACCGTGCAGGCCTACAGCGAGTCGGTGCGTCTCGCGCTGCTGCGCTACAACCAGGGTCTGGCCAACTACTACGAGGTCCTCGAGGCGCAGCAGCTGCTGTTCCCGGCCGAGAACGCGCTCGCGCAGTCGCAGCGCGATCAGCTGCTGGTCGTGGTCGATCTGTACCGCGCCCTCGGCGGCGGCTGGAAGATCCCCGACGCCGACTGGACCGGACCGGCGGCGCCGAACGACGCGCCGGTGCCTGAGGGGACGACACCGTGGGTCATGGTGCCGTGAGGCCGCGGCACGACGCTCACGCCGTCAACCCGAACGACGGAGGAGGAATGCGGATGCGGAACTGGCTTCTGCTCGCGATCGCGAGCGTGTGCCTGTCGGCCTCGCCGGCCGCGGCCGTCGAGCGCGACGACTTCCTGATCGTCGACGCGCAGGACGTCGTCGACGTCTGCACGGTGCCCGAGAGTGACCCGCTCTACGGGGCGTCGATCGCGTTCTGCCACGGCTATCTCGTCGGCGCGTACCAGTACCACGTCGCGATCTTCGGCCACGGCAAGTCGCACCCCGTCGTCTGCTTCAACGAGCCCGTCCCGACGCGCACCGAGGCGGTCGAGCGTTTCGTCGCGTGGCTGAAGGCGAACCCCGCCTACCTGAAGGACAAGGCGCCCGACGCGATCACGCGCTACCTGGTCGAGACCTACCCGTGCAAGGCGCCCGAGAAGGCGGCGAAGAGCGGAGGGAAGAAGAAATGAGCCGCGGGAAGAACACGAAGCGCGTGCTCGCCGCGGCTCTGCTCGCCGCGTGCGCGAGCGCCGGCACCGGCTGCTCGAACATGACCACCACGCAGCAGCGCACGCTGAGCGGCGGTGCGATGGGTGCCGCGGGCGGCGCGATCATCGGTGCCATCGCCGGCAACGCGGGCCTCGGCGCCGCGGCCGGCGCGGGCGCCGGTCTGATCGGCGGCTACGCCTACGACCAGTACGAGAAGTCGAAGCAGAGCTCCTACCAGCAGGGCTACGCGGCCGGCTACCAGAAGGGCGCACAGTAACGACGCGACGACGCGGCGCGCGCGGCTGCCGAAGGGGGGATGGGGATGACCACGACACGACGCACGCGCACCGCGCGGCGCTTGACCGCACTGCTGGCGCTGACGCTCTTCCTTGCCGGGTGCGCGGCCTCGCAGCCGCCTCCTCCGCCCTCGGTGCCACCCCAGCCGTCGGCACCCGAGATCCGCGTCGGCATCACGCTCGACTCGCCGCCGTTCGTCATGCAGGAGGGCCAACAGGTCAGCGCGGTCGGCATCGAGATCGACTTCGCGAAGCGGCTCTCGTTCGACCTGAAGCGCCCCCTGCGCGTGATCGCGCTGACGTGGAACGAGCTCATCCCCGCGCTGCTCAACGGGCAGATCGACATCATCATGTCGGGCATGACGATCACGCGCCTGCGCAGCATGCGCGTCGCGTTCAGCGACCCGTACATGGACTCCGGGCTCTCCGTCCTGATCCGCAACAACCTCGGTGACGGCTTCAAGACCCCGGAGCAGGCGCTGTCCGGCACGCTGCGCATCGGCGTCACGCGCGGCACGACGGCGGACTCCTACGTGACGCAGAACTACCGCGGCGGACAGGTCTTCCCGTACCTCAGCAACTCGGACGGCATCGCCGACCTCGTGCAGTCGCGCATCGACGCGTTCGTCACCGATGCGCCGATCGTCGCGTGGTTCGCGTCCGCGCACGACGGCACGCTGCGGCCGCTGATCCGCCCGCTGCTCACGCAGGAGCAGCTCGGCTGGGGCTTCCGTCCGGGCGACGAGAACCTTCGCGCCGCGGCCAACGCCTCGCTCGCCAACTGGAAGGCGGAAGGCTTCATCGACCGGACGATCACGCGCTGGATTCCGCTGTACAAGGCGCGCTGACCTCGCAGGCGGGGAGCGGCGCGCACGAGCGAAGGCTCGCGCGCGCCGCTCCCGTCGTCAGCGCCGGTTGCGTGCGGCCCAGGCGGCGCAGGTCTCGCCATCGATGGTCGCGTCGTCCCACTTCTCGTGCAGCTCGACCTGCACCGAGCCGGTGCGTCCGAGATCCTGCTTGACGATCCGCGTGAGCGCGGTCGCCGCCTTCTGCCAGTGCTCGGCCGGCCGGCGGATCCAGCTCACCTCGATGATCGTCGGCAGCTCGGCGTCGTTGCCGTCGCGGAACAGCTGTGCGTCGCGCAGGTAGACGTAGATCGCGTCGCGCCGCGTGCCGAGCTCGCGCTCGAAGAAGTCCGACGCGAGCCTGCTGAACGCGCGTCCCTGCTCGCGATCGAGCCCCGTTACCCAGAGATTCGGCATCCTGTCCTCCTTCGCGGCCTTCGCGCGCGGCGTGCACGTATGATCTTCACTGCGTGAGCCCGGCATGTAATCTGAAGCCATGTTCGCCGGCAAAACCTCGATCCCCTGCTCGCACGGCCAGCTCGAGGCGATCTACCGCCCGACCACGGATCTCGCCCAGCGCGTCGCCCTGGTCCTGCACCCGCATCCGCTGTACGGCGGGACGATGCACAACCCGGTGGTGTTCCACACCGCGCGAGCGCTGCACGACGCCGGCTTCGAGACCCTGCGCATCAACTTTCGCGGCGTCGGCGCCAGCTCCGGGACGCACGATCGCGGCGTCGGCGAGGTCGACGACGCGCGCGAGGCGCTCGACTTCCTGCTCTCGCAGCAGCCGGCGGCGAAGCAGGTGCTGGTCGCGGGCTTCTCCTTCGGATCGGCGATCGCGCTGAAGCTCGGCTGCAGCGACGCGCGCGTGCACCGCGTCGTCGCGATCGCGGCGCCGGCCGGCATGTACGACTTCGGCTTCCTCGCGCAGTGCGCCAAGCCCAAGCTCTTCGTCCACGGCGACCGCGACGACGTGGCGCCGCTCTCGCTGCTGCGCGACAAGCTCGAGCGTCTCGCCGTGCCGCAGGCAGACGTGCGCGTCCTGCGCGGCGCCACGCACTTCTTCGAAGGCCAGCTCGACGAGCTGCGCGCCGAGGTGCAGCAGTTCGCGTCGAGCTGACGCCCGGGCCCAGCCGCTTTCCGGGGGCCGACGGCCGGACGCGGCTGCGCGCTCAGGACGCGCGGCGATCCGCCCCGGATGCGCCGTCCGCCGGCCCGCTCTGCTCGCGCCGCTTCAGGTACTCGCTGTAGGCGAGGAAGAGGAAGCGCTCGACGCCGTCGATCGCGAGCGCGCTGCGCAGCGACGGGAAGATCTCGAACGCGTGCTGCGCGCCCGGGATCTCGGCGTACGCGACCGGCTCCTTCGACACGCTCCTCAGCGCCGCGTACATGCCGCGCGCCTCGGCGACCGGCACCAGCGAGTCGTAGTCGCCGTGCACGAGGAAGAACGGCGGCGCGTCGGCGTTCACGCGGTAGAGCGGCGACGCCTGCTCGTACATCGATCGCGCCTGCGACAGGTGCTTCTTCATCACGTGCTGGGCGAGCACGTCGCGCAAGCCCTCGTTGCGATACACGCCGTCGCGGTTGGTGAAGTCGTAGACGCCGTAGAACGCGACGCAGCCCTGCACGCGCGTGTCCTCGTCCTCGAAGCCGGGCTGGAACTCGGGAGCGTTCGGCGTCAGCGCCGCGAGCGACGACAGGTGCCCGCCGGCGGAGCCGCCGGTGATGACGATGAAGTCCGGATCGGCGCCGTAGTCGGCGGCGTGCTCCTTCAGCCAGCGGATTGCGCGCTTGACGTCGACGATGTGGTCCGGGAACGTCGCGTGCGGGCTCAGGCGGTAGTCGATCGCGGCGCACAGCCAGCCGTGCGACGCCATGCGCTGCATCAGCGGGATGCCCTGCTCGTTCTTGCTGCCGAGGATCCACGCGCCGCCGTGCACCTGCAGCAGGATCGGACGCGGACGCCGCGATCCGGCGACCGAGCCCGGCGTGCCCTCGAGCGCGCGATAGAGGTCGAGCCTGAGGCCGTTGGCGAGCCCGCGCCGCCCGAAGTCGGTCGCGTACACGATGTTGCGGATGCGCTCGACGCGCGGGTCGCGCATCTTGAACGGCAGCGCGATCTCGCGCCAGTTGATGCCGTGGCTCAGGAGCGGCCGCATCTCGGGCAGGATGCGCTGCTCGTAGTCGCGTCCGAGCCCGTTCAGCAACGCTTCCGTGCAGACGCGCTCCGCCTGGCGCGCCCGCCGGAACAGCAACGCGAGTCCCGCCCACGACGCGAACGAGACCAGCAGCGCGAGCTTGCCGGGCCACGCGCCGAGCGCGCCCAGCGCGACGAACACGAGCGTCGCGAGCACCTGCCAGGCGATGTGGTGCAGCGCGAGCTCCGCGGTGAGCCAGCCCGCGAAGAAGCTGATCACCGCGCCGTGCCGCTGCTTCAGCATCGGGTTGAACGCGTTGAACGTGAACCACGCGCCGACGAGGCTCGCGAACAGGAAGAGAACGGAAATCACGCTGTGGTCTCCTGCGTGTCGGACGGCGCCGCGGCGAAGAAGCGGCCCTGCGCGCGCGTCAGCTCCTCGCCGCCGTCGGCGAGTCGGATGCTTCCCGCGATGAAGAAGCTGCGTCCGCGGGTCTCGGTGATGTGTCCGGCGAGAACGAGCGGCGTGCCGCTCGGGGCCGGACGCAGATAGCGCACGGTGAGCTCGCCGGTGACGACGCCGGTGCCCGCCTTCGCGTACGCCGTCATGCACATCACCTCGTCGAGCAGCGTCGCCTGGATGCCGCCGTGCACGATGCCGGGCGCGCCGTCGAGGTCGGACGGGACGACGTACTCGCTCTCCACCCCGTCGTCGGTCTCGTAGAAGCGCAGCTTCAGCCCGGACGGGTTGGCGGGGCCGCAGCCGAAGCAGCGTCCCTCGTGGTCGGCGTCGAACCAGATCTGGCGTCGCATGGCGGGAGTCCGGACGCCGCGCAGGCTAGCGATCCCCATCCGGCGCGACAACCGCGCCGACGGCCCGGCTCAGGGCCGTCGTGCCAGGAACAGGTGCTCCTCGCTCGGCTCGTCGATGCCGTCCGGAAACCGCCGCTCGAGCTCGTCGCGGAGCGCGTCGAGAAACGCCGCGTGGTGGTCGCCCGCGAATCGCCGCAGGAACTCGGTGGTCGCCGCGTAGCCGTGGAACTCCGCCGGCGTGTAGCGCAACATGTTGTGCAGGATCCGCGGTGGCGCCGGCTCGAGCACCGAACCGAGGAACGGCTCCGGCGCGTGCACGAACACCTGCCGCGACGGGATCTCGCGCTCGAAGCGCAGCAGCACCTCGCGGATCAGCCGCGGGGTCGCCGCGTCGGCTGCGGGATAGCGCCAGAAGAGCGCGACCGTGCCGCTGGGGGCGAGCACGCGCGCGATCTCGTCGAGCGTCGGGCGCGGCGCGAACCAGTGGAACGCGGTGCCGCACGTGACCAGGTCCACGCTTCCGTCGCGCAGCGCGAGCGCCTCGGCGCGCGACCGCACGAGGTCCGCACGCGGCGCGAGGAACGCCTGCGCCTCGGCCAGCATCGGCTGCGAGAAGTCCGCACCGACGACGTCCCAGCCGCGCCGCCGCAGCGACGCCGTGACGAAGCCCGTGCCGCAGCCGAGGTCGAGCGCCCGGCGTCCCGCCCCGACACCCGCGTGCTCCGTGATCGCGTCGTAGAGCGCATCCGAGTAGTCGCGGCGGAACTGCGTGTAGGCGCGTGCCTGGCGGCGGAAGTCGGGCGGCTCGTCGGAGCGCGGCAGGACCAGATCGGCGCTGCTGGTGTGGTCTTCGCTCATGATCCGCGCTCCGTCTCGCCCGGCCCGGTCTGTCATGCGAGCGGGGGCGCCGCAATCACCGCCCCGCGCGCCGCGGCCGGCCGTGTGGACGCGACGCACGAACCCGTTGACCCCGCCCCCGGAACGGCACTAAGCGTCGCCGCAGGATCGTACAGACGACGGAGGGATCGACGATGGCAGCAGCGCCCGCTCTCAACCCGGCCGTGCAGGACTTCGTCCGCGCGCCGTTCCGCAAGATGCTGATCGACGGCAAGTGGGTCGCGTCGGCATCGGGCAAGACCTTCGAGACCGTGAACCCCGCGACCGGAGGCGCGCTCGCCAGCGTCGCCGAGGGCGACGCCGAGGACGTCGAGCGCGCGGTGCGCGCCGCACGCCGGGCCTTCGACGAAGGCCCGTGGCCGCACATGAGCCCGCCCGACCGCGTCAAGATCCTGCTCCGCGCCGCCGACCTGATCGAGCAGAACGCGCAGGAGCTGGCGCAGCTCGAGACGCTCGACAACGGCAAGTCGATCAACGAGAGCCTCAACGTCGACATCCCGTCCGCCGCCGGAACGTTCCGCTACTACGCCGGCTGGGTCGACAAGTCGTACGGCCAGACGATCCCGTCCGACCCGTCCTTCTTCAACTTCACGCTGCGCGAGCCGGTCGGCGTCTGCGGACAGATCATCCCGTGGAACTTCCCGCTGCTGATGGCTGCGTGGAAGCTCGGACCGGCGCTCGCCTGCGGCAACACCGTCGTGCTGAAGCCCGCCGAGCAGACGCCGCTGACGGCGCTGCGCGTCGCCGAGCTGCTGCAGGAGGCCGGACTGCCCGACGGCGTGCTGAACGTCGTGCCGGGATTCGGTCCGACGGCCGGCGGCGCCCTCGTCAAGCACCCGCTGGTCGACAAGATCGCCTTCACCGGCTCGACCGAGGTCGGCAAGGAGATCCACCGCGAGACCGCCGGCACGCTGAAGCGCGTGTCGCTGGAGCTCGGCGGCAAGTCGCCGAACATCGTGTTCGCCGACGCCGACGTCGAGGCCGCCGTGCAGGGCGCGCTCATGGGCGTGTTCTTCAACCAGGGACAGGTCTGCTGCGCGGGCACGCGGCTCTTCGTCGAGCAGAAGATGCACGACGAGTTCGCCGACGCGCTCGCGAAGCATGCAGGCAGCATCCCGCAGGGACACGGCCTCGACCCGTCGACGCAGATCGGCCCGCTGGTCAGCAAGGAGCAGCTCGACCGTGTCACCGGGTATCTCGAGATCGGCAAGAAGGAAGGAGCGAAGGCGATCGCCGGCGGCGAGCGCAACACCTCGCCCGGCCTCGAGGGCGGCTACTTCGTCAAGCCGACGGTCTTCACCGGCGTCAAGAACGACATGCGCATCGCGCAGGAGGAGATCTTCGGACCGGTGGTCTCGGTGATCCCGTTCAAGGACGAGCACGACGCCGTCCTGCAGGGCAACAACACCTTCTACGGCCTCGCGGCCGGCGTATGGACGCGCGACGTCAGCAAGGCGCACCGCGTGGCGCGCGCGATCCGCGCCGGGACGCTCTGGGTCAACTGCTACAACGTCTTCGGCGCCTCGGCGCCGTTCGGCGGCTACAAGCAGAGCGGCTACGGCCGCGAGCTCGGCTCGTACTCGCTCGACCTGTACACCCAGATCAAGACCGTCTGGATGAAGCTCTGACCTGACCGATGGCGGAAGCCGGCCCGCGTTGCGCTAAGGCCGGCTTCCGCCTAGACGGACCCGCATGGCAGCGAAGAAGCACTCGCCCGGGTTCGAGAAGCTGTGCGAGGACGCGCGCACGCGCGTCCGTGAGATCAGCGTGCAGGACGCGGCCCACGAGGCGAAGACGCCCGGCGTCCTGCTGGTCGACGTCCGCGAGGAGAGCGAGTGGGCGGCCGCGCACGCGGCCGGCGCGATCCACCTCGGCAAGGGGATCATCGAGCGCGACGTCGAGGAGCGCGTCCCAGACAAGGCCACGCGCCTGCTGCTCTACTGTGGCGGCGGCTACCGCTCGGCGCTCGCCGCCGACAATCTGCAGCGCATGGGCTACACCAACGTCGCCTCGGTCGCGGGCGGCTGGCGCGCGTGGACCGAAGCGAGCCTGCCGACCACGCGCGACTGAGCGCGCAAGCGAGCAGGACGAGCGTGATCCGCGTCGGCGAGTCGGCCTGGCTGCTCGAGCTCTCGCGCAGCGCCGAGGTGCTCGCCGCGTGCCGGGCCGTCGAGCAGCTCGCCGATCCGGCGATCGCCGACGTCGTGCCCGGCGCCACGACGCTGCTCGTCGTCGGCGACCCTGCCGCCCTGCCCGACCCGCGCCGCCTCGAGCGCATCGAGCGCGACGCGCTCGCGGGCCGAGCGCTCGCCGCCGATGCGTCGCCGTCGCGCGTGCACGAAATCGCGGTCCGCTACGACGGCGAGGATCTGCCCGAGCTCGCGGCGCGCGCGGGCTGCTCGCCGGCGGACCTCGCGGCGCGCCACGCGGCCATCGTCTACCGCGTCGCCTTCGTCGGCTTCCAGCCCGGCTTCGCCTACCTCGACGGCCTGCCGTCAGACCTCCACGCCCCGCGACGTGCGACGCCGCGCCCGCGCGTGCCCGCCGGCAGCGTCGCGATCGGCGGCGAGTGGACCGGCGTCTACCCGCTCGCGACGCCCGGCGGCTGGAACCTGATCGGCACGACCGACGCGGTCCTCTTCGCCCCGCGGCGCGAGGCGCCCGCCCTCCTCCAGCCCGGCGACGACGTGCGCTTCGTGCCGCGATGAGGCTTCTTCACGTCGTCGAACCCGGGCCGCGCACGACCGTCGAGGACCTCGGCCGTCGTGGCGTCGCGCGCTGGGGCGTCCCGTGCGGCGGCGCCTTCGATGCGCTCGCGCTGACGGTCGCGAACCGCCTGGTCGGCAACCGCGACGACGACGCCGGGCTCGAGATCACGCTCGGTGGACCGACGCTCGCCAACGCGGGCGACGAGCCGATCGCCGTCGCGCTCACCGGCGCCGACTGCGACGCGCGCCTCGTGCACGGCGCCGCGAGCGCTCCGGTGCGGGGCGGTCTCGCCGTGACGCTGGCGCCGAGCGACGTGCTGCGCGTCGGCCATGCGCGAGCCGGAGCACGTGCGTGGCTCGCCGTCGCCGGTGGGATCGCGGTGCCGCGCATCGCCGGCAGCCGCGCCACCGCGCTCGGAGCCGGCTTCGGTGGGCTCGACGGGCGCGCGCTCGGGCGCGGCGACGCACTTCCGATCGGCGTGCCGCAGCGTCCCGTGCCGCCACCGGTCGCCGAGGGCGCGTGGCGCGCCGCGATGCCGCCCGCCGCCTGCATGCCTCTCGTCCTGCACGTCCTCGGCGGCCCGCAGATCGCGGCCTTCCCGGACGGCGCGCTGCGCGCGCTCACCGACACGATCTGGCGCGTGCAGAACGACTCCGACCGCACCGGCGTCCGACTTGCGCCCGCGGACGGCGATCCGCCGGCCGCGCTGCGTGGCGTGTCGGGCATCGCGCCGGAGGGCACGACGCTCGGCGCGATCCAGGTCCCGCCCGACGGGCGGCCCATCGTCCTCGGTCCGGACCGTCCCGTGACCGGCGGCTACGCGAAGCCCGCGCTGGTCGCCGCCGCGGACGTCGGCCGACTCGCGCTGCTCCGTCCGGGCGACACCGTGCGGCTCGCCACAGTGTCGCTCGACGAGGCGCTCGCGCTCGCCGCCGCGCGCCGCGCCGCTCTTCCACCGAGGACCGCATGAGCGCGGCCGACGCGCGCTCGCCGCGCATCGACCTGAACGCCGACGTCGGCGAGGGCTGCGACGACGCGGCCCTCGTGCCGCTGGTGTCGTCGGTCAACGTGTCGTGCGGCGCGCACGCGGGCGACGACGCGACCAGCCGCGCCACGATCCGCATCGCGCGTGCGCACGACGTCGCCGTCGGCGCGCACCCGAGCTTCCCGGACCGCGACGGCTTCGGACGCCGCGTCACGACGCGCGATCCCGATGCGATCGCCGATCTGGTCGCGGCACAGGTCGAGCACCTCGCCGCGATCGCGTCTGCCGAAGGCGCGACGCTCGCGCACGTGAAGCCGCACGGTGCGCTCTACAATCTGGCCGCGGCCGATCGCAGGGTCGCCGACGCGGTGGCGCGCGGCACGGCGCGCGTGCTGCCGGGAACGCGGCTGCTCGTGCTCGCGGGCTCGCTCGCGCTCGATGCCGCGCGCGACGCCGGCCTCGTACCGGTCGCCGAGGCGTTCGTGGATCGTGAGTATCTCGACGACGGGACGCTCGCGCCACGGGAGCGCGCGGGCGCCGTCGTCGAGAGCCTCGAGACCGCGACCGCGCGCGCCGTCGCACTCGCACTCCGCGAGCCCATCGCCTCGCTCGACGGACGCTCGCTGCGCATCAGGGCGGACACGCTGTGCCTGCACGGAGACACGCCCGGCGCCGCTGCGCGTGCCCGTGCCGTGCGCGCGGCGCTCGACGCCGCGGGTATCCGGGTCGCGCCGCCCGGCGTTACTTGACGATCGGCGGGCCATCGGCCCGCGCCTGTGTCACGGGCGCGACCACCTTCACGAGGTGGATCGTCAGCGTGCCGCGCTTGCCCGCGACCTCCATGCGTACCGGAACCGGATCCGCGCCCGGAGCCGGCGCCATCATCCACGCGGTGATCGACGTCAGCGACTCGCCGTGCTCGTCCTTCGGCTTCCAGAAGCCCGCAAGCGGCTTGACCTCGGAGCGGCACTGCCGCGCGCGGCCCTGGTACGCGTCGTAGCTCGACGACTCGAGCTCGCCGTCGCCGAGATCCTCGTACACGACGTCGTAGCGGCGCACGCCGTCGAACACGCTCCTCGTGCCGGCGCAGCCACGCCCCTGCGCGATCTGCAGGCTCACCGACGCGATCTCGGTCAGAGGATCGATCGTCCCGGGGCGCATCTCCGCGGGAACCTCGTCGCGCGTGTACTCCTCGCCGAGCGCGCTCGCCTCGAAGGGCGTCGCCTCGTCGACCACCGGCCCGTCGGGGCCGTAGCGAAGGATCACCTCCTGGCGCTTGTCGCGCAGCTCGCTGTGGCTCCTGAAGGTGTCCGGCGACAGCTTCGCGCCGTCGATCTTGCCGTGCACCTCGGAGCGGTAGGTCCACGGGAAGAGCGTTCCCACGATGCCGACCGATTCCATCTCGGACCACAGGTCGTACGCGCCGTCACCGACCCGCGAGCGCGACGCGATGGTCACCAGGCGCAGCAGCGACCAGTAGACGTCGTAGTGCAGCTCGAGCGGCGCCGATGCGGGCGGCGCGGTCTGCAGGCTCGGCGTGGGCACGGCCTGGATCGCCGCCTCGGGTGCGCCTCGGATCTCGGGGGCCGCCGGCGACGCGACCGTCGTGTCGGCCCGCGACGGCGGCGGCGCGACCAGCGGATACGCCGCGAGCGCACACGCCGCGAGGAGGAGCCGGAGCCGACGCACGATCCACTCTTGCCGGCTCCCCGCCGGGGAGCAAGCCGGGTCAATTTTCCGGGCAGAGATCGACCGCGAGCAGGAACAGCTCGGCCATCCCCGGACGCCGCTCCGCGAGCAGCGCCACGCGCTGCTCGGGACGCGCGTTGGCGATCCGCGCGAGATCCTCGCGCGTGCCCTGCAGCGTCACGCGCTCCGGCGCGGGCGCGACCGGCGCGTTCTGATCGACCACCAGAGCATACACCTGCCAGTCGCTCGCGTGCAGCGTGCGCTCGCGGCCCTGCACCGTCACCGCCACGTCGCGCACGTTCTTGACGCCCGCGGGCGCGTCGCCGAACGTGCCGGCGAGACGGACGATCTCGCGCGCGTTGAGACGCTGCGGCTCGTGCGCGCGCACCGTCCCCGCCACGCACGACAGCACGACCCCGATCGTCGCCAGCGCCAACGCGGCGCGGCGGCTCCTCCGC
The DNA here is from genome assembly GCA_046327915.1 of Binatia bacterium. Lineage (GTDB taxonomy): Bacteria > Desulfobacterota > Binatia > UBA12015 > UBA12015 > VGTK01. The sequence continues at coordinate 136,137 of JAXLXO010000016.1, read as the reverse complement.
TCAGTGCTCGGGCTCGGGAAAGCCATGCTCGGCCACCTCGCGCACCTCCTTCTCGGGGTGCTCCTTGCGGATCTTCACCAGCAGCGGATCGTCGTCGGCGATGCCGGTCGAGCGCAGCAGCGCGATCGCGTAGCGCTGCTGCTCCGCTGGCGCCGTGAACACCAGCCGCGCGAAGCTCTCCTGCGCGGGGCGTCCGCCGATCTGGAAGATCGCGCGCGCCGCCGCCTGCTGCGCCTCGAGCGGCGGCTTCACGAACGCCTTCTCGAGCACGCCGATCGACGCCGCGGAGCCGCTCTGTCCCAGCGCGTCCGCGACGGCGATGCGCACCTGCGGATCGGCGTCGTCCGCCGCGAGGCGTGCCGCACGATCGACCTCGGCCTTCGGGTCGCGCGCGATCAGCTCGCGCGCCGCCGCGATGCGAACCTTCGGATCGGCGGCGCGCAGCAGCTGCGCGATCTGCTTGTCGTCCGGCGCCGCTCCGAGCCGGCGCAGCGCGCTCCAGGCCGCGGCGGTCACCTGCGCGTCGTCCGACTGCACCGCCTGCAGCGCGGGGACCATCCCGTCGAGCTGCAACGTCGCGACCTTTGCGAACAGCCGCTCGCGCACGCGCGACGGCAGGTCGGAGCGCGCGATCGCCGCCGCGAGCAGCGCGCTCTCCTGGTCGGACAGCGGCAGCAGCGGCTTCAGCTCGCCGAGCCCTGCGATGCCCTCCTCGACGAGCACGGCGTGCCGTGCGCCGAGCGCCGCGAACACGCGCGCACGCTCGGCGGTCCGCCGCTTCACGGCGTCGGGCTCGGGCGTGCGGCTCGCCTCGACCAGCTCCGCGACCATGCGTGCCGCCTCGTCGATCGTCGCCGGGTCCGCCGCCGCGATCACCGCGTCGCGTCCGCTCGTCGGCTCCGCGTAGCTGCCCTCGGGCAGCAGCTTCCGCAGGTACGAGTTGCGCCTGGCCGGGGACAGGAAGACGAGCACCGAGTCGCCGGTCCGGAAGAGCGGCGGCGTGGACGGCAGGCTCGCGAGGTCGAGCACCAGGACCCGCGCCGCGGGCGCCTCGCCCTTGAGCGTCTGCGTGACCGCGACCGTCGCGACCGCGAGCCGTCCGCTGTCGAGCGACTCGACCTGCTCCACCCGCCCCGCGACCACGAGGCGCGCCCCCGCGACCAGCTGTCGCAGCCGTGGCGGCACCGTCTCGCGCGGCGGTGACGCCGCGGCACTCGTCACCACGAGCGCAGCGGCGGCGCCCAGCAGAAGCCGGAACGCCGCCGCGCGCACGCGGTGCGGCCCGTCCGTCCCGCGCGGAACGCGCGTCACGGGTTGATCTGGAGACCCGGCGCCGTCCAGCCGCCGCCGTCGACGTCGACGAACAGCGGGTTCGTGAACGCCATCGCCATGATGCCGTTCTCGCCGAGGTTGCCGTCGGTCAGGTCGGCGAGCGTGGTGTTGCCCGCGGACTTGAGGTCGTTCGGCACGACCGGGAAGAGCGGACGCGACACGCCGTCACGTCCGCGGATCAGCGCGACGATCCACGCGTCCTGCGTGAGGCCGGTGAGGCTCAGCGTCGCGGTCGCCTCCAGTCGCAGGGCACCCGGCACCGACGGCACGACGTTCACGGTGTTGATCGTGAAGTCCGTGCCGGCGTCGAGCACGAAGTCCGGGGTCGTGGTGTAGCTCTTGACGCTGACCAGACCCGCGCCCGACTGCTTCGACGCGACCGAGCGCGTCGTGGTCGAGTTGACGTAGATCTCGATGCGGTCGAACTCCGCCCAGATCGGGCTCTGGATCTCGAAGTTCACGTCGACCGCGCCGTCGGTGGTGTTGATCAGCGTCGGCAGCCCGAGCTCGAGCCCGCCGACCTGTCCGGTCGACGCCGCCGACGTCGTGATGCGCACGATCGGTCCGTTGGTGCCGAACGCACGGCCCGCGTTGACGTTCGCCGACAGCGTCTCCGCGATGCCGCCCAGCGCGCCCGGGTCGTCCGTCGGCGACGCGACCATGGTGCGCGGCCCGCCCGACTGCGTGGTGATGCGCTTGTGCGTGTCGGAATCGGCGACCGCGGTGCGCAGGATGCCCTGGTTCAGCAGGTTGAAGTAGTCGCCGAGGTTGCGGCCGAAGAAGTCGGTCGCAAGCCCGCTGCGGGTGGACTCGATCCAGATCTCGAGCGCGTCGAAGGTGTCCGTGAAGAAGTTCGTCACCGACGGATCGAGGCGGCGAACCGACGGCGGCACCGCCGACTGCGGCGGCACCAGACCGGTGTCGATCGCGAGGCCGGAGTTGCCGCCCATGCCGAAGAAGCTGTGGATGTGGTTGATCTGGACCGTGTCCTGGCCCGGATCGGCGTGCGCCGCGGCGATGATCTGCGCCGGCGTCAGGCTGTAGTTGCCGAACGACGGGAAGTCCTGCCCGTCGGGCGCGGCGCCACCGTGATCGACGCTGCCGCCGTTCACCTTGCTCGGATCGATCGTCATCGGCCACGCGTTGAAGTGGCCGTAGTCGAAGGTCGTGATCTCGCCGCTGGTCGCGACCGAGATCAGGCCCGAGGCGCCGAGCGACGCGATCGTCGGGTTGAAGTTCTGGCGCGACTCGTGGTCCGACGGCGTGAAGAAGTCCACCCCCTCGGCGAGCATCGAGACGACGCGCTCCACCTTCGTGACCTTGCTGTCCGGGCTGTCGATCGAGTGCACGTGGTAGTCGGCACCGATGAAGCCGGTCGAGTCGGTGACGCGCGCGACCTGCAGCGTGACCGGCGTGGTCGCGCCGGCGTTCACCGTCACGTTCGCGGTCGCGATCGAGAACTCGGGTCCGTGCGACACGACCACCTGGTACGAGCCCGGCTCGAGGTCGACGGGACCCGACCCGCCGTCCGGACCGATGAACAGCACCTGCGCCACGCCGAACGGCGGAGCGTCCTCGCCGGTGTTGCGCAGCACACCGGTGCGGTTGCTGATCAGGCCGAGGATGGTCTGCGTGTTGTTGAACGCGGGGCTCGGGTCGAAGCCGACGATCGTCGCCTTCGCCGCAATCGGATCGCCGTTGTCGTCGGTCACCGCGACGTCGATCGCGCCGGTGCCCGGGATCGCGACGTCGACCGACGCGGTCTGATACGGCACCACCGTCACCGGGTTGAGCGTCGGCGTCGTGCCGCCGCCCTGGTACGGCAGGCCGTTCTCGCCGGCGACCACGTTGTACGCGCCTCCCGCGACCGTGACCGAGTAGCGGCCCAGCGCGTCCGTCACGCCCTGCGTGACGACGTTGCGGGTCATCGGCGCGCCGAGGCCGATGCCCGGGCCCTGGCTCGTGTTGCCGAGCACCGAGACGCGGATGCCCGGCGCGGGAACGCCGCCCACGAGCACCGTGCCCTCGATGCGGCCCGCGCCGAGGTACTGGAACTGGTTGCGCGCGTCGACGATCGACGAGACCGAGCCGTCGCCGACGACGAACCAGCGCGTCAGGGTGAAGCTGTCCCCGGGGTTGCCCGACGCCGCGAGCGGGAAGTTCTGCGCCGCGCTGCCGATGAGCGCCAGCACCGTCTCGGCACCCAGCAGGGGGATGGTCACGCCCGCGGTCGAGAACGACGACGAGCCCGGAACGTCGTGCACGTAGCCGTACGACAGGCCGGTGGCCTCGCCGTACGCGCCGTACGCGATCACGTTGCAGGGATTGGCCGCGTTGACCGGGCAGCTCGCGCCGACCAGCGGCTCGCCGAAGCCGTAGCCCGACTGGAAGGTCTCGATCTGGCCCGAGCCGCCGAGGTACTCGCCGAAGAACACGCTGAACGGCGCGGCGCCGGTGTTCTTGACGGTGGTCTCGACGCGGACCCAGTTGCGGCCCGGCTCGAGGATGTAGTCCGTCTGGATCTCGACCGGCAGGTCGTTGTCGTTCGCCGAGGCCGGGAACGCGAAGCCGAAGTCCGCGACCACCGAGCTCGGGTTCACGAAGTCGAGCAGGTCGTCGACGCCGGTCGCGCGCAGGATCGCCGCCTGCCCGTCGCTGCCGTCGTTGATGACGGTCAGGTCGGTGTAGTGCGCGGCGTTCTCGATGTTGATCGACGTCGCCCACTCCTCGAAGTTGTCGCGGTCGGGATCACCCGGCGCGCGAACGAGGTCCGCGTCGATGATCTGGCCGCCGTACTGGCCGACGTTCAGGATGTTGCGCTGGATGCTCTGCACCACGACGCGCACCTTGTCGTTGGCGAGCAGGTAGTCGCCGTTGCGGCAGCGCGCGAGCGGCCCCTTGACGCACTCGGTCGGCGCGTCGGTGACGAGCTTGACGTTCGCCACGCCGCCAGGGCCGCGTCCGTACTCGGTCACGACGAGGCGGTCGACGCCGTCGTCGTGGCTGCCGACGAGGCAGCCCACGAGGTGGTTGCTCGTGGTCACGCCGGTGCACGGCGCGCCGAACGGCAGACCCGTGACCGCGGCATCGGGGCAGAAGCCGCCGATCTTGCCGGCGATCGTCGCGCGCAGGCTGTCGACGCGCGACGACGTCTGCGCGTCGCAGTCGGTGTCGGCGGGCAGCTTGCCGCGCGCGACGTCGTCCTTGCAGGCGCGGATCAGGTCGAGCTTCTTGAACGCGAAGTTGGTCGCCTGCAGCGCCGCGTTCTTCTGGCAGTTGCGCGCGGCCCCGGTCACCGGACCCGACGCGTCGAACAGCGTGCCGACGAGCTGCGTCGCCTGCTCGAGGTGCACGTCGGTCTGGCAGGCGGCCAGGTCCGCGACGGTCGCGGCGCCGTAGCAGGCATCGCCGAAGACCAGCCCGTCGAGCGTCGCGTTGCTGCAGCGCTTGTTCAGCCCCTTGATCAGCTGGCTCTCCGCACGCGCGAGCTTCGCCGCGGTGGCGGCGTCGACGGTGCAGTCGGTGCCCGGCGGCAGCGTGCCGCGCGCGATCAGGTCGCGGCAGCGGCGCAGCGCGCGCGTCGCGCCCTTGAAGTAGGACCGGCCCTGTCGGCCGACCTCCTTCTGGCAGGCCTGCTGGGCCGCATCGAGCTCCGCGAAGGCCGGGGCTGCGAGGAGGACCGCAACGGCGCAGGCGAGCAGGGTCAGGGGTGCGCGGCGGGTGCGGAGGTCATGCATTGGGGGGTCCTTCTGCCGTTGCACGGCCCCGATGCGGGGCTCGTCATGCAAGGTTCGAATACTCGTAACGCGGCCGACACAGTGCCTAGCACGTCGACCGACTGTCAAGGTCGGATCGACCACGGAGTGAAACGGATTCCGCTCGCGGGCTCCGATTGGTAGAAGCCCGCCGCGGGAGGACGATCGGGATGGCGAAAATGCCCCGTTCCGCAGGAGGGCTGGCGGCGGTCCGCTACACGCTCGCGAAGGCACGCGAATCGGGCGGCGTCGTCCGGCTGACGCGGCGCCTCGCCGCGCACAACGCCTGCAAGACCTGCGCGGTCGGCATGGGGGGCGCGCGCGGCGGCATGCGCAACGAGAGCGGCAGCTTCCCCGAGGTCTGCAAGAAGTCGGTCCAGGCGCAGGCCGCCGACATGCAGCCGCCGATCGACGAGTCGTTCTTCCGCACCCATCCCGTCGACGACCTTCGGCGCATGACGCCGCGCGAGCTCGAGCACGCGGGACGGCTCGGCTTCCCGATCCTGTGGCGCGAGGGCGAGCGCCACTTCCGCCGCGTCGCGTGGCCCGAGGCGCACCTGGTCGCCGCCGACGCGATGCGCGCCACGGAGCCGGAGCGCGCCTTCTTCTACGCCTCGGGCCGCAGCAGCAACGAGGCGGGCTTCCTGCTGCAGTGCGTGGCGCGGCTCTACGGCACCAACAACGTCAACAACTGCTCGTACTACTGCCACCAGGCATCGGGCGTGGCGCTGCAGCGCGCGATCGGCAGCGGCACCGCCACGGTCTCGCTCGACGACCTCGACCACGCCGACGCCGTCGTCGTGATCGGCGCGAACCCCGCCTCGAATCACCCGCGCCTCATCACCAAGCTGGTCGAGCTGCGCCGACGCGGCGGCAAGGTCGTGGTGATCAACCCGCTGCGCGAGCTCGGGCTGGTGCGCTTCCGCGTGCCGTCGGACTGGCGCAGCATGCTGTTCGGCTCGGAGATCTCGGACCTCTACCTGCAGCCGCACGTCGGCAGCGACGTCGCGGTGCTGAAGCTCCTCCTGCAGGAGGTGGTGGCGCGCGGCGCGTGCGACCGCGCGTTCCTCGCCGCGCACGTGAACGGCTGGAACGCGGTCGAGGCGGATCTCGCCGCGACCGACCGCGCGGCGCTCGTCGACGCGTGCGGCCTCGACGCGAGCGACGTCGCCGCCGCCGGACGGATCCTCGCCGAGTCGCGCGCGACCATCTTCGCGTGGTGCATGGGCATCACGCAGCACGCGCACGGCGTCGACAACGTGCAGGCGATCGTCAACCTCGCGCTCGCGCGCGGCATGCTGGGACGCGACGGCGCGGGACTGCTGCCGATCCGCGGCCACAGCAACGTGCAGGGCGTCGGATCGGTCGGCGTGAGCCCCGGACTCAAGAGCGAGTTCGTGCGCCGCCTCGACGAGGCGTACGGCATCCGCGTGCCCGCGGGAGAAGGCTTCGACACGCTGCGCTCCCTCGAGGCCGCGGCGCGGGGCGACATCGACTTCGCGTTCCTGCTCGGCGGCAACCTGTTCGCGGCCTCGCCCGATCGCACCTGGACCGGGGACGCGATCCGCCGCATCGGCACGACGGTGTCGGTCACGACCAAGCTCAACGAGGGCCACGTGCACGGACGCGGCCGCACCGCCCTCGTCCTGCCGACGCTCGCGCGCGACGAGGAGCGCGAGTGCACGACGCAGGAGAGCATGTTCAGCTACGTGCGCGTGTCCGAGGGCGGCGCCGAGCCCGCGTCCGACGAGATGCTGTCCGAGGTCGAGATCATCGCGGCGCTCGCGGCGAGCGTTCTGCCGCCCGGCCCGCTCGACTTCGGCGAGCTGCGCGGCCACGACGCGCTCCGGCGCGCGATCGCGCGCGTCGTGCCGGGCTACGAGCAGATCGCCGGCGTGGACGCGCAGGGACGCCGCGAATTCGCCGTCCCCGGACGGCGCGTCGTCGGCGGCACGGTCGCGACGGCGAGCGGCAAGGCGGAGGCGCGCCCCACGCCGGTGCCCGCGACCGCGCTGCGCGACGGCGAGATCCGTCTCATGTCGCTGCGCTCGGAGGGACAGTTCAACACGGTGGTCTACGAGGAGCACGACTACTACCGCGGCAACGAGCGCCGCGACGTGATCATGCTCAACGAGGACGACGCGCGCGCGCGCGGCCTGCGCCGCGACCAGCGCGTGCGCGTCGCCAATCCGACCGGGCACATGGACGTCGTCGTCCGCTTCGCGCCGCTGCCGCCGGGCAACGCGGCGGTGTACTACCCGGAGGCGAACGTCCTGATCCCGCGCATCGCCGACCCCGAGTCCGGAACGCCGGTGTTCAAGTCCACCACGGCGACGATCACGCCGCTCTGAGCGCGCTCAGCCGTTCGCGGCGGCGCCGCCCTGGTCGTCGATCCCGGACGGGTCCAGGCGGCGCAGCAGCTCCGCGACGCCGATGCCGAGCAGGTCGCGCACCGTGCGGTCGGCCTCGACCAGCACGCGCGTCTGCTCGCGGATGCGCGCGATCGACCTCGGGTCGTCGGGATCGAGCATGCCGCGGTCGAGGCTGCGCGCGGCGGGCCCGACGGTGCCGAGCGCGTCGACCACGCGCCGTTCCTCGTCCGGCGTCGGCGCACGGCCGAGGCGCTCGGTGATGATCGGGCGCACCGCGCGCGCCGCCCGCTCGCGCCACGCGTCGTTCGGGTCGATCGCGCCCAGCGCCTGCTCGGGCGGCGTGCGCTCCCCGGACGATGCGGCGCCATCGTCCGCTGGCGGCGGCGCAGGCGCCTCTCCATCGCGACGATCAGCGCCCTCGACGGATGCGAGGCGCTCGGCCTCGTCGCCGCGCGGCGCGACCCGCGCGCGCTGCCACACGAGCACGAACACGAGCGCGGCGACCGCTGCCAGCACGAGCAGCCAGCGCACGACCGACGCGCCGCTCCACGAAGCGGACGTCACGACCTCCCGGTCAGCTGCCCTTCTGCGCGTCGCGGAACGGACCGTCGTTCCAGGTCTCGCGCGAGATCGTGCGCTGCCCCTGCGACGACGGGTGATAGCAGTCGATGTTCGACACGTCGTCGGCGGTGAACGGGTACGTGAACGTCTTGTCGGTCCACGAGATGTGCAGGTTGGTGAACTTGTTCGCGCCGATCGCGGTCAGGAACTGGAGAATCTGGTTGTAGCGGACGTTGCGCGACCGCACGTACTCGCGGTCGGCCTCGGTGTTGTCCGGCGACAGCATCGAGCCGCACGGAAAGCCCTGCGCGGTGAGCTTCCACAGCTGCTCGCAGTCGATGACGCCGAGCGCCGTCTTGTCGATGCCGATGTCGTACAGGCGCTTGACGTCGGGGATGGCCGCGACCTGCACGGTCGCGCCGTCCGGCAGGTTCTGGAAGAGCTCGACCAGTCCGATCGCCGCGTCGACGGTGAACTCGTAGTCGGTCGGCAGCTCGGCGATCGTGTCGCGGCAGACGTCGTTGCCACCGATCAGGACCGTCGCATAGGTGAAGTTCCTGCCCGCTGCGCCCGCGGCCTGCTGCTGCAGGGCCTTCACCTTGGCCCCGTTGCGCGCGAACACCGTGTTCGCCCGGCCCGAGTCGCCGAAGTTCGCCGAGATGCGCTGGTTGTGCGACTTCACGTCGGGCAGTCCGAAGAGCTTCTCGAAGAAGCCGTGCGTTCCGTTCACCCAGCTCTGGTTGAGGTTGTCGGCCGGCAGCGTCGCGTCGAAGGCGCGCGTGATCGAGTCGCCCAGCGACACCAGCCGCTTCGGCGCGCTCTGCCCGGGCTCGAGTGCCTCGGCCGGAGCCGCGATCAGCATCGACAAGACCAGAAACCATCCCGCGCAGCGCATGTCCTCTCCTCGCCTCCGTCGCGGACGATCCGCCGGAGATCGCTTCATGTTGTGCACCCCCTTTCGATGGTGCAACCCTGATTCGCGGAACGGCCGAGGAGGGACGACGAACGTGGAAACCTGGGAGCTCATCGCGCGCGAGCAGATCCGCGACCTCGTCGCGGGCTACGCACAGCTCGCCGACACCGGACGCTTCGATGCCGTGCTCGAGCTGTTCGCCGAGGACGGCGTCCTGCACGGCGGCGACCAGCCCGAGGCGCGCGGTCGCGACGGCATCCGCGCCTTCCTCACCGGCACCGGCTCGAGCCTGAAGGACGTGACCTCGGCGCCGCTGATCCGCCACCACGTGTCGAATCTGCGCATCGAGGTGCTGTCGCCCGACGAGGCGCGCGGCACGAGCTACTTCTTCGTCGTCACGGACCGCGGGCCGGACCACTGGGGCCGCTACCGCGACGAGTACGTCCGCCGCGACGGCCGCTGGCTCTTCCGCCACCGCCGCGCCCGGCTCGACGGCTTCGCCCCGGGGTCGTGGACCGCCGAGCGCCGCGCCCGCGAGGCGGCGCGCGGCTGAGCACGCGCGCCGCAGGCGGCATTACACACTTGCCATTGGATCTATCATTCGTGTAATGACACCGGCATGGAGCCGAGCGCCAGGAGCATCGTCCTCGATCTGCTGTCGACGATGAAGGCAGGCGCCCTGCCGGTCCGGGCGCTGGTCGCCGCGGCAGCGCTCTTCGGCATCAGCGAGAACTCGCTGCGCGTCGCCCTCGCCCGCCTGCGCGCGAGCGGCATGGTCGCCAGCGACGAGCCCGGCCTCTACCGCCTCGGCACGTCGGCCGAAGCCGTGAACCGGCTCGCGACGTCGTGGCGCTCGCTCGACCGCACGCTTCGCCCGTGGCACGGCGCGTGGATCGCCGTCGCGGGCGGCGACGACGCGCGCGCCGGCGACCGCAGCGGACGCGCGCTCGCGTTTCTCGGCTTCCGCGACCTGCGCCGCGACCTCGCCGTCCGGCCCGACAACCTCGCGGGCGGCGTCTCCGGCGTGCGCGACCGTCTGGTCGAGCTCGGACTCGATGCATCCGCCGACGTCTTCGGCGTGCGCGACCTCGCGCTCGCGACCGCACAGCGCGCCGCGGCGTTGTGGGACGTCGCAGGGATCCGGCAGGGCTACCGGCGGACGATCGCCGATCTCGAGCGCAGCGAGCGCGCCCTCGCGGACCTGCCGCGCGAGCAGGCGATGGCGGAATCCTTCGTGCTCGGCGGACGCGCGATCCGGCAGCTCGTGCTCGATCCGCGCCTGCCCGATGCGCTCGTGCCCGCGGCCGAGCGCCGCGCGTTGATCGACACGCTGCTGCGCTACGACCGCGCCGGCCGCTCCCGCTGGGCGAGCTTCCTGCGCGAGATGGGTGCGCGGCCCGGCGACACGCCGGCGCACGTGCGCTTCACCGGCGACGACATGCCCTCCAGCGAAGAACTTTCGGGAGCTCTGTGATGGACCAGCCCACGAATACCGCCACGACCGTCGCCGACGCCGGGCCCGCGCTCGCCGGCCAGGAGCGCTGGCTCGACAAGCTGACGCGCGCCGAGATCCAGGAGCTGATCACGCACCGCGACGCGATGTCGTGGCTGTCGATCGCGATCAACTGGGGGACGATCTTCGGCTCGATGGCGCTGGTCGCCGCGTGGCCGAACCCGCTGACGATCGCGCTCGCACTCCTGCTGATCGGCACGCGCCAGCTCGGCATGGCGATCCTGATGCACGACGCGGCCCACCGCGCGCTGTTCTCGAACCGCACGCTCAACGACTGGGCCGGCAACTGGCTGTGCGCGTACCCCGTCTGGACCGACGTCTTCCCCTACCGGCCGTACCACCTGAAGCACCACGCGAAGAACTACACCGCGGAGGACCCCGACATCGGCCTCGTGCTGCCCTTCCCGACCACGCGCGCGAGCCTCAAGCGCAAGATCGTCCGCGACCTCACCGGACAGACCGGCTGGAAGCGCGTCAAGGCGACGGTCAAGCGCGACCTCGGCCTGTCGCAGGGACGGCAGTCGCGGACCTTCGGCGGCGTGCGCAATCTGCGCGGCGTCGCGATCAGCAACGCGGTGCTGTTCCTCGTCCTGCTGGCCGCCGGACACCCGATGCTGTACCTGCTCTGGGTGGTCGCCTGGATGACGACGTTCCAGCTCGTGACGCGCATCCGCGCGATCGCCGAGCACGCCATGGCGCCCGACCCGGCCGATCCGCTGCGCAACACGCGCACGACGACGACCAGCTGGTGGGAGCGCGCCCTGATCGCGCCGAACGGCGTCAACTACCACCTCGAGCACCACCTCCTGATGACCGTCCCGCACTACAACCTGCCGCGCCTGCACCGGATGCTGCGCGACCGCGGCGTCCTCGACAACGCGCTGATCGCGCACGGCTACCTGAGCGTGCTGCGCGAGGCGTCGGCGCGTCCCGCTTGACGCTGCGCGGACTGCTTTGCGTCGGCGCCGGGGGCTTCCTCGGCGCGATCGCGCGCTACCTGATCGCCTTCGCGGTCGACGCGCGCGTCGAGTCCCCGTTCCCGTTCGCGACGCTGCTGATCAACGTGACCGGCAGCTTCGTGCTCGGCACGCTGAGCGGCGCGCTCGAGTTCGCGACATGGCCGCCCGAGGTCCGGCTCGCGCTCGGCGTCGGCTTCCTCGGCGCCTACACCACCTTCTCGACCTTCACCTACGAGACGCTGCGGCTGGTCGAGGCCGGCGACACCGGGAGCGCGCTCGCGTACGTCACGGTGAGCGTGCTGGCGGGACTCGCGGCCGCGACGCTCGGCCTCGCCTTCGGCCGCGCCTTCGGCTGAAACCGGCCCCGAGCGCGCACCGTCCCGGTGCACGCTCGGAGCCGATCGTCAGCTCTTGCCCGCGTAGCGCGCGTTCGCTCCCAGCTCCTCCTCGATGCGGAGCAGCTGGTTGTACTTCGCGACGCGCTCCGAGCGCGCCGGCGCGCCGGTCTTGATCTTGCCGGCGCCGGTGGCGACCGCGAGGTCGGCGATGAAGACGTCCTCGGTCTCGCCCGAGCGGTGCGAAACCATGCGCGCGTAGCCGGCCTTCTTCGCGACGTCCATGGTCTCGAGGGTCTCGCTCACCGAGCCGACCTGGTTGAGCTTGACGAGGATCGCGTTGCCGACGTGCGCCGCGATGCCGCGCTCGAGGCGGGCCTTCTGCGTGACGAAGAGGTCGTCGCCGACCAGCAGGATCTTCTTGCCGAGCGCGGCGGTGAGCTTCGCCCAGCCGTCCCAGTCGTCCTCGGCAAGGCCGTCCTCGATCGAGACGATCGGGTACTTCGTGCACCAGTCCGACCACAGCGCGATCATCTCGTCGCTGGTCTTCTTCTCGCCCGTCGTGCGCGCGAGGTCGTACTTGCCGTCCGCGTAGAGCTCGGTGGTCGCAGGATCGAGCGCGAGGACGATGTCCTCGCCGGGGCGGTAGCCGGCCTTCTCGATCGCCTGCACGAGCAGCTCGGGCGCGTCCTCGTTGCGGCGCAGCGCCGGCGCGAAGCCGCCCTCGTCGCCGACGTTCACCGACAGCCCCTTGTCGTGCAGGATCTCCTTGAGCACGTGGTAGCACTCGCTGCCGGCGCGCAGCGCCTCGCGGAACGTCGGCAGGCCGGTCGGCGCGAGCATGAACTCCTGGAAGTCGACGCCGCCGACCGCGTGCTGTCCGCCGTTGAGCACGTTCATGTACGGCACCGGCAGGACGTTGGCGTCCTTGCCGCCGAGCCAGCGGTAGAGCGGAACGTTCTCGGCCACCGCCGCGGCCCGCGCGTTCGCCATCGAGACCGCGAGGATCGCGTTGGCGCCGAGCTTCTTCTTCAGCGGATCGCCGTCGGCCGCGAGCAGGGCCGCGTCGACCGCCTTCTGCTCGCGCGCGTCGAGGCCGGTCACCGCCTTCGTCAGCGCGCCGCGCACGTTCTCGACGGCCTTGAGCACGCCCGCACCGCGGTAGCGCTTCTTGTCGCCGTCGCGCAGCTCGAGCGCCTCGTGCGCTCCGGTCGAAGCACCGCTCGGCACCGCCGCGCGGCCGACGGCCCCGCCCTGCAGCCGGACCTCCACCTCGACGGTGGGCTTGCCGCGCGAATCGAGGATCTCGCGGGCGACGAGGGCGACGATGGACGTTGGCACGGACATGGGAACGGGGCCTCCTGCGGTTGGTTCCGGCACGCGCCGTCGCGGCCGGCGAGTCTCTCTAGCGCGCCGTGCCCGCGTCAGTCGAGCCGAACGCGACGCAGCCGCAGCGCATTCGCGATCACCGACACCGAGCTGAGGCTCATCGCCGCGCTCGCGACCATCGGGCTCAGGAGCAGGCCGAAGGCCGGATAGAGCGCGCCGCCCGCGAGCGGGATCCCGAGCACGTTGTAGGCGAAGGCGAAGAACAGATTCTGCCGGATGTTGCGCATGGTGGCGACACCGAGATTTCGTGCGCGCACCAGTCCGCGCAGATCGCCGCCGAGGAGCGTCATGCCAGCGCTCTCGATCGCGACGTCGGTGCCGGTGCCCATCGCGATGCCGACCTGCGCCTGCGCCAGGGCGGGTGCGTCGTTGACGCCGTCGCCCGCCATCGCGACCACGCGTCCAGCCGCCTGCAGACGGCGCACCACCTCCGCCTTGCGCTCCGGCAGGACCTCGGCCTCGACCTGGTCGATGCCGACCGCGCGCGCGACGGCTTCCGCCGTGGCGCGGCTGTCGCCGGTGACCATCACGACGCGCAACCCCGCGCGGTGCAGCTCGGCGATCGCCGCCGCGGTCGATTCCTTCACCGGGTCGGCGACGCCGACGAGGCCCAGCAGGCCGCCGTCGCGCGCGACGAACATCACCGTCTGTCCCCGCGCGCGCAGCTCCGCAACGCGCTCGGACGGGACCGTCCCGCGGATGCCGAGCTCGGCGAGCAGCGCTTCATTGCCGAGCGCCGCGGCGACGCCGCCGGTACGCCCGACCACGCCCTTGCCGGTCACCGCCGAGAAGTCGGTCGCGGGATCCGCCGCGACGCCGCGCTCAGCGGCGCCGCCGACGATCGCCGCCGCGAGCGGATGCTCGCTCGAGCGCTCCAGCGCGACTGCGACGCGCAGCACGTCCTCCTCGCTCGCGTCGGTGAGCGGCACGACCGTCACGAGCCGCGGCCTGCCCTCGGTGAGCGTGCCGGTCTTGTCGACGATCACGGTGTCGACCTTCTCGATGAGCTCGAGCGCCTCGGCGCTCTTGACCAGTACCCCGGCGGTCGCGCCGCGGCCGACGCCCACCATGATCGACATCGGCGTCGCGAGCCCGAGTGCGCACGGGCACGCGATGATCAGCACGGCGATCGCGTTCACCAGCGCGTACGCGAGGCGCGGCTCCGGCCCGGCGAGCGCCCACACCACGAACACCAGCAGCGACGCCGCCACGACGGACGGCACGAACCACGCCGCCACCGCGTCGGCGAGACGATCGATCGGCGCGCGGCTGCGCTGCGCGCGCGCCACCATGTCGACGATCTGCGCCAGCACGGTCTCGGCGCCGACACGCTCGGCGCGCATGGTGAAGCTGCCGGTGCCGTTGACGGTCGCGCCGGTCACGCGGTCGCCCGCCGCCTTCGCGACGGGGATGGGCTCGCCGCTCAGCATCGACTCGTCGACCGCGCTGGCGCCGTCGACCACGCTGCCGTCGACGGGGACCTTCTCGCCGGGACGGACGCGCAGCACGTCGCCGGGCTTCACGTCCTCGATCGGGACGTCCGCCTCGCTGCCGTCGGCGCGGACCAGACGCGCGGTCTTCGCGGCGAGCCCGAGCAGCGCGCGGATCGCGCTGCCGGTGCGCTCGCGCGCGCGCAGCTCGATCACCTGCCCGAGCAGCACCAGCACCGTGATCACGGCGGCGGCCTCGAAGTAGAGCGGCGGTACGCCGCCGTGCACGCGCAGCGATTCCGGGATGAATCCCGGGAAGAGCGTCGCGAACGTGCTGTAGCCCCACGCGGCTCCCGTGCCGAGCGCGATCAGCGTGAACATGTTCGGGCTGCGGTTCCGGAGCGAGACGAGCGCACGCTCGAAGAACGGCGCTCCCGCCCAGAGCACGACCGGCGTGGCGAGCACGAGCTGCAGCCACGCGAGCGCGGTCCACGGCACCGCGTGCTGCACCGGCTGCCCGGGGATCATCTCGGACATGGCCAGCAGGAACACCACCGCCGCGGGCACGAGGGCCACGCGGAAGCGTCGGGTCATGTCGAGCAGCTCGGGGTTGGGACCGGCGTCGGCGGCCGGCGGCCCCATCGGCTCGAGGGCCATGCCGCAGAACGGGCACGCCCCGGGACGAGGCTCCTGCACCTCCGGGTGCATCGGGCAGGTGTAGATCGTGCCCGGCGGCGCGGGTGCCGCCGGCCCCGGCGACGCCGTACCGTGCGCGTGCGCGTGGCCGTGGGAAGCGCCGTGCCCCGCGGCGCCGTGCGAGGCCGCGCTCCGGTCGGGCGGCGGACGCGACAGGATGCCCTCCGGGTCCGCCGCGAAGCGGTCCCGGCAGCGGTCGCTGCAGAAATGATAGACCCGCCCCGCGTGCTCGACCGAGCGCTCCGGACGCGGGTTCTTGACGGTCATCCCGCAGACCGGGTCCTTCTCCACCGCTTCCCCGGCTTCCATCCGGTCGAGCCTAGCCGAAAGCGCCCGCCGCTACACCGCCCGGGCGGTGGGCGGCGTCGCACATTCTATGTTGTCCGGCTCTCGACCGCCGTGCTAGCTCCGATGGCCAGCGGTTCCTGATGCACGACATCGCGCGGCCGGCCGCGACGATCCGCACTCCTGGCAAGACACCGAACCCCGACCAGCCTTCGGCACCGCTGTCCACGTTCGATCACATCGCACCGACCCGATTCGGAGGTTCAGTGTTTGCCTTGACCCGCTCGATCCCGGCCGTCCTCGCCTGCGTCGTCGCCCTCGCGGCGGCCACCCCGGCGCGCGCGACCGTCGCCACCGATCTCTGTACCGGCAACCCGTGCACGGTCACCGGCGCGAAGACCATCACGCCGCCCGTCGTGCTCGACTTCGGCACCGCCGACCTGGTGTTCGCGGCGAGCGCCGTGATCACGGTCGGACCCGGCGCCGACGTGCGCGACGTCCAGATCCTCGCGAAGTCGATCACGATGCAGGCCGGCGCGAAGATCCTCGGCGGCGGCGATCTCGCGATGGTCACGCTGAACGCGACCGGCGGCACCCTCCGGCTCCTCGCCAGCGGATCCACCAAGTCGCGCATCGACCTGAGCGGCAACCAGGCCGGCAGCCTCGTCCTGCTCGCGACCGGCAACATCGAGATCGCGGGTCCGCTCACCACCGCGGGCTCGGGCACGGACTCGCAGGGCGGCGACATCCTGATCGACTCGTCGGGCGGCGCCGTCACGTTCACCGACCTGATCAGCGCGGGCGCGGCCGGCACCGGCTCGGGCGGCGGCGAGGTCGACGTCCAGGGCGCCGGCGACGTGCTCGCGAGTGGCCGCATCGACACCTCGGCCGCGGACTTCGGCGGCGGCGGCGTGAGCGTCTCATCGGACAACGGCAACGTCACCATCGGACAGCCGATCGACGCGAGCGGCGGCGGCCCCGACGGGTCCGGCGGCTCGGTCGACGTCACCGCGACCAACGGCAACGTGGCGATCAACGCCTCGATCACCGGCAAGGCCGGCAGCGGCACCGACTTCGCCTGCGGCGACGGCTCGGAGCTGTCGATCTTCTCCGGCGGCTCGACGGTGATCTCGGCTCCGATCGACGTCAGCGGCGGCACGCAGTGCTTCGGCGGCGAGATCAGCGTCGACGCGCGCGTCGACTTCACGCAGCTCGCGACCGGCGACATCACCGCACGCGGCCCGGGCGCGTTCGGCGGCGGCGGCTCGTTCCTGCTCGGCGCCGGCCGCAACGCGATCCTGCGCGACATCGACCTGACGTCCCCCGGCTTCGGCGGCACCGCCGACGTGATCGCCACCGGCAGCCTCGACATCCTCGGCGTGATCGACGCCGAAGCGTCCGGCACCGAGGGCATCGGCGGACTGATCAACCTGCAGGCGTGCGCGATCACCGTCGGTGCGACCGGCTTCCTCGACACCCGCGGCTCCTTCGCGTTCCCCGGCACCGGCTCGAACAAGCTCCGCGCCGGCGGCCTGGTCACGATCCTCGGCCAGGTCCGCGCGATCGGCAGCAACGAGATCCAGCACCGCGGCCTGACGCCGGTCATCTCCGGCACGGTCGTTCCCGCGGCGGCCATCAGCGTCAATCCGGACCTGCCCGACTGCGTCGCCCTCGCACAGTGCAACAACACCGTGGTCGACGACGGCGAGGCCTGCGACGACGGCAACAACGTCGCGTGCGACGGCTGCAGCGCCGACTGCACGCGCCTCGACGACGTCTGCGGCGACGGCAAGCGCGAGTGCGGCGAGCAGTGCGACGACGGCAACACCACCTCGGGCGACGGCTGCCAGGCCGACTGCACGCTGCCGCCGCAGGACGCGGTCCTGCTGCCCGGCGTGACGCTGCCCACCGCGGGCTGCCTCGCGGAGTGGAAGCTCTCGATCAGCAATCCCGCGATCAACCCGAACACGCTGCTGCCCAGCAGCACGCAGACCTGCATCGACGGCGATCCGCGCTGCGACGCGGACAAGACGCGCGACGGCGTGTGCAGCTTCAGCACCGCGATGTGCCTGCGCGTGCCGGACACCCGCCTTCCGGCCTGCACGCCGGACCCGATCGCCTACGTGAACATCAAGCAGCCGCAGCTTCCCGGCGGCACCAATCCGCTCGACCAGCAGAACGCGCAGCAGCTCGCGAACGGCCTGAAGGGGCTCGGCGGCGAAGTGCGCGCCGGCAACGTCGTGCTGCAGGCCGGCTCGCCGGTCTCGACGCCGAACCTCTGCACCGGCGAGATGATCTTCAAGGTCGCGCACGCGCCGGCCGGTCTCGGCAAGCGCGCGTTCAACGTTCTCGCCGAGGACTCCGCGGGCCTCACCATGAGCAGCAACCTGGCCCGCCTGTGGTGCGCGCCCAACACCAGCGTGTGCGGCAACGGCGCCCTCGAGGTGACGGAGGCCTGCGACGACGGCAACGCCAACTCGTGCGACGGCTGCAGCGCGACCTGTCAGGTCGAGGGCTGCGGCAACGGCGTCGTGGAGTGCAACGAGTTCTGCGACGACGGTCCGCTGAACGGCACGCCCGGCAACGCCTGCAGCGCGACCTGCACCGAGATTCCGCCGGTGCTGCGCATCCCGGGCGGCGGCGCGAAGGGCCTCGACTGCGGCTTCGAGTGGTCGATGTCCCTCGGCACGCCCACCACCGACACCAAGGGGCTGCCGAAGAACGCGCAGTCCTGCACCGACAACGATCCCGCGTGCGACTTCGACCCGACGCCCGGCACCTGCCGGTTCCGCGTCTGGGGCTGCACCGGCGGCGACGACACGCGCCTCGCGTGCAGCGCTGCGCAGATCAGCCGCATCGATCTGAAGTCGCCGTCCGCGAGGGCGTCGCGCCCCGAGGACGCCGCCGCGCGCGCCGCGCTCGCGCAGGCGCTCGCAAGCTTCACCTTCCCGGCGGGCCCCGGCGAGGTCTGCGGCGCCGGCTTCGCGATCAACGTCCCGGCCGGCAAGCGCCGCCTCACGCTGCGCGCCCAGGCCGTCCTCGCCTCCGGCAAGAAGGACCTCGACACCCTCCAGCTCAAGTGCCTGCCCCTGGTGCCCTGACCAACGACAAGCACAAACGCCCGCAATGAGAAGGGGCGGTGCCGCAAGGCACCGCCCCTTCTTCGTTCAACCAGCAGCGGACGAGGGATGCGCCTCTCCGCGCAGGCACGCCGCCGCCCGCACGAACGTCACCACCGCGAACGACAGCGCAAAGCTCAGAAGCCCAGCATCTTCGCCATGTACTGGATCATCACCTCGTCCGCGCCCCCACCGATGCTGATGAGCCGCGAATCCACGAACGCCCGCCCCGCGACGCTCTCCGTCATGTAGCCGAAGCCGCCGTGCAGCTGGATGCACTCGTCCGCGACCACGCGGCTCGTCCGCCCGACCAGCAGCTTCGCCATCGAGATCTCGAGCGTCGCGTCCTCGCCGCGGATGCGCTTGCGCACGCACTCGTGCACCAGCTCGCGGTCGGCGGTCATGCGCGCCATCAGCTCGACCATCTTGAACTGCGTCACCTGCATCTTCGCGAGCGTCTTGCCGAACAGCTTGCGCGCGTGGCACCAGTCGCGGGTCTTCTCCCAGAGCGCGAGCGACGCCGCGTTGGAGCTGACGCAGGCGACCAGGCGCTCGTCCTGGAACTGCATCATCTGCTGCTGAAAGCCGCGCCCGATGTCGCCGATGGTGTTGCTCACGGGCACGCGGACGTCCTCGAAGAACAGCAGGCCCGTGTCGGAGCCGCGGTTCCCGATCTTGTCGAGCAGCTGGTAGCTGAAGCCCTTCGAGTCGGTCGGGACGATGATCTGCGAGAAGCCGCCGTAGCCGGCGCTCGGGTCGGTCACGGCCAGCAGGCAGATGAAGTCCGCCGTGGCCGAGTTGGTGATGTAGATCTTGCTGCCGTTGATCACCCAGTCGTCGCCGTCGCGCACCGCGCGGGTCTTGATGCCGGCGACGTCCGAGCCCGCGTCCGGCTCGGTCACGCCGATCGCGCTCACCAGCTCGCCCTTGATCGACGGCACGAGCCAGCGCTCGCGCAGCTCGTCGGAGCCGAACTGGTGCAGCGACGGCGTCGCCATGTCGGTGTGCACGCTGATGCCCATGGTGACGCCGGCGTTGTCGGCGCGCGCCAGCTCCTCGAACATCACCGCGGTGTACGACCAGTCGAGCCCGGCGCCGCCCCAGCGCGGCTCGTAGCGGATGCCGAGCATCCCGAGCTCGCCCATGGTCCGGTAGAGCGACTTGTCCAGCTTGCCGTTGGCGTCGAACTCGCGCGCGCGCGGCGCGAGCTCCTCCTGGACGAACTTGCGCACGACGGCGCGGAACGCCTCGTGGTCGGGACTCGAATAGATCTCGCTCGCCATCGTGGTCTCCCTTTCCGGTTCCGGCGCGTTGTAGCGCGCGCCCGGCGCGACTTGCCAGCTCCCCGGTTGACCCCCATAACCGTCGAGGTGAAGGGAAGGACCTGCATCGTCACCGGCGCCACCTCGGGCATCGGACGCAGCACCGCGATCGCGCTGGCACGCGCGGGCGCCGAGCTGGGAATCGTCTGCCGCGACGCGGGCCGCGCCGAGGACACCGTGCGCGCCATCCGCGACGAGACCGGCAGCACCGCGGTCGACGTCTTCCTCGGTGACCTCGCCTCTCAGAACGCGATCCGGAGCGTCGCCGCTGCGATCCTCGAGCGCTACCCGCGCATCCACCTGCTGGTGAACAACGCGGGCGTGGTCAACCTGCAGCGGCAGACCACGGTCGACGGCATCGAGCAGACCTTCGCCGTCAATCACCTCGCCTACTTCCTGCTGACGCTGCTGCTGCTCGACCGGCTGCGCGAGAGCGCGCCGGCGCGCATCGTCAACGTCGGCTCCGACGCGCACAAGTTCGTGTCCGGCATCAACTTCGACGACGTCGGCTTCGCCGACGGCTACAAGTCGATGAAGGTCTACGGCCACTCGAAGCTCGCCAACCTGCTGTTCACCGTGGAGCTGGCGCGGCGCCTCGAGGGCTCGGGCGTCACCGTGAACTGCGTCCACCCCGGCGCGGTCGCGACCGGGCTCGGCAAGAACAACGGACGCGCCGCGGGCTTCCTGATCCGGCTGCTGGCGCCGTTCTTCCGGAGTCCCGACAAGGGTGCGGCGACCACGCTGCACGTCGCGACGTCGCCAGCCCTCGACGGCGTCAGCGGACGCTACTTCGCGAGCTGCCGCGAGGTTCAGCCCGCCGCCGCGGGACGCGACCGCGAGGCGGCGCAGCGCCTGTGGGACCTGAGCGCACACCTCACCGGCCTCGACGCACCGGGTCTCGGCGGATTCGCCTGAGCCATGGAGAACGCGCTGCCGATCGCGATCCAGGTGGTCGCACTGCTGTTCGCGGTCTCGTTCCACGAGTCCGCGCACGGGCTCGCCGCGCTCGCCTGCGGCGACCCGACCGCGCGCGAGCAGGGCCGCATCTCGCTGAACCCGCTGCGCCACATCGACCCGATCGGCAGCGTGGTCTTCCCGGCCCTGCTGGCCCTGACGGGCGCGCCGGTGTTCGGCTGGGCGCGGCCGGTTCCGGTCGACCTGCGCCGCACGCGCGAGCCGCGCCTCGCGAACCTGCTGGTGTCGGCGGCCGGACCGCTGTCGAACGTCGTGCTCGCCCTGCTGTTCACGGCGCTGGTCTTCGTCGTGCGGCCGCGGCTGCACGCGGTCGGCGCCGGTGCCGTCGACGAGGCGCTCTTCCTGCTCGCGGTGTACTCGGTGCTGATCAACGCGGCGCTGGCGCTCTTCAACCTGCTGCCGATCCCGCCGCTCGACGGCTTCGGCGTCCTCGAGAGCCTGCTGCCGCGCCGCCTCGCACCGCTGGCGTTCGCGCTGCGGCGCTATGGCATGCTCATCCTGATCGGACTCATGATGACCGGCGTCCTGCGGCACGTCCTCGGCCCGCCGCAGCGCGCGATCCTCGACCTGCTCCTCGGGCGCCACCAGTAGCGCCGACGGCACGGCCGCCGCGGACGCACGATCTCAAGGCGGCGGACGGAACGACCGAGAGACGGGAGGATGGCCCGTCCGTTCACCGTGCTCGCCCTCATCGCCGACCCGGCCCTCGGCCGTCAGGTCAAGGACGTCCTCGGCTCCTGCGCGGACGCCGTCCGGACCAGCGAAAGCTCCAGCCTTGCCTGGACGCAACTCGAGCGTCAGCCCTCGTCGCTGCTCCTCGTCGACTGGACCACGTCGCGCGGCGACCGCGAGGACCTGTGCCGCCGCGTGCGCATGCGCGCCACGCACGACGGAATGCCGATCCTGGCGCTGGTCGCCGAGGACGACGCGCACGAGGTGCGCCGCGTGCTCGACGCCGGCGCCGACGACTTCCTGCTCGTGCCCTTCACCGGGCTCGCGCTCGAGAACCGGGTCGCGGCGATCCAGCGCCGGCTCCGCGCCGAGGAGTGGTCCGCGGAGGCCAAGGCGTCCGCCCTGGCGTCCGACTACGCACGACACGCCGACGACCTCACCGCCGCGCGCAACGAGGCCATGGCGGCGAACCGGCTCAAGTCCGAGTTCCTCGCCAACATCAGCCACGAGATCCGCACGCCGCTCAACGGCGTCATCGGCATGACCGGGCTCCTGCTCGGCACGCCGCTGTCGACCGAGCAGCACGCCTTCACCGAGACCATCCGGCTCTCGGCCGAGTCGCTGCTGCACATGATCAACGACATCCTCGACTTCTCGAAGATCGACGCCGGACGCATGGAGCTCGACACCACCGCCTTCGACGTCGGCACCACCGTCGAGGAGGCCGCGGAGCTGCTCGCAGAGCGCGCGCACGCCAAGCAGCTCGAGCTCACCTGCCACGTCGAGAGCGACGTCCGGCGCGCCATCGGCGACCCGGGACGCCTGCGCCAGATCCTGGTCAACCTGATCGGCAACGCCGTCAAGTTCACCGACGCCGGCGAGGTCCGCGTGCACGCGAGCGTCGCCGAGACGCGCGGCTCGGATCTGCTCCTGCGCTTCGAGGTCAGCGACACCGGCCCCGGCATCCCGAGCGAGCTGCGCGAGCAGCTCTTCCACGCGTTCACGCAGGCCGACGGCTCGACCAGCCGCCGCCATCCGGGCACCGGCCTCGGCCTCGCCGTGTGCGAGCGCCTCGTCAAGCTCATGGACGGCGCGATCGGTGTCGAGAGCGAGCCCGGACAGGGCAGCACCTTCTGGTTCACGGTCCGGCTCGAGTGCGCCGCCGAGGAGCTCGCCTTCGATCCGACCGACTTCTCGGCGCTGCAGGGCGCCCGCATCCTCGGCGTCGACGACAACGCGACCAACCGCATCATCCTGAAGACGTACCTGGGCCGCTTCGGCAGCATCGTCGACACCGCCTGCGACGCGCGCAGCGCCATCGAGATGCTGTACGCCGCCGGCATCGACGGCGGCGGCTACGACGCGGTCGTGTTCGACATGCTGATGCCCGGCATGGACGGCGTCGAGTTCGCGCGCCAGGTGCGCGCGACGCCCGGCTTCGAGCGTCTGCCGCTGGTCATGGCGAGCTCGCTCTCCGAGCGCGGACAAGTCGAGCAGGCCCGTGCGGTCGGCGTCAATCGCCGCCTCACCAAGCCGCTCCGCCAGACGCAGCTGCTCGAGTGCGTGCGCGACCTGCTGCGCGCGCCGCGTCCGCACGCGCCCGAGGCGCCGACGCTGCGCGTGGCGCCCGAGAAGCCGAAGCTCGACGCCGACACGGTGCGCGTCCTCGTCGCCGAGGACAATCCGGTGAACCAGCGTCTGGTGCGCACGCAGCTCGGCAAGCTCGGGCTTCGTCCCGACATCGTCGCCAACGGCCGCGAGGCCGTCGAGGCGATGCAGCGCACCCCGTACGACATCGTGCTGATGGACTGCCGCATGCCCGAGATGAACGGCCTCGACGCGACCGTCGCGATCCGCGTCGCCGAAGCGGGCCAGCGCCGCTGCCAGATCATCGCGATGACCGCGAACGCGCTCGATCGCGACCGGCGCCGCTGTCTCGAGGCCGGCATGGACGACTACCTCGCGAAGCCCCTGCACCTCGACGACCTGCGCGACGCGCTCGAGCGGGCCCTCGAGCGACGCTCGCCGCGGCTCTCCGAGCCGGCGCCGGTACTCGAGGACATCATGCCCCTCGACGCGGACGAGGAAGGCCCGCTCCGCCTCGACGTGCTCACCGCGCTGCGCGGCGACCTCGAAAGCCCCGGCGAGGGCGGCGAGTTCAGCGAGATCGTCGACCTCTTCCTCGGCAACGCGCAGCGCAACTGCAACGCCGCGCGCGAGGCGCTCGCCAACGGCGACCGGCAGTCGCTGGAGCTCGCGGCGCACTCGTTGAAGGGCAGCAGCAGCACCATGGGTGCGGCGCGCATGGCCGCGCTGTGCGCGTCCCTCGAGGAAGCCGGTCACAACGGCGCGCTCGATCGCGCCGCGCTGCTGGTCGAGCGGCTCGACACCGAGTTCGACCTCGTGCAGCGCGAGCTCGTCCGCCACCGCTGATCGAGACTTCGCCGCACGCGGCGATTCGGCGGATTGCGCGAAGCGCGACGGACGCACTTCAGGTGGAGCGCGTCGTACGCCCGCGCACGTCGTCAGGGGCGACCGCGTCGCAAGCGCACGGCGCTACGGGCCCGCGGCACGCGCAGCGCGGACGACGCGCGTCGAGTGAGGCGCGCGCCGCCGACGGTCGCGGATCACGCCGAGCGCGACGCGATCCGCCGCGGCGGCGCGTTGCGCACCTTCGCCGGCGGCTTCGGTCCCGACGCGCGCTCGCCGCGCATCGGCTCACGCACGGGCGCGGCAGCGTCGGCCCCGGGACGCTCCTCGCGCAGCACCTCCTCGCGGAAGATGCGCACGTCGTTCGGCGCCGTGAAGCCCAGGCTCACCTGGCCGCCCCGGACGGCGAGCACGCGCACGGTGACCTCGTCACCGATGCGAATCATCTCGCCGATCTTTCGCGTGAGGATCAGCATGGGCGCCCTCCTGTGCTGCCCGACGACCGCCGGGCCGCCGCTGTCGCTAGATCGGCGCACGCCGCGTGCGACGTGAGCGAAATCGCCGCGGGGCGCGGCCCGCAAGGCGGGCGCCGCACGGCACTCAACCGAGCAGCGCGGGCCGCACCGCGTCGGTCGCGCCGGAAGGCAGCGGCATCTGGATCGCGGCGCCGAGCACGCGTCCGACCACGTCGCGCAGCGCGTCGGTCGCGACCGGCTTCACCAGGTAGCCGCTGATGCCCAGGTGCGAGCACTGCTGCACCAGGCTCTCGCCGGTGATCGCGGTCAGCATGATCACCGGGATGTGATGGCAGCCCGGATCCTGGCGCAGGATCGCCAGCGCTTGACGCCCGTCGACGATGGGCATGAGGACGTCGAGGATGATCAGGTCGGGCCGCGTCAGACGCGCCACCGCGACGCCCTCGCGCCCGTCGCGCGCCTCCAGCACGCGGCAGCCCCACGTCGAGAGCACGTGCGCGATCGCCGTGCGTGCGACCCTGCTGTCGTCGACCGTGAGAACCGTCTTCATCGCCGCCTCCTTCACTGGGTGTGCGTCATCGGGGAGAGCGCGGTCTTCTCGCGGTCGTGCACGGACTCGCCGACACGGTCGGCGGCGGCACGCGACGAGCGACAGCCGGCGCCACGCGGTCGCAACCGATGTGCCAGCGCGAACGCCGAATTCACGAGCGTTCGCGGGCCGCGAAGCGGCGCTCGGCGTTCCAGAATCAACGCTCCTCCCCCCGGGCGTCGGAATTGCGACGCACCGGCCGTGAGACGGCCGTCGCGCGCGACGAATTCGACGCAGCGCGTTCGCGCCTCCGTTTCCATCGCGGAGGAATGGCGGCGACGCGCCGCGCACGACACGCTACAACGCGCTTGCGCCGCGCGTGCCGCGGCGAAAGGAGCGATCGCGATGCGGCTCTACGACTTCCTCGAATCGGGCAACGGCTACAAGGTGCGACTCGCGCTGCACCAGCTCGGCATCCCGTTCGAGCGCGTCGAGATGGACATCGTCGCGGGCGCGACGCGCACGCCCGGGTTCCTCGAGAAGAATCCGAACGGCCGCATCCCGACGCTCGAGCTGCCCGACGGCACGTTCCTCGCCGAGTCGAACGCGATCCTGTTCTACCTCGCCGACGGTACGCCGCTGCTGCCCACGGACCGGCTCGAGCGTGCGCAGGTGCTGCAGTGGATGTTCTTCGAGCAGTACAGCCACGAGCCCAACATCGCGACGTCGCGCTACTGGCTGCACCACGTCGAGCTCACGCCCGAGCGACGTGCGGCGCTGGTCGAGAAGAAGCGTGCTGGCGACGCGGCGCTCGGCGTCATGGAGATGCACCTCGCGTCGCGGACGTTCTTCGTGGGCGGGCGCTACACCATCGCCGACATCGCGCTCTACGCCTACACCCACGTGGCCGACGAGGGCGGCTTCGACCTCGGGCCGTTCCCCGCTGTGCGGGCGTGGCTGGCGCGCGTCGCGAGCCAGCCACGCCACGTCCCGATCACCGCGGGCTGATGCCCGCGTCGGCTTCGCCGATCCCGAGCGGAACCGGCGCCACGACGGATCGAACGCCCCGTCGTCAGGCGATCGCGCCGCCCGCGCGCAGCTCGGCGAGGCGCGCGTCGGCGACGCCCCAGTCGCGCAGCGCGGCGTCGGTGTGCTCGCCGGCCTGCGCCGGCGGTCCCTGGATCTCGGGCTTCGTGCGGCTGAAGCGCGGCGCGGGCGCCGGCTGCGACAGCCCCGCGACCTCGGTGAACGTCCCGCGCAGCTTGTTGTGCGGGTGGTCGATCGCCTCGGTCATCGACAGCACCGGCGCGAAGCAGACGTCGGTGCCCTCCATGATCGCGCACCACTCGTCGCGCGTCTTGGTTGCGACCACGGCGGCGACCTTCTTCTTGAGCTCGGGCCACTTCGCCTTGTCCATCTGGTGCGGCAGCTGCTCGCCGGCCAGCCCGAGGCGCTCGAGCATCTCCTTGTAGAACTGCGGCTCGATCGAGCCGAGCGAGATGTACTTGCCGTCCTTGCACGCGTACGTGTCGTAGAAGTGCGCGCCGGTGTCGAGCATGTTGTAGCCGCGCCGCTCGTCCCAGAAGCCCATGTGCCGCATGCCGTGGAACATGGTCATCAGGACCGCCGCGCCGTCGACCATGGCCGCGTCGACGACTTGACCCCTGCCAGAACGTTGACGCTCCACCAACGCACACGCCATGCCGAATGCGAGCATCATCGCGCCGCCGCCGAAGTCGCCGACCAGGTTCAGCGGCGGCATCGGCGCCTCGCCCGCACGGCCGATCGGCTCGAGCGCGCCGGCCAGCGCGATGTAGTTGATGTCGTGTCCGGCGGCGGGCGCCATCGGACCTTCCTGTCCCCAGCCGGTCATGCGGCCGTAGACCAGCTTCGGATTGCGCGCGAGGCAGACGTCCGGTCCGAGACCGAGACGCTCCATGACGCCGGGGCGGAATCCCTCGATGAGGCCGTCGGCGCGCCCGATCAGATCGAGGACCAGCGCGACGCCCTCCTTGCTCTTCAGATTGACGCCGATGCTGCGGCGGCCGCGATTCAGCAGGTCGGGCGTGGGCCCCTTGGCCCCCGTGACGCGCTCGGCACGGTCGACGCGCAGCACCTCCGCGCCCATGTCCGACAGCATCATCGCGCAGAAGGGACCCGGGCCGATGCCCGCGATCTCGATGATCCGAATGCCTTCGAGTGGACCCACGTTCTCGTTCTCCTTCGCCGAGCCGCGCGCGGCGCCGGCCGTCTGAATTCCGAGCGGACGCCATAGCTCAGCCCGCCGGGGGAAGCGATTGCCCACCCCCGGCGGGAGGGCGGCAGATTCCTCCCGGTCACCGCCGCGACGCGGCCACGGGCCTGAACCGGCGCGTCCCGGAACGCGGCGGACGCCGTGTCGAACCTCGCCTTGACGCGCCCTCACGAGTGGCAAACGGCTTGCATTGAGCGCTCGGCGTCATGGATCGAGCACGAGCCACGGGCCGGAGTGCGCGCAGCGGTCACGCGCCGCATCACGCGCCGGTGATGAACGACGTGTCCGGAACGACCGCGGTCATCCTCGCGGGCGGGCTCGGCACGCGGCTGCGCAGCGTCGTCGCCGACCGGCCGAAGGTCCTGGCCGAGGTCGACGGCGTCCCGTTCGTCTTCCACCTGCTCGCCCAGCTCGCCGCGGCGGGGGTCAAGCACGTCGTCCTGTCGACCGGCTATCTCGGCGAGCAGGTCCGCGACACCGTCGGATCGTCCTGGGGCAGCCTCGAGGTCGAGTACGCGCAGGAGCCGTCGCCGCTCGGCACCGGCGGCGCCATCCGGCGGACGCTGCCGCTGGTGCGCTCGCAGGCGCTGTTCGTCCTCAACGGCGACTCCTACTGCGACGTCGATCTCGCGAGCCTCTGGCTCTGGCACCATCAGCGCGCCGCGCACGGCACGCTCACGCTGTCGCGCGTCGACGACGCGCGACGCTACGGAACGGTCGAGACCGACGCCTACGGCCGCGTCACGCGCTTCGCCGAGAAGTCGCCCCGCCGCCGCGCCGGAACGGTCAACGCCGGACTCTACCTGCTGCGCCGCTCGCTGGTCGCCTCGATCCCCGCCGGAACGGCGTGCTCGCTCGAGCGCGACCTTCTCCCCGGCTGGCTCGAGCTCGGCATCTACGGATTCGCGCGCAGCGAGCGCTTCATCGACATCGGCACGCCCGAGAGCCTCGCCGGCGCGGCCGGCTTCTTTCGCAAGCCCGGCCGGCGCACCAGCGCGCCGCGCCCGCGACGCAACAAACGCCGCACCAGCGCGGCCCTGACCAGGAACGCGGAGGTCGCGTGACCAACTCCGAACTCGATCTCGATGCCCGTCTCTTCCGCGAGACGCTGCGCATCCGCCTCGTCGAGCTGCGCGTCATCCAGCTCTACCCGTCGGATCGGATCCAGAGCCCCGTCCACCTGTCGATCGGCCAGGAGGCCGTCGCGACCGGTGCGTGCGCGGCGCTGCGCTCCGACGACCTCGTCTTCGGCAGCTATCGCAGCCACGCCTTCTACCTCGCGAAGGGCGGCGACCTGCGCCAGATGATGGCCGAGCTGTACGGCAAGGCCACCGGCTGCTGCGGCGGCAAGGCCGGCTCGATGCACCTCGCGGCACCCGACGTCGGCTTCATGGGCTCGTCGGCGATCGTCGCGAGCACCATTCCGCACGCAGTCGGCGCGGCCCTCGCGGCGAAGCGCCGCGGCACCGACCAGATCGTCCTGTGCGTGTTCGGCGACGGTGCGACGGAAGAAGGCGTCTACCACGAGTCGCTGAACTTCGCGGCGCTGCACCAGCTTCCCGTGCTGTTCCTGTGCGAGAACAACGGCCTCGCCGTGCACTCGCGGATCACGGCGCGGCAGTCCTACGATCTCCTCGAGCACGCCGACTCGTACGGCATCCCGACGCGCCTGTGCGCGAAGGGCAACGACCCGCGCGCCGTGCACGACACGGTCGCCGCGGCGGCCGAGCGCGTGCGCGCCGAGAGCCGCCCGATGGTGCTCGTCGTCGACACCTACCGGCAGATGGAGCACGTCGGCATCGGCGAGGACCATCACGTCGGCTACCGCTCGCCCGCCGAGGCCGAGCCGTGGCGCCGCAGCGATCCGCTCGTCACCGAGACGGCGCTGGTCGCGCGCTTCACCCCGGACATCCTGCGCGAGATCGACGACGCCGTCGCCTTCGCGGAGCAGAGCCCCTGGCCCGGCGTGGACGCACTCCTCGCCGACGTCGCCTGAAGGAGGATCGCATGGGACTCGCCTTCAAGATCGAGACGCCGGTCGAGACGCGTGACGCGGAGGTCGTGAGCTACCGCGACGCGTTGCTGACGACGATGCGCGGCGCTCTGCAGAACGATCCGAACGCCATCATCCTCGGACAGGGCGTCGACGACCACAAGGGAATCTTCGGCTCGACGATCGGCCTCGCCGACGAGTTCGGCAAGGACCGCGTGATGGACACGCCGCTCGCCGAGGAAGGGCTCACCGGCATCGCGATCGGCGCCGCGCTGAACGGGATGTACCCGATCCAGACGCACATCCGCGCCGACTTCGCGCTGCTCGCGATGAACCAGATCATCAACCTCGCGGCGAAGTACAAGTACATGTTCGGCGGCCGCTTCGAGGTCCCGATGATGATCCGCATGATCGTCGGACGCAGCTGGGGACAGGGCGCGCAGCACTCGCAGAGCCTGCAGTCGCTGTTCGCGCACGTGCCGGGGCTCACCGTGATCATGCCGGCGACGGCGGAGTCGATCCTGTCGTCGTACCCGGCGCTCATCGGCAAGCACAAGGGACCGGTCCTGAGCCTCGAGCACCGGCTGCTGTACGACATCGGCTTCCGCGTCGACGCCACACCCGGGGCCGACCGCACGCCGCCGATGGGCTCGCGCAAGCTGCGCACCGGCAAGGACGTCACCGTGATCGCGACCTCGATCATGGTGCTCGAGGCGATGCGCTCGGCGGAGTACCTGGCGCAGATCGGCGCCGCGGACGTCGAGCTGATCGACCTGCACTGCGTGTCGCACCCCGACACCGAGATGATCCTCGACAGCGTGTCGAAGACCGGCCGCCTGCTGGTCGCGGACACCTCGTGGCAGGCGTTCGGCGTCGGCGCGGAGATGTGCCGCCTGGTCTGCGAGCGCAACCCCGGCATGCTCAAGGCGCCCGTCAAGACGCTCGGCATGGCGCCGGCCCCCTGCCCGACCGCCAAGTCCCTCGAGGACCTCTACTACCCGAACCTGCGGCGCTTGACGGACGACATCCTCCGCCTCGCGACGGCAAACGACGACCACGGCGTCCCGCTGCCCGACGATGCGTCGGCGACCGACGTCTACAAGCGCTTCAAGGGCCCCTTCTGACGGGTCGGACGGAGACACGACGATGCGGATCCTGATCACCGGAATCACGGGCATGGTGGGCAGCCACCTCGCCGAGTACGTCCTCGCGCACCATCCGGACGTCGAGGTGCACGGCATGGTGCGCTGGCGCAGCCCGCGCGCGAACCTCGTCAAGATCAACGGTCGCGTGACGCTGCACGAGGGCGAGCTGCGCGACCTGCACTCGCTGGTGCGCGTCCTCGAGACCGTCCGTCCCGAGCGCATCTTCCACCTCGCGGCGCAGTCGTACGTGTCGGCGAGCTTCAGCGCTCCGGCCGACACGCTGCACACCAACGTGATCGGCACGACGAACCTGCTCGACGCCGTCCGCCTCACTGGCATCGACCCGAGGATCCACATCTGCAGCTCGTCCGAGGTCTACGGCCAGGTCCGCCCCGACGAGGTGCCGATCCGCGAGTCCAACGAGTTCCGTCCGGCGAGCCCGTACGCGGTGTCGAAGTGCGGCGAGGACATGATCGCGTTGCAGTACTTCCTCTCCTACGGCATCAAGACGATCCGCACGCGCATGTTCACGCACACGGGGCCGCGGCGCGGCGACGTGTTCGCGGAGAGCGCGTTCGCCAAGCAGATCGCCGAGGTCGAGGCCGGGCTTCGTCCGAACCCGATCAAGGTCGGCAACCTGAACAGCGTGCGGACGTTCGCCGACGTGAGCGACGCGGTGCGCGCCTACTGGCTGCTGCTCGAGAAGTGCCCGCCCGGCGAGGTCTACAACATCGGTGGCGAGCGCACGATGACGGTCGGCGAGATGCTCGACGTGCTGATCGGCATGGCGGGCTGCCGCATCCGCTACGAGGTGGATCCTGCGCTGGTGCGTCCGTCGGACGTCACGCTGCAGATTCCGGACACCTCGAAGTTCCGCGCCGCGACGGGCTGGGAGCCGAAGGTTCCTCTCGAGACCACGCTGCGCGACCTCCTCGACTACCACCGCGGACGCATCCGCGACGACCGGGCGATGGCAGCGTGATCCTCTCGCGTACACCCTTCCGCCTGTCGTTCTTCGGCGGCGGCACCGACTACCCGGCCTGGTATCGCCGGGAAGGCGGTGCGGTGCTGTCGACGACGATCGACAAGTACTGCTACCTGAGCGTGCGCCACCTGCCGCCGTTCTTCACCACGCGGCATCGCGTGGTGTGGTCGCACGTCGAGACCGTCGGAACGATCGCCGAGATCCTGCACCCCGCCGTGCGCGAGGGGCTGCGCATGCTCGGCTACGACGACGCGGCCGGCATCGAGATCCACCACCAGGCGGATCTCCCGGCGCGCGCGGGCATGGGCTCGAGCTCCTCGTTCGCCGTCGGCATGATCAAGGCGCTGACCGCGCTGCGCGGCCGGATGATCGGCAAGCACGAGCTGGCGCTCGCCGCCATGCACCTCGAGCAGAACGTGCTCGGCGAGAACGTCGGCTCGCAGGACCAGGTCGCGGCCGCGTACGGCGGCTTCAACCTGATCGAGTTCCGCAAGAGCGGCGAGATCCGCGTCGACCCGGTGACCGCGCGTCCCGAGCGTCTCGCGGAGCTGCAGCGGCACCTGATGCTCTTCTACACCGGCACGAGCCGCTTCGCCTCGGCGATCGCCGGCGACATGCTCGCCAATCTCGACGCGCGCCGCGCCGCCCTGCTGCGCATGCGCACCATGGTCGACGAGGCGCTCGGCATCCTCACCGGCGACGGCGACATCGGCGACTTCGGCCGCCTGCTGCACGAGAGCTGGCTGCTGAAACGCAGCCTGAGCCCGATGATCTCCAACGAGACCGTCGACGAGCTGTACGCGAAGGGCGTCAAGCACGGCGCGCTGGGCGGCAAGCTGCTCGGCGCCGGCAGCTCGGGCTTCCTGTGCTTCTTCGTTCCGCCGCACAAGCAGCCCAACGTGCTGCGCGCCCTTTCGGGCCACCTGCACGTGCCGTTCGCGTTCGAGGACGAGGGCAGCCGCATCATCCACTACGGCGTGCAGGCGCCGGTGGCCCCGGCCGAGACGGTGGCGCCCGCGCGCCGCGAGCTCGCCGGACGCCAGCCGCGTGCGGCACGCACCGAGACCGCGCGTCCCGCCGAGACGGCCCGCGCCGCCGGGAAGACGGCATGAGCCTCGCGCTGCAGAGCACGCCCGAGAGCGTCCTCACCCTCGGCCACGCCGAGTTCGCCGAGCTCTTCGGAACGACACCCGACGCGTTGCCCCCGACCACGCGCACCGCGATCGACGCGCACGACTTCCGCATGACCCCGCTCGCGGGCGCCGACCTCGCCGCCGAGCACGAGCGCGTGCGCGCCGCGCTGAACGGTCCGCTTCCGGTTTCCGGCCCGCAGCGTCACGCCGCGTGGGAAGCCGGCTGGGGAGACATCCTCGCCCGCTACGCCGCGTCGCGCGACATCGCCGACCTCGAGCCGCACTACTTCCGCAAACCGTCCAACGTGATGCGCGTGCTCGGGCGCTACGTGCACCCGCACGACCCGCGCTTCGAGGCGAGCTTCGTGGACGTCCTGCAGACCTGGCTCGCCGCCCGCTGGCTCGGCGACGCGAGCGCGATCTACGAGTTCGGCTGCGGACCGGGACACAACGTCGCCGCGTTCGCGCGCCTGCTGCCGGGGCGTCCGATCGTCGGACTGGACTGGGCGACGCCGTCGCAGCAGCTGCTGCGCCTCGTCGCCGAGACCACCGGCCATCCGATCTCGGGACGCCGCATCGACATGTTCGCGCCCGATCCGGAGCTCGTCCTGAGCCCGGGCAGCGCCGTCGTCACGATCGGCGCCATGGAGCAGCTCGGCGAGCGCCACGACGCGTTCCTCGGCTTCCTGCTCGGGCAGGCACCGGCGATCTGCGTGCACGTCGAGCCGCTGCACGAGCTGTACGACCCGGAGAATCCCTTCGACGACGCGGCCCGGCTCTACGCCGAGCGGCGCGGCTATCTGCGCGGCTACCTGCCGCGCCTCGAATCCCTCGCCCGTGAAGGACGCATCGAGATCCTCTCGGTGCGCCGCCACCTGGGCAGCGAGTTTCACGACGGCTGGGGCAGCCTCGTCTGGCGCCCCCGCCGCGACAACCGACGACTGGAGCAGTGACCATGATCGACGAATCCATCCTCAGCTGGTTCCGCGGCCGCAACGTGCTCGTCACCGGCGGCACCGGCATGGTCGGACGGCAGATCGTGGACATCCTCTGCGACGCCGGCGCCTGCGTGCGCACCGCGTCCCTCGACCAGCTGCACGTCGACCCGCGCGCCGACCACATGCTCGGCGATCTGACTGACGTCGCGTTCTGCCACGAGGCGGCGCGCGACATGGAGCTGGTGTTCCACGTCGCCGGCATCAAGGGCTCGGTCGAGGTGACGACGCGCCAGCCGGCGAGCTTCTTCGTGCCGCTGCTGCTGATGAACACCAACGTCCTCGAGGCGGCGCGCGTGAGCGGCGTCAAGCGTCTGGTCTACACCAGCTCGATCGGCGCCTACCCGAGCCGCGAGCTCTTCCGCGAGGCCGACGCCTGGGACGGCGCCCCGATGGACCTCTTCCCCGGCTGGGCGAAGCGCATGGGCGAGCTGCAGCTCGACGCGTACCGCCGCGAGTTCGGCATCGACACGTTCTCCGCGGTCCGCCTCGCCAACGTCTACGGACCGGGGGACAACTTCGATCCCGCAAGCGCCATGGTGATCCCGGCGCTCATGAGCCGCGTCCGCGCCGGCGAGAACCCGCTGGTCGTGTGGGGCGACGGGTCGGCGATCCGCGACTTCGTCTACAGCCGCGACGTCGCCGAGGGCACGATCCTCGCGCTCTACCACGGCACCGGCGGCGAGATCACGAATCTCGGCAGCGGCGTCGGCGTGTCGGTGCGCGAGCTGGTCGAGGCGCTGTCGCGCGTCACGCCGTTCAACTTCGAGTTCGACCCGTCGAAGCCGGCCGGCTTCCCGACGCGCGTGATGGACATCTCCCGCGCCCAGGAGAAGCTCGGCTACCGTCCCTCGACCAGCCTCGAGGACGGACTGCGCGAGACCTTCGACTGGTACGTCGCCAACGAGCGCGAGTTCCGGCGCCGGAAGAACTACTTCGCGGAGGCCGCCAGCGACGCGCGCCTCTCGGCCTGACGCGTCGACGTCACGGGCGACCCGGTGGTGAGGAGAGGAACGATGTTGCAGCTTCGTGAACGACGTCCGCGGCCCGCGTCGGCGCGCACCCGCGCGCACACCCGCACCGCACGCTCCGGCAGCCCGGCGGCGACGGCGCGTGGCGCCAGGTCGCAGAACCGCACCGCGCCCGGGCTCGCGCCGGCGCTCACCGTGCGGCCGACCCGCCTCGACGGCGTCAAGCTGCTCGAGCCGACCACACGCTTCGAGGACTTCCGCGGCGAGTACGTCGAGATCTGGAACCGCCAGCTGGCGCACGAGGCCGGCATCGACGTCGACTTCGTGCAGGACGACATCTCGATCTCGACGCAGAACGTGCTGCGCGGCATCCACGGCGACACCTCGACGTGGAAGCTGATTTCCTGCCTGCACGGGCGTTTCTACCTGGTCGTGATCAACAACGACCCGTCGTCGCCGCAGTACCGGCAGTGGGAGGGCTTCACGCTCTCGGACCGGAACCGCCTGTCGATCCTCGTCCCGCCGCGTTTCGGCAACGGCCACTACGTGCTCAGCGAGCAGGCGATCTTCCACTACAAGCAGTCGTCCTATTACGACCGCGCGGGCCAGTTCACGCTCGCGTGGGAC
Source organism: Binatia bacterium (assembly GCA_046327915.1). GTDB lineage: Bacteria > Desulfobacterota > Binatia > UBA12015 > UBA12015 > VGTK01. The sequence continues at coordinate 100,971 of JAXLXO010000016.1, read as the reverse complement.
GATCCCGAGCTCGGCCTGTGGTGGCCGACGCGCGACCCGATCGTCTCGCAGCGCGACCAGGGCGTCGCGAAGAAGGGAGGCCGGTCGTGAAGGGCCGCCGCATCCTCGTCGCCGGAGCCGCGGGTCTCGCCGGCTCCGCCCTCCTCGACCGTCTGTACGGGCTCGGCGCCGACGTGCGCGGCACGTTCCACGAGCGCCAGCCGGCGCTGCTGCCGGAGCGCCACCTGCGCGCCGATCTGACCAGCCTCGACGACTGCCTGACCGCGACCGCCCGCATGCAGGACGTCGTGATCTGCGCCGCGCAGACCTTCGGCGCGCAGATCATGCGCGACGAGCCGACGCGCCTCGTGCTGCCGAACCTGCAGATCCACTCGAATCTCTTCGAGGCCTGCCGCATGAACGGCGTCGAGCGCGTGCTCGTGATCAGCAGCTCGACGGTCTATCAGGAGGCGTTCCGCCCGCTGCGCGAGGACGAGCTCGACCTCAACCAGCAGCCCTTCCAGCTCTACCAGGGCGTCGGCTGGATGAAGCGCTACGTCGAGGAGCTCGCGCGCTTCTACCACGACCGCTACGGCCTCGGCGTCGCGATCGTACGGCCGAGCAACATCTACGGACCGCGCGACAAGTTCGAGGACGACCGCTCGCACGTCCTGCCCGCGCTCATCAAGCGCGCGCTGAAGCGCGAGAACCCGTTCGTCGTCTGGGGAACCGGAGCGGCCGTGCGCGACTTCCTCTTCGTCGAGGACTTCGTCGACGACCTGCTCGCGGTGCTGTCGCTGGAGCGTCCGTTCCGCTGCGAGCCGCTGAACCTCGCCAGCGGCAGCGAGCTCACGATCCGTGACGCGGTGGCGACGATCCTCGATGTCTGCGGCCACGACGCGACGCCGCAGTACGACCCGACGAAGCCCGACGCGATCCCGTACCGCATGCTCGACACCACCAGGGCCGACGCGATCCTCGGGCGCCGCCCGCGGACGTCGTTCGAGGCCGGCATCGGTCAGACCGTGCGCTGGTACCGCGCGCTCACCGAGGTCGACCGTGCTGCTTGACGGTGCCACCGCCGTCACCGGTGCCGCGTCGTGGGCCGGCGCGCTGCTGCCGTCGCACGTAGCGGCGGATCCGGCGCGCGCTCTGGCACAGTACGAGCGCGACGGCTTCGTCGTCGTGCCCGACGTCCTGACCGCCGACACCTGCAACCGGCTGTGCGCGGCGGCGCTCGAGCTCGACGACGACGGCCGCGCGCCCGTCGCCCCGTTCATGAACCCGCACCGCACGCACGAGGCCTTCTTCACGGCGCTGTGCACGCCCACCATCGTCGCCGTGCTGGAGATGCTGGTCGGCGGACGCGTGAGCGGCCTGCAGAGCCAGTACTTCCCCGGCCTGCCCGGCACGCCGGGCTTCGCCGTGCACCAGGACAACCACTACGTCGAGGCCGGACGCGACGCCTTCGCGTCGGCGTGGATGGCGCTCGACGACGTCGCCGCCGACAACGGCGCGCTGATCGCATGGCCCGGCAGCCAGCGCGAGCCGCTGCTGCCGGTGGTCGAGATCCCCGGCGCCGAGCCGCACCCGACGCAGGCCTTCAACGCGATCCGTCAGGAGGTCGTCGTGCCGCCGGGCTACGCACCGCGCACCGTCGACGTGCCGCGCGGCGGCGTCGTCTTCCTGCACGGACACCTGCTGCACGCGTCGCATCCCAACTCCGCGTGGCGCACGCGCCGCGCGCTGCTCGCGACCTACGTCCGTCGCGGCACGCCGTTCCGCGCCGGCTACAGCGCGCGACGCACCGAGATCGACGTCCATCCGACCGGGAGACTCTCGTGATTCACCTCGCACACAACGGCCTCGCCGACGATCCGGACTTCGCGGCCTCCGCACCGGGACTCGCGCTGACGCGCACGCCGCTCGGCTTCGTCGACGTCGGCGCGCGCGGCGGCGTCCACCCGCTGGTCGAGCCGCTCGCGCGCCACACCGCGGTGCTCGGCTTCGAGCCCGCCGCCGACGAATGCGCGCGGATGCGCGACGAGATCGCGCAGGGATCGCCGTGGGCGTGCTGCGAGATCGAGCCGCAGGCGCTCGGCGAGCGCCGCGGCACGGCCGAGCTGCACGTGCTGTCGGCGCCGACAAACAGCTCGCTGCGCCACCCCAACGACGACTTCACGCGCCGCTACGGCATGGCGAAGTGGCGCGTTCTCGACCGCGAGCCGCTCGAGACCACGACGCTCGACCACGTGCTCTTCGAGGAGCGCGGCGAGGAGACGTTCTGGGGCGAGCTGCTGAAGCTCGACACGCAGGGGACGGAGTACGAGATCCTCGAAGGATCGCGCCGCACGCTCGCCGAGCGCGCCGTCGCGATCGTCAGCGAGGTCTCGTTCTGCGAGCTGTATCGGGGACAGCGCCTGTTCTCCGAGGTGGAGATGCTGCTGCGCGAGCAGGGCTTCTCGTTCTACGGCTTCGCGTCGCTGCACCACCGCTCGCAGCGCATGCTCGACAAGAAGAACGCGGCCGGTCGCGAGCGCCTGATGTACGCCGACGCGGTCTTCCTGCGCGATCCGCTGCCGGGTGGTCCCGCGGCGTCGCTGCCGACCGACGAGCGCCGCCTGCACACGCTGTTCACCAGCGCGCTGCTGCTCGGCTACGGCGACTTCTCGCTCGAGCTGGCGCGCGCGACCTGGGCGGACGGTGCCGAGCGCGCGCGCATCGAGTCGCTGGTGCGGCGCACCAGCGCGCACGAGCCGACCGCCGCACGCGAGGCCGCCCTCGCGCTCGCAGAGGACGTCCGGACCTCGCCGGAGCTCGCCAACGTCGCCGTCGGACGTTTCGTCGACGAGCGGCGCTGGTGCTGGAACTACGACGACGTGGCCGCCGGCCTGGAGGTGGGCAATGCCTGAGACGACGAAGGACTCGCCGCGCAACCGCGTCGCGCACGTGCGCGACGCAATCGCCGCGGAGCAACTGCGTGCGATCCGCATCTATCTGGAGCAGGTGTCCACGCAGCGGCAGGCGCAGGCGGGGACCGATCGCGAGCGCATCGCCATCGCGCGCGGCGAAGGATCGGACGCGCTGCGCCTCGACCCGACGTGGATGGACGCGTTCCGCAACCCGACGCGCACGCTGCTCGACGCGCTCGGCGACGCGACCTGGGTGGCGTTCCCGCCCCAGGTGCGCAGCGTCGCGGCGTCGCACCACCTCGTGCCCTGGCACCAGGACGTCGCGTACCAGCGCCTGCTCGGTCCGCGGGGGCACGACCGCCACGTGACCTGCTTCGTGCCGCTCGACGAGGACCCGGCGCCGCGCCCGACCGTCGAGTTCGTCGTGGGACAGTTCGACGAGCTCGCGCACGGAGAGGCCGCGGGCTTCGGCGCCGGCTTGCCGGACGCGCCCGCGGGCCCGCGTGCGCTCTTCGAGCTCACGCTCGGCGACGCGCTGGTCTTCGGCGACCTCGTCCCGCACCGCAGCTTCGTTCCCGATCCGAGCCGGCCGGAGCGCCGCTCACTCGAGTTCCGCATCGTCCGTCCGTGCGACGCCGTCGCCGGCAAGGACTACTTCGACATCCTGAGCGGCACGTTCACGCGCCGCTCCCCCGCGATGGAGGTCGCATGAGCGCCGCACCGCAGAGCGAGCGCGTCTTCGACGGGCGCCGCAACTTCAGCGCCGACGACACGATCGAGGACATGCTCGAGGCGCACTTCGAGCGCTTCGACGTCTCGCGCCGCGAGATCTGGCGCAACTTCCAGCTCTACACGCGGCGCGTGTTCCTCAAGCGGTTCATGGCGCACTACGAGCTGTTCCGCATGGTCAAGGATCTCCCGGGCGACATCGTCGAGCTCGGCGTCTACCGCGGAGCGTCGCTCCTGTCGTGGGCGAACTTCATGGAGATCCGGAACATGGGCGACCGCCACCGGAAGGTGATCGGCTTCGACAACTTCGCCGGCTTCGGCACGCTCGACGAGAAGGACGGCACCGCCGACCCGAACTTCGGCAAGGTCACCGGCGGCTTCGACGGCGGCGCCTTCGAGGAGCAGCTGCGCGACCTGATCGCGATCTTCGATGCCGACCGGTTCATCCCGTACAAGCCGCGCATCGAGCTGGTCGCGGGCGACGCCGAGAAGACCATCCCCGAGTACGTCAAGGCGCACCCGGGTCTGCGCATCGCGCTGCTGCACTTCGACGTCGACCTCTACCGCCCGACGAAGGTCGGCCTCGAGCAGCTGTGGCCGCTGGTCGTGCCCGGCGGCGTGGTCGCGTTCGACGAGTACGGCATCCCGCCCTGGGAGGGCGAGAGCCGCGCGGTCGACGAGTTCTTCGCCGGGAAGAACGTCGAGCTGCGCCGCTTCGACTGGTGCAGCAATCCCGGCGCGTACGTCGTCAAGGGAGCCTTCTGATGGACACCCCGCGCGAGTTTCCCGAAGTCTGGGAGCGCAGCTCGACCTTCGTCGAGAAGCCGATCCTGTCGGCCCTGTGCTTCGTCTACGGCGCCGAGCGCTTCATGCGCGGGCTGCTGGACGACCTGCTCGCGCAGACCATCCTGCCCCGCATGGAGATCGTCATCGTCGATACCGGGTCGCCGACCGACGAGGCCTCGATCGTCCGCGAGTACATCGCGAAGTACCCGAACATCGCGTATCTCCGCACGCCGGAGCGCGAGACCACGACGTCGGCCGCGAACCGCTGCATCGCCGCGGCGCGCGGCAAGTACGTCACCCTCGCCTGCGCCGACGACCGCCACCGCCGCGACGCCCTCGAGCGTCTGGTGGACGTCCTCGAGCGCAACCCGCAGCACGCGCTGGCCTACGCCGACGTCGCGATCACCGACACCGAGAACGAGAACGCCGACATGGCGACCGTCGTCGGACACCTGCGCTGGCCCGACTTCGACCCGGTACGCCTCTTCCAGGTCTGCGCCGTCGGACCGCAGCCGGTCTACCAGCGCCGCCTGCACGAGCAGTACGGCGGCTACGACCCGAACTACGTGACCGCCGGCGACTACGAGTTCTGGCTGCGCGTCGTCGGACGCGGCGAGACGTTCGTGCACGTGCCGGAAGTGCTCGGCGTCTACCTGCGCTCGCAGAGCAGCAACGAGCACGCGAACCAGGGGCTGTCGATCGCCGAGTCCGAGAAGGCGCGCATCGTGCACTGGCCGCACGCGTGGGGAGCCCGCCCCGCGCCCGACGGCTGCTACTTGACGCTGCTGCCGTCGCCGATCCGTGTCTCGCTGAACGCGGAGGCCCCGGCGCCGAAGCAGACGCCCGTTTCCGTCGCACCGGTACCCGCCGCGGCCGCCGCGCCGCAGCAGCCGGCCGCGGCGACCGACCCGCTCGACGCCATGTCGGCGCTCGCTGCGGCCGCGACGGCCGCCCGCGCCAACGCGTCCGACACGCCGCTGGTGTCCGTGATCATGCCGACCTTCGATCGTCCGGACTTCCTGCCGCGCGCCGTGAAGAGCGTGCTCGCGCAGACGTACCCGAACGTCGAGCTCATCGTCGTGAACGACGCCGGCTGCCCGGTCGACGACCTGCTGCGGCCGCTCGATCCCGAGGGCCGCATCACCTACGTCCGCCTCGGCCGCAACCGGAACCGCTCCGCCGCGCGCAACGCGGGGCTCGCGCTCGCGCGCGGCAAGTACGTCGCCTACCTCGACGACGACGACTGGTATCTGCCGTCGCACGTCGAGCGGCTGGTCGGGCTGCTCGAGCAGAGCGGCGGCGCCGTCGCCTACTCGTTCTCGGAGCGCGTCACCGAGGAGAAGCGCACCGAGGGCTGGGTGCAGACCGCGATCACGCCGGTCTACCGCATGCCGTACCAGCCCGCGCTGCTTCTGGTCGGAAACTACATCCCGATGCCGTGCCTCGTGCACCGCCGCGACTGCCTCGACACGGTCGGCACGTTCGACGAGGACATGATGACGCACGAGGACTGGGATCTGCTGATCCGGCTCTCGACGCGGTACCCCTTCGAGCAGCTGCCCGAGGCGACCTGCTGCTTCAGCTGGCGCCACGACGGCAGCTCCACGACCAGCGCGCACCGCGCCGACTTCCCGCGCACGCTGAAGCTGGTCTTCGACCGCTACGCGGATCTCGCGTCGCGCACGCCCGGCGTCCTCGAGGCGCAGCAGCGCGAGCTCGCCGCGGCGCACGCGCGCGTGCTCGACGGCGCCCCGGCCGCGGGATCATCGGACGCGGCCGCCGAAGACGCCGCACCGACGTGCTCGATCGTGATCCCCCTCTTCAACCGCGCGGAGCTCACGAAGCAGTGCCTCACGGCACTCGCCGAGGTCACCGCCGGCGTCACCGCCGAGCTCATCCTGGTCGACAACGCGTCCACCGACGAGACGCCCGCGCTGCTCGCGCAGCTCGGCGCGAGCGTGCGCATGATCCGCAACGAGACCAACCTCGGCTTCGCGAAGGCGTGCAATCAGGGCGCCGCGGCCGCGCGCGGGCGCTACATCGTGTTCCTCAACAACGACACGGTTCCGCTCGAAGGCTGGCTCAGCGCACTGGTCGAGGTCGTCGAGCGCCGCCCCGAGGTGTCGGTCGTGGGCAGCAAGCTGCTCTATCCCGACGGAACGCTGCAGCACGCCGGCGTCACGTTCAATCACAAGGCGCAGGCCTACCACCTGTTCGCGCACCTGCCGGGCGACTTCGAGCCCGCGAACCGCACGCGCGAGCTGCAGGTCGTCACGGCCGCGTGCATGCTGGTGCGCGCCGACGCGTTCCGCGCCGTGTCGGGCTTCGACGAGGGCTTCGTGAACTCCTTCGAGGACGTCGACCTCTGCCTGCGCCTCCGCGAGCGCGGCGGCCGCGTGGTCTACGAGCCGAAGAGCACCCTCTTCCACCTCGAGAGCCAGACCGCCGGACGGCACAGCAACGACGACCGCAACGGACAGCGCCTCGTCAAGCGCTGGAAGCACGTCTCGCTCGCCGATCAGGCGCGCCTGCTGCTCGACGACGGGCTCGTCGTCCGCACGCGCGACCTCGACGGCGGCACGCCGCCGCTCCTCGACCGCATGAGCGGCGACGAGCGTGCGCTCTGGGCCGTCGTCGCGGAGGCGGAGACGCGCGCGTCGGAGTCCGGCTTCGCCGCGACCGCACCGCTGCTCGCCGACGCCGACGCGTGGCCCGCCGACCCCGGCGTGCTGGTCTGGGCGGCGCAGGAGCTGTGCCCGCGAGCGGGAGTCCCGGAGCGCGCGGCCGCGTTCTGGGAGCGCGTCCTCGCCTGCGAGGAGAACGCCGCCGCGCGCGCGGCGCTCGCGACCGCGGCGATGGAGCGCGGCGATCTCTCGACCGCGGAGGAGCACGTCGGAACGTTGCTCGCCCGCCGTCCCGACGACGCGCGCGGGCTGCTGGTGCGCGGCGTGCTCGAGCTGCAGCGCGAGAGCTTCGCCGCCGCGCGCGATGCGTTCGCGCGGGCGCGTGCGGCCGGCGCCGACGAGCGCAAGTGCACCCTCGGCATCGGCATGGCGGCACTCGGCCAGGGCGCGAGCGAGGACGCCTGGCACGTCTTCTCCGACCTCGTGCGCGAGCGTCCCGACGACGCCGAGGCGGTGCACTGGCTGCTGCGCGCGGGCTGCGTGCTCGAGCGCTGGAGCGGGCTCCGTCCGTTCGTCGCCGAGTCGGTCGCGCGCGCGCCGCGCGATCCGTCGCTGCGCTTCGCGCTCGCCGGCATCCACGTCCGCCTCGGCGATCTCGACTCCGCACGCAGCGAGTACCTGACCTTGCGCGAGACCGCGCCGTCCTTCGACGGCCTCGACAGCCTCGCCTCGGCACTCGACGGCCGCTCGCAGCCGCCCGCCGGCGGCCCCGGCTGCTGACCGGCCCCGTCAACCCCGCGCCGGCTGCGACGGTCGGCGCTTCGCCGGGGCGGCTGCGCCGCGCTCGCGCCCCGGTCGATCCCGTCAAGCGTGCGCGCGTGCTGGAACCGCCGCCCTTCCTGTGACAAAGCATCCCGCCATGGCGGGGGCGGACGCCGAAGGGCGTTGCGGGGGCCGGCGTGCGGCCGCGGGGCTGCTCGCGCTCGCGCTGACGTTCGGCTGCAGCGCGGCGGCGACGCACGACGAAGGAGCGTCCGCACCGGGGAGCCTCGCGGTACCGCCACCACCGGCCGCCGCGGCACCGTCCGCACCGCGCGCGCCGCAGACCGCGACGCGGATCGACCGGATCTCGATCGAGAGCGCGCCGCCGACGACCCGCGTGGTGCTGCAGCTCGACGGCAGCGTCGAGCCCGAGGTGTCGCTGCTCGAGAACAGGCGCCTCGTGATCGACGTGCCGAACACGACCTGCGCGACCCTGCCGCGCATCGTCGAGGGCGCGGGCGACGCGCTGGTGGAGCGCGTGCGCACCGGACAGCACGGCCCGCCGGAGAACAAGTCGCGCATCGTGATCGACCTCCGGCAGCGCGCGGACTTCAGCGTCCGCACGCAGGGCGATCGCATCGTCGCCTGGCTGTCGCCGGCCGACGCGGCGACCGCTCCGTCGTCCGACGGGACCGGCAGCCGCATCCTGTTCGGCGCGGAGTCGGGTGTGGCGCAACCCGCGCCGCCCGCTGCGGAGCCGGCCGCGGCAGCGTCTCCACCGCCACCCGAGCCCGTTCCCGCCGCGGCAGCGGAGCCCGCCGCCGTCCGCGAGGCGCCGCCGCCTCCGCCACCACCCGCGCCGGAGCCGTCCGCCGAGCGGGTGCCTCTTTCGACGAGCGCGCCGACGATGGAGCCGATCTACTCCCCGTCACCCGAGCCGATCGAGCCGACACCCGCTCCGACGCCGGAGCTGCTGATCGAGGCGACGGCGCCGCCGTACGTCGAGGCCACACCGGCCGAGGCGCTCGCGCCCGCAGCGGATGCGACGCCGATGGCGACGTCCTTCGAGCCGGCACTCGCCACCCCCGAGGCGCCGCCCGCGCCGACGCCGGAGCCGGCGACGGCCGCACCCGCGACCGTCGAGCCCACGAGCCGTCCGACGGAGGCGCCGACGCGCGCACCGGCGCCGGCACGCACTCCCGACGCGACCGCGCCGTCCGCGCAGGCGACGCACGCCGCCGCCAGCAAGCGCATCTCGATCGACTTCACCGAAGCCGACGTCCGCACCGTGATCGAGCTGATCGCGAGCGCGGGTGGCTACAAGGTGCTGTTCGCGCCGGAGGTCGGCGGCACCGTGACCATCTCGCTGGTCGACCGTCCGTGGGAGGACGCGCTCGCGACCGTGCTGCGCGCCAAGCGGCTGCGCGAGGTCCGTCACGAGGACGTGATGCTGATCTCGCCCGCCGGCCGCTAGCCGGCTGGCGCCGGAAACGCGGACACGGCGCGCGCCGCCGCGGTCCTGCACGCGGCGGCGTTCGCGGCGTCAAGCGTTCACGTGTTCTTCGTCCCCCCGTCGCTCACGAAGTACTCGGGGAACTCGATCGGGTCCGGGGTGAACATCGGCGTGCCGTCGTCGTTCAGCGGGATGCCGCCGAAGCCGGTCTCGCGCCGCACCCAGTTGCCGCTCGCGTCCTGCTTCCACCAGTGCGCGGCCTGGTTCTTCATGTTCGGGTCGTGCGCGACGCGCGCGTTCGGATCGTAGTCGGGCGGCAGACTGCCGCGCCACGAGCTGTAGATCTTCTGGCCCTCGAAGCGTGGCGTGGGCACCCAGTTGCCGTTCGCGTCCTGCGTGTCGAACACCGGCGAGTACGACGTGCCGTGGTAGAAGTCGGGCGGGACGTACATGCCCGACGTGCGCGGGTTGTCGCTGAGCGTTCCGGTCGACGTGACCTCGTTGCCCTCGGCCGCGAGATTGGGCGCCGTCTCACCGTCGGTCGTCGTCCCGGTGGGCAGCGTGCGCCCGCTGCCGTCGGTGAGCGCCACCGTCGGCGTGGACGGCGTCCCCGGCCTGCGATTGACGCTCGAGGGCGTGGCCGTCGTCTCCTGCTCGAGCAGAGCAGCGAAGTTCTTGCGGCCCTCGCCATCGCGCGACCGGGCGCGCTCGATCTGCGACGACTCCTGCGCCGCGGGCGAGGAATGGATGCCTCGAAGTTGAACGCTCATGCCGGCGATTCATCGCAACGCCCATGCCACGCGGTCTGCACGCGGAATCGATGGGGAAAGGCCGCGCGGACGCGGGCTCCGGGACGGACGCGGCAGATGCTGCCGACTGCCCGGGGACGAAGCTGCCGCCTGCCGCGCCGGGCGTGCCGCGGAGCCCGCGCGGAGCCGTGATCCGCCAGCGGCACCGGCCTTGCGTAGGACCCGACGCGGATGGTGCCGCAGCTCTTTCAGGTCCAGGTGACGCGACGCACGCCCGAGGCGCGTCCGGCATCGGCGACCATGCCGGCGCACGCCGCCGGCGGCGACCGCTCGGCGTTCGCGGACCAGCTGTCCGCGGCCCGTACGACGTTCATCCCGCTCACCGCGGCCGATCGCCTGAACGGACCATCGCGCGCCGTCGCCGCATCCGCGGCACGAAGCGCGACGCCCATCGCCGCTCACGAGACCGCGCCGACGGGAAAGTCCCCGGACGCGATCGCGGCGTGGCTCACCACGCCGCGCCAGCGCGCGCTCGCCGCCGACATCACGCGCGCGTCGGAGCACGTGGGCGTGCCGTCCGATGTGTCGCTCGCCGTGGCGGTTGCGGAGTCGAGCCTCGATCCGGGCGCGCAGGCATCCGACGGACTGAGCTCGGGCACGTTCCAGGTGACCGGCCCGACGCAGGCGGACATCCGGCGCCGCATCCGGGACGGCGAGATCGCACGCCCGCCGGGCAACGACGACGTCGCCCTGGGCGTCGCGCACCTCGCCTGGCTGAACGACGCCTTCACGCGCGACACCACGCTCGGCGGCTCGCTGCACACCATGCCGGTGCGCGACACCGGCGAGCGCACCCGCTTCGCGGTGGCCGCATACAATGCCGGCGAGGGACGCGTCGCGCGGGCGCAGGAGCGCGCCGCGGAGCTGCACCGCGACCCTACCCGCTTCGAGAACATCCGGGCGTTCCTGCCCGGCATCACGCAGCGCTACGTCGACCGCGTGATGCGTTACGCCGGACGCGACACCACCGTGCGAACGGCCTGATCCCTACAGGCATGGGCCGGGAGAGCCGATGCGTCGTTCGAAGGGAGTCGATCATGAGACGCTTGACGCCGCGAGCCGCGAGAGCCTTCGTGCTGTGGAGTCTGCCAGCGATCCTGCTGTGCGGCGCCAGCGCCGCGCGTGCGCTCACCGCCGAGGAGATCGTCCAGCTGAAGGACGCCGGGGTGAGCGACGACACCATCCAGGACATGCTGCAGAACGAGCGCCTGAAGGAGCAGCAGAAGGCGCAGAACGCGCCCAGCGCCGCGATGGAGCAGGACAAGTTCGCGAACGATCACATCGGCTCGTGGACCACCAGCGACGGCCGCGTCGTGCTGTCCACCGGCAAGGCGGATCCGCAGAAGGACTTCGCCGACCCGACGATTCCGAACAGCAACGCGGACTCGCAGCCGAACGTCTACCCGTACGTCTTCACCAACGGCGGCGGCATGCCCGGACCTCCGGGCCCGGTGATCGGTCCGCACGGCCCCATCGGCGGCGGCGGATTCGGTCCGCGTTGAGGCCTGCACAGGCATCGCGCGCGCGATTCGCCGCACGCGTGCAAGAAGCGCTGCGACCTCTCTTCGAATTGCACGATCACCCCATGCACGCGCCCCCGTCAAACCAAGGGTTTTCGCGGGATCGCGCGGCACTGCCTTTGCTCTCGCCTGCGCACCATGCAGGTCAGGATCCTTCTGCTCGCGGGCGACGACGAGGGCGAGACCATCGAGGTCTCGCGCACGATCGAGCTCGAGACGTTCGGGCCGGAATGGCGGAGCGCGCTGGTGCACGCGGTCGCGGCGCACGCGGGCGACACCGCGCGCTGCCTGCTGGGCCAGATCGAGCCCGCGCTGCCGTCGCCGCCGACGCCGTTCGTCCCGCTCGCGCACGTCCTCGAGCAGTACAGCGCCTAGGTCACGGCAGGCGCGCCAGCGCCTGCCCTTCCGACTGCGCTCCGCAGCGCGCTGAGGCGCGCGCAGCGCACGTCCCGACGCAGCCCCCTCGTGGGTCGGCGCGTCAATCCTTCTGCAGACGCCGTCGCGGCGGAAAACTCCTCATCCTCCGCGCGGCGCGTGCCGAATAGCGGGCGACCATGTTCACCATCGTCGGCCTGATCATCGTTTTTGCCTCCGTGATGGGCGGCTTCGCCATGGCGGGTGGCAACTTCGCCATCCTCATCCAGCCCAACGAGCTGGTCGTCATCGGCGGCGCGGCTCTCGGCGCGCTCATCGTCTCGGCGCCGGGCAAGGTCCGCAGCCAGGTGATGGGCGCGTTCAAGACCGCCTTCACCGGCAAGATGCCGACCAACCAGGACTACCTCGACCTGCTCAAGCTCCAGTACGAGGTGTTCTCGTTCATCCGCAAGAACGGCGCGGTGGCACTCGACGAGCACGTCAACGACATGGAGAAGAGCTCGATCTTCTCGAAGTATCCGTCGTTCCTGCACAACCACCACGCGATGGAGTTCTTCCGCGACGCGCTGAAGCAGATCGTCAACGGCACCGCGTCGCCCGAGGAGCTCGACCTGCTGCTCGACAACGAGCTCGACACGCACCACGAGGAAGCCCACGTCCCGATCGGGCTGATCCGCACGACCGGTGACGCGCTGCCGGGTCTCGGCATCGTCGCCGCGGTGCTCGGCATCATCATCACCATGGGCCATCTCGACGGCGGCCCCGAGGTGATCGGCCATCACGTCGCCGCGGCGCTCGTCGGAACGTTCCTCGGCATCCTTCTCTCGTACGGCCTGCTGGCCCCGATCGCGACCACGGTCGAGGTCCAGACCAACGTCAGCACGCGCTACCTGCGCTGCATCAAGGAAGGCGTGATCGCCTCCCTGCGCGGCGCTGCCCCGATCGTCGCGATCGAGTTCGCGCGCAAGGCCATCTTCTCGGCGACCCGTCCGACGGCGGACGAGACCGATGCCGCCTGCAAAGAGGTGAAGGCGGCGGGCGGCTGACATGTCGAAGGGCGGCGAGACCGTACGGGTCATCATCAAGAAGAAGAAAGGCGGACACGCGGCCCACCACGGTGGCGCGTGGAAGGTCGCCTACGCCGACTTCGTCACCGCCATGATGGCCCTCTTCATGGTGCTGTGGCTGCTCACGCAGGCGGACGTCAAGCTGCGCTCCCAGATCGCGCAGTACTTCCGCGATCCCGGCGTGCTCCCGGGCGGCTCCATCCTGAGCATGGACCAGAACCCGTCGCGCACGCGCGAGCCCAGCGTGGTCGAGAAGGACGTCCTGATCCTCAACACCGGCGAGCTGCGCCGCAAGCAGCAGCGCATCGAGGAAGAGGTCAAGACGGAGCAGCAGAAGCTCGAGCACACGGCGCAGGCGGTCACCAAGGCGATCCAGAAGGCCGCCGGCAGCGACGACGCCATCAAGAAGCTGCAGGACCAGGTGATCGTCGAGGTCCGCGACGCCGGGCTCAGCATCCAGGTGATGGACAAGGGCGGCAACCAGCAGCTGCTGTTCGATCTCTCGTCCGCGGCGCTCAAGCCGCCGCTGGTGAAGCTGCTGCAGAACATCGCCGGCGTGCTCGCCGACATGCCGAATACCGTGCAGGTCGGCGGCCACACCGACTCCCGGCCGTACGCGCCGGGCTCGACCAAGACCAACTGGGAGCTGTCCTTCGAGCGCGCCGACGCCGCGCGCCGCGTGCTCGAGGGGAACGGGCTGCGCCCGAAGCAGGTCTCGCGCGTCATGGCCTACGCCGACAGCGAGCCGCTCAAGCCCGAGGACCCGCTCGCGGACGAGAACCGCCGCCTGTCGATCCTCGCCGAGCGCATCCGCCCCACGGGCGAGCCCGAGCCCCAGACCGCCGCGGAGCCCGTCCGCAGGACGCCGGTGGTCCTGCCGCCGGACGCGATCCCCGACCGCACCGCGGCGCTCGATCCGCGACTCGCCAGTCCCACGGAGACTCGTACGGAGACTCACTAATGCGCGTGACGACGCCGATGACGCTGTTGATGAACGGAGCACTCGCCACCGCAGCACCGGCCGTCGGCGTCCAGCCGTACGCGCTCATGCGGGGCGCCCTGGCGGAGCGCCTCGAGCGCGGCGACATGGAGCTCCCTCTCCCGCCGCGCGTCGCGACCGAGATCCTGTCGCTGACGCGCGACGAGGACGCCGACGTCGGCCGCCTCGCGAAGCTCCTGCATCAGGATCCCGCGCTCGCGGGCCACGTGCTGCGCATCGCGAACTCGCCGGCCTACCTGCCGCGCTCGCCGATCGTGTCGCTGCAGCAGGCGGTCACGCACCTCGGCTTCACGCTGCTGTCGGAGATCGCGCTGGTCGCGTCGATGCAGAGCGGCGTGTTCAAGGTCCCCGGCCACGAGGCCGAGCTGCGCACGATCTGGCAGCACGCGCTCGCGTCGGGCGGCTTCGGCCGCGAGGTCGCGCGCAAGCTGCGCAGCAACGTCGAGAGCGCGTTCCTGTGCGGCCTCCTGCACACGATCGGCAAGCCGCTGGTACTGCAGACGGCCGTCACCGAAGCCGCGAAGCTCGGCGTCCCGGCGAGCCGCGAGGACGTCCGCTCGCTGGTCGAGGACTTCCACGTCCAGGCCGGCGGCCTGCTCGCGAAGCGCTGGGCGCTGCCCGGCGCGGTGTGCGACGCGATCGCCAGCTACGCCTCGTACACGGCCGCGACCGGCGTCCCCCGCGAGCCGGTGATCACCGCGCTGGCCGACCGTCTCGCGTCGCACCTGGTCGACAACGAGACCGACGACGGCGCGCTGCGCGCGCACCGCGCGTGGGTCGACCTGAACCTCTACCCCGAGGACGCGGACGATCTGCTCGCCCGCACCGACACCGTCCGCGGGCTCGTCCAGAGCATGCTGCTGTGAGCACCGAGCACTTCGACGTCGTCGTGATCGGCAGCGGCCCCGCCGGTCAGAAGGCCGCGATCCAGGCCGTCAAGGCCGGACGCACGGTGGCGCTGCTCGAGCGCGAGGCCGCGATCGGCGGCAATTGCGTGCACCGCGGCACGATCCCGAGCAAGACGCTGCGCGTGGCGGCGCTGCGCGCGACCGCGCCGGCCCTCGACGGGACCGAGATCCCGGCCAACATCGAGGTGCGCTCGCTCACCACGCAACTCGAGTCGGTGGTCGGCGCGCACGCCCAGTACATGCACCGCCAGATGGAGCGCAACGGCGTCGCGTATCTGCACGGCCGCGCGCGGTTCGTGTCGCCGCACGAGATCGCGCTGCGCTCGGTGGACGGCTCGACGCGCACGCTGTCCGCGGAGCTCGTCGTCATCGCGACCGGCTCGCGCCCGCGTGAGCCGCGCGAGATCCCGATCGACCACGAGAACATCCTCGACAGCGACTCGATCCTGTCGATGATCTACCTGCCGCGCTCGCTGACCGTGCTCGGCGCCGGCGTGATCGCCTGCGAGTACGCATCGATCTTCGCGCGCCTCGGCGTGCACGTGACCATGATCGACTCCGGTCCGCGCCCGCTGCGCTTTGCCGACGCCGAGATCGTCGACCGCTTCACCGCCGGCTTCACCAGGAACGGCGGCCGCTTCATCGGCGAGCGCAAGATCGCGTCGGTGGCGTGGGACGGACTGTCGTCGGTGCGCACCGTGCTCGACGACGGGCACGAGATCCGCACCGAGAAGATGCTGGTCGCCCTCGGACGCCTTGCCAACGTCGAGGACCTGAACCTGCCCGCGGCGGGACTCGCGATGGACGACCGCGGACAGGTTCCGGCGGACGAGCACTGCCGCACCGTGGTGCCACACATCTACGCGGTCGGCGACGTGATCGGACCACCCGCGCTGGCGTCCTCCTCCATGGAGCAGGGACGCCGCGCCATGTGCCACGCGCTCGGCCTGCCGCCGGGCCATCCGCCCGAGCTGTCGCCGATCGGCATCTACACGATCCCGGAGATCGCGACGGTGGGCCTCGACGAGACCGAGGCGCTGAAGCGCCGCGGCAGCATCATCGTCGGGCGCGCGCGCTTCGACGAGGTCGCGCGCGGCCAGATCGGCGGCATCACCGACGGTCTCCTCAAGATCGTCTCCGACGGCACGGGGCACGAGCTGCTCGGCGTGCACATCGTCGGCGAGGGCGCGACCGAGCTCATCCACGTGGCGCAGATGGCGCTGCTGGCGGGCTTCGGCATCGACGCGTTCATCGAGAACATCTTCAACTTCCCGACGCTCGCCGAAGCCTATCGCGTCGCCGCGTTCGACGTCGCCGAGCAGCGCCAGGCGCTGGCGCCCGCTGCCGACGCTCCGGCCGCGCACCGCGCGGCCTGAGCGCGCCCCCGCTCAGCTCGCGCGCGTGAGGCGGATCTCGACGCGGCGGTTGCGCGCGCGTCCGTCCGGGTCCGCGTTCGAGGCGATCGGGCGCTGCTCGCCGTAGCCCGCGGCCGAGATGCGCGTGCGCAGCGCCGGATCGCCGCCGATCAGCTCCTGCGCGATGCGCGACGCGCGCGCCAGCGACAGCTCGAGGTTCGACGGATACTGCGCGGTGCGGATCGGCTTGTCGTCGGTGTGGCCGGAGATCTCGACGTGCAGCTGCGGCGACGCGGCGACCAGCGAGCGCACCTCGCCCAGCAGCGGCTTCATCGCCGGCATCGGGTCCGCGCTTCCGGGCAGGAAGCCGTTCATCGCGCCGATCTCGACCACCACCGCGCCCTCGCGGGTCGCGATCTTGGCCGCGAGCGACCGATCGCGCGCGGCGAGCTGCTCGAGGTAGCGGCCGAGCGCCTGCAGCTCCGCGTCCTGCGGCACGGGGCGCGCGGCCACCGCCTGCGCCGCGGGAGCGGCGGCGTGCGGTGCCGCCGGCAGACGATCGTCCTCGACCGGAGGTGCGGGCAGCGCGTCGCCGTCGATCGTCGCCGGGTCGACCGGCTCCGTCGCCGCCGCGACCTGATGCACCTCGGGCGCGATCGCCTTCGCGGGGATCGCGCGCGGAGCCTCGTCGCGCTCCTGCACCATCGCCACGGCCTCTGCGGGCGCCGGAGCGGCGATCGCCGCCTGCGGCGTGACCGAGGATGCGACGTGCGCCGCGGCACCGCCCAGCGCGGCCAGAACCGCGAAGCCGAAGAGCTGCAGCACGAGGTCGCTGAAGGTGATCAGCCAGCCCCAGTTGTCGTCCTCGCCGGATCCCGCCGGCGCCGGTCCCGGCTCAGGCAGCACGGCCGGTCACCAGGCTGACGTCCGCACGGACGGGCAGCGGGGAGAGGCCTGCGAAGGAGCGCAGCGCGCGCTCGACGCGGGTCGGATACTCGCGACGATGGATCATCTCCGCGCCGATGGCGATCATCTGCAGGACCAGCCAGCGTCGCGCGAGCGAGGTCGAGAGCTTGGTGGCGATCGGCAGCACGATCACGTTCGAGAGGATCGCGCCGTAGAGCGTGGTCAGGATCGAGATGCCGAGGCTCGGACCGGCGGCGGCGAGGTTGCCCGCGCCGACCTCGGGGAGCAGCAGCGCGAGGCCGATCAGCGTGCCGATCAGGCCGAAGGCCGGGAACAGCTTGCCGAGCGTCGCCAGCACCGTGCGCGCGTCCTCGCCTTCGCCGGCGGTGCGGCGCGCCTCGCCGAGCAGCGCCTCGCGCAACTCGTCCGCGTCGTTGAACTCGAGCGTCCGCTCGACCGCCATGCGGACGAACGGATCGTCGAGGTCGCGCGCCGCGCGCTCCATCGCGGGTCCGCCTTCGACCCGGTGCACCCGCGCGAGGCGCTTCAGGGTCGCGATCACGGCCTCGAGCACGTGCTCGTCCTCTTCGGGCGCCTCGTGCAGCAGCGCCGTGACGTGCTGCCAGGCCGAGACCAGGCGCTTGCGGGGGAAGGTCACCCAGACCACCGCGAACGCGCCGCCGACCGTGATCAGACCGGACACGGGCTCCAGAAGACCGCGCACGGCGAGGAAGCCGACGGCGATCGACAGCAGCGCGAGAACCAGCAGCGGCCGGGTCGCACCACGCGGGACGGCGGGAAGGATTGCTCGCTTCATGCGCCCGAAGCTTTGCATCCTCCGTGCCGCCCGGGACGCCGCGCCGGCGCTGCGAATTCTGCTGCGACGCGCCTTCCCTGCCAGGTGCCGCGCGGCAAACGTTGCCGCGCCGGATCGTTCCTGCCGGACGCGCGGCGCCGACGGCGCGAACGCCGTGCCGGACGTCAGAGCAGCGGGATCGGATGCGCGGGGTCGAGCGTCGGGTCCTCGAGGACCAGCTGACGACCGACGCGGCGCGCGAGGTCGACGACCACGGGCGCCAGCAGGTTCGCGTAGATCTCGACCGGGCGCGCGGGGATCGTCACGAGGACGAAGAGCGCGACGTCGCCGGGCGCGCAGCCGAGCACCTCGACCGCCTTCTCGATCGGCGCTCGATAGCCCGGCACGAACTCGACCGGATCGACCACGGCGAACGCGAGGTCGGGCTCGTCCACGCACAGCATCCACTTGAAGGGCGAGCCGGGACGAGACTCCATCACCACGAAGCGGCGCTCGTTCGGGAATCCCACCAGCCCCGGGTCGAGCTCGAAGATGGTGTCCTCGGGCACTTCGAAGCTGCCGAAGCGCTCCGATGAGACGGTGACGGTCCGGACGGGCGGCGCTGCGGCCACCCGGGCTTCCGCGACGACCTCAGCGGTGTCTGCCACGGCCCTGCTCCTCCCAGAGCGCGGCGATCGCGCTCAGATGATCCGGACTGCCGAGCTGCGCACGGCGGTTCTCGCTCTCGATCAGCCGCAGCACCTCTTCGCGGTAGATCTTGACGTCCGACGGCGCGACGAAGCCGAGGCTCACCTGCCGGTTGCGCACGGCGAGCACGCGCACGGTGATCTGGTCACCGATGCGCACCAGCTCGCCGATCTTTCGCGTCAATACCAGCATCGCCTCACCAGCCCCGCGTCACCGCCGCACTCGTCCCTTCGCTCACAGGCTCAGATAATCGAGGATGCTCGTCTTCAGCGTCTGGCTCGAGGCCAGGGTCGCCTGCAGCGCCGTCTGGAGCTGCGTGAGCTCCGAGATGGTGCTCGCGTAGTCGGCGCCCTCGATGTCGCCGAGACGCGCCGTGACCTTCGCCACGCTCGACGTGATCTCGCTCGCACGATCCTCGAGCTGGCGCCCGCGTCCGCCGACCGACGTGCGCTCGGCACGCAGGTCGTCCGCCGCGGCCCCCAGCGGATCGATGTTCCCCGTCGACGAGTTGCCCGCCACCAGCGTCTGCCGCAGGTCGTCGAGCGCCTTGATCGACGAGCCGAACACCTGGTCGCCGGGCGTGCTGAGACGCACCGTCGTGCCCGGCGCGGTGCGGATCGAGAACGGATCGCTCGACCCGGCGTACGGGTTGAGCGGGTCGAAGCCCGGATCGTCCATGCCGGTGAACGGCGCGTCGCCGCTCGCGAGGCCCGCGAACACGTGCCGGCCGTCGATCGACGTGTTGCCGAGCGCGATCATCTGGCGCTCGAGCGCGTCGATCTCCTCCGCCGCCTGCTGCCGCGTCGTCGCGGTCGAGAGGCCGCCCGCCTCCTGCGTCGCGATCTCCTTCGCGCGGACCATCAGGTTCTGCGCCTGGTTCAGCGCGTCGTCCTGCGCGGTCAGAACGGAGCGGCCGAAGCCGATCGTGCTCGACAGGCTCTTCAGGTCCGCGCTCTGCGCGCGCAGGCCGTTCACGATCGCCGCACCGGCCGGGTCGTCGCTCGCCTCGCGCAGGCTCCGTCCCGACGACAGGGCGTCCTGCGCGTCGAGCAGCCGGCGCTGCAGGTTGCGCACCTGGCCGATCAGCTGGTCGTTCATCATCGACTGTGTGACGCGGCCGATCATCAGCGCACCATTCCGATCAGCGTCTCGAGCATGTTGTCGCCCACGGTGATCAGCTGCGCGGACGCCTGGAACGCGCGCTGGAACCGGATCAGGTCGGTGAACTCCTCCTCGAGGCTGACCCCCGAGACCGCGTCGCGCTGCGCCTGGACGTTCTGCAGCAGGCCCTGCTGCACCGTGGCCGTGTCCTTCGCGTCGCGCACGTCGGCGCCGATTCCCGCCTGCAGCGTGCCCAGCGCGCCGGCGATCGACTGGCCCGACAGGCCCGGGAACGTCGCCGTCTGCAGGTTCGCGAGCGCGAGCGCGTTCGCGTTGTCGTTCGGGTTGGCGCTCTGCGCCGCCGCGATGCCGCGCGGGTCGGTGAGCGCGACGGTGAGATCCGCAGCACCGGTTCCGGCGAAGAACGCAGTGCCGACGAGACCGTCGAGGTCGCGTCCGGCGGGATCGGTCTGCACGCCGTTCACCGCGTCGCGCAGCGTGGTCGCGATGGTGTCCAGCGACGCCGCCTGCGCCGGCACGTCGGCGTCGCGCACGCCGAGGCGCGCGCCGATCTCGCCGCCCGGAGCGCTGCCGATCGGGATCAGCGTGTTGTCCGGCGCGACCACGCCGACGTCGTGCAGCACCGAGCCGTCGAGTCCGACGGTCGCTCCGAGACGCGCCGCGAGCTGCTTGGCGTCAGTGCCGCTGACCAGCGTCACGCCCGAGGTCGTCGACACGTCGACGCTGCCGTCGGCGTTCTCGTCGGTGCGGATGCCGATCAGCTTCGCGAGGTCACCGAGCGCCGTGCGGCGCTGATCGCGAAGCTCGTTCGCCGTCGTGCCGGTGGTGCCTTCCTCGAGCTTGATGCCCTTGTTCAGGTCGGCGATGCGCGACAGCAGCGTGTTCGCGTCCGCGATTCCGGCGGCCACCCGGTCGTCGGCCTCGCGCTGCACCGACGCCAGTCCCTGCGCCGCGCCGCGCAGCTTGCCCGCCAGCGCCTCGGCGCGATCGAGCAGGTCGTTGCGCGAGGCGAGGTCCTCGGGATGCGCGCTGAGCGCGTTGGCCGCCGCGAAGAAGTCCTGCACGGCGCCGCTGACCGAGGCGTCGCCGACGGGAAAGAGGTCCTGCACGCTCTGCAGCAGGTCGCGCCGCGCCGACGCTCCGGCCGAGGTCGACGACTGCCCGAGCAGCCGCGTCTCGACGAAGCGGTCGACCGTCTGCTCGACGCCGCTCACCCGCACGCCGCCGCCCGCGTAGGTCGGCACGGCCTCCAGAACGGCGCGCTGCCGGGAGTAGCCCGGCGTGTTGACGTTCGCGATGTTGTTGCCGTTGACCTGGAGCGCGCGCTGCTGCGCGATCAGGCTCGAGCGTCCGGTGTTGAGGATGTCGGAGATGCCCATGGCGGCTCCTCAGGCGCTCCAGCCGCTCGCGGCGGCGGGCGCCGGCGCGGTGACCGTGGCCCGTCCGTCGTATGCGGCGCCGGGCTGCGCGCGACGGATGGTCGCGAGCAGGTCGCCGACCTGCGAGAGCGCGCCGCGCACCATCGCGACGTTGATCCGCTGCGCGCGCTCGAGCGCGTCGGCGGCGCTGCGCACGGCGCGCAGCAGGTCCAGCATCTCGGGATCGTCGCCGGCCACCCGCGCCATCGCACCTGATGCCGCGAACTGCGCACGACGCGCTTCCGTCGCACGCTGCCACTGCGCCTGCAGCGACTCGCGCTCCTTCAGCGCCTCGAGCAGGGCCGGCAGGTCGCGCTCGGCGACCGCCCGCCGCTCGTCCGCGACGATGCGTTCGAGCCGCGTGCAGCAGTCGCGCTCGACCCCGAGCAGCTCGGCCAGAAGCACGCGCTGCGGTTCCCGGGTCATTTGCCTCTCGCTCAGACGATCTTGTTCGACGCGAGCTCGCGGATCAGGGCACCCGCGATGTCCTGCGACGACGGATTGTACGTGCCGTTCTGCACGGATTCGCGCAGCTCGGCGACGCGCTTCTCGTCGATCGCCTCCACGTCTCCCACCTCGGCGCGCAAGGCACCGAGCGTCCGGGCGAGGGGCGAAAGCTGAACGGTGTCCTCTCCTGCGACCGGTGCCGTCGCCTGGCCACCGCGCGGCTTCACGCCGCCGGCAGCGCCGGCCTCACGGCTGGTTCCGGTTTCCGCAAGAGGATTGGACTGTTGTCCGACGATCTTCATGATTTCGCTCGCTGACTCCCCACCACATTCCCATGTCGAACCGTGCCGGAGAAAACTTTAGGCCACCGTCGCCTCCAAGAGAGGTTTTGGATCGACCAGCTGTCCGGCACGCTCGACCGCGAAGTGGAGATGGGGTCCCGTGCTCCTTCCGGTGCTGCCCACTGCCCCCAGAACCTGTCCGGCGCGCACCGTTTCGCCGGCCTGGACCTTCATGCTGTCGAGATGCGCATAGCGCGTGCGCGTTCCGTCCGCGTGCTCGATCTCGACGAGATTTCCCGCGTCGCCGCGGCGTCCGCTGAAGTCCACCGTGCCGTCGGCCGCGGCGCGGACCGGCGTTCCCGCCGGAGCGGCCAGGTCGAGGCCGGCGTGGAACTCGGGCGCGCCGGTGAAGGGGTCGCGGCGCTCGCCGAAGGTCGAGCTGACGCGGCCCGCGATCGGGTTCAGGAGATCGCCGCCGGACTCCGCCGACACGCTCGCGGCCGCATTCCGGACACCCGCTCCGTCCGCCGAGCCGACGCCCGCCGTCGCCGCCGCACCGCCGGCGGCACCGCCGTGCTTCCTCTGCAGCTCTCCGGTGAGCTGCCGCGCGAGGCCGAGGTCGACCTTGTCGACCAGGCTGCGTGCCATCTCGAGATCGAAGAAGCCGTCCATGATCTTGCGCTCGGGCGACGCCTGCAGGAGGCCGGCCTCGCCGACCGTCTTGCGCATCGCGCCGATCATCTGCGCGAGCAGCATGGCTTCGAACTCGCGCGCCACTTCCTTGACGGGCTTGTGGCGCAGCGAGTCCAGCGACTCGGTACCGACCGGGGTCGCCGACAGTGCCGCACCGACAGCGCCCGTCGTCACATGATCTCCAGCTCGGCCTGAAGCGCACCGGCGGTCTTGATCGCCTCGAGCACCGCGATCAGGTCCTGCGGCGTCACGCCGAGAAGGTTGAGGCCGTTCACCAGCTGCCCGAGCGTCACGCCCGGCGGCAGCACGGCGAGGCTGTGCTTGGAGCCCTCGGTCGCGACGATCTGGCTGTCCGGCACGACCACGGTCTGGCCCCCCGAGAACGAGTTGGGCTGCGACACGCCGTAGTCGGTCTTGATCTCGACCTGCAGCGTGCCGTGCGCGACCGCGACCGGTGCGATGCGCACCTCCTGGCCCATGATCACGGTTCCCGTGCGCTCGTTGATGATCACCTTCGCCGGCGCGTCGAGTGCCACCTGCAGCACCTCGATCTGCGTCATCGCGTTCATCGCCTCGAGCGCGCCCGGCTCGCGCAGCGTCACCTCGACCGTCTTCGGGTCGATCGCCATCGCGTCGGTGCGCGTGCGCAGGTTGATCGCCTCGGCGACCCGGCTCGCGGTGGTGATGTCCGGCTGGTGCAGGCTGATCTTGAGCTTGCCGTCGGGCGCGAGCTCGACCGGCAGCTCCTTTTCGACCAGCGCTCCGTTCGGGATGATGCCGGCGGTGGTCATGCCGCTCTGCGTGGAGGCGCCGGGCGCCGACGCGGAGAAGCCGCCGCCGAGCGAGACCGGTCCCTGCGCGACCGCGTAGACCTGCTGGTCGCCGCCGCGCAGCGGTGCGGTGATGAGCGTGCCGCCCTGCAGCGACTTCGCGTCACCGATGGACGACACCTGGACGTCGATGTGGTCGCCCGAGCGCGCGAACGGCGGCAGCTTCGCGGTGACCAGCACGGCGGCCGCGTTCTTGACGCGGATCTGCCGCGGGTCGACCGTGATCAGCACGCCGTTCCTGCGCAGAGCGCTCAGCACGCTCTGGATCGTGAACAGCGCCTGCTGTCCGTCGCCCGTGCCCTGCAGGCCGACGACGATGCCGTAGCCCGACAGCTGGTTCGAGCGGACGCCTTCGAACTCCGCGATGTCCTTGATGCGCGCCGCATGCGCCGGCCGCGGCATCCCGACGAGAAACGTCAGCAGCGGCAGCAGAAGAGCCAGCACGACGTACGCGGAAGAGTTCCGCGCGCGCAGCGCGCGCGGAACACCGAAGGGAGCGCGGGGAGTGGGGCCCCGCGCGGCTTCGCCGCGTGGGGCGAGGGGCGCCGTGGCCCCTCGATGAATTAGAAAGGCCATACGTAGTCCAGGACAATCGTCCCCCAGCCTGCACGCTGCTGGCGGCCGATCTCGCCGATGCCGTAGTAGTCGATCCGGGCGCCGGCGAGCTTCGTCGACGCGACCTCGTTGCGCGCGTCGATGTCGTCCGGACGTACCCAGCCGGACAGCACGACGTGCTGGTCCTCGTTGTTCACCGCGATGATCTTGTCGCCCTGCACCCACAGGTTGCCGGTCGGCGACACGGCCTTGACCTCGACGGTCATGGTCGCGTTGAGCTTGCCGGAGCGCGACGTCGCGCCCTTGCCCTCGAACGTCCGCTCCGAGTCGGCGTTGATGAGCTGCGCCGGATCGATCGTCGGGTTCTTGTTCGCGAGCTGCGTGGTCAGACCGAAGAACTGCTTGATGCCCTCGAGCACCGTGGCCTTGCTCTCGGTCGAGGTGTCGGCGGCCTTCGCGCCGGAGTCGTTCTCGAACACCAGGACGGTCAGCAGGTCGCCGGTGTTGGCGGCCTTGACGTCGCTGAAGAGGTAGTTCTGGCTGACGTTGGCGCGCCACAGCGACCCGGTGCGCTTCTCGAGCGCGCTCGGCGGCTGCGTGAAGGTCTCCCCACCGAGCAGCGGGACCGGCTCCGGCTTGCGGAACGCCGGCCCGAGGCAGCCGCTCAGCAGCAGCGCTCCCGTGGCCAGCGCGGCGCCGCAGCGCACGAGGTCAGTAAACGACGGATACCGTTCCATGATCGACCACCCGTCCGACCAGCTCGCGCTTCGAGCTGGCGTTCACCACGCGGACGCGCTCCCCCGCGCCGCCCGTATCCATTGCTTCACCCGCGACGCTGAGGCGCATGCCGTTCTTCTCGATGAGCACGCGCACGAGGTCGCCGCGCTTGACGAGGACCGCGTTGGCGAGGCCCTGCACGGTCAGCGGCTTGCCGGCCGCGAGCGCGACGCGCGCCTCGTGTCCGACCGCCGACTCGACGTCCGTGAGGACCGTCGTCGGCAGCTCGTCGAGACGCCGCTCCTCGACGCGCAGGTCGTCCTCGGAGAGGATCGTGCCGCGCGCGATCGGCTGACGTGCGACCACGACGTTGCCGAAGGTCGCGATCTTGACACGCACGGGCACGTTGGCGGTCACGTTTCCGTCCTGCAGGATGCGCACCTCGGTGCGGCGGAAGCCGCCACCGGTCGCCTGCGAGGACGGCGGATCCACCTCGACGTCGTACGCGCCCAACGGAATGCGCACCTGGCGCTGCACGTCGATCTCGTCGACGCGGTCGCCCGGCGCGAGCCGGTTCGCGAGCTGTGCCTCGATCGCCGGACGGAGCGCGTTCTCGTCCACCGTCTGGTGCGCACGCGTGATGCCCACGGTGGCGGGGATGGTGTACGCGACCGCGTCGCTGAGACCCGACTCCTGCAGTCGCGCGAGCACGCTCTGGCCGCTGATGCGCCGGGTCGTGCCGGCTTCCGGTGCGGGACCGATCTCGATCTCGGCGAAGTCCACGCCGGTTCCCTCGAGCGCTGCCAGATCCGACAGGCGCACGGTCGCACCCGCGACCGTCGCCTGCGGCAGGACGCGGATGCGTCCGGTCGGCGCCGCGGCCGCGGTCCCGTGCGTCGACGCCGCGATGAGGATCGCGAGCGCGAGTGCGTGCACGGAGCGGCGGAGCATTGCGGCGAGGGGGTTCATCGTCATCACCGGACGATCTGGGAAGCGGCGCGCAGCATCTCGTCCGCCGCCGACACCGCCTTCGAGTTGATCTCGTATGCGCGCTGGCCGGAGATCATCGCGACCAGCTCTTCCACCACGCTGACGTTCGAGCCCTCGAGGAAGCCCTGCGTGAGCTCGCCGAAGCCGTCCTGACCCGGCGTGCCGAGCTGCGGCGTTCCCGAGGTCTCGGTCTCCTTGAAGAGGTTGCGGCCCTCGGCGCGGAGGCCGGCCGCGTTCGCGAAGCGCACGGTCTGAATCTGTCCGACCTGCGTCGGCGTGGTCTGGCCGGGCAGCGTCACGGTCACGGTGCCGTCGTTGCCGATCGACACCGCGTTCGCGCCCTGCGGGATGGTGATCTGCGGCGTCAGCGAGTCGCCGTCCGACGTCACGAACGAGCCGGTCGAGTCCATCTTGAACGCACCCGCGCGCGAGTAGGCGAGGCTGCCGTCGGGCATCGTCACCTGGAACATGCCGTCGCCGCGGATCGCGACGTCGAGCGGGTTCGAGGTCTGCGAGAAGTCGCCCTGCAGCTGCACGCGCTGGATCGCGGCCGGCTTCGAGCCGAGACCGACCTGGATGCCGGTCGACACCTGCGTGGTGCCGGTTGCGGCGCTGCCGGGCTCGCGCATCGTGTTGTAGAGCAGGTCCTGGAAGTCCGCGCGGCTGCGCTTGAAGCCCACCGTGCTGACGTTCGCGAGGTTGTTCGCGATGACGTCGATGTTGAGCTGCTGCGCTTCCATGCCGGTTGCGGCGGTGTAGAGGGCGCGGATCATTCGTTACTCCTGCGGTTTTCTTCGCTAGACGCGCGCGACGTCGGTGATCAGCTTGTCGTTCACCTGGTCGAGCCGCTGGGTCGCGGTCATGTAGGTCTCGAAGCCGCGCATGGTCTCGATCAGCGCGACGAGGTTCGTGACCGGCGAGGCGTTGGTTCCCTCGAGCGCGCCCTGCTGCACGTCGTAGGTGCCGTCGGGCGCGTCGATGACGGTCTGGCCGTTCGGGGAGAACGCGCTTCCCGAGGCGCGCTCCAGCTGCTGCGGGTCGGCCACGGTGACGACGCGCACCTTGCCGAGCGAGTTGAGCCCCTGCTTGATGGTGCCGTCGTTGCCGACCTCGATCGGACCCTGCTGGGCTGCGTCACCGAGCTGGATGTCGCCGCCGTCGCCCTGCACGCGCTGGTTCTCCGCGTTGACCAGGAAGCCCTGCTGGTCGAGCGTGAAGCTGCCGCGCCGCGTGAGCAGCTGGCCGCTGGCGCCCGCGTCGACGACGAAGAAGCCCTTGCCCGACACCGCGAGGTGGTAGGTCGCGCCGTCGCGCTCGATGGGGCCCTGGCTGAAGTCGGTCTGCAGCTCGGCGTGATTGAACGGCGTCGCGACCTTGCCGGGTGCCTGCCCGGTCTTGCCGTGCGCCGAACGCTGCACGAGCAGCTGCGCCTTGAAGCCCGGCGTGCTGGCGTTCGCCAGGTTGTTCGTCAGGGCATCGAGACGATCGAGCGCCGAGAGGCTGCCCGACACCGCCGAGTAGACCGCGTGGTTCACCGTGCGTCTCCGTGGTCAAGCATTGCGGAACGAATCGAACGCAACCCGCGTGCCACCCGCCCGTCGCGGACCTTTGCCTTGCGCTCGTGCGTCACGCGGCCGTCGCGCTCGGTGCGGCAGATCTTGCCGGGCACTTCCTGCCGCCTGGTCACGACGCGATCCTCCCGTTCGCCGCGCGCGCCGCGGGGGCGGTTCCGGGAGCCGGGGCCGGGCCGAAGCCGAGGCCGCCGGTGGTGAGGCCCGCGAGCACGCGGGCCTCCGCGATCGGCAGCGACAGCCGGCGCGCGATCTCGGCGATCGGCGTCTGCGCCGCGGCGAGCTGCTGCACGCGCTCGGCGAGCGACGGCGCGGTCTTCTTCGGCGCCGGCGGCGGCGGGACGGTCGCGGTCGCGGCCATCGCCGCGGCGAGCGGCGTGAGCCGCGGCTCGTCGTCGTCGTGCGGGACGGGCGACGGCGCCTCGTCGGTGACGCGCGGCCGCGTGTCCTTCGGCGTGCTCTTCGACCCGCGCTCCGCGGAGATGTCTCCGAGGTGCTCGGCGTGCGCCGCGAGACGGCGGTCGAGATCGCGGGCCTCGCCCTCGGCCTGCACCACCAGCAGACGCAGGCTCTCCTGCAGCTCGCGGAGGCGCTCCTCGTACTCCCGCCACGCGACCGTGGGGTCGTGCCGGAGCTGGAACCACGTCACCGCGAGTCCGATGAGAACCAGCGCGTCGAGCGCGGGACCGCTCCATGCAAGCAGGTCGTGGACGTTCATGACTCCTCCTTGAAGTGCTGGCCGAGTGAGCCGCCGAGGCGCATCAGCGCCTGGGAGTGCAGCTGCGAGACGCGCGACTCGGTGACGCCGAGCACGGCGGCCACCTCGCGCATGGTGATTCCTTCGCGGTAGTAGAGCGCGATCACGCTGCGCTCGCGTTCGGGCAGGCGGTCGATCGCGTCGGCGACCAGCTTCGCGCGCTCGCGCGACAGCAAGGCGGCCAGCGGATCGGCGCGCTCGACGTCGAGGATGTCCGCGACGTCGGGCTGCTCCTGCGCCGGCGCCTCGCCGAGATCCTCGAGGCCGACGACGCCGCTGCGTCCGATCGCCGCGAGCTGCTCGCGCAGCTCGTCGACGGTGACGCCGAGCTCGGCTGCGACCTCGTCCTCGGTCGCGGGCCGGCCGAGCCGTCCCTCGAGGACGTGGTACGCGCGCTCGAGCTTGTTCGCCTTGCGGCGCAGGCTCCGCGCCATGAAGTCGGTCGCGCGCAGGCGGTCGAGGATCGCGCCGCGGATGCGCATGCGGGCGTAGGCCTCGAACTCGACCTGACGGGTCGGGTCGAAGCGCTGCAGCGCCTGCAGCAGGCCGTCGAGTCCCCAGTTGACCAGCTCGTCGGCCTCGACGTTCGCGGGCTTGTGCACGAGCAGCCGGCGCACCACGCGCTTGACGAGCGGCAGGTGCTGGCGCAGGGCCTGGTCGATCGCCTTCGGATCCTGATCGATCGCCGTCACGACGCCCGCGGGCTGCGGTCCCGGGCCGTACGCAGTCTTGGCAGTGGCGGCTCTCATGGCCGTGCCTCCAGAAGGACCGAGCTCGAGAAGATCGCCCTGCTCGATTCGCGCTCGGCCGGAGCGCCCGCGATCAGACGCGATGCGAGCGCGTCGAGCGCGAGGCTCACCGGGGCGCGCGGCGCCAGATCGAGCACCGCCTGCTGGCGGCGAACCGACGCGGCGGCTTCCGGGTCGCTCGGCAGGTGGCCGAGGGAGCGCGGCGAGAAGCCGAGAAAGCGCTCCGTGACCCGCGCGAGATGACCGAAGGTGCGCTTCGCCTCGTCGGCGCTGCGTGCGAGATTGACCACCACGTCCGCGTCGACCTCGCCGTAGCGCGTCGCGAGAACCTTGATCAGGGCGTACGCGTCGGTGAGTGCGGTCGGATCCGGTGTCGCCACGACCAGCTTCCGGTCTGCGGCGAGCGTGAAGCCGAGCACCGCCGGTGCGATTCCGGCCGCGGTGTCGATCAGCGCCACGTCGAAGCTCTGCGCGAGCTCGTCGAAGTGCGCGAGCAGCTCGCAGAGCTTGCGCTCGCCGAGCCGCGCCATGTCCTCGAAGCCGCTCGACGCGGGCACGATGCGCACACCGGCCGGGCCCTCGAGCAGCACGTCGCTGATGTCGCGCTCGCCCGACAGCACCTGGCGGAGCGTCGCGCGCGGCGACAGGCCGAGCATGGTGTCGACGTTGGCGAGGCCGAGGTCCGCGTCGACGATCAGGACCCGCAAGCCGCGGCGCGCGAGCGCGATGCCGACGTTCACCGTGACGAGCGTCTTGCCGACGCCGCCCTTGCCGCTGGTCACCGCGATGGTGCGCACCGGGCGCGCGATCGCGTCGTCCGTGCCGTCGCTGCCGCGAGCCGGCGCCGGGAGGCGCTCGGCATCGTTCGACCCGCGCACCAGCCGCAGATGCGCGCCGCGTCCTGCCGCCGCTGCGATTCCGTTCGTGTCGTCGCTCGTGCTCATCACGCCGCCATCAGCCAGCGCACGGTCTCGGCGCCGCCGGCTGTCAGAAGATCGTCAGGAACGCGCCGTCCGGTACCCAGCAACGCAAGAGGCAGGCCAGTCTCGGCGAGCCACGTGCAGACGACACCGGGCTCGTCGCCCTCGTCGAAGCGCGTCACCACGCAGCGCGAGGCGCCGAGCTGCGCGAGCTGCGGCCACACGCGCTGCAGCGAGCGCAGCGACGCCGCCGCACTCACCACCGCCGTCACCCCGAGCGCTTCGCCCGCGCCCGCGAGCAGCGCCTGCAGCTCCGCACACGCCACGGCGTCCGCGCACAGCCCGCCGGTGTCGATCAGGATCTTGTCCGCGTCGGCGCACTGCGCCAGCGCCGCGCGCAGCTCGTCGGCGTCGAGCGCCACGTGCAGCGGCGCGCCGAGAAGCCGCGCGTACGCGCCGAGCTCGTCCGCGGCGCCGATGCGCTGCGTGTCGCACACGATCAGCGCGGGGGCCGGAAGCCCGTCGCGTACGCGGCGTGCCGCGATCTTCGCGATCGTCGTGGTCTTGCCGCTGCCGGTCGGGCCGACGAAGGCCTCGATCCGCGGACCCTCCGGCGACGCAACCGCGACGTGCTCGAGCAGGCTCGCGTGCAGCGCGTCCTCGGGCGACGACGAGCTCGCGACCGCGCGCTCGAAGCTGTGCGCGACCGGCTGCGCCAGATGGCGTCCGTAGCCGCACGCAACCATGCGCTCGACGATCTCGCGTCCCGCGGCACCGAGGCCGGTCTCCGCGTCGATCTCGAGCAGCACGCGATCCATGCGCTGCATGCGGCGTCCGAGCTGCTCGAGCTGCGTGCGGATGAGGGCCAGGTCGAAGCGCAGGTCGGCGTTCGCGTCCGCGTCGCCGCGGCTCGCGCCCGGCTCGCCCGGTGCGGCCTGCACGTCGGTCGTCACGTCGCCGTCGGCGACGTCGTCGGCCGCGGTGATCACCACGCCGTTCGGCTCGTGCCGCGTCGAGAGCACCAGCGCGTCCTCGCCGAGCGCGTCACGCAGCGCGTGCAGCGCCTCCGCGGTGTTCGATCCCGTGAATTGCCGGATGCGCATCAGACTGCTCCTGCCGCCGCGGCGGAGGCCGCGGGACGGCGAACGTTGAACACGGCGGGACCGCTCTCGGGCGCCGGCTGCTCCTCGTCGAGGCGCACGACGCCGAGCGACTGCAGCCGCACGGTCGTGGGGATCTCCGCGGGCGCGAGCAGCACGAGGCTGGGCAGGAAGCGCTCGAGGAAGCGACGCAGGTGGCCGCGGATGCCGGTCGAGCACAGCAGCACCGGCTGACGGCCCTGCAGCGCGAACGGCTCCGCGACCTCGGCGAGCTTCGCCAGCAGGCGCTGCGCGAGACCCGGCTCGAGGGCGAGCGTGCCGCCCTCCTCGGTGCGGTGCACCGCCTCGCCGATCGCGCGCTCGAGCGTGGGCGCGAGCGTCATCACGTGCAGCACGCGATCGGGCCCGATGTAGCGCTGCACGATCGAGCGCGACAGCGCCTGGCGCACGTGCTCGGTGAGCGGGATCGGGTCCTTGGTGGTCGCCGCGTGATCCGCGAGCGACTCGACGATGGTCAGCAGGTCGCGCACGCTGACGTTCTCGCGCAGCAGATTCTGCATGACCTTCTGCACGCCGCCGACGCTCAGCAGCTGCGGCACGAGCTCCTCGACCGGCTTGGGATGGGTCTTGGCGAGCGCGTCGAGCAGCACCTGCACGTCCTGGCGTCCGAGCAGGTCGGCCGCGTGACGGCGGATCAGCTCGGTCAGATGCGTGACCACGACGGTCGCGACGTCGACCACGGTGTAGCCCGAGATCTGCGCGCGCTCGCGGTCGGGGCTCGGCACCCACAGCGCCTCGAGTCCGAACGCGGGCTCCTTGCAGGGAATGCCGGGGAACGCCGGATCGGCGGCGCCCGGGTTGATCGCGAGCACGTAGCCGACGCGCGTCTCGGCGCGCGCGATCTCGACGCCCTTGAGCAGCACGGCGTACTCGCCGGGCTTGAGCTGCAGGTTGTCGCGGATGTGCACCGGCGGGATCGCGATGCCGAGCTCCTGTCCGAGCTGGCTGCGTAGCGCGCGGATGCGCTCGATCAGCTCGCCGCCCTGCTTGCCGTCGACGAGCGGCACCAGCTCGTAGCCGACCTCGAGCTCGAGCACGTCGAGCGGCGACGGCATCGCCGACTTCGAAGCGCCCTCGCCCGCCTCCGCCGCCTTGCCCGGCTCGGCTCCCGCGCCGCCCGCCTTCTTCGCGGCCTCGGCCTCACCCGAGCCGCGCATCGCGTACGCGACGCCGCCGATCATGCCGGCGAGCGTGAGGAACGGGATCGTCGGCAGGCCCGGAAGGAGCGCGAAGCCGAGCAGGATGCCGGAGACCGTTCCCATGACGCGCGGGTTCAGCAGCAGCTGCGACGTGACCTCGCTGCCGAGATCCGTGCCCGACGCGGCGCGCGTGACGATGATGCCGGCCGCGGTCGAGATCAGCAGCGCCGGCATCTGCGAGACCAGGCCGTCACCGATGGTCAGCGTGGTGTAGATCTGGGCCGCGTCCTTGATCGCGAGGCCGCCCTGCAGGACGCCGATCACGAGGCCGCCGAGAATGTTGATGCCGGCGATCATCAGGCCGGCGATCGCGTCGCCGCGCACGAACTTCGACGCACCGTCCATCGCGCCGTAGAAGTCCGCTTCCGCCTCGATCGAGCGCCGCCGCTCGCGCGCCTCGCGCTCCGACAGCAGGCCCGCGTTGAGCTCCGCGTCGACCGCGAGCTGTTTGCCGGGCATCGCGTCGAGGGTGAAGCGCGCCGCGACCTCGGCGATGCGGCCCGCGCCCTTGGTGATGACGACGAAGTTGATGACGACCAGGATCAGGAAGATGACCGTGCCGACGACGTAGCTGCCGCCGACCACGAAGTTGCCGAACGCCTGGATGACGTGGCCCGCGGCTCCCGGTCCTTCCGCGCCCTTGCCGAGGATGAGGCGCGTCGACGCGACGTTCAGCGCGAGGCGGAACAGCGTCAGGACGAGCAGCACCGACGGGAAGGTCGAGAACTCGAGCGGCTTCAGCGTGTAGATGGCCAGCAGCAGGACCATCAGCGACAGCGAGATGTTCAGCGCGAGGAAGAGGTCGAGCACCGCCGTCGGGACCGGGATCACCATCAGGAGGATCACGACCACGAACGCGATCGGCAGGAGGATCTCGCCTCCCGCGAGCAGACGGCGCAGCCAGCTCTTCTGTTGCGTCGGCATCTCAGCTCACCCGCTGCTGCTTCAGCCCGTAGATGTAGGCCAGGACCTCGGCGACGGCGCGGTACAGTGCCGCCGGGATCTCGCTGCCCGTCTTCACACTGCGATAGAGCGCCCGCGCCAGAGCGCGGCGCTCGATGATCGGCACGCCGTGCGCGCGCGCCTCCTGCTTGATGCGCTGCGCGACCTCGTCGACGCCCTTGGCGACGACGCGCGGCGCACCGCTCTCGTCCGAGCGGTAGCGCAAGGCCACCGCGTAGTGCGTCGGGTTGGTGATCACGACGTCGGCGGTGGCGACCTCGTTGAGCATGCGGTTGCCGGAGAGATCGCGATACGCGCGGCGCATCCGCTGCCGCAGCTTCGGATCACCCTCCGACTGCCGCATCTCGTCCTTCACCTCCTGCTTCGTCATGCGCATCGACTGCGCGTGCGTGCGGCGCTGCCAGTAGTAGTCGAGGCCCGCCAGCACGGCGAGGGTCGACGCGACCCAGGTCAGCATGCGCGACAGCTCGCGGCCGCCGGTGCTCATGATCTCCGCCGGCGACGCGAGGCCGATCGCGGGCAGCTGGCCCTGCGTCGACAGCACGACCTTCCACGCCACCCACGACACCAGAACGATCTTCGCGACGTTCTTGAGCAGGTCGACGGCCCCCTTGCGCGAGAAGATCCGCTGGATGCCGTTCGCGGGCGACATGCGCGACGCCTTCGGCATGAGGAGCTGCGGGTAGAAGCCGACGCCCACCTGCACGAGGTTGCTGACGGTGCCGGCGAGGCACATCGCCAGCACGACCGGCAGGGCCGCCGCGACGATCACGCCGCCCGCGTCCCAGAGCACGTTGCCGATCGCGGCCGGCGTCAAGTCGCTCGCCGTGAGGCGGTCGAGTCCGCGGCGCATCGCCTCGCGCAGGTCGTGCGAGGTGTCGGGCGCCCACTGGCTCATCGCGAACACGCCGGTCAGCAGCACCGCCGCCGAGGTGACCTCGACGGAGCGCGCGATCTGGCCGTCTTCCCGCGCCTTCTCCAGGCGCCGTGGAGTGGGTTCTTCTGTCCTGTTTTCGAGATCTTCGGCCATGGCCTCAGACCAGCACGTCGATCACCGCCCCGAGCTTCTGGCCCAGGTCGGCGAACGCGCCCTCGAGCAGGCGCATCGTGAACGGCTGCGCGGCGATGAGAATGAAGAAGCCCGCCGCGACGTTGACCGGGAAGCCGACCACCATCACGTTGAGCTGCGGAACGAGCTTGCCGAGCGCGCCGAGTCCGGCGTTGGTCAGCAGCACGAGGATCAGGACCGGTGCGGCGAGCTTGAGCGCGAGCACGAAGACGCCGCTCGCGAACGCGACCGTCATGCCGAAGCCGGCGGAGCCGATGCCGACCGCACCCGGCGGCACGCGGCGGAAGCTCTCGGCCACCGCCTGCACGAGCATGTGGTGGCCGTCGACCGAAAGAAACAGCAGCAGTGCGATCGTGCTCTGCCACTGCGCGAGCACCATGCTGCGATCGTGCGTCTGCGGATCGAACAGGCTCGCCATGCCGAAGCCCATCTGCATGCCGGCGAGCTCGCCGGCGAGCTGCACCGCGCCGAAGACGAGCTGCGCGACCAGCCCGAGCAGCAGGCCGATCGCGGTCTCGACCGCGATCGCGATCAGCAGTGCCACCGGCGAGTCGACGAGGTTCACGGTGCTCTGCGCCGCGGCCTTCGCCGTCGCCGGCACCATCGCGAGCGCGAGGAAGACCACGAGAGCGACGCGCAGCCGCGGCAGCACCATGCGCGAGCCCAGCACCGGCGCGATCAGCGCGAGTCCCACGACCCGCGCGAGCACCAGCACGAAGGCGATCAGACGCGCCGGCGCGAGCAGCTGCTCGTAGCCATTCACCTGGTGACCCCCGGAATCGCCTCGAAGAGAGCCGTCGTGTAGTTGATCAGCTTCTGCAGCATCCACGGCCCGAACAGCGCGATCGCGAGCACGGTCGCGCCGATCTTCGGGATGAAGATCAGCGTCATCTCGTTGATCTGCGTGAGCGCCTGGAACACCGCGACGATCAGACCCGCGATCAGGCCGAAGAGCAGCACGGGCCCGGCGAGGATCAACGTGATCTCGAGGGCGTTGCGGCCGATCTGAAGGACCATCTCCTGCGTCATGACGTCCTCAGTGGAAGCTCTTGACGAGCGCGCTGACGAGCAGGTTCCAGCCGTCGACCAGGACGAAGATCATCAGCTTGAAGGGCAGCGAGATCAGCACCGGCGGCAGCGTGATCATGCCCATCGAGGTCAGGATCGCCGCGACCACCATGTCGAGGACGAGGAACGGGATGTAGACCATGAAGCTGATCTGGAACGCGCTCTTCAGCTCCGAGATCAGGAACGCGGGGATCACCACGTCGGCCGGCACGTCGGCGACGCTCGCCGGGCGCTCGGCACCGTTGATGTTGATGAACAGCGCGAGGTCCTTCTCGCGCGTCTGGCGCAGCATGAACGTGCGCAGCGGCGTGAAGGCGCGCGACATCGCCTCCTGCGGCGCGATGGTCTCCTCGAGGTACGGCTCGACCGCGTCGTGATTGATCTCGCGAAACGTCGGCATCATCACGAAGAAGGTCAGGAAGAGCGCCAGCGCGAGGATCACCTGGTTGGGCGGCATCTGCTGCGTGCCGACCGCCTGGCGCACGAACGAGAGCACGATGACGATGCGCACGAAGGCCGAGAGCCCGATCAGCATCGCCGGTGCGAACGACAGCAGCGTGAACAGGATCACCAGCTGGATGCCCGTGCTCCAGCGGTCGGTGTCGCTGCCGAGGTCGACCGCGACGCTCGGTCCCGCGGCCGCGAACGCAGGCAGGACTCCGAGCAGGAGTCCGAGTCCGAACGCGACCAGCCCGAGCACGATCAGCCCGGGGCGGATTCGTCCGCGTGCGGGAGGTTCCGGCGCGCTCAGGCGCTCTGCCTGGCCCACGACTGGCCCCCTTCCCCGTCCGTGACTGCGTTCGCCTGTGCGGCGTCGTTGCGCTCCCCGACGCGCGCGAGGCAGTCGATACGCTCGTCGGTGAGGCCGAGCAGGAAGCGCTCGTGCTCGACTTCGACCAGCGCGAGCAGGCGCTTGCCGCCCATGCCGCGCACGGCGACCAGCCGGATGGCCTCGCCCGCGCCGAGCGTGCCGCGCGAGCGCTGCCACCACGCGAGCGCTCCGACCACCAGCGCCATCACCGCGATGAGCGCCACTGTCGCGAACGATCCGTCGCTGGCCGCTTCCGTGATCACTTCAGGCGCTCCACGCGCTCGTTCGGGCTCACCACCTCGGTGAGGCGGACGCCGAAGCGCTCGTTGACCATGACGGCCTCTCCGCGCGCGACCGGCTTGCCGTTGATCAGCACGTCGAGCGGCTCGCCCGCGTGCTTGCCGAGCTCGATCACCGCGCCCGATCCCAGCGCCAGCAGCTGGCGCACGGGCATGCGGATGCGGCCCAGCTCGACGGTCACCGACAGCGGGACGTCGAGGAGCAGATCCAGATTGCGGCGTTCATCCTCCGGGCCGGAGCCCTGTGCGGTCTCGTCTGCCACGGTTCAGTCTCCCAGGTGCAGGTCGCCGGCATCGAAGCCGAGAATGCGGACGGCGTTGCGGCCGCGACTCACGCCCGCGACGCCGGTCATCAAAGGGGTTCCCTCGACGCGGATCGGCAGTGCGTCCTCGCCGCGCGTCGACAGGTGCAGGACGTCGCCGGCGCGGAGGCCGAGGACTTCCCGGGTGGTCATCTCGAGGCGTCCGAGGTCCGCCGACAGCACGACGTCGGTCTGCTCGACCGCGCCGCGCAGCGCGCCCAGCCAGTTGCGGTCGACGCGCGGCAGGAGGGACTTGCCCTCGCTCGCCTTCGCGCGCGCCGACTCGAGGACGCTCTGCGGCAGGACGATCGTCAGACGCTGCTGTCCAGATCCCAGATCGATCTCGGTCTCGAATCCGATCACCGAGTCGCTCGGCGCGGCGATCTCGAGCAGCATCGCGTTGGTCTCGCTGCGCAGGAACTTGCTCTCCACCTCGACCAGCGGCGAGAAGCCCGTTGCGAAGGCCTCCATGAAGCGCGTCACGACGCCCTCCATGGTGCGCAGCGAAATCGGCGACAGCTCGCGCTCGCCGACGTCGGGCGGGATGCGGCCCGGTCCGCCGAACAGGCGGTCCACGACCTCGAAGCCGAGCGCCGGGGGCAGAAGCAGCAGCACCTCGCCGCTGAACGGCGCGAGGTGGAACAGCGCCGCGACGGTGCCCGGCGTGATGCGGTTCTTGACGGTCAGGAAGTCGAGCGAGAACGTGTCCCTGCGATCGGCGCTGACGTTCGCCTCGAACATCTGCAGCAGGACCTTGCTCAGCTCGCGCACGAAGCGTTCGTGCACCAGCGCCAGCGCGGGGAAGCGGCGGCCCGGGTTCTCGTCGCGGTCCGCGACCAGCGACACCGGCGTGGCTTCGCCGCGCGGACCGGAGTCCGCGTCGACCGCGACCTCGCCGTCGGCCATGCCCCGCAGCAGGGCATCGATTTCCTCTCTCGAGAGTGCGTCGGCCACGGCACGCCCCTACTGGACGATGAACTCGGTGAAGTAGACCGACTTGACGGCGTCCTGGGCGAGCACGTGATTGATGCGATCGATCACGTCCTCGCGCAGGCGCTCCTTGCCTTCCGGCGTGCGGATGTCCGCGAACGTCTTGCTCGTGACGAGCGTGAGGATGACGTCGCGGATCTGCGGCAGGCGCGCCTCGAACGCGGCCGGCGGCTCGGCGTCGACGAACTCGACCTGCAGCGACATCTTGAGGTATCGCGAGCTGGTCTCGTCGGCGAGATTGGCGAGGAACGGGTCGAGCGGCCGCATGCCGCCGGCGCCCTCGGCCGCGGCACCGTGTCCGCCGCCCTTGCCCTTCTCCGCGGCCGGCTTGCCGTGCTCCCCTGCAGCCGCCTTGGCGTGCTCGCCACCGGCTGCCTTGGCGCCCTCGGCGGGTGCGGCGTGGCCCTCCTCGGCCTGCTCGGCGTCGTCGGCCTTGTGGCCGAACGGAAGGAGGCCGAACCACCATGCGGCACCGCCGCCCGCGGCGAGCAGGACCACGAGGCCCAGGATCAGGGGCAGCTTGCTGCCCTTCTTCTTCTCGCCTTCGGCGGCCCCTGCCACCCCTTCGACGTTTGCTGCTGCGGTCGACATCGCACCTCCCCCTCGTGCGCGTCCGTGTCCTGGACACGAACCACGCCCGCAGTCAGCAACAGCAATGGGTGTGCCGCTGACGGGAGAGAGGTGGCGAATGCGACCTTCGACGGAAGCCCGCGTCAGGCGCGGAGACGCGCGCGCGGTGCCGCCGCAACCGGGTCAGAGTTGCAGGGTGGCTGTCAGGGTCCTGACAGCCACTCTGCCGGGATTCCGTTCGGGAGCACGGCGCCCGCGAAGGCGAGTGATGCGGCTCCTGCGAGCCACGCCCTCACCCCGCGAACGCCGTGGGAGAGCTCACCGCACGATGTTGATCAGGTCG
The DNA here is from genome assembly GCA_046327915.1 of Binatia bacterium. Lineage (GTDB taxonomy): Bacteria > Desulfobacterota > Binatia > UBA12015 > UBA12015 > VGTK01. Next base: position 62,458 of record JAXLXO010000016.1, on the reverse strand, counting down.
TTGAGCAGGCCGTCGGCGGTGGTGATCACGCGCGAGTTGGCCTGGAAGCTGCGCTGCAGCGAGATGAGGTCGACGAACTCCTGCGCGAGGTCGACGTTGCTGCGCTCGATCGACGAGCCGACGACCGTGCCCATGCCGCTAGAGCCCGGCGTGCCGACCGTCGCGGGACCGGACGCCGACGAGTCGCGGTAGAGCCCGTTGCCGAGCTCGATGAGCCCGTCGGGTGCCGCGAAGTCCGCAAGGCCGAGGCGATAGAGGTCGCGCGCCTCGCCGTTGTCGAACACGCCGGTGATGGTGCCGTCGGCGCCGACCGAGATCGCCTGCAGCTGGCCCGCACCGTAGCCGTCGCCGTCCGCCGCGACGCTCGAGGCGCTGCCGAACTGCGTGAGTCCGTCGAGGCCCTCGCCGGCGGTCGGCGTGGTGTTCGGCGTGCCGAAGTTGAAGCTGATGGTCTGTGCCGCGGCACCGCTGAAGGTGACGTTGACGTCCTGCGGGTCGGGGCTCAGCAGCGAGCCGTCGGCGTTGAACGTGAGCGCCGCACTGCCGAGCGGCGTTGGAACGCCCGGCGTGCCGCCGGTGTCGGCGCCGTCGGCGAGGATGTTCACGGTCCAGGCGTTCGCGGCGGTCTTGGTGAAGAACAGCGTCACGTCGTGGCTGACGCCAAGCGAGTCGAAGACCTTCGTCGTGGTGCTGGTGTTCGAGGTCGCGTAGGCGCTCTCCCACGTGGTGCCGTCGAACGGATTCGCCGGCACGGCCGCGGTCGCGTCGAGGTTGTTCTTCACGTCGACGGTGGTGGTCGGCGACGGCTGGCTGGTGGCCCCGTTGAAGCTGATGTCGGTCAGCGGGCCGACGATGTTGCCGTTCGCGTCGAGCGCGTAGCCCTGCAGCGGCAGGCCGTCCTGCGTGGCGAGCGAGCCGTCCGGGTTCAGCGTGAAGTTGCCCTTGCGGGTGTACGCCTGCGAGGTCCCGTCGCGGACGACGAAGAAGCCGTTGCCCTGGATCGCGATGTCGGTGGAGCGGCCGGTGCTCTCGACGCCGCCCTGCGTGAACGACGCGCTCACGCCCGCGAGCCGCGTGCCGAGACCGACGCTGCGCGTGCCGACGCCGGCCAGCAGGTCGGAGAACTCCGAGCGGCTGCCCTTGAAGGCGATCGTGTTCACGTTGGCGATGTTGTTGCCGGTCACGCTGAGCGCCTCGCCGGTCGCGATGAGTCCGCTGCGTGCAATCGACAAGGCTCCGAGGATGGCCATGGTGTGCTCCTTTTGCTCTCTGCCGCTCAGGCGTTCGTGGCCGGCGCGCGCACCTCGCGCACGTCGCCGAGGGGAATCTCGAGCTCGCCGACGCGGATCGTCGGCGGGTTGGTCGTGAGATCGACGCCGCTGACGGCGCCGGTGATCTGCGTCTTGACGGTGGTCGCCGGCTTGTCGCCGGTCTGCACCTTGACGGACACGCTGTAGTCGCCGTCCGCGAGGTCGGCGAACTTCGAGACCTCGTCGAGGTCGAGCGAGTGCGTGCCCGCGGCGACCTGACCGACCTCCGCGCTGCCGATGACCTTGCCCGACGAGTTCCGCACCTCGACCGTGACCGTGCCCGCGTCGCTCAGCGTGTACTCGAGCGCCGAGGCGTCGCCCTTCGCGACGTTCACGCTCGAGCCGTTCGCGCTGATCGTGCGGCCGATGAGGCCGACGGGGTCGAAGGTCGGCGTCGTGGTCGGATCCTTCTGGCCGAGGCTGTCGAGCTTGCCGTTGATCTGCGTCAGCTGCTCGAGGCTCGAGAACTGCGCGAGCTGCGCCGAGAAGTTGGCGCTGTCCATCGGGTTCAGCGGATCCTGGTTCTGCAGCTGCGCCACCAGCAGCGACAGGAACTCGGTCTGGCCGATCTTGCCGTTGCCCGTCGCACTGCTGCTGCCCGAGCTGCTGCTGCCCGTGGAGCCGCTGCCGGACGTCGCGTTGCTCGACGACGTCGAGCTGGTGCCCGAGAGCTTGTCCGCGAGCGCCGACACGGCGGAGATGCCGATCGAGGCGGCGGTGGTTGCGACTACCGGTGGGATCATCTTCAGGCCCTCACGTTCACCAGACCGCGCGTCGGCGTGACCGGATCGTCGAGCACGGGCTCGGAGGTCGAGGTGTGCACGAGTCCGATCTGGTCGAATGCCGCGGGATCGGTCGCGTCGCGCCACGCTTCACGGCCGTCGCCGCCCGACTGCGCGCCGACGTCGACGAGGAAGCTCTCCAGGCGGACGTCGTTGCGCTCGAGCGCGGCCGCGAGCTGCGGCTGCTGGCTCGCGAGCAGGGTGCGCGTGTGCTCGTGCTCGGTGAGCACCGACGCGCGTACGCCGTCGCGTCCGAAGCTGAGGCGGAGCTCGATGCGGCCGAGGCCGTTCGGCTCGAGATCGAGATGCAGCGTGTTGCCGCGGCGCGTGGCGGCGAGTCCGTCCGGGCTCGCGAGGCGCTCGACCCAGCTCGGCAGCCCGGCCTCGCCGCTGGCGAAGCCCGACGCGCGGAGCCGCGTCGTACCGCTGCCGGACGAGGCGGCCGCGGTCGCGTCGCTGCGCGCCGCGCCGAGCGCGTCCGCGCGCAGCGAGGCATCGGCGGCGTGCTGCGCACCGTGTGCTTGACCGTTCTGCAGCGGCAGCGGCTCCGAGAGGACGCGCACGCCCGCGGGCAGCTCGCGCGTGGCCCCGTTGCCCGTGCTGGCGCTCGACGAGCCGAAGGCGTCCTCCGTCCCGGCCGCGTCGCCCGCGTCGTCGCCGTCCTCGCTCGCGATGCGCGGCTCGAGGCGCGCGGCGTCCGGCGTGCGGCGCGCGGCGCCGTGCGCCGCTTCCGTCGTCGTGCCCTGCTCGGCCGTCGCGCCGTCCGCGATCGCCGTCCGGGCGGTCGCCTGCGTCGCGACCGTGGCACCGGGCGCGGTCACCGGCGGCTGCTTCGTGGCTTGGTCACCGCTTGCGGCGGCAGACGTGCCGTCGTGCGCCGCGAGACGCGTGCGCGCCGAGGACGCGCCCGCGCTCTTCGCGGGCTGGCCGTTCGTGACGGCGCCCTGCGCGGCGCGCGCGCTGGCGGCGACGTCGGCCTTCACCGGCGTCCCCGCGTTCGGTTCGTTGCCCGTTGCGGACGCAGCGACTTCGTCCGTGGCCGCGGCTACCGCCGCGTCAGCGACGCCGGGGGCCGCGCCGTTCGCGTCCGCGGTCGTACCGGCATTCGGCGTCGCGCTCGCCTGGGGACCGCCGGTCGCTCCGGAGATCGCCGCGAAGGCCTTCGCGAGCGCTGCGTTCTTCCCGCCCTGCGGACCGGCGAACGCGATCGCGTCGCTCGTTCCGTCCTGCGCTGCGGGACCGGCCGCCTGGGCCACGCTGGCGATCGCCACTCCCGCCGCGGCCGCGTTGGCAGCGACAGACAGGCTCACGACCACGCCGCCTTCGCCGGCCTCACCGGCGGGATCCTCGCCTGCGTCCGACGGCTCGCCGTCGACGAGATCGGTCGCGTCCGGGGCTCCGGGCGTCGCCGCCACCTCGCCCGCCGCGCTACCGTTCTGCAGCAGCGCGAGCAGCGCCACGAACGCTCCGCCCGCGGACGCGGCCGTCGCGCCGGTGCTTCTGGTTCCGTTGGCCTCCTGCGCCGTTCCGCCGAAGCCTTCCTGTGCTGCCACACGCATTCGAGCAGCCCCTGGTGCAATGCGAGTGCCACCGCTCCGGGCTGCGCATCTCCGCGTGCGACAAGAGGAAACTCGGGCCTTTCCGACCCGGCGTGGCGCCCTGCGCCGCCCCGCCCTCGCGTCTGCGCAGGCGGCCCGCAGGCTCGCGCCCGGCAGGAAGGTTCCGGGCGGCAGATCCTGCCGCCCTCGCGGCGGCGGCCTACGCGGCCGGCAGACCGAGCGGCTGCGCGACCCGCTCGGAGGCCGCCGCCGCGGGCGCCGAAGGCTCCGCGGGCGCGGCGTCGCGCATCGGCTGCAGCGGCAGCCAGATGCGGAAGGTGGACCCGCGGCCCACCTCGCTCTCCACCGAAACGGTGCCGCCGAGCAGGCTCAGCAAGCGCTTGACGATGTGCAGGCCGAGACCGGAGCCCTCGTAGCGGCGCGACTCCGAGCCGTCGAGCTGGAAGAACGGCGCGAAGATCGCGTCGCGTTGCTCCGCCGGAATGCCGATTCCGGTGTCGCGCACGGCGACCTCGACGCCGTCGCCCGCACGCCGCGCCCCGATCGTCACCGAGCCGCGCGCGGTGAACTTGACGGCATTGCCGATCAGGTTGCGCAGCACGATCTTGATCTTGGCCGCGTCCGAGAACAGCTCCGCGAGGTCGTCGGGCACGTCCCAGCGCATCGCGAGCCCCGAGTCCGACCACGCCTTGCGGCCCTCTCGCTCGAGGTCGGCGCAGACGTCCGCGAGACGCACCGGGCTCGGCTGCAGGACCATGCGGCCCGCTTCCATGGCGCTCAGGTCGAGAACGGCGGCGATGAGCTCGAACTGGTCGCGCGCGCGGTCGGTGATGCGCTGCACGGTGTCGCGCTGCTCGCCATTCAGGTCGCCGAACGCGCCGTCCTCGAGCATCTCCGCGTAGCCGAGCACGGCGTGGATCGGCGTGCGCAGCTCGTGCGACATCGTGTTGAGGAACTCGCTCTTCGCCTGGCTCGCGGCCTCGGCGGCGTCGCGCGCCTCGCGCAGCTCCGCTTCGGCTTCCTTGCGATCGGTCAGATCGCGGATGCTGCACATGATGCCCGCGACGGCGGGATCGTCGAGCAGGTTGCAGAACACCAGCTCGGCCGGCCGATACGAGCCGCTCGAGTCGCGCAGGCGGCACTCGACGATGGCGTTGGCGCCGGGCTTCGTCATCGACGTGGTCAGAGTCGACACGACCGCGCCCGCGTCCTCCGGGTGGATGAACTCCTGCCCGAAGCGCCCCAGCAGGCCCTCGCGCGCGTAGCCGAAGCGGCCGATCGTCCGTCCCGCGCTGTCCGGACGCGCGAGCAGCGTCCCGTCCACGTCGAGCACGACGATGGTGTCCGTCGAATGCTCGATCAGGGTGCGCAGATACGCCTCGTTGTGGCGCAGCGAGTTCTCGAGTTGCTTGCGCCACGTGATGTCCCGCCCGACTGCGACCAGAGCGCACGGCTCGCCGCCCTCGTCGTGCACCACGGCGAGCGCCGCCTCGACCGGCACGCGCTCGCCGTTCACCTGCAGGAGCGCGAACTCCTGCGGCGGGCCGCCGGTGCCGCCGATCACCTCGGCGAAGCCCTGCGCCGCGCGGTCGCGATCCTCGGGCGCCGCGAGGTCGAGCAGATTGCGCCCCACGACCTCCGACCGCTCGGACGCTCCGCAGAGCGTCAGCAGCGCCGCGTTCACGTCGGCGATGCGGCCGTCGAGATCGGTGAGGATGATCGCGTCGGTGCAGGCCTCGAGCGCCTGTCCGTAGCGCCGCAGGCGCCCGCCGATGCGTCGCCGCTCGTCGATCTCCTCGCGCAGCGCGGCGTTGGTCGCCTCGAGCTCGATGGTGCGCGCACGGACCCTGCTCGCGAGCTCGCCGCGCGCCGCGCGCAGACGGTTCTCGAGCTCGACGCGCTCGGTGATGTCGTGCGCGTGCAACAGCATGTACGGCGCACGATCGCCCTCCTGCAGCAGCACGCACAGGTAGTCCCACAGCCGCTCGCGACCGGCGGGCGTCGCGACGCGCATCACGCCGGTGTCGCGGCCCTTGCTCCGCGCGCGCTCGAGGTATGCCGGGAAGTGCGGCAGGAACCCGGCCGACAGCACGACGCTCAGCGGCGTACCGGCGAGCGACTCGCGCTCGCGCCCCATTGCCGCCGCCGCCGACGGGTTCAGGCCGATGATCCGGCCTTCGAGATCGTGCGTCAGGATGATTCCGAGATCGTTCTCGACCAGATCGCGATGGCGCTGCTCGCTCTCGGCGAGCGACCGCAGCGCCCGGCGCAACGCCGTCGTGCGCTCGTGCTCCGCGGCGCTGAGCGCAGCCATGCGCAGCGTCGCGCGGATTCGTGCCGCGTGCACGATCACGGCGAGCGCAGCGGCCGTCGCGAGCCCGACCCCGAAGTGCTCCCACGCGCTTGCGTCAGGACCGGAGAACGACGCGATCGCGAGGAACGCGGCCCATCCGAGCGTCAGCGCCAGCGCGAGCAGCCCCCACGACAGGAACAGCAGGCCCGCCGCCACGAACGCCAGCACCAGATAGAGGCTCAGCACCGGGTCGCCCGACAGCGCGAGGTAGCCGGAGCAGTTTCCGATCACGACCACCGCGACCGCGGCGCCGAGCCACGCGACCCGCTTCACCGGGACCCGCCCGGCGCGCAGCAGCAGCGCCAGCACCAGCATGAGGACGGCGCTCGTTCCCGTCATCGCGACCACCGGGCGTCGCAGATGGGGCTCGAGACCCAGAGTGTGCGCGATCGCGTAACCGGCGTACAACGCCGCGACGACGCCGGGCACCGGCACCAGCCGGTCGTACATCTCCTGATCGAGCGCCGCCCTCCGCTGCGCGCGGTCGAGCTCCGGCGTGTCCTGCATCGTCCCGATCATCGGCGGTCGCGGTGCCTTTCCCCAACGCCTGATTGAAAAATCGTCAAGTTCGCGCGCGCGCGAGCCGACTCAGGGACGAGGGCGACACGAGCGCGCCGGAGGAACGCGAACGCCTCAGCATCGAGCATGAGTCCCGAGGTGGCAATCCCGAATCCCGCCGCGGCCGCAACGGCGCGCGGCAGCGACGACGGCGCGCGTCCCGCGATCGCGCTCGGTGACACGCTGCCGAGCGCGCCGCACGTCGTGTCGCGCCTGGTCTCGCTGACCGACGCCGACTCCGACACGCGCGACCTGCTCGCCGCGATCGACCGCGACCCGGCGCTCACCGCGCGCATCCTGCGCACCGCGAACAGTCCGTTCTTCGCGCAGACGCGCAGCGTGACCTCGGTCACGCGCGCGGTCGTCGTGCTCGGCCTGCCGATGATCCGCAACCTGACGCTCGGACTCACCGTGTGGGACGCGACCACGAGCCACCTCACGCCGCAGCAGGCGCGCACGCTCTGGGAGCACTCGCTCGCGGTCGCGCACGCGGCACAGTTCCTCGCCACGCGCACGCGCCTGTGCGCCGGCGGCGACGCCTTCACGGCCGGCCTGCTGCACGACGTCGGCAAGATGATCCTCGCGAAGCAGTTCCCGGACGCGTACCGGCCGCTGCTCGCCGAGGCGGCGATGACGCCGCTCCTGCCGGAGAGCGAGCGCGCGGCCGTCGGTCACGACCACGCGGAGATCGGCGCGCTGCTCTTCGAGCGCTGGCGGCTGCCGAAGGTCCTCGTCGAGGCCGTCGCACACCACCACGACCCGACGCTCGTGCCCGGTGTCGCCGGGCTGGTCGGCGCCGTGAACACCCTGCTCGGCTGCAGCGACGACGACCGCGAGGCCGCCTTCGAGCGAGCGGCCGCGGCCGGCGTCACCGAGGAGCTCTGGCGCGAGAACCTCGAGCGCGGCGCGGCAGCCGCGCTCTAGCGGCGAGTCCCGGACTCAGCTCTTCGGCGTCGTCGTGGCGGGCATCGTGCGTCCGGCGAGCGAGCGCGTCAGCACGATTGCGCGGTCGCGGGTCATCAGCGGCAGGATCTCGCCCACCTGCTTTTCCTTCATGCGGGTGAGGATGCGCAGCGCCGTTGCCTCGTCGAGCTGGTCGAGGATCGGCGCCGCCTCGGCGGGCTTCATCGCGCCGTAGACCTTGGCGAGCGACGCCGCCGCCTCGTCCGACGCCGCGTTGCTCTTCTGCAGCTCGGCCTTCAGCGTCTTTCCGACCTGCTCGAGCTGCGCGATCTTCTCGGTCACGTCCTTCTCGTAGAGCGCGAGCTTCTCCTCGCGCGCAGCGACCGTCTTCTCGCGCTGGTCGAGCTCCGCCTGGCGGCGCGACAGCTCCTCGAGCATCGACTTCAGATCCGCGGCCGAGGCGCGCTCCTTGCGGTCGCCCTTCGCAGCGGTGGCCTCGTCGGCGGCCGCTGCCGCGGCCGGCGGCGGCTTGACGGCCAGCGCGGGAGCCTCGTTGGCGGCCGGAGGATCGGCGGCCAGCGCCGGCGGCGTCGAGTCGGTCGGCATGGTCCCGCCGAGCCACGAGACGCCCATCGCCGCGAGCTTCGACGCGGCGAGGATCGCCACGACCCAGCGCAGGCCGCGCGAGCGCGGCTTGCGGGCCTCGTCCCGCGGAAGGTCGGATCGATCGGTGCGCAGGTCAGCCACGGGTGCCCTCTCCGTTCTCGCGCGCGTGGCGCGACATGGTCAGCTCGTCCAGCATGCGCTCCGCGGCGAGCGCGGCCTCGACTTCGAGCCGCTCGCGGTAGCGCTCGGCGAGGTGCTCGAGCTTGCGCTCCTCGCGGCGTTCCGCCGCGACCGCCTCGCGCCTCGCCGCGACGTGTCCCTCGGCCGTGACGCGGAGCTGGTCCACGCGCTGCGCGCGGCCGTCGAGCGCCGCCTCGTAGGCGCGCGCGATGTGCAGTCCGGCGCCGTCGAGCTCGCCGCGTTCGGTGGCGCGGAGCGTGTCCTCGAGGACGCGCTCGCGCTCGTCTTCCAGCGCGTGGCGCTCGCGGATCAGCCGCACGCGCGTCTCCTCCGCCTGCTGCAGCTCGAGCTGGCGCAGCGAGCGCAGCTGTCCGCGCAGGCGCAGCAGACGGTCGAGTCGGAAGGTCGCCATCGCGTCACCGTCCCGTCGCGACCGCGGCGAGCGCGCTCACGCTCTCGTCCGCCGTCGAGCGCTCGCTCAGGCCCTGGCGCAGGAACAGATTGACGCGGTCGCGCTGCGCGACGGCCTCGTCGATGCGCGCGTTCGCGCCGGCGGTGTAGGCGCCGATGTTGATCAGGTCCTCGGCGTCGCGGTACGCGGCTAGCCACGCGCGCACGCGCTGCGCGTGTGCCAGCTGCTCCGGCGACGCGATCTCGTTCATCAGACGCGAGATGCTGCGCAGCACGTCGATCGACGGGAAGTGTCCCTCGTCGGCGAGCGCGCGCGACAGCACGACGTGTCCGTCGAGCAGGCCGCGCGTCGTGTCGGCGACCGGCTCGTTCATGTCGTCGCCCTCGACGAGCACGGTGTAGAGGCCGGTGATGCTGCCGCGCGCGCCGACGCCGGCACGCTCGAGGAGCCGCGGCAGCATCGTGAACACCGACGGCGTGTAGCCGCGCGCCGACGGCGGCTCGCCGATCGACAGCCCGACCTCGCGCTGCGCCATCGCGAGACGCGTCAGCGAGTCCATCATCAGCATCACGTCGAGGCCCTGGTCACGGAAGAACTCCGCGATCGCCGTCGCGAGGAACGCACCGTGGATGCGCACCAGCGGCGGCTGGTCGGAGGTCGCGACCACGACGATCGAGCGCGCGAGGCCTTCCGGGCCGAGGTCGCGCTCGAGGAACTCGCGCACCTCGCGGCCACGCTCGCCGATCAGCGCGACGACGTTCACCTGCGCGCGCGTGGCGCGCGCGATCATGCCGAGCAGCGAGCTCTTGCCGACACCAGAGCCCGCGAAGATGCCGAGACGCTGGCCGCGGCCGCAGGTGAGCATGGCGTCGATCGCCCGCACGCCGAGCTCGAGCGGCTCGCGGATCGGCGCGCGCTCGAGCGGATTGATCGGGCGTCCGTGCAGCGGGATCTGGCGGTCGACCGCGAGCGGTCCGCCGTCGTCGAGCGGCGTGCCGAGGCCGTCGAGGACGCGGCCGAGCATCGCGTGCCCGACCGGAACGTACTGACGCTCGCGCGCGACCACGATGCGGTTGCCGGGCTCGATGCCGCTCACGTCGCCGAGCGGCATGAGCAGGATGCGGTTCTTCCGGAAGCCCACGACCTCCGCGGGCACGACGCCGTGCCCGTCGCGGCGCTCGATGTTGCACAGGCCGCCGATCGGCAATCCGGGGCCGTTGCCCTCGATCACGAGGCCGATGACGTCGGTGACGCGGCCGCTGACGCGCACCGGGTCCACCGTGCGCAGCCGCTGCAGCGCGCTCGAGAAGTCGAGCCCTGTCTCGAGAACGGTCACACCGGCTCCGTCATCGCGGTGCGGATGGTCGCGATCTGGCTGTCGACGCCGAGGTCGAGGTCCCCGTACGAGGTCTCGATCACGCAGCCGGTGGGCGGCAGCGCGAGGTCTTCCAGCAGCTCCAGGTCCTTGACGCCGTCGAGCTCGCCGCGCAGCTCCGCGAGACGCTCGCGCAGGAACGCGTGCAGCGGCGCCGCGACGCGGATGCGGATGTGGTCGCGGTCCACCGCGCGGCGCACGCCTTCGCGGATCACCTCGATCCAGTGCTCGGGATGCTGCTCGAGCTCGCGATCGACGACCTTGCGCGCGACCTCGAGCGCGAGGTCGAGCAGCTCCGACTGGTAGCGCGTCATCGTATCGTGCCGGAAGCGCGTCAGCTCGGCGATCACCTCGCCCATGCCCTGCACCAGCTGCGCGAGCTCGGCCTCCGCGATCGCCCGCCCTTCGGCGACACCGCGTGCGTACGCCGCCTGCTCGAGCAGCGCGCGCTCCTCGGCCTGACGGAGCGCCTCCGCCGCGGCCTCGTCCGCCGCGGCCGACGGGTTCAGGTCGCGCAGCGGTCCGCTGACGATCTTCGCCGCCGGCGCGCCTCCGCCGCCGAGCGGCGTGAACGCGAACTTCTCCAGCAGCGACGGCATGAGGGGTTCAAACGAGGACATCGCCGCCTCCACCCGCCACCACGATCTTGCCCTCGGCCTGCAGCTCGCGCAGCGACGCGATGATGCGCTGCTGTGCGGACTCGACCTCGGAGAGGCGGACCGGGCCGAGGGAGCCCATGTCCTCGCGCAGGATCTCGGCCGCGCGGCTCGAGATGTTGGCGAAGATCTTCTCGCTGAGCGCCGGCGACGCGGTCTTGAGCGCGTACAGCAGGTCCTCGCGCGGCACCTCCTTGAGGAGGGTCTGCAGGCTGCGCGTGTCCAGCTTCAGGCAGTCGTCGAAGGTGAACGTCAGCGCGCGGATCTTCTGGCCGAGCTCGGCGTCGTGCTCCTCGATCGCGCCGAGGATCTTGCCCTCGAGCTCGCCACCGAGCTGATTGACGATCGCCGCGACGGCGCGCACGCCGCCGATCTGGCTGCCGGCCGGACGCGCGAGGCCGCGCATCTGCTGCGCGAGCACCGCGCTCACCTGGCCGTGCAGACCCGCCGGAACGCTCTCGATGCGCGCCATGCGCTCGACGACGTCGATCTGCAGCGGCTCCGGCAGGCGCTGGATGGCCTCCGCCGCACGCCGCGGCTCGACGTGCGCCAGGATCAGTGCCGCGATCTGCGGGTGCTCGGCCTCGAGCAGCGTCGCGAGGCCGGTCGACGGCACGCCGTCGAGCGCGTCGGCGAGCGACGTGTCCTCGATGACGTGCTTCTCGAGCTGCGCCAGCGCGTCGTTGTCCGGCTCGCCCTTGTCGGTCTGCACCGCCGCGGTGCGGCTGAGCAACGCCATCGCGAACTCGCGTCCGTCGACCGCGAGGCTCGGGTTCGACGTCAGGATCTCGGTGAACTCCTTGTTCACCGACTCGAGACGCTCGGTGTCGACGCTGCGGACGCGGGCGACCGCCTGCACGACGCGCCGCACCTCGTCCTCGGCCAGATGCCGCATGACTTCGGTCGCGACGTCGGGGCCGAGCGACAGCAGCAGCACCGCCGCCTTCTCGGTTCCGGTGAGAGGCTCCGCACTCATGCCAGACGCTCCCCGGTCATCTCCGTCCGCTCCACCATCTCCGCCTCCACCGCGCGCGCCTCAGGCCTCAGGCCTGGCGCTCCGCGTCGACCCACTGCCGGATGACCATGGCAGTCTGCTGCGGATTGCTGCGTGCAATCTCTCCGACGTCGCGCGTGAAGCTCGTCGGCTCCGGCAACGCGATCTGCTCGACCGCCGCGACCAGGGCGCGCTGCGGCACCGCCGGGACACGGCTCACCATCGCGAGCAGGAACGGCCGCACGACCATCAGGCTGACCACGAGGAAGAGCACGATGCCGACCACGCGCCAGATCACGTCGGACCACTCCGACAGGCGCGCCATCATTCCCGGCGCCTCGGGCTCCGCCTGCAGCGTGCCCTCGAACGGCGCGCTGACGAGCTCGATCTGGTCGCCGCGCTCGTCGCTGAAGCCGACCGCCTTCTTGACCAGCTCCTTGTAGCGCTCGAGCTCCTCCGCGGGCCGTGGCGTGAACTCCTTCGCGTCGGCGCCGGCCTTCTGCGCGCCGTCGATCAGCACCGCCACCGACAGCTTGCGGATCGTGCCCATCTGCTCGACGCGCCGGCTGGTGACCTTGCTGACCTCGTAGGTGACGTTGGCGTCCTCGCGCTGCGACGACGGCCCTTCCTCCTTGCCTGCGGTCTGCTCGTTGCTGAGCGTCGCGGCGACACCCGGCGTGCCGCCGGCCGTCGCGGTCGCGTTCTTCTCGGTGTTGCGCTTCTCGCTCTTCACCACGCTCTTGTCGGGATCGAAGGTCTCCTCGGTGCGCTCGACCTGCGCGAGGTCGAGCTGTGCGGTGACGCGCGCGACCGCGTGTCCCGGCCCGAGCGCGCGCTCGAGCAGGCTCTCGATGCGGTCGACGTACTCCTGCTCGAGGCCGTTCTGGTAGGTGCGCATCGCGTCCGCGGTGCCGCGCTCGCGCGACGCCGTGCGGTCGGACGACAGCACCTGTCCGCTCACGTCGACGATCGTGACCTCGCTCGGGGTGAGGCGCTCGACGCTCGCCGCGACCAGGTTCGCGACGCCGCTCACCTGCTCCGGCGTCAGGGAACGGCCCGGCTTGAGCTTCAGGACGACCGACGCCGACGGCTTGCGATCCTCGCTGACGAACAGCGAGCGCTCGGGAAGAGCGAGGTGCACGCGCGCCGCCTCGACGGCGGAGAGTCCCATGATGGTGCGCGCCAGCTCGCCCTGGAGCGCGCGCTGGAAGTCGAGACGCTGCACGAAGTCGGTCATGCCGAGCGTCTGCTTGTCGAAGATCTCGAAGCCGATGCTGCCGCCCTGCGGCAGGCCGCGCGCGGCGAGAGCCATGCGCGCCTCGTAGAGGTTGGCCTTCGACACCTCGATCGTCGAGCCGTCCTCGCCGATCCGGTACGGGATCTTCGCGCCCTTCAGGTACTCGATCACGCCCCCGGCGTCGTTCGCGTCGAGCTTGGTGAACAGCGTCTGGTACTGCGGCCGCTGCACCCAGACCAGGAGCCCGAAGGTGCCCGCGAGGATCGCGACCGACATCCCGAGAAAGGACGCGCGGCGCGCGGGTGGCAGTCCGGCGAGAAAGTCGCGCAGCTGCGTGAACAGGTTCTGGAGTCGATCCATCGCTTCTTCCGGTTCCTTCGGAGAGTGGTCTTCGCGTCAGCGGCGCGGCGTGCCGTGCGTCTTCCGCCTCAGACCTGGATGCGCATCACTTCCTGGTACGCCTCGACGATCTTGTTGCGGACCTGCATCATCGTCTTGAACGACAGCGACGCTTCCTCCATCGCGATCATGGTCTCGTGGAGGCTCGCCTCGCCGTTGGTCGCGAGCGCGGTGATCGACTGGTCCGCCTTCTGCTGCAGCTTGTTGACCTCGGAGATCGAGTCCTGCAGCACGTTCGCGAACTTGCCCTCGCCGGTCGCGGCCGGAGCCTTGAGGGGCGTGGCGGCGCGGGTTTCACCGATGCCGGTGACGGGGATCGGAGGAAGTCCGTTGATCGCCATGATGATCAGCCCTGACCGATCTCGAGTGCCGCCTGCAGCACCCGCTTGGTCGCGTTGATGGCCGCGACGTTCGCCTCGTACGCGCGCGTCGCCGACATCAGGTCCACCATCTCGGTGACCACGTTGACGTTCGGCAGCGACACGAAGCCGTCCTGGCCCGCGTCCGGATGGCCCGGATCGTACTGGCGGCGGAACGGCGCCTGGTCCTTGACGATGCGCGACACCTTGACGGCCGAGGCCTGATCGGACTCGGACGCGAGCAGGTCGTCGAAGCCGACCTGCGGCACCGCCTGCAGGACGACGTCCTGACGCTGGTACGGGCCGCCCTCCGGCGTCGACGTGCTCTGCGCGTTGGCCAGGTTGGCCGAGATGACGTCCATGCGCAGGCGGTGCGCGGACAGCCCGCTCGCGCTGACGGCGAATGCTCCGGAGATGTTCATGCTTCGGCTCCTCGCTTGCTCGCGGCGCCGGTCACTTCAGACCGTCGATGGTTTCCTTCATGCCCGCGTACTTCTTCGCGAGGATCCGCGAGAGCGCGACCATGCGGAACGCGTTGTCGGCGAGACGCGTGGTCTCGAGATCGAGGTCCACGGAGTTTCCGTCCAGCTTGACCGGGGTCGAGGTGTCGACCACCGTCTCGGCGCGCCGTGCCGCGGACGCGCCCTCGCCCGCGAACGCGTTCTCGAGCGCGTCGTGGAACGCGAGGTCGCGGGCGCGATAGCCCGGCGTCTCGACGTTGGCGAGATTCTCGCTGATCACGCGATGGCGCTCCTCGTGGAGCTCGAGCGCCCCCGCGAGGCCGCGCACGACGTTGCCGAAGATCTGCATCTGCATCGTCTCCTTCAGAGAGCGGACCGGTCCGAGCGTGTCGTTGCTGCAAGGCACGTTCCGCCGCACGACGCGGCAACAGTTGCCGCACCGCGGTCGCCGGCTGCGCCCGCGAGACCGCTCGCGGCGCCGTACCCCGGCAACTTTTTCCCCATGGTGATCATTGCCGACCACGCACTCACGTCAGGCTCGGCTGCATCGTCCCGCAGGCGCGGTACTCGGCGAGCTTGTTGCGCAGCGTGCGGACGCTGATGCCCAGCATGCGCGCCGCGTGGCTGCGGTTGTTGTTGGTGCGCTCGAGCGTCTCGAAGATCAGCTGACGCTCGACCTCGTGCACGGTGCGTCCGGCGAGCGTGATCGCGATCTCGGAGGGTGCGGCCGGAACCGGCTCCTCGTCGAGCTGCAGGTCGATCGAGCGGATCATCGGACCGGGCGCCAGCAGGACCGCGCGCTCGACCACGTGCTCGAGCTCGCGGACGTTGCCCGGCCAGCCGTACGCGCGGAGCCGCGCCCGGGCCGCCGGCTCGAAGGAGAGCTCGCGTCCGCCGGCGAAGCGCGCGACGAAGTGGTCGAGCAGCGCGTCGATCTCGTCGCCGCGCTCGCGCAGCGGCGGCAGGGTGAGCGGCACGACGTGCAGCCGGTAGTAGAGGTCGCGGCGGAACGTGCCCGCGGCGACCATGTCCTTCAGGTTGCGGTTCGTGGTCGCGATGACGCGCGCGTCGATCGGCACCGGACGGCTGCCGCCCAGACGATCCACCTCGTGCTCCTGGAGCACGCGCAGCAGCTTCGCCTGCAGCACCGGCTCCATCTCGCTGATCTCGTCGAGCAGGATCGTGCCGCGGTTGGCGAGCTCGAACTTGCCGAGCTTGCGGCCGATCGCGCCGGTGAAGGCTCCTCGCTCGTGGCCGAAGAGCTCGCTCTCGAGCAGCTCGCGCGGCAGCGCCGCGCAGTTCACGGCGATGAACGGCTGATTGTGGCGCGGACCCGCATCGTGGATGAAGCGCGCGAGGAGCTCCTTGCCGGTGCCGCTCTCGCCCGCGATGAGCACCGCCGAGCGGCTGCCCGCGACCGCCTCCGCGATCTGCAGCACGCGCGCCATGGCCTCGGAGCGGCTCACGATCGGGCGCGCGCCCTCGGTCTCCGTCGTCGCGGACGCCGCGACGGGCTCGTCGTGGGTCGCCGTCGGACGCGACTCGCTCTCGTCGAGCGCGGCGGACGCGGGCTGCGCATCGTTGCCTGTGAGCGCACCCGCGCTCTCCTCGTCTTCCGCGAGGAGCGCGCGGACGACGTGCAGCACCTCCTGCGGCGAGAACGGCTTGGTGAGGAACTCGCGCGCGCCGGTCTTCATCGCCGACACCGCGTCCTCGACCGTGCCGTACGCGGTCATCATCACCATCGGCAGCCCCGGATGGCGCTCCTGCACGTTCGCGAGCAGCTGCGCGCCGGTCATGCCGGGCATGCGCATGTCGCTCAGCACCAGCGCGTGGCGCTGGGCCGCGAGCGCGTCGAGGGCCGCGGGCCCGCTGTCCACCGCGGTGACGGCGTAGCCGGCACGCTCGAGCACCTCGGTCAGGCCGAGACGCATGCTGCTCTCGTCGTCCACCACCAGAATTCTGTCCATCATGCTCTCCCCGGCGTCGCCGCCGACTCGGAAGAAGGCAGGCTCACGACGAAGCGCGCGCCCTGCGCGCTCGGCTCCAGCGTGAGGTCGCCGCCGTGCGCCAGCACCGCGGCCCGCGCGACGGCGAGTCCGAGCCCCGTGCCGCGCTCCTTGGTCGTGAAGAAGGGATCGAAGATCGTCGCCGCGCGCTCCGGCTCGATGCCGGGGCCGGTGTCCTCGACCACGATGCGAAGCAGGCGGTGGTCGGCCTCGACGCCGACGCGCAGAACGCCACGGTCGCCCATGGCCTCGCCCGCGTTGCGCAGCAGGTTCAGGAGAACCTGCGTGACCAGCGCGCGATCGAGCCACCAGTGCAGCTCGCGCGCGTCGGGAATCTCGACGCGGATGCCCGCCTGCAGCGACGGACCGACGACCGAGAACGCCTCCTCGATCACGCCGCCGACGCTCGTGAGTGCGAGCCGCGGCTCGGGCATCCGTCCGTATTCCAGAATGTTGCCCACGAGGTGATTCAGATCCTGGATGCCGCGCGCGATCTGCTCGGCGAGGCGCCGCGAGCGCGGCTGCTCGGCGAGCTCGTCGATCAGCAGCCGCGTGAACAGCTCCATGCCGCCGAGCGGGTTGCGCACCTCGTGCGCCAGGGTCGCCGCCATCTCGCCCATCGCGGCGAGGCGGCTCTGACGCAGAGCCTGGATCTCGAGCTCGCGCTCGCGCTCGAGGCTCGCCATCAGCGCGCGCTGCTTCTCGGCCAGCTGCCCGCGCAGCTCGAGAGCCTGCGCGCGCAGCAGCTGATACTCGCGCTCGAGGCTCGCGGTCGCGTCGGTGAAGACGCGGAAGGCGTCGTGCAGCTCCGCGATCTGGTTGTGGCTCTGGCTGTTCAGCTCGGCGATCACGGCTTGGTCCCCTGCATTCCCGCGACGACTTCCGCGTAGACCCGGCCCGCCGCGGCGAGGCGGCGCGACAGCGGGTCGTCGTCGACGATCGGTGCGGCGGCCGGCGCGGGCGCCTTGGCCGCCACCTGCTGGCTCGCCGCCGGCGGAGCGCCCGCAGGCGCATGCGCCGCCTGCGCGGGCGCCGACGACGCGAGACGCGATGCACGATAGGCGGCGCCCGCGGCGGCCGGCTCGTTCGCGTACTCGCGCGCGAGGCGCGTGAACGCGCTCTGCGCGGTCGCCTTGTCGCCCGTCGCCTCGGCCGCGTCGGCGAGAGCCGCCAGTGCGGCCGCCTCGCGAGGCGCGTCGAGCGGCGGCAGCGCCGAATCCTTGAGCGCGCCTTCCGCGAGACGCATCGCGGCCGCGGGATCGGCGGAGCGCAGCTGACCGGCGAGCTCGACCGCGACGTCGCGTGCGAGCACCGGGTCGAGCGGCGTCAGCTCCTTCTCGAGCGCCTCGGTCGCGCCGCGCGCGTCGCCCTTGGCGGCCCGCGCACGCGCCTTCAGCGCGATCGCGCCGGCCGGTGCGTTGCCGCCGCGCGCCACGCGCCACTGCTCGACCACGTCGAGCGCGCCGGGCGCGTCGTCGTGCGCGAGCGCCAGCGCACCGGTCTCCTCGTAGTAGCCGTCCGGCAGGCGGCTGGTGGTCGCCGCCGCGATGCCCGCGAGCACGCGGCGCGACTGGTCGAGCAGTCCGACCTTGCGCAGCGCGCGCGCCAGCAGCAGCTGGTCGGCGGGTGCGAGGCTGCGCGCCTCGACCTTGCGCTCGGTCATCATGCCGAGAGCCGCGATCTCGTTGCCCTGGCGCAGCAGCTCGCCGACCGCGATCAGGTCGGCGCGCTCGCGCGTCTGCAGGGCGTCCTCGATGGGCAGGTCCGCGAAGCGGCCGCCGATGTCGCCGAGCTTGCCCTCGGCGGCGTCGCGCGCCGCGAGCGCGAGACGCGCGTTGCGCGCGGCGCGGCGGCCGAGGTCGCCGCCCGCGAGACGCTCTTCCGTCAGGCGCGCGGCCTGCGCGTTGCCGGCCGCATCCTGCGCCGCGACAACATCGGCCAGCAGCAGCGCACGCTCGCGGCGCGGCAGGTCTTCCTCCAGCGGCGGCAGGACCTCCGCCGCGCGCGACGCCTCGCCGCCGAGCACCATCGCGCGGCCACGCAGCCACGCGGTCTCGGAGTCCTCGAGGATCGTGCGCGGACACACCTTGCTCAGCTCCGCGAAGGCGGCGGGGAACGCGGCCGCGCGCTTCTCGTCCGCGGCGAGGTTGGCCGCGACGCGCTCGGCGATGCAGTTCGTGATGCCGCCGGCGTTCCGTCCCGCCGCGAGCAGCGGAGCGAGATCGTGCTTCTCGTCGCGATCGCGCCACAGGTCCGCGAGCAGGACGGCGGCGAACGGCGCCACCGGGTCGTCCTTCGCGCGCGACAGGCGCGCCAGCTCCGGTGCGAAGCCGAGCGTGTGGTAGATCAGCGCGACGTTGGCGCGCGAGCGGCTGGCGTCCTCGAAGGCCGGATACGTCCGCAGCGCGTGCTCGTACTCGGCGAGCGCCGGCAGCAGGTAACCCGACTTCGCGGCGCGGACGAGCGTCACGTCGGCGTTCAGATGCGCCTCCGCCGGACCCTGGTTGGGCAGCTGCACGAGGGTCGGGCCGCTGCGTGCGCGGTCGAGGAGTCCCGCGATCTCCGCGGTGCCGAGGTCGGCCGCGTAGATGCCGGCCTTCGGATCGGGAGCGCAGTACGGAATCCCGCCGACGCGGCGCCAGCGGCACACGAGAGTCTGCGGCGCGGCCGGCGCGGGCGGGCTCGCGACCGCCTCGGCAGCGACCGCCGGTGCGCTTGCCGGAACCACCGCCGGGGCGGCGTTCGGGGCGGCCACCGCGCCAGGCGCGACGGGCGCCGGAGCCGGCGCAGTCACGACGACCTCGGCCGCCTTGCCCTTCTTTCCCTTCTTGTCCTTCGCGGTGACCGCCGGACTCGCGGTCGGCGTCGCGACCGGAGCCTGCGCGACGACCGGTGCGGCGGCCGGCGGCGCCGGCAGATCGCGGTTGTCGTCCTCGAGCAGCGGCGGGACGTCACGGCTGGCGGATGCGGCCGCCGGAATGGTCTCCGTCGGCGCGATCGTTCCGTGTGCGACTGCGTCGCGTGCGGCGTGCGCGGCCGGCGGCGTATCGTTCTTCGTCTGTGCGACCGGCGCGGGCGCGACCTCGGGCCTCGCGGCGGCCGCGGCCGGCGCGTGCTCGGTCTTCGCGACCGGTGCGGGTTCGTTCTTCGCCACCACTCCCGGTGCAGGCTCGCCCTTCGTCGCGACGACCGGCGCGGGCTCGGGCTTCGCCACGGCCGCCGCCGCGGGCTCGCTCTTCGCGGCCGCGACGGGTGCGGGCTCCGGCTTCGTCGCCGCGACTGCGACCGGCTCGGACTTCGGCGGCGTCTGCGGCTTCGGCTCGGCCGCGGCCGCGGGCTTCGCCTCGGCGCCTTCGGCCGCCGCGACCGTCGCCGTTTCGGCTGCCGCGGGCTTCGCGCCCGCGCGTGCCGGATCGGCCGCACGATCGGCCTGCGCACCTTCCTGCAGCAGATCGATCGTCAGACGCGCCGGCTTGCCGGTGGCGTACGCGTGCACGCGCGCGACCGCGCTCGTGCTGGTGATCTCGATGCGTGCGTCCCCCTGCGGATCGCCGGAGACGCGAACCCTGGTGCCGCCGCTGCCGCCCGAGCCGGCGTCGTCGAACTCGCGGCCGACGATCGCCGCTCCCGCGCCGACCTTCGGAACGGTCACGACGATGCTGCCGTCGGCCCGGCGATCGGCGAGCGCACCCGCGACCGGTCCGTCGCTGAACAGGACGATGCGCTCGCGATCCGCCAGCATCAGGAAGTGCGGCGGCGTCCCGAGCTCGGCCGCGAGTCCCGATCCGGGACGCGCGGCGATCGCGGTCAGCGAGAGAGCAAGGAGAATTGCGGGATTCGCGCGCATGGCATTTGGTGCCTGGTCGGCACGAAATGCCCAGCAGCAAGCCCGGTGCCACGACCCGGAGGATCGCGAGCGACGGAGGGCGGCAGTTTTTTCCCCCGTACGGAAGCTTCTACGCGGCCGCGGTCAGATTCCTGACAGCGCGCGCGTCAGCCGTCCGTCCACGCGCCCCGTCAGGACACGAAACCGCCCGCCACGCCGTGCGCGGCCGCGCGCGCATCCCAGCCGCGCAGCAGCGGCAGCAGACGCTCTGCGAGAAGCGCACGCGTCGCCGCGTTGTCCGCGCGCCGCTGCGCGCCGAGCAGCGCTTCGGCGACCGGTGCCACCTCGTCCTGCGCGGTGAAGGTCTCGCCCGCGCCGAGCTGCATCGCCTGATGGTCGAGGACGAGCATCAGGCGCAGCTCGTCGAGCGCGACCGCGAGCTCGCCATGCGCGCTGCGCATCTCGCCGCGTCCCAGCGCGTCGACCACGCGCTCGAGACGTCCCTCGATCGACAGCAGCGCCTCGCGCGCATCGCTGCGCAGCCGCGCCGCGAACGCCGGCACGGTCACCGTGCCGAGCGTCAAGCGCCGCACGCCGCCCGCCGGACGGCGCACGTAGCGCGCCTCGTCGCCCGCCGAGATCACCTCGTCGTCGAGCGTGATCGTGGTCAGGATCTCGCCCGGATCCACCTGCACGCCGAGCGCCTCGACCAGCTCTCCTACCGTCGCGCCCTCGGCCGCGACCTCGCCGATCAGCCGGTCATTGACGAAGATCTGCATCACCCACCTCTCGCGCCGCGCGATCACCGCCGAGCAGCGCCAGCATGTCTCCGGCCGACCTGCCGAGGTCGCGGTACAGCGCCGCGCACTCCCGGGCCAGCTGATCGAGGGAATCCCCCGACATGTTCTCCTTGTCGAACGTGAACATCTGCGTCAGCAGCGCGGCCTCCGGGTGCACCCGGCCGTGCTCCGCGATGCTGCGATCGAGCGCCTCGATCTCGCGCACGGTGCGCTCGATCGCCTCGATGCGCGGCGTTCGCAGCGCGCACTGGCGCTGCAAGCCGTCCGCCAGCTCTCCTCCGAGACGCGCGATTCCGGCCAGCGCGGCGAACGGCGCCGCGTCGACGCGCGTCGCATGCACCATCGGAAGCGGACGCCCGCCGAGACGCGCGAGCCAGACGTGGCGATACGCGCGGCGCAGCTCGTCGTCGAGCCGCGGCGGAACGTCGCCCAGCGCCTCGCACTCGAAGAGTCCGTCGGCCGCGATCCCCGTCCGGTAGACGCGCACCGGCCCGGTGCGCCCGGCCAGCGTCGCGAGTGCCGCGAGGCGCGCGTCATCGCCCGCGAGGCGTGCGCGCGCCACGTCGGCGATCAGCTCCGGGGTCAGCGTGCGGCGGCAGAACGGATCGAGGCACTGCACCGCGTGGTCGCAGGGCGCACAGCCGACGCCGGCGTGCAGGACCACGTGGCCGTTTCCGTAGGGACCGGTGTCGAACGGCAGTGCGGGTCCGAAGAAGAGCCCGACCACCGGCGTCCGCGTCGCGGCCGCCATGTGCATCGGCCCGGTGTCGCCGGTGAGCAGCAGGCTGCAGCGCTCGAGCAGCGCGCCCAGCTCCTGGATGCTGGTGCGGCCGCAGAGATCGATCGGCGCCGTCGGTGCGTCCGCGCAGGCGGCGACGAGACGCTCCGCGAGCGGCCGCTCTCCGCCGCCGCCGAGCAGGACGATCCGGTGCCCGTCCGACGCCAGCTCGTGCGCGACGCGCGCGAACGACTCGATCGGCCACTGGCGGATCTCGCGGCTCGCACCGAGCTGCAGCGCGACGAGCGACGCGTCTCCCGCGACACCCATCTCCGCGAGACGCGACGCGATCGACTGCCGTGCGCCGTCGGAGATGCGGAACGAGAGTCCCTCGACCGGCGCCTCGAGGCAGCCGGCGACGCCGCGGTAGCAGTCGACGAGATTGAACGACGCCATGCGCCGGTTGAGGCAGCTCGCCGCGAAGAGACGAGCCCACGGCGTGCGGATCGAGCGGTAGCCGTCGGACGTCATCGCCCAGCCGCGCACGTCGGGGATGCGCAGCAGGCTCAGCAGCACGGCGCTCATGCGCGAGCTGGAGTAGTTGAGCGCGAGCTCGAAGTCCTCGGCGCGCAGCTCGTCCACCACCTCGCGCACGTACCGGTAGGCGTCGCCGATGCGCGCCGGTCCCTCGAGGAGCAGGTGTCCGAGACGGTCGAGGTCGATCCGGTAGACGCGGTCGACGCCGGGAATCGACTCGCACACCTCGGCGAAGTTCTTCTCCGCGACCAGCGTGATCTTCGCCTCGGGGTGCACCGCGTGCAGGCCGGCGATGGTCGGCGAGGTCTGCAGCAGGTCGCCGAGCCGCGTGAGATTCACGATGACGATCCGGCGAAGGCGCCCGGGCGTGCTCGAGTTCGACGGAGTCCTCATGCGCGGGCCTCCGTCAGGTAGAGCTCCTGGAACTGGTGCAGGAAGAGGAAGATCGCCTCCTCGTCCGACACGTCGCCCTCGCCCTCGCCGATGCCGCGCACGACCGCGTCGAGCGAGAAAGCCGCGTCCGCCGCATGGCGCTCGAGCAACGCCCGGAGCGCGCCGCTCTCGCGTGCCGCCGCCTCGCCGAAGGTCGGCGGACGCGAGCGCGCGAGCAGTCGGTCCTGATCCTGCGCGACGACCGCCGCGATCAGCGCCTGCATGCGGTGCTGGTACGTGTGCTGTGCGAGAGCGCGCGCGTGCGCACGCTGCGCCATCGCGAGGCGCTCGTCGCCGTGCGCGAGGTAGTGGCGCGTGAGATCCCGCATCTCGGCGACGCTCTCGGCCACCGCGATCTCGCTTCCCGGCACGAACGCGTCCGCCAGCAGCTGACGGCGGTCGACGATCTGGAACGCGCCGCAGCCGGCGAGCTCGAAGGTGCGAGGGTTGACGAAGTCGCCCAGCGGGTCGACGCCATCGTGGTAGGTCGACGAGTGCAGGTTCAGGTTGACGCGCGTGGCGTTGAAGATGCGCACCGACTCCTCGGTCGAGATGCGCGCCGAGCCGCGCTGTACCACGCGCTCGAGGTCCTGCGCCCCGCCCCACTCGCTGCCCCAGATGCGGAAGTCGAGGTCGAGGAAGCGCCGGAACGCGACGCGACGGTTGCGGTAGCCCGCGCCGACGAACGACACGTCGCTGCCGAGCGTCTCGCGCTCCTCGTCGCTCAGGTCGACCGGGCGGTGCTCCTCGGGGTCGAATGCGCACGGGAGGTAGGAGAGCCGTGCGTCGGTCGCCCCGCGGAGCGCCGCGAAGCACTCGTCGGTCTGGATGGTGAGCACGTGATCGTACTGCGACGCGACCTCGCGCCAGTAGGTGAAGCGTCGGAAGTCCTCGACGAACCACAGCGCGCGGATGGCGCCGGTGCGTCCGATCGCGGCGAGCGCCTGCGCGTCGAGCGGCGCCTGCGCGAGCGCCAGCACGAGGTCCGGCGCGAAGCTCTCGGCCGCCGCCGCGACGCCCATGCCGAGCACGTTGCAGAGCCCGCTCTCGAGCTCGGCCTGACGGCGGCGGCGCGCGCCGAACACCGACATTCCGGTGAGGCCGTCCTGGAATCCCGACAGGTCGAGCAGCCGCACCTCGTGACCGAGTGCGGCCAGCGCGCGCGTGGCGTAGCGCGCGATCGGCAGCGAGCCGCCCATGATCGGCGACACCACGAGAACGCGCAGGCGCAGTCCGTTCGCCGTGCTGCGTCCGACCAGCTGCTCGAACAGCGCACGATGGGCGCCGTCCGCGCGCAGCGCCGACGGCGCGTGCTGCAGGACGCGCGTCTTGCCGGAGGACACCGCGGACTCATTCTCGTCACCGCGGCAGGCCACGATGCGCGCGAGCAGCGGCCGCAGGTCGCGTGCCGCGAGCGCGCAGCGCCACACCGCCAGATCCGGCTCGACGACGACGATCTCGCCCGCGAACCGCTCGGCGAGCGCCTCGACGTGGTAGCCGAGCCCGAGCCCGACCACGATCGCGCGCGCCGCGCCGCTGGTCTCGAGCTTCTCGACCGCGGTGCGCGCCCAGCGCACGCCGTCGCCGCGCGGGTCACGCGGGTGCTGCAGCGCGAGGCCGCCGACGGTGAGCAGCGGCTCGCCACCGGGCGCCTGCGACAGCACGTGCGTGGTCGGCGTCACCGCCGCGGCGATCTCCGCCGCGAGCCGCGGCGCGGCTCGTCCGAGCACGTCGAGATTCAGGGCCAGCATGGTTTCCGGGGCCGGGTCCATCGCGATGATGCGACAGCAACCTCGGTGCCAGCTGCGCACGCGCTTCCGCGGCACTCGACGGCCGGGGTGAGCGGCCGCGGGCGGCAGTCGATGCCCAGGGCGGCAGATCCTGCCGCCGGGCACCGCGCGCCGGGTGCGACCCGACGCTTCGGGATGACCGCTGCACGCCAGCCGCGCGCAGCGGACCGTCCCGGAGGGCCGCGCCGGATGGCGCAGCCCGGCTTCCTGCGACGCCGCGCCCTCAGGCGCAGCGCGAGGTGTAGATCGCTTCGCTCTGCGCGGGGCCGCCGTAGCTGCGCAGCTGTCCGCGCGCCACGCGCAGCTCCTCGAGCCGCCGCACCGTGGCGGCGCGCGCCGCGAGCGCCGCACGCACCAGCTGCGGCTGCCGCTTGGCGAGCGAGCCGACGACGCCGTCGATCTCGCTCCACACGTCGGCGAGCGCGTGGTCCGGCGACGCGATCGCCGAGCGCGCCGCCGACAGGTCGGCGATGCGCGGCTTCAGGTCGTGCTCCAGGGTGACCACCCGGTTCGCGAGCGCACCGAGGTCGGCGCGATCGGGATCGGCGAGCGCCGCGTCGATCGCGTCGTACGCGGCGCGCAGCTCGAGCCAGCGCTCGAGCGCCGCACGGCTTCTCTCGAGAAGTGGTGCGTCAAGCGGCATTGCGCGCTCCGAGGGCCGCCGGGCCCTGCGCCACTACCTCGCGGTACGCGTCGGCGATGATCGAGAGAACGCGGCGCACCTGCTCCACGTGGCGCACGCTCTTCTGCATGTTCGCCTCGACGAGGTGCTCGAGCATGAAGCGGTAGAGCCGCTCGAGCTGGGTCGCGATCTCGCCACCGGCCTTGTGGTCGAGCGTGTGCAGCAGCTCGGCGATCACCGCCTGCGCGCGCGCCAGCGGCTGCGCGAAGTCCTCGATGCGGTCCTCGCGAAGACCGGCCTCGGCCTGCGCGAGAAAGCGCAGCGCACCGTCGTACATGAGGATCAGGAGTCGCCCGCGATCCGCCGTGGCGATCTGCGCCTGCTGATACACGCCTGCCGATGTCTGGTAATTCACCATAGGATCACGCCAAGCCCGACAGGGCGCTCGTCAGGAGCGAGCCCTGCGATTTGAGGTTGTTCACGAGAACTTCGAGGCTGCTGAACTGGCTGCGCAGATTCGCCTCGAAGGCGGAGACCGAGCGCTCGCCCGCGGCGATCTGATCGGTCAGCGTGGCCAGGTTGTCGGTGATGCTCTTGTTGCGCGCCTCGAGCAGCCCGCCGGTGCCGGTGGCATCGGAGAGATACTGGTAGACGCGGTCGAATGCGCCGGACGTGCTGCCGAGCCCGCCGAAGAGCTGGCTCACGCCCTCCTCGTCGGCCGCGAGCGCGTCCGCGAGCTTGCTCGCGTCGAGGCTCAGCGTGCCGTCCTTCGTCGAGCTGAGCCCTGTCTCCGCGAGCAGCGAGTAGTCGCCGGTGAGGCCGTCGACCTTCGAGCTGATCGCGCTGCGCAGGCCGTCCATGATCGTCCGGACCGTGGTGTCGAACGCGAGCGGACCGGTGGTCACGTCGCCGTCCGAGTTGGTCGTGTCCTGCGACACCTCGCTCTGCGCGTCGACGAAGGACGCCAGCGCGTTGTACGCGGTGACGACCGCCTTGACGTTGTCGGTCACCGCCGCGGCGTCGGTGGTGACGCCGATCTTGACGGGGCCACCTTCCTTGTTGAGCGTCAGGGTGACGCCCGACACCACGTCGTTGACGACGTTGCTCTCGCGGGAGAATGTCGTCGCGAAGCCGCTGACCGTGAACTCCGCGTTCTGCGCGGCCTGGGTGACGGCGACGCCGAGGTTGGTGTCGTCGGTGACGATCGAGATGTCGTTCGACAGCCCGGTGTCGCGCGACGCGAGGCGCAGCCGGTAGTTCGGCGACGCGTCGGTCCCGAGGTTGACGACGGTCGCGTTGGCGCCCGCACCCAGCGCGTTGATCTGGCTCGCGAGGCCCTCGAGCGTCGTCGTGGCATCCACGGCGACGGTCTGCGTGTCGCCGGTGCCGATCTTGAACGAGAAGCTGCCGCTGCCCGACGCGACCGTCGCCGTCGAGCTCGTGAGCCCGTTGGCCGAGACCGCGATCGCGTTGCGTGCGAGCTTGCTGACGGTGATGTCGGTACTGCCGACGAGCGCACCGCTGCCGGCGGTCGCACCGATCACGGTGGAATCGCTCGACGTCGCGGTACGCGCCAGCGCGTTCGCCGGATCACGCAGCTTGTCGATGGCGGCCATCAGGTCGGCGAGCTTGGTGCCGAACGTCGCCAGCGCGCTCTGCTTCGCCTGCTGATCGAGCTGGTCGATCGAGAGCAGGTCGACGCTGCGCCTGCGTTCGAGCTGGACGAGCTGGTCCACGATCTTGTTCGTGTCCAGGCCCGTCGCGAGCCCGCCGATCGTGATGGTCGCCATTGCCTGTCAGCCCTTCTGATCCACGAACAACCCCTTGGCGCCCTTCAGGCGCTTCAAGTGGTGTACCCACTCCTCGGAGGGGATCTGCCGAACGACCTCGCCGGTCTTTCCGTCCAGGACCTGCACGACGACGCGGTCGATCTCCGGATCCTTGCGGATCGCGAGCTGCCGGATGGCGGGTTCGGGGACCGAAGGCTCCTCCGTGGACGGCAGCTTTTCCCCCTCTGCCCCGGCGAGATTTTCCGCTTGCGCGTCCCGCACCGCCTGAGAGGGCGGAGCTGCGGCGCGCGAGCGCCGCAGCTCCTCGAACGCCGGCCGGTCCGCTCTCCTCGTCGTGAGCTCGCCGAGCGACGCCGTGGTCTGATGTGGATAGATCGTCATCCCGATCTCGCCTCACGGGACGGCGGCGGCGAAGGCCGCCGCCGTCAGCGTGATGCTGCGGGTTACCGCAGCAACTGGAGTGCCAGCTGAGGCTGCTGGTTGGCCTGGGCGAGGATGGACACACCGGCCTGCTGCAGGATCGTGCCGCGGGTCATGTTCGCGGTCTCCTCGGCGATGTCGGCATCACGGATGCGCGACTCCGCGGACGAGAAGTTCTCGCGCGCGACCTTCAGGTTCTGGACGGCCGTGTTGAGACGGCTCTCCACCGCGCCGAGCGTGCCGCGCTGCTGCGCGACGTTCGAGATCGCGGTGCTGATCGCACCGAGGGCCGACTGCGCAGCGGCCGCCGTCGACACCGACACGTTCGAGAGGCCGACGCCGCTCGAGGAGCCGTCGATCGTCGAGAACGAGATGCGGCTGTTGGTCGTGCCGTCCAGACCCACCTGGAGGTCGACGGTCGTGCCCGCCGACAGCAGGTTCACGCCGTTGAACGTCGTGGTGGTCGAGATGCGGTCGACCTCGGACACGAGGGCGGTGAACTCGGTCTGGATCGCGCTGCGCTGCGAGGTGCTGACGAGACCGGTCGCCGACTGCGACGCCAGCTCGGAGAGACGAGTCAGGATCTCGCCGACCTTGCCGAGCGCCTTCTCACCGATGCTGATCGCCGAGATGCCGTCGTTCGCGTTGCGCACCGCCTGGCTCGCAATGCGAACGTCCGCCCGCAGACGATCGGCCAGCGCGAGGCCGGCCGCGTCGTCCGACGCGCTGTTGATGCGAAGGCCCGACGACAGGCGCTCGAACGACTTGCTGAGCAAGCCCGTCGAGTTGTCCAGGTTCCGCTGCGCGTTGAGGGACGAGACGTTGGTGTTGATATTCAGAGCCATGATGTCCTCCATGGGCTCGTAGCCCCGGACGTCCATGCCGGGCTCGTGCCTTTTGGAAAGGGCCGCCTGCTCACCCTGAGCCTGCGTGCTCTCTTTCCGGTTCGCCCCGCATTCGAGCCACGGGCGGGAGAACTTGAGAGTGGAATCGCGACCTTTCGCAAAGAAGATCGCGAACCGCGCAGACGCGATGCGCGCTCATGGGAGGTCCGCGCGATTTCGCGGGCTCTACCTGCGGATCGGTCGTCATTTCGGCGGAAATCGGCTACGAGCCCGGGCGGAAACCCGTGGGTCCGCGATCCACGAGCACGACACGGAGGAACGTACGATGGGCAGACGCATCCTGTTCGGAACCGCCCGGGCGCTGGCGGTCCTGCTGGCGCTCGCACCTGTGGCCGCTCGCGCGGCGGGCGACGACGCCGGCGCGCTGGTGCGCAAGGCGGTGGACGCGCTGCCGAAGAAGACCTTCGAGGCGAAGCTGAAGCTCACGCCGTCGAACCAGCCGGCGCGCGACTTGACGCTCGACCACAAGGTCGTGGGCGGCGCCCGCGCGACCTACCTCGAGGTCACCGCCCCCGAGGCGCTGTCGGGCATCCGCTTCCTCTTTCTCGAGCACCCGACCGGGCAGCCCGAGCAGTACATCAAGGTCGCGGCCGCGCGGAACGCGGTGCAGGTCAAGGACCAGGTGCGCAAGCAGCCGTTCCTCGAGTCCGACTTCTACGTCTCGGACCTCGTCGAGCCGCAGGTCGACGCCTACGACTACAAGTTCGTCGGCGACGAGGAGGTCCTGGGCCGCAAGACGAAGCTCGTCGAGTCGGTGCCGAAGGACTCGGCGAACGAGATCTATGGCAAGACCGTCGTCGCCATCGACCCGCAGGACCTGCTCATCCTGAAGCGCTCGTTCTACGACCTGAAGGGCAACCTGCTGAAGGTCTGGACGATCGACCAGGTGGAGAAGGTCGACGGCGTGTGGACGTTCCGCAAGCAGACCATGACCACCGTCCCGGCGAAGACCAGCTCGACGCTCGAGACGCCCGAGATCAAGTACGACGTCGACCTGAAGGACTCCGTCTTCACGCCAGAGCATTTGCGGAGGTGACGGGAACGCGGGTCCGGCCGCCTTTCGCGCTTGCCGGACCCGCGACCGCCCCTCTACAGTTTCCCACGGTGCGCGCGGCGCACCGTCCCGCCATGCCGAAGCTCCTCGTCTTCCAGCACGTCGCCTACGAGCCTCTGGGCACCCTCGATCCCCACCTGCGGCGCGAGGGTTTTCGCATCCGCTACGTCAACTTCGCGCGCCATCCGCACGCGGAGCCGGCAATCGACGGCTACGACGCCCTGGTCGTGCTCGGCGGACCGATGAACGTGGACGAGATGGAGAGCCACCCGCACCTCCGGCACGAGGTGCGCGTCATCCGCGACGCGCTCGACCTCGGCCGGCCCGTGCTCGGCATCTGCCTCGGCGCGCAGCTGCTCGCGCACGCGATGGGCGCGCACGTCGGACGCGCGAGCGAGCCGGAGATCGGCTGGTACGAGGTGCGCAAGAGCGCGGCCGCCGCGGACGATCCGCTGCTCGGCCACTTCGACGACGTCGAGCGCGTCTTCCAGTGGCACGGCTACACCTTCGAGATGGCGCCCGGCGCGACCCACCTCGCGTCGTCGGAGCGCTGCCCGAACCAGGCGTTCCGCGTCGGCGACGCCGCATGGGGCCTGCAGTTCCACCTCGAGGTGGATCCGCCGATGATCGAGCGCTGGCTGACCACCCCGGTGCACGCGCGCGCGGTGTCCGGACTGCACGGCGGCCCGGAGCCGATCCTGCGCGACACGGAGTGCTTCTCCGCGCGCCAGCACGCGCTCGCGGAGGAGGCCTTCGGTGCGTTCGTCCGTCGCGTGCGCGCGCACCGCGCGCCGCGCTCCCTGCGCACGCGCTGCGCCGACTCGCCCGCCGACGCGACCGACGCCTGACGCGCGCGTCCGCTACGGACGCGCGCTGATCGACCAGGCGCCGCCGGTCGCACGTCCGAGCACGTACGCGTTGCCGCCCGGCGCGGGCGCGACCCGAACGTCCTCGAGGCCGGTGCTGTCGACCACCGGCGCGCCGATCCGTGCCGCGGGGTAGAACGCGAGCAGTTCCTGTCCGCTCGACGCGGCACTGCCCGACGCCTCGAGCACGCCACTCGCCTGATCCCAGCGCACGACGCCGAGCGGACCGGGCGCGGCGCGCAGGAGCCCGCGCGTCAGCTGGTCGAGCAGCGGCTGGCGCAGACCGGTGACCTCGTTCGTGCGGCAGTCGACCTCGAACTCGCCCCACACGTACGGGATGCGTCCCGCGCGGTAGTCCGCGGCCTTGTGCGGATCGCCGCACGACTCGCGCCACGTCCACAGCGTCGCGGCGAAGCGGAACTCGTCCTGCAGCTCCTGATGGAAGAGGAAGTAGCGGTCCGACGGATCCTCCGCGCGATCCGGACCCGAGCCCCACTCGCCGACCAGCACCGGCGCGCCGCCGAAGAGCGCCGCCTCGTCGCGCGCGATCACGAAGTTGTCGCGCGTGAGCGGACCGGCGTTGATGCCGCCGGTGTAGACGTGCGGGCCGTAGACGACGTCGCGGTCGCGCGCGAAGTCCGGCGGCGCGCCGCGTCCGGTCGCGGACCACAGCGCCGACGGCTCGAACACCACCAGATGCGGGAAGCCGCCCGCCGCGCTCTCCGCCGCGCGGATCTCGCGCAGCGCGGCGGCGTAGAAGTCGGCGAGCCCCTGCTGCGCATCCGGGGTGAAGGCGTTGGGCTCGTTCATCACGTCGTAGCCCGCGACCGCCGTCTCGCGCGCGAAGCGCGCCGCGACGTGTCCGAGCATGCGCGCGTAGCGCGTGCGGATGCCGACGTCGCCGGGACCGGGCGCGTCCTCCCAGAATGCGGTGAACGCGGCGAACACCGCCGGGCTGGTCTCGCGGATGCCGGCGGTCGCACAGCGCGCGGCTCCGCCGTCGAGCGTCGCCCACGCGGGCGCGCCGTCCCAGCCGAGTGCGGGCGACGCGGTCGCGGGGCACTGCTCGTCGGGACCCGCCGCGAGCGTGGCGCCCCAGGCGTCCTGGTGGAGATCGACGATCGAGTACACGCCGCGCTCCGCGAGCGTCCGCACGGCCGCTTCCACTTCGTCGAGGTACGCCTCGTCGTACACGCCCGGCGCGGGCTCGACGCGCGACCACGACAGCAGCAGCCGCACCGCGTTCCAGCCGACGCCCGCGATGCGCTCCGCGTCGTCTGCGGTGAACGGGAACGTCGTCGGGAACTCGCTCGACGCCCAGTACTCCGCGAGCGCGTTCACGTTCACGCCGCGCAGCAGGACCTCGCGCCCTTCCGCGTCGACGATGCGTCCGCCGGCGACCGGATCGGGCTCGGCGTGCAGCGCCGGCAGGCGCAGCGGGTCGGCCGCGCCTCCACCTCCGCCCGCATCGCTGCACGCGGCGACAGCCAGTGGCAGAAGCAGGAGAAGAAGAGCGCGACGGGGACGCGACGAGCGAGAACGTGGACGGGGCATGTTCGATCCTCTGCGGCAGCGTCGCCCGGCAAGCGCGGGTGCGCAAGCCGCAAAGCAGCAGTGGCTCAGTCCTCGGGAAGCTCCGGGTCCCACTGCACGCCGTTCATGTGCGAGCCGCCGTCGGCGAACAGCGTGTTGCCGGTCAAGTACCGGGAGTCGTCGCTGGCGAGGAACAGCGCCACCGAGCCGATGTCGTTCTCCGGATCGCCCATGCGCCCCATCGGGTTCTGCTTCAGCAGCGCCGCCGCGTTGTCGGGCGCCATCTGGCGGAACGCCTCGTAGGCCTCGGTCGCTGCCGCCGGACAGATCACGTTCGCGCGGATGCCGTGCCGCGCCCACTCGCGCGCCGCAGTGCGCGTCAAGGCGCGCGCGCCCTCCTTCGCGCCGTTGTACTCGGCCGTGTAGAGGTGCGCGTTGACGCCGTTGAGCGAGCACAGCGTGACGATCGATCCGCCCTGCTTCCTCAGGTGCGGATACGCCGCCTGCATCAGGAAGAACACGGCCATGTAGCCGAGGCGCACGCCGTGCATCATCTCGTCGTCGCTCTTGTGCTCGAGACGCTTGATGGTGCCGCCGCCCCAGGCGTTGTTGACGATCACGTCGAGACGCCCGAAGCGCTCGACGGTCGCCGCGACCGCCGCCTCGACCTGCGCGCGATCGGTCACGTCGGTGCGGACGAAGAAGCCCTGCCCGCCCAGCTCGCCGACCTCCGCCGCAGTGCGCTCGCCGGAGCGCACGTCGATCTCGGCGACCGTGACCGCAGCGCCCTCGCGCGCGAAGCGCCGCGCGATGCCGCGTCCGATGCCGAAGCCGGCGCCGGTCACGATCGCGACGCGTCCCTCGAGTCGTCCTGCCATCGAGTCACTCCCGCAGGCCGCGCCGTCGCGCGGACGTCAGCCCAGCACCT
The DNA here is from genome assembly GCA_046327915.1 of Binatia bacterium. Lineage (GTDB taxonomy): Bacteria > Desulfobacterota > Binatia > UBA12015 > UBA12015 > VGTK01. Next base: position 30,084 of record JAXLXO010000016.1, on the reverse strand, counting down.
TGCCGCGCGCGATCGTGCCGCCGCCGTCGATCGGCAGGAGCGCGCCGGTCACGAACTCGCTCTCGCGGCTGGCCAGGTAGACGATTGCCCACGCGATGTCCTCGGCCCGTCCCAGCCGCGTGAGGTGCATGCCCTCGAGCTCCGCGCGCCGCTCGGGCGTCATGCCCGCGTCGCGGCGCGGGTTCTCGACGTAGCCCACCGACAGCGCGTTGCAGCGGATGTTCCTGCGTCCGTAATCGACCGCGATCGAGCGCGTCAGCGCGTTGAGCCCGCCCTTGCTCGCCGCGTACGGCGCGAGCCCCGGGCTCGCACGCTCCGCCTGCCGCGACGACACGTTGACGATCGAGCCGTGTCCTGCGGCCAGCATGTGCGGGATCGCCGCGCGGCACAGCCACGCGGGGCTGGTGAGATTGACGCGCAGGATCTTCTCCCACAGCGCGGTGTCGAACTCGCCGATCGGGCTCCGTCCGCCGCTGCCGGCGACCGCGTTGTTGACCAGCACCGTGAGGCCGCCGAAGCGTCCGGCGACGGAGTCCACGAGTGCCGTGCAGGCGTCCTCCCCGGAGAGATCCGCCGGGAAGAAGTGCGCCGTGCCGCCGGCGTCGGTGATCGCCCGGACAACCGCCTCGCCGCGTTCGACGTTGCGGCCATGGACGGCCACCTGCGCCCCCTCCGCACCGCACGTGATGGCGGCTTGGCGGCCGATGCCCGAGGTGGAGCCCGTGATCAGAACCGTCTCGCCGTCGAGTCGTCCCACACGCCCGACATACGCGGGCGCCGTTCGACGGGTCAAACCCGTCCGGCGTTTCTGACACACGTCAGGTTTTCTTGACACATGTCAGCACAACCTCTACGCCCTGCGTCATGCATCCGCGCGCGCCGCTCGCTCCGCCCCGCGACCGCAAGGGCGACCGAACCCGCGAGCGCCTCTTCCAGGCCGCGCTGGCCGAGTTCCGCGAGACCGGCTTCGAGGCAGCCAGCGTCGGCGCCATCGCGCAGCGCGCGGGCACGTCGCGCGCGAGCTTCTACTTCCACTACCCGTCGAAGGAAGCCGTGCTGCTCGACCTGCAGTGGCGGGTCGAGATGAGCGTCGTCGAGCAGACGCAGGGCACCGCCACGCTGCGCGAGTTCCTCGACGCGCTGATCGAGGCGATCTGCACCGCCGACGCCGGAATGGCCGCCGGCGGGCTCCTGCGCGTCACGCTCGGCGTGTACATCCGGCAGCCCGCCGGACTCGATCTCTCCGAGCAGCCATTCCCGTTGATGATGGAGGTCGCGCGGCGCTTCGTCACCGCGCGCGACGGCGCGCTCCGTCCGGGACTCGCGCCGGAGCAGGCGACGGAGATCTTTCTCGCGAGCCTGTTCGGGCTGGTCGCCGGAACGCCGGGCGCCGTCGCCACGCGCCGCGACGCGCTGCACACGCTCGCAACGCTCTTCCTCGCCGACGAGACACCCGTCGAGCGCTGAATTCGCAGATCCGAGGTCTCATGGAATCGTACGCACGCCTTCTCGTCCGACGCGCCTGGCTCGTGCTGGTCGCCGTCGTCCTCGTCACCGCCTGGCTCGCGACCGGGATCGGCAAGCTGCAGGCCGACTTCGACGTCGAGAAGAGCCTGCCGAAGAACCACCCGTTCACGACCATCGACAAGGAGATCCGCAGCAAGTTCGGTGGGCGCAACACGATCATCGCGCTTCTCGTCCCGAAGGACGGCGGCGACGTGTGGCGCACGCCCGTGCTCGAGGTCGTCCGCGAGGCGACGCTGAAGGCGCTGCGCCTCGACGACGTCATCGCGCAGAACGTCGTGAGCCTCGCGTCGCCGAGCGTGCGCTACGTGCAGGAGCTCAACGGCGGCCTCGACATCGACCTGCTCATGCGCGACCCGCCGACGACTCCCGAGGACATGGCCGCGCTGCGCGCCAAGGTCGACGGCGATCCGCAGCTGAAGGGCATGGTGGTCACGCCGGACCAGAAGGCCGCGGTGCTGATCATGGACTTCTGGCCCGGACCGCGCGCGCAGGATCTGGCCGATCGTGCGCTCGCGATGCGGGACGAGTTCAAGGACGCTCCGGTCGAGATCTACCTTGCGGGCGAGCCGATGATCGCGCTCACCGACCGCGCGCAGTCGGCGGAGATCGGACGCCGCCTGCCGATCACCTTCGGCGTCATCGCGCTCATGCTGCTGCTCTCGTTCCGCAACCTGCAGGGCATGCTGATCCCGATGCTGACCGCCGCGCTCGGCACCATCTGGGGCCTCGGCCTCATGGGGCACACCGGCATCGGCATCGACAGCTGGAACTCCGCGACGCCGATCCTCGTGATCGCCATCGCCGCCGGACACTCGGCACAGATGCTCAAGCGCTACACGGAGGAGGTCGCGCGCCTCGGCGACAACCGCGAGGCGGTGGTCGCGTCCACGACGGCCATGGGCCCGGTGATGCTCGCCGCGGGCGGCGTCGCGACCATCGGCTTCGCCTCGCTGGCGCTGACCGGAATTCCGTCGATCACCGGCTTCGGGCTGTCGTGCGCCTACGGCATCGGCAGCGCGGTCCTGCTCGAGATGACGTTCATCCCCGCGCTGCGCTCGGTGCTGCCGGCGCCGAAGCGCGGGCTCCGCAAGTCGCGCTGGACGTCCGCCCCGCTCGCCTTCCTCGAGCGCGCCATCGTCAAGGACCGCGGACGTCCCGTCCTGATCGCGACCGGCGTGCTGGTGGTGCTCGCGCTGGTCGGCGCGACCCGCATCCGCACCTACGGCCCGACGCGCGAGTACATGGTCCAGGACAGCATCCCGGCGAGGCACCTCGAGGAGATCGAGAAGCACTTCCCGGCGACGGTGACGATGACGATCCTCTACGAGGGCCCGCCCGAAAGCGTCAAGCAGCTGCCGCTGCTGCGCCACATGGACAGGCTCCGCACCGAGCTCGAGACGGACCCGCTGGTGTGGCGGACCGCGTCGCTCGGCGACCTCGTCAAGACGCTGCACAAGACCTTCAACGGAGACGCGCCCGATCCGTACCGCATCCCGGACGACCAGGAGCTGGTGTCGCAGCTGATCTTCCTCGGCGACTCGCCGGCCTTCGAGCGCTTCATCGACCGCGGCTACACGAAGTCGCTGCTGGTCGCGTACCTGACCAGCGACGACTCCGCGCTGGTCGGACCGCTGGTCCGCCGCGCACAGGACTGGGTGGCCGCGAATCCTCCGCCCGACGGCGTGCGCGTGCTCATCGCGGGCGGCGTCGCGCCGACGATCCTCGCCGTCAACGAGCACACGACGCACAGCAAGATCCTGAACATGCTGCTCGTCCTGTTCTCGATCTACGTCGTGTCGTCGCTGGTGCTGCGCTCGCCGCTCGGCGGCTTCTACGTCGTGACCCCGATCGTGCTCACGGTCGTGATGCTCTTCGGACTGATCGGCTGGGTCGGGATCCGCCTCGACATGGGCTCCTCGACGCTGATGGCGATGGCCGCCGGCATCGGCGCCGACTACGGCATCTACTTCCTGTACCGGCTGCGCGAGGAGCGTTCGCGCGCGTCGAGCGACGGCGAGGCCCTGCACGTGGCGCTCGAGACCTCGGGCCGCGCGGTGATCTTCGTCGCGGCGAGCATCGGGGCCGGCTTCGCGGCGCTCGGTCTGTTCTCGCCGTTCTTCGGGCTGCGGCTGTTCGGCACGCTGATGCCGGTCGCGATGCTGATCTCGTGCGTGGCGGCGCTCTCGGTGATGCCGGTGCTGGTGCTGCGCTCGCGCTCGGCGTTCCTGCTCGGCGCGCAGCGCGAGGACGCGCCGCCCGCCGACGCGCGTCCCGTCCTGCCCTGAGCGCACGCCCCGGACCCGCGCGTCGAGACGCGCTCAGCGACCGGGCGGCGACGGCCGCACGTCGCGAGCGCGCCCGGGCGTGCCGCGACGGCGCGTGGCCACCGGCGGGCCCGTGCTCGACGTACGGCCCGTCAAGCGCCGCTCGATCCACCGGCCGGCGAACACCACTCCGCCGAGCACCGCGAGGAGCAGCAGCACGTTGACCGGATCGGGCCGATGCATCGTGCGCATCAGCTGGTCGGCGAACGCGGTCGCGCCGACGATTCCCGGCAGCATGCCGAGCGTCGTGCCGACCACGAAGTCGCGCAGACCGACCTGCGCTGCGCCGGCCGCGAGGTTCACCACCGAGTACGGAGCGAGCGGCAGCAGCCGTACCGCGGTCATCACGAGAACGCCGTGCCGCGACAGGCGGTTACCCAGCCGTCCGAGGCGGCTGCCGAACAGGCGCCGGACGCGGTTCCGTCCGAGCGCGGCGCCGGCACCGTAGCCGGCGAGCGCGCTCAGCAGCGCACCAACGAGCGCGTACAGACCGCCGAGGGCCGCACCGAACGTCGCCGTGGTGACGACGATCAGCAGCGTCACCGGCACCAGCAGCAGTCCGCCCGCGACGAACATCGCGGCGACCATCGCCGGACCCCACGGGCTGCGCGCGACCGGAGCGAGCATGCCGAGCAGCGCGTCGGGATCGAACCACTCGCCCAGCGGCGTCCAGAGCCACGCCGCGACGAGCCCGAGCACGAGCAGGGCCGCGACGACCAGCGGCGCGCGTCCTGCGGCGCCGCTCGCGAGCGGCGCCACCATCTGCTCGAGCTCCGCTGCCGGGATCGGACGCTCCGGATCGACCACCGCCGCTTCCGGAACGACGCTCTCGAGCCACGGCGCGACGGCACCGTCGAGCGGCTCGAGCGTGCGCGGGCGTCCGCGCAGGGCCTCGATGGTCGCCGCGGGAGAGCCGCTGCGCTCGAGGTGGGCCGCGACGACGTCGCGCGGGCAGTCGAGGTGCTCGGCGAGAAGCTGCGCGAGCAGCCGCATCGCCGCCGGCGCGACGGAGCCGTCACCGCGATCCTCGACCGCGAGGTCGAGCTCGCTGTCGAGGCCCATCGAGCGGTTGTTGAGGTTCGCCGAGCCGACGCGGACGAAGCGGCCGTCCACGATCGCGAGCTTCGCATGCACGTTGATGCGCGCCTCACCGAGGCCGGGGACCGTCGGGGAGTAGATGCGGAAGCGTCCGTGCACGTCCGCCGCGCGGATGCGCCGCAGCAGGCGCGCGCGCAGCACGCCCATCGTGCTCTCCTCGAGCCACCCGGAGCACTTCCCCGGATTGATCACGACGATCTCCGGACCGTCCGGCTCGGCGAGCCGCTCCAGGATCGCGTCGCCGACCGCCGCCGCGGTCAAGTACTGGTTCTCGACGTACACCCAGCGCCGTGCGCGGCGGATCGCGTCCACGTGCAGCGCCGCGACCTCGCGCACCTCGGGCTGCTCGCCGTACGCAGGCATCGTCCGGACGATCGCGACCCCGACGTCCCGCAGCGCGGCGCACGCGCTCGGCGGCCACGGCTCGCCGGCCTTGCGTACCGGGCGCAGCTTCCGTCCACCCGCGCAGCGCCAGCGCGCGCGGACGAGATCGCCGATCGCGGCGGCGGCGGGCCCCTCGACCAGCATCTGCACGTCGTGCACCGGCGGAAACGGATTGCCCTTCGGATCGCGACGGCGCGGATCGTCGGCGCGATGGTCGGTGCTGTCCCACCGTCCCATCGCGATGTCCATGCCGCCGACGAACGCGACGCGGTCGTCGACCACGACGATCTTCTGGTGATGCGCACCGCCGAGCGGGTGACAGGGATCGAGACGGAAGTGGAAGCGCCGCGGCATGCGCCACGCGAAGCGGTACGCAGGCAGCACCTCGCGCTCCATCGCGTAGAGCATCGGAAAGTCCCAGTCGAGAACGTGCACGTGCAGCGAGCGCGTCCGGCGCAATGCACGCGCGAGGAACGACGCGAGCTGCGGCGGCAGGTCCGACGGACGCTCGCCGTGCCAGAGCTCCGTGCTGCCGTTGAAGTCCCAGCCCGCGATGAGCACGCTGGAACGGGCACGTTCCACCGCCTCCGCGAACGCGCGGAAATACGCCTCCGCGTCGACGAGGAACGCGACCCGCGTGGCGGGTACCACGCGCCAGCAGTTCCGCCCCGGCTCCAGCAGCGACACGCCGGCGGTCGTGGCTGCCGGTGAAGCAGCGAACGCCGGCGCGTTCAGACGCGTCCCGACCCGGCGCTGCAGCGAGCGCCGCTCGGCCGCCACGCCGCCACTCGGCGGCCGACGTTCGTCCGGCCCATCGTCCCGCAGGTCCGGCCGTTCGCTCCCCACGCGGCGACGCAGCTCCCGTCCCGACTCTGCCACGCCGCCACTCCCGTCGACGTTCCGTCGGCGATCACTCCGGCACCACGATCACCCGCGGATCCGGCTCGACGACCGCCCGCGTGTACGGCTGCGGCCGCTCGACCACGACGTCCACCGGCGGCGGGCTCGCGCGCTCGATCACCGTCGTTGCAGGACGCTCGACCACGACGCTCGACGGCACGGTGCGCGTCACCGTCCGCTGCTCGACGACGACGTCGGGAGACCGCGTCGCGCCGCCGATGACCTCGACCTCGGACACGGCGCGGCGCGCCGCCGTCGTGGTGCTCTGCGACTCCGCCTTCTCCTCCGCGAGCTCGGCGTAGGCGCGCGCCTGGTCCGCGAGGTCGCGCGCGTCGGAGTAGGATCCGTCCGCCATCGCCCGTCGGGCGCCCGCCAGCTTCGCGTGCGCGGTGGCGAGCTCGGACGGCGCTGCCGCGGCCGCCTCGCTCGTCGTCTGGGCGTGGCGGATCGCCTCGTCCGCGCGCGCCAGCTCGGCGACGGGCCGCCGGCCGGCGCAGCCGGCTGCGAGAACGCCGCCGAAGGCCAGCGCGAGAGCGAGTGTGGCGAGATGCTTGACGTCGGGGTTGCACATCATGGATTCCTCCCGGGGCGCGTCGTCGGTGCGCGCGCCGCGCCGGGACTTCGATCGCAAGACACGTGCCCCCTCCGGGAGGCGCGACGCCGCCGCATTTCCGACGCGGCGACTAGGGGCGGCCGTCTGCGTCCGTGAACGATCTACAAGCGCGACGGCAGGAACGACCGGCAGGTCCGCTCAGCTCGCGGCCTTCTCGCTCTCGACTTCGGGCGGCACCACGAGCGGAAGCAGCGCCTCGCGCGCCGCACGGATGCCCTCGACGACCGCGTTCGCGCCGGCGTTGGCGAGCGCGGAGCCCGTTCCGGTCCCGCTCTCTTCCAGGCCGTCCGGCGCCAGCACGACGATCGTCAGCGCCGGGAACTGACGACGCAGCCGGCGGCACAGGTAGCGCGCGGCGACCGCACCCCGCGGCGGCAACGCCGCGATGCACACCACGTCGGGCGCTGCGTTCTCCACCGTCGCGAGCAGCTCGAGCGAGCCCATGCCCGGCCACAGCCGCTCGATGACGACCGGATCGCGCGCCAGCTCGTGCGCCAGGATCTGCAGCACCAGGACGTCGCCCGCCGTCGACGCCGGCACGCCGAGGATTCGCGGCAGCGCGGCCGAATCCTTCGCGGTGGCGACCGCGTCGCCGCGCGACGCGGCGGCGAGCAGGCGGCGCGCCGCGCGGTGCAGGCGCTGCTCCTCGTCCGCCGTCAAGCGCTGGTTGGCGCGATCGGCGCTGGTTCGCACCAGCACCGGCAACAGGAGCTCGTCGAACGCGTCGCCCTCGGGCTGGAGCCGCGCGTACTCGGCGAACACCTCGCGCGCCTCCTCGTCGTCTCCGGCGAGGAGCCGCTGGTACAGCCGAACGTCGGGCTCGAGCACCTGCTCGTCGGCGAGCAGGTAGTAGATGAAGTGCAGCTCCGGGACGTTCTTGCTCAACACGACCAGGCACACCGTGAGGGGCGTCGCGAGCACCAGCCCGATCGGGCCCCAGAGCCAGGTCCAGAACGCGATCGCGGCGAGAAGCGCCACCTGCGACACGCCCGCCGACTGTCCGTACAGCAACGGCTCGACGATCATGTTCGCGATCAGCTCGCAGACCGCGAAGAGCGCGACCGCGAAGAGCGGCACGGTCCAGCCGGGGAACGCCGCGAGCGCGATCAGCACCGGCATGCCCGCGCCGAGGAACGGCCCGACGTACGGCACGAAGCGCAGGCACGCCGCGAGGAAGCCCCACAGGAGCGCGTACGGGACACCGAGCAGGTAGAGCCCCGCGCCGACGGTGACGCCGTAGCCCGTGTTCATCAGCGACTGCGCGACGAGGTAGCGGCCGATGCGCGCCGCGGCCTCGTCGAAGGCGCGCGTCGTGACTGCGAGGCGTCCGTAGCCGATCAGCCGGATCAGGCGGTCGCGCAGCTCGCGCCGCTCGAGCAGCATGAAGATCACCAGCACGAGGACGAAGCCGGCGCTCGCGAGGCCTTCGAGAACCGACGGGATCTGCCACAGCACCGACGGCGCCTGCATGACCACCGGCACCGGCTGGTCGCCCGGCTGCGGCGCGAGCCCGCGCGGTGCCGGGTGGCGCGCGGCCCCGCGGTCGATCGCCGACATCACGTCATCGGCCGCACCGCGCAGCTTGTCGATGATGCCGCCGCTGGTCGCGCCCTGCACGTCGACGACCTTGGCGCGGATGTTCGAGCGGTATCCCGGCAGGTCGTACGCGAGTCGCGTCACCTGCCACGCGAGCGCGAAGCCGGCCGCGGCGAGGATCGCGGCCGCGAGCACCGTCACCACGGCGACCGAGCCGATCCGCCCTAGCCCGATGCGCTCGAAGCCGCGCACCAGCGGACTCAGCACGAACGACAGCAGGACCGCGAGCGCGATCGGGATGAGCACGGCCTGCGTCCAGTAGAGGACCGCGATCGCGAGCGTGCAGCCGCCGAAGACCGCGACCGCGTTCAGCCGGCGCCGGTACGCCTCGGCATCCGAAGGCGCCGCGGACGGCTCCTCGTCGTCCGCGCTCAGTGCCACTTGACGCTCGCCTCGGGCGGTCGGCGGGCGAGCGAAGCCACCATCGCGACCAGCTCCGCCGGCTCGACGGGCTTCGCCGCGTGCATCTGGAAGCCGGCGAGCAGCGCCCGGCTCCTGTCCTCCGTGCGGGCGAATGCGGTCAGCGCGAGCGCCGGGACGCTGCCGCCCGAGACCTCCTCGCGGCTGCGCACGTAGCGGATGAGCTCGTAGCCGTCGCGCTCGGGCATGGCGATGTCGCTGACCAGCACGTCCGGTCCATGGTGGTCGAGCGCCTCAACCGCCTTGTTGACCGAGGGCACCGCGCACACGTTCGCACCGCCCTCCTCGAGGATGGTCTTGATCAGCTCGCGCGTCTCGCGGTCGTCGTCGACGACCAGGACGCGCAGGCCCGCGAGCGGCTGGCCGATCTCCCCGCGGCGCTCGGCGTGTCCGTCGTTCTCGGCGGGACGCACGTCGCCCTGGGCGCGCGACGGCAGCACCGGCAACGTCACGTAGAAGCGCGCACCGAGGTTCTCGCCCGGACTCTCCGCACGCACGGTGCCGCCGTGCAGCTCGACCAGATGGCGCACGATCGCGAGACCGAGGCCGAGGCCTCCGGAGCGACGCGTGGTGCTGCTGTCGACCTGGCGGAAGCGGTCGAAGATGCACGCGAGGTCCTGCGGGCGGATGCCGCAACCGTCGTCGCTGACGCAGAGCACCGCCTGCGCACCGCGGCCCTCGAGCGACACCTCGATCGCGCCGCCCTTCGGCGTGAACTTGACGGCGTTCGAGAGAAGGTTCCAGAACACCTGCTGCAGGCGGTTGCTGTCGCCCGCCACGACCACCGCGGAAGGATCGACGTGCGCGCGGACACGAATCCCCTTCGCCTCCGCGGCGGGACGGATCGCCTCGATCGCGGCCTCGATGACCGGCTCGAGATCGAGCGGCTGCACCTCGAGGCGCAGCTTGCCCGACACGATGCGCGACACGTCGAGCAGATCGGAGATGAGCCGCGTCTGCGCCTGCGCGCTGCTCTCGATGCGCTCGAGGCCGCGTGCGATTTCGGCCTCGCTGCGCTTGCCGCGTGTCAGCAGCTGGCACCAGCCGAGGATCGCGGTGAGCGGCGTACGCAGCTCGTGCGACAGCGTCGCGAGGAACTCGTCCTTGGTCCGGTTCGCGAGCTCCGCCGCGTGGCGCGCCTCCTGCGCGGCGCGGTAGAGCGACGCCTTGTCGAGCGAGACGGCAGCCTGCGCCGCGACGGCGAGCACCACGCTCTCGTGTCGCTCGGTGAACCGTCCGGGCTGCGCGTGGCCGAGCAGGATCGTGCCCAGCATCGTGCCCGATCCGGTGACGACCGGGACGGCCAGCAGGCTGCACACCGTCGGATGCCCCGACGGCGGTCCGAAGTGCGGCGTGTTCTTGCCGTAGCGCGGGTCGGCCGTGACGTCGTCGAGCCGCAGCACCGAACGCCCCGACATCGCCGGCGCGAGCAGCGCGGTCGTCCGCGGTGCTCGCAGCTCGTCGAAGACCTCGGGCGCGACGCCGGAGACGGCATAGACGTCGTCGTCCTGCCCGTCGTCGAGGGGACCGCTGTAGAAGAACGCGCCCATCTCCGCGCCCGAGCACTCGGTGGCGGCGTCGATCACGTCCTGGATCAGCGCCTGCAGGTCGAGCTTGGCAGCGAACGAGCTGGTGATCCGGTGCAGCGTCTCGACCGACTCGCGCTCGAGGCGCAGCCGCTCCTCGTACTGCTTGCGCTCGGTGATGTCGCGGATGTGCGCGGTGAACTCGCGGCCGGGATCGAGTCGGATCTCGCTGACCGTGACCTCGACCGCGAACTCGCGGTCGTCGTGCCGCCGCGCCGTCGCCTCGAGGCGCTTGCCGAGAAAGCTGCGCCCGCCCTCCGTCAAGTAGCGCGCGAAGCCCCTGCGCAGCGACTCCCGGTAGGACTGCGGAATGATCGTCTCGAACAGGTCGCGGCCGAGGACCTCGGCGCGCGTGAAGCCGAACGCGTGCTCCGCCGCGCGGTTGAACTCGGTGATGCGTCCGCCCTCGTCCATCGCGACCACCGCGTCGAGCGACGACTCGAGGATCGCCGCACGCCGCGCCTCGCTCTCGCGCCGCGCGAGCAGCAGCGCCTGCAGGACGTTCGCGTTGCGCTCGGCATCGTGCCGCGCCTCGGCCTGCGCCCGCATCGCGACGAAGATCAGCCCGCTGATCAGAAGCCCGCCGCCGAGGATCCACGGCACGACGCCGCGCCGCGACTGCTCGTCGAAGCTCGGCGTGGTGCGGAACGAGACCGTCCAGTCGCGTCCGGCGAGATTGATCTTGCGCTGCGTCGCGTAGGTCGGCGTCGCCGATTCGCCGCCCTCCTCGTTCGGCTGCCAGTGGTAGAGCGTGCGGCCGACCTCGGCGTCCGTGATGTCGAAGCCCACCAGAGGGTCGTCGGGCTGCTGGACGCTGGTGGCGACGAACTCGGCGGTGTCGAACGGGCTGAAGACGTACCCCGCGAGATCGGTGCGGCGCGCGTTCGCGCCGTCGGGCATCGCGCCGGACAGGAAGACCGGCTGGAAGACGACGAAGCCCTCGACGACGTCCGCGCGACCGTCCTTCGACGCGCCGTCCGACGCGGCGAGCAATCCCGAGTCGCGTGCGCGCTGCATCGCGACGCGCAGGTGCGGCTCGGCACCGAGGTCGAGACCGAGCGCCGCCGTGCTGCGCTCGTCGAGCGGCTCGAGCGCGACCACCGGGAGGTACTCCGGGCGCTCGCCCTCCGGACGGATCGCGAAGCCCGGGACACCCGCCGCGTGCATCCGCGCCTCGAGCGCGTGTCGCTGCTCGCCGCGGACCCGCGCGACGTAGCCGATCCCGGCGAGGCCCGGATAGCGGGCGGGAAGATCGAGCGTCGCGACGAAGGTCCGGAAGCGGTCGAGGTCGACGAACCCGGGCTCCGACAGGAGTGCGCTCGCCGACTGCAGGACGACGCCGTAGGTGTCGAGGCGGCCCTCGATGGCGTCGGCGATCTCCTCGACCCGGCTCTCGAAGCGCTCGCGGTCGCGCGACTCGTAGACCGAGTATGCAGTCCAGCTCGCGACCAGCGTCGCGAGCAGCACGAGGGACGCGACGCCGAGCGGTGGCCCGTAGCGCTTCCAGGTGGTCGACGTCCTCATGGCGAGCTCTACCGACGCGCCCGCCGCACGATCGGGCACGACAGGGCGCGGGCGCGACACTGCACGTTCCGGACCCTGCACGGAGATCGCGGAAATCTCCGAATCGCCCGGAGAATCGGTCCCCGCCGCCTGTCGAAAGCGCTTCTCTTCCCGGTCGTACAATGTAGGATCTACCAGCTTTGAAGCTTTTACATCGCAAAGGGGGAAATAACTCCACGATGGCCGACGTTTTCAAGTCGCTCCGTTTGGGAGCGGCATTTGCACGGACGCGGCGAGCGCTCGCGGCGGAAGGGAGACCTGCGATCTCCCGCCGTCTCGGGGTGACGGTACGTGAGCACCCGGAAGGTTCCACGTGGAGGAGATTGATGCCACACGCGATCGTGATCGACGATGACCCGGGCTTTCAGGAGGCCATCGCCGAGGTCCTCTCGCAGGAGGGCTTCACGATGGAGTCCGCGACGACCCTCGCCCAGGCCCGTCAGCTTCTGGGCGAGCGCATGCCCGATCTCGCCCTCGTCGACCTGAGCCTGCCCGACGGCGAAGGGTCGCAGCTCATCCCCGAGCTCGCGACCATGCCGTTCACCGACGTCGTCCTCATCACCGGCAACGCCACCGTCGACTCGGCGGTCGATGCGTTCCGCGAGGGCGTCGTCGACTACCTCACCAAGCCCGTCGAGCTGCCGCGACTGCGCGCCGTGCTGGCGAACGTCGCGCGCCGCCGCGAGCTGCACGACCAGGTCGAGGATCTGCGTGCCGAGCTGCGTCGTCTCGGACGCTTCGGACCGCTCATCGGCTCGGCGCCACCGATGCAGCACCTCTACGACATGATCGCGCGCGTCGCGCCGACCAACGCGACGGTCTTCATCCAGGGCGAGAGCGGAACGGGCAAGGAGCTGGTCGCGCAGACCTGCCACCAGCTGAGCCGCCGCCGCAAGCAGCCGTTCGTCGCGCTCAACTGCGGCGCGGTCACGCCGCAGCTCATCGAGAGCGAGCTCTTCGGCCACGAGCGCGGCAGCTTCACCGGCGCCGACCGCATCCACAAGGGCTACTTCGAGCGCGCGCACGGCGGCACGCTGTTCCTCGACGAGATCACCGAGATGCCCGTCGAGCTGCAGGTCAAGCTGCTGCGCGTGCTCGAGATGGGCAAGATCGTGCGCATCGGCGGCGAGCGCGAGCTGCCGGTCGACGTGCGCCTCGTCGCCGCGACCAACCGTGACCCGCACGAGGCCGTCGCACAGCAGAAGCTGCGCCAGGATCTCCTCTACCGCCTGAGCGTGTTCCCGCTGCAGCTGCCGCCGCTGCGCGAGCGCGGCGCGGACATCGACCTGCTCGCCGAGTACTTCCTGTCGCACATGAACCGCGCCGAGAAGGCCGACAAGCGGCTCGGACGCGCGGCGCTCGAGCGCATGCGCGCCTACCACTGGCCCGGCAACGTCCGCGAGCTGAAGAACGTCATGGACCGCGCGTTCATCCTCGCCGACCAGGTCATCACCACCGAGTGCCTGCCGGCGCTCAGCGGCGACGCGACGCCGATGTCGGCGGAGCCCGTCGGACTCGGTCCGGCGATCGAGCTCAAGCCCGGCATCTCGATCGGCGAAGCGGAGAAGCGCCTCATCTTCGCGACGCTGGAAGCGTGCAACGGCAACAAGGAGCGCGCCGCGCGCGTGCTCGAGATCAGCCTGAAGACGCTCTACAACCGCCTGAACGCCTACAACGGCCGCGGCAAGCAGCGGCCCGCGAGTGCCGCCGGGCCCCAGCTGTCGACGCCGCCGTCGTCCTGAGATCGACGTGCGCAAGCGCATTCTCGTCGTCGACGACGACGCCGACGTGGCGGAGCCGCTGAGCATCGTCCTGTCGCGCCACTACGACGTCGACGTCGCCGCCAACGGCTCCGAGGCGATCACCCGCATCCTCGCCGCCCGCTACGACGCGATCGTGCTCGATCTCGTCATGCCGGTCATGGACGGCGTCGCCTTCAAGGCATACCTCGACCGGCACCGCATCGACGTGCCCGTGCTGCTGGTCTCCGGCTCCACCGATCTCGTCGAGCGCGCGAAGCAGATGGCGGTCGCGGATCACCTCGCGAAGCCGCTCGATCCGGGCGTCCTGCAGGACCGCCTCGCCGCCGTGCTCGACCACGCGGCCGCCCGCGCCGCGGGCTCGTCGACGGCGGCCGTCGCGGCGCCACCGCTCGCCGCGCACGGCGGCTCGGGACGCTGAGCCGCGACGCCCGCGGCACGACGCGCGGCGCTCAGGAGTTCGGAGCCGACGCGTCGTCCGGGTCGATCGCGCGCGTCCACGCCTCGACGTCGGCGGCGGACATCGTGCCGTACGGCGCGAGCCTCGCGTCGGCGTAGCCCCAGCGCCCCACGTCGATCAGATACTGCGCGCGCGACAGCAGCGTACCGCGGCAGACGGTGTCCACCGGCGCAGCGGCTGCCTCCTCGGTCGCGAGTCGCGCCGAGAGCTCGCGCATCACGGCGGCCGGCACGCGCTTCCGCTCCGCCGGGTAGACGAAGCCGAACAGCACGAGATGCGCGTACAGCACGCGCCAGTTGTCGCCGAAGCGGTGGAGCAGCCGCGGCCAGTCGAGCGTCGCGGCGCAGCAGCGCAGAAGATGCGCCACGTCGGCGCCGTCGTAGCGCTCGCGCTCCATGACGAACGCGCGCGCCCAGATCCCTTCCTCCGGCGGACAGACGAGCACCGGCACGCCGAGCACCTCGGCGCGGCCGGCGTGCGCGAACCACGCGTCATCGACGCGCACGATGCCGTTGCCCGAGCTGAAGATGACGTCGATGAACTCGCTGCCGGCGACCGCCTTCGCGAGCCAGTGCGGGAACGCGATCTCGGTCGCGTACCCGGCGGCGCGCAGCGCCGCGAGGGCGCGCTCGAGGTCGCGCTCGCGCAGGAACAGATCGAGGTCCTTGACGGCGCGCAGCAGCACGCCGAGATGCGTCTGCAGCGCGAACGCGCCGCCGAGCAGGAACTCCACGCCGGCCGCGTGCAGCGCCTCGAGCGCGCGGCGGTGCGGATCGCCGCCCACCGCCGCGCAGCCGCTCGCGAGCGCCGACGGCGCTGCCCGCTCGCCGCGATCGTTCACGCGGCCGCTCCGTCGCCGCGCGGCACCAGCAGCAGCCGGAACGGATCGCCGTCCGGCGCGTGGCGCTGAAAGACCGGCGCCGAGACGTTGTAGACCGGCACGCCACCCGCCGTGCGTCCCTCGGGCGCACCGTGGTGCGCGTGCCCATGCAGCACGGCGCGGACCGGGAAGCGGTTCAGCGGCTCCTCGAGCCGGCTCGAGCCGAGGAACGGAAAGATCTGCTCGGGCTCGCCGGCGACGGTCGCGGCGATCGGCGCGTAGTGCAGGAGAGCGATGCGCTCCTTCGTTCGGAGACGCGCCAGCGCGCGCTCCAGCTTCAGCGCCTCGTCGACCGCTTCCTGCACGAACGCCTTCATCGACGACTCGCCCCAGGGCTCGAGCGCGCGCTCGCCGAAGCCACCGCCGAAGCCCTTGGTACCCGCGAAGCCGACTCCGTCGACCTCGTACGACTCGCCGCACAGCACGATCGCGCCCGCGTCGAACAGCACCTCGCGGACGTCGTCGGCGCGGCCCGACTCGTGATCGTGGTTGCCGAGGACGCACAGAACCGGCTTCTTGCCGACCACCGAAAGCTCCGAGGCGAGCACGACGGCCTCCTCGCGGAGCCCGTAGTCCGTCAAGTCACCGCACAGGCACAGGACGTCGGCGGTGGCGGCCATGCGCGCCAGCAATGGCTCGACGCGGCCGCGCGAGGTCTTCGACACGTGCAGGTCGCCGACCGCAGCGATGCGCAGCGGTTCCGCTTCGCCTTGCATGCGGCGCGGGCTGCAAGCGCGCGGCCACCGCGTCGTGCGCGCCTGGTCCACGGCCGCGGCCCCTTCCCGCCTCTCCTCGCGACAAACGGGGCGCCGGCCGCATGCAGCGTTTACACGCCACGGTGCGCACGACGACCCGCTTTTACCGGCGAGCGCGCCGCCCTGCGGCGGATGATTCGACGCGCTTCCCGGAATCGGCGTGCCACCGGTGGCGGCACGAGCGTTGCTCGACCCCGCCCTCTCCCGCATGCGAATCCATCCGGGACAGCCGTATCCGCTCGGCGCGACGTGGGACGGCCGCGGCGTCAACTTCGCGCTCTTCTCCGAGCACGCGACGCGCGTCGAGCTGTGCCTCTTCGACGGTCCCGACGCGCGCACCGAGTCGCACCGCATCGCGCTGCCCGAGCACACCGACCAGGTGTGGCACGGCTACCTGCCGCACGTGCGTCCGGGACAGCTCTACGGCTACCGCGTGCACGGACCCTACGCACCCGGCGAAGGACACCGCTTCAACCCGAGCAAGGTCCTCCTCGACCCGTACGCGAAGGCCATCGCGCGCCAGGTCGAGTGGTGCGACGAGATGTTCGCCTACCGCATCGGTGACCCCGCCGAGGATCTCTCGTACGACGAGCGCGACAACGCGGCCGCCGCCCCGCTCGCGGCCGTGATCGACACCGCGTTCACCTGGGGCGACGATCGTTCGCCGCGCATCCCGTGGGCCGACACGGTGATCTACGAGACGCACGTGCGCGGCTTCACCATGCGTCACCCGTCGGTGCCCGAGCACCTGCGCGGGACGTACGCGGGCCTCGTCGCCGAAGCGCCGCTCGCGCACCTGCAGAGCCTCGGCGTCACCGCGGTCGAGCTGATGCCGATCCACCAGCACGCCTACGACCGGCACCTCGTCGAGCGCGGATTGAGCAACTACTGGGGCTACAACACGCTGGCCTTCTTCGCGCCGCACGCCCGTTTTGCCGCCGCCGGATCGGGCATCGCCGCGGTCAACGAGTTCAAGACCATGGTGCGCTCGCTGCACGCGGCCGGCATCGAGGTGATTCTCGACGTGGTCTACAACCACACCGCCGAGGGCAGCCACATGGGGCCGACGCTGTCGATGCGCGGCATCGACAACAGCGCGTACTACCGCCTCGTGCAGGACGACGCGCGCTACTACATGGATTTCACCGGCTGCGGCAACACGCTCAACATGATGCACCCGCGCGTCCTGCAGCTGCTCATGGACAGCCTGCGCTACTGGGTGCTCGAGATGCACGTCGACGGCTTCCGCTTCGACCTCGCGAGCGCGCTCGCGCGCGAGCTCTGGGACGTGAACAAGCTGTCGGCGTTCTTCGACGTCATCCATCAGGATCCCGTGCTGTCGCAGGTCAAGCTCATCGCGGAGCCGTGGGACGTCGGTCCGGGCGGCTACCAGGTCGGGAACTTTCCGGTGCTGTGGACCGAGTGGAACGGCCGCTACCGCGACAGCGTGCGCCGCTTCTGGCGCGGCGACGGCGGACAGCTGTCGGAGTTCGCGACGCGACTCGTCGGCAGCTCGGACCTCTACGAGCACAGCGGGCGTCGTCCGTACGCGAGCATCAACTTCGTCACCGCGCACGACGGCTTCACGCTGCACGACCTCGTCGCGTACAACGACAAGCACAACGAGGCGAACGGCGAGAACAACGGCGACGGCGACTCCAACAATCACAGCTGGAACTCCGGCGCCGAAGGCCCCACCGACGAGCCCGAGGTCCTCGAGCTGCGACGGCGGCGCATGCGCAACTTCCTCGCCACGCTGATCCTGTCGCAGGGCGTGCCCATGCTGTGCGGCGGCGACGAGATCGGGCGCACCCAGCAGGGCAACAACAACGCCTACTGCCAGGACAACGACATCAGCTGGTTCGACTGGGAGCGCGCGCGCGGCTTCGAGGATCTCTTCGAGTTCACGCGCATGCTGATCGCGCTGCGCCGCGAGCACGCTGTCTTCCGCCGCCGCAGGTTCTTCCAGGGGCGCAGCATCCGCGGCGCCGAGGTCAAGGACCTGACCTTTCTCGAGCCCGACGGACAGGAGATGACCGACCAGGCGTGGGACGCCGACTTCGTGCGCGCGATCATGGTGCTGCTCGGCGGCGACGGCATCGACGAGATGGACGAGGACGGATCGCGCATCACCGACGACACCTTCCTTCTGCTGCTCAACGCGCACCACGGCACGCTGCCCTTCCGCCTGCCCGCCGCGCCGGCGGGATCGCAGTGGGAGCGCGTGTTCGACACCGCCGATGGCGTGATGCGCCCCGTCGCGGCACCGCGCAGCGGCCGCTATCGGCTGCGCACGCACGCGCTCGCGCTGTTCCGCACGCGTCCCGGGTCGCCGGCCCGCCCGCGACGCAGCGCCGTCGAGGACCAGCGCAGGATCGACGGCGGAGACGCGGCCACGGCACCACCGCTCGTCGCGCCCGACGACGCCGCCTCACCGATCAGCGCCCACGGCGACGGCGCGAGCGCTGCCGTCGAAGGTCGGTAACCCGCGCCGGCATCACGGAGCTTCTTGCACCGGATCCGTCCTGCGGGCCGCCACGGAACGCTGCCCTGCGAGGTCTGGCGGCACGCCCGTTCGTGGCATGGCCTTCGCTCCCTCGTCGCTCCATCACTGGCCGCTCGCCGGTCGCTCGGCGATCGCAGCGGTCATCCCGCACGAATGCAGCACGCAACGGAGGAGATCCGCATGTCGACCATCGAGAAGTCCATCGACGTTCAGGTCCCGGTCCGCACCGCCTACAACCAGTGGACGCAGTTCGAGGAGTTCCCGCGCTTCATGGAGGGCATCGAGAGCGTCCGCCAGCTCGACGACACCCATCTGCACTTCGTCGCCAGCGTCGGCGGCAGGACGAAGGAGTGGGACGCCGAGATCACCGAGCAGACGCCGGACCAGCGCATCGCCTGGCGCGACGTCGCGGGTGCGCCGAACGCCGGCGTCGTGACGTTCCACCGCATCGCGCCGGAGAAGACGCGAGTGATGCTGCAGCTCGAGTACGACCCGCAGGGCTTCGTCGAGAACCTCGGCGACGCGGTCGGCGTGGTCTCGAACCGCGTGACCGGTGACCTCGAACGCTTCCGCGACTTCATCGAGGCGCGCGGCCGCGAGACCGGCGGCTGGCGCGGCGAGGTCGATCAGTCGAAGACGCACTGACCTGCCGTGCCGCGAGTGCCGCGGAGCTCCGACGCGGCACTCGCGGTTCGTCGTTCGGTCGTGTTCAGACGGTGATCACGGCCTTCACCGGCAGATGATCCGAAGCGACGCGCGCCAGCGGGCTGTCGTGCACCGCGAAGGACACGAGCGCATCGCGCGGCTCGACGAGGATGCGGTCGAAGGAGAACACCGGACGGCGCGCCGGGAACGTCCGCACGCGCGATCGTCCGAAGCGCACGTGCAGCGCCTGCAGCGAGTGGTCGTTCGGCCGCCACTCGTTGAGATCGCCGGCGATGATGGTGAGCCTGCCCTCGCCCGCGGCCCGGACCGTGCGCAGGATCTCCTCGACCTGCATCGCGCGCTCGAAGCGGCGCAGCCCCAGATGCGTCACGACGACGCGTACGTGCCGTCCCGCGACCTCGAGGTCGGCGTCGATCGCGCCGCGCGGCTCCTTGCCGTGCACGCTGAGGTTCAGGTGGCGCACCGCCGTCGTCGCGCCGCGCGACAGCAGCGCGTTGCCGTACGTTCCCCCCTCCCGCGCCATCGTCGGTCCGCCGACCGCGAGCATGCCGGTCGCCGCAGCGAGTCGCACGAGCTGGTCCTCACCCGCCACGTGATAGCCGCCGTCCACCTCCTGCAGCGCGAGAACGTCGACGTCGAGCTCGGCGATGACGCGTGCGATACGCTCCGGAGAGCACCGGCGGTCGGCGCCGATGCAGCGGTGCACGTTGTAGGATCCGACGGTCAGATGCACGGGCCTGCGGTGCGGTGCTCGAGTCCCGTCGTCACGAGGTACGCGAGCGGCGCCGGTCCTCATGGAGAGCAACGACCGCGCCACGATATCGGGATCACGCCGCGACGAACCCGTTGATGAAGCGGACCGTGCACCCTTTCGTCCGCACAGGCGTCTTGTAGAACGTGCGACCCCGGCGGCGCGGATTTCACGCGCACGCGGCGCCGCTCCTGCCCGCGAAGCCCCGTCGCGCACGGGATTTGCGCCGGATGCCCGCGTTGGCACGCGACCCGCTCTTCCTTCACCGGCATGCGCTGCCGTCAAGTAGCGGCGGCCGAACGCAGGAACAGAGGAAAGGAGCTGCCATGAAGACGTTCGCCCTGGTGGGCGCGGTTGCCCTGACGATGCTCGGCGCCAGCGCCTGCTCCGATTCGGTGACCCGCCGCACGACGACGTACCAGCAGACGTCGAGCACGACGCCCGGCGTGCTGGTCCCGGCGCCTGTCGTGGACGACGACGGCACGACCACCACCACGCACACCACCCGTCGCGTGGAGAAGGTCGAGCACGACTGAGCGGCGCTCGCTGCGCCCCCAACCCGAGGAGAATCGAGCATGAAGAAGCACCCCTTCCGCATCGCCGCCCTGGCCATCGCCACGACCGGACTGCTCGCGACGACCGCGATCGCCGACGAGGTGACGAGCCGCGAAGTGACCGAGACGAAGACGATCAGCGGCACGGTGAGCGATCTCACGCCGAGCTCGCGCATCGTCGTGACGTCGACCACCGGCGCACCGACGACCTACACGCTGGACCAGCGCACGGTCTTCGTCGACGAGGCCGGCAACGTCGTCAGCACCGACCAGGTGCGCGGTCAGCCCGTCAAGATCTACGTCTCCGAGAACAAGGAGCAGCCCGTGGTCGTCGAGCGTGTGGTCGTCGCGAAGCCGGCGACGCGCGTCATCCAGACGCAGCCGGCGCCGCAGGTCATGAAGCGCACCGAGACGCGCACCGAGACCACGACCCACTCGGACGACTGAGCATCCGCGAACGGCCGCCCGGCGGCCGTCGCGGCTCGAGCGGGCGCGTGCGTTCCCCCCGGACGTGCGCGCCCGTCGCGCGTCCGGGCCCCGCGTCAAGCGGCGTCGGTCGCGGTCGAAAGGACCGCCACCGCGTCCGGCGGCAGGACGACCGAATCGCCGACGACCGTGGCGTTGCCGTCGGACGCGAGCATGACCGTCCGCCCCGCGCCCCCGACCGGCACCGGCTGCGGCTCCGCCGCGAGGCTGCAGGCGACGGCGACGGTACCGCGGTGCACGACGACCCAGCGGCCTTCCTCGCTCCACGCGACGCGCGTCCGTTCCAGACGGGGGTCGGCGAGATCCGGGGTCGCGCGGCGCAGGCGGATGAGGTCGCGATACCAGCGCAGCATTTCCACGTGCGGCTCGCGATCGCGCTCGCTCCAGTCGAGACGCGAGCGCTCCAGAGTCTCGGGCGCCTGCGGATCGGGAACCTCGCCCTGCCATGCGAAGCCCGCGAACTCCCGCTTGCGCCCCTCGCGGACGGCCTGGGCGAGCGTCTCGTCTTCATGCGCCGTGAAGTACTGGAACGGCGCCGACGCGGCCCACTCCTCGCCCTGAAAGAGCAGCGGCACGAACGGCGACGTCAGCAGCAGTGCTGCGCCGATCTTCGCCCGCGCGAGACCCGCGATCTGCGCCAACCGCTCGCCGTGCGCGCGATTTCCGATCTGGTCGTGATTCTGCAGGAACGCGACGAAGCGCGTGCCGTCGAGCCCGGAGGCCGGCCGCCCGTGGCGGCGTCCGCGGTGCGGCGAGAAGCGGCCGTCGTAGCACCAGCCGCGCTCGAGCGCGCGCGCGACCTCCGCGAGCGGACCGAAATCCTCGTAGTAGCCGTGGCGCTCGCCGGTCAGCGCCGCGTGCAGCGCGTGGTGCACGTCGTCGCTCCACTGCGCGTCGAGGCCGTATCCGCCGGCCTCGCGCGCGTACAGCAGGCGCGGGTCGTTCAGATCACTCTCCGCGATCACGGCGACATGCTTCCCGAGGGTTGCTCCGGCGGCGTGCACCGCGCGCCCGAGCTCGTCGAGCACGTGCGTCGCCGAGAAGTCGAAGATCGCGTGCACGGCGTCGAGACGGAGCGCGTCGACGTGGTAGTCGCGCACCCAGGACACCGCGTTGTCGATCACGAAGCGGCGCACCTCGTCGCTGCCGGCACCGTCGTAATTGACGGCGTCTCCCCAGGGCGTCCGGTAGCGCTCGGTGAAGTACGGCCCGAAGCGCGCAAGGTAGTTCCCCGACGGTCCGAGGTGGTTGTAGACCACGTCGAGGACGACGCCGAGACCGCGCGCGTGGCACGCGTCGACGAAGCGCTTGAGCCCGTCGGGCCCGCCGTAGGGCGCGAACGGCGAGAACAGGGAGACGGCGTCGTAGCCCCAGCCGTGCGCACCGTCGAAGGCCGCGACCGGCATCAGCTCGACGTGCGTCACGCCCAGCGCGCAGAGGTGCTCCAGGTGCACGATCGCACCGTCGAACGTCCCTTCGCGCGAGAACGTGCCGACGTGCAGCTCGTACAGGATCGCGCCCGCGAGAGCCGGTGCGCGGAAGCCCTCGTCGTGCCACGCGAAGGCGCGATGGTCGACGACGCGCGAATGCGCGTGCACCCCGTCGGGTTGCGCCGGGGAGCGCGGATCGGGCAGCTCGTCGCCGTCGACGACGAACGCGTACGCCTCGCCGTGCTGCGCGTCGGCGACGACCCGCCACGTGCCGTCGTCGTCGCGCTGCATCGACAGGCGCCGTCCGCCGAGCGCGAGCTCGACCACCGAGGCGCGCGGCGCCCACACGCGGAACTCCTGCATCACTCCTCCCGGGCGCGTCGCGTTGCGCTCACGCGCGCCGCACCAGCAGCGCGACCGGTAGCCGCGCGAGCAGCGCCTCGAGGGGCGTCGTTCCGCCGTCGTGATCCGTCTCGCCGAGAACGTCGCGCCACGAGCCGGGCGGCAGCTCGAGGAACGTCCCCTGCCAGTCTCCCGCGAGCTTCATCGGCAAACGCGTCCCGAGCGCGATCACGCGCTCGCCGCGCTGGTACGCGATCGCGTGCTGCGCGCGGCTGCCCGTCGCCCACAGGGGACGGTAACCGCCTCCCGCAGCGAACGCCTCGGGAATCTCGCGGCGGACGGCGAGCGCCTGGCGCACCAGCCAGAGCTTCGGCAGGCCCTCGTCGGCACGCTCGACGACCTCCGCGATCGAGCCGTCGCGCAGCTCGTGCAGGAGCCGCTCGCGCAGCGCGAAGTCGACCGGACGCCGGTTGTCGGGATCGACGAGGCTCAGGTCCCACAGCTCGGATCCCTGGTAGACGTCGGGCACGCCGGGAGACGTCAGCTTGAGCAGCTCCTGCAGCAGCGCGTTGCTCCGGCCCGGCGCGATCAGCGGCGCCACGAAGGCCTGCAGGTCACCGACGAAGTCCGCGTCGGCGAGGATGGCACGCGCGAAGCCGAAGATGCTCTCCTCGTACGCCGCGTTGGGCTGCGTCCAGCTGGTCTGCTCCTTCATCTCGCGGCACGCCTTCTCGAGGTACGCGACCACGCGATCGGCCTCGATCGGCCACGCTCCCATCAGCGTCTGGTAGAGCAGGATCTCGACGTTGCGGTCCGGCGCGGCGCCACTCCAGTGGCGCTCGTTGCGCTGCGACCAGCGCTCGACGGCACTCGTCCACAAGTCGGGGATCTCGGACAGCAGCGCGAGCCGCGCGCGGACGTCGGCGCTGCGCTTGGTGTCGTGCGTGGACGTCGCGAGCAGCGTCAGCGGCCAGCACTCCGCGACCTCGGCGTTGGCGCGATGAAACGCCTCCACCGACGTGCCGAACTCGAGCGGCTCGCCGCCGACCTCGTTCAGAACCGCGAAGCGCTCGTACACGTAGAAGGCGGTGTCCTCGACGCCTTTCGCCATGGTCGGCGCGGACAGCTGCTGGAATCGCGTCGCGAGCTCGCCCTCGCGCGCTCCCGGGACGCGCAGCAGCAGCACGTCGCCAAGGAAGTCGAACGCGCTCGCGTCGAGGTCGGGGCGATGGCGCTTCGCGCAGGCGACCGCCGCCTCCACGATTGCAACGTCGTCCTCCGACACCTCGCCGACCGGCGCCCGCACATACGACCGGTAGACCGTCATGCACGCGAGAGTCTCGCGCAGTACCTCGTGCAGCTCGTGCCGGGTGTAGTCGCGGTGCCGCCGGTGGCGCTCGCACACCGCGACGAAGAGCGCGGTGAGACGGTTCACGTCACTGCCGAGCAGATCGCGCAGAACGAGGTGCTTCTTCTCGCGCACGAGCTCGGCCAACGTCTGCAGGCGTCCGGTGAAGCGCTCGTACAGCCTCGTCAGCTGCGCCTCGCCGGTGGGATCGATCAGCACGCCGGTCGCGCGGCGCGCGAACTCGTAGCCGGTGGTGCCGTCGGTCGGCCAGTCCGCGCGCAGACGCTCGTCGCCGACGAGGATCTTCTCGACCAGCAGCCAGCCGTCGGGCATGCGCGCACGCAGGCGCTCCAGGTACTCCTTCGGGTCGCGCAAGCCGTCCACGTGGTCGATGCGCAGCCCGTCCACGACTCCGTCGCGCACCCAGCCGAGCACCAGCGCGTGGACGCTCTCGAAGACCTGCTCGTCCTCGATGCGCAGCGCGATCAGCGTGTCGATGTCGAAGAAGCGCCGGTACGAGAGATCGCGGTCGGCAGCGCGCCAGAACGCGAGCCGGTAGTTCTGGCGCTCGAGCAGCGCGTCGAGCGCGTCGGGATCCGCGTTCAACGCTACGACGGCTTCGTCGAGCGCCGCCGCGACGCCCGGCCGCTCCCCGACCACGCGCGCGACCGCCTCGAGAAGGCGCGCCGACTCGCGGTGCCGCAGCTGCACGCTCACCGGATCCGTGGCGGTCGCCTCGGGCAGGCGGAGCAGGTCCGCGGCGAGGTCGCGCAGCTCGCCGACGCCGCTCCGGTCCGCCGCGCCGCGCAGCACCACGTCGAGCGTGCGCGGGCTGATCGGGAACTCGTGCTGGTGATAGCGCACGACGATCTCGATGCCGCGGCGCTCGAGCCGGAGCTCTCCCGCTTCCAGCACGCGCCCGTAGTGGTCGCCGAGCACCGGGAGCAGCAGCGTGTCGCGCATGCGCTCCTCGGGCGCGTGCCATTCGATGTCGAAGAAGGACGCGAAGCGGCTCGCGGGTCCGTTGGCGAGCACGTCCCACCACAGCGCGTTCGCACGCCCCGCGACCGCCATGTGATTCGGCACGACGTCGAGCAGCTGCGCGAGACCGTTCGCCGCGAACGCCTCGCACATCGCACGGTGCGCTGCTTCGCCGCCGAGACGCGGCTCGACGCGCGCGTGATCGACCACGTCGTAGCCGTGCGTGCCGCTCGCCGAGGCGAGGTACGGCGAGGCGTACACGTGGCTGACGCCCAGCTCGGCGAGGTATCCGGCGAGGCGTGCCGCGTCGGCGAAGCCGAGGTGCGGACCGAACTGCAGACGGCAGGTCGCGCGCGGCGCGCCCCTCACGGGACGACGGCGCGCTGCGGAGCGGCCGCGGTGGGCTCGTACCAGTGCTCGGAGAAGCTCAGCACGCGGACGACGGTCTCGAAGTGGCCGTCGCTGCGCTGCGGCTCGCTCGGCAGGTCGTAGCGGAACTGCACGCGACCGCTCGCCGGGATCGGCTGCTCGACGCGGACGACGGTCCCGCTGCCGGGGTTGTCCTCGCCGGGCTTCATCTCGCTGGCCCAGCGCCACTGGCGCTCGACCATGAGCCGCACGTCGCGCACCTCGTGGTCGGTGTCGTTGACGACCCAGCCGGTCACCGAGGCGCCGTCGCTGCGCACGTCGCGGACGCCGAGGCCGCTCGGCGGATCCGCAGCGCGAGCCGGCGCGGGCGCGAGCGCCAGCAGCATGCACAGAGCGAAGGACGTCGAGGTCGCTTTCTTCAAGAGCTTCACGTTCCAGGCCCCCTGTTCCCCCGGTCGTCGCCGGGCGCGCATCGGTCGTTGCAAGCGCACGGCCAACGAGCGCGCCGGCCGTAAATCACACGAATCCCGTCACGACGCCGATCGAATGCGAACGAAGTTACAAACGTACATCCCGATCTGACAGACATGCGGGCAGCGCACCGTGGCGGCACGGATCGTGAAGCAGCCGCCCCGCATGACGAATCCCACGGGCTCACCCGATCTGCTCACCGACGGCGTTCCGATCTGGCGGACGGCGCGCGCCGACCTCGCGCGTCCGCCACTCGACGGCGCCGCGAGCTGCGACGTCTGCGTGGTCGGCGCGGGCATCTTCGGCTTGACGGCCGCGTACCTGCTGCAGCGCGAGGGCCGGCGCACGATCGTGCTCGACGACGGCGAGATCGCGGGCGGACAGACCGCGCGCACCACCGCACACCTCGCGAGCGCGATCGACGGACGCTGGTCGACGATCGAGAGCGTGCACGGGCGCGATGCCGCGCGACTCGCGGCGCAGAGCCACGCGGCCGCGATCGCGACCATCGACGGCATCGTTCGCGACGAGCGAATCGCCTGCGAGCTGCGGCGGATCGACGGCTTCCTCTTCTCGGCCAGCGGCTCCGCCCGCGACCTGCACACGCTGGAAGACGAGCTCGATGCCGCCCGCCGCGCCGGTCTCGAGGTCGAGATGCTGCCGCGCGCTCCGGTCGCCAGCTTCGACACCGGTCCGTGCGTCCGCTTCGCGGGCCAGGGCCGGCTCCACCCGCTGCTCTACCTCGACGGGCTCGCGCGAGCCTTCGAGCGCGCCGGCGGCCGCATCCACGGCGGCACGCGCGTCACCGGCATCGACGGCGGCACGCCGGCACGGGTCACGACGGCGCACGGCCACGAGGTCGGCTGCGCGGCCGTGGTGGTCGCAACCAACTCCCCGGTGAACGACCGCTTCGTCGTGCACGCGAAGCAGGCGCCGTACCTGACCTACGTCATCGCGGCGCCACTGCCGCAGGGTGCGTTGCCCGATGCGCTGCTGTGGGACACCGCCGACCCGTACCACTATGTGCGGCTGGTCACCGCCGAGGGCGCGAGCCACGTCGTCGTCGGCGGCGAGGACCACAAGACCGGCCAGGCGCGCGACGGTGCGGAGCGCTTCGCACGCCTCGAGCGCTGGGCGCGCGACCGCTTTCCCGCGATGGGCACGATCGACCATCGCTGGGCCGGTGAGGTGCTCGAACCCGCGGACGGGCTCGCATTCATCGGACGCGATCCGCTGGGCGCGCAGAACGTCTTCATCGGCACCGGCTTCTCGGGCAACGGGATCACCTACGGCACGCTCGCGGGCCTGCTTGTGGGCGACCTGATCTGCGGGCGCCGGAACCCGTGGCAGGCGGTCTACGACCCGATGCGCGTGCGGATCGGCTCGCTCGGCCGCCTGCTGCGCGAGAACCTGAACGTGGCGTCGCGGTACGCCGACTGGCTGAAGCCCGGCGAGGTCGCCGACGAGAGCGCGATCTCCGCCGGCAGCGGCGCGATCGTGCGCCGCGGACTCGATCGTCTCGCGGTCTACCGCGACGTACACGGCACGGTTCACCGCTGCCATGCCGCGTGTCCGCACCTGGGCTGCGCGGTCGCCTGGAATCCCGTCGAGACGACCTGGGACTGCCCGTGTCACGGCTCCCGCTTCACGGCGACCGGTCGCGTCATCGTCGGCCCGGCCAACCGCGATCTCACCCCCATCGAGCCGCAGCGCGGCGAGGAACGGCATGGCGAACAAGAGCAAGTCTGACGACAAGAAGAGGCTTCGTGCCGCGCAGACGCAGAAGCGCCGGCCCGGGGTCGAGGCGGAGATGACGCCGCGTCCGCAGGCCGAGCGCCCGGAGCACCGCGGCAGCGGCAAGCTCGAGGGCAGGACTGCCCTGATCACCGGCGGCGACAGCGGCATCGGCCGCGCGATCGCCATCGCATTCGCGCGCGAGGGCGCCGACGTCGCGATCGTCTACCTCGACGAAAAGGACGACGCCGAGGAGACCCGGCGCCTCGTCGAGAAGGAGGGCCGCCGCTGCCTCGCGATCGCGGGCGACGTCGGCGACCCGAAGCTCTGCCGGCAGGCGGTCGCGAGCACGGTCCGTCGCCTCGGCGGGCTCGACGTGCTGGTCAACAACGCCGCCGAGCAGCATCCGCAGAAGTCGATCGAGGACGTTTCTCCGCGGCAGCTCGAGCGCACGTTCCGCACCAACGTGTTCGCGCTCTTCCACATGGTCGCGGCGGCACTGCCCCACCTCGGCGAGGGCGCGGCGATCGTCAATACCACCTCGGTCACGGCGTATCGCGGCAGCCCGACGCTGCTCGACTACTCCGCGACGAAGGGCGCGATCGTCGCGTTCACGCGCTCGCTCGCGGCGAACCTCGCGCCGCGCGGGATCCGTGTGAATGCGGTCGCGCCTGGTCCGATCTGGACGCCGCTCATCCCGTCGACGTTTCCCGGTGCGAAGGTCGCGACGTTCGGCTCCGACGTGCCGATGAAGCGCGCCGGCGAGCCCGCCGAGGTCGCGTCGTGCTTCGTGTTCCTCGCATCGGCGGACGCGTCCTACATGACCGGGCAGGTTCTGCACCCCAACGGCGGCGAGATCATCAACGGCTGATCCCGCCGATGCGGCACGAGCAGCGTGGCACCCGCGTTGCACCATCGAGACGAAAGGCCCGCCCGATCCGCAACCCGCCGACCACGACATCAACGAAGGAGCCACCATGGAACGACGTCCTGAACGAGGAATCCGTCGCGACGACCCGTGGACGCGCGAGCGCGCCCAGCGGCGTCGCCTGCTCGGCATGCCGGAGCACTGGAGTGGCGAGCGCCGCGCAACGGCGCCAGGCCGCGAGTGGGAGCACGAGCGCACCGGCGGGCCATGGCGCGGCGACGACGCCGCGTGGGAGCGCTCCCCGCGCGAGCCCGAGCCGCCGCGTCCCGGATACGGCAGCGCCTGGGCCTCGACGCGCGGTGCGACGCGCGACGACGAGAGCGCGCGCGGCGGCGCGTCGTACGACTACGACGAGCCGTGGCGCTCGGAGCGCTATCGCGAGCGCGAGGACGACTTCCCGCCCGGACGCGGCAGCTACGAGGACGACCTGCGCGACAGCCCCGGCGACTTCGGCGAGCGCAGCTACGCCGGCTATGGCGACTGGTCGTCGCGCGCCATCGAGGAGGAGCGCGGCGTGCGCCACCCGCGCACCGAGCCCATGCACGCCGACCGCCGCGCCGACGACGCGCGCCGCAGCAGCGCGGCGCGCTGGGGTCTGGGCCGCTCGGGCGCGCGCGACGAGTGGGGCGCGGACCTGCGCGGCGCGGTGGAGGCGCGCGCGGGCCGCTTCGCCGGACGGGGTCCCCGCGGCTACCAGCGCTCGGACGAGCGCATCCGCGAGAACGTCTGCGATCTGCTGCTCGAGGCTTCGCACGTCGACGCGTCGGGCTTCGACGTCCAGGTGAGCGGCGGCGAGGTCACGCTCGAGGGCGCCGTGGCCGACCGGCGCATGAAGCGCGACGCGGAGGATCTGGTCGAGCAGGTTCCAGGCGTCACGCAGGTCCACAATCACCTGCGCATCGACACCGCGCGGATCAACGGGGCGGTCGACGCGAACGGGCACGCGGTGCAGTAGCGGCACGGCGCAAACGGAAGCGGCGCTCCCCCTTCCGGGAGAGCGCCGCTGTCACGCCCGATCCTCCGCCCTTCGGATCGAGGGTCAACCCGCCGCCTCGCGCATCGCGGCGAGACGCTGCGCGCGCGCCGCGCGCCGCTCGCGCGCGCTGCGCCGCGGCCGCCGCCGCTCCGTTCCCGCGCCGATCACGTGACGCGAGCCATTGATGCGCCGGATCGAGATGCGCTGCATCGGCTGCGCCGAAAGCTCGCTCGCGCCCTGCAGCGTTCCGAGTCCGCGCCGCAGCTGGCCCGCGTCGAAGCCGAGCGCGTTGCACAGGTTCGCGAACGAGTACGGCCAGCTGATGTCGTCCGACTCGACCCAGGCCTTCGCCTCACCGAACAGGCGCCGCGCGCGACGCTTGGCCGGCGTTCGCGCGTCGATCGCATAGCGCAGATACGTCGCGATCCCGTTCTCCATGACGGCGAGCATGAGCCGCATTTCGGGACGGTCGGCGGTCGCCGGCCTGATCCGGTCGACGTACTGCTCGGGCGTGATGATGTCCGGTGCGAAGAACTGTGCTGCGTCGTAACCCATGCCTGGCATCGCGCTCATGTGCTCCCCTCTTTCCGACGGTCCGTGGGGTCGCGGACGAGCAATTCCGCAGCCACGCCGCGCGCGCCCCCGGATCGCGCCGAAATGGGCGTTTTCAATGGGC
>JAXLXO010000015.1:0-152793 GCA_046327915.1 Binatia bacterium | reverse complement strand
CCCGGAGCTGCTCGACTCCGCGGTCGAGGAGATCCTGCGCTTCGTGACGCCGGTCGTGGGCTTCCGCCGCACCGCGACCTGCGACACCGAGATCGACGGCCGCAAGATCGCGAAGGGCGACAAGGTCGTGATGATCTACCAGGCGGCGAACCGCGACCCCGCGGTCTTCGACGACCCGGAGACGTTCCGCATCGACCGCACGCCGAACGACCACCTCGCGTTCGGCATCGGCGCGCACTTCTGCCTCGGCGCGAACCTCGCGCGGGCGGAGATCCGGATCGTGTTCCGCGAGCTGCTGCGGCGGCTGCCGGACATCCGCGTGGCGCCGGGCGAAGGTCCGGTGCGCGTCCCGTCGCCGCTGGTGGCGGCGATCGCGAGCCTGCCGGTGGTGTTCACGCCGCAGGACGGCGTTCGGGATCGGCCGGCGGCAAGCTGAGCCCGGCTGCAGTCAAGTACGCTGCGGCGTTTCGCTTTCAGCCTCGTCGGCCACGCGATACAAGGAGGGCATGCGAGCTGTCGTTCCGCTGCTGATCGTCGTGCTTGTCGCCGCGTGCTCGAACAGCCCTGAGCCTGCGCAACCGGCTCAGCAGGCCGCCGTGCCGGTCGCGGCGGCCAAGGATCCGGCCGCCGCTAAGCAGCTGATCGCGGCCGGCGTGGTGGTCGTCGACGTTCGCACGCCGGAGGAGTACGGCGGCGGCCACCTCCCTGGTGCGACCAACATCCCGTTCGGCGAGATCGGCGAGCGGGTTGCCGACGTCGACCAGCTCGTCGGTGGCGATCGGAGCAAGCCGGTGGTCGTCTATTGCGCCGCCGGCGGCCGAGCTGCCAAGGCCAAGAGCGCGCTCGAAGCAGCCGGCTACACCCATGTCGTGAACGGCGGCGGCCTCGGCGACCTGCAGTGAGCTTTGCGCTCGGGGCGTGACGCCGACCGAAATCGTGATCGGGGTCTCGAGCCCGTCCCACCGACGTGCTCACGCTGCGCTCCGTCGCAATCGCGCAGTCGGACGGGCAAGGGGGGGCGCGGGTCGACGGCGAAGCCCTGACGATCACCACCGACCGTCGCGATCCTGCCATCGTCGTCGCAGGACTCCCGCCGGGAGTCGACGTACGCGACGTCGACGGATTCGGGGCCGCCGTCGGCCGCGCGATCCGACGCGCCTGAGAAGACGCTCGTCGCGGCGACGCTCGCCCGGCACCTCGGTCGGTTCCCACCGCTGCGAACGCCCGGCGCCGGCGATTCCCGAACTCGGAGATCCTGCGACGCACGCACGGCGTTTCCACGCAGCAGAGCGCCCGTCCGATCGGTCGGCCCGGCGCGTCATCCCCTCCGCCATGCGGTGGCACGTCGCGTGCGAGAGCCGCGCACACGCATTTTCTTCGTTTGAACGGAGGTCGACGATGGCTGATTTCCTCTCCGCGTATTCCATCCAGAGCTGGCTCGAGTCGTGCCCCCAGGGCTACCTCGAGCAGACCGAGTACGGGCACTCGCACGACGAGAAGGAGCCCGAGATCCTGCTCGAGAACGAGGTGCTGCGGGAGGAGAACATCAAGGCGACGGTGCAGCTCGTGGTCGGCGAGCGCTGCGCGCTGTCGGCCTCGTCGGGCCTGATCAACGCCGCGCCGGACGAGGCGAGCAAGCGCTTCCTCGCGACGCAGACGCTCGACGAGGCGCGCCACGTCGAGGTCTTCACGCACCGCCTGTTCGACCTCGGCGTCAAGAAGAACGAGCTCGAGAGCGTGATCAAGCAGTACGCGAATCCGAACCTCGTCAAGTTCGCCGAGGTGCTGCTCGAGAAGGTCGACAAGAAGGACTTCATCGCCGGCGTCGTCGGCCAGAACATCGTGCTCGAGGGCATGGCCTTCAGCGTCTTCGAGATGATGTACGCGATGAACGAGCCGATGAACGCGAAGTTCGCGCACACGCTGTCGGGCACGATCGCCGACGAGCGCCGTCACGTCGGCTTCGGCGAGAACCGCATCGGCTCTCTCATCAAGGAGAATCCCGGCAAGCGGCCCGAGATCGAGCGCATGCAGAAGGAGATGTCCTACTGGATGCTCGCGACCTTCGCGGACGCGTTCCGCGGCAACCGCACCGTCGAGGAGCTGCAGAAGCTCGGCATGGAGCGGCCGCACAGCCAGTACCAGGGCGCCGACCTCGGCGTGCTGTCGCCCGAGGAGATGGAGCACGTCCTCGCCGACACCGTGCTCGCCGAGTTCAAGACGCGGCTGGGTCGCATCGGCATCGAGTATCAGACTCCGGCGATGCCGGGCTGAGGCACGCGTGCCTCCCCAGACGAGGGAAATCCACGACCTGGAGCACGACGCGTTTCTCGAGGAGGTGCACTCCTTCGAGTTCTGGTTCCAGGCGGTCGAGGGGTATCTGTCGGGGACGGTGGACGGCCACCGTCCCGACACCCGCGACGTGCCGCCGGTCGGCAGCGATCGCGACCGGCTGATCTCGACGCTCTGCAACTACTGCATCGGCGAGACGGCCGCGCTCGAGGGAGCGAGCGGTCTCATCGCGATCGCGCCGAACCGTCTCACCAAGGTCTTCCTCGCGACGCAGGTCGCGGACGAGGGCCGTCACCTCGAGGTTCTGCTGCGCCGCCTCGCGGACCTCGGCGTCGCCGATCCCGAGGCGGAGGTGGAGAAGCGCTCGAGCCCGAGCCTGCAGCTGTTCAAGCGCCGGCTTCTCGAGCTGGTCGCGAGCCGCGACTGGGAGGCCGCGATCTTCGCGCAGAACGTGATCCTCGAGTCGCTCGAGTACGCCGTGTTCCACACGCACGCGAGCAACGCCGACCCGATCACGCGCGAGGTGCTGGAAGGCGTCATCAAGGACGAGCGCCGGCACATCGGCTTCGGCGAGAACGAGCTCGGGCGCAAGCTCGCGCACTCGCCGCACATCCGCGCGCGCCTGGGACAGGTCCGCAGCCAGCTCGACCACCTCGTGCTCGACATGCTGGAGACCACGGCGCGCGAGATCGGTGTCGATCGCCACGAGCAGGAGCGTCTCGGACGGACGTACCGCGAGTCGGTCGAGCGCCTGGGGTTCCTCTCATGAGCGATCCGCTCCAGGAACGGGACGACGACGCAGCCGAATCCGGCGACGCGGGCGGTGAGCGCCGCCGCTTCATCCTCGAGGACACCGGCTTCAACGAGGTTCCGGTCAAGTACCGGAAGTTCTACCGCAAGTGGCGCGGGGCCGGCGACTCGCTGGCGCCGAACGAGGTGATCTGCCCGGTGTGCAAGGTGGTCATCCGCTCGACGCGCGAGCTGCGTCCCGGCGACCGCGTGTACTGCATGCCGTGCATGTCTCGCCTCGTGGTGATGCGCGGCGACTCGGGGATGCTCGAGGCCCGCGTCGCGTACTGAGCGCCGTCCCGCTCCTGAGATTCATCGAGAAAACCGAACGATCGGACGAAATCTTTCTATTTGATCGAGGTGCGGGCCGTTCCTACCGTGGCCCCGCATGCCGATCACGATCCGACCCCGGGGCGGGTCCGCGGCCCTGGCGGCCGCGATCGCCCTCGTGGCGTCCTGCCGATCACGCCGTCGACGCTGCCCGGATCCGAGGCGCAGCACCGATCGCGCCCGTGCAACAGGATGATCCCGAGCAGGACGACCTGCAAGCGCCCGGCGCTTTGCCGTCCGAGCCCGCCGCCCGGTAGAGATCGCGCATGAGGCTGGCTCGCAGACTGACGCTGGCTCTGCTGCTCGGCATCGCGGTGGTGATGGCCGTCAGCGCGTCGCTGCAGGTCGCGCGCGAGCGCGAGTTGTTCGCGAGCGACACCGCCGCCG
Source organism: Binatia bacterium (assembly GCA_046327915.1). Classification (GTDB taxonomy): domain Bacteria; phylum Desulfobacterota; class Binatia; order UBA12015; family UBA12015; genus VGTK01. Next base: position 148,995 of record JAXLXO010000015.1, on the reverse strand, counting down.
ACGAGCTCGAGATCGCGCGCGCGCCGTGCGCGCCGCCGTCGGCTTCATCGCGTCGTCCGACGGCGTCGAGCGCGCCGAGGCGCTGGTGCGCGCGGTCGACGCGGCCGAGCACGCGGCTCCGCTGGATCGCGCGTCGACGAGACGCGCGCCCGAGGCTGCATCTCGATGCCGATGCCGCGGCTGCGCGCGGGCCGCGAGGTGTCCATCGTGACGAGGTCGGCGACGACCGCCGGCGCTTCACGTTTCTGCCGGTGGTACCGACGGCACGCCGACGCCGTTCGCGATCGAGGTGTCGGAGTCGCTCGCGCCGCAGGCGGCCTACATCCGCGGCAGCCAGGTGCACATCGTCGTGAAGACGCTGCTGATGCTCGCGGTCTGCGGCGTGGTGGTGAGCTTCGTCGGCCTGTGGCTCGTCGGACGTCCGATCCAGGCGCTGTCGGAGAAGACCCGTCGCATCGGTGCGGGGGATCTCTCGGGTCCGATCGAGCCTGGCGCAGGACGACGAGATCAAGCGCGCGCGCGCGACATCAACGCCATGTGCGACCGGCTCGCGGCCGCGCCAGGACCGCGCGCGCAGCGAGGCAGATGCGCGCGTGACGATGCTCGAGCAGCTGCGCCACGCGGATCGTCTCAAGACTGTCGGCCAGCTCGCGTCGGGAGTCGCGGCACGAGCTCGGCACGCCGCTGAATGTCGTCTCCGGACGCGCCAAGCTGATCACCGACCGCCGCGTCGAGGCGACGAGGCGGTGGACAGCGCGCGCATCGTCATGGAGCAGGCCGAGCGCATGGCGAGAGCATCATCCGGCAGCTGCTCGACTTCTCGCGCGCCGCTGCGAGCCGCGCCTCGTCGCGGGCGACTCCTCGGCGACATCGCCGCACGCACCGCGGAGATGCTCGCGACCATCGCGCGCAAGCGGGCGTGAGCTCGAGCTGATGCGCGACGATGCGCCCACCACCGTGGTCGTGGATCACGGACAGCTGCAGCAGGTGCTGACCAACCTCGTCGTGAACGCGATCCAGGCGAGCGTTTCCGGCGGCGGCGTGACGGTGAGCGGCCGGCCGCGAGGTGTTGCGCCTGCCCGGCGACGTCGGCGGCGCGCCGGCGGAGCACGCGTTCGTGCGCGTCGCGGACCGCGGTCACGGCATCGCGCCGGAGCATCTGCTGCACGTCTTCGACCCGTTCTTCACCACCAAGACCGTCGGCGAGGGAACGGGCTCGGCCTCGCGGTTTCGTACGGTATCGTGCGCGACCACCACGGCTGGATCGACGTCCGCAGCGAGGTCGGAGCGGGCAGCGTGTTCACCGCGTTCCTGCCGTTGCCGGCAGGGCGGCCGGTGCCGAGGCGCAGGGCGCCGCGCGGAGGTGTGCGCGTGACCGGCTGCGTGCTGCTCGTCGACGACGATCGCGCGCTCTGCGAGTGGGTGGCGCTCGGCCTTCGCGACGTCGGGCTTCGAGATCGAGCGGCGGACGTCGCCGACGAAGCGCTCGCCGCCGCCGCGAGCGAGGACTACGACGCGATCGTCACCGACCCGGAACATGGGTGCCATGTCCGCTCGACCTGTGCGAGCGCATCCTGCACCAGCGCGCCGACGTGCCGGTGGACGTGATCACCGCGTTCGGCAGCATGGACACCGCCATCTCGGCGATGCGCGCCGGCGCCTACGACTTCCTCACCAAGCCGTTCGATCGCCGAGGCGCCGCGTCTCGCGCTGGTCCGCGCGACGCAGCACCGTAGGCTGCGCGACGAGGTCAAGCGCCTGCGTCTCGCCGCCGACCGCGAGATCGGCTTCGGCGAGCTGCTCGGCGAGAGCAACGCGATGCGCCGCGTGCAGGACCTGCTGCGCATCGCGGACAGCGACAGCACCGTGCTGGATCACGGGCGAGAGCGGCACCGGAAAGGAAGTCGCGGCGCGCGCGCTGCATCGGCACGGACGGCGCGCCGCGGGCCCGTTCGTCGCGATCAACTGCGCCGCGATGCCGGAGCCGTCCGAGAGCGAGCTCTTCGGCCACGCGCGCGGGGCGCTCACCGACGCGCGCACCGCCCCACCGGGCTCTTCGTCGAGGCGAGCGGCGGCACGCTGTTCCTCGACGAGATCGGCGAGTTGCCGTTGGCCTGCAGCCGAAGTCGCCGCGCGCGCTGCAGGAGCGCGTGGTGCGGCCCACTGGCGGCGCGCGCGAGGTGCCGTTCGAGGTGCGGCTGGTCGTCGCGACCAACCGCGATCTGGAGACCGCGATCGCCGAGAAGGCGCTTCCGCGAGGATCTCTACTTCCGCGTCAACGTCCTGCACGTCGAGTTGCCGCCGCTGCGCGCGCGCGGTGCCGACGCGCTGCTGCTCGCGCAGCACTTCCTGCGGCAGTTCGTCGACAAGGCCGGGCGTCCGCTGAAGGGCATCTCGTCCGCCGCCGCCGAGCGGCTGCTCGCGTACGACTGGCCGGGGCAACGTGCGCGAGCTGATGAACTGCATCGAGCGCGCGTGGTCGCGCTGGCGCGCTTCGACGAGCTCGCGGTCGACGACCTGCTCGAGAAGATCCGCAGACATCGCGCGAGCCACGTGCTCGTCACCGGGGACGACCTGACAAGCTGGTGCTGCTCGAGGAGGTCGAGCGGCGCTACATCCTGCGCGTGCTGCAGGCGGTGTCGAACAACAGCGCCTTCGCGGCGCGGGTGCTCGGCGTCGACCGCAAGACGCTGTACCGCAAGCTCGAACGCTACGGCGTCCTCGCCGGCTGACGTCCTCACCGGCTTCGCCGACCACGAGGATGGAACCGGCAGACGTCTTCCATCCGACTCGCGGTGCGGCGTTTCGCCCCACGGGGCGGAACGGGGCCGCGGCAGGACGCGTCGCCGGGCCGTCCGCGAGCGCGCACTGCCCCCGCGGGCGCTGCTGCTGCGCAATCTGCGCGTCGATGCTCGCACCGCGACGCGGCACGCCGCGTGCAATCCGATCGCGACGACGCGCGCGACCGCGCGCAGAGGAGATGCGATGCGCAACGGAACGGAGATCAGAACGATGCGGACCCTGGACAGCTGGCTGGTCGAACGCCCCGCCCTGCGCCGCGCACGCGGATGCGGATCTGGCGCGATGACGACGAGGTGCCGCGCCGCCTCTACGACGTCTCGTTCACGAGCCGCACCTGGCCGCCGACTGGGGCATGGGCTCGATCGAGCGCTCGGGTTTTCTCACGTCGCCTGCGGTCGAGGGCATCCTCGAGGACGCGTTGTGGATGGGACGCGGCACTGGCGTCGAGGTCCGGCTCTCGTCGAATGCGGTGTGCCCGAGGACGTCGGCTGGTTGCGCGGTCGTCTCGCCGGGCTCGCCCACCGCGACATCACGGTCGACGTCGCTCGCGACGCGCGAGTCCGCGCGCCGGTGCCCCGCCTTCTTCCGGCGCCGCGCCGGCCGCGCGTCGCGATCGCGGAGGACAACGTCGAGATGCGGCGTCTCGATCGCCGCCACGCTGCGCGCCGACGGCTACGAGGTCGTCGAGGCCGGCGACGGCGCGGAGCTGATCCGCGCCTCGAGTCGCTCGGCGGAGAGCAGGGCCGCCGCGCACGGCGGTCGAGCGACGCCGGCGACCTGCGCATGCCGGGCCTGTCGGGCATGGACGTGCTCGGCGGATCCGCGACGGCAACTGGCGCACGCCTTCATCCTGATCACCGCATTCGTGAGACGACGCGAGGCGCACGATCTCGGCGCGAGGGCGGTGCTCGACAAGCCCTTCGACTCGAGCGGCTGCGCACGCTGGTGCACGAGTCCGTGCTGCCGCCGCAGCTCTGACGGCATCGAGGACGCCGCCGTGACCTCGACGAACAGCCATTCCGCCTGGTGGCGCGCGCGGCGCGCGCGCCCTTCCTCTGGCGGCGCCGCCGCCGCAACCGCGGCACGCGCTCGGTCATCGCCTTCGCGAGCCACGTGATTCCCGCGGACGCGCGGACCGAGGCGCTCACGCGCTCGGGAGCGCTCGATTCGCACGCCGTCGCCGGGATCATCTCGACGCGCCTCGCCTGGGGCGCGGCGCCTGCGTCGAGATCCGCGTCGCGGCCGCGACGAGCGACGACGTCGCGGCGTGCTCGAGCGCCGCCTCGCCGGCCTCGTGCGGCGCGGTGTCCCGGTCCGCGTGCGGCGCTGCGACCCGAATGCGCCGCACGAGGAGCCGGCGCGTCGTCCGCGCATCGCGGTCGCGGACGACAGCGCGGAGATGCGTGCGCTGATCGTGCAGGCCCTGCGCGACGACGGCTACGTGTCGTCGAGTCCGGCGACGGCCACCAGTTGGTGCGCCTGCTCGAGCCGGTCGATCCGGAGCGGCACGCGACCAGCGTGGATCTCGTGGTGAGCGACCTGCGCATGCCGGAGCTGTCCGGGCTCGACGTGCTCGGCGCCCTGCACGACCGCGACCGCGCACGCCCTTCATCCTGATCACGGCGTTCGGGGACGAGGACACGCACCGCGAGGCGCGCGATCTCGGCGCCGCGGCGGTGCTCGACAAGCTGTTCGACATCGACCGGCTGCGCTCGCTGGTGCACGTCGCTTCCTCCGCCCGCGCCGTGAAGTCGTGCGTTCCGCAGCGCGGGCGCGTCTGCTAGAGCCGTCGGCGTGCCGCCGCCCATCCGGGCCGGGGCCCCACGCCGACACCCGTGAACGACCTCCCGCTCCTCTCCGCCTCCCGCCTCGCGGCACTGATCCGCGCCGGCGAGATCTCCGCGACGGACGCCGTCGAGGCGCACGTCGCCCAGATCGAGCGCGTCAATCCGCGCCTCAACGCGGTGGTCCGGACGCGCTTCGACGAGGCACGTGCCGAGGCCGGGCGCGCCGACGAGCTGCGAGCGCGCGCTCGCGCCCCGAGGACCTCCTCCGTGCACGGCGCGCCGTGCACGATCAAGGAGTGCTTCGCGCTGACCGGCATGCCGAACGCATCGGGGCTGGTCGCACGGCGCAACGTCGTCTCCGAACGCGACGCGACGGCCGTCGCGCGGTTCGCGCCGCGGGCGCGATCCCGCTCGGCGTCACCAACACGTCCGTATCTGCATGTGGATGGACGTCGGACAACCGGCTCGCATACCGTACCAACAACTGCGGCCGACCCGGACCGCATCGTCGGCGGCAGCTCGGGCGGCGAGGGCGCGATCGTCGGCGCGGGCGGCTCGCCGCTCGGCCTCGGCCTGGACGTCGGCGGGTCGATCCGCGGCCCGTGCGTTCTTCAACGGCGTGTTCGGCCACAAGCCGACCGGCGGCATGGTGCCCGCGACCGGGCAGCACCTGATCGCCGCGGGTGCGGGGCTGCGCTACTTGACGACCGGCCTCGACCACGCGGCGCGCGGAGGACCTGATGCCGCTGCTGCGCGTCCTCGCCGGACCGGACGGGCTCGACGCCGGGTGCCGCCACTTCGACCTCGGCCGCCCCGAGGACGTCGACCTTCGGGACGCACGTTGCTCGACGTGCCCGACAACGGCGCCCTGCGTGTGTCGCCCGAGCTTCGTCGCGCGCAGGAAGAGGCGGTGCGCGCGCTGCGCGACCGCGGCATGCGCGTGAAGACCGTGACCTTCAAGGGGCTCGAGAAGCAGTTCGACGTCTGGTCGGCGATGATGTCCGAGGCGCAGGAGCATCCGTTCTCGCACATGCTGGGCGAGGCGCGCGTTCGCGCCGGGCGCGAGCTCGTCAAGCACGCGCTCGGACGCTCGGCGCACACGCCGCCGTCGGCGCTGCTGGCGCTGGTGGACCTGCTGCTGGACGTACGGCTCTTCCCCGGTCTCTCGCGACGCATGACGGCGCTCGGCCACGAGCTGCGCGCCAGCGTCACCGAGGCGCTCGGCCTGACGGCGTGCTGCTCTACCCGTCGTACACGGTGGTGCGCGGCGCCGCGCCACGGCGTGCCGCTGCGCTGGCTGATGCGCATGCACCAGCCCGTGGGCGTATCTCGCGATCGTGAACGTCCTGGAGCTGCCGGCGACGCAGGTTCCGGCCGGACTCGGCGCGGAGGGGTTGCCGCTCGGCTTCCAGGTGGTGTCGGGACACGGCAACGACCACGTCACGATCGCCGTCGTGATGGAGCTCGAGCGCACGCTCGAGGTGGACCCCCGCCGGCGCTGTCGGGGCTCGCGGGTCTCGGCGCGCCGGTCGGCGTGATCGCTGCATCGGAAGGCGCTCGTGTCGGTCGGGTCGCCCGCCAGGCCGAAGAAATGTCTTGGCTGCCATGGAACGCGGAGTGGTTCCGTGGTGATCCCATCGGGAAGGGACATTATGCCGCGGCGCCGTCCGGCTCCGATGCCGTTCGAGCTGCTCAGCGAGATCCGAAACGTCGCGACCTTCGCCGTCGGGCCGCGAATACGCGATCTTCGCGTGCTGCGTCAGCGCTACGGCCCGGGTCGCTGGCGCAAGCGAAAGGGCATCGCGCTGGTTCGTCTCGACGGTGGAGTGTTCGACGAGCCGAGGTACACCGGTACGAGGCGCACGGCGTCGGCCGGGTCAATCTGAAGATCAAGCGGTTCGTCGACTGATGGCCACAGCGAGAAAACGAAGGTTCCTGCTCTGCATCCGGAAGAAGGATGCGGCGACCTCGAGTTGCGGAAGGTGTACGAGCAGCTGAAGGACGCCGCGGCAGAGGCCGAGGGATGGGTCCGGGTCGTCGACGAGTCCGCGAGGATTACCTACCCCTCGAAATACTTCCTCGCGCTCGATCTGCTGCAGGCCGCGATGCGAGCCCTCGCGAACGGCCGGCGACGCCTATTTCCGCGATCCGCCTGAGGCGGAAGACACGGATGTTGCGCGACGTGCGCTGCTCGTAGACGTTCATCTGCGTGGATCGTGCGCTTGACGTCCGGCCAGACGCGCCGCTTCTCCGCGTCGCCGAGCAGCTCCGCGCGGACGTGCAATCGGCGCTCGCCGCGCAGCTGGACCGCGGCGTCGGGCGTCGCGAGCAGGTTGTACGACCAGTCGGGGTGGCGCTCCTGGCCCATCGCGCTCGCGACGACGAGGAAGTCGCCGCCGTCGGCGTGATACGCGAGCTGGGGTGTCGCGCGGCTTGCCGCTCTTCCGCCGGTCGTGGTCAGCGTCAGCATGGGCAGCGTCGGCACGCCGGTCAGCGTCAGGCGCCGTTGCGGCCTTGAACACCACCGTCGACGCGGAGAAGAGGTGCTTGACGAGCCACGAGCCGAAGGCGGTGGCCGAGAGCCAGTTCACGAAGCGCGCGTACATCGCCCGCAGGATACGACCCGGGCGGCGCTGTCGGCCGCCGAGCCGCACCACCAGGTCGTCGAGCCCGCGGAACGGGCCGCGCTGGTGCCAGCGCAGCGGGCGCGCGAGCGCCGCGTCCGGATGGCGTCGCGCGAGCGCCGCGAGCATGACCTCGGCCTCCGAGCGTACAGCGACGCTCCGAGACAGAAGTGCGCGCCGAACGCGAAGGACAGCGATCCGGGACCGCTTCGTCCGGGCCGGAACGCGTCCGGCTCGTCGTGCACCGCCGGATCGCGGTTCGCCGCGGCCAGGAAGACCAGCAGCGGCTCGAAGGCGCCGACCGCGACGCCGCCGATCTCGAGCGGCTCGAGCGGCACGCGTGCGACGAAGAGCGTCGGTGTCTCGTAGCGCAGGAACTCCTCGACCACGGCGGCGGCCGGCCAGTCGCCGCGACGAGCGCCAGCGCGCCCGGCGTGCGCAGCAGCACCGACAGTCCGTTTGCGAACAGGTCGCGCGTCGTGCGGTGTCCCGCCGAGTAGAGCGTCGCCGCGAGCGACAGCAGCTCGACGCGCGCCAGACGCTGGCCGTCCTCCTCGGCGAGAAGCAGCGCCGACAGCAGGTCGTCGCCGGGCGCGTGCCGGCGATCCTCGAGCAGTGCGCCGAGATACGCGTGGAACTCCTCGGCCGCGGCCACCGCGCGCTGCTTGACGTCGGGCGGGACGCGCACGCCGAGCAGCGGTGCCACCGCGTCGCTCCATCCGGTGAGGCGGTCGCGGTCCGCCAGCGGGACGCCGAGCAGCTCGGAGATCACCAGCGACGGCAGCTGGTGCGCGTAGCGCGGCCAGCAGGTCGACCTCGCTCCCGGCGGACGGGTCGTCGCGGATCTCGTCGAGCAGCGCGTCCGCGGTGCGCTCGATCCACGGCCGCAGCTCCTCGATCCGCCGCGGCGAACGCCTCGCGACGATGCCGCGCACGCGTGGATGGTCGGGCGGGTCGAGTGGTGCTGGATGCGGTGGCTCATCTCGTCGCGGCGCCGCCCCCGGCGGCAGGCCATCGAGGTAGCGCAGCGCGATCGGGCTCGTGCCGCAGCGCGGGTGGCGCAGCGCCTCGAGCGCCGCCGCGTGGCCGGTCACCGCCCAGTAGCCGTTGGCGAGTGCCTGCACCGCGCCGCCCGCGCGCAGCGGCGCGAGCAGCGCGTACGGATCGTCCGTGCGCTCGAGGTCGGTCGGGATGTCGAACGCGGCTGTGCCGGCGTCAATCATCCAGCGTGACGCACGGCGCGCCGTTGCAGACGTCGATCGGCCTGCCGTTGGCCTTCAGGTATTCCGACACCATGATCAGCACCACGCACGTCGCCGGCCTTGCCGTGCGGGTCGTCGCCCCGCGCGGCGGCAGGTTCTTGGTCAGGCGGCGCCGGCGTGCCGAAGTCCCACACCACGAGCGCCGAGCCGGGAACGGGAACGACGGCACGGGGTCGAGGCCGTAGAACGGCTCGACCGCGGTGGCGCGCCCTCGCGCAGCGCAGGCTGGCGCACGTGCGCGCCGATCGTGCGCGACGCGACCGTCGTGCCGACGTTCGCCACCTGATGATCGCCGAACGCCATGAGGTACATCGACGAATGCGTCGGGGTGGCGGGATACGGATCCGACGACAGGTGCTGGATGTAGCCGTTCGCCTCGCCGCGATCCCAGAGCATCTGGATGAGGCCGAAGCCGAGGCGTCGCGTGAACGGATCGATAGCCCGCCTCGAGAATCGGGGTGAACTCGTCGAAGTCGACGCTGCGCGGGATCAGCAGCGAGTAGTTCGCCGCGACCGACCGCGAGCACCGAGCGCGTGAAGTCCTGCGCGATCGCCGTCGTGGCGCCGCCGAGGATGCTGCCCTGGCTGGCGCCGACGAGGAAGAGATCGGTGCCGAGCGCCGACCGTCCACCGACCTGGAACGCGGGATGGCTGCCGAAGCCGCGCGGGTCGATCATCGCGCGCCCGAGGAACAGGAAGTTGACGTGCGACTGCTGCAGGCGGTCGGGCAACGCCTCGAAGCCGACAGGTCGCCGAGCATGCCGGCGATGAAGCCGACGTCGCCCGCCGACATGCCGATGTAGTCGGTCGCGCAGAACGCGACGTTCACCAGCGCGGCCGCCTGTCCGATGCCGACCACCTGCGCCGCCGTGCCGAGGAGTCCGTGGCCGTAGAGCGACGCGCGCGCCGGGTTCTCGGGCGTCGCCTGCAGCGGCATGGTGCACATGAAGTTCGCCTGCTGCGTGCCGTTGCGCTGCGGCAGCCCGTCGCCGGGTGGTCGTCGTTGAGGACGCTTCCTGGCCGTCCTTCGCCTGTCAGGTAGCGCGGCACCGAGACCGTGCCGCTGACGATGCGCGCCGTGCCGCCCTCGCTCGTGCCGGTGACGGTGAACTCGGGCGCCGCGTCGCCGAGCTGCGGAAGGCGTCGTCGCGCATGCGCGGCAGGCGCTCGGACAGCGAGCGCGTGCTCGCGACGGTGAAGTCCCACGCGAGGTACAGGCCGTCGCGCGCGACGCCGGCCTTCTCGAGGTCGGCGAATACGCGCTCCATCGACTTCCTGCGTCCTCGATCGCGGGTTGGTCGTCCTTGAGGTCGTCGCGGAAGGCGCGGAACACCAGCGCGACGGCTCGATCGCGGCGCCGCCGTTGTCGACCAGCCCGCGCAGGGCGACCACGTGCCGGTGTCCTCGCGCAGTGCGATCGCGGGGTGGATCTCGAGTGCTTGACGGTCCGGGGTGTCCGCCGCGTGCGCGTCGAGCTCGGCCCATGCATGACGCGCCACCGGGTGTCGGCGTCGAGCAGCACGAGGCCGGAGTCGGCGTCGAGCGCGCGCGCGACGTCGGTGACCGGCGGCAGCTTCGACGCCGAGTGACGTCGATGCCGGGGATCAGAAGCGTGATCTGCGCGCCCGGGCTGAAGCCGTCGTTGTGGTTCCACTCGCTCGTCGACGTGCACGCTGCTCGCGTTGGCCGGCATCGACTCGCGCACGAACGCGACGCGCCGTCCGGTGTCGGTCGAGGCGTCCTCGCGCGTCAGCGCGTCGCTCGGGAACGGCAGCAAGCACTCGTCGGGATCGAGGATCTCGCAGCGCTCCGCGTTCGGCGTGTCCACGGTGATCGGTGCCGGGCCGGACGATCCGCCGTCGCCGCCGCAGCCGAGGGCGAAGGCGAGGGCCACGGACACCGAGAACGGTACGAGCCCGTGGCCGAGGCCGCGGCTCGCGCGAAGGACGACGCAGGCGAGCGCTTCACGCGCGGCAACTTCTAGGCCGGGTCCGGCCCGGGCGTCAAAGCAGAATCGTTACGTCCGGCGAGGCGGCCCGCCCTCGATGGCCGGCGCTCCGCGCGACCGCTCCTCCGTCGCCTCCACCGCCCCGGCGAGGCTCGCGGCGCTCGCCAGTGCCTCGAGCTTCGTGCCCGGCCGCGAGCACCAGCTCGTGCAGGTCGGGAAGCGGCGTCCCAGTCGGCGTTGAAGCCCCAGAAGAGGCGTCCGTCGTAGCTGAACAGCGCGATGCCGAGCGCCTGGTTCGCGAACAACGGCACCAGCGGCGCCACCGACAGCATCTTCGCGCCGAGCAGCCAGATCGGGAACGGCGGTCCCGGACGTTGGTCACGATCACGTTGTACGGACGCGCAGCGAGGTCAGGCGCGCGAACTGCGTGAACAGCGTCGTGAACGTGCCGTCGCTGATCTCCTCGAGCGCCTGCATGCCGGACGCCTGCGACGAGTGCTTGCTGCGGGTGGTCTCCGCGATCACGCGCTCGAGGCGGTGCCGCGCGCCGGGCTCGTCGAGCGGCAGCCGCGCGGTGATCATCGCCACCTTGTTGCCCAGCTGCGAGCGCGTGTCCGCCGTGCGGACGTTGACCGGCATCATGACGCGGAAGTCGAGCCCGTCGACGTCGTCGCCGCGGCGGTGCAGGGCGGCGCAAGGCGCCGGTGACGATCGCGAGAACGACGTCGTTGATCGTGCCGCCGAGGGATTTTCTGATCTTGCGGATCTCCTCGAGGTCCATCTCGAGCCAGTCGGAAGCGACGGTGCGGGCCGGAGTCGACGTTGAGCGGCGTCGGCGACGCCGGCGACAGGCCGGTGGCGACGACCTCCGCGAGACCGCGCGCGCCGTCGATCACGTCGCGTGCGAGCGTCGCGGGCTCGCTCTCGCCACGCGGCGCGCCACCGCGAGCGGCGCGCCGACGCGATGTGCGAGCTCGCTCAGGAACAGCTCCGCTCCCGAGGGCGCGGGGCGCGGCGACCACACCGGCGGCGGCTCCGCGAGCAGCAGGTCGTCGTCGGGCGTGGCCCGCATCATGGCGCCGGTGAGCTCGACGCTGCCGACGCCGTCGATCATGCAGTGGTGGACCTTGGTCACGATCGGCGAAGCGACCGCCTTCGAGACCCTCGACCACCCAGAGCTCCCAGAGCGGCTTGCCGCGATCGAGCTCCTGCGACATCAGCCGTCCCGCGAGACGCTTCAGGCCGCGCTCGTCGCCCGGCGCCGGCAGGTGCGTGTGGCGCACGTGGTAGTGCAGGTTGAACTCGCGTCGTCGACCCACACCGGATGGTCGAACAGCGGCACGCGCGCGAGCTTCTGCCGGTAGCGCGCGGGATCCGGTACAGCCCCGCCGCGACCGCGTCCTCGATGCGCGCGATGTCGATGCCTCCTTCGGCGTCGTGGAGCGGTGCCGCGTCGAAGATCGCCACCGCACCGATGTGCATGTGAGACGCCGTCCTCGAGCTCGAGGAAGCTGTCGTCGAGTGCGGAGAGGCGCTCGAAGTGCGAGTACGCCATGGCCAGCCCTCCTGTGCGATACGCGTCCCCGAAGCGCTGCAGTCCGCATGCCATCGCGCTGGTGCAGCAGCCGCTTCGTGCGCGGTGCGTCAGGCTCGCAGCGGTGGGAAGCGTCGTGCGGCGCCGTTCCCGGCGCTGCGTGAACGCGGCTCGCGTGCGCGACGCTGGCTCGCGCACGACGCCGCCCCGCGCGACGCTGGCCCGCGCACGACGTCCGTGCTCTCCTGCGCGCGCGAAAGCGAGGAGAGCGAACGACGTCACGCGGCGCGGCAGGGCCTGGCCTGCATGGACTCCTGGTGCTCTTTCTCGGCCTGCTGTGCGGCATCCTGTTCGGATCCGCGATCGTCTCGGCCAGGGCGACGACGCGGTCCGCGCGTGGAAGCTCGCGCACCTCGAGGGACTGCAGAACGGCATCCTGCTGCTCGCGGCTCGCCGGCGCGTCGCGCTGGATGATCCTGTCCGCGCGGCAGCAGGCGATCGTCACGTGGGGCGCGATCCTCGCCGCGTGGGGCAACGTGATCGGTGCGATGATCGGCGCCGTGACGGGCTACCGCGGGTTTCCTCGCCCCCGAAGGCCCGCTCGCCAACTGGCTGGTCTTCGTCGCCTTCATGTTCGGCATGTGGGGAGTCCTGCTCGCGGTCCCGATCGCCGCCGCCGGCGTGCTCGCCCGGCACCGCGACCCGCGCAACGCGGCGGAGCCGTGAAGCAAGGAAAGGCCATAGCGCCCGGCACCCCGAAGGTGCCGGGCGCCGGCCCGGCGGCGCTCGATGGCGCTCGGCGGACACGAGGTCCGCGCCGGGCGGCGCTCAAGGCGCGACGCAGGGAAACGAAGCGGCGATCCCCGCGGTCGTCAGGGACTGCTGGGCACGCGGATCGAGCTCGAAGATCTCGCGCTCCGCGGAGCACTGGGCCGAGTCGAACACGCAGTCGACGAGAGCGTTCACGTCGGCCGCACCGCACGCGGTCACGACGTTGTAGAAGCCGAGACCGGCCGTGTACTGCTCGAGGTCGGCGAGCGACACGAGGCCGCACTTCGCCAGCACCTTGAGCTGGCGCTTCGACGTCTGGTCGGCGACCTTGGCCGGCACCCCGGCGCAGCTCGCGGTCGCCTTCGCGACGCACGCGGTCGGATCGACCATGTCGATCTCGTCGGCGAGCGCGCACTCGACGACCTTCTGCGCGCAGCCGGCGAGTCCGGTCTGCACGACGTTGCTGAAGGCGCGGGACCTGGCTCTCGAGCTGCTTCTGGCAGTCGAGCAGCTCCTTGCTGGTCGCAGCGCCGAAGGCGGTGTCGCGCCGGTGAGCGCGAGAAGCATGGTGAGAACGAACGGCGGGCGTTCTTCATTGTCGCGGTCATGGTGGTGGTCTCCGTGCTCCGGGCCGCGCTCACGGCGTCACGTTGACGTTGCCCGCGACGGTGTCGCTGCAGGACGCGTCCTTGTAGTCGATCGAGTAGGGGACGTTGCCGACGGTGAGGAACGGCCCCCACCAGCGCGAAGCGCGTCGGGTCCGTACGGCTCCTTCAACGTGAACGTCTGCGAGCCGACGGTGACCGTCAGCTTGCCGTTCTGGCCCGGTCCCCCGCCGCACGGCAGCGTCACCGAGTCGCCCTCGATGCGCAGCGCGCTGCCGGCGGCGAGGTTGATCGTGCCCGGATTGACGAGCGTGCCGCTCGCCGGTGCGGTCGCCGCGACCACGTACGTGACCGTCGGCGGCAGCGGCAGATTCGGGTACTCGTCACCGAGTCCCATGTTCGCGAGCAGGATGCCGGCGCGCGGCTTCACCTGTCCGACGACCTGATCGACCTCGTTCTCGACCTCCTCGCGCAGGCACTCGACCAGCGTCGGGACGTCGGCCGACGCGTTGCAGGACGCGTCGTTCTGGTACCAGAGCCCGCCCGGGCCGGTGGACAGCATGTCGGCGAGGCCGACGACGACGCAGGCGCCGGCCGCCTTGGTGTCGAAGCTCGCCTGCGCCTTGCTCATCGCGGAGTCCGCCGCGGCGCCGAGGCGCTTGTTGCACGAGTCCTCGGCGAGCGTGCGGCAGGAGTTCTGGTTGGTGTTGTCGACTTCCGCGAGGACCTCGCACTTGAGCAGCTTGTCGACGCAGGCCAGCAGGTAGCCGAGGCGCTTCTTCGCGTAGCTGCGTCCCTGCGTGGTGATCTGCTTGCGGCAGCCCTTGGACGCCGCGTAGTTCGCGGCGGCCGCGTGCTCGGCGCATGCACCGATCGTGAGGCCGGCGCACAGCGCAACCGTGACCGTGCGGATGGTTCTGGTGTTCATGGTGCCCTCCGGTCGTGGTGAAGGTCGGTGCCGTTCGGGTCGGAGGCTCGCGTCACTCGCAGCAGCTGCCGGTCGCCGCGACGCCGCCCTGATCCGTGCAGGTCTCGGCCGCCGACTTGACGGAGCAGCTCAGCACCGGGCAGTCGGCCGCCGTGTCGCACGCGACCGTCGGGTCGTCGGTGCAGGTGCCGCCGACGGTCCCGTCACCGGGCAGCGGGTCGCTGCAGGTGTCGAGCTGGCGGCAGACGACGAAGCCGTCCGGCTTGCCGCAGGTCGAGCGCGCGGCGCAGCGCGCGGCCTTGCGGACGCACGACTTCGAGAGACCCAGAGCCTTCGCTTGACGGTTGCGCTCGCGCGCGACGCACGAGACGTAGCCGCCGTGGTTCTTCCAGGCGGTGACCTCGCCGGCGCCGTTCACCTTGCCGTCGCAGGGGCACTCCGCCGCGATCGCCGCGCCCGCCTGTTCGACGAGGGCCGGGTCGCAGGCCGGGGCCGCGGAGGCCCGGGAGCCGAGGACGCCGCCGAGCAGCATCGTGCACGCCGCGAGAGTGAAAAGGCGAAGTCCCATGGTGTGTCCCTCCGAGTTCGGTGCCGCGCGGAATCGTGCGGCGTGCGCCGGAGTACAGCACATGCGGTTCGACGGGGATGTCGTCGCGGATCAGGGAAACCCCGAGATTGCCTCGGCACTACCCCGGGAAAGCCCGATCGCCCCGACGGGAGAAGCCTCAGGACATTCGCCTACGCTGAATCGCGTAGTACGGTTCGCGGCGTCATGCCGATCCGCATCGTGCTCGTCGACGACCATGCCCTCGTCCGCGCCGGTCTGCGCGCCCTGGTCGAAAAGCTCCAGGGCGTCGACGTCGTGGGGGAGGCCAGCGAGGGCCGCGAGGCGCTCAAGCTGATCGAGACGACTACCCCGGACATCGTGCTCATGGACGTGTCGATGCGCGGCCTCGGCGGCATCGAGGCCACCTCGCGCGTGGCGCAGGTGTCGCCCGCGACGCGCGTGATCGTGGTCTCCGTGCACACCGACCCGCAGTCGGTTCTGGCCGCGATCGACGCCGGCGCCGCGGGCTACATGTCCAAGGACGCGAGCCTCGGCGAGCTCGACGTGGCGATCCGCTCGGTGGTCCGCGGCGGGACGTTCCTGAGCCCCACCATCTCGCGCCACGTGCTCGACGACTACCGCCGCCGCCTGAGCAACGGCGACGAGGTGGCGCCGGCCGAGCACCAGCCGGGAGCGTCCGAGCGGGCGCTGCTGGCCCGGCTCACGCCGCGACAGCGCGAGATTCTGCAGCTGCTCGCCGAGGGGGCGTCGTCGCGCAAGATGGCGCGCATGCTGGACGTCAGCATCAAGACCATCGAGACGCATCGCGCACAGCTGATGCAGCGTCTGGCGATCCACGACGTCGCCGGACTGGTCCGCTTCGCGATCCGGGCCGGGATCGTGCGCGCCGACGAGCCGTAAAATTCCGTCGCGGGAGCCGATGGCCGGTCGCGGTCGGCGTGCGGGCCGTGTACCGTTGGCCGGAGGGGGTCGCTCCACCATGCCTAGCCTCGAAGCTGCCGAACACCCGACCGAGGTTCCCGTGACCCGTCGTGCGCTGCCCGCATCCCGCGCCCTGATCGCGGTCGTCACGCTCGCGATCGTCGCGCTGGCGGGGCGCGCCGACGCCGCGAAATGGCACGACTGTCCGGGCAACCCCGATCCGGTCTACGTGTCGTCGCTCGGCGCGACGAACGCGCCCTTCGCGCACCCGGGGCACGAGCTGCGCATCACGCTCAACGAGAGTCAGGTGAACGCGAGCGGCGGCTTCTCGACCGATCCCGACGGCAACCGCGTCGAGGTCGAGATCCGCAGCCTGTACGGCGACCCGATCGCGCTCGCGCCGCGCACCGCGACCGCGGCGAGCACGTCGTCGCTGACCATCACGTTCCCCGACGCCGCGGCCGAGACGGGAAGCGCGCTCGCGGGTCCGGCGCAGATCCGCGTGTTCCGCGGCAGCATCCTGGTCGCGCGCATCGATTCGACCGATCTCGTCGCGCTGCCGCCGCGTACCGACGTCACGGCGCTCCTCATGGGCCTCGACCCGAATCAGGTCGTGTACGCGGCGCTCGGCGCGGACGGCGACGTGTGGATCCCGGTCAGCTTCCACGGCAAGGAGATGCCGATGCCGGGCTGCCCCGGCGACGTCATGATGCCGATGCAGATCAACGTCGGCGGTGCCGAGATCCCCGGCGTCACGACGAAGCGCTCCGGGCCGCTCGAGCGCATGCGCCGTATGGCGCTCTACTTCGGCGACTTCGAGATGAACGGCTTTCCGTTCTATGGCGCGCTGTCGCCCGATCGCATCGCGCTCAAGCACGTCGCCGGGTCGCGCGGCATCTCGCTGTGCCAGATGAACGACGTGATCGACCTCGTCCTGCGCGTCGACGGCAACCGCTCGTGGGCGCGCTCGAAGCGCTCGCCGTTCGCGGACGTCGTGCGCGACGCGGCGCCGATCCGGCTGCGCCTGCGCGGCTCGAAGCCGATGCCGGACGGAGCGCAGTCGTCGATGCTGATCGACAGCTTCGGCGGGACCTGCGAGACGGCGCCGGAGATCAATCCGGCGAATCGTCCGGCGACGCCGCCCGAGCGCTCGCCGGCCCCGGCGCCTTCGGTTCCCGCGCCCGGGGCACCGACGCCCTCCGTCCCCGTGCCGCCGGCAGCGTCGCCGCGAAGGTGATCCAGCACAGGGCGAGCACGATGCTCGCCCAGCGCACGGCGGGCGCCGGCTCGGCCGTGCCGCGCACGGTCATCGTGACGAGGCCGTCGCGCGGCGGAGTCGCGCGCCCGTAGCGATCGATCGCGACGCTCGCGCCGCGGTTCGCGGCGCGCAGCAACGGCAGGCCGGTCTCGACCGCGCGCAGCCTGGACTCCGCGAGCTCGGTCGCGATCGCGGTCGCAGGCAGATCGGCGTCGTTGCTCGCGACGACGAGCGCGTCGGCGCCGCTCGCCGCCGCACTCGCCGCGAGCCCCGGACGCTCCACCTCGAAGCACAGCAGCACGCCGACCATGCAGCCGCCGAAGCGCATCTCCGAGGCGCTCGTGCCCTCGACGACGGGATCGAGGTCGAGCCACGCCGGCATCGCGCCGAAGCCGCGCGGCCAGCGCTCGGCGAACGGCACCGGCTCGCGCTTGTCGTAGACCTCGACCGGGCCGTCGGCCGCGATGCGGAACAGGCTGTTGAAGTGGTGTGCGGCCCAGCCGGCGTCGTAGGCGGTGCGCGGTCCGCCGGCGAGCAGCACGAAGCCGCCGTCACGCGCGAGGCCGCGCAGCGTCGCGAGCAGCTCGGGCTTCGCGAGCGGATCGTGCGGCAGCGCCGATTCCGGCCAGACGATCGCGTCGGGCCGCGCGCTCGCCGCCCGCCGCGTCACGTCCGCGTAGCGCGCGATCACGACGGCCGGATCGAGGTCGCCGCTCTCGATGCCGGCGTCGGCGGCGGTGATCGCGCACGCGCGTTCGCCGGCGTCCGTCGCGGCAGGTGCACCGGCGAGGCGCGCACGACCGAAGAGCAGCGTGCCGGCGGCGAGCGCGACCGCGAGCGCCGCGGCGCGGACGCGCGGCGCGGTACTTGACGTGGAACTCGCCGCACCGTCCCGCGCCATGCGCGCGTCCGCGGGCTCGCGCACCAGCGCCAGCGCGCAGCCGAAGCCCGCGACCACGAACGACACCACCCACTGCCCGCCGACGCTCGCCAGCTGCACGACGGTCGGGAGCTCGGACTGCGTCGCCGCGAGCCCGATCCACGGGTAGTACGGCACGATCGCGCGCGTCAGCGACTCCGCCGCGACGAAGCTCGCGCCGCCCGCGACCACCGGCAGGATGGTGCCGGGCAGCCGCGCGGCGCTGCCGAGTCCGAGGCCGAGCGTCAAGCCGTACGGCAGCGCGCAGCCGATGCAGAGCGCGAGCGCGATCGCGGCCGACGCCGCGGGCGAGAAGTCGAAGTAGTGCCGCGCCGTCGCGGCGAGCCAGGCCTGGTGCCCGAGCAGCGCCACGACGAGCGCGAACTCGACGCACGTGCGTGCGGCTCCGCGAAGGTCCGTGCGGCGATCGCGACACGCTGCGAACAGCGGCGCCGCCGCGAGCCACGCCAGCGGGGGAAGCCACCGCATCGCGGCGAACAGCAGCAGCGCCGCTGCCAGACCGGCGCCCGGTTTCAGCCGGTTCATGGTACGCCTGCCGGCGTGACCCCGCGCCGCTTCTCGATCGTCGCCGCCGTCGTGCTGGCGATGGTGCTGCTCGTGACGGGAATCTGCCTCGTCAACGGCGCGCTGCGCATCGGCGCGCCGTTCCCCGGCTTCCTCGTCGCCGAGAACCGGACCGTGTTCTCGATCGGACGTCCGGGCTGGTCGATCGAGGCGCTGCCGCGCGCGTTCTTCTCGCAGGTCATCGCGGTCGACGGGCGTCCAATCACGCGCCCCGGTGAAATCCAAGCCGCGGTCGCGGCGCATCCGGTCGGGACCGAGGTCCAGTACCGCTTCCGCAAGGGCGCCGACATCTTCGCCGCAGGCGTGCGGACGCAGGCGTTCTCGGCCGGCGACTTCTTCGCGGTGTACGGCACGTACGCGATCGTCGGCCTGGGCTACGCGCTCACCGGCTTCGTCGCGGCGTGGCGGCGGCGCCGCGCGGCACGGCTGTCGCCCGCGGTGGTCGCGTTCTTCGTGCTCTGCCAGTGCGTCGGCGCCGCGCTCGGTACGGCGGGCGACGTCTACGGTCCGTACTGGCTGGTGCCGGTCTACTTCGCGACCCAGTGCGCGACCTTCGGCGCGCTCGTCCACCTCGCGATGAGCTACCCGCAGGCGCTCGGCGCCGGCACGCGCTGGCGGCGCGGCGTGCTGCTCGTGCCGTACGCGGCGTCGCTCGCGGTCGCGGCCGGACTCGTCGTCGCGGGCGACGACGTCACGCTCTTCGTGCCGCTGCTCTACGTCGCGTACCTGCTGATCGCGAACGGCATCTTCCTCTACCTCGCGGCGCTCGGCAGCGCGCTGTCGCCGTCGAACGAGCTCGCGGACCGGCGCGGTCTCGGCCGCGCGGTCGCCGGTGTCCTCGCGGTCGTGCTCGTGCCGGCGATGATCCTGCTCGTCTATCCGATCCTGAAGCAGAGCATCTCGCCGATCGTGCTGGTCGGACCGCTGGTGCTGTTCCCGCTGCTGACCGCGTCCGCGCTGCCGCGCGACGGCGCCGACGAGGACGCCGCCGGCGGACGCTCGGTGCGCCTCCGCCTCTCGCTGCTGTTCCTCGGCGCGGTCGAGACGTCGTTCCTGGTCGCGGTCGCGGTCTTCTGGCAGAGCGTCAGCTGGGCGCAGATCGTCGACGACGTGCGCTTGACGCAGTACCAGCGCGCGGCGGTCGAGCAGCTGCTGCTGGATCCCGACGAGCTCGCGGGCGAATCCGGCGTCACGCTCGAGCGGCTCGCCTCGACGGTCGACGAGAGCGCGCTCGCGTCGGCCGCGGTCGCGGCGGCGAAGAGCGGCGACTTCGAGCTCGTGCGCCGCGAGCTGCGCGCACTGGCGATGCTGCTCGACGCGTCCGACGCGCGCATCGAGGCGCGGCGCGCGCTGATCGGCGGACTCGCGATCCCGGTGCTCGCCGCGCTGCTCGGCATCGCGGTGCTGCAGGCGGTGACGTTCGCGGTCGCGGTGCGCCGCTGGATGATCGGACCGCTCGAGCGCATCGGGGCCGCGACCAGCGTCATCGCCACCGGCGACCTCGCGCACCGGCTCGAGCCCGAGGACGCCGAGGAGTTCAGCCGTCTCGGCAGCGCGGTGAACGTCATGGCGGCGTCGCTGCAGGCGATCCAGCGCCGCGTCGAGATGGCGCGCGTCGCGCGGCAGCGCGCCGCGGGCGCCGCGCGCGACGCCGAGCGGCGCCGCCTCGCGCGCGAGCTGCACGACGGCGTCCTGCAGGACCTGAGCGCCGTGCGCCTGACGCTCAACGAGCAGGCCGCGGCGGACGAGGCGGGAGCCGCGCACGCCGCCGACGCGGTCGCGCGCGTGATCGCGTCGATCCGCGGCGTCGTCGACGACCTGCGCCCGCCCGCGCTCACCGGAACGTCGCTCGCGGACGCGATCGCCGGACATGCGCGCGTGCTCGCGTTCGCGCAGAGCGTCCGGCTCGAGCTCGACCTCTCCGGCGCGACGCTGGTGCCGGACTGGGCGGTGCGCGATCTGTACCGTATCGCGCAGGAGGCGATCGGCAACGCGCTCCGGCACGCGGGTGCGAAGCAGGTGCGCGTGCGCATCGTGCCGTCCGGCAGCGACGTGCTGCTCGAGGTCGAGGACGACGGCGTCGGCTTCGACCCGTCCGCCGTGACGCTGGGCAGCGGCGTGCACGGCATGCGCGAGCGCGCGGCGGTGCTGGGCGGCGACCTCGAGGTCGAACGTTCGTCGCTCGGCGGCGCGCGCATCCGCTTCCTGCTGCGGCTGCTGCCGTCGGCGGCGACCGTCGCGGAGCCGCCGCCACTGGATGCTTGACGGGCCGTGCCGCGCGCGCGGCAGCGTCCCGATCCTGCCGGCGGCGCGCTACTGCAGCGTCGGCCGTACCTCGTGCGTGCGGCGCGAGAGATTCGCGATCAGCGACTCGAGCGTGTCCGGGTCGATCGGCTTCACCAGGTGGTGGTCGAAGCCGGCGTCGATCGCCGTGCTGCGGTCCTCGTCGCGGCCGTAGCCGGTGAGCGCGACGAGCGTCACGTCGCGCAGGGCCGCGTCCCGGCGCACGCGCCGTGCGACCTCGTAGCCGTCGATGCCGGGCAGGCCGATGTCCACCAGCATCACGTCGGGCCGCTCGAGGCGGGCGGCGTCGAGGGCGGCGAGACCGTCGTGCGCGACGCGCACCTGGTGTCCGAGCAGCTCGAGGAGGAGGCGCATGCTCTCGGCGATGTCGGCGTTGTCCTCGACCAGCAGAAGGCGCGACGCGCCCGCGGCCATCGGATCGGAGGCCGCGGGCGGACGGTGCTCCTCGGACGCCGCTGCGAGCAACGGCAGGTGCACGACGAACTCCGAGCCCTTGCCGGGGCCGTCGCTGAACGCGTCGATCCGCCCGCCGTGCAGGCGGACGAGCCGGTCGGCGACGGTCAACCCGACGCCGAGGCCGCCCTGCCTGCGGTCGAGCGAGCGCTCCGCCTGGGTGAACAGCTCGAAGACGTGCGGCCGCAGCTCGGGGGCGATGCCGATCCCGGAGTCGCGCACGCGCAGCACCGCATCGTTGTCCGCGCGCGTGAGCGTGAGCTGGATGCGTCCGCCGGGCGGCGTGTACTTGCACGCGTTGCCGAGCAGGTTGACCAGCACCTGCTCGAGGCGGGCCGCGTCGCCGTCGACGAGCATCGCCTGCGCCGGGACGTCCACGGCGAGCGCGTGCCGGAGCTCCGCGCGCAGCGGCTCCACCGCCTCGCGTGCCCGCGCGATGACCTCCTGCAGCGAGACGCGCTCGCGCTGCAGGTTGATCTGGCCCTGCGTGATGCGCGCGACGTCGAGCAGGTCGTCGACGAGGCGGCCGAGCTGGTCGGTCTGGCGCCGCGCGATGGTCAGCGCGGTCGCGCGGTGCTGCTCGTCGAGCGAGGTGGCCGCGACCACCGAGTTGCGGATCGCCGCGAGCGGGTTGCGCAGCTCGTGCCCGAGCATGGCGAGGAACTCGTCCTTGCGCCGGCTGCTCTCCTCGAGGGCCGCCTCGATGCGCTTGCGCTCGGTGACGTCGATGCTGATGCCGGCGTAGCCCGCGAAGCGGTCGCCCTCGAAGCGCGGCGAGCCGCCGACCTCGAACCAGCGATAAGCGCCGTCGTGGCCGCGCAGCCGGACCTCGCCGCGGAACGGCGACAGGGACGTGCGCGTCGCCTCGACCTGCGGAAACCAGACCGCGGCGTCGTCCGGATGCACGGCGGAGCGCCAGGCCGGGCCCGACGGCTGCTCCTCGGTCGTGCCCGTGTACTCGCGGAATCGTGCGTTGACGAACGCGGCGTCGCCGTTCGTGTCGGACACCCAGACGTGGGCCGGCACGCCGTCGGCGAGCGTGCGGAAGCGCCGCTCGCTCTCGCGCAGCACCTCGTGCGACGCGCGCCGCTCGAGGAAGTCCGCCGCCTGGCGTGCCAGCAGGTCGAGCAGCCGGCACTCGTGCGGCCGCGGCGTGTGCGGCTCCGCGAAGTGCGTCGACACCACGCCCAGCACGTTGCCGTTCACGCTGCGCAGCGGCGTCGACTGCACTGCGCGGACGCCCGCGTCGCGCAGCACTCCCCGCGTCGCGCGGTCGAAGAGCGCGCTCGCCTCGACGTCCTCGACCACGACGCGCTGCGAAGCGTCGAGCGCGGCGCTGCAGGCCGCGGCGCCGTCCGGCCCGACGATGGCGAAGAAGTCCGTGAAGTGGGCGGCGAAGTCGTGGTGCGCCGCGAGGCGCAGCGCTCGCGACGCGGGCTCGAAGAGCTGCAGCGTTCCGCGCGTCGCGCCGGTCAGCACGAGCGCGGCGGCGAGGATCTCGTCGAGACACTCCTGCAGCGACGCGCCGGAGCTCGCGCAGCGCCCGCCGACCGCCACGAGCCGGGACAGCGCCTCGTTGTCGAACGCGAGCTCCATGCGGGCCTCGGCCTCGGCCGTGACGTCGAGTCCCGCGCCGACGACGCCGCGCACGGAGCCGTCGGGCTCGTGCAGCGGCACCGCGCTCATCAGGACCTGCGTGCGCCGGCCGTCACGGAACTCGAGCTCGATGGTCTCGCCGAGCACGGGACGTCCGGTGCGACCGGCGCGCTGCATCGGCAGGTCGGCGGTCGCGATGACGCCGCCGTCGCCGCGGACGCGGAGCAGGTCGGAGCGTTCGGCCGGCGGAGCGCTCGGCGACAGGTTGCCGCTGGTCGCGCCGAAGATCGCGTAGGCGGCGGGGTTCCCCACGACGACGTCGCACGTCGCGTCGCGCCCGAACCACACCGCGACCGGCAGCGCCGTCAGCACCGACTCGAGCTCCGCGGAGCGCGCTCCGGCGAGATCCTCGGCTGCCTTGCGTCGAGCGATCTCCCTCTCGAGTGCGCGCGTGCGCTCGTGGACGCGCAGCAGCGCGTGACGCAGCAGGATCGCGACGGTCGCGATGCACGAGGCGATCGCGGCGAACAGGCCCACCGATACGGCGTCGAACGCGAGCCGCGCGGGGTACGCGAACGGTTGCGGCACGAAGACCGTCGAGCCGAGGACGACGGAGGCGAGGATCGCGGCCACGGTCCCCGTCGGTCCGCCGAGGACGGCGGCGATCAGCACGCTCAGGAAGTACGTCGGCCAGCGCAGATTGCTGCCGAGCTCCGCGACGAGGACGCCGCGCGCGAGCGTCGCCGCGATCGCGCAGGCGAGGCCGATCGCGGCGCAGGCGACGTACGAGCGCGGCGCGAGCACGATGGGCACGAGCCCCGCCAACCGCGCGCGGGCGCGCGTCGTGAGTCGGTCGAGAGGAGGACGAAGCGGTCCCATCGCAGCGGAGTCCCGGCGCGCACGGCGCTCGCGAGGAGTGCGGGGTGCGTGCCGGGATCACCGCTATGTCGGTCCCGAAGCTCGAGGAAGGGGGTTCGCTAGCCGGCGATGCAGTTCCCGGCGAGGCACTGGCCCGCGCCGCCGCGCGCGGTGCAGGCGGTTCCGTCCGGCTTGTCCTTGTAGCGGCAGCTGTCGCCGACCGAGAACGGCTCGCTGCACTGGCTGACCACCGGGCAGACCAGCCCGTCGAGGATGCACTTGCCGGCGTCGCACGAGCCGGACAGCGCGCCGATCGAGCACGCGGTGCCGTTCGCCGCGCTCTTGCTGGTGCACGACGTCCCGTTGAACGAGTCGACGGTGCAGGCGTTGCCGTCGTCGCAGGTCTCGGTGGCGGGGCAGCCGTCCTCGCCGGCGACGCAGAACGCGTTCACCGGGCTCGGGATCAGCGACACCACGTACGAGATGCGCGTCGGATTGCCGCCGCGCTCGCCGGTGCCGGCGCCGAGGTAGAGGCTGCCGTTCACGATCGACGGTGCCGATCCGAGCGGGCCGCGCGCGTTCAGCTCCACGAGAGGAGTGCCGTCGTCGCGGTCGTAGGCGTAGAGGATGCCGCCCAGCGAGCCCATGAACGAGACGCCGGGCACAGACGAGGTCGCGGAGTAGCTCGGGCCGCCGACCGAGCTGCTCCACAGGACGTCGCCGCTCGACTGGTCGAGCGCCCACGCCGCCGGCAGCTGCGGGTTCTCGAGGTCGAGGCCGACCGCGGTGCTGAACGTGACCTTGCCCTCGCCGACGGAGGCGCTCGCGATGAGCCCGCCGATCGCACCGCCCTGCACGACGCGCTTCGCCCAGTACGGCTCGACGACGCCGGTCAGCTCGTTGGTGCCGTCGCGGTCGAGCACGTAGTAGTTGCCGTCCTTGTTGCCGACGCCGATGACTTCGCGCGTCTCGCCGGCGTACTCGATGTCGAAGAGGTTCGGCACCGCGCCGAACGAGAGATCCTCGGGGTCGACCTCGCGCGGACGCCAGACCCAGGACGGGAGTCCGGTCGCGGTGTCGAGTGCGAACACCGCCTCGTCGTACGGCGGCATGATCGGCGACGGCAGCGGCGTGTTCGGATCGGTGTCGCTGTCGCAGTTGCTCGACGCCGTGTAGAGCAGGCCGCGCTCCGGATCGATCGTCGCCGACGACCAGACGTTGCCGCAGGTGTTCGGCGTGCGGTCGAAGTCGCAGCCCGGACGCGTCGCGAAGAAGTCCGCGGGGAGACCGAGCTCGGCAGCCGTGTGGTAGCCGTCGAAGCGCGTCACGTCGTCGCCCGGGTCCGGGCGGCACGACGAGCCGCTCGCGAGGTCGAAGAACCAGCGCATGTATCCCGTGCGCGCGTCGACGCCGTAGAAGCCGCCCTTGCCGGCGCCGTCGTTCACGTCCATGCCGAAGTAGACCAGGCCGTCGAACAGCACCGGCGACGACTCGACCTCGTTGCGCTCGACGCTCGAGTCGCAGGTCGTGCAGCCGGTGCCGGCGTCGAACTCCCAGATCTTCGCGCCGGTCGCGGCGTCGAGGCAGTACATCGTCATGCCGCCCGCGACGTAGACCACGCGGCGGCCGTCGAGGTCCTCGACCGCGGCCGAGCCGGCCGCGGGATACGACGCGCCCGGGTGCGGCTTGAACGCGAAGCTCCACACGAGGCTGCCGTCCGACGACCGCAGCGCGTAGGCGTTGCCGTCCCACGACGCGATGTAGACGACGCTGGTCTCGCCCTCGCCCGGCAGGTCGACGTCGGCGACCACCGGCTGCGCCGTGATGATGCCACCGGTGAGGAAGCGCCACTTGGTGACCAGGTTCTTCGCCGAGTCCTTGTTGATCTTCGTCTCGTCGGCGTTGAAGTAGAGGCGCTGCGGGCTGCCGCCGAGCCAGCGCCACTCGCCCGCGTTCGACGGCGGCGGCGGGTTGCCGTTGCTCGCGTCGGAGCAGGCGCCGGCGAGCGCGGCGAGCGCGAGCAGCGCGAGTGCGCCGCGAACGGAAGGGAGCAGGGTTCCGGGTCGACGGGTCATTGCTTGACCTCCGTACGGCGTCCGCGCAGGGACGCGAGTCGCGCGTGAAGCGGTGCGCTCAGTTGTTGGCCGCGCCCTCGAGGATCCAGCTGCGGATGAGGTCCGTCTGCTCCGCGCTGAGCGGCGTCGCGCCGAGCGGCATGCGTGCGCCGTTCGACTGGATGCCGAGGATCTTGTCGAGCAGATAGCTGCCGTCCGCACTGAAGGGTGCGACGAAGACCTTGGCGGGATTCTCGATCGACGGCACGTCGAACGTCGCCGCCCAGCTGCGGCCCGGCAGCAGGTCCGGAGCGCGGTTCGCCGCGTGGCACGCGTCGGAGTTCGCGCAGTTCGCGTTGTAGAGCGGCTGCACGTTGCCGGCGAGCGTCGAGCGGGTCTGCGGCGGCAGGAGGAACGAGCCCGGCACGGTGACGTCGACCGGCGCGCTCTGCTCCCACTGCGACGCGGTGCACGGCGCCTCCGCGCACGGACCCGCGAACTGGCAGCGCAGGTTGTACTGCGCGTCGGCGGGATTCGCCGCCTGCTGCACCGACGTCGTCGTGCACCACACGAACTGCGGCGCCGAGCCGGCGGTCGAGAAGACGTTGCCGGTGACGGTGCGGTCGTCGAGGTTGTAGGTGATCGCCCAGCGGTCGGAGCCGACGTCCTTCGAGATCAGGTAGCGTGCCGAGTCGGGGGTGATGTTGATGCCGGACTGGCGCTGCGCGTGCGCGGAGGTCGCGGCGCACGCGACGACGGCGGCGGCGAGCACCGCGGCGAGCGAACGGAAGCGGAAGCGCGCGCGGTGCGCGGTCGGCGATGACATCGGTCGGATCCCTCCTGGTGCGCGTACGGAAGTGCCGAACTTGCAACGGCGGAGGCGAGCGCTGCAAGCGCAATTCGGGGCTTCGGCATGCGGTGCGTCGTGCACGACGGCATCGTCCGCTGCTGACCGAGCGGTCCGGCGCGCGCGCCGGACGCGCTGCTGCCGCTCGTGACGAGGCCCCGGGGAAGTCGCGCGCAAACCGCCACCGTCCGGAGCCCCGCGTCCACCGGCCCCGCGGACGCGAGCGGGGAGGTGGAATTGGTCTTGACGAGCCGCGACGGCGGTTCCTAGTGTCGCAGCCTCGAGGCCGTGTCCGGCCCGTCGGACTCGTGACACGCGGGATCCGCGGAAGGCAGAACGCGATGAACGTCGGGACGCGCAGGTGCAGCACGGACGGACAGCCGATGGCGGCACGGCAGAGGGCGCACCTTCTGCGCCGATCGTTGTGCCTCCTCGTCGTGCCTTTGGCGCTGCTCGGCATGCTGTCGTGCGACGAGACCAGCGCCCCATCGCCCGAGGAGACGCGGCGGGTCGTCCGGGAGCAGATCCGACGGATCAGGGCCATCTTCGGTCCATCGGCGAGGATCTCCCCCTCGCTCCTGTCTGCCGCCGGGACCTCCGTCGCGGAGACGGGCGCCCTCGCTCTGGCGACCGAACCCGTCGAGATTCCGTTCGCCGAGCGCGCGGCGGATTGCTCGCTGACCGAGACGTTCGTGGACGAGACGCTCGCGACCGTGGTGCGCGCCGTTCCCGGCCTCCACCTGCGTCTGCACGAGAGTGCCAGGCTCGCGAGCCCGGCGGGGCTCTTCCCGAACGGTTGCGCGGATCCGGAGCTCGGCATCGCCTCGACGTCGGCGGTGATCGCCGGCCGGCGCGCCGGCGGCAACTACTTCGGCGCCGCGGTGACGGAGAACGGCATCGTGCACGTGCTCGCGAGCCGGGGCCGCACGTCGATCGTCGACGTCAAGGAGATCGTCGCGCGGCCGCCGAGCAGCTCGTACGACCTCGAGTCGCTGGTCGCCGCCGATCTCAACGCCGACGGCATCCGCGACCTCGTCGTCGCGCTCGCCGACTTCAGCGTCGCCAACGGCACCGGGCAGGTCGCCGTCCTGCGCGGCAAGGGGAAGGGCAAGTTCGCCGCACCGGTCTTCCTCGCGCTGCCGTTCCCCGCGCGCGGCGTCACGGTCGCGGACCTGACCGGCGACGGCAAGCCCGACATCGCCGCGGTCGGCCTGCCCAGTTCGGGCAGCGGGGTCGCGTCGTTCAGGAACCTCGGCGGCACGACGTTCACGGCCGCCATGCTCGCGCCGGCAGGCGCGAGCGGGAGCCGCGTGATCGCCGACGACTTCGACGGCGACGACGACCTGGACCTCGCGACCTCGACCGGCCAGTGGCTGCGCGGCAAGGGCGACGGCACGTTCTTCGCCCCGGTTGCGACGGGCTGGACCGGGAGCACGCTGGCGAGCGGCGACTTCGACGGCGACGGCGTTCCCGACGTGGCGGTCGCGGGCCTCGGCTTCCGGACGCAGGTGGGCGTCTACCGCGGCCTCGGCACGGGGCAATTCGTGCCCGGCGACCGGTACGTCGGCATTCTCGACCCGGATGCCATCGCGGTCAGCGAAATCGACGGGGACGGCAACCTCGACATCGTGCTCGGCCTGGCGAGCGGCGGGCTCTACGCGCCGACCCCGGCGTCGGGCGGCATCACCGGCTTCCTGCTCGGCCGCGGCGACGGCACGTTCGCCGGCGCTCCCGTACGCAAGGGCGTGATCGCGACCGTCGCGGACTTCGACGGCGACGGCCGCGCCGACATTCTCACCGCCGAGGACGACGGCACGACGCGCTTCCGACTGTTCCGGGCCGCGAAGAAGAAGCTCGCCTTCAAGGACCCGGTCGAGTTCGACGAGAGCTTCATCGCGAAGGACGTCGTCGCCGGGACGCTCGACGCGAACGCGTCGCCCGACTTCGTGGCGCTCGCGCGCGGCGTCTCGGTGAGCGATCCCGGAACGCTGCACGTGCGTCTGCGGCAGGGCGACGGCTTCGGCGCCAGCGCCGACGAGACGCTCCCCTTCAAGCCGACCCCCGGCGCGGCGCGCTCGATGGCGCTCGCGGACTTCAACGGCGACGGCAAGCTCGACCTCGCGCTGATCGGCACGCTGGTGTCGGGCGGTGGCGCTCGCCCCGGCGTGCTCGTCGTCAAGCTCGGAAACGGCAACGGCACGTTCGGCGTCGCGAGCACGATCGCGACCAACCTGCTGAACCCGGTGTCGCTGGTCGCGGCGAGGCTCGACGGCCCCGCGGATCCCGTCGACCTCGTGCTGATCGAGCAGGGCGAGCCGTTCGCATTCCCGGTCGTCGCGGGCAGCGCGCAAGTCTACGCCGGCAACGGCAGCGGGACCTTCGCCGCGACGCCGGTCGTGCTGAGCAACGTCGCCAGCCCCGATGCGCTCGCGGTGGCGGACCTGAACGGCGACGGACGGCGCGACGTGATCGTCGCGGGAGTCGACGGCACCTCCGGCAACACGCTGCAGGCCTCGCTGCGCCGTCCGAACGGCGGCTTCAAGGCGCCGCTCGTTCGCACGCTCGTCCAGTTCGCGACGACCGGCATCGCCATCGACGACCTCGATCGCGACGGCCTGCCCGACGCGGTGCTGACGGGGTGCTGCGGCGTCGCCTTCACGAGCACGCTGTTCGGGAAGGGCAACGGCAAGTTCACCGACGAGGCGTTCTCGGCCCTCGAGATCGCGGGCACGCGGCCGCAGCTCGTCGACCTCGACGACGACGAGCGCCCCGAGCTCCTGCTGGGCCTGCAGGACGACGGCGGCATCGCCCTCCTGCGCAATCTCCGGGACCCCGCCCCGTAGCGCAGCAGGCCCCGGGGGCCGGCGCCCGGCGTTCCGGGCACCGGTCGTATGCCGCGCGGGTGCGGCGGCCCGCGCTACGCGAGCGCCGCGAGTGCCTGCTCCGACGCCGCGAGCGCGTCGTGGCGATCGTCCCACGCGCGCACGAACTCGCGGTAGCCCTGCGGCACCGGCGTGTCGCGCGGGTGGAACCCCGGACGGAAGCCGCGCAGGAACGGCCGCACCATGCGCGTGAAGAAGCCGCGTCGTCCCCACAGCAGGGGCACGGCGCGCCGCCACGTCCCGAGGTCGAACAGCAGCCCGTCGCGGTACAGCATCCAGCCCGCGGCGAGCGACGTGTTCAGCAGCACGAGGATCGTCACCCACACCTGCGCGATCAGCCGCCGCACGACGCCGCCGTGCGCGACCCGGTGGTAGACGTCCCACGCGACCGACTTGTGCTCGACCTCCTCGACCGCGTGCCAGTAGTACAGCGCGCGCATGCGCGCGTCGGCCTTGCCGAGCTGCTCCTGCTCGCGCATCGCGCCGAGGAGCCCCTCCGCCATGGTCGCCGTCAGGTGCTCGGCGGTCGCGGTGAAGGCGAGCTGCATGATCGGCGGCATGTAGCGGCGTGCGAACTTGAGGCGCGTCCTGAGGCTGCGCTCGACCCACCCGATGTCGAGCCCCTGCGCCTCCAGCATCGCGTTGTAGGCGGCGTGCTCCTTCGAGTGCATCGACTCCTGGTAGGCGAAGCCGCGCACCGCCGCGCGCAGGTCCTCGTCGTCGATGCGGTCCTTGTAGTGATTGACGGCCTGGATGAAGAAGGCCTCGCCGGCGGGGAAGAGCAGCGACAGGGCGTCGGAGATGCGGGTGAACACGGGGTCGCCGGCCCAGTGGCGCGGCACGTCGGCGGGGAAGCCGAGGTCGACGCGGCGGGCGACGATCGGGGTCTCGTCGGTGGCGTGAGGGGCTGCAGGACTCATCGTGCTTCTCCTTCAGCGGCGAGCGAGAGCAGCACCGCGCCGATCCGGCGTCGTGCGGCGTCGCGCGCGCTCATCGCTCGCTCCGCGTGCGCGCACCGCGCGGCAGGGCCGCGAGAATCGCGAGCGCCGCGAACTCCATCGCCGCGCGTGCGCGCTCGGGCTTCAGGTGCTGCTCGGCGCGCAGGCGGTCCCAGGCCTCGAAGGACGTCGCGAGTTCGAACGCGGCGAGCGCCGCGCCGTCGTGCTCGCGCAGCTCCGGCAGGACCAGCAGCAGGTGGCGGCGCAGATCGCGCACCATGCTCTCGTGGTGGTCCTGCAGGAACTCGAGCCGCCAGCGCATCGCGTTGCCGGCGCGCTTGAACGGCAGGATGCGCTCGAACGCGACCGCGCGCGCGGCGACCAGGAGGCGGACGCGCTCGGCGGCGTCGCCCGTGGTCGGCACGGCGGCGAGCTGCGGGACCACCTCGGCGCGGATGCGCCCCGCGAGCTCCGCGTGCAGGCTCGCCATGTCGGGGAAGTGCCGGAACAGCGTGCGTACCTGGACGCCGGCGCGCGTGGCCACCTGCTCCGCGGTGGGCTCGAGGTTGCCGTCCCCCAGAATGTCGCCGAGAGCCGCCAGGATCGCGGCGCGGTTGCGCTCGCGGCGGGCGATGCGTCCGTCGCGCTGCGCCTCGGAGGAGAGTGGCTCGTCGCCGTGCCGTGGGGTGTCCACGTACCGCTTGTATCTAAAGTCACTGGTCGTGACAATAGATATCGTGCACGAAGAGGGGGGCGAGGCGTCCGGTCAGGTCCCGCCGCCGCGGATCGCCGGCAGGTACTTGCGCGACTCCGCCGCGACCACGCCGCTCAGCGCCAGCAGCGCGATCAGGTTCGGCAGCGCCATGAGGCCGTTCATCACGTCGGCGAAGGTCCACACGACGTCCATGTGCGTGACGGTGCCGACGTACACCGCGAGCACCCACACCCAGCGGTACGGCCGCACCGCGCGAGTGCCGGCCAGGTACTCGATCGCCTTCTCGCCGTAGTAGGCCCAGCCGAGGATCGTCGAGAAGACGAAGGTCAGGAGCCCGCCGGTCAGGATGAAGGTGCCGAACACGCCGATGCGCGCGAAGGCGAGGCTGCACAGCGACGCCTTGGTGAGGTCCGCTCCGCTCCACGCGCCCGACGTCACGACCACGAGCCCCGTCATCGCGCACACGACGACGGTGTCCCAGAACGTGCCGGTCGACGACACCAGTGCTTGACGGACGGGGTTCTCGCTGCGCGCCGCGGCAGCGACGATCGGCGCGCTGCCGAGTCCGGACTCGTTGGAGAACAGGCCACGCGCGACGCCGAAGCGCACCGCCTCGCGGATGCCGGCGCCGGCGAAGCCGCCGATCGCCGCGTGCCCGGTGAACGCCGACGAGACGATCAGGTGCAGCGCGCCGGGGATGTCGTCCCACTCCATCGCGAGGATGACGATGCAGCCGGCGACGTAGAAGAGCGCCATGAACGGCACCAGCAGCTCGCACACGCGCGCGATCGACTTGATGCCGCCGAGGATCACCGCCGCCGTGATCGCCGCGAGCACCGCGCCCACGATCCACTTCGGGAAGCCCGGCGCCTGTACCGCGATCATCTCGGCGATGGCGTTCGCCTGCGTCATGTTGCCGATGCCGAAGGACGCGAGCGTGGTGAAGAGCGCGAACAGCACGCCGAGCCAGCGCAGCCCCATCGCGTGCTCGAGAACGTACATCGGACCGCCCGACATCTCGCCGCGCTCGTTCCGCACGCGATACTTGACGGCGAGCAGCGCCTCCGCGTACTTGGTCGCGATCCCGAACACGCCGGTGAGCCACATCCACAGCACGGCGCCCGGTCCGCCGAGCAGCACCGCTCCCGCGACGCCGTAGATGTTGCCGGTGCCGATGGTCGCGGCGAGCGCCGTGGTGAGCGCGCCGAACGGGCTGATGTCGCCGGCGGCGTCGCCGTCGCGCGCGACGGACAACCGGATGCCGGTGAACGTGAAGCGCTGGATGAAGCCGAGCCGGAAGGTCAGGAAGACGTGCGTGCCGAAGAGCAGCACGATCAGCGGCCATCCCCAGAGGAAGTCCGCAATGGTGGTCAGCAGGTGTCCGATCGATTCTTCCACCCGGACGGCTTAGCGGTTCCGGGCGCGGGAGCGAAGCGTTTGACCACGGCGTGCCGTCGCGCATCCAATGCTCGCGCGCCGGAGATCGAGCCGGCGGCCCGACCGAATGGAGATCGCACGGTGACCCACCACACCTCGCCACGAATCCTGCGCATCCTCGTCCTCGCAATGCTCGCCGCTCCGCTGCTCGCAACGTCCGCCGCCGGCGCGGCGCCCGTGCTGGTCGAGGCGACGTCGCTGTCGCTGCGCGACGACGCGACCCCGCCGGTCGATCCGCGGCACCGGAAGCTCACGTTCCGCTCGTCCACGCGGAAGTCCGCCGTGGAGAACCGCATCGTGCCGCCGGCCCGCGGCGGCACCGGCGACCCGACCCTCGCCGGTGCGATGCTCTACGTCGCCAACGCGGCGGGCAGCGGGGAGATCGTGCGCGTCGCGCTACCCGCGTCGGGCTGGAGCGTGCAGGGCAGCACCACGTCGCCGCGCGGCTTCACGTTCCGCGACCGCAGCGCGAACGCGCCCGTCGCGCAGGTCGTCGTCGCGCCGGACCGCCTGACGGTCACGGCGAAGGGCGCCGGCTGGACGTACACGCTCGACGAGCCGCAGCAGGGCCGCGTCGCGCTGCGTCTCGACCTCGGTGACGCCGTCTGGTGCACCGACGCGCCGGCGCGCGCGACCGGCAACCCGCCGAGCACGTCGTCGAGCGACGCCCCCGGGCGCTTCACCGCGCAGTCGAAGTCGCCGCCGCCCGCCGTGTGCGCGCTGAACCGCCTGACGGTCGGGAACGGCGCCGGATCGGGCGTGTATGCCGCCGGCAGCACGGTGCACGTGTTCGCGGACGTGCGTCCGCAAAATCAGCTCGTGACCGGCTGGACCGGTGACGCGAGCCTGCTCGACGACCCGGACGAGTGGCACTCGACGCTGGTCATGCCCGCGGCCGACGCGAGCGTCGCCGCGACCATCGCCGATCGCCCGACGACGCTCTTCACCTCGACCTTCACCGGCAGCACCGCGCGCGCGAAGACCGTGCACGCGAAGATCCCGCCCGGCGCGCGCGGTCTCGTCCTGATGCTGCACGGCACCAACGGCGGCGCCGGCTTCATCCTGTCGGACGAGGCGTTCCAGGTCGCTCTGCGCCTCCTCGAGGCCGGCTTCGGCGTGCTCGGCACGGAGGCGGAGGAAGCCGTCGCCGGCGATCTGAACGCCGACGGCAAGAAGCGCTGGGACGCCGGCCTCACCGCCGGCAACGTCGACTTCGCGAACCTCGACGCATTGGTCGCGGGCCTGCGCCTCGCGGGCACCATCGGCCCGACCACGCCGCTCTACGTGCTCGGCATGTCGAACGGCGGCTCGATGTCGCTTTCGCTCGGCGCGATCGCGGCGTCACCGGTGGCGGCGACGTTCCCGAATCTGCGCTTTGCCGCCGCGATCTCGTTCTGCGCCGACGGCCGCGCGACGGCGGCCGCGATCACCACCACGCCGACCGCGTGGCTCATGTGCGGCAACGACGACAACCCCGAGGTCGACAACGCGGCCGCAGCCACGAACAGCGCCGGGCTCGCGACGCGCGGCGTGCCGACCGACATCGCGCTGCACCCCGTGGCACCGCTGTACGACGCCCGCTTCGCGCGCGTCACCGGCGTGACCGTCGCCGAGTCGCAGGCTCTGCTCGCGGAGCTTCGCGCCGCGGGCTTCGTCGGGACGGACGGCTTCGCGACGCAGCCGACCGACGACATCGTCGCCGCCGTCACCGCGAACCCGGCGCTGCTGCCGACTCTCGTCGCCCAGCCGGGTGGCGTCCGCGCCGACGTGGTCGACCAGCTGCGCGCGTCGCAGGCGGAGCACCAGATGTACTCCGACTGGGCGTCGCGCGCGGTCGCGTTCCTCGACGCGAACGAGCCCTAGTCGAACGCATCCTTCGATTGCCGTGGCGCCGCGCGGCGGATAGCGTCGCGGCCCATGAAGGGCACCGCACTGGTCACCGGTGCGTCGGCCGGACTGGGACGCGACTACGCGCGCCTGTTCGCCGCCGACGGACACGACGTCGTTCTCGTCGCACGCCGTCGCGAGCGGCTCGAGGAGCTCGCGCGCGAGATCGGCGCGAAGAACGGCGTGCAGACGCACGTCCTGCCGCTCGACCTCGGCGATCGCGAAGCGCCGCGCCGCTGCGCCGAGGAGCTGCGCGCGCGCGGCGTCGCGATCGACTTCCTGGTCAACAACGCGGGTCTGGGCACCAACGGAGCGTTCGCCGAATCCGATCCCGCGAAGCAGCTCGAGATGATCCAGGTGAACGTGACCACGCTGGTCGAGCTGACGCGCCTCCTGCTGCCCGACATGATCGCGCGCAAGCGCGGCCGCGTGCTCAACGTCGGCTCGACCGCGGGCTTCCAGGCGGGGCCGTTCATGGCGGTCTACTACGCGAGCAAGGCGTTCGTGAACTCGTTCAGCGAGGCGCTCGCGTACGAGCTCGACGGCACCGGCGTCACCGTGACCGTGAGCTGTCCGGGTGCCACCGAGACCGAGTTCGCGGGCCACGCCGGCAACGACTCGTCGCTGCTGTTCAAGCTCGGCGCCGCGGACTCGATGTCGGTCGCGCGCGAGGGGTATGCCGCGATGATGGCGGGACGGCGCATGGTCGTGCACGGCGTCACCAACAGGCTCGGCGTGCAGGCGCTGCGCGTGAGCCCGCGCGCGGTGGTGATCGGCCTCGCGGCGCGCCTGAACCGCGGCTGACCCGGCGTAGCGCATGGCGCGCCTCGCAGCCGTGGGAAGCGGGCGCCCGCGTCGTTGGCCGGGCTGCGAATCCGGACGAAGCCGGCTTGCGCGCGCGCACCCGGGCGCGGCACGCTTCTCGCTGCCCGAACGATCCGTCATGAGGTTCTGCCGCCGACTCCTGCGCGCGTCGCTCGCGTGTCTCGCCGTCGCCCTCGTCGCGATCGCGGCGCGGGCCGCGACCGTGCGCCTGCCGCACGTGGGCGGAGACCCGATCCCGGCGTCGCTGCGCGCGGCGGCCGCGCGCGGAGAGCGGCTCGACGCGCTGCTGATGCTGCGCGAGCAGGCCGACCTCGCTCCGGCCGAGCTGATCACCGTCCGCACCGCGCGGGTCGCGTTCGTGCACCGCACGGTGCACGACGTCGCCGCCGCGACGCAGCGTCCGCTGCGCGCGGAGCTCGACGCGCTCGGCCTCCGCTACCACGGCTTCGCGGTCGTGAACGCGATCGCGGTCGAGGACGTGACGCTCGCGCAGCTCGAGCGGCTCGCCGCGCGCGACGACGTCGCGGAGGTCGAGTCCGATCTTCCGGTGCGGATCGACCTGCCCCCGCCGGTCACGGCGCAGGCCGACACGCAGTCCGCCGAGGCCGTCGGTACCGTCGAGTGGGGCGTCGAGAAGATCGGTGCGCCGACGCTGTGGGACCTCGGCGTCAAGGGCGGCGGCATCGTCTACGCGAGCGCCGACACCGGTGTGCAGTGGGACCATCCCGCGCTGAAGGGACGCTACCGCGGCTGGAAGCCCGCGAAGCAGCGCGCGCGCCACGGCTACAGCTGGTGGGACGCGATCCACGCCGACGTCAACGGCAACGGCACCAACCCGTGCGGCTTCAGCTCGACGGTTCCGTGCGACGACTTCGGACACGGTACGCACGTCATGGGGACGGGCGTCGGCAACGACGGCGGTGCGAACCAGATCGGCGTCGCGCCGCGCGCGAAGTGGATCGCGTGCCGAAACATGGAGGAGGGGTTCGGGCGCCCGTCGAGCTACGTCGAGTGCTTCGACTTCTTCCTCGCGCCGTGGGACGCGAACGGCGTCAATCCCGATCCGGCGCGCGCGCCGCACGTGATCGGCAACTCCTGGTCGTGTCCGATCGGGGCACCTCCCGGCGGCGAGGGCTGCGCGCCGAAGAGCCTGCGCAAGACCGTGAACGCGGTGCGCGCGGCCGGCATCTTCGTCGTCGTGTCGGCGGGCAACGAAGGGCCCGGCTGCAGCACCGTCGCCGAGCCACCCGCGATCCACGACGCGGCCTTCTCGGTCGGAGCGACCGACACGAACGATGCGCTGGCCGCGTTCAGCAGCCGCGGCCCGGTCACCGTGGACGGCAGCAACCGTCTCAAGCCCGACATCAGCGCGCCCGGAGTGTCGGTGCGCTCGAGCCTGCCGGGCAGCACCTACGGAACGCTGAGCGGCACGTCGATGGCGGCACCGCACGTCGCCGGCGCGGTGGCGCTGCTGTGGAGCGCGCGGCCCGATCTGCGCGGCCAGGTCGGCGTCACCGAGCAGGCGCTGCTGTCGAGCGCGCATGCCCAGGTCACCGCGTCGGGCACCTGCGGCGGCACGACCAGCGCCGACATCCCGAACGACCTCTTCGGGTACGGCCGCCTCGACGTGCCGGCAGCGCTCGCGGCGCTGCCCTGAACCTGTCGCTGCCCGCGTGGGCAGGGTCAGCCGGGCCCCGCAGCCTCCGCCGGGCCGAGGCGGACGTGGGACACGAGCACCTGTCGGACGGCGCCGTCCAGCGCGGTGACGTGAACGCGGTAGGGCCAGCGCCCGGTGGGTGTCTCGCACGTGTAGTCGAGCGTGAACCGATCGCGTCGACCGTCGATGACCTCGCGCAGCTGGCGACTCATGTCGGCCGCGACCGCGCGGTCGGGGCCGAACGCCCGGGCGCAGACGGTGAAGTAGTTCGTTCCCATGCCGAGGCTGTCGCTGGTCGCGGCGCCGACCTCGGCCGGATAGCGAAGCCACCGGTCGTTGACGGCGATGATCGTGCCGTCCGCGTCCACGATCGCCGCTTCGCCGTTGGTGATGGCGAGCACCGCTTGCAGGCGACCGTGATCTCCCAGGCGTGACGCCCGTCCGTCGGGAATCGTCACGCGGAAGGTCGAGCCGCCCCCCGGCTCGCTCTCGACCGCGATCTGGCCGCCGAGCGCTTCCGTCATGCGACGCACGATGTAGAGGCCGAGTCCGACTCCGCCGTGCATCCGGGTCGTCGTGGTGTCGCCCTGCCGGAATGGCTCGAAGATGTGGGGCAGGAGCTCCGGGTCGATGCCGTCGCCGGTGTCGCTCACCGTCAAGCAGAGACCGGAGCCCGTCGGCGGTGCGGTCGCCGTCGCATCGACGGAGCCGGTGCGCGTGAACTTGAGCGCATTGCCGACGAGATTGCGCAGAATCGTGACGACCTTCGCCCGGTCGGTCGAAACCGGGGGGAGGCCGGGCTCGCAGCTCATCCGCAGCTCGACATCCGGCGCGCGGTCGAGCTCGGCGCAGTAGCGCGACAGCTCGGCGACGAGGTCACCGGGATCGACCTGCGACAGCTGGAGCGGAATTCGGCCGGTCTCGAGGCGGTTCAGGTCGAGCATCTCGCGCACCAGCTCGAGAAGATCCTTCGAGCTGCGATGGATTCTCCGGAGCGCGTCGAGCACCGGCTCGTCGAGCTCGCCGAACGCGCCGTCGAGCAGCAGATCGCCGTACCCGAGGATCACGTGCAGCGGCGTCCGCAGCTCGTGCGACATCATCGCGACGAACTCGGACTTGAGCTGCGTCGCCCGGTCCAGCTGCTCGAGCACCATCCCGTGCTCCACGGCCATTGCAGCCCGCTGCACCGAGCCCCGGGCGATCCGCATCTGCTCCGGTGTGAAGGCCTGGTCTCCCGGACGCTGCGCGGAGACCTGGAATCCGATCACCTGCTCGCCGCGGCGCAGCGCCGCGAAGAGCATGACCGCGCCCGGTGGCGGGTGCAGCCGCGACGGGATGGCGGCGCGTTCCTCGGCGCTGAGGTCGCTCTGCACGAAGACTTCCTCGCGTGCGAGGCGGCGGAGGAGGTTGGGGATGGCCGCCGAACGGACGCCCAGCAGCCGGATCTCCTCGACCCGCGTGGGCGGCATGCCGTGCGTCGCGACGGGCACGTAGGCGTCCTGCTCGGGGTTCCACAGGAAGATGACCGACACGACGCAGCCCGTGGCCTCCGCCGTCAGAGTGCAGACGCGGTCGAGCAGACGTGGCCGGTCGAACGACGACAGCAGCTGGTGGCCCAGGCGTGCGAGTGCGGCGAACACCGTGGCGTCGCTCTGCTCCGAGCGATGCACGTCGGCGCGCACGACCGCGGCGGCGAGCTGTTGTGCGATTCCGGTGCAGAGATCGCACTCCCAGGCGGCGACGACGCGCTGCGGATCGCGGAACATGGACGCGAGGGCACCGAGCTGCCGGCCGCGCGCGCGAAGCGGCGTCACCACCAGGGTGTGCCAGCCGAATCGTTCGCAGAGGTGCCTGACGGCCTCGGGGCCGTCCTCGCGCGTCGCGACCACGGTTCCTTCGCCGAGACGTCCGCCGAACGGCTCGAACGGTTGGAAGGTCAGCGCGCCGAAGGCCGGTGCGACGTCGGGCGCGCAGCCGCGCTGGCTCGCGACGCGGAACGTGCCCGTCCCGGCATCGAAGAGAAACGTCGCCGCGACGTCGCTGCCGAGGTTCTCCTGCAGCCGCAGGTGCGCACTGGCGAGAAGCTCGTCGAGATCCGCGGTCTCCGCGAGATCGCGTGCGACATCGAGCAGCGTATTCCGGGTGTGCTCCGCCTGCCTGCGGTCGGTCACGTCTCGCGACACGACCGTCAGGGTCCCGGGTGTCGGAAAGAGCCGGTGCTCGAGCCAGCGTCCGGCGCGCGGGCCGAGCTCCTCGAACACGAGCGGCTGCTGCTGCTCCATCGCGCGCCGGAACTCGTGCTCGAGAGCGCTCCCCCGTGCGCAGGGGAACGCGGTCCAGAGCGACTGGCCGAGCAGCCGGCCGGCGGGGATGCGTGCAAGCTCGGCCGCCTTCGGATTCACGTAGACGAATCGCCAGGCGCCATCGAACGAGGTGACGGAGTCCGGAATCGCGGCAAGCAGAAGATCGGGATCGGGTCGACGGCCGAGGGGGCGCGTCTCTTCGTTCGCGGAGCCGTCCGTCGGGGCAGGAGTGGCCGTGACAGTACCCGGCCCCGGTGCTTTCGCACCATCGTCGCGCGAGCGACGGCGGGGCCGATGTCGCCGATTCGTCAAGGGGCCATTAACCGCGCCTGGAATCCCATCGTCTTCGAGTTGTATCGGCCGTCGGGGCGCCGCGCTGCAGCAGCCCTCGCAGCCACCGCCATGCCCGCGCGTCGGCTCTCAGGCCCCGTTGTGGCG
Source organism: Binatia bacterium (assembly GCA_046327915.1). Taxonomy (GTDB): domain Bacteria; phylum Desulfobacterota; class Binatia; order UBA12015; family UBA12015; genus VGTK01. Next base: position 109,289 of record JAXLXO010000015.1, on the reverse strand, counting down.
GCCGGTCACCGCCCAGGCGAGTCCTGCGACCAGCGTGCCGAGGGTGGTCGCGCTGGTCAGGTTCCACCCCATGCAGGGGGCACCGCAGCCCGGCGTCGCGAGGGACACCAGGGTCAGCGGGAAGAGCATCATGAAGCCGACCAGCGGCCCGCGCAGCCACCACGGACGCGGCCACCAGGTGATGCCGACGACGAAGCCGATCAGCAGCCGGGCGGTGTACCAGCCCCACACCGCGATCGCTCCGTGGATGTACAGCACGTTGTACTTCTCGGGGATCGGGCCGTGCAGGAGCATCGGGATCCAGCCGAGCGCGAGACCGATCGCCGTGCACACCACGACGTAGGGGAGGCGCCGGCGGAGCGGCGCGGCGTGCTGTCCGTCCTGCTCGTGCGCTGCGGGCGTGGTCATCGCTCGTGCTCCCCGTCGGTCGGCCGTGCACGTGCCGCACGGGCAACGCCGTTCTAGCGGAGGCGCCGCGTCGCGTACAGAAGAATCGCGGTCCCCGCGGCGCGGTGCTGGATTACTTGACGATTCGCGGTACAGTGTCGGCGTGCGCTCGGTGCTCGATCGTTGCAGCGGCCTGCCGCTCCTGTCGTTCAAGGCCGGCGAGACGATCCTCGACGACGGCGGCCGCAAGGGAGTGCTCTACATCCTCGCGAGCGGCAGCGTGGAGATCGTCAAGGACGGCACGCAGATCAATGTCGTCAGCGAGCCGGGCGCGTTCCTCGGCGAGGTGGCGGTGCTGCTCGACCAGCCGCACTCGGCGACGGTGCGCGCCGTCGGGCCGTGCACGTGCCGCGTCGTCGACGATCCGCAGGGCTTCGTGACCGCGAACCCCGACGTCGGCATCGAGCTCGCACGCCTGCTGGCGCGGCGCCTGCACTACCTCACGACGTACCTGGTCGACGTCAAGCGCCAGTACGAGGGCAGCGACCACCTGTCGATGGTCGACGAGGTGCTCGAGACGCTGGTGCACCACCAGGAGCCCGAGGCGGTGCCCGGCTCCGACCGCTGCCCCGAGCCCGACCCTACGGTGGAGTGAACTCCGCGGCCGGCCGCTGCAGCGGGCGGTCGAGGTGCACGATCTCGCTGCCGGCGAGGGACGTCCAGATCGCGACCTGCTCCTCGGTGTCGAACACGACGTACGGCGGGCTCGGCGCGACCATCTGGCCCGCGTTGAACACCCACGTCGGGCCGATGCGATCGACCCACGAGCCGCCGCTGCGGAACGGCGACTGGTGCACGTGTCCGCTGAGCACGATGTCGGGCTGCAGCTGCCCGATCAGCCGCACCAGCTCCGTGTCGCCGTAGTGCTTGCTGCCGGTCCAGCTCACGGGCGAGGCGTCGGGTGGCGCGTGGTAGACCCAGATCCAGCGCCCCTTGCGGCGCTCGGCGTCGGCGCGCAGCTGGCGCACGACCTCCGCGCAGCCCTGCGGACCGTCCCACCAGCGCGTGACGGAGATCGAGACGTCGCCGATCTCCGCGTACTCGCCGTCGGTGAGGACGCCGGGCAGGCGCCCTCCGGCGAGCCAGCTCGCAACGCGCTCGCCGTTCGCCTCGCGGACGTTCAGGTCGTGGTTGCCCGAGCTCGCGACGAGGCGCGTCTTCTGCGCGACCATCTTCAGGTACTTCGACACGACCACGATCTGCGCGCCGAGCGCGACCGTGGACGAGATGTCGAGCGTGTCGCCGGCGACGATCACGAGGTCGAACTGCGGCGACGTCTCGCGCAGCCAGTCGAGCTGCTTGAGCGAGTAGTGCAGGTCCGAGACGAGGAGTCCGCGCATCGCGGCGTCGATCTTCCGTCAAGGACCGAAGCGGGTCAATCGCAGGCTGTGCCGCGCCGCGCACGGAGCGGACCGGTCGCCGCTCGCGCGCCTCAGCGCGCCAGCGCCGCGACCTCCTGCGTCAAGCGCGACGCGGTCTGCGAGGCGTTGCGCAGCAGGTTCTCGAGGATCACCAGCTTGACGTCGGGTCGCGTCGTGCCGAGAGCGCGGAAGTCCTCGATCGACAGCGCGAAGCACTCCGTCGGCGTGTCGGCGCGGACGTCGGCCGAGCGCGGCGCGTCGTTCAGGATCGCGAGCTCGCCGAAGGTCATGCCGGTGGAAAGCGTCGACACGCGGCGGCGTCCCGTCGGCAGGTCGATGGTGACGCTGACCTTGCCGCCGGCCAGCAGGTAGAACGCGTCGGCACGGTCGCCCTTGCGCACGATCATCTCGCCGGCGGCGAAGCGGCAGTGCTTCGCGAGACGTGCGAGGACCGCGACGGCGTCCGCGTCGAGGCCGCGGCAGAGCTCGTGCTCGGCGAGCGAGATCGTCGCCGTCTCGTGCGCCGAGGCGCCGCGCTGCGCGAGGATGCGGTCCTCGGCCTTCTCGAGGGCGAGGTCGAGCTCGGAGAACGCCTGCAGCCAGTGGCGCTGCTCGTCGTGCAGATGCTCCTGCAGGTAGCGCAGGAAGCGCGACTGGTCGCGGCCGTGCACGAGAAGCAGCGAGCGTCCGCTCTCGCCGAGCGACGCGACGAGGTCGAGCAGCATGCTCTCGGCCGCCTCGTCGATCGCGGTGACGCGGGTGAGGTCCACGATCGGCTGCTCGGCGCCGCTCTCGACGATCTGCGCGACCGCCGACTCGACGCCCGAGAACACCAGGTCGCCGTGCAGCTCGTAGACGCGGACGCGGCGGCCCGCCGCGGCGAGCACGCGGCGCTCGGCCTCCGTCCGCACGCGCTTGGAGCGCACCGCCGCGACGTCGTAGACGGCACGCACCGCGGAGCGCGACGCGCGCGCGGTGCGCAGGAAGTGCAGGTTGAACTCGCGCGACAGCTCCTTGCACACGGCGACGCCGCGCACGCTGTTGCCGCGCTCGTCGAGCGGCGGCGAGAACACGGCGATGCCGAGCTGTCCCGGCAGCACGGCGAGGATGCCGCCGCCGACGCCGCTCTTCGCCGGCATGCCGACCCAGTACACCCAGCTGCCGGCGTAGTCGTACATGCCGCACGTGGTCATCACGCTCAGCATGTCGGTGACGGTCTCGGACTTGACGGCGCGCTCGCCGGTCACCGGATTGACGCCGCCGTTCGCGAGCGTCGCCGCCATCACGCTGAGAGCGTGGCCGTCCACCTCGATCGAGCACTGGCGGAAGTAGACGTCGAGCGGACCGTCCGGATGCCCGCCGAGGATGTCGAAGTTGCGCAGCATGTGGCCGATGGCGCGGTTCCTGTGGCCGGTGTCGCGCTCGGACTCGTAGACGATCTGGTCGATGCCGAGCTGGCGTCCGGCGTAGATCGAGAACGTGGACAGGATGCGGTGGAAGCGGTCCTCGTCGGAGTGCCCGGCGACCAGCGACGCCGCGGCGATCGCGCCCGCGTTGATCATCGGGTTCAGCGGGCGTCCGGTGCCGGGCTCGAGGCTGATCGAGTTGAAGGCGTCGCCCGTGGGCTCGACGCCGATCTTCGCCAGCACCGCGTCGCGCCCGCGGTCCTCGATGGCGAGCCCGTAGACCAGCGGCTTCGAGATCGACTGGATCGTGAACGGCTGGCGCGTGTCGCCGACCTCGTAGACGCGCCCGTCGGTGGTCGCGACGCAGATGCCGAACCACTCGGGCTTCGCCCTGGCGAGCTCGGGGATGTAGTCGGCGACCTTTCCGTCGTTCAGGCCCCGGAAGCGGGCGTGCAGGCGCTCGAGCGATCGGGAGAGCGGGAGGGGAACGGGCGATCCGGTGCTGGAGCCTGCGCGCGGCGAAGTCATCGACGGGCTGCGATGCAAAAGCGGCGCCGCCGGGGCGGGCTCTGCGCGCGTCGATCCTTCGGCACTTGACGCACGGCGCGATCGCCGTGCGCTGCCGGTCGCGCGGGCAGTGCCCATGGGCGTTGCCCGATTTTCGTCCACGGCATGGCCCGCGGCGCGGGCTTTCGCCGCGCCGGATTCGCTGCATGATCACGATCGAGGCAGCGATCGTGAGCACCGCGAACACCGTCTGGATCCTCGGCGACCAGCTGACGCTCGACCATGCCGCACTGCGCGGGCTCGACCGGCGCGAGACCTGCGTCCTGCTGGTCGAGTCGCAGGCGCGCGCGCGGCGGCTGCCGTACCACAAGCAGAAGCTGGTCCTCGTCTGGTCGGCGATGCGCCACTTCGCGGACGAGCTGCGTGCCGCGGGCTGGACGGTCGACTTCCACCCCGAGTCGCCGACCTGCCGCGCCGCCCTCGCCGCGCACGTGCGGCGCGTCCGTCCGCGCCGCCTGCGCCTCATGGAGCCGGCCGAGGCGGGCGCCGCGGAGCGCCTCGCGGCGACGGCGCGGGCCGCGGGCGTCGCCGACGTCGAGGTCGTGCCGAACGACATGTTCCTCAGCGACGCGGCGTCGTTCGCGCGCTGGGCGTCGGGCCGGAAGACGCTGCTGCTGGAGAGCTTCTACCGCGACATGCGTCGCCGCACAGGACTTCTGATGGAGGGAGGCGAGCCCGCCGGCGGACGATGGAACTTCGACGCCGACAATCGCGAGGTGCCGCCGCCGGGGCACGTCTTTCCCGCGATCCCGCGCTTCGCGCCCGACGCGGAGACCGGGCGCGTCATGCGCCTCGTCGAGCGCGAGTTTCCCGATCACTTCGGCACGCTCGACGGCTTCGCCTGGCCGGTGACGCGCGCCGACGCCGAGCGCTTCCGCGACGACTTCCTCGACCACCGACTCGACCTCTTCGGCCCGTACGAGGACGCGATCGTGCGCGGCGAGCGCGCGCTCTACCACTCGCTGCTGTCGCCAATGCTGAACCTGGGCCTGCTGGCACCGCTCGACCTCTGCACGCGCGCCGAGGAGCGCTGGCGCGAGGGCACGGCACGGCTCGCGTCGGTCGAGGGCTTCGTGCGGCAGATCGTCGGCTGGCGCGAGTTCGTGCTGCGCGTCTACCGGCACGACATGCCCGCGTACGCGCGGCGCAACGCGCTCGAGGCCGATCTGCCGCTGCCGGGCTTCTACTGGGACGCCGACACCGACATGGCGTGCGTTCGCGAGGCGGTCGCGACCGTCGCCGCGCACGGCGTCAACCACCACATCCAGCGCCTGATGATCACCGGCAACTTCGCGCTGATCGCCGGCGTCGACCCGCAGGCGGTGAACGAGTGGTACTGGCTCGCCTACGCCGACGCGTACGAGTGGGTGGTGACGCCGAACGTCCTCGGGCTGTCGCTGTGGGCCGACGGCGGCCGCATCGCGACCAAGCCGTACGCCGCGTCGGCGAACTACGTGAACCGCATGAGCGACCATTGCCGGGGCTGCGCGTACGATCACCGCGCGTCGGTCGGCGAGCGGGCGTGTCCGTTCAACGCGCTCTACTGGGACTTCCTCGCGCGAAACCGTGAGCGCCTGAAGGGCAATCCGCGCATGCGCATCCCGCTCGCGGCGCTGGCGCGGCGTCCGCAGGAGGACGTCGCGGCGATCCGTGCACGCGCCGCGGAGCTGCGCGAGCGGCTGCGCGGCGGCGCGCGCGTCTGACGGCCGTCGCGGCTTTCCCGACGGCGCGGACCTGCGCTAGAAGGACGCCTTCGGAGCCATGGCCAAGGTCGCATTCATCGGCGCCGGCAGCGTCGTCTTCGCGAAGAACCTGCTCGGCGACCTGCTGAGCTTTCCCGCACTCGCCGACGCGCACATCGCGCTGGTCGACATCGACGCCGAGCGGCTGCGCGTCGCCGAGCGCATGACGCACAAGGTCGCGGCGGCGATGGGTGCCACGCCGGTGATCACGGCGCACCTCGACCGCACCGACGCGCTGCGCGACGCGGGCTACGTGATCAACGCGATCCAGGTCGGCGGCTACAAGCCCGCCACCGTGGTCGACTTCGACGTGCCGAAGCGGCACGGGCTCCGTCAGACGATCGGCGACACGCTCGGCATCGGCGGCGTGATGCGCGCCCTGCGCACGATTCCGGTCATGCTCGATCTCTGCCGCGACATGGAGGAGCTCTGCCCCGACGCGTGGCTGCTGAACTACACGAACCCGATGGCGATGTGCTGCTGGGCGCTGTCGCGCGCGACGCCGATCCGCACCCTCGGCCTCTGCCACAGCGTGCAGGGCACCGCGGAGCAGCTCGCGGCCGACATCGGCGTGCCGCTCGGCGAGATCGACTACGCCGCGGCCGGCATCAACCACATGGCCTTCTACCTCCGCTTCGCGCGCGGTAGCGAGGATCTCTACCCGCGGATCCGGCAGGTGATCGCCGACGGCCGCGTGCCCGACGGGAACCGCGTGCGCTACGAGATGCTGACCCGGCTCGGCTACTTCGTCACCGAGTCGAGCGAGCACTTCGCCGAGTACGTGCCGTACTTCATCCGCCGCGACCGTCCGGACCTGATCGAGCGCTTCAACGTCCCGCTCGACGAGTACTTGACGCGCTGCGAGTTCATGGACGGTCTCTGGGGCACGATGCGCGAGTTCTTCGGCGGCGACGAGCCGATCGCGAGCGTCGAGCGCAGCCACGAGTACGGCGCGCGCATCATCGACAGCCTCGAGAGCGGCGACGAGCGGATCGTCCACGCGAACGTGCGCAACGACGGCCTGATCGGCAACCTGCAGGCGGGCTGCTGCGTCGAGGTCCCGTGCACGGTGCGGCGCGGCACCGTCGAGCCGCAGCGCATGGGCGACCTGCCGCCGCAGCTCGCGGGCCTGATCATGACCAACGTGAACGTGCAGTCGCTCGCGGTGGAAGCCGCGCTGACCGGCAAGCGCGAGCACGTCTACCACGCCGCGATGCTCGACCCGCACACCGCCGCCGAGCTCACGCTCGACGAGATCTGGTCGCTGGTGGACGACCTGCTCGACGCGCACGGCGACTGGATCCCGCCGCTGCGCTAGCAGCCGCGATGGCGTCCGCGGATCTCGACGCCGCGACCGAGTTCGCCCTCAAGTTCGCGGCGCCGCGGGTCGAAGCTCCTTTTGTCAGCCAGACTGACAAAAGGAGACGAACGATGAAGCGTGCATTCCCGATCGTGTTGGTGGCCGCCGGCGTCGTGGCGCTGTCGGCCGGAAGCGCTCTCGCGCAGGGCTTCGCGGCCGGACGCGGGGCCCGGCAGAACGCCGCGGGCGGTGTCACGGCCGGAGCCGGTCGTGCGTTCAAGGGCGAGAACGGCGGCTTTGCAGGCGGCCACGGCGCCGCGACCGACGGCGCCGGCAACGCCGTCGGCGGAAGCGCGCAGGCCTTCAAGGGCCCGAACGGCGCCGAGGGGGCCCGTGCGGGCAAGTGGTCGCGCTCGGCCGACGGATCGGCGACGCACGAGAGCGGTGGCGCCTACAGCGGCGCCAATGGGACGGTGGCCAGCTCCGGCTCCGCCACGCGCGACGCGTCGGGCAACACCACCGCCAGCCGCAACACGAGCGCCGACGGCAAGGACGGCGGCACCTACGACGGCACGACGACGTACCAGACGGGGAGCGGTGTCTCGCACTCCGGCACATGCACGGACGCGTCGGGCAACGTCGTCACCTGTCCGTCGCGCTGAAGCGGCACGGGATCGTCCGGTCCGCGTGGGTCGCGCGCGGCCCGGACGATCGCGCTCGACGGCGGCCCCCCGCTTCGCGTAGCACGGGGGCATGGCCGCCACGCTGAAGCGCTTCACCCGCGACGCGCACCCCGACGACGTCCACGCGGCGATCCGCGACGACGGCGCCGCGATCGTCGAAGGGCTGCTCGACGCGGACGTCGTCGCGCGCGTCAATGAAGAGGTCGAGGCCGCGGTCGCGGCGGCCGATCCGGAAGCGCCGGTGTTCAACCCGGTGCTGGCCGCGTTCCACGGGCCGCAGACGCGCCAGGTCGCGGGTGTCGCGGGCATCTCGCGCGCATTCGCGACCGACGTGATGTGTGCGCCGCTGCTGCTCGCGCTCGCCGACCGCGTGCTGCTGCCGGCGTGCGCACGCTACCAGCTCAACATCGGCCACCTGCTGCAGCGCGGACCCGGCGCCGACGAGCAGTGGCTGCATCGCGACGAGGCGGTGTGGAGCGACGTGCCGCGCACGGACGGGATCGAGCTGCAGCTCGCGTCCGTGATCGCGTTCGTCGACTTCACGCGCGACAACGGCGCCACGCGCCTCGTTCCCGGCAGCCACCGCTGGCCCGACCGCACGCTGAGCCCCGCCGAGCAGATGATGCAGGGGCCGCCGTCCGCCGACGCGATCGCGTACGCCGAGATGCCCGCGGGCTCGGCGGTGGTCTACACCGGCGGCGTGATCCACGGCGGCGGCGCGAACTCGACCACGATTCCGCGCCGCGGCGCGCACCTGAGCTACTGCCTCGGCTGGCTGCGCACCGAGGAGAACAACTATCTCGCGGTCCCGCCGGCGAAGGCCGCGGCGCTGCCGCGTCAGGCGCAGGAGCTGCTCGGCTACGCCGTCTACGACGCGATCCCGCGCGGCGGCGGCTATCTCGGGATGGTGCAGCTCCAGGATCCCGTCGAGCTGCTGGCGCGCGGCGCGCTCTGAGCGCCGCGTCCCTGCGCGCCGGCACTCGTCCGCTGGCGCGGTCGTGTAGGGATTGCCCGTCGAATCCGGCGTCCCGGTCGATCTTGCACGCGTCGGGGAACGCTTTCGCAGCTCGGGCGCGGACGCGCGCGCTGGCAGAGGACGTGCAGAGAGCGCGCCCTCGTGGCGTCCCGGCACGATCTCGTCTCCGTCCTCGTCGCGGTGTCCGGCCGGACGCGCGCGCAGGACGCGATCTCGAGCGTGCTCGAACAGACGTACCGGCCGCTCGAGCTGATCGTCGTCGGCGGTGCAGCGGACGCCGAGGCCGCGCTCGCAGCGCGCCGCGCCGCGCTGCGTTCGGCCCGCGGCGCGTATGTCACGCTGCTCGACGGTGACGACGTCCTGCTGCCCGCGAAGATCGCCCGCCAGGCGGCGATCCTCGACGCCAGCCCGCACCTCGGCGCCGTGCGCTGCCGGTTCCACGACATGGACGTCGCCGGTCGCGTCGTCGACTCTGCGGGGAGACAGCCCGACGGCGACCTCCGCGCCGAGCTCCTGCGCAGCCACCTCCCCTGGTCGGGTGGCCCGCTCGTGCGTCGCGAGCTGCTCCTCGGCATCGGCGAGGACGAGCCGCTGGACTGGTTCTCCGACTGGGGGCTGTGGCTGCGCGTCGCGCTCGACGGTCACGACTTCGGCTGCGTGCAGGAGCCACTCGGCGGCCGACGAGCGTCGCCGAGGTACTTGACGCACCACGAGGTGGCCGCTCGGGAGCGGAGCGTCGTCTGCGTGCTGGAGCAGGCGTTCCGCCGGTGGGCGCTGCCGGCCGAGGTGATGGCGCGGAGGGAGGAGATTCACGCGACCTGGAGCGTCCGCTTCGCCTGCCGCCACGCCGTTGCGGAATCCGCCGCGGGCGTCGAGCGAAGCCTCGTGCGGGCGGCGACACTCAGTCCCGGGTGGGGCGGCGATCCGCGACCCGTGATCGAGCTGCTCCACGACGAAGCGATGCACCCGGAGGTTCGTGCCGGTGATCCGGTCCGGATGATCGAGACGGTGCTCGACCACTTGCCGCCAGCGTTCGCATCCGCGCGAGCTGCGCGATCCGACCTGATCGCGCGCGTGCACCTGGCGCTCGCGTTGCAGGCGCACGCCGGCGGGGATCGTGGAGCGGCGCGCTCGCACCTGGCGTGCGCGCTGACCGCATCGCCGGAGCTTCTGGAGGCTCCCGATCGCTTCGCGGCCGTCCTGGTCGGACATGCGCGGCGTATCGCCGCCGCCGATCCGCGATCGTTCGTGGCGCGCGTGCTCGCGACGCTGCCGCCGGTTGCGGATGGACTCGAGCGGGCACGCGCGCTCGCGCTCGCCGAGGTCGCGATCGCGGATACGGTACGCGCGCACCGGCTTCCGGTGGAGCGGCGCCGGGCGGCGTGCGTGGTCTCTGCCGCGGGTATGCACCGGGCCGAGGTGATGCTGCGCGCGGAACGGCGCATGCCGGGCCGTCTCGTGGAGCGGCTCCGACACGCGAACCCGCGGCGGTAGAGCCGGAAGTGCGAGGCTGCGCACGCCTTCCGGAGGCGCGCGCGCGTACCGTTCAGTCCGAGACGGGCGCGTCGCTCCGCACGATCGTGCCGCGCTCGCCGCGCAGAAGTGCCGCCGCGTCGTCGAGCGCGCCGATCGCGGCGAGCATGCCGCCGTGCTCGACGAAGCGGCACGCCGCCTCGACCTTCGGTCCCATCGAGCCCGCGGCGAAGCCGCGCACGCGCAGGTCCATGGAGATTGCTTGCCGGATGGGCGCGCCGTTCGGCCACGCGTCCAGCACCGCCGGCACGTCGGTCAGCAGAAGCAGCGCGTCGGCGCCGACCGCGCGCGCCAGCAGCGCCGACGCGAGGTCCTTGTCGATCACCGCCTCGACGCCGCGCACGCCGCCGTCGGGCATGGTGACGACCGGGATGCCGCCACCGCCGGTGCACACGACCAGCACGCCCGCGCCGAGCAGGATCTCGATCGCGCGCAGCTCGCGGATCGCGCGCGGCTCGGGTGACCCGACCACGCGGCGGAAGCCGGCGCCGTCGGGCGCGATCGCGTAGCCGCGCTCGCGCGACATCTGGCGCGCCGTGCGCTCGTCGTACACCGGCCCGATCGGTCGCGTCGGCGCGCCGAAGGCGGGATCGCGCGGGTCGACCTCCACCTGCGTGAGCAGCGTCGCGACCTCGCGTCCCGGCAGCAGGCGTCGCAGCTCCTCCTCGATGAGGTAGCCGATCAGGCCCTCGCCCTCGGCGCCGAGCACGTCGAGCGGATAGGGCGTGACGGTCGGGTCGGTCTCGCTCTGCAGCGCGAGCAGACCGACCTGCGGGCCGTTGCCGTGCGTGACGACCACGGCGTGCTCGCGTGCGATGTCGGCGATCGCCCGTGCCGCGCGGACGACCTTCGCGCGCTGCACCTCGACGTCGGGTCGCTCGCCGCGGCGCAGCAGCGCGTTGCCGCCGAGGGAGACGACGACGCGCATCAGGCGCGCGCTCCGTGCGGCGACGCGGCCGTCCTGCGCGCGACGCACGCGATCTGCGGATTCCCGGTCGACACCCCCACGTCGGTATCGGTCACGTCGAGACCGCGCACGGCCGTGCCGGTCGCACCGCGCGGGTCAGCACCGGGGGCAGCAGCAGGCCGCCCGGCAAGCGGAAGATCCGCTGCTGCCGCTCGACCGTGAAGCCCGCGCGCTCGAAGCATGCGCGCAGGTCGGCGGACGTCGGCCAGTAGAAGGGCTCGCCGATCAGCCGCGACGCGGCGTGGATGCCGTCCGCGACCACCCGGGCCGGCGTATTCACCAGCGCGACCAGGACGAGTCCACGCGGCGTGACGACGCGGAACAGCTCTTCCGCCGCACGCTGCTGGTCGGGAAACCAGTGGAAGGCCTCGGTCGACACGATGGCGTCGAACGAGGCGTCGCGGAACGGCAGGCGCTCGGCGTCGCCGCGCACCCAGTCCACGGCGCGCTGCGCGCGGCCGCCTGGTGCAGCATGCCGCTCGAGAAGTCGCATCCGGTCACGGCCGCGTCCGCGTGCGTGCGCGCAAGGCGCGCGCTCAGCTGACCTGTTCCGCAGCCGACGTCGAGGATGCGCCGCGGGTGCTGCCCGCGAGCGCCGCAACGATGGCGTCGTGCACCGGCCAGTAGGTCGCCCACTGCACGAGGGGCAGGTCGTAGAACGCGGACCACCGCGTCGAAGAGCCACGGCTGTGCACCGTCGCGCATGGAGGCCTCCCGGTCGCTCGGCGCCGCTCGCGAAAGCGTCGCGACATGATCCGCAGCAAGAGCCATTCCGGCGCCGATCCTTTGCCCGACGGGGCGCGAGTCGCAACTCCGGGAACACCGCCGGCGCCGGCTTCGCGCGGCCGCATGCGGCCGCAGCTCCGTGAACCGACGGCGCCGGCATCGGCGCGGGGTCGTGAGATTGACTCGCCCTCGGCGCGGGACCCAAGGGCTGACCAAACGTCCGCTGCTGCGCGGTCGACGCAGGCCGCGCGAGGGGGAATCATGAACCCGAGGCGTCACGGTTCGGGCCGCGACCGCGGCTTCACGCTGATCGAGCTGGTCGTGATCGCGATCATCGCGATCCTCATCGGGCTGCTGCTGCCCGCGGTGCAGAAGGTACGCGAGGCCGCCGCGCGCGTCGGGCGCCGGCCGCAGTTCGCGACTCTCGTGACCGACGCGCAGAAGCTCGCCGACGACACCACCGGTGGCCTGCGCGGCTTTCGTCGACCTCGGCATGGAGGCGGTGCGGATCCACGACGGCGGCACCACCGACACCAGCATCGACGTCGGCGGGCTCGACGCGTTGTGCGACGGGAGCGTGCGCACCTCGGCGCTGCAGGCGCAGCTCGAGGCCTTGCTCGCGACACGGCTGCCGGCCGTGCAGCGCAAGCGTCTCGCTGGCCGTGCACGACGCGCTCGACGACCTCGGACAGATTCAGGGGGACTGAAACGGTGATGTCGGCCGCCGGACGCTGCACGCGCGCCCTGGCTGACGGCGGCAGAGGTCGCCCGGGGCCTGCGCGGCGCGTGAGCCCCGGGCGGCGTCCGCCGGTCGCCGGCCTCAACCCGTGGCGCTCTCGGCCGCGTGGCTGCGCTCGTCGACGAGCTGATCGGTCGTGTGCTCGAGCCGGTCGCTGAGGATGCGCGTCGGGTTCAGGAAGACCTTCGCCGCGATGCGCGGGTGGCGGCGTTGCAGGCGGTTCAGGAAGCCTTCGTCGAGCACCAGATACTCCGCATCGCGCACCACGACGACGTCGGCGGTGCGTGGGCGCGCGCGCACGAGCCCATCTCGCCGAGCGCGTCGCCGCGTCCCATCGAGCGGATCGGCGTGTGCTGCGGGCCGCCGAGCACGTCGACGCGTCCGCGCAGCAGCACGTACATCTCGGCCTTGAGCTCGCTGCGCTGCGCGATGAAGGTGCCGGCCGGCGCCGAGCGCAGCCGTCCCATCAGCACGACGATGCGCGCCTGGAACGGACGCAGCCCGGCGAACAGCGGATCTCCTTGTGCGGGCTCGACCCAGGCGCACGAAGAGCAGGTCCCACAGCGTGATGATCGTCGTGCCGACGACGAGCCCCGGCGTGATCAGCAGCTCGGCGATCAGGTCGATCACCATCGTGAAGCCGGCGAGCATGCCGAACTGCCGGATCGGCTGGAAGCTCGACAGCGTCAGGATGAGGAACGCGGCGCACAGCGCGCCCGCGGTGAACACGATCGGACGCCCGACGGAGCTCACGACGCGGATGATCGCGGTCTCGACGTCGCCGGTCTCGCGGATCTGCAGCTTGAAGTCGTTGAAGTAGTGGATGGTTCGTCGATCGCGATGCCGAGCGCGATCGCGGCGATCATCGCGGTCGAGATGTTGAGGTCGATGCCGGCGAAGCCCATCACCGCGAACAGCGCGAGGATCGGCACGACGTTCGGCACCAGCGACAGCAGCCCCGTGCGGAACGACAGGAACAGAGCCGACATCACCAGCAGGAGAACGATCAGCTCCTGCGAGAGGCCGATCGCCTGTCCGCGCGCGAGCGTGTCGCGCGGAGCGGCTCAGCAGCACGACGCTGCCGGTCGGATGGAGGTGCAGGCCGCCGGGCAGGCGCTGCGCCGCGTACTCGACGATGCGGTCGACGAGATGCGCGATCTCCGCCGAGCCCGAGAGCCGCGTGCGCACGACGACGCTGGCGCGCGACCAGTCGCGCGCGACCACCGGCGCGAGATCGGTCGGATCGAAGAGCAGCAGCTGGTCGACGTCGCGCTGCTGCTCGGGCAGTCCGGGTGGCGAGTCGATCGAGCGCGCGGCGCACGACGACGATGTAGTCCGCGAGCGAGAAGCTGGTGTCGACGCCGGGCTGGCGCGCGATGAACTGCTGCAGGTCGCGCATCGCCGCGATCGCCTGCACCGTGCGCATGCGTCCGGGCTCGTCGGCCTCGAGTACGAGGTACACCGGCTGCGCGCCGCCGAGGTGCTTCGCGATGCGGTCGTTGTCGCGCTGCATGACGGTCGACGGTCCGAAGAACGACAGGTAGTCGGTCTCGACCTCGAGCTTCGGTCGCGTCGTAGAGCAGAACTGCGCACACCAGCGCGCTCACCACCATGATCGGACGCCGCCGGCGCACGCCGAAGCGACCGACCGACGCGAGCCACTCGTTGAGGCGGCCTGCGCTCCTCCTGGTGCTCGGTCAGGCGCGCGTCCGGCAGGAGCAGCAGCATCGCCGGCACGAAGGTCATCGAGACCAGCCAGGTGAGCGTGACGCCGAGCGCGGAGTAGACGCCGAAGTCGCGGATCGCCGGGATCGGCGTGATCGCGAGCGTGGCGCAGCCGATCGTCGTGGTGAGCCACGTGATCGACGACGGCACGCGGATGTGGCGCACGGTCGCGTCGACGACGGCCGCACGCTCGTGGATGTGCTCGAGTTCCTGGATAGTAGCGGTCACGACGTGAACCGCGTACGCGATGCCGATCGCCATCAGCAGCGGCGGCAGAATCAGCGTGCCCATGTTGATGCTGCTGCCCGCGAGCACCATCACGCCGACGGTCCAGACGACGCCGATGATCACCGCGCCGAGCGGCAGCAGCACGCCCCGCCACGTGCGGAACTCCCACGCGAGCACGATCACGACCAGCGCGATCGACAGCGGCACGAAGCGCTGCAGGTCGCGCTCCATGAGACGCGCCCTCGACCTTGAAGGTCTGGATGCCCGTGGATCGCGAACTCGGCGGGCGCGAACAGCGCCTCGACCTCGCGGCGGATGCGGTCCTCGATGCCGCGCGACAGGAACTCCTCGTCGCGCAGCGGCTCGAAGAGCACGACGATCCCCGTTGCCGCACCGTCGCTCGACACGATGTTGCCGGCGTAGAGCGGGTCGCCGATCATGCGCTTGCGCAGCGCCGCCGCGTCCTCGGCGGTCTGCGGCAGGCTGCGCATGAGCGGCCCGACGCGCACGCTGCCGTCCTCGGCGTCGAGCGCCCTTCACGTTGGTGACGCTCATCACCTCGCGCACGCCGTCGATCTTCGCGAGCTGCTTCGTCAGCGTGTCGATGCGTGCGAGGAGCGGCGGCGTGAACACGTCGTCGGCGAAGACCGCGACCACGGTCGCCTCCTCGCTGCCGAACAGCGCCTTGACGTTCTCGTAGTAGTCGCGCTCCGCGTCGTGCTCGGGCAGCAGGTTTCTCGATCGCGCTGTCGATGCGGATGGTCGCCGCGAACGCGCCCAGGACCGCGGTGACGAGCAGCACGAGCGCGATCGTGAGCCGCGGTGCGCGCAGCGGCAGTCCGAACGGTCCTCTCATCGGCGGCGTCCGCGCGGCTGGTCCGGACGGAGCGGAGGATGGGGGACGCGACGCACCGACGCGGCGGTATCCCATGCCGGCGACGCGGGCAAGCGGTCGCCGCGCGAGACGCGTCGTGTCGAGGGTGCGCTGCCCCTGCGGGCGGGGGAATTTCCCCGGCGGGAACGACCCGCTGGTCGCGAGGCATCAAGGTCGCGAATTCGCAGCGTTCCCCGCCGCTGACCGACGGGTATGCCGCTTGCTCGGTGGATCCGCGCGCTCGAGGACGGGCGCCGTCCCCTTCCGATCCCGACGCTCGACCACACCCGGAGGACCGACATGGCAGGACGCCGACACCCGCCTCCACCTTCTCCTTCCTTCCTCGCAGCGATCGGTGTCGCCGTGATCGGCGCCGCCGCGCCGGCGCGCGCGGCGTACGACCAGACCGTCATCCAGCAGATCGTCAGCGCGTACGACGGCGACAACGGACAGCAGTACGTCGAGATGCAGATGCTCGCCGGCGGGCAGACCGGCGTCGCGCACACCGTGTTCGCGATCTTCGACACGGCGGGCGCGTACGTCGCCGACCTGCTGGTCGTGCCGGCCAACGTCGCGAACGGCGGCGCCGGCGTGACGTGGATCGCAGCGTCGGCCGACTTCCAGAGCGAGCGCGGCTTCACCGCCGACTTCACGATCCCGCGCAACCTGCCGCTGACCGGCGGCATGATCTGCTGGGGCGGCGGTGGCGGCGCGGTGCCGGCGAACCCGCCGACGTGGAGCCGCACGAACTTCGCGAACTACGTCGACCGCCTCGCGTACGGCAACTACGGCGGCGCGGCGAACGCGCTCACCGGCACGCCGACGACGCGTGCGCCGCTGGACCACGCGCTAACCCGCGTCGGCACAACCAACGACAACGCGAGCGACTTCACCTGCAGCGATACCTTCACGCCGACCAACAACGCAGGCGGCTCGATCACCATCACCGGCTTCATCCCGTGCGCCTGCGGCGACGGCTTCGCCGGCGGCGACGAGGACCGCGACGACGGCAACCAGGTGGAGGGCGACTGCTGCTCGAGCGCGTGCGACTTCGAGGCGTACGGCTCGGCGTGCGCGACCGACGGCATCGAGTGCACCGACGACATCTGCAACGGTGCTGCGGCTTGCATCCATCCGCCGTCGTCGCCGTTCACGAGCTGCACGACCGACGGCATCGAGTGCACGGACGATCTCCGCGACGGCGCCGGCGCGTGCGCGCACGCCCCGAGCTCGCCGACCACGCCGTGCACGCCGGACGCCAACGTCTGCACGGACGACTTCCGCGACGGCGCGGGCGCCTGCGGCCACGTCGACAACACCGCGCCGTGCGACGATGCAACCCGTGCACCGAGGTCGACACCTGCGCGGTTGGCGCGTGCGTCGGCGACCCGGCGCCGCGCATCTTCTGCGCGCCGCCGCTCGCCGCCGGCAAGTCGATCCTGCTCGTCAAGAACAATTCCGACGACGCGAAGGACCAGATCAAGTGGACGTGGTCGAACGGTCCCGCGGCGCTGGTCGGCGACCTCGGCAACCCGGTGACGTCGACCGACTACGCGCTCTGCGTCTACGACCAGTCGGGTCCGCTCGGCGCCTCGGGCGATCCGCTGGCGCGGCGACCTTCGGCGCACGGCGGCACCTGCGGCACGAAGCCGTGCTGGACCGCGAAGCCGAAGGGCTTCGCGTACACCGACAAGGCCGGCTCGAGCGACGGCCTGCAGAGCGTCAAGCTGCAGGCGGGCGACGCGGGCAAGTCGAAGGCGAGCGCCGCCGGCAATGCGCGCTGCTCGGCGTGCTGGCGCTGCTGTTCACGGGAGCCGTCACCGTGCAGCTGTCGGGGCGGGCGGCGTTGCTGGAGCGCCACGTACTCGACGCCAGCGCCGCAGCGCGATCCGACGGCGCAGTACAAGGCGAAGTCCGACTGACGGCGCGAGCGCTCGCCGCTGCACCGGCGGGCATCGACCGCGGGCCGGCTCCGGAGGGATGGCCGGCCGCGGTCCGCGAAGGCCGGACGGGGAGGTGCCTCGGAGCGGCCGGTGCCTGCGGGAAGGGGAGTCTTCCCGCCGTCACCGACGCGCTTCACCGGGCAGGCGTTCAATCGGTGTGAACGACGTTCATCGTCCGAGCCGGAAGCACGACGGGCGGCATCACGCCGCCGCCCTGTCGGCTGGAGCTGCACGGGCAGCCTGCCCGCCGTTCGAATGGTCCCTACCGAGGAGGCCCTTCGGCGGCGCGAGGAAGGCGCGGCTCGCCGAGCCCGGCGGCTTGGTGCACGCGTCGCGGCACGCCGACGCGGTCGTGCTGCACTCGTCGAGGCTCGCCTCGATGGTCGCGGCGCAGCCCTCGAGGCACTGGCCGATGCCGCCCAGGCTGTCCAGCCAGCACTTCAGCGGGTCGGCCGCCTTCCAGCAGTCGTTGCCGCCGAAGCCGCCGCCGCCGTGGTGGTCGTCGTCCTCGTCGTCATCGCCGCCGCGGCCGTGCTCGGCGACCGCGGTGCCGCCGAGGCACAGCCGCGCGCACGCCTTGCCGGTGTCGCGCACGTCGGCGACGCACCGCGCAGCCCGTGCACGCACTGGTCGACGCAATCCTCGTCACCCGGATCGTCGCACGGACGCTCGCACTCCTCGGTGCACGTCGTGACCGTGCCCTTGCAGCTCGTCTTCGCCGCGGCGAAGCCCTGACGGCACTCCTTCTGACACGTGCCGCGGTCGGCCGCGTTGCGACACTGCTGCTTGCAGCCCTTCTTCGAGACCTTCGCCGCGTCGACGCAGGTCGCGCGCGACTCCTGGCAGGTCACGTGGCAGTCGCGCCGCCGCCTTGCCCGCGCTCAGTGCCAACATGGCCAGCGCGACGACGAGCACGGGCAGCACCCGCGCACCTGTCCGTCCATCCCCGATCGTTCGATCCCCAATCCCAGCATCTCGACCTCCCCGCGGCGCTCCGAGGTGGTGCGCGCACCGCTGTCGGACGTTCGGCGCGCGCCTGCTCACTCAAGCGGAAAACGCCTCGAAATCGCGCTGCGGACGAGGAAAATCGCGGTTGCGCAGGTGCCGCGGCAGCACCTGTCGCCGCGGACACGGCTCGCGGCAGCCCGTGCGGAAGTCCCGCGCGCCGCTGTCGGGCGCGTGCGCAGCCCTGCACCCAGGCCTGTGCGCGCCGTCCGAGCGCCCGTCACGCTTGCGGGAGCGCGCTCGCTGGTGCTTGATGCGCGCAGCGAATTTGTCGCTCCGATCGGAGGAGGGAGATCATGCGCAGGGGAACGTGGTTGGTGCTCGTGGCGGCGCTGGTGCTCGGCACGAGCGGTGCGGTCTTCGCCGAGTCGCACACCGAGAAGAAGCCGAGTTGCGACGACATCCAGGCCATGGGAGGAGATGGGCGGCGGCACGGAGAGCGAGGACATGCTCGCCAAGAAGATGAACGTGCCCGTCGAGCGGATCCGCGAGTGCCTGAAGAAGGACGCGATGGAGCAGGAGAAGGCGGACAATCCGCCCAAGAGCAAGTAACGATTTCCTCGCCGTGGCGCGGCGCCGCCAACGGCGGTCGCCGCGCGCGGCGAGCCGCTCTACGCGGCCGCGCAGCTCACGCGACCGCGACGACCTGGTCGAGTCCCGCCTGCAGGCAGGCGCGGAACACCTCCGGATCGGGCACCGCGACCGGATCCGTCGTGACGCCGATCCGGCAGCTGCCGCGGTAGCTGAACAGCGTTATGTTCGCGGCCGCACCGGTGAGCGGGCCGAAGCCGAAGATCTCGTCGATCCGTCCGCCGCTCGCGTAGACGTCGATCGGCGGTCCCGGCACGTTGCTGGTGACGAAGTCGACGCCCTTGAGCATCGTGCCGAAGATCTGCGCCGACACCGGCGCGGGGAAGCGGTTCAGGAAGCCGGAGATCTCGTCGATCAGCGGCAGCGCCGGCTGGAGCGCTGCGCGCTGACGATTCGCCGATGCGCCGCATGCGCTCGATCGATCGCGGTGCACGAGCGGCACTCGAAGCGCGCCGGCACGAACTGGTTGCCGGCCTCGTTGCTGGTCTCGCCCTCGCGGACGTTGATCGGCATCGTCATGCGCAGCGCCTCGACCGGCGCGCCGTGCCTCGCGTGATAGAGGTTCAGGCCTCCGCGATGCCCGCGACGAAGGCGTCGTTGACGGTGCCGCCCGCGACGCGCGCCGCGTCGCGCAGTTTCGGCGAGCGGGACGCTCATGACGTCGAGGCGGCGGCGCAGCGAGCGTCCGCGCATGATCGGCGACAGCGGCTCGACACCGGCTTCAGCAGGCGTCCCACGCTGCCGAGCGCGTCGGCGAGCTCCTGCGCGGTGTCGATCGGGTGGCGGATCGCCTCGGGCACGCCGGTCCATTGTAGGTCGAGCGACGCCCATCGCGCGCGACACCCGGCGCCGGCGCTCGTAGCCGAGCGCGTCGAGAAAGCGCTCGCCGACGCCCTTGTACGCCGGCTCGGCAGCGGCGGCAGCGGCTTGTGCGTGCGCGACGGGTCCGGCGTGCGGAATGTCTCCATGAGGCGTCCCATCATCTGCACCATGCCGACGCCGTCGGAGATCGAGTGGTGCACCTTCATCACGAGGCCCGCGGTGCCGCCTCGAGGCACTCGACGACGTACATCTCCCACAGCGGACGGTCGCGGTCGAAGCTCTGCATCGCGATCGGCTGGCAGAAGTCGAGCAGGTCGCGCACCGAGCCGCCGCCGGGCGCGCGCACGAAGCGCAGGTGGAAGCCGAGGTCGAAGTCGGGATCGATCTCCAGCGCGGCGGCGCGATCGAGAACGGGTTCGCCGCGACGCGCCGGCGCAGCCGCGGATGTGGTACAGGGCGCGCTCGGCGCGGTCGTGCAGGCGGGCGCGATCGGGCGCCTGGTCGAGCAGCCACACGCCGGTGATCGTCGAGCGCAGAATCGGATCGCGCTCGATGCTCCACATGAGCGCGTCGCCGTCGCTCATGCGTCCTCGTAGACCATCTCCTCCGTCATGGGGCGTCCTCCGCGCGTTCAGGTCTGCTGTCCCCGTCCGGGAATGCAAACGAGATCTCGCGCGTGGCGCTCAGGGCGCGACCGCGGCCGCGCCGCCCGGCTTCTCGAACACGACGCCGTACAGGTCGGTGAGCAGGCCGGTCGGCCAGTCCTCGTCGACCAGGACCAGGAAGCCCGCGCCCTCGACCTCGCGGATGAGGACGTCGAGCGGATGCCGTGCCCGCCGCGGTCGGCGGGGATGCCGTCCGGCGTCCAGAGCGACAGCCAGAACGAGGGCGGGAAGTCGACGACGAGGAAGCGTCCGCCGGCTTCAGCGCCGCGAAGACGCCGCGCCGAGCGGCCGGCGCGGTGAGGTGATGGTAGACGCCGCGCATCAGCACGGCGTCGCAGCAGCCGGGCGGCAGGTTCGTGGTGTCGACGCTGCCCTGCAGCGCGGTCAGGTTCGTCACCCGCGCGTCCGCCGCCTCGTCGCGGATCGTCGCGACGGCGTCGTCGTCGAGCTCGGTCGCAGCACCCGTCCGCCGGGCGCGACGAGCGGAGCCAGCGCGTCGCGTGCTGCTGCTGTCGCCCGTGCCGACGTCCGCCACCACGCCGCCGACGCAGCTCGAGCGCGCGCGATGCGCGGGGTCTCTCCTTCGACGTCGTCGCCGAAGAACGCTTGCGCGTCGGCGCGGCGGCGACGGCCGTCGCTGCGAGAAGGAGTGCCGCGACGGCAGCCGCGCGAAGACGACCATGCTGCGCATCCGCTCAGCATGGCGCGGACGGAGGCGAGGGAACGCAGCCGGAGCGCTGCGTTCGCTGATGACGCAGGACGCCGTGTCAGCCGCCTGACGCGACCCTCGTCCCCGTAGCCGTGATCGTGCCGCCGAAGCGTCCGCAGGCGCGTAGCCGGCGCCGCACGCCTTCTCGTAGAGCGAGCGCGCGCGAACGACGTCGCCGTCGAGCTGGTAGAGGAAGCCGAGCTCGTCGCAGCCGCCGGGGTCGCCCGCCTGGCAGGACTGGCTCGCGAACAGGCGCGCGGTGCGGGATCGCCGTCGGCGTGATCGTCGCCAGCGTGAAGCAGTCGTACGCGCCCCAGCCCGCGCAGCGCGTGCGAGCTTGCTGCGCGGCGGCGCAGCTCGTCGACCGCGTCGCGGTCGGCCGCGATCGCGGAGGGGTAGATCAGGTTGTCCGTGCACAGGCTCGCGAGCGTCGCGCAGCCGTGGCCGTCGCCCGCGTCGCACGCGCTCGCGAGCATCGCGGCGCGCGAGGTCGCGCAGCGCCCCGTCGTCGCTGAGCAGCAGGTCGCCCAGCGCGCCGCAGCCGACGGCGTCGCCGCGCTTGCACGCTGCGGTCAGCATCGAGAACGCGGCCGGGATCCGCGGCGTGCCGCGGCCGTCGCGGTAGAGGACGCTGGCGCGCGCGCAGCGGCGTCGCCGCCGCGGCAGCGTTTCTCGCAGTCGGCGGCGTCGTACGGCTGGCACGTCGGCTTGCCGGTGTTGCGCTTCATGGCAGCGCCTGCAGCTCCTGCGACGACGCGAGCGGGTAGGCCGCGAGCGTGCGCGAGGTCGCCGTACAGCGCGGGCAGCCAGCGCGGCGCGCGCTCGACGCGGTCGAGCGCAGTACGCACGTCGATGCGCGCAGGTCCAGCGGCGACACGACGACCGTCATGCGCTCGATGCCGACCGCCGACGCGAGCGCGTACACCTGCTCGATGCCGTCGTCGCCGATCGGGAGGCAGCTGTCCGACACGCGGTCGCCGTGGATCATGATGTCGCTGCCGAGCGTCGCGTCCTTCGGCGGCGCCGTTCGCGCGGTCGAAGTCGTTCCGGATAGTCGAGCCGCAGCGACAGGTGGTAGTGGCTGTCCGAGCGCGCTCACCCGGTAGATGCCCGGGCACCTGGTGGTGCCCTGGCGCAGCTTCGGTCCGAGACGTCCGCTGGTCGCGCGCACGAGGTACGAGCGCACGAAGGTCCACGAGCCGGCGCCGCCGTCGGCCCGCGCCCGAGGCGTCCTCGTTCTTGAGCGCGACCAGCGTGATGGCGCGCGGCGGGTACGACAGGCCGTTCTCGTGGAAGGCGCGCGAAGGCGCTGCTCGGCGCGCGAGGTCTGCGGTGGCGAGGCCGGCGTCGGCGCGGTGCGGCGACGCCACGAAGAGGGCGGCGAGCAATGCCGCGAGCAACGGAGTCGTACGGGCAGCCTTCTCCCCGTACCGCCGCCCAGCTCCCCATCGGGCCGATCCTCTCCCCGCGACCGGCCCTGCCCAACCTTCGGACGGGGGTGCGGCAGGACTGCCCGGTAGCTTCCCCGTGCAGGGAATGCCAATCAGCCCTGTGCGCGTCCTCCTCCTGGCCGCCCTGGTGACGCTTCGCCGGCCCGCGTTCCGCTACCGCCGAGCGCCTGAAGGTCTGCGCGTTCCGCTTCCAGAGCCTGCACGAGATGGAGGTCTTCCCGAGCCGGCTGCCGAGAAGGACTTCGAGATCGTCGACGAGCCCGCCGCCGCTGCTCGGACAGGACACCTCGGTCTCCGGCGGCGGCGGCTGGCTCGCCGACGTCTGCCGAAGGACGTGCGCGACGTCGTCGTGCTGACCGCCGAGTTCGCGGACGCTTCGGCATGGCCGCTCGCTGAGCCTGCAGGAGATGGAGGAGGAGTTCCGCAGGCGCGCTGCGACGGCCTCTTCCACGACCCGAAGGAGGCTTCCTGCTCGCGCAACACGCTCGCGACCAAGGACGTCGACATGGCCCGCAGATCTACCTGCAGGTGTTGCTCGACCACGGCTTCGACCGCGCGCAGGCGGAGCGCGTCGTCGCGATGCGCTACGGGCCGCTCGACCCCGCGTTCCGCGAGGCGCTGCGGCGCGTGTTCGCGGGTGTGCCGCGCATCTACGGCTTCTCGTCGGCGGCGCCGAAGGGCGAGTACACGGCGCCGATGCTCGATCGCTACTTCGACACCGTCGGCGACTACCGCGCGCACGTCGAGCGCGCGGGGCGCGGCGAGTGAAGCGCGCTGCTCGCGGCGTTCAAGGGGCGAGCCTCGGAGACAACGGGTCTCACCGACGACGAGCCCGCGGCGCGCGACCGCGATCTGATCTGCGCGCTCTACGACGAGAGCCTGCCGGTCGAGAGGCGGCTGGGGATCGTGCGCGAGATGGTCGCGCGTCCGGATCTGCTCGCGTTCGTGCCGAGCATCCAGGTGTTCATCGACCGCCATCCGCCCGAGAAGATGCAGGGCGGCGAGAAGCGCATCTACGACGAGATCCGCGGCAACACGGTCGCGCGCGAGCGCGTGCGCGACCTGGCGTTCCAGCTCGACGTGTCGGCGCTGCAGCTCGAGCTCGGCCACTTCGCGGTGCACATGGGCTGGCTAGAAAAACAAGTTCCGCGAGCTGTCGATCGAGGGCGCGCGGCAGCCGCTGCGCCGCCCGCTCGACAACGAGGTCGTGGACGTCATGAGCTGCCGAAGCACGAGCAGGTCGGCGACCACCCGCTCGGCGGATCTCCCCGACGCCTTGTTCCGCGATCCGGAAGGCATCCGCCTCGGTCGCGAGCACCCGTCCGCCGGGCGCGACGAGCGGAGCCAGCGCGATCGCGTAGCTGCCGTCGCCCGCGCCGACGTCCGCCACCACGCCGCCGGGACGCAGCTCGAGCGCGCGCGCGATGCGCGGGGTCTCTCCTTCGACGTCGTCGCCGAAGAACGCTTGCGCGTCGGGCGCGGCGGCGACGACGGCCGTCGCTGCGAGAAGGAGTGCCGCGACGGCAACCGCGCGAAGACGACTGATGCTGCGCATCCGCTCAGCATGGCGCGGGACGGAGCGCGAGGGAACGCAGCCGGAGCGCTGCGTTCGCCGATGACGCAGGACGCCGCGTCAGCCGCCCGACGCGACCCTCGTCCCCGTAGCCGTGATCGTGCCGCCGAAGCGTCCGCAGGCGCGCGTGTAGCCGGCGCCGCACGCCTTCTCGTAGAGCGAGCGCGCGCGAACGACGTCGCCGTCGAGCTGGTAGAGGAAGCCGAGCTCGTCGCAGCCGCCGGGGTCGCCCGCCTGGCAGGACTGGCTCGCGAACAGGCGCGCGGTGCCGGGATCGCCGTCGGCGTAGATCGTCGCCAGCGTGAAGCAGTCGTACGCGCCCCAGCCCGTGCAGCGCGTGGCGAGCTTCGCGACCGCGCGGCGGCGCAGCTCGTCGACCGCGTCGCGGTCGCAGGCCGCGATCGCGGAGGGGTAGATCAGGTTGTCCGTGCACAGGCTCGCGAGCGTCGCGCAGCCGTGGCCGTCGCCCGCGTCGCACGCGCTCTTCGCGAGCATCGCGGCGCGCGAGGTGTCTCGCAGCGCCCCGTCGTCGCTGAGCAGCAGGTCGCCCAGCGCGCCGCAGCCGACGGCGTCGCCGCGCTTGCACGCTGCGGTCAGCATCGAGAACGCGCGGCCGGGATCGCGCGGCGTGCCGCGGCCGTCGCGGTAGAGGACGCCGGCGCGCGCGCAGCTCGCGGCGTCGCCGCCGCGGCAGCGTTTCTCGCAGTCGGCGGCGTCGTACGGCTGGCACGTCGGCTTGCCCGGTGCTTGACGCTTCGGCGGCAGCGCCTGCAGCTCCTGCGACGACGCGAGCGGGTAGGCCGCGAGCGTGCGCGCGAGGTCGCCGTACAGCGCGGGCAGCCAGCGCGGCGCGCGCTCGACGCGGTCGAGCGCAGTACGCACGTCGATGCGGCGCAGGTCCAGCGGCGACACGACGACCGTCATGCGCTCGATGCCGACCGCCGACGCGAGCGCGTACACCTGCTCGATGCCGTCGTCGCCGATCGGGAGGCAGCCGTCCGACACGCGGTCGCCGTGGATCATGATGTCGCCGCCGAGCGTGTCGCGTCCTTCGGCGGCGCCGTTCGCGCGGTCGAAGTCGTTCGGATAGTCGAGCCGCAGCGACAGGTGGTAGTGGCTGTCCGGGTTGAGCGCGCTCACCCGGTAGATGCCCTCGGGCACCTGGTGGTCGCCCTGGCGCAGCTTCGGTCCGAGGCGTCCGCTGGTCGCGCGCACGAGGTACGAGCGCACGAAGGTCCACGCGCCGGTGCCGCCGTCGGCCCACAGCTCGAGGCGTCCCTCGTTCTTGAGCGCGACCAGCGTGACGGCGCGCGGCGGGTAGGACAGGCCGTTCTCGTGGAAGGCGCGCGACAGGCGCTGCTCGGCGCGCGCGAGATCCGCGGTCGCGAGGCCGGCGTCGGCGCGGTGCGGCGACGCCACGAAGAGGGCGGCGAGCAATGCCGCGAGCAACGGAGTCGTACGGGCAGGCCTTCTCCCCCGTACCGCCGCCCAGCTCCCCATCGGGCCGATCCTCCTCCCCGCGACCGGCCCTGCCCAACCTTCGGACGGGGGTGCCGCGGCAGGACTGCCCGGTAGCTTCCCCTTGCGGGGAATGCCAATCAGCCCCGTGCGCGTCCTCCTCCTGGTCGCCCTCGCGACGCTCCTCGCGGGCCCGCGCTCCGCCGCCGCCGAGCGCCTGAAGGTCTGCGCGTTCCGCTTCCAGAGCCCGCACGAGATGGAGGTCTTCTCGAGCCGGCTGCCGGAGAAGGACTTCGAGATCGTCGACCTGAGCCCGCCGCCGCTGCTCGGACAGGACACCTCGGTCTCCGGCGGCGGCGGCTGGCTCGCCGACGTCTGCCGGAAGGACGTGCAGTGCGACGTCGTCGTGCTGACCGCCGAGTTCGCGGGGCGCTTCTTCGGCAGCTGCGGACGCTCGCTGAGCCTGCAGGAGATGGAGGAGGAGTCCTGCAAGGCGCGCTGCGACGGGCTCTTCCACGACCCGAAGGAGGTCTTCCTGCTCGCGTGCAACACGCTCGCGACCAAGGACGTCGACATGCGCGGCCCGCAGATCTACCTGCAGGTGCTGCTCGACCACGGCTTCGACCGCGCGCAGGCGGAGCGCGTGGTGGCGATGCGCTACGGACCGCTCGGACCCGCGTTCCGCGAGGCGCTGCGCCGCGTGTTCGCCGGCGTGCCGCGCATCTACGGCTTCTCGTCGGCGGCGCCGAAGGGCGAGTACACGGCGCCGATGCTCGAGCGCTACTTCGACACCGTCGGCGACTACCGCGCGCACGTCGAGCGCGCCGGACACGGCGAGTCGAATCGCGCGCTGCTCGCGGCGTTCAAGGGCACGAGCCTGGTCGAGACCACGGGGCTCACCGACGACGAGCCCGCGGCGCGCGACCGCGACCTGATCTGCGCGCTCTACGACGAGAGCCTGTCGGTCGAGAAGCGGCTCGCGATCGTACGCGAGATGGTTGCGCGTCCCGACCTGCTAGCGTTCGTGCCGAGCATCCAGGTGTTCATCGACCGGCATCCGCCCGAGAAGATGCAGGGCGGCGAGAAGCGCATCTACGACGAGATCCGCGGCAACACCGTCGCGCGCGAGCGCGTGCGCGAGCTCGTGTTCCAGCTCGACGTGTCGGCGCTGCAGCTCGAGCTCGGACACTTCGCGGTGCACATGGGCTGGCTGGAGAAAGACAAGTTCCGCGAGCTGTCGATCGAGGGCGCGCGTCAATTGCTGCGCCGTCCGCTCGACAACGAGGTCGTCGACGTCATGTGCGAGCTGCCGAAGCACGAGCAGGTCGGCGATCACTTCAAGTCGGCGGATCTTCCGGATTCGTTGTTCCGCGATCCGGAAGGCATCCGTCTGGTGTCGTGCCTCGCGCCGCCCGACGATCAGGTCAGCGTGCGCATCGCGGGCGCGCTCGACGCCGAAGACCCGATCCTGCGCGTGTGGGCGGCGCACGCGCTGTCGCGCCGCGTGCCGCTGCCGGAGCCCGTGCTGATGACGGTCCTGGCGCACATGAACGACCCCGAGCCGCAGGTCCGCGAGCGGCTGCGCTGGATCTTCCTCGGGCAGCGTCCGCTGCCGAAGCGCGTGCTCGACGCGCTCGACGACCGCGATCCGGCGCTCGCGAAGCAGGCGCGCGCGTATGCACGAGCGGCGGCGCGCTGAGCACGCGGAGCGTCACGGCCGTGGCGGGCGCCGCCGCTCGTGGAACCACGTGCGGTACTTCTCCATGCGCGCGCGCTGCTCCGGCGGCGCCGCGCGCTTGCAGGTCGCGGCCTCCGCTGAACCCTTCGCGGCGCCCCAGCGCGTCTCGACGCAGTCGTTCGGGTTGTAGGCCATCTCGAGCGCGGGCGCGCGCTCGAGGACGTCGGCGAGCGTCAAGCGCTGCTCGCCGCCGTCGCTCTTCACGTACGTGAAGCTGCGCTTCGCGGCCTCGCTCGCGAGCAGGCTGTCGAGCGTCTTCTGCACCGCCGCGGGATCCGCGCCCGCGGGCATCGCGAAGCGCTTCGGCTGCTGGCGGACCTTCTCGGGGAAGCCGCGCACCACGTCGATCGCGATCAGCAGGCGCAGGTCGCGCGACGGCGTCGCGTAGTCCTCCCACGCTCCGGTGGTCTCGAAGATCTCGGCGCCGTCGGGCATCGCGATGGTGCCCTTGCTCTTCGCGACGTACTCCTCGCCGTTCGCGACCGAGCGCACGCGCGCGCCGACCTGCTCCTCGAGCGCGTCGATCATCTGCAGGAACGCGCGCTCGGGATCGAGCGGCTGCGGCGACAGCATCGCGTCCATCGCGTCGTAGAAGCCCTCGCTGCCGTTCGCGACCTGCGCGAGCGAGTAGTCGGCGAACTGCGGGTCCCGCGCGATCTCCTCGTTGGTGAGGCGCTTGACGCGGCCGCCTTCGACCACGATCGGACGGAAGTGCTTGAAGCCGGCGCCGCCGAGCTTCGGGTCGGTCGCGAACAGGAAGTTGCCGCGCCAGAAGCGCTTGCGCGCGACCGTCAGGTCGGGCTGCGCGTCGACCGCGAGCAGCAGCCCGCCGCGCTCCGGCGTCTGCGGGATGCGCGCGACGACCACCAGCGTGTGTCCGTACGGATCCGCGTACACCGTTCCGGGACGGATCTCGTGCTCGCTGATGCCGACCGGATAGAGATCGGTCCTGTCGTCGGCCAGCGGCGTGCGCGCGGTGCCGGAGTGCACGCCCCAGCCGACGTCGCGGCGCACGAACTGCAGGAACGCAGCCGTGTCGTCGCCCGACGGCGGGCTCTCCGGCGACAGGTTCGAGTGCCAGCCGTCGCAGCGCGGCGGCGACGTCGCGGTGCCGCGCGAGCACGCGGAGTAGCCGAACGGCAGGCCGAGCTTCCACGCGAAGTAGGCGCGCAGGAAGAAGGGCAGGTCGGCGCAGTCCGGTGTCAGGACGATCTTGCCGCCGGAGTCCTCGCCGAGCCCCAGATGGTCGAAGAGCAGGTTGCGGTCAGGATCGCGCAGGACCGCGCCGATGCCCTTCCAGCTGGGCTCGGCGTCCAGCGGGTCGTCGAAGAGCTGCGCGACCCACGCGGAGTAAAGCGTCTCGGTCTCCGCATTCCACACCTGCTCGACCGGCCACACGGCGCCCGCGGGACGTGCGCGGCGCGCGCCCTGCGCGGCGTTCGAGACCATCACCGGCGCGCACGCGACGACCGCGCCGCCGCGTCCGAACGCGACCCGGTACGCGCCCGCGTCCGGCGCGTCGACGGTCGCGATCCAGGTGTACGGCGACGCTCCGTGACGCTCGCTGCTCGACGCGACGACGCTGCCGTCGGCGCGCGCGACCGCCAGCGTCGCGTCGAGTGCGCGATCGGTCGCGACCAGGACGCGCAGTGGCTGTCCGGCACGTGGCGCGCGCGGGCTCGTCAGCAGGACGACGCCGTTGCGCGACGGGCAGGCGGCGAAGTCCGGAAGGTCGGCCGGAGATGCGGCGCCGGCGCGGGATCCCGGCGCGGCGAGGGCGAGCACGAGCATCAGTGACGGAACGAGCGGCACGCGGCGGAAGAGCGTCATCGGCGACGAGCAGACCACGGCAGCGGCGCTCGTGAAAGCGTCGCAAGCCGTCGCTGGCTCGCACAGCCACGAGATCGGCTCGCGGGGTCAAGCGTCAGGGGCGCATTCCGGCTACGATGCCGCCATGCTGCGAGACGTGCTGCCCTCGTTCCTGCCCGCATTCGCCTCGCTCCTCGGCTCGTGGGGCTGGGAGCCCGCGTTCGACGAGACCGCGGCGCCGGGCGCCTTCGACGACGTCGTGATCGCCGACCCCGCGGAAGCGCTGACCTTCGCGCGCGCCGCGCAGGACGGAACGACGCGCGTCCTCGCGGTGCGCGGCTACCGGCAGGGGCAGGTCGACGCGATCGATCTCGCGTCGCTGCTCGGACGCCCGGTCACGAGTGCCGCGGCATTGTTCCGCGAGCTCGGCTTCGACGCGCTCGCGCGTGCGGTGGCGGAGGCAGGGCAGGAGCACGTGGTCTTCGTGCCCGCGGCCCAGCTGGTGACGCCGCTCGACCTCGGCGCCGCGCACGTCGCCGCGGGCACGAACTATCCCGAGCACGCCGGCGAGGCCGGGGTGAAGGAGGGGCCGTTCCTCTTCGTCAAGCAGGTGGAGGCGAGCGGTCCGTACGCGACGGTGTCCGCGGGCGACGGCCTGCTCGACTACGAGGTCGAGATCGCGCTGGTGCCGCTGTCACCGATCCGTGCGGGCGAGAGGCCCGCGCACGTCGGCCTCGTGCTCGCCAACGACTACACCGACCGCGCGACCCTGCTGCGCCATGTGGACCCGTTCGACGTCGCGTCGGGCAAGGGCTTCACCACCGGCAAGAGCTTCGCCGGATACATGCCGGTCGGCAATCTGCTGGTGATCCCGCGCGACTTCCGCACCTTCGTACCGGACGTCGAGATGAAGCTCTACGTCGACGGACGCCTGCGTCAGCGCGAGCGCGGCCGCGCGATGATCTGGGACTGCGACGAGCTGCTCGCGCAGACCTTCGCGCGCGCCTCGCTGAGGTGGGATCACCGCGGCACGGAGGTGTCGCTGCTCGGCGGCCGCGACACGCTCGACGAGGACATGCTGCTGCTCACCGGCACGCCGCACGGCACCGTGTTCGCGGGCATCTCGACGCTGCAGAAGGCGCGCGGCCTGGTGCGCTGGGCGCTCGGCGGCTTCGACGGTGCCGTCACGAGCGGCGTGGTCGAGACCTACGTCGACGACGCGCGTGCCGCGGGCGCGTTCCTGAAACCCGGCGACGAGGTGACGATCCACGTCGCGAAGCTCGGCGTGCTCCGCAACCGCGTCGTGCGCTGAACCGTCACCCGGCGCATCGCGAACGCAACGTCAAGCATTGGTGGCGCGCGTCCAGCCGCGCTCGGCGAGCAGCGCGCGCACGCGCTCGCGCACGTCGTCGCGGATCGTGCGCACGACCTCGGGCGGCTGGCCCTTCGGGTCCTGCAGCGGCCAGTCGCGGCGCTCGACACCCGGAACGACCGGGCAGGTCTCGCCGCAGCCCATCGTGACCAGCATGGTCGCGGCGTTCGCGAGCTCGCTGGTCAGCAGTCGCGGCGTGCGCGCGGCGAGGTCGAGCCCCTCCTCGCGCATCACCTGCACCACCTCGGGGTGCACGCGCTCCCCGGGCTGAGTTCCGGCGGAGATCGCGCGTGCCTTCGCCGGGTCGGCGAGCAGCTCGAAGAGAGCCGCCGCCATCTGCGAGCGGCCGGCGTTGTGCACGCAGGCGAAGATCACGGTCGCGGGCTTCATGCTTCCACCGCCTCTGCGGGGAACCAGTCCCGCGTCCGATTACGGACTGCGCAGACGGACAGCATCACGGGCACCTCGATCAGCACGCCGACGACGGTCGCGAGCGCCGCTCCCGAGCCCGGCCCGTAGAGCGCGATCGCGGTCGCGACGGCGAGCTCGAAGAAGTTGCTCGCGCCGATCAGCGCGCCCGGCGCGGCGACGGAGTAGGGCACGCGAAGAACGTGCATCAGCGAGTAGGCGAGCCCGGCGTTGAAGTAGACCTGGATCAGGATCGGCACCGCGATCAGCAGCACGTGCGAGAAGCGCGACGTCAGGTTCTCCGCCTGGAACGCGAAGATCAGCACCAGGGTCGCGAGCAGCGCCGCGGTGGTCACGGGCTGGAACGCGGGCAGGAAGCTGCCCTCGAACCAGTCGGCGCCGCGCGCGCGCAGCAGCAGCGTCCGGCTCAGGCTGCCGAGGGCCAGCGGCACCACGATGAACACCAGCACCGAGTACAGCAGCACCTCGAACGGCACCGCGAGCCCGCTCGCGCCGGTCACGAGGAACGTCACCAGCGGCACGAAGAAGATCAGCATCAGCAGGTCGTTCAGCGAGACCTGGACCAGCGTGTAGGCCGGATCGCCATCCGTCAAGTACGACCAGACGAACACCATCGCCGTGCACGGCGCCGCCGCGAGGATGATGACGCCCGCGACGTACTGGTCGGCGAGCGCGGGATCGATCCACGGCCGGAACAGGTGCTTGAAGAAGAGCCAGCCGAGCAGCGCCATCGAGAACGGCTTCACGAGCCAGTTCACGAACAGCGTGACCAGGATGCCGCGCGGACGGCGTCCGACGCCGAGCACGCTCGCGAGGTCGATGCGCAGCATCATCGGGTAGATCATCAGCCAGAGCAGCACGGCGATGGGGACGTTGATGTGGCTTTCGCGGCCGAACTCGAGGCCGCGCAGCCATGCCGTCGCTCCCGGTGCTCCGAGCCCGAGCGCGATGCCGGCGACCATGCAGAGCGCGACCCAGAGCGACAGCCAGCGCTCGAAGAGCGCGAGCCGCTTCGGCGCGGACGGTGCGAGGACGGCGTCGCTCATGCGCGCCTCGCCTTGCGCGGCGCCGCCACGACGCTCGTCGACAGCGCGGAGCGCAGCGCCTCGAGCCGCTCGTGGGCGATGCGGTAGTAGACCCACGCGCCGCGCTTGTCGCGCTCGAGGAGCCCGGCGCCGTGCAGCAGCTTCAGGTGGTGGCTCACCGTCGGCTGCGAGAGCCCGGCGGGCTCGACCAGATGGCAGACGCAGGCCTCGCCGTCGGGCTGCGAAGCGATGAAGCTCAGCAGCTGAAGCCGCGCGGGATCGGCGAGCGCCTTGAACGCGGACGCGAGCTCGTTCGCGTCGCTCTTCTTCAGGCCCTTCTTCAGCACGGGCGGGCAGCACGGGGTCGGCGTCATGATCGAGATATTGACATACGTCGATGTGTCCGGCAATGGAGGACATCGAAGAACGTCGATGTCCGCAATGCGGACGAAGGAGAACCCGATGGCCAACACGTTCCACGTCGCCCTCTACGTCGACAGCATCCCCGACGCGGTCGCGCAGTACCGGAAGATCCTCGGCATCGAGCCCGCGAAGGTTCGCCACGACTACGCGAAGTTCGAGCTGCAGGACCCGCCGGTGATCCTGTCGCTCAACGCGGGCGGCGAGCCCGGCAAGCTGAGCCACCTCGGCATCCGCTACGGCAGCACCGGCGAGGTCGCGTCGGAGATGGTGCGCGTCAAGCAGAACGAGGTCCCCCTGTTCCAGCAGGAGGGCACGACGTGCTGCTACGCGAAGGCCGACAAGTTCTGGGTGCGCGACGGCAGCGGCGTGCCCTGGGAGATGTACACGCTGCTCGAGGACGTCGACGCGGAGACCGCGGCCGATCCGAGCCTGCGTGCGTTTCTCGGGCAGGCGTCCACCGCTCCGGAAGCGGCGCAGGCGCCCGCCACCGCCGGCTGCTGCGTGCCGCGCGGACTCGGCGCCGAATGAGCCTGCGACCGATCGAGTCTCCCGCCGCCTGGCGCGGATCCGCGCTGCGCGACGGCGACGCGTGGATCGCGCGCCTGTCGCCGGCCGAGCAGGACGAGCTGGTCGCGCTCGCCGCGCGGCTCCGCGCCACCGGCAGGCCGCGTGGCGAGCTGACGCGCGACGACGCCGATCTGCGCGGCCTCGCCGGCGTCGTGCGCGGCTGGCGGGACGAGCTGTCGCACGGGCGCGGCTTCGTGCTGGTGCGCGGTCTGCCGCTCGACCGGCTGTCGCGCGAGGACGCGACGCTCGTGTACTGGGCGCTCGGCCTGCACCTCGGGCAGCCGGTGCCGCAGAACCTCGCCGCGGAGCTGCTCACCGACATCCGCGACACCGGCGCCGATCCGAACGACCCGAGCACGCGGCTCTACCGCACGCGCGCCGAGCAGGACTTCCACACCGACGGCGCGGACATCATCGGGCTGCTCTGCCTGCACGGCGCGCGCAGCGGCGGCGAGAGCCGCATCGTCAGCTCGGTCACGGTCTTCAACGAGGTGCTGCGACAGCGGCCGGACCTCGCGCAGGTTCTGTTCGGAGACTTCTGCTGGCACTACTTCGAGCCCGGCATGGAGTACCCGATCCACTTCGTGCGGCCGATCTGCGCCGAGCGCGGCGGCGGGCTGAACACGTCGTTCATCCCCTGGTACATCCGCCGCGCGCAGGAGCTGCCCGAGGTGCCGCGCATGACCGACGCGCAGCGCGAGGCGATCGAGATCGTCGAGCGCACGGCGAACGATCCGGAGCTCTACCTCGACATGGAGTTCCTGCCGGGCGACGTGCAGCTGCTGAAGAACGCGGTGATCCTGCACAAGCGGACGGAGTACGAGGACTTCGCCGAGCCGGAGCGCAAGCGCCACCTCGTCCGGCTGTGGTTGACGGCGATGGACTTCGCCGACGGCGACGCGCAGCTGCGCGGCGGCATCACGCTCGGGTGATGCCGCGCAGGCGGCGGCTCAGCAGCAGCCGCCGTCGGGCCCGCAGACGGCCGCGCCGGCCGCCGTCTTCCGGTAGCGCTTGCCCTTGGTCTCCGCGGGGTGGCGCACGTCGCTGCGCGTGCAGTCGAAGGGCTTCGCGCGCGACAGCGGGACCTCCTTAAGCGGCGGCACCGGCACGATCTCCGTGCCGTACGGCTCGCCGGTGAGGATGCGGAAGGTCTTGTCGCACACCGCCATGCGCTGCCCGCGATGCAGCACGTGGCCGTCGTCGTCCTCGACCTTCTTCCACGGCCCCTTGTAGATGACCGCCTGGTTGCGCTCCCAGCAGTCGCCCTGCTTGCCCTTGCGGGCCGTGACCGTGGCGCTGCGGAACTCGATGCCCTTGACGGTCTGCCACGGCTGCTCGTCGAGCTTCTCGAGCGTGACGGCGTGGAAGCCCGCGCGCTCGAACGCGACCAGGAACTCCGCCTCCTGGAACGCGCCCGAGATGCAGCCGCTCCACAGCTTCGCGTCGCGCTTCATCGCGTCGGGCACGACCTCGTCCGACACGATGTCGCTGATCGCGACGCGTCCGCCGCGCTTCAGCACGCGGAACATCTCGCGGAACAGCTGCTCGCGTGCGCCCTCGCCGACGAGGTTGAGCACGCAGTTGGAGATGATCACGTCCACCGACTCGTCGGCGATCATCGGACGCGTCGCACGCACGTCCGCCTGGAAGTCCTCGAAGCGCGCGAGATCGTCGGCGGAGCGCACCGGGTGCCTTGCGAGCCACGCGTCTACCTCGTCGAGCGGCAGCGCGAGATCCTGGATGCGGCCGCGGTGGAACTCGACGACGTCGTGGCCGAGCGTCTTCGCCATGTCGCGGCGATACTTGCGCGCGAGTCCGAGCATCTCGGGGTTGAAGTCGACGCCGATCACGCGGCCCTTCTTCCCGACGATCTGCGCCGCGATGTAGCAGATCTTGCCGCCGCCGCTGCCGAGGTCGAGCACGACGTCGCCCTCGCGCACATACGCCGACGGGTCGCCGCAGCCGTAGTCCTTGTCCTTGATCTCCTGCGGGATGCGCTCGAGCCAGCGCGGGTCGTAGAGGACCGGGCAGCAGAGTGCGGCCTCGCGCTCCTTCGCGGCCGCCTCGTAGCGGGCGCGGACCGCGGTCTCGGTGTCGATGCGTGCGGGTGTGCCGTCCATCCGTCCTCCGTGGTGCGCCGCCACCTTCTCCGGGCCCGGCAGTTCGTGCAAGCGCGGACTGTAATGCCCGGGAGGCTCGCGCGTATGCGTCCGTGCGAGGCGGCCGCACGCCGCCACGGAGGACGAGATGGAGACGACGGACTGGCTCTTCGTCGCGGGCGGGGTGCTCGCGACCGCGGCGATCGAATGGTGGTTCTTCCTCGCCGGACGGCGCACGGAGGCGGGGCGATGAGTGCGGCGGCGGAAGCCTCGATCGCGCTGTCGGTGTCCGGCATGACGTGCGCGTCGTGCGCCGCGCACGTGCGTCGCGCGCTGGAGGAGACGCCCGGCGTGCGCGAGGCCGCGGTCGACGTGCTGCTCGGCCGCGCGACGGTCGCCTTCGACCCCGGCCGCGTCGCCCCGGCGGCGCTGGCCGACGCCGTGCGCGAGGCGGGCTACGAGGCCGAGGCCCCCGTGCCGCCGTCCGCGATCGGCGCCTCGGTGAACGCGCCCGATGCGCTCGCCGTGCTCGACCGGGCTCGCGAGTCTGCGCAGGCGGACGAGGAGCGCACGCTCGCGCGCCGCGCCGCCGGCTGCATGATCGCGGCGCTCGCCGCGATGGTGCTGTCGATGCCGCTCATGCGCTCGACCGGGGACGATCACCACGTTGCGGCGGGCGGCACGGGCGATCCGCTGCTGCGCTGGACGCACGACGTGCTCGACCCGTGGCTCGCGGCACGGCTGCCGTTCGTCTACGGCGTCGACCCGTTCTGGCTGCGGCTCGTCCTGCTGTGCTTGACCACCTGCGTGATGGGCTGGGCGGGGCGAGGCGTGTTCGCGCGCGCGTGGGCCTCGTTCCGCCGCCACCAGGCCGACATGAGCACGCTGGTCGCCGTCGGCACCGGAGCGGCCTGGCTGTCGTCGGTCGCGGCGACGCTCGCGCCCGGCTGGCTTGCGGCACGCGGTCTCGCGCCCGACGTCTACTACGAGGCGGCGCTCTTCATCCTCGCGCTCGTGCTGCTCGGCAACCTGCTCGAGGCGCGCGCGAGGCGCCGCACCACGGCCGCGCTGCGCGCGCTCGCCGGGCTGCAGCCGAGCCGCGCCCGCGTGATCCGGGACGGCCTCGAGGGCGAGCTGGCGATCGCGGACATCGTGGTCGGGGACGTCGTCGCGGTGCGGCCCGGCGAGCGCCTGCCGGTGGACGGAACCGTGCTCGCGGGCGCCAGCGCGGTGGACGAATCGATGCTCACCGGTGAGAGCGTCCCGGTCGAGAAGCGCGCCGGCGATGCGGTCACCGGCGGCACCGTCAATCGCACGGGCGCATTCCGCTATCGCGCGGAGCGTCTCGGCGCGGACGGTGCGCTGTCGCGCATCGTCGGACTCATGCGCGACGCGCAGGCCTCGCGCGCACCGATCCAGCGCCTCGCGGACCGGATCAGCGGCGTGTTCGTGCCCATCGTGCTGGGCCTCGCCGTCATGACGTTCACGGCGTGGATGGTCGTGCCGGCGGCGCCGTCGCTCGCGCGTGCGACGGCGGCCGCGATCGCCGTGCTGGTGATCGCCTGCCCGTGCGCGATGGGTCTCGCGGTTCCGACGGCGGTGATGGTCGCGACCGGCCGCGGCGCGCGGCGCGGCCTGCTGATCAAGGGCGGCGAGGCGCTGCAGCGCGCGGGCGCCGTGACCACCGTCGTGCTCGACAAGACGGGCACCGTCACCGAAGGGCGCCCGGCGGTGACCGACGTCGCCGTGCACGACCTGCGCCTCGACGAGGACGAGCTGCTGTCTCTGCTCGCGGCGGTCGAGCGCGCGTCGGAGCATCCGCTCGCCGACGCCGTCGTTCGCGCGGCCGACGCGCGCGGTCTGCCGCGACGCGAGGTGGAAGGATTCGTCTCCGAGACCGGACGCGGCGTGCGCGGCGCGGTGGCTGGGCGCACTGTCGCGGCCGGCAACGCGGCGTACCTCGCGTCCGCGGGAGTGGACGCCGCACCGCTCGCGGAAACCGCCGCAGCGTGGGCGCGCGACGCGAAGTCGCCGGTGCTCGTCGCGGTCGACGGCGTGCTCGGCGGTGCGGTCGCGATCGCCGATCCCGTGAAGGCGACCGCGCGCGAGGCGGTCGCCCGCCTGCGCGCGCTCGGCCTCGACGTCGTCCTGCTGACCGGCGATCACCCGGCGACGGCCGGCGCGATCGCGCGCGCGGTGGGGATCGAACGCGTCGTCGCGGGGGTGCGGCCGGAGGGCAAGGTCGCGGAGATCCGC
Organism: Binatia bacterium; assembly: GCA_046327915.1. Lineage (GTDB taxonomy): Bacteria > Desulfobacterota > Binatia > UBA12015 > UBA12015 > VGTK01. The sequence goes on along the minus strand of JAXLXO010000015.1, from coordinate 72,080 downwards.
CGGCTGCAGTCCAAGGGCCGCGTCGTCGCGATGGTCGGCGACGGCATCAACGACGCGCCGGCGCTCGCGCAGGCGGACGTCGGGATCGCGCTCGGCACCGGCACGGACGTCGCGATGGCGGCGGGCGACGTGACGCTCGTCGGCGGCGATCCGCGCGGTGTCGCGTCGGCGATCGTGCTGTCGCGGCGCACGATGCGCACGATGAAGCAGAACCTGTTCTGGGCGTTCGCGTACAACGCGCTCGGCCTGCCGATCGCCGCCGGCGTGCTGCAACCCGCCTTCGGGATCGCGCTCTCGCCCGTGCTCGCGAGCGCGGCGATGGCGCTGAGCTCGCTGAGCGTGGTCGCGAACAGCCTTCGCTTGGGCACGGCGCGCGTGTAGGAGGACGGTGTGAGCAACGAATCGTACGACGAGGCGCCGGAGCGCGACGACGCGGCGGGGCCGCGCGCGCTCGACGTCCTGGTCGAGAACCACCGCGCGTTCCTGCGCTTCCTCGAGAGCCGCCTCGGCTCGCGCGAGGCCGCGGAGGACGTCCTGCAGAGCGCGTTCGGGCGCGCCGTGGACCACGCCGACGAGCTGCGCGACGAGTCGGTCGTCGCGTGGTTCTACCGCGTGCTGCGCAACGCCGTCGCCGATCACTTCCGCCGCGCGGACGCGGCGCGGCGCGGTGTCGAGGCGTTCGCCCGCGAGATCGCGCCCGCGTCCCCGCCGGCGGACGAGGTGCGCGACGCGATCTGCGGCTGCGTGCGGAGGCTGGCCGCCAACCTGAAGCCCGAGTACGCGGACGCGCTCGAGCGCGTCGACGTGCAGGGTGTGCCCGTCAAGGACTTCGCGCAGGCGGCCGGCATCACCGCCGGGAATGCCGGCGTGCGCGTGTCGCGCGCGCGCGCCGCGCTGCGGCGCCAGGTGGTCGCGTCGTGCGGGACCTGTGCCGACCACGGGTGCCGCGACTGCAGCTGCGGGCGGACGGCGCCGGCGCACTGAGTCGGCGCGCCGGCTCGTCTTCCGGCAGCGCGCCCGGCGGCTCGAACGCCGCGTTGCTGTAGGGTCGCGCTGCGCAGCCGCGCGCCTGCCGCGTGACCCGCGCGGCACACGTGGCGCAGCGGGTGCCGGATCCGCACACCAGCTCTCCCCAGCGAACGCGCCCCGCACCGTCAGGCAAGCATTTTACGCTTGCGCGCCTGCACGAACTTGACGTGGCATCCGGGCACGACCGTTGCTGCAGGTTCCTGCGGGGCGCGCATCGTGCCCCGGGGACATCGAGAGGAGAGACACACCATGCGCAGCAACGAGTCGGGCTTCACGCTCATCGAGCTTCTCGTCGTCGTGGCGATCATCGGCATCCTGTCCGCGATCGCGATTCCGGCCTTCTCGGCCTACCGTCAGAACGGCTACGACGGGCGTGCGTCGTCCGACCTGCGCAACCTCGCGACGGCCGAGGAAGCGTACTTCGCGTCGAACGCCGCCTACGCGAGCAACCCGACGACGCTCACCGGCTTCCGCCAGTCGCCCGGCGTCGCGCTGTCGATCAGCCCGGCCGGCACGACGTTCTCCGCGTCCGCGTACCACACCGCCGGCAAGAAGACCTTCAACTGGGACTCCGCCAACGGCGGCCTGCAGAACGCTCCGTAACCACGAGGGGGCACGCGCCCCCTCGCCCCGTCAAGCAGAGCTCGACGGGGGCCCACTCCCCGCGCTCGCTGGCGCTCGGCCGCGCGCTGCGCGCGCGGGAATGACCCCGGCCCTTACGGACAGCCGCCGATCGCGAGGACCGTTCCGCTGGTCTGTCCGACGTAGAGCCTTCCGTCGGCGAGGATCGGGGACGCCGAGTAGCTCTTCAGGCCGGGCAGCTGCCACAGCAGGGTGCCGTTCGCGTCGAACGCGTAGACCGACTTCGCGAACGCGACGTAGATGCGGCCGTCGGCGTCGATGACCGGCGGGTTGTTGCGGAAGCGGCCGCCCGGCATCGGCTTCTCCCAGAGCAGGTTGCCCTGCAGGTCGATCGCGCGCAGCGTGCTCGAGTTGCCGCGCGACGCACCGAAGACCAGCATGTTCAGGAGCGGGTGCAGCGCCGGCGGCGTGTAGACGCGCTGCCGGTGCGCCCCGGTGTCGTACAGCAGGCGCGCGGCCGCGCCCTCCTTGCCGGTCCCGGAATCGATCGTGTGCTCGATCTCCCAGATGCCGGAGTCCGTGCCGAGGTAGATCAGGTCGGTGATCGGGTGCACCACCGGCGTGTGGTTGGGCGCGCGTCCGATGCCGCGCGGCGTCTCGAAGCGCACGCGCCACAGCTCGACGCCGGTCTCCGGGTCGAACGCGCCGAGCGTGCCGCCGCCGATGTTGATGTACAGGCGCTGCCCGTTCTGGCTGAGACCCGGCGACGCGTTGCGGACGCCGCCGCCGACCGGATTGACGCACCACTTCACCTGGCGGTCCTCGCCCGGGCACATCGCCATGATCGTGCCCGCGCCGAGCGAGTCGGAGCCCATGTAGACGATGCCGTTGTAGCCGATCGTCGGCGGCGTGGTGATGTCGCCGTCGGTGCAGACCTTCTGGCGCCACGCGACGTTCGCTTGCGTCACGTTGCTCGCGTCCGGCACGTCGATCGCCCACATGTCGTTGTCGCGCGTGCCGACGTAGAGCTTCGCGCCGTTGCCCACCGTCGGCGACGAGCGGTCCACGTACTTGCCGAGGTTGTCGGTGCGGCACCACTGGACCTTGCCCGTGTTCGGATCGAGCGCGCAGATCGGCGCCTTGCCGACGGGGACGTACAGCGTCTCCGGCGAGCCGACCGCGCGCTCGGCGAGCGACGGCGCCGCGAAGATGCTGCCGTCGAGCTTGGTCGTCCACAGGACGTTGTTGCAGGTGGGACCCGAGAACGGCGTCCAGCCCGTGTGCTGCTGGTCGTGCTGGTAGCTCGACCAGCTTCCCGGGTTCGGACCGAGCGGGGTCAGCGTTCCGGGGCAGAGCGGGTTGGCCTCGAGGCAGACGTTGGTCTGCAGGTCGAGGCCGCACCGCTCGTCGGCGCGGGCGTCGCGCACGACGGGCTGCAGCAGGAGCGCGGCGGTCGCCAGCGCGGCCGCGGCGAGCAGGCCCGCGGGACGCGCGAAGATGTGGCCGGAGCGGGGGCGGGGTCGGGTCACGTCGGTCCTCGGTGGTGGTTCGGGCACGGCCTTCCGCAGGCCGCGGCGCGACGGACGGTAGCCGGGCCGCGCGTCGTGCGCGAGCACAAAGCTGCATTTTCGTGCAGCCGTTTCGCGATGCGGTCCGGGCGCCGCGCCCGGTGGCGCCTCCGCCCGGTCCGCCCGGTCGCGTGCAGGCGTCGCGGACGCTTGACGTGCGGCGTCGGCTCGCGATGATGCCGGCGCGGAGGCCCCACCACGAATGCGCCGGATGAACCCCCAGTCCCTCTTCGACCAGCGCTTCGTGCGCCATCTGGGGCGTCTCGTCCGCATCTACTGGGCGGCGCCGTCGGGACGCCGCGGCCTGATGCTCCTGTTCGGGGCCATCCTGCTCGAGCTCGGCACCGTCTACGGGAACTTCCTGCTGTCCGTCGGCGAGCGCTCCATCATGGACTCGATGCAGGCGCGCAACGGGGTCGAGTTCCTGTGGGCGGTCGGCTTCTTCGCCGCGGTCGCGACCGGCTTCGTGTTCGTCTCGGCCTGGCGGCTCTACCTGCGGCAGCTGGTCGAGATCCGCTGGCGCGAGAGCGACACCGCCGAGTACCTGCGCCTCTGGATGAGCGACCGCGCGTACTACCAGATGCACCTGCACCGCGACGAGCTCGACAACCCGGACCAGCGCATCGCGGAGGACATCCGCGACTTCGTCGCGAGCGCGCTCGGGCTGTCGCTGTCGCTGCTCGCCGCGGTGGCGACGCTGGTGTGGTTCGGCGGGCTGCTGTGGTCGCTGTCGCGCGACTGGGCGTTCCCGCTCTCGGGGCACGTACACGTGCCGGGCATCCTGCTCTGGGTCGCGCTCGCGTACGCGGCGCTGTCGACCTGGCTCACGCATCGCGTGGGACGTCCGCTGGTCGGGCTCAACTTCGACCGCCTGCGCTACGAGGCCGACTTCCGCTTCGCGCTGATGCGTTTCCGCGACAACGTCGAGACCGTCACGCTGTCGCGCGGCGAGCAGCTCGAGCGGCAGGGCGCGGCCGAGCGCTTCCGCAGCGTGATGCTCAACTGGTGGGACCTCATCCTCGCGCAGCGACGCTTGACGGTCTTCACCGGCATCGTCGGGCAGGCGAACGGCATCGTGCCGCTGCTCATGGCCGCGCCGGGCTTCTTCTCCGGGCTCATGACGCTCGGCACCGTGGTGCAGGTGCGCTTCGCGTACGGACAGGTGTCGGGCGCGCTGATCTGGTTCGTCAACGCGTACCAGGAGATCGCGCGCTGGCGTGCGAACGTCGAGCGTCTCGCCTCCTTCGAGGAGGTGATGGAGGAGGCCGACGAGGACATCGCGCACGCGCGCATCCACGTCATGGCGGGACCGCCGGGCACGCTGCAGCTGAAGGGCGTGTCGCTGCGCGATCCGCACGGACGCTCGCTGATCGAGGACATCAACGTCGCGGTGCGGAAGGGCGACCGCGTCGCGATCAGCGGGCCGTCGGGCACCGGCAAGACGACGCTGCTGCGCGCGATCGCCGGCGTCTGGCCCTACGGCAGCGGCCGCATCGACCTGCCGGACGCGGAGCGCATGCTGTTCGTCCCGCAGCGGCCGTACCTGCCGAACGGCACGCTGCGCGCGGTGGTGTCGTATCCCGCGTCGGAGGGCTCGCACTCCGACGCGCGCATCCGCGAGGCGCTGCACCAGGTCGGCCTCGACGTGCTTGCCGACCGGCTCGATGCGGTCGAGTCGTGGGCGCAGCAGCTCACGCCGGCGGAGCAGCAGCGGCTCGGCATCGCGCGCGTGCTGATCAACGAGCCGGCGTGGGTCTTCCTCGACAAGGCGACGTCCGCGCTCGACGAGGACCTCGAGCGCCGGATCTACGAGCTGCTCGCCGAGCGCCTGCCGCAGTCGACGCTGATCTCGATCGCGCACCGCATCGAGATCGCGTCCCACCACGGCCGCCTGTGGACGATCGTCCCGACCGAGGGAGGAAGGTCCGAGCTCCGCCCGGAGTGACCACGCCTCCGCGCGCAACGCGCGCGGCCGAGCGCAGCGAGCGCGGGGAGTGAGGCTCCGCGCGGCTTCGCCGCGTGGAGCGAGGGGGCGCGTGCCCCCTCGTAGCGACTACTCGCGTGCCCCCTCGTTGCGACTACCCGATCAGGCCGAGCGTCACGGTGCGGCGGCGCGAGGCGACGGCGGTCTCCGACTCGGGCTCGAAGCGCTCGTCCGGCTCGATGCGGAAGATGCGCTGGCCCTTCGCGACCACCGTGCCGTCCTTGTTCTCCATGAGATTCTCGACGACGGTGCCGGAGAACGGCGCGCTGATCTTGTTGAACATCTTCATCACCTCGATGATGAAGAGCGGCTGGCCGGCGTCGAAGTGCTGGCCGACCTCGATCAGCAGCGGCAGGTTCGGCGCCTCGCGCGCGTAGAACGTGCCGCCCATCGGCGTGAGGATCTCGTCCGCGCTCGCCGGCGGCGGCGGTGCCAGCGCGCGCGTCTGCTCCGCGATCTGCGACGCGTCGGTGAAGCGCGCGGGGAAGCGCGGCACCAGGTCCTCGCCGACGGTGACCTCGAGGAAGTCCGAGCGCACGCCGATCAGCGGAATCACCAGCAGCAGCTCGAGCCCGACCTGGAAGCCGAGGTGCGCGGCGAGCGCCGCCTGCCAGAGCGCCTCGTCGCGTCCGCACAGCTTCTCGCCGTGGCCGCTCGCGAACAGCGCCTCGATCCCGTCCCACGACGACACGCCCGCGCGGTCCTGCACCTCGTGGTAGAAGCGCTCGGCGCGCTCGAGGACCTCGTGGTCGTGGTCCCAGATCTTCTCCGACGGCGGCTTCGACGGCGTCCACTCGAGGTCGAGGTAGTCGTAGAGGCGCTCGAGGAAGCGGATCGGGTTGGCGTGGAACTTCGGGTGCCCGCCCTCACGCGTCCACAGCACGCCGTCGTAGCGACCGAGGAATCCGCCGAGCAGGTGCGGGTTCTCGAGCAGCAGCGTCAGCGGACGCAGGATCAGCGTCTCCTTCTGATCGAGCACCGCCCGGGCGTGCGCGTCCTTCGACACGCGCTTGCGCAGCTCCTGCCACGCGAGCAGCAGGTCGAAGTCGTTGACGACCTGCTGCAGCGCGCCGACCGCCGCGAGGTACGACTGCATGAAGCGCGTGCTCGGCTCGGCCATGACGCCCTTGCCGAGGAACCACTGCACGAGGCCGTAGTGCACCGGCAGGTTGGTCTGCAGGTCGTCGCCGCGCAGCTCGGTGCGGCGAAGCACCTCCGCCATGCGCTCGTAGTTCTCGCGCCGGCTCGATCCCGAGGTGAGCACGAGCGCCACGTTCGAGTCGTACGCGCCGGCGAGGCGGTAGAACACGAACGCGCCGGTGTCCGGGTTCGGCTCGCAGATGCCCTGGTCGAAGCGGATCTCGCCCTCGATCGGCGACGACCACGAGCGGATCATGCCGCCCGCGTGCGGCTGCAGCGCGCCGTTGGTCGCGTTGATGCGAACCTCGAGTCCGGACACGTTGCGCACCACGCGCTTCGGCTTCGGCAGCCGCTTGCCGTGCCGCGCGAGCAGCGCCATCGCCTCGATCAGCTCGTCGACGTAGAAGCGCTCCTGCGGGTCGGCCGGATTGGTGAACTCGAGCCGGTACACCAGCTCCGTCACCACGTGCTCGACCTGGATGCGCGTGTTCATCTCCATGAAGTAGTGGTGGAAGCCTTCGATGATGCACTCGAAGGTGGACACCGAATCGAGTCCCGTCGCCTCGCCGAAGCGCTCCGACTCCTGCTCCATGCGCGCGAGCGTGCCCTTGTCGCCGCGCAGGATCTCCGCGGTGGCGGTGGACGTCATGCCCGCGATCTCGGCGTCGAGCAGCTCCTGCGTGAGCGACACCTCGAGCAGCTTCTGCTCGTGCATCTGCACCGAGCAGTCGCGTCCGCCGAGCGCGAGGCACCACTCGCCGTTGCCGATCAGCTGGATCTCGTTGTGGCGCGTGCTCTCGATGTTGAGCTCGATGAGGAAGTTCCGGTTCGAGCCCGGCTCGACGACCTTCACCTCGGCGAGCACTTCCATCACCGCCGACGGGACGTCCTCCGGCCGGCTGACGACGCGCTGGCCCTTACCGCCGCCGCCGCCGATGTGCTTGAAGCGGATGCGGTTCTTCGGGTGCTCGCGCCACATCTCGGCGCAGACGACGCCGGCCGCCTTCTGGATCTCGGCGATGGTCACCAGCTCGAGCGTCTGCGCGTAGCCGAGCTGCAGCAGGTTCTCCGCGTTCTCGGAGAGGCTGACGTCGGCATTCCAGGTGAACTCGAGCTTGTGCTTCTTCGCGAGCTTCTCGAGCGCGGCCTTGTCCTTGTGCGCGGCGAGCAGCGCGCGCGACGAGATGTCGTCGACGCCGGGGATGACCGCGTTGCCGAGGCTGCGTGCGAGCTTCTTGGCCTCGTCCTTCGCGCCGGCGCGGCGCACGACGTTCGAGGACGGGCCCATGAAGCCGATGCCCGCGTTCTCGATCGCCTCGATGAACTCCGCGTCCTCGGCCATGAAGCCGTAGCCCGCGAAGATGTGCGTGTACCTGTGGTCGACCGCGATCTGGATGATCTCGCGGATGCGCTCGAGCTTCGCCTCCTGACCGACGCCCATGTAGTCGGGCACGCGGTGCACGTTGTTCGGGAAGCGGAAGTGGCGCAGCTCCGGCGCGAGGCAGCGCGGGTACGTCACCGAGTCCTTCTCGGACAGCAGCATGCCGTACTCGCGGATGCCGATGCGGTCGAAGACGTCGAAGGCCTCCTGGCGCACCGGACCGCGGCACACCACCAGCACCTTCATCGAGGACAGCGAGAACGAGCGCAGCCACTCCGACGGGTTGTCGTCGTAGCTCGCGGGCGCGAGATTTCGGTCGAGCACTCTCAGGTTCCTTCTTATTCGAACTCGCGCTGCGGCCCGCCCATCGGCGTCGGCTTGTACGTGCGCATGAGGAAGTCGAGGTTCTGGCAGAGCACGCGGCGGCTCGTTCCCGGCATGACGATGCGCGAGATCGATCCCAGCGACAGCGCCTCCTTCGGGTTCATGAGATCGCGCTCGTAGCGCGCCGACAGCTCGGCGAGCTTCGCGTCGCGCTCGCGCGCGGCCTCGGCCTCCGTGGCGCCCTTCGCGACGGCCTTGCGGAACGCGGCGTCGGCGGCGCGGATCTCGTCCTTGTAGACGAACTCCTTGCCCGCCGGTCCCATGACCGCGACGCGCGCCTGCGGCATCGCGAAGACCATGTCCGCGCCGACGAAGTGCGAGTTGTAGCTCGCGTACGCGCCGCCGAACGCGTTGCGGATGATGAGCGTCAAGGACGGAGTCCGCAGGTCGATGATCGAGTCGAGGAAGCGTCGTCCCTCGAGCACGATGCCGCCCGACTCCTGCTCGCGGCCGGGCAGGAATCCCGTCGTGTCCTCGAGGAACAGCATCGGGATGTTGTAGACGTTGCAGAAGCGGATGAAGCGCGTGCCCTTGCGCGCCGCGTGCGTGTCGATCTGCCCCGACGCCACCGCCGAGTTGTTGGCGACGATGCCGACGACGTGTCCGCCGAGGCGTCCGAACGCGGTGATGAGATTCCGCGCGCGGTCGGGCTGCAGCTCGAAGTACTCGCCGTGATCGCAGATCAGCTGCATGAACAGCGTGATGTCGAGCGGCGCGTTCATGCCCGCGGGCGAATGGAACGTGCGGCGGAAGAGGGTGTCCTCCTCCGTCGTGAAGCGGTCCACCGGGTCCGACGTCGGTGCGAACGGGGCAGTCACCGAGTTGTTGTCGGGCAGGTAGCGCAGCAGGCGGATCGCCGTGCGCAGCGAGGCCAGCTCGTCGGCGGTGGTGACGTCGCACACGCCGTTCTTGCCGTGCACGCCGGGTCCGCCGAGGTCGTCGGCCGAGACGTCCTCACCGAGGACGCTCTTGACGACGCCGGGGCCCGTCAAGCCGATGAAGGTGTCCTCGCACTGGATCATGAACGATCCCTGGCGAGGCAGGTACGAGCCGCCGCCCGCGTTGTAGCCGAACATCAGAGAGATGCTCGGCACCACGCCGCTGATCTTGCGCAGCGCGGTGAACGCTTCCGAGTAGCCGTCGAGGCCGCCGACGCCGGCGGGGACGAACGCGCCCGCGGAGTCGTTCATGCCGATCAGCGGAATGCCGCGCTCGCCCGCCATGTAGATGAGGCGCGCGAGCTTGCCGCCGTTGGTCGCGTCCATCGAGCCGGCGCGCAGCGTGAAGTCGTGTCCGTAGACCGCGACGTCGCGTCCGCCGATGTCGAGGATGCCGCAGACCAGCGACGCGCCGTCGAGGCCGGGTCCCCAGTTCTGCCAGAGCAGATTGGGCTCCTTGTCCGTCAGCACCTTGATGCGCTCGAAGACCGTCATGCGGTTCTTCGCGTGCTGCACGCGGACGCGGTCGAGACCGCCGCCACGGCTCGGACGATCGAGCAGCTCGCGCCCGAGATCGAGCGCCTCCTCGTAGATCGTCGGGGGGGCTGCGGGATGAGCGCCGTCGGCCGCCGCATGGGCGTGCGTGAACGGATTGCTCAGCGAATACGAAGGGTTTTGCGTCTCCATGACTCTCCGGGGAAGCTGCGAGGCCCGACTTCAATAGCATATGTCCGCGGTTCGCCTACCCGGGGTTGGAGGGCTGCCGGAAGAGCGCGCGCCGCGTCCGGCGCGCTGCGCGAGCCCTCAGCCGTCGTACCGGCGGAAGCCCGCGATGGTGAAGTCGTCGTCGAAGGTCATCACCGACGTGCAGGCCTCGGTCTCGGCGACCGCAAGGTGCACCGCGTCCGGGTACGAGACGTCGTGGTCGTCGAGCTTCGCGAGCCACTCGCGGTCCCGGCGGTGATGCTCGCCGCCGGGATGAAGGATGCGCAGCGACGGGCTGCGGTCGAAGCGGTCGAGAGCGCCCGACGCGGCTGCACGCGGTGAGAAGGCCCCACCGGACGCCGCGCCGTCGCCGCTCAGGGCCCGCGTACGGCCCTGACGTGGTTGGTGTCCGCGTCCAGCTCGCCACCGACACCCCCGTCGGGGCCGAGCGTACGGAAGTCCACGGCCCAGAAGGCGTTCGGGCTGAACGGGAACACAGTCGACGACCAGGTGTCCTCGTCGAAAACGGACGACGAGGTGCAGCTGCACGTCGTCACGGTGCAGTCGGTGGCGCAGCCGTCGTCGAAGACCGGGTCGACCAGCGGCGCCGGACCGGGACGGAGCAGCGTGTGCAGCTCGCGCACCGTCGGCAGACGCCAGTCGGTGTGTCCCGCGAAGCTGGTCGCGTTGAGGGTCGCGACCTTCGCGAGCGCGTCGGCGAGCGTGTAGGTCGCGGTGAACTGGTGCACCGAGTCGTCGTTCGAGAGCTTCTCCCAGGTGAGACCCAGGTCGTCGGTGATCGTGCCGTTGCCGTCGTCGGTGAACCAGGTCGGCGAGCACTGGCCGGTGTCGCCTGGTGCGGCGATCGCGAGGTCGCCGTTCGTGTCGGCGGCGTCCATGCAGGTCAGCGATCCGGGGCAGCGCTCCCGAGACGTGCTCGGCGTGTCTTCGCAGAGCCGCGTCGGCTTGACGGCGCAGCCGACCCTGCCCGACGTGGTGGTGGAGACACACGGAGTGAACGGCCCGTTGCGATCGACGGGTCTGCCGCAGATCGCGCGACCATAGATGCGCTTGACGGCTCCGCGGCATTCCCTGCGCAGAACGCTCGCTTCGACCTGCGCGTTCAGGGCCGTACGGACGCACCTCTGATAGGGAGCGGCCTGGTCGTACGAGAAGCATGGGCACGCGGCGTCGACGGCGTCCCGGGCGGCGGCGATCTGCGCGGCGTCGGGCGCCTCGTCGGGACAGCGCATCGCGCGGCCCGGTGAGGCGAGCGCGAGCAGTGCCGTCAGGGTCGCGACCGTCACGATCGAGCGATGCGGCATCCCCATGGTCGGCGTATCGCACGGGGGCGTCGTTGCGGGCAAGGCCATTCCCGGAAGCGGCCCGTCGTCTCGGGCGCCGGACCCGGCCCCGACGGACGGCGCGCGATGCTCCGCAGGAAGTAGCACCGCCATTCCGGCAGTGCCCGGATCGAATCCTGATCTTGCTGACGACGGTCGATGCTTGCCGACTCATTCTGACAGCGTCGCCCGATTTCGGTAGGGCTTTTGTGCTTGCGTGCGGCGCGGACGACGTCCGCGAGGGCCGGCGTGCGGCGGCGTGCGAAGAATCGCCGCACGTTCTTCGCGGCGTCGGGAACGGCGCGCGCCGCGACCGGGGCGGCGCGGACTCCGGGGCATGGCACGGTCGATGCTGTGTCGTCGGGCATGTGCAAGCGAATCCGCTTTCGGGCGGGCTCGCGCCGTGGCGTGCCCGGCGTCGTCCTGCCTGCCGGCGACGAGTCCCGAGGCGGGCGTGACGGCCCCGTGCCCGTCGCCTCGCCCGATCGACCGCGAAAGGAGTCTCTCATGAAGCACCGCAAACCGTTCACGCTTCTCTGCGCGTTCGTCATCGCCGGCGGATTCGCGACGTACGCCGCCGCCGCATCGCTCGAGGTGCCCGCCGACGGCGGCAACGCGAGCGGCATCGGATACTTCTCCGGCTGGAAGTGTCCGCCCAACGACAACATCACCATCGTCCTCGACGGCGGCTCGCCGATCCCGGTGCCGAGCGGAGTCCGCCGGGGGGACACCGCCGGCGTCTGCGGCAACGACGGACGCAACGGCTTCATCGCGCAGTACAACTTCTCCCTGCTGGGCGACGGCGTTCACACCGCGAGCGTGCGGCGCAACGGCGCGCAGTTCGCGCAGGCGACGTTCACCGTCACGACGTTCGGCGTGAACTTCCTGACGGGCGCCTCGGGCACGTACGTGCTGCTCAACTTTCCACAGTCGGGACAGAACACCACGGTGCGCTGGGTTCAGGGCGCGCAGAACTTCGTCATCACCGACACGACCGGCGGCATGGTGCCTCCGGCAGAGGTCCGCTTCTTCAACGACCTGAACTGCGGCGGGCAGGACTTCACCGCGACCTTGTCGGCGAACGGCTACGTGTGGACCTCGTTCAGCGGCTTCTTCTCGCCCTACCAGACGGTCAACCGCACCTCGCTCGGTCCGTTCACCCAGACGAGCAACACGCTGTGCGGCGACATCACCTATCCGTTCACGCTGCCCGTCACGCCGGGGCGGCGACACGTGCTCTTCCAGGACTTCTCGGGCGGCGGGCCGACCCTCATCATCGAGGACGAGGGACCGGTGGGTGAGCCGCTCGGCGACGCCGGCGCGGTCGCCGAAGCCGGCCCGTCCGCGGTGATCCCGGGCCAGGCCGCCCCGGGCGACGCCGCGTACGGCGCGGCGCGATGACGACGGCCGGTCCCTCCGGCATCGGGGACCGTCTTGATTGCCCCATGACGCACGGCAAGAAGGGCGCAGGAGGGTTCCCCGATGACCGGAATCAAGCTCGCCCTGATCGCCGCCATCCTCGTGCTCGCGACCGACGGGCACGCCGGGACCACGGACAAGGCGCGGTTCCAGAAGCTCTGGGACAGGAACGTGACGGCGGATGTGCTGAAGCCGAAGGTCGCGTGCATCTGCCTGAACCAGGCCGCGCTGGGAACGCTGGTGTACCCGGACCCTGCGACGCCGAATACGGTGCTCTGCACGGTGCCGCTGTTCGACCCCGACGGAAATCTTCTCACCGTCGTCGGCTGCACCAGCAACTACGTCGTGCTTCCGCGGTAGGCCGCCGCGGCCGGGGGGCGGGGGCGGTGGCGCTTGCGCTCCCGCCGGACCCCTGATGTACGTGCGCGCATGACGATCCCGTCCAGCGACGCCCGCCTGTTCGACGTCATGTACACGTGCCGCGCGATGCGCCGCCTAAAGCCCGATCCGGTGCCGGAGGAGACGCTGCTGCAGCTCGTCGACGCCGCGCTGCACGCGCCGAGCGGCTCGAACGCGCAGAACTGGCGCTTCGTGATCGTCCGCGACCGCGCGCAGAAGGAGAAGATGCAGGCGCTGTGGCGCAAGACGTGGAATTTCTATCTCGACACCGTCGCCGCCGCCGACGCGCGTCCGGGCGAGGACCTCGCTGCGCGCAAGCGCATGCTCGCCGCGGCGTCGTGGCAGCTCGAGAACTTCCTCGACATTCCCGCCTTCGTCTGCGTCTGCGTCGCGCGCGACGAGCTGATGGCCAAGGTCATGGCGTCGCCCTCGACGATGATGAAGCTGGTGAGCCACTTCGGCATCGGCGGCGTCGCGCGGCTCGCCACCAGCATGGGCCGCGTGAGCGGTCTCGCGGACGGCGCGACCGCGTACCCGGCGGTGCAGAACCTGCTGCTCGCGGCGCGCGCGCTCGGGCTCGGCGCTGTGCTCACCACGCAGCAGTTCTTCCTCCCGGGCGAGTTCGAGAAGGTGCTCGGACTGCCGTCGACGGTCACGCTCGCGGCGATCATCCCGGTGGGCTGGCCGACCGGGAAGTTCGGCCCGACGGCACGTCCCGACGCGAAGAGCGTCGTGAGCTGGGACCGCTACGATACTTGACCGGTGGTGCCGTTCGGCGCGCCGTGCACCCCGCCGCACTCGACGCGGTACACGGCCCACGGCTCCGGCGGCACGACCTGCACGAGCCCGAAGCGCTCGCGCAGCAAGCGCTCGAGCTCGGGCATGAACGACACCTGCGACGCGCGCTGCTCCGACAGGTAGACCGGCCGTCCGCTGCGGCACAACGCCTCGACGCGCGCGACGACGCGCGCCGGGCCGAACCCCGCGACGATCGGCTTCTCGATCCAGCCGCCGTCCGCGGGGTCGTGCTCGAGCGGCTTCAGGTGCCGCGTCGCGATCGTCAGCATGTGCTGGTCGGCGCGCAGCGGCACCCACGCGCGGTCGGCGCCGTCGCGGCGCAGCGTGCGCGCGAACAGGAACGGGCTCGTGTACGCGAGCACCACCGCATTCGGCTCGGCGACGGCGGCCGTCTTCTGCAGCGTCGCGGTGTCGAAGACCGGCACCGTCGGCTGGCCGAGCAGCTCGATCGGGATCGTCAGGTTGAGCCACAGCGCGCCTGCGAGGAGCACCGCGCCGAGCGCGCGTGAGGCGCGCGGTGCCGCGTCCGCGACCGCGAGCGACATCGTCGCCGCCAGCAGCGGCAGCACCGGCAGCAGCAGCCGTCTCGTCGGCATCGAGTACGAGACGAGCAGGGCTGCGAAGAGCGCGGTGACGATCCACGAGAAGGCGCACAGCGTGCGTGCGCGGTGCCCGAGCCGGAACGCGAGCGCGGTGCCGAGCAGCAGCAGCGGCGTCGCGGGCCACGCGTACAGGGACGCGTCGCCGCGGAACTGCTCGATCAGGATGCCGAGCGGCGTCGCCTGCCCGGCGTAGATCGCCGTCGTCGCGTGCCCGAGCGCGAAGCCCGACAGCGGCGTCCAGAAGCCGTAGCCGGAGCGCAGCGGGCTGCCGAAGAGGCGCGCGTTGAGCCACAGGAAGGGAATCACGCCGGCGATCACGCCGAGGCCGGTGACGAACGCACGACGGAGCCGCACGGCGAAGTCCTCCGGCGCGAGCAGCAGCGTCGTCAAGCACGTCGCGGCCGCGACGAGCACGAGCGGCTGCCGGATCCACACCGCGAGCCCGCACGCGACGCCGAGCGCGAAGCTCTCGAGGAGGCGCGCGCGGCGCTGCAGCACCGACACCGTCCACACGGCGATCCACGCGACCGCGGCGCCCGCGGGGACGTCGCTCATCACCGCCTGCGCCCACAGCACGTGCAGGCGCGACGTGGCGACGAGCAGCCCGGCCGCGACCGCGGCGGCGAGACCGGCGGCTCTGCGCGCGAGGACGAACGTCCCTGCGACGGCGGCGAGCACGCTCGCGAGGACGACGTGGATGCCGCTGCCGGGCGCGTCGCCGACGATCGGCAGCGCGGCCGCGATCAGCAGCGACATTCCGGGCGGATAGCGCGGCGGAAAGGCGTCGCCCGCGATCCACAGCCGGTAGCCGCGTCCTTCGGCGAGGCTGCGCGCCGCCTCCTCGTACTCGAGCGCGTCGGGACGCGGCCGCAGGTCGGCGACGTCCGCGGGCGAGGTCCGGACCAGCGCGGCCGCGAGGGCGAGCACCGCGAGCAGCGCGGCGACCGTGGCCCTGCGCCCGGTCGCCGACGAGCCGCTCAGATCGCCGCCGCGTCCGCGGGCTCGGCGCCGGCGTCCGCGAGCCCGGCCTCCTCGAGGAGGCGGCGCTGCGTGCCGGCGCTGCGGTGCAGGAAGTCCGCCGGCAGTCCGACGCGCAGGCACGCCTGGCGGTGCGGAGCGTCCTCGGTCGAGAAGCGCTCCGCGACGCGGCCCGCGATCCTGAGCGCGATGCGATCGGCGCGCGACAGCTCGCGGTCCGCCCCGAAGCCGAGACGCTCGCGGACCGCCTGCGGCAGGATCGAGATCGACGCGCGCGCCAGCGCCCGGTGCAGGAAGCCCGGCAGGATCGGCGCCGCGCGACCCGACTCGATGATGCCGACGAACTCGTTCACGATCGGATGCGGCTCGAAGCGCGGCAGGCGCGCCTCGAGCATCGCGAGGAAGTCGGCCGGCGAGCGCGGCGGCTGCTTGACGCCGTACAGCCGCGCCAGCACCGCGCCCTCGCCGTAGAAGCGCGCCTTGTCCTGCTCGGACACCGGCTGCACGAAGCGGTCGTACGCGGTGAGAAAGCCGAACTCCGCGGTCGCCGCGACCCAGTCGAGCAGGTCGGGGTCGAGCGCGGTGTAGGTCTCGCCGGACGGCGTCGTGCCCTTCACCTGCGCGTGCATGCGATTGACGCCGCCGATGACCTTGCGCGCGGCGCTCGCCGGTCCGTAGACGCCGACCAGCGCCGCGATCCCGGTGCGCTGCGAGCGTCCGATCGGGTCGGCCTTGTAGGTCGAGTGGTCCCACACCCCGGAGCGGATGCGCGCGTCGGCGAACTCGAGCAGCACCGCAGCGACGCCGCCGATGCCGAGCGCGACCGGGTTCTTGTAGATCCTCCAGTGCACGGAGTCGGGCGCGAGATACGCGGCCTCGCCGCGCGGCCCTGCGAAGTCGATCTTCCAGCCGAGGTAGGATTCAGGGATCATCTGCGCGCTCCGGGACGGGTTCGGGTCGGTCATCGAATTGCCAGACCGAACGCAGCTCGTCGAGCGGCGTCGCGACGTTGGCCCAGAAATCCCACGACGGCGCGAAGGTGTCGACGCGCGCCTCCTCGCCGCGCCGCCACGCCCGCCAGAACCCGGCGGGATCGAGTGCGCCCCGGGCCGACTTCGCGACGGCGTTCATCTGCACCCCGAGGTGCCACGAGAAGATGACCGGCAGGACGTGCCCCGAGATCGGGCGCACGGGGTGCATCGCCGCGGTGAAGGTCGAGACCAGGATCTCGCCGCGCGGCGAGGTGTCGTAGCCGGTCAGGACGTGCGTCGCGTCGTGCGGCGTCCCGAAGCGCTCGTTGATCGCGTCGGGCTCCCCGGGCACGGCGTAGCCGTTGCGCTCGAAGTGCTCGAGGAACGCGCGTCCGAACGTTCCCGACGGAAGCTGCGCGAGCGCGCGGTAGCGCGCGGCGAGGGCGGGATCGGCTCCGGTGTCCCGATACGGCTGCAGCCACGCGCCGACGTCGCCGTCCTCCGGCCACGGGCGTCCGATCACCGACGTCATGTTGTCGCGCACCATGTGCGCGAGCGCCCAGTCGAGGCTGCCGCGCGCCGCCGCCGCGATCTCGTCGATCGACTCCCCGTGCACGCCGAGCGCGTCCGCGTACTCGACGACGCGCGCGATCTTCGCCGGATCGATGGTGCCGTCGACGAACGCCATCACGGTGAGGAAGCGCACGGCTTCGACGCGCAGCGCGGGCGCGCTCAGCGCGTCGGCGAGACGCGCCGGATCGATCGCCGGCAGGGGGGCGGTCACCGCCGCGGTATCGACGCCGAACATCCAGCGTGCCGCCGCGGCGAGTGCCGTGCGGTCCGCGAAGCCGGGCTCGCCGCGGCCGGTCGCGGCGACGCCCAACATCGCCGCGAGGATGGCTTCGGACTCTTTGCGTGTCGTCGCGATGCGCATTTCGTGCTGTACTGTCTCATGAACGCACCGGCGCGACGAGCCGCGGTGCTCGACGTCACGGCGTAGCCGTCCTTCGTCGACCGGGCAGCAGGGAGCAGGAGGAAGCGATGAGGTTCCGGGTGTCCGTGCAGGCCGTTCTCGCGGCCGTCTCGTTGGCCGTCGTTCTCGCGCAGCCGGCCGCGGCGCAGCGTCAATCGTCGGTGCAGTGTCCCGACAACTCCACCGTCCTGATCAGCAAGGACGTCGGAATGGATCGCTGGGCCATCAGCTACCGTCCCTCGACCGGGGTGACGACGGGCAACGTCTACACCGCGGACGGCGGCGCGATCTTCCTGAAGTGCGACCGGCGCGGCCTCGAGCAGGGCCAGGTCATCCTGAGCTGCTCGACCGGCACGGGCTGCAGCGACACCGAGTGCCCGGCGTTCGAGCCGATCGGCGGCGAGATCCCGATCGCGTGCTCGTTCTTCACCGCGCCGTGCAGCAAGGTGCCGTCGCCGTTCTCCAGCAACGCGATCTGCAGCGGCTCGCCGGCGCGTCCGCCGTACGACAGCGAAGCGTCGTGCCAGGCGTTCGCCGAGAAGTCCGGCTGCTACCAGTACACGTACGAGCCCGGCAGCTGCTCGGTGCGCTACTGCTGCACGCAGGCGAGCTGTCTCGATCCCTGAGCGGCTCCGCCGCGGGCTCAGCGTCCGTCGAGGAGGCGTGCCACGGTGCCGGCGACGTTGTCGATCGGCACCACCTCGTCGACGCCGCCCGCGGCGATCGCCTCCTTCGGCATTCCGAACACCACGCAGCTCGCCTCGTCCTGCGCGACGGTGCGCGCGCCGGCCTCGTGCATCGCGAGCATGCCGCGCGCGCCGTCGTTGCCCATGCCGGTGAGAATCACCCCGACGGCGTTGCGGCCCAGGTGCTGCGCGCAGGAGTGGAACAGCACGTCCACCGACGGCCGGTGGTGATTGACGGGCGGCGCGGCGCCGACCCGCACGACGTAGCTCGCGCCGCTGCGCACGACCTTCATGTGCAGGTTGCCGGGCGCGATGAGCGCGTGCCCGGGCAGGATGCGGTCGCCGTCCGACGCCTCGTGCACGCGGATCTGGCACAGCCGGTCGAGGCGCTCGGCGAACGAGCGTGTGAACTGCTCCGGCATGTGCTGCACCACGACCACGCCCGGCGCGTTCGCCGGCAGCGCGGTGAGGAACACGCGCAGCGCTTCGGTGCCGCCGGTCGACGCGCCGACCGCGATCACCTTGTGCGTGCTGCGGATCAGCGCCTGCGACGCGGCCGGTCGCGTCGCCGCGGACCGCGCGGCGGGCGGGCGGAGGCGCGCGCGCGCCGCGATCTTCACCTTGCGCACCAGCTCGTCGGCGAGCGCCATCGTCCCGGCTCGTACGTCGAGCTGCGGCTTGGTGACGAAGTCGACGGCGCCCAGCTCGAGCGCGCGCAGCGTGGTGTCGCAGCCGCGCTCGGTGAGGGACGACACCATGAGCACCGGCCGCGGCCGCGTGGTCATCATCTCCTCGAGGAACGTCAGCCCGTCCATGTGCGGCATCTCGACGTCGAGCGTGACCACGTCGGGGTCGAGCCGGTCGATCTTCTGCCGCGCCGCGAGCGGGTCCGGTGCCGAGCCGACGACCTCGAGCGCGGGATCCGCGGACAGGATCTCGGTCAGCAGCTGGCGCATCAGCGCGGAGTCGTCGACCACGACGACGCGGGTCTTCCTGGCGGTGTTCGTGCTCATGGTCGGAACAGCGTGACGGCTCCGTGGCGTTTGCGGCGTGCCTCGCGGACGATGTCGGCGCGATAGCGCTCCTCGTCCTCGGGCAGGTGTCCGAGCTCGCGTGGCGTGAGCGCGCGGACGAGCGCGCGTCCGGTGTCGGGCTCGAACAGCACCTGCACGGCAGCGCGGCCGCCGAGGTGCTGCGCGACGATCGGAATGCAGTCGGTGCGGAGGAACTCCTTGATGAATGCGATGTTGTGGTCCGCGACGCGCACCGCGCGCGCGTCGAGGCGCATCAGGTGCGCACCGCCGAAGATCTTGGCCCGCAGCCGTGCCCGCTCCGCGCCGAGCGCGAGCAGCCGGTTCACCAGCAGCTCCATCGCATGGATGCCGAAGCGCGTCGCGAGCCCGTCGTCGGGGACGCCGTCCGGCAGCATGAAGTGGTTCATGCCGCCGACGCGCGCGACCGGATCGAACAGGCAGGCGGCGATGCACGACCCGAGCACGGTGCGGATGACGGTCGGCTCGCTGCTCGCGTGCACGCCGCCGATGCCGATGCGGATCTCTTCGCGGCACGGCGCGTCCGCTGCGGCCGGCTTCGCGGTGGCGCGGGGCGTCGGTCGGGATGCGACGCTGTCCGCCGGCGGTGCGTTGGAACGTGTCACGGCGCGCGTCTGCGCATGGCGGCGCCGGTAGGTCGTCGGTCCGACGGCCTCGAACACGTCGCTCATCATCGCGAGGTTCTCGGAGTGGCCGACCATCAGGTAGCCGTCGGGGGCGAGGCGCTCCGCGAGCTGCTCGAACAGCCAGCGCTGCGTGTCGCGTGCGAAGTAGATCGCGACGTTGCGGCACAGGATCGCGTCGAACGACGTGCGGATCGGCCACGGCACGTCCATGAAGTTGATCTGGCGGAACACGACCCAGGCGCGCAGGGCGGCGTCGATCGTGCCGCCGCCGTTCGCGTCCGGCGTGAACCAGCGTCCGCGCAGCGCCGGCGCGACGCAGGCGAGCTGGTCGGCGGGATACGATCCCGCGGCCGCGATGCGCAGGACGTTGGTGTCGATGTCGGACGCGAGGATGCGCACGTCGGCGCGCTGCCACTCGCTGCCGGCCGCGGCCACCGTCATCGCGAGCGTGTACGGCTCCTGCCCGGTCGAGCAGGCGGCGCTCCACAACCGCAGCCGCGGCCGCTCGCCGCGCGGCGTGCGCGCAAGGACGTCGCGCAGCACCCGCGCGCGCAGCTGCTCGAAGTGGTGCGGCTCGCGGAAGAACTCGGTCTTGTTGGTGGTGATGGCGTTGATGAACTCGGTTCGTTCGTGGCCGTCCGGGTCGCCGGTGGCGAGCACGTCGAGGTAGTCGCGAAACGACGCGAGGCCGAGGCGGCGCAGGCGTCGCGACAGCCGGGTGGTGACGAGCGCGCGCTTGTTGTCGCCGAGCGAGATGCCGGCCTCGTCGAGAATGCGCTCCTGGAACTCGCGAAACTCCGCGGCGGAAAGGACGAACTGTCCGGCCGCCTGGCCGCGTTCCGCGGTCGTGCTCTGCGCATGGTTCATGGCGACGCTCCGGGATCGGCCGGCGCTGGCCCGCCGCACCGGCCGCGACGCGAGTCACGACCGGTGCGACGTGCCGCGCTCAGAACTCCTCGAACTCCTCTGCCGCTGCGAGCGCGCTGCCGTTCGCGACGGCGTTGCCCGTCGTCGCGGCTGGGCGTGCGCGGCGTCCGCCGAGCCGTGCCGAAGCGCGACTCGCCTTCATCCCGGCCGGCTTCGGACGCTCCGGCCGACGCGCGGCTTCCGGGTGGTTCCGTTGCACGGGCCGGTGCTCGACCGTGTCGTCGAGGCGGAACTGGCCGACCAGCTGGCGCAGCGTCTGCGCCTGCTCGCTCATCGACTGCGACGAGGACGCGGTCTCTTCGACCAGTGCGGCGTTCTCCTGCGTGATCTGGTCGAGCTGCACGACCGCCTTGTTGACCTGCTCGATGCCCGAGGACTGCTCCTGCGCGGCCGCGGTGATCTCCTCGACGATGTCGGCGACACGCTTGACGCTCGCGACGATCTCCTCGAGCGTCGTGCCGGACTGGTTCACCAGCGTGCTGCCCTCCTGGACCTTCTGCACGCTGTCCTGGATCAGCGCCTTGATCTCCTTCGCCGCGGTGGCGCTGCGGCCGGCCAGGTTGCGCACCTCCGACGCGACCACCGCGAAGCCGCGGCCCTGCTCGCCGGCGCGCGCCGCCTCGACCGCGGCGTTGAGCGCGAGCAGATTGGTCTGGAACGCGATCTCGTCGATCACGCCGATGATGTCGGCGATCTTCTTCGACGAGCTGTTGATCTCGCCCATCGACGACACCGTCTTCGTCACCAGCACGCCGCCCTTCTCGGCGATGTCGCGGCACTGGATGGCGAGCTGGTTCGCCTGCTTCGCGTTGTCCGCGCTCTGCCGGACGGCACCGCTCATCTCCTCCATCGACGCAGCCGTCTCCTCGAGCGACGACGCCTGCTCCTCCATGCGCTGGGACAGATCCGAGTTTCCGGTCGAGATCTCGCCCGCCCCCTGCGCGATCGCCTCGGAGCTGACGCGGATCTGCTCGACGATGCCGCCGAGCTTCTCGATGGTCTCGTTGATCCGCTCCTTGATCGCGCTCAGGTCGCCGCGGTGGTCACCCTCGACGCGCCGCGTGAGATCGCCGCCGGCGAGCGACTCGAGAACGTCCGACGCCTCCTCGATCGCCGCCGCCTGCTGGGCCGCCAGCTCGGCGCGCTCGGCGTCGAGGCGTGCTTTCTCCTCGACCTGCGCCGTGATGTCGATCGCGTACTTGACGACCTTGCATGGCTTGCCGGTCGCGTCGGGGATCGGGTTGTACGAGGCGCGAATCCACACCTCGCGGCCGCCCTTGGCGATCCGGCGATAGTCGTTGGACTGGAACTCGCCGCGGTTCAGCGCGGTCCAGAACTCGCGGTAGGCAGGGGACTGCGCCTCGGCCGGATCGACGAACATGCCGTGGTGCTTGCCGCGGATCTCGTCGAGCGAGTAGCCGAGCGTCCTCAGGAAGTTCTCGTTGGCGTCGACGATGGTTCCGTCGAGCTTGAACTCGATCACCGCCTGCGTGCGGCCGATCGCCTCCATCTTCGCGACCAGGTCGTTGGCGCGCGCCTCGAGTGCGAGCTTCTCGGTCACGACCTCCCAGGTCACCATCGCACCGGAGTACGCGCCCTTCGCGTCGACGATCGGGCTCACCAGCAGGCGAAGACGCTCGGGACCGAGCGCGATGTTCGCGGTGTGCGGCAGGTTCGCCGGATCGGCCAGCAGCTTGCGCTGATGCGCCGGGTGCTTGTGGAAGATGTCGATCGACTGGCCGACGACCTCGTCGGCGCGGATCGGAAGGTACTGCTCCAGCCTGCCGAGCGTCGCCAGCGACTGCGCGTTCATGTAGCGGATCTTCAGCTCGCGGTCCGCGTACATCACGTTGATCGGTGCCTGCTCCAGCATCGACAGCGCGCGTGCGCTCTGCGCCGGTTCGACGCGCCGACCCTTCGCAGCCTTCCTCCTGCTGCCGCCGTTCGTTCTCGTCCTGCTCGTGCTCTTCATGTCGTCCTGCTCCTCCGGCTGCGGCGTGCGAACGCCTCAGGCGGCCTCGGCGTTCGGCGCCTCTTCGGCGCCAACCAGTTTTTCCACGTCCAGAAGGATGATCAGCTTCTCGTCCGCGCGGGCCATGCCGGAGATGCAGCGGGTGTCCATGCGGTTGCTGAACTCGGGCGTCGCCTGGACGGCGGCGTCGCCGATGTCGAGCACGTCGGACACCGCGTCCACGACGAGGCCGACCGCGCGCCCGCGCACGACCACGACGATGATGACCGTGAAGCGGTCGTACTCGCGCGGCTCGAGCTGGAACTTGGTGCGCAGATCGACGATCGGCACGATCGTGCCGCGCAGGTTCATCACGCCGCGGATGTCCTGCGGCGTGCGCGGCACGCGCGTGATCGCGGAGTAGCCCTTGATCTCCTGCACCTTCAGGATGTCGATGCCGAACTCCTCGTCGCCCAGCGCGAACGTCAGGAACTGTCGCGTTTCGCCGGCGCCAGCCGGCGAGCCGGGGACGGCCTCGGTGTGCTCCATGGTCCTCTCTTTCCGGATGGTCAGGCGGCGAAGCGCTTGGGCTCGGAGCGGACCTCCAGCCGGATGAGCGCTGCCGCGTCGATGATGAGCGCCACGCGTCCGTCTCCGGTGATGGTTGCGCCCATGAGGCCGTCGATGCGGCCGACGTTGGTCTCGAGGTTCTTGATGACGACCTGTGCCTGGCCGAGCAGCTCGTCCACGAGCAGGCCGGCCTTCCGTCCCTCGTTCTCCACGATGACCACGAGGCCGGTCCGGCCGTCGTCGTCGTCCGGAAGGTCGAACACCTGCCGCAGCCGCACCAGCGGGATCACCTCGCCGCGCAGCATCACCACCTCGCCGCGTCCCAGCACATGGTGCACGTCCTCGGCGCGGACGTGCACCGACTCGACGATGTCGACCAGCGGCAGCACGTAGACCTCGTCACTCACGCGCAGCGTCAGGCCGTCCATGATGGCGAGCGTGAGCGGCAGGCGGATGCGGAAGCGCGTGCCGCGCCCCGGCGTGCTGTCGATCGAGATCGAGCCGTTGAGCTCCTCCACGTTGCGCTTGACGACGTCCATGCCGACGCCGCGGCCCGAGATGTCGCTCACCGTCGCCGCGGTCGAGAAGCCGGGCTGGAACACCAGCTGCTGGCACTCCTCGGGCGACAGCTCCTTCGCCGCGTCGATCAGGCCGGAGTCGATGGCCTTGCGGCGGATGCGCTCCGCGTCGAGGCCGCGGCCGTCGTCGGTGATCTCGATCACGACGTTGCCGCTCTCGTGGCTCGCGACCAGGCGAACGGTTCCCGTCTCGGGCTTGCCGGCGGCGAGGCGCTCGTCGGGCGGCTCGATGCCGTGGTCGATCGCGTTGCGGATCAGGTGCGTCAACGGGTCGCCGATGCGCTCGATGACGCCCTTGTCGAGCTCGGTCTCCTCGCCGCCGACGCGCAGCCGCACCTGCTTGCCGCAGGTCGCCGCGAGGTCGCGCACGAGGCGCGGGAAGCGTCCGAACGTGCTGCCGATCGGGATCATGCGCACGCTCATCACGCGCTCCTGCAGCTCGCGGGTGTTGCGCGCCATGGCGGCGGCGGCCTCGCGCAGCAGCTCGAGCTTCTCGGGCGTGAAGTCGTCCACGACCTGCGTGATCATCGACTGCGCGATCACCAGCTCGCCGACCAGGTTGATGAGCTTGTCGACCTTCTCGGTCGCGACGCGGATCGACGAGGTGTCGGTGCCGCCGCGCGCGGCGCTTTTCTGCGTCCCTTCCGGAGAGCCGGTCTCCGGAAGGGACGTCTCGCCAGCGGCGCGATGGCCGTCGGCGGCGAGAGGCGTGAGCTCGACCTCGCAGGCGTCGTCGACGAAGGCGAACACGTCGCGCAGCTCGTCGGCGGTCGCGGCCGTCACGAGCTCGACGGTCCATGCGAGGAAGCAGCGTTCGGGGTCGAGAGACGCGAGCGGCGGCAGCGCGGTCGCGTCGGCGCGCAGCACCGCCGCATCGCCGAGCTCGACGAGGTTCGCGAGCAGCAGGCTCGGCTCCATGCCCTGGCGCAGCAGGTCCTCGCCGGGCGCGAAGCGGACCTGCCAGCGCAGCGGCGCCGCCACGTGGGCCGTCTCGCCGCAGGATGCGGGCGCGACGGCTTCGTTGGACGCCGGCTCGCCGAGCGCCGCATGCAGGCGCGCGACGATGTCGTCGGCGCCGGGCGGCGTCGGCGAGCCGGTGCGTGCCGCGTCAACGAGTCCGCGCAGCACGTCTGTTCCTTCCAGCAGCAGGTTTCCGAGCGCGCGGTGGAACGCGATCTCGCCCTCGCGCAGGCGGTCGAGAAGGCTCTCGAGGACGTGCGTGAAGCGCGCCACGTCGCCGAAGCCGAACGTCGCGCTCGCGCCCTTGATCGAGTGTGCGGCGCGGAAGATCGCGTGCAGCAGCTCGGGATCGTCTTCGCCGTTCTCGAGCGCGAGCAGCGTCGCCTCGATCGTCGCCAGGTGCTCCGCGGCCTCCTCGAAGAAGGCGTCGTGGAAGCGCGAGCCGTCGAAGGCCATCAGGGGACGACCTTCTTGACCACCTGCAGCAGCTGCTGCGGGTCGAACGGCTTGACGAGCCATCCGGTCGCGCCGGCCGCCTTGCCCTCCTGCTTCTTCGAGTCCTGCGACTCGGTGGTGAGCATCAGGATCGGCGTGAACTTGTTCGCCGCGCGGGCGCGCACCTCGCGGATGAACTTGATGCCGTCCATGACCGGCATGTTGAGGTCGGTCACGATCAGCTGAACGCGCGCCTTGTCGAGCTGTCCGAGCCCTTCCTGTCCGTTGCCGCCCTGCAGGACCTCGAAGCCCGCCTCGCCGAGCGTGTAGCTCACGAGCTGGCGCATCGAGGGGGAGTCGTCGACGACGAGTGCGGTCTTGGCCATGGGCATTCTCTCTCGCGGTGAGGCGTTCAGAAGAGCTCGACGGAGCCGGCCGACGAGCCGTGCTCGGCGGCTCCGCCGTCGTCGAAGTGGCGCGCGATGACCTCGCGCTCCGCGGTCATGGTGTACGAGCGCTGCAGCTCCTCGAGCCACGGCGACTCGACCGCTGCCGCGTCCGCGGGAAGGTGGGCGACCAGCGCGTGCTCGGTCTGCTTCAGCGCGTCGACGACGTGCTGCAGGCGCTGGCTCACGGCGTCCTGGAACTGCAGCCCGACGATCGCCGAAGAGATCTCGCCGGCGAGCTGCCGGCTGCCGTCGAGCGCGTGCACGACGGCGTCCTGCAGGCCCTCGTGCGTGCGCTCGAGATCGGTCATGGCGGTCTCGACCTCGTGGCGCGTGTGCTCGGCGGCGCTGCCGGTGTCCGACGCGAGCTTGGCGACGCCCGCGTGGACCTCCGCGAACGTCGCGGTGATGCTCTCGACCAGCGCGCGCACCTCCTGGCTGGTGGCGCTCGCCTGCTCGGCGAGCTGCTTGACCTCACCCGCGACGACGGTGAAGCCGACGCCGTGCGTGCCCGCGTGCACCGCCTCGATGCGCGCGTTGAGCGCGAGCAGCCTGGTCTTCGCGGCGATCCCCTCGACCTGCTCGGCGGCGCGTCCCACCCGCGCGATGCGCTCTGCCGCGTCGCCCACGCGGTCGAGCACCGTGCCGCTCGCCGCGCTGTCCGAGATCACGCGCAGCAGGGCGGTGTCGAGACGGCTGCGCGCGCCGCGGATCAGCTCGGCCATGCCGGGCGTCGTGCCGTCGCCGCCGTCGTCGCCGATCCGTTGCTGCAGATCGTCCACGACCGCACGCGCGCGCGACGCCATGCCCTGGAAGCTTCCGCAGACCGAGACGATGCTGTCCTCGACCTGCACGGCCGTCGCGCGCAGCTGGTCGGCGAGGATCGGCAGGCCGGGCGCATGCTCGGCGACGCTGCGCTCGAGTCCGCCGCTCGGCGCCGCGACGGGCTCGGTGTCGAGTGCCTCCGGCGCGGTGTCGTTCTCGCCTGCCGGCGCGAGCGCGCGCGACACGACGAGCGTCAGCACGGGCAGCAGCGCCGCCGCAGCCCACGGCTGGCGCGCCGCGACGACCGTCTGCGCGAGCAGGGCGGCAGCGATGCACAGCGCACGAAGGTGCGGCGAGGTCGAAGTCGAGGTGCCGGTCATTCGGGGGCTCGGAGCTGTCGGGTTCGGTTTCAGGCGAAGAGCAGCTCGCGCAGCGCGGTGCGGTGCAGGAAGGCCTCGACGCCCGCCGGCGGCGCCGGCAGGTCGAGCCGTCGCTCGTCGTTCCGCAGTGCGGCGGCGAGCGCGATCAGCAGCTGCGCGACCGCCGTGTCGATGCTCTCGACGCCCGACCACTCCAGCGCGACGTTGCCGCCGTGCGCCAGCGCGTCGAGTGCGGTGCGGTGCAGCTCGGCCGCCTCGGCGACGCCGAGGGCGCCTTCGAGCACGAGCCGGGCGCCGCTCTCGTCCGCGACCAGCCGGATGGAGAACGGGTCGGTGATTGACGGTTCGGTTGCGCTCATCGTCCGGGCCGGCCGCCCCTGCAACCGCCGG
Organism: Binatia bacterium; assembly: GCA_046327915.1. Taxonomy (GTDB): domain Bacteria; phylum Desulfobacterota; class Binatia; order UBA12015; family UBA12015; genus VGTK01. The sequence goes on along the minus strand of JAXLXO010000015.1, from coordinate 45,120 downwards.
GCCACGTGCTCGGCGCCGGATTTCCCGCGCCATCCGGTACGCGCTGTGCGGGCGCGCACGGCGGCAGGTGTCAAGTACGTGGCGCCGTGAACACGATTGTACCGCTCGTGTGCGCTCTGCGGGGCGCGCAGATTCTTGCAGTCGATTCGCGGCCCGCGCGCGTCCCGACGCGTCGCGGGCCTCGCGCACGAAGCGCTGCGTCGCCGAAAATTGTACGGCGCCGCGGCACACTCCGGACGCGTCGCGCACGGCGCACGCCAGGGCGCGGACGCGGGCGGACTCCACGCGACGCACGGCGTGCGCCGCCCGTTCACGTGATGCGGCGAGCGCGCCGATCATGCGTCATGTCCACCGCTCGCCGAATGCCTAGGACGTGGATCGCGCTGTGCATCGTCGTCGCCGCGGGTGCGGCGCTGCCGTGCGCGCGCGTCGCCGTTGCGATCGAGCAGCCGTTGATCGTGCTGCCGTGCGCGCCGTCGAGCCTCGGTCCGCGGGTCCTGCTCGGCAGGCGCGTCCTCGTGCAGGGCGAGCTCGGCGCGAGCACGCAGCCCTCCGTGCCGGCGTGGGCCGGACAGTGGACGCCGATCGCGGGAAGCCCCGAGATCCTCACGACGTCCACGATCACGCTCGCGCTGCGCCTGTTCGCGGCGCAGACCGGGCAGGCGATCCCCGGCGCGTCGGCGGCCGTCGTGCAGGCGGACGCGAGCGACTTCGAGATCACGAAGGTCGTGCTCGTGCCGACCACCGAGCAGGCACTGGAGCAGATCGCCGCCGCCGCGGGTGACGCGATCGACGCGGAATCCCCGCTGCAGCCCGTGCTCGACGAGGTGGCGGTGGTGTCCGTCGCGGAGGCGCTCGAGCGCATCGGCCCGGTCGCGCCGCCGCAGGACGGCTGGGCCGCCTGGGTGATCGCGAACGTCTACGGCGGCGTGCCGCAGGGCGCGCTGGACACGACGCTTCCGACGCTGGTGGCCCTGCTGTCGGAGCGCTCGGTGCAGCCGGCGACGTCGTTCCGCCAGGCGTTGCTCGGTGTGGCGACGGTGTGCCCCGACCCCGCGCCGACGCCGATGCCGTCACCGCGCTGAGCGTCGCGGGCGAGCGCGACGCTCGAACGAAGATGGAAGGGGCCGGGACGCGTCGACGTCCCGGCCCTTCGCTCATCCGGTCGTCGTCGCCGTCACGGCGCCATGATGCCCGCCGAGAAGGTCAGCGTGCCCGCCGCCGGGAGCGACGGTCCGGTCGTGCGCCGCACGCCGGTGCGAGCCAGGTCGAGCGTGAGATGCGTGCCCGGCGTGATCAGGTCGACTCCGAGCGCGGTGTCGACCGTGGTCTTGATCTGAAGCTTGCCGCTCGAGTCGACGACGCCGCAGCCCGGACCCGACAGCGCGAACGGACTGGTGAGCGACTCGAGCGTCGTGCAGCCGTTCGGGTCGGCGCTCGTGCAGCCGGTGCTCGACGCGCGCAGGAACGGCGCGATGCAGAGCGTCTGGCCGATGCATCCCGCGTCGAGTCCCTGCAGCTTCACCTGCAGCTTGATGTCGAGCTTGGCGCCGGCGCCCGCGACCGTCGCCTGCAGCTGGCCCTGTCCGAGCGGTTTCGCCGGGTTGGACACGTCGAAGCCGCACACGGTGTCGTTGCGCACCGCCGGATGGCACGCCGGCAGTCCGAGCGCGCCCGTGGTCGTGTCGTTGGGCGCCGCGCACGGCGCGTACGCCGTGACCATCGTCGCCTGGAACTTGTTCGCCTTCTTCGGGAAGTTGAACTGGGCGTGGGCGGCGCTCGCGCCGAAGGCCAGGATCGCGACCCCGGCGGCGGCCGTCAAGAACAACTTGCGCATGTGATTCCTCCAGTGCGTCGGGCGGGGGGTTGCGAGGCCGGCCGACTGCCGCGACGGGTAGCGCCGCGCGCGAGCCGTGTCAGCGGGGTTCGCGCGCGCGATGCGAAGAAGGACGGAACGCAGGAGGCGTCGCGGCAGAAAACGCCGCGACGCCGTGTCCTTCTTGCAATCGGTGTGGAAGATCGTGCCGGAGCGGCGATCGATCCGTCACCAGGCGGCGATCGCGGCCTTGAGCGACGCGATGCGCGCCGCCTGCGCCGGATCCTTCAGCAGGCTCTGCTTCGGGTTCTCGAACGGGTTCGCGAGCAGGTCGAAGAGCTGCTTCTCCTTGAAGGTCTTGCTGACGTAGAGCTTGTACAGGCTCGTCAGCTCGCCGGTCAGCGGATCGTACGCCGCCTCGCGCACGGCCAGGTCACCGCCGGCGTCGCGGTTCGAGAACATCAGAGTGCGGAAGTCGTCGGTCGCACCGGTCACCAGGGGGCGCAGGCTCCTCGCGTCGGGGAACCGGGCCGTGTCGGCGGGGTCCGGCACCCAGGACGGAATTGATGGTTGATCATCGCGCGCCCAGTCGAGGATGGTCGGCATCAGGTCGATCGTGCCGACCATCGCGGGATGGAGGCCGCGGGCGGGGACGCGCCACGGCGTTCCTGCCGGTGCGGGACAGTTGACGATGATCGGCGTGCGCAGGCCGTCCTCGTAGAAGCTCGCCTTGCCGCGGATCAGCGCCGCGCCGTGGTCGGTGGTGTAGAGGATGACCGTGTTCTCGCGCAGGCCGCGCGCTTCCAGCGCCGCGACGACCTGCCCGACCATGGTGTCGAACCACTCGCAGCTCGCGAGGAAGCGGCGCAGCGTCGAGTCGCCGAGGCCGACCTGCTTCTCGCCGCACGCGGTCGCGGCGGGTCCGCGGAAGTCGTCGTAGTCGTAGGGCACGCCGGTCGGGTAGGGCGCGTGCGGCATGTACGGTGCGAACATCACGAACCAGGGCTGGGTGCCGGCGCCCGGTCCGTCGAGGAAGCTCTCGAAGAGCTGCGGACCGACGAGCGACACGTTGGCCTGCGTCTCGGCGCCACTGCCCGGGTGATTGACGTTGAAGTGGCTCGACAGCGGCGCCCCGTCGACGACCCACTTCCCGAGGCCGTAGGCCTTGTAGCCGATGCCGTCGAGCGCCACGGGAATGGTCACGCGGCTCCCGGCCGCCGTCGCGGCGCCGCGATCGTCCTCGAGGTGGACGTACTTCGTCCCCACCGCGAGGTCGCGACGGTTGAGTCCGGTCTGGATGGACTGGCGGGCCGCGGTCGAGCGCGAGATCGTCGAGATGCCCCACGGGAATGCGATGCCGGTCGCCACCAGCGCGTCCATGTTCGGGGTGCGCGGGAAGGGAAAGAGCCAGGGCTGACAGAACGGGTCCACCTGCGTGTCGCACGCGGCACGCGGTGCGGAGAGGCAGGCGCCGACCGTCGGCTGCATGAAGCCGTAGTACGGCCAGCCCCAGTCGTCGGAGACCAGCAGCAGGAAGTTCGGGCGCGTGGCGGCGGCGTGCCCGAGGCGCGGCAGCAGGGCGGTGCACGCCGTTGCTGCGGTGAGTCCGAGAAATTCGCGTCGGTTCACGTCCGTCCCCCCTTTCGAAGTGGGCGCGTCCGAGCGCTCGCGTCGACGTGTTCGGCCGATCGGATGGCCCGGCCTAGCGCTACTGCGGGCGCGTGGTCAACCGGAAACTCGACACTCCGGGATCGCGGAGAAACCGTTCGATCGCTTGCGCCGCGAGCGCGTGCGCGCGCTCGTTCGGATGCGGATCGTCGCTGTTCACCACGAGAGCGTCGGGCGCGACGCCCGCGAAGGCGGGACGAAGGTCGAGATGGGGCACGCCGAGCGAGCGCCACAACGCGTCGAGACGCCCGTAGGCGGGCGCGAAGGGGTCGTCCGGGCCCAGCATCTGGACGAAGGGAAACGTCACCGCCGAGGGGCGCGCGCCGTGGCGGCGCGCGAGGTCGGCGAACTCCGCGAGGCGCCGCGTCTGCTCGTGCCATTCCGGCCCGGCGTACGCGGCGACCAGCTCGGGGTAGTAGCCCGCGAGCTGCGGCGTGCGCCACGCCAGCAGGCGGAAGTACAGGTGATTGACGCCGTAGCTGTGGTGCACGAGGAAGCCGGCGCTCGCGAAGTCGTCGTAGAGCCGGTCCACCACGGCGCGCCACTGCGGCATCAGATCGCCGAGGTCGTTCGGGCAGTAGACGAGGACCACGTCGTCGCTGCGGTAGCCGCGTGCGAGCGCGTCGCGCAGGGCGTCGAGCTCGGCGCCGGTGTCGAGACCGTTCCGTGCCAGCACCTGCACATCCCAGCCCGGCTCCTCCGCGCGGATGCGGTTCGCGAAGCGGTCGCCGACGTCGGCGACGCCGTGCCCGACGGTGAACGAGTCGCCGACGAACGTGATCCGGCGCGTCCCCGGCGGCTTGCGCAGCGTGTACTCGACGTCGTCGCGCAGCAGCCACGCGTTGTTGCGATAGTGCCGCGCGAACCAGCGTTGCGAGGTCCGGGTGAGCGAGAAGGCGTCGGTGCGGTCGTACGCGAAGCGGTAGCGCACCTCGAGCCCGAGCAGGACGAGGCTCGCGCACAACGCGGTGGCGGCCGTCGCCAGGGCGATCTTGCCGCCCAGCGGCGGCTCGCCGCCGCGCGCTTGCAGACGGGCGCCGATCCGCCAGCCGATCGTGCCCAGCACGGCCGGCGCGGCCGCGAGGAGGGCCAGCACTACATCGTCCTCTCGCATGAAGCGCGGTTCCGTCGCCGGTGACGTCCGTGTCTCCGGCCCTGCGACGCTATCACGATGCCGCGTCGCGGGGAGCCGGGGTTGACCCGCGCCGCGCGGTGGTCTCTCGTCGCGCGATGGAGAACGCCGGCAACGACACCCGCGACGTCCGCTACCGCACCTGCCCGCTCTGCGAGGCGATGTGCGGCCTCGAGCTGGAGATCGAAGGCGACCGCGTGGTGCGGCTCCGTCCCGACGACGCGGACGTGTGGAGCAAGGGCTACGTCTGCCCGAAGGGCGCCACGATCCCGCAGCTGCACGCGGATCCCGACCGCCTGCGCACGCCGATGATCCGCGAGGGATCGACCTGGCGCGAGGCGACGTGGGACGAGGCGTTCCGCCGCTGCGAGGAGCTGCTCGGCGGCGTGCTCGCGCGGCACGGCAAGAGTGCGGTGAGCTGCTACATCGGCAATCCGACCGCGCACAACTTCTCGCTCGCGCGCTACGTCGGGCTGTTCATGGGCCTGTCGCAGCTGCCGGTGATCTACTCGGCCGGCACCGTCGACCAGTGGCCGAAGAACGTGTCGTGCATGCTGATGTACGGCCACATGTGGTGGATCCCGACACCCGACGTGCAGCGCACGCAGTACTGGATGATCCTCGGCGGCAACCCGCAGGCGTCGCAGGGCTCGCTGCTCGCGTGCCCCGACCTGCTCGGCGAGATCGACCGCATCCGCGCGCGCGGCGGCAAGACCGTCGTGATCGATCCGCGCCGCACGGGCACGGCCGATCGCGCCGACGAGTGGGTTCCGATCGTGCCGGGCACCGATGCGGCCTTCCTGCTGGCGATCTGCAACGTGCTCTTCGCCGAGAATCTCGTGAAGCTCGGCGACCTCGCCGGCCTCGTGAGCGGCGTCGACGAGATCCGCGCGGTCGCGGCGGAGTTCACGCCCGAGCGCGTCGCCGACACGTGCCGCGTCCCGGCCGGGACGATCCGCCGCCTCGCGCGCGAGATCGCGGGCGCGCCGAGTGCGGCGGTCTACGGACGCATCGGGCTCTGCAACCAGGAGTTCGGCACGCTCGCGTCGGCGCTGATCGACGTGGTGAACATCCTGACGGGCAACTTCGATCGCCCCGGCGGGCTCATGTTCGGCAGGCCGATCGCGTGGTCGGTGAACTCGCTGCCCAATCCCGAGTTCGCGAACGGTCTCGAGTTCGGACGCTGGAAGACGCGCGTGCGCGGTGCGGCCGAGGTGCTGGGGCAGGCACCGCTGTCGTGCATGGCGGAGGAGATCGCGACGCCCGGCGAGGGACAGATCCGCGCGCTGGTCACGATCGCCGGCAATCCCGTGATCAGCGCGCCCGACGCCGGCAGGCTCGACGAGGCGCTGCCGCAGCTCGAGTGCATGATCGCGATCGACAACTACCTGAACGAGACCACGCGCCACGCGCACGTGATCCTGCCCGGGCTGTCGGCGCTCGAGCAGCCGCACTTCGACGACTTGATCGCGATGTGGGCCGTGCGCAGCGCGGGCAACTACTCGGCGCCGGTGTTCCCGCCGGCACCGGGACGTCCGGCGGAGTGGGAGATCCTGCTCAAGCTCGGCGCGCTCGCCGGCGGCATGACGCTCGAGCAGATCGACGTCGCGGCGATCGACGACGGATACTTCATGGCGCTGGCGATGGCGCAGGGAATGGACGCGGCGAAGGTCCTGCCGCTCTACGAGGGGCGCGGTCCGGAGCGTCTGCTGGATCTGCAGATCCGCACCGGGCCGTTCGGTGACCGCTACGGCGAGAACCCCGGCGGCCTCACGCTGCAGCACTTCGTCGACGCGCCGCACGGCATCGACATGGGCCCGCTGGTGCCGCGCCTGCGCGAGCTGCTGTCGACGCCGTCGGGCAAGGTCGAGCTCGCGCATCCGTACGTCATGGCCGACGTGGCCCGTCTGCGTGCGCGCCTCGAGCGTCGCGTCGACCGCCTGCTGCTCGTGTCGCGGCGCCACCTGCGCTCGAACAACTCGTGGATGCACAACCTCGAGACGCTGGTGCGCGGACGCGACCGCTGCACGCTGCTCGTCCACCCGGACGACGCGCGCGCGAAGTCGCTCGCCGACGGCGCGCTCGCGCGCGTGACCTCGGAGGCGGGCAGCATCGTCGTGCCGGTGCAGGTGAGCGACGAGATGATGCCCGGGGTCGTGTCGCTGCCGCACGGCTGGGGGCACGACAAGGACGGCATCCGGCTCGGCGTCGCGAAGCAGTACGCCGGCGTGAACAGCAACATCCTGTCGCCGGGACGGCTCGTCGACCCGCTGTCGAACAACGCGGTGGTGAACGGGATCGAGGTGGAGGTCGCGCCGGCGGGCTGACGCCGGCTCAGAACTGCGGCTTCAGGTCCGAGTATCCGCCGGTCTCCGTCTTCACCAGCTTGCCCGACTCGAAGACCAGCTTCTGCGTGAACTCGCCCGGCGGCGAGTAGGTCCAGACCTCGACCGGGATCGTCACGATCTCGGAGCCCGGGCTGTCGAGCAGCCCGGTGGTCAGCGTGCGCTCGCTGCGCGTCCGCGACTGCGGCTCGCCGCACAGCTCGAGCACCTGCCCGGTGCTCATGCCGTTCTCGACGAAGCGTCCGCCACAGCTCATCTGCTGCGCCCGCGCCGGAGATGCGAGCGTGAGGAGCGCGCCGAGGGTGAAGGCCGCCGTGGTGATCCGTCTCACGCGGAGAAACATGGCGGGGCAGCGGCGCAAGGGCAAGCGGCGACGGCGGTCGGTTCCCGCGGCGCACGCGAGGTCCGACGAGGATCCCTTCGTTGCGCCTGGTCAGCGGCTGTCTGAAATTTTTACGTGAGCCGATGTGGTGGCGCGAAAGGGCACGCAATGCCCCGGAATGCGGTACGTCGCGGTTGACTAAAAATTTGACTGACAGATATGGTCGAAGCGTCGGGTCCTCTCGCGGCGTCGGGCCGCGGTGCGGGGCCATCGGCGACCGCAGTCTCCATGAACCATCGCGGAGGGTCCCGTGCTTTCGAGGTATCGCGTCTTCCTCCTGTTCGTTCTCGTCCTGCTTGCGTCCTCGCCCGCCCACGCTCTGCTGCAGTTCCAGGCCGGAGCCGTCGCGTTGCCCACGACCGGGCGGCCGACGAGCCTCGCCGCAGCCGCTGACGGGACGTTCCTCGTCGGGACCGTCGGTCGGACCCGGTCCGACGAGCTCTTCGCGATCGATCCCGGCCCCGACGGGCGCACGCCCACGGTCGCGTGGTCGCTCGACCTCGGCGTCCGCGTGAACGGGATCGCGGTCGACGGGACGCACGCGTACCTGGCGACCGCGGACGACGCCGCGGAGCTGATGGTGGTGGATCTGACGCTGCGTCAGCGCGTCGCCTCCTTCGACGTGCCCGGCACCGCGGACGGCTGGTCGGTCACCATCGCCGAGCCCGGTGTCGTCGACCTCGTCGTGCGCCGGAGCGCGGGGCCCGAGCGCTACCGCCTCTCGGTGGCGACGGATCCGATCTCCGTCCTGTCGACCGCCGAGGATCCGACGGCGGGGAAACCCACACGGCCCGAGGGCCTGCGCCGCTACCGGATTCGCGGGCGTCTGGTCGCGCGCGAGCGCCGCGTGATTCCCGGCGGTGCGCTCCACTACGTCGTCTCCACCGATCGCCGCGGGCAGTTCCAGGTGATCGAGGAGATCGCGCCGGTCGGGTTCGCGGATCTCGACGGCGACGGCGTCTACCGTCTCGGCTGCGTCGGCGACTCGAACACGAGTCTCGTGTCCGGCTTGAAGAAGTGGTGCGAGATCATCCGCGACGGCTTCTCGGACCCGGACTTCGCGGTGATCAACGTCGCGGTGAACGGCGCAACCGTGAACCCGAATCTGCGCTTCACCAGCGACGCGACCATGCAGATGGCGGAGGTCCTGCCGCAGGCGCCCGACGTCCTCGTGCTCGCCTTCGGCACCAACGACGTCTTCCAGGGGCGCACCCCGCAGCAGATCCACGACGCCTATGTCGCGCTGCAGCCGGTCGCGGACGCGGCAGGAGTTCCGTTCTACGTCGCGACCACGCCGCCGATCATCGGCTGTCCGAACTGCACCACCCCGATCGAGCAGGGCAACGGCATGCTGCGCACGACGTTCGCAGGACGTGTGATCGAGTTCTACACCGGCTTCGGCGCCGCCGAGTTCAGTCCCGACAATTACCACCTGAATTCCGTCGGGCAGCAGCTGCGCGCCGAGCGCGCGCTCGAGGTGCTCGGGCGCTAGCGCGCGCCTTCCGCCTTCACCGACGCCGCGAGCTGCTCGAGCTCGACGGGCTTCAGCGCGAGCGAGCCCAGGAACGGCCGCGTCTGCGCCATCAGCACGAGGAAGCAGGACGCGATCGCGAACGCGACCATGCCGACCGCGACCGCGCGGCCGCGGCGGTTCTCGGCGTGGATCAGTCCGATCGACAGCAGCGCCAGCGTGCCGAGCACGCCGACGATGCCCCAGCGCGCGGGCAGCATGCGGCTGGTCGCGATCCGGATGCGGTCGTCGCGCGCCTTGATCGCCGCGCCGACGGCGTCGTGCAGGTCGTCGTTGCCCGACGCGCGTCCGAGGTGCGCGAGCGTGCGCAGCGACTCCGGCTTGTTGAGCCCCGGGTTGTCGGTGCCGAGCCGCGGCCACTCGTCGTGGATCACGTAGTCGAGGTAGCCAGCGAGCGCGCTCCGGACCGGCTGCTGCTGGTCCGCGGGCAGGTCGGGCAGCAGCTCGTGCACCTCGCGCAGCGAGGACGCCTCCGCGAGCGTCGCCTCGCGCGCGGCACCGGACTGCTCCCACACCGTCACCGCGTTGAACGACAGCAGCAGCCCGAGCACGATGCCGAGCTGCGACGCGACCTCGGCCTCGAAGCGGCCGATCTTCGAGCCGTCCTCGCCCGCGATCCGCGGCACCAGCACCCGGTGCACGAGGATGGCGATCAGCGCCCACACCCCGAGCACGAGCGCGCCCATCAGCGGCAGCGGCAGCGCCAGCAGCTTCTCGACGAAGATCGGAGGGGCGGTCACCATGTCGTCCCGACGGCCGCAGGGCGGCCGTACCCCTGTTCGTCGGTCGGATGCGCGCTTCGCCTTAGCGTCGCCGCCGCAGCCCGGCCGCCGTCGGCGCCGCTGTCGGCGCCGACGGCGCGTCCGTCAGAAGCAGTTCGCCGGCGGCGTCACGTCGCGGTTGCAGATCACCGTCAGCAGGTTGGTGAAGTTGGCGTCCGGGATCGACGAGCCCTGGTACTTCGGGTCCGTCGAGACGTTCGCGTACGACGTGACGCCGACGATCAGGTTCGGGCCGGACGGACCGACGGTCTGACCCGACGCCGGCACGCCGAAGTCCTGGACCCACGGGCCGCCGCTCGAGCCGCCCCGCATGTCCGAGCCGTAGCGCTCGGAGTTGTTGCCGCCCGTGGTGCAGCGTCCCGACGCCACCTCGTGCATCCGGGCCCCGCTGCTGAAGTCGACCGGATAGCCGAGCAGGTGCACGTGGTTGGCCGTCAGGGACGACGTCGCGTATCCGAAGTAGCCGGTCAGATCGCCGATGCGCCGGGTCACGCCCCCGATCACCCGGTCCTGGATCTCGATCATCCCGAAGTCGGACGCGTTGGGGAACACGTTGTTCGACACCCACCAGGGGCTGGTCGTGCCGACCCCGGTCCAGCCCCAGCAGCCGTACTTCGCGCTCGGCCCGCCGCGATAGGCGGGACAGAACAGAAAGTTCGTGAAGTAGCCGCTCTGCAGGCCATTGCCGGCGTGCACGCAATGCCCCGCCGTCAGGACGATGCGCCTGCGCAGGACGGCGCCCGAGCAGACGAAGTCGCCGACGCCCGGCTTGGTGAAGAACAGCTTGCCGACGGCGCCGTAGGGGTACTTGACGTCGATCGTGCGCGGGTTCAGCCGCGAGCTCGAGAAGTGGCAGCCGGACGTGCCGGCGAACGCGGGAACGGAGACTCCCGCCGAGTCCGCGACGGCGGACTCGGGGGCTGCCGCCGCCGCGTCGCCGTCGGCATCGTCCTCCTCCTCCAGCGCCGCAGGCACCGCCTCGGGCGGAAGGTGAAGCGTCGGCGCCGAGCCCGGTTCGCTGACCACCGGCCCGGCGATGCCGTTCTCGGCGGGCACGACGTCTGCGGCGGGCTCCGGCATCGGCGCGGGACGCGCCGCCAGCATGCGCTCGCGCGTCCAGTAGGCGGAAGGATCGCTGCCTTCGGCGGCACTGCGTCGCGCGAGCCGTGGCGGCGTGGCGCCGGCCGGAACCGCCGCGAGGAACAGGCCCGCGAGCAACGCGAGCAGCGCGAGGCGCGACCGGCCGGAGGGGCTGCGGGTCGAGGACTTCATGACGACCTCCGATCGGCACCGAACATGATGCCTGACTCAGCATGTGCACGATCGGCCGGACTGTCTACGCGCGATTCGCGCCGCCGCGGCATCCGTCGATGTGCGGATTCCCGGCCGTCGCAGCCTGCGCTACAACGTCGGCCGAATGCCGCCGACCGTGCTCATCGTCGAGGACGACCCGCCCACGCGGATGCGCCTCGAGGCCGTGGTGCGCAACGTGCCCAGTCTGAGCCTGATGGCCTCGACCGGGTCCGCGTCCGAGGCGCGCAGCGCGCTGCGCGGCAAGCCGGACGTCCTGCTGGTCGACCTCGGCCTCCCCGACGGCAGCGGCGTGGACGTGATCCGCGAGGCGCAGCGCGTGAGCCCCGGGACGCGCGCCATGGTGATCACCGTCTTCGTCGACGAGCGCCACGTCATGGACGCGATCGCCGCGGGTGCGATGGGCTACCTGCTGAAGGACGGCTCCGCCGAGTACGTCGGCAGCTCGATCACCGAGCTGCTCGCCGGCGGCTCGCCGATCAGCGCGCCGATCGCGCGCCATCTGCTGCAGCGCTTCCAGCCGCAGCGACCGGCGTCGCGCGGCGGCGACGCGCCGCTCACCGCGCGCGAGCTCGAGATCCTGACGCACATCGCGAAGGGCTTCAGCGTCGCCGAGGTCGGCGAGCTGCTCGGCATCTCGGCGCGCACCGTGACGACCCACGTGCAGCACATCTACCGCAAGCTCGAGGTCACATCGCGCAGCGAGGCGGTGTTCGAGGCCGTCAATCTCGGCCTGATCGACCTGAAGTCCTGACCGTCACGCGAGCGTCAAGCGCAGCTCGACGATCGTGCCGTCGGCGCCCGAGCGGAACGCGAGCGGCGCGCCGAGATCCTGCGCGCGGCGCTCCATGTTGCCGAGGCCGCGGCCACGGCGCAGGGACTCCGGGAAGCCGTTCCCGTCGTCGCGCACCGTGATCACCAGCACGCCGTCCGCGACCGCGGTCGCGACCTCGATGGTCTGCGGTGCCGCGTGGCGCACGGCGTTGGTGATCGCCTCCTGCACGATGCGCAGCACGTGCAGCAGCTGCTCGGGGCCGAAACGGCGTGGCGTCGGCGCCTCGGCGACGCGCCAGCGGAAGCGGATGCCGCGCCGCTGCAGCGTCGGCTCGAGGCGCGCGCGCAGCGCCGCGAGCAGCGGTGCGACCTCGGTGAGCCCCGGGTCGAGCGACAAGATCACGAGGCGCAGCTCCTCGAGGCTGTCGCGCAGCGCGGTCACGACCTCGTGATCGGCCTCACCGCCCGCCTCGGCGAGCGCCAGCGACGACATCAGCTGTCCGCCGAGACCGTCGTGCATCTCGCGCATGAGTCTCTGGCGCTCGCGTCCGAGGATGTCGCGCCGCTCGAGCTCGCGGCTGCGCTCGAACTGTCGCGACAGCTCCTCCTCGCGCTCGCGCACGCGGACCTCCAGCAGCTCGGTGAGCGCGCGCGCCTCGCGCAGCGCGCGCACGAAGCGCAGCGCGAGCGTCGTGCCGAACGCGAGCATCATGCACGACACGGTGTACGGGATGGTGTAGCCGACGCCGCGCCACAGCCCGAGCTGGATGCCGAGGTCGTGCGCGCTGAACAGCAGCTGCGCCGACCACGCGCCGAGGTAGACGCGTGCCTCGACGCGCGTCAGCGCGTGACGGTGCGTGAACGACAGCACGGTCACGTAGGCGCCGATCGCGGTGATCGCGACGTGCGTCAGGATCATCGCGTCGGCGAACGCCGCGCGCGGCGTGAGCAGCGCCGTCGCGAGGGCGAAGGCCGAGAACGCCCACAGCGCGCGCTCGACCATCGGCCGCCGCACGCCGACCAGGCGGTGGAAGAAGAGCGCGAGGAAGACCGCGAACTGGTCGAGCGCCGCGTTCACCGTCCGGTCCCACGCCCAGTGCGAGACCGGGATGTCGCTCACCCAGTAGTTCAGGCTGTTGACGGCCCACGCGACCGTGGTCGCGAGGAAGAAGCCGTACAGCGCCTGGAACCCGCTGCCGACCCAGATGACCGCGATGAACACCGCGGTCACGACCGCGAGCGCGGTGCCGATCTGCGCGAGCACGATGTGCCGGAAGAAGGCGCGCTGGTACTGCTCGACCAGCGCCGCGTGCGCCCCGACGCGCACCGTTCCGAGCCGTCCGAAGTGGTGCTCGTACGCGTAGAGCAGTACGTCGATGGTGTTCGCGCCCGGATGCAGCAGGGCCGCGGGGAAGTCGAAGTAGAGCGGGCGGTTGAAGTTGTGCGCCACCGGCTCGTTGAACGAGCCGCCGTCGCCGATCCAGCTGCCGTTCACGAACACCGCCGCGTTCATGTTGACGTCGGGCAGCAGCACGCCGCAGCGCTCGCCGCCGCCGTCCGGGGCGTCGAGAGTCGCGCGGTACCAGCCGAAGCCACCCGCGTCCGGGCGGCGTTGCCGCCACTGGTCGGGGAGCATGACCGGCACGAGCGCCTCGTCGCGCGGACGCGTCGTCGCGTCGGGAGCGAGGGCGAAGCGTGCGCTCGTCAGCTCGACCGGCGTCGACGGACATCCGGTCGCGCGCGCCGACGATGGCACGCCCATCGCGATGACCGCGACGATCGCAAGTGCGAGCGACGCGCCGACGCGGCGCGGATTCTGTGCTCGTCGAAGCACCGCGTGCACTGGTAGCGGACCCGCGGCATCGCAGTCGAGACGCGATCTCGCGCGCACGCGCCGCCGGATCGGCCGGTGCCGCAGGAACGGCGCGTCCGCGCTGGCGCCTGCATGGTGGCGACGCGCGGCGGGGAAGGCCGCCGCGCGTCGCTGCCGCTGCGTCCGGCTACTGGAGCAGCACGCTCACGTCGTCGAACTCCACGGCCCCGGTCGCGCGCCCGTACTCGACGCGGACCTTCGCCCCGTCGGTCGCGGCGAAGTTGAGCTTGCGGCCGCGCCAGCGCGGCGGCAGGTCGCCGTCGGTGCTGAAGCTGCCGCGCGTCACCAGCTCCTGCGGCCGGCAGCCCCCGGGCGGTGCTGCGAGGAAGCCCGTCGTCGCAACGTTCCCGACCACCGTGTCGCCGCCGGCGGACGGACCGCCGGCGACGCCCCACCAGTTGCCCTTCGCGAGCTGCGACGCGGCGGTGAACGAGTCGATCGCGTCGTCGCGGTTGCCGACGAAGCAGCTGTTGCCGACCTGCAGCGCGTTCTTGGTCTGCGCGATGTTCTCGATGGCGCCCCCGGCGGGTGCGTCGTTGTCCACGAAGGAGCTGCTCGTGATGACCGCCGTGCCGGCGAAGTGGATCGCGCCGCCGGGGTCGCTCCCGGCGATGTTGCCCTGGAAGAGCGTGTCGTCGATCGTGAGCGCCGAGCTGCCGCCGGTGCGGAGCCCGCCGCCGGAGACGGCCGCGCCGTCGATGACGAGGTCGAGGGCGGCGCCCGCGTTGTCGAGGACGTCGAGGTCGCCGTTCTGGCCGGTCGTATCGCCGCCGGTGGGCGGGATGGTGAGCGAGTACGTCGCACCGCTCGAGAGCGAGATCGTGTCGGTGGCGCCGCTGCTGCCCGCGGGGCACGCGTCCTGAGCGGTGTTCAGGCTCGCCGCGCGGATCGCCTCGCGCAGCGAGCAGTCGCCGTCGCTGTTCGACTCGTCGGTGGTGGTCGTGACGTCGATCTGCGTCGCGCGCGCGGGCCTGGCCAACGTCAGGGCCAGCAGGGCGAGCACGAGCAGCAGCAGCGGACGGCGGGTACGGACTTCTGCGGGCGACGGACGGAACATGACGATCTTCTCCCGCCGCGACGGGCCGGGGACACCCCTCGGAACCGCGCAGCGTGGCGTCGGGATACGGGCCCGGGCGGCCGCGCGTCCTGACCGAACGGTAAAGTCTCGGTAAATCCGGTGACCCATCGTCCGCTGGAGCGGGTCGGTGCCCTGCGCTAACCGGGTCTCCGGACGCGCGATCTGGCCCGCGTCCGGGGGGAGTCCGCCGTGTCCATCGCCAACCCGACCTCACGTGCCGTGCGCGGACCCTCGCGCTCGGTCCTGCTCGGCGCGGTGCTCCTGCTCGCGGCCGTCGCGACGCCGGCCGGCGCCCTCGTGCAGCGCGGCGACGCGTCCGGCGAGCTGCTCTACGTGCGCGAGTGCTCGCCCTGCCACGGCCCGGGCGGCCGCGGCGACGGGCCCGAAGGCATCTACTTCGCGCCGCCGCCGCGCGACCTGCGTCAGGGATTCCTCGCGCTCTACCCGACCGAGGAGCTGGTCGAGAAGATCCGCCGCGGCCGCGACCTGCGCATCGAGATCGACCCGGCCGCGACGCGCCGGCGTACGCAGATGGTCGAGGCGATCGTCAAGCACGTCGAGCGCCTGCCAGACGTGAAGTGGGAGCCCGTAGAGCGCGGCGCCGAGCTCTACGCGGAGCGCTGCGAGAAGTGCCACGGTCCGTTCGGCACCGCGGTGCCGGGCATGCCGCTGCCCGAAGGCGTGCAGAGCCAGCCGCGCGACCTCGCGTCGGCCGCGTTCCAGAAGTCGTTCACCGACAAGCAGCTGCTCGAGGTCGTGCGCCACGGCCGCGCCGCGATGCCGGCGCTCGCGCCGCCCGTATCGGAGGAGCAGGCGCGCGATCTGGTCGCCTACGTCCGCCTGCTGTCGCCCGGCTTCGCGTACTACTCGCTGTGGTGCGGCGGCTGCCACGGCGACGACGGCAAGGGCGACGGCGTGTTCGCCAACGGTGCCGACGCCCCGAAGGTGGTCTTCGATCGCAAGTACCTGAAGGCGCAGGACCCGGAGGAGCTGCGCCGCAACGTCGTGCACATGCTCGAGCGTCAGGAGGCGGCGATGCCGCACTTCGAGCGCCAGCTGACCGAGAAGCAGGCGCGCGGGATCGTCGAGTGGCTGCGCGCGGCGGGACCGCTCGCGGCGCCGCCCGCACCGTCGCCCGGTACGCGCTGAGCGGCGCGCCTCGTCAGGTCCCGCGCACCCAGCGCACCCGCCGGTGGCGCCGGAAGCCGAGCCGCTCGTAGAGCCGCGTCGCCGCGTCGTGGCCGGGCTCGACCTCGAGATCCAGCGCGACGCAGCCACGCTCTCGCGCGACGCGCAGCGCCGCCTCGACCAGCCGCTCGCCGACGCCGCGTCCGCGCTGCGCGTCCGCGACGTACAGCTCGTCGAGCCACGCCGCCGGACCGCCGTGCTCGAGCGTGAACAGGAACGACAGCACCGCGACCCCGGCGATCTCGCCGCCGGCGGCGCACGCGACCAGCACGTGGCCGAGGCGCGGATCGCCGAGCAGCGTCCTCACCGAGCGCTCGAGAGCGTCGGGGGCGAGCGCGATGTCGTGCTCGTCGAGCTGGCGCGCGAGCAGGGCCACGACCGCGGCGACGTCGCGCGCGTACGCCTCGCGCACGCGCAGCTCTCCGGTCGCGCTCATCGTCTTCCGCGCCGTCGTGTGCTTGAACGGCGCCGCCGCCGCGCGCACGAGGCCGCGGCCGCTCGCCGAGAGGTCCGTCGCATGTCGCCGCTTCTACGTCTTTCCCGCACCCTTCGGAACGTCGCACCACGCTCGTGGCGGCGTTCGCTCGCGCTGGCGCTGGTCGCAGCACTGCCCGCGTGCGGCAACCGCAGCGCGTCCGCGACCGGCGAGGTCGAGTGCGTGCGCATCGACGTCGCGGATCTCGCGCTCACCGAGGATCCCGCGTGCACGGTCGCGACCGACCCGGTCGCGGTGCGCTTCCTGCCCGATCTGAGCTTCACGCCGGGCCTCTGCTACCAGACCGGCGTCGTGCCGATCGTGCTCACCGCGGCCGACGGCCGCGCCTTCGAGCTGCGCATCCAGGCGTTCTCCGGCATCGACAACAACCCGGTCGCGGGTGCGGCGCTCGCGCCGATCCCCGCGCCTCCGTACATCGTCTTCACCGCGGCGAGTGCGATCCGCGTGCAGAGCGACTCCGGCGACGCGGTCGGACAGCTCGTCATGCGCGATACCGGCTGGGCCGAGATCGGCGCGGGCAGCACGCTGCCGAAGTTCGTGTCGGAGCGGCTCGTGGTGGTCGGCACCTCGGGCGACCTGCTGAAGGGTGCGGTCGGTGAGGTCATCGCGACCGGCGACGAGTTCACCGGCATCCCGGCGCGCGGATCGCTGTGCGCTCCGGGTCTCGTCGACCGCCTCGCGCCGTACGCGCTCTGACCCCTCTCAGAGCCGCCCGCGGCGATACGCGCGCGGCGTGCAGCCGATCGCGCGGCGAAACGTGTGATTGAAGTTCGACAGGTCGCGGAAGCCGGAGTCGTACGCGATGCGCGTGACCGGCAGGTCGGTGTCGAGCAGCATCCGCACGGCGGCGCGGACCCGCGCACCGATCAGGTACTGGTGCGGCGTCGTGCCGGTGACGCGGCGGAACACGCGCAGGAAGTGGAACGGGCTGAGCCCCGCATCGCGGGCGAGGTCCTCGAGCGCCAGCGGCTCGTGCCAGGTCGCCTCGATGTGCGCCATCGCCTCGCGCGCGCGGCTGCGCTCGCGGCGTCCGCACGCGTCGTCGCGTCGTGCCGCGCACGCGGCGTGCGTCGCGATCGCTTCCGCGACCAGGCACGCGACCTCGTCGAGGTCGGCGTCCACACCATGGCCGGCGTCGTCGGCCCGGCTCGCCTGCTCGAGCAGGGCCGCCACGCGCGGCAGCGGCGGCAGCGCCGCGACGGACGCGAGCGTCCCGCGCGTCGCGCGGTCCGCGAGCGCCCGCGCCTCGTCGACGACGCCCTCGGGCACCGTCAGCGACGCGCACTCGTCGCCGTGGTCGTGATCGTGCGCGCATTCGAAGGCGCTGCCCGGGCGGCCGAGGAGCAGCCAGCCCGGCCGCAGCTCCGGACGGTCGTTGGTCGCCGAGCCGCGGTAGCGGAACGCGCCGCGGCGGACCATCGCGATCGTCCACACGCCGCGCGTGTGGACCTCGGGGTACGGCCGGTCGTTGCGCCCCATCGTGCACAGCACGCGCGACAGGTCGGTCGCGCGGCCCTGCTTCACGAGCGCGTACGAGAGCGTTCCGGGCACGCCCCGACCGTGCCACGGCGCTGCGGTGCGGCCAAGCGAGACCCTGCCGCCGACGCGCAGGAATCGGCTTCGCGACCGCGTCCCGCGGTGGCATGATGGTGATGATGCCCGTCGAACAGGCAGCCCGCAGAGTCGGCGCGGAAGACGCGGCCGCGGCCGAAGGGCTGCGCCCGGAGAGCGATCCGCTGCGCCTGCTGCTGTCGCGCTACGACGCGTCGGTTCTCGACGGCTCGCAGGAGGGCGCCTGCGTCCGCATCGCGGTGTCCGGCGAGAGCGAATGGGACGTCATCCTCGCGGACGGCCGGGCGCGGGTCGAGGTGGCGACCGCGCCGTCCCCGGACGCGACCCTCACCGCCGACCACGAAACGTGGGGCCACATCGCGACCGACCTGCGCGGCGGCATGGACGCGTTCCGCTCCGGGCGCCTGCTGGTGCGGCGCAACCTGCACCTCGGCGTAGGCTTCCTCGCCGCGACCAGCGGCATGCGGCCGCCCGAAGGGCTCGCGTTCCGCAACGTCGAGACCGAGAGCGGCACGCTGTCGGTGCTCGAGGCGGGCGAGGGCGAGCCGGTGATCCTCGTGCACGGGCTCGGCGCGACCAAGATCTCGTTCCTCACCACGACCATCGCGCTGGCGAGCGCCGGCTACCGGACGATCTCGGTCGATCTCCCGGGCTTCGGCGACTCCGTCAAGCCGCTGCTCGCGCCGTACCACCCGCCGTTCTTCGCGCGCGCGATCGTCGACCTGATGGACGCGCTGCAGATCGAGCGCGCGCACGTGATCGGCAACAGCATGGGCGGACGCGTCGCGCTCGAGCTGGGGCTCCGCTATCCCGACCGTACGCGCAAGCTGGTGCTGGTGGCACCGTCGCTGGCGTGGAAGCGCGAGCGTCCGTGGGCGCCGTTCGTGCGCCTGCTGCGCCCCGAGCTCGGCCTCGTGCAGGCGACGCCGCGCTGGGTGATCGAGAACGTCGTGCACCGCATCATCCCCGAGGCCGCCGACGGCTGGGTGCGCGCCGGCGTCGACGAGTTCCTGCGCGCGTACTTGACGCCGCGCGGTCGGGTCGCGTTCTACGCGTCGGCGCGCAACATCTACCTGGAGGAGCCGCACGGCTCGAAGGGCTTCTGGACGAAGCTCGAGCGCCTGCAGGCGCCGGCGCTGTTCGTCTGGGGCCACCTCGACCGGCTGGTGCCGATCGGCTTCGCGAAGCACGTCGAGGACGTGCTGCCGTCGGCGTCGCACCTGAAGCTCGACTGCGGGCACGTGCCGCAGCTGGAGCGACCCGAGCAGACGCACGCGGCGATGGAGGTCTTCCTGCGCCGTCCGGAGCCGCCGGCGGAGTTCGGCAGCGTCGCGCCGGCACGCTGACGCCGGATCGCGGCGCGCGCAGCCGCCTCGCGGCCCGCGCTACGACTGGACGGCGGAGAGCCGGCGCACCGGCTCGGCACCGGGCCCGCGGATCGGCAGGCGGACCAGGAACGTCGAGCCCTTTCCGGGCACGCTGCTCACCGAGATGTCGCCGCCGTGCGCGCGCACGATCTCGCGGCAGATGAAGAGTCCGAGGCCCGTGCCGGGGATGTTGCGGTCGCGGTGGAAGCGCGCGTGCTTGGTGAACAGGCGCGCCAGGTCGTCCTGCGCGAGGCCGTAGCCGTTGTCGGTGACCGCGATCGTGCCGTTCGCGTCGTCGCCGCCGCAGGCCAGCGTCACGCGGCCCGGACCCTTGGTGTACTTGATCGCGTTGCTCAGCAGGTTGCCGAGGACGCGCGTCAAGGGCCGGCGATCGGCGAGCAGCAGCGGGCTCCTGCCGGTGCACTCGATCGTGATGCCCTTCTGCGCAGCGTAGAGGCGGTAGCGGTCCGCGACCTTCGTGGTCAGCTCGGCGAGGTCGAGCGGATGGCACTCGAGGTGCGGCGAGCCGCCGTCGATCGCGGGCATGTGCAGGTAGTTCGACACCAGATCGGCGACGACCTCGAGCGACTCCTCGATCGACAGCGCGATGTCGAGCAGCTCCTTCATGCCCCGGTCGCGGCACTCCTCGACCAGCATCTCGGTGTAGCCGATGGCGACGCTCACGGGATTGTTGATGTCGTGGCGCAGCATCGCGAGGAATTCCTCGCGCACGTCGCGCCGCGCCACGTCGAGCGCGAGCGCCGCCGACGTGGCCGCGATCGACAGCAGGCGGACGTCCTCGGCGAGCCGCGACGCGTCGCCGTGCGTGTAGACCAGCAGCAGTCCGGTGGTCTTGTCGCGCACGCGCGTCGGCGCGCTGATCAGCACGTCGGCGCCGGCGCGCGCACGGCGTCGCGCGCCCTTCTTCGCCGCGTGCCACGGCAGCGTCGGAACCGTCGTCACGAGCTGCGGCTCGTTGCCGCCGGCGAGGCGCGCGATCGTCTCGTCGGCGAGGTCCGCGTCGAAGGTGTCCTGCGTGCCGGGCTCGTCCGGCGCCGACGCCTCGAGACGCGCGAGCCTGCGGCCGCGGTCGATCGCGACGAACTCGACCGCATCCGCGCCGCGCTCGTCGCGCACCATGTCGACCAGCATCTGGCAGGCGGCGTTGTACGTCGCGGCCTGTCCGAGGCGGTCGTTCAGCTCGCGGATCAGCGACAGCTCCTCGATCTTCTCGAGAAGCGCTTCGTCGGGTGACGGCGCGCTCGGCGCGAGCTCAGTCGAGGACTGCATGATTGAGCGCCTGGTCGAGGTCGAAGTCGAACTGGTCGAGAACGGCGTCGAGCTTGTCGGGCGTCAGCTCGAGGCGCGTCCAGGCGGACGGATCGATCTCGGGAACGAGCGCGTCGCCGCCGTTGCCGAAGCCGACGGCGCGCACGAGGATGTCGGCGAGGTGCACGATCGCCGCGTGATCGGCCGCGCGCCACGCGCGGCCCGGGTGATGGTGGAACGCGATCGGCTCGGCGAGCTGGGGCGGGAAGTGCCAGCGCGACGTGAGCCAGGTCGCGATCTCGGCGTGGTCGACGCCGAGCAGCTCCTGCTCGACGTCGCGGAAGCTGCGGTGCTCCGCGTGCGCGCGCTCGACGATCGCCGAGAAGTCCTCGGGCAGCTCGCGGTAGATGATCACCTTTCCGAGGTCGTGCAGCAGGCCCGCGGCGCTCGCTTCTTCCGGCGGCACGCGCTGCGTGACCTTGGCGAGCGCGCCGGCCGCGACCGCGCAGCCGATCGAGTGCTCCCAGAAGCCGCGCAGGCCGACCTTCTGCAGGTCGAAGACCGACGACGTCAGGACGAGGCTGCGCGTCACCGTCGTGCCGAGCAGGACCAGCGCCGGGGCCACGTGCGTCGTGCGACCCTGCGCGCCGTAGAACGCGGAGTTCGCGAGCCGCAGGATCTGCGCCGTGAGCGCCTGGTCGACCTCGATCAGGTCGCCGACGCGGCCGAGGTCGATCTCGGCGTCGTCGAGTGCGGCCACGACGCGCTCGATGAGGCGCGGCATGGTCGGGATCGTGCGCAGGCGCTCGATGCGTCTGCGGAGGTCCGGGGTGCTCTGCGCGGCCGCCTGCGAGGCCATGGCGTCAATCATCCCTTCCGTCGCCGAGACGCTGCTCGCGGCGGACCAGTCGGCGGTCGAGGGCGTCCTGCAGCAGCGCGCGCGCGGAGCGCGGCGCGACCTCGCCCATGCGCGTCTCGAGCAGCTGGCGCTCCTCGGCGAGGGAGCGGATCGCCTCCCATCCGGCGACGACGTCCTCGCCGCCGTCCACGACGACCGTCTGGATCGCGAGCCGGCGCAGCAGGCGCACCACGCTCGGGGTGAGCACCGACCCGCTGCCGGCGAGCACCCGACCCTTCGCGTCGCAGATCGGCTTCGCGAGCCGCATCGTCGGCTTCGCGTACTCCAATGGAACCCTGACCATCGCCCCGGTGATTCCCCTTCCTGCGCCCGAGCACGGAACTTGCCGGACAGCATGTCTTTCGACCCGATTCCGCCGCGACGTGAGCGTGCAGATCTGCCATCGCGACGATCGCGATGCGACGTCGCCGGCACCGCGCGTCCGCAGTGGCGGAGCTGCTGCGTCTTGCCGTGGCGTCAGCTGCGCTGCGCGCCCGCGGTCTCGCCGGTCCGCAGCGCGACGACCAGGCTCGCGAGGCACGCGAACGCGACGTACGCACCGGGCGCGAGCCTGCTGCCGGTGAGCTCGGCGAGCGTCGCGCAGGCGAGCGGCGTCGTGCCGCCGAGAAGTCCCGCGGCGCCGTTGTAGGCGAGCCCGAGCCCGCTCGCGCGCAGCTCGCGCGGAAAGCGCTCGGCGAGCCATACCTGGTAGGGCGACAGCGCCGACACGACGAAGGTCGCGAACGCGATCTCCGCCCACAGGTCGCGCGCGCTGCTGCCGTTCTCCAGCAGCAGGAAGAGCGGCACCGCAGCGAGCAGGCAGCCGGTCATGCCGATCACGACCATCGGCTTTCGTCCCAGCCGGTCGCCGAGATGTCCCGCGAGCGGCGTCAGGACCACCATGAACGCGATCGACGCGGTCTCGAGGCTCAGCGCCGACTGCTCGGGCAGGATCTTCTCGGTCGCGAGGAACGACGCGAGGAAGACGGCGATCGCGTAGAACGCGGCGTTCGGTCCGTAGCCGAGCAGCGCGCCGCGCAGGATCTCGCCCGGATGCTCGCGCAGCACGCGCCACACCGGCGAGGCGTCGGCGTGCTCGGCGCGTGCGTCGGTCGCGGGCGGTGGCGCGTCGTCGGGCAGGGCCGCGCGCAGCAC
Organism: Binatia bacterium; assembly: GCA_046327915.1. Taxonomy (GTDB): domain Bacteria; phylum Desulfobacterota; class Binatia; order UBA12015; family UBA12015; genus VGTK01. Next base: position 22,483 of record JAXLXO010000015.1, on the reverse strand, counting down.
CGCGAGCGACAGTCCGAGGGGAACCGACAGCAGGAACGGCAGGCGCCACGCCCATGCCAGCACCTGCTCGGTCGAGAACATCGCGAACAGCGCGTTGCCCATCGCGGAGCCGAGCAGGATGCCGGCGCCGGCGGTGAGCGACGCGAAGCTGCCCTGCAGCCCGCGGCGTCCCGGCGGTGCGTGCTCGATGAGGTACGTGATCGACGTCGTGAACTCGCCGCCGACGGACATTCCCTGCACGAGGCGCAGCAGCGTGAACAGCAGGGGGGCGACCAGTCCGACGCTCGCATAGGTCGGCAGGCAGCCGACGAGCGACGTCGCGACCGCCATCGCGACGGCCGACAGCAGCAGCGCGCGGCGCCGTCCGAGCCGGTCGCCGACGTGTCCGAACCACGCGCCGCCGACGATGCGCATGACGTAGCCGGCCGCGAACACGCCGAACACCGACAGCAGCGCGACGAGCCGGTTGCCGTGCGGAAAGAAGAGCTCGCCGAGGGTCGCGGCGAGCACGCCGTAGAGCGCGAAGTCGTACCACTCCATCAGGTTGCCGGACATGCCGGCGAGGAGCGCGAGCGGCGTCAGGCCGGTTGCGGCGGTGGACGGGACCTCGTCCGATACGGTGGTCGCGTGCGACGTTCCCATGCTGACGGGGCTATCGCTCGTCCCGCGCGGGCGCTTGAGCGGTGCGGCGATGTGGTTGCCTCGAGCATCGCTCGTGGCCTAGACGACGGCATGGCGATCGACGCGGAGACCCTCGTCGCGCGGGCCCGTGCCGCGCTCAAGACCGGCGATCCCGCGCGCACGGTCGAGTCGCTGCTGCAGGACGCGATCGCGGCGCCGGCGGCGGAGCTGCGCCGCGCGCTGCTCGGCGCCGAGGCGGCCGAGCGGATGAACGGCATGCCGCGCTTCGGCCAGCACGTGCTCGTCGACTCCCCCGAGCTGACGATCTTCCACGCCACGCTGCCGCCGGGCTTCGTCAACGCGCCGCACGATCACCGCACGTGGGCCGTCGTCGCGGTCTACGAGGGCGAGGAGCGCAACGTCTTCTACGAGCGTCGCGACGGCTCACTGGTCGCGAAGGGATCGGTCGTCGCGAGCGCGCCGCGCGTCGTCGTCATGCGTCCGGACGCGATCCACGCGATCGAGAACCGTCTCCCGACGCCGTCGTACGCGATCCACGCCTACGGCAACGCGCACTTCCACGTCGAGCGCAGCATGTGGCACCCGGAGACGTTCCGCGAGGAGCCGCGCGACGACGCGAAGCTCGGCGCATGGACCCGCGACATGATCGCGCGCGGCGTGCGGCTGCCTGACGTCGGGGGCTGATCCGGACAGCGGTACGGCGCGCGGCGTGCGCGCCGCCGAGCGCGAGTTGACCCAGCGAGCCATTCTCGTGGCCGAACGAGACGACGACGCTCGCCGCCCTTTACCCGCCACGTGCCGCGTCGATAGCGGAGTTGCCGCAACCCGAGCGCTCGAACGTTCCCTCGAGCGGCTGCGGGAAGGGCGGGCTCGCGACGTGCGAGCCGGAAGGAGGCGGAGTGGTGGCTCGATCTGTCGTCGTGCGCGGTGCAAGTGGCGTCGTCCTGGTCTCGCTGCTCGCAATGGCCGCATCGTTCAACGCCTGCAGCGACGGCAGGAGCTGCATGCGCCTCGCCGACGGCAGCTGCGTCGAGGAGACCTTCCACAACCCGCCGGTGCTCGAGCCCGACGCGAACGGCGTCTACCAGCTCGAGCTGAGACCGACCGAGTTCTCCTTCGGCGGCCAGCGCCACTGCGGGCGCGGCTACAACGGCCTCTACCCCGGACCGACGATCGAGGTGGCGCGCGCGACGAGCGGCGAGCAGCGCCACGTGCGCGTCGACCTGCGCAACCGCTTCACCGAGAGCGACTACCGCTCGGTGTCCGAGTCCGACGACGACATCTGCACCTGCACCGACGGCGTGACCGGCGAGGCGTGCATGACCAACGCGCACGCCTCGCACGACTTCGCGCACGGCGCCGTCGCGGCGGCCGCCGACACCTGCAAGTGCACCGACGGCGACGGCAACAGCTGTCACGTCTACGACTTCAACGTCACCAACCTGCACATGCACGGGCTGCACGTGCGTCCCGACTACGCGGCGGGCGGCGGCTGCACGGAGCACGACGGACTGTCCTGCCGCACCTGCAACGACGACCGCAGCTCCGGCGCACGCGAGTGCTTCTTCTCCGACGACGTGCTCTCGCACGTCGGCCACGCGGAGGGCGTGCAGCACCGCTACGACCTCGACGAGGACGGCACGCACACGGCGGGACTCAGCTGGTACCACCCGCACATCCACGGCACGACGGCGATCCAGGTCGGCGGTGGTGCGGCGGGTGCTTACATCGTGCGCGGCGACCTCGACGAGATCCCCGGCGTCAAGAACGCGAAGGAGCGCGTGATGGTGATCACGACGCCGCCGACGACCTACACGCCGCTCGCCGACGGCGAGCCGTGCGACGAGCACCACATCACCTTCGACGACTTCGCGACGCTCAACGCAACGCCGGGCTCGAACGCACAGGCGAACCTCGTGAACGGCCGCGCGCGTCCGCGCCTGCTGATGCCGCCGGGGCAGATCGAGCGCTGGCGCATCCTCGACGCGTCCTTCCTCGACGAGGCGCAGATCGCGCTGTTCCGCGGTCGCGACGCGGATTGTGCGACGCTCGATCTCGACGCCGGCCCGGTAGCGCTGACGCAGATCGGTCGCGACGGCATCCCGCTCGCGAAGCCCGCCGACGGTCGCGACTGGCCGTTCGCGCCGCCGTACGTCTTCCTGTCGTCGGGCTATCGCGTCGAGGCGCTGCTCGACGGCAGCAAGCTGAAGGACGGCGACACGCTGTGCCTGATGAGCGCGCGCGCCCTGCAGGCGGACGAGAGCGGCACGACGTCCGAGCCGGTCGGCCGCATGACGGCGCCGACGCAGCAGCAGATCCTCACCGAGATCTCGAACGGCGACCTGATCGCGATCGTCAACGTGACCGACGCGGCCGGCACGCCGACCGAGACGCGCATGCCCGATCTGTCGATCGTCGCGGCGCAGTCGCCGAGCATGATGCTGCAGGACGGCAAGACGGACGCGCTCGCGCGCTGCGCGCAGGCGGAGCGCGTCACCGACGTCGACCAGGTCGACCAGCTCTCCGCGCTGTGGATGGTCTTCTACAACACCAGCACGCTCGACCAGTGCGGCTTCGACGACCACAACATCAACGCGAAGAACTTCGAGAGCACCGATCGCACGCGGCATCCGTACGATCGCGTCATGACGAAGGGCGCGGTCGAGCACTGGCGCGTCACGTCGGGCTTCGACGGCCATCCCTTCCACATCCACGTCAATCCGTTCGTCGCCTGCCCGCTGCCCGCGGAGAACTCGCCGAGCCCGAACGCGAAGGGTCGTCTCTTCGAGCCGCCGTTCGCGCACTGGCGCGACACCTACCTCGTCAATCTCGACCGCCAGGCGGACTTCATCACCGAGTATCGCGCGTTCGCGGGCACCTACGTGACCCACTGTCACAAGCTCACGCACGAGGATCACGGCATGATGGAGCTGCTCCACGTGTGCGACCCCGAGCAGGAGGACTGCGACACGCTGTGCGACGGCGGTCCGTGCAGGTGGAACGTCTGCGCGTCGGACGACGACGACTGCAACCGCCGGCTGCTCGCGACGAAGTGCCTGTTCAAGGCCGGGTACTGCGAGGAAGCGGCTCTGCGCTGCCAGCCGTGCGGTGACGGGCAGTCGTGCCCGGCGGACGCGTTCTGCGCGGACACCGGCAGCGACGGCGTCGCGCGCTGCGTGCCGGGCAGCGCGACGGCGCGCGCCGCCGAGCCGTACCGGCCCCACGACCATCCGGCCGTCGCCCGCTCGGCGCACGGCTGTCAGCGCACGCCCGGTACGGGCGTCGCTTCGTCGCATGCCGCGCCACGATCGCGCAGCGCGGCGTCGTCCGCGGTGGCCGACGCGCCGCTGCCCGCGCTGCCGGTCCGGCCACCCGAGCGCGCGCCGGTCGCGGTCGGCGACGGGCTGGCTCCGGCGTTCCGTCCGATCCGCTCGACGTGCGCGGGCTCGTCGCCGGAGGAGTGTCTGCGGACTCTGGATTGACTGCGCATCCGCCCGGGGATACGGCGCGGACATGCGGAGCCTTGGTGTGGCGGAGCTGCGGTCCGCAGCCTTCGTGATCGCGATGGTGAGCGTCGTCGGCGGCGGATGCGGCGGCGGGACGTCGTCCCCGACGCCCGCACCGACCGTGACGGCGACGTCGACGCCGGAAGTGACGTCGACCCCCGGGCCGACGCCGAGCGCCGTGCCGAATCCGTTCACCATCGCCACCGGGCTCGCGCCGGTGGCCCGGCCCGCGGCCGCGTTCGGCGCCGGATGCTACTTGACGACGTTCAGCCTGCAGGGCGCAGGCGACGCGCGTGATCTGTACGGCGTCCGGCTCGCCGCCGGGGGCGGCGTGATCGACGAGGCGCCGCTGCTGCTGAGCGGCCTCGGCGACGGCTCGTTCCTCGATCCGGCGGACGCGAGCTACGGCGGCGCCGCGATCGGCTTCGACGGCTCCGGCTTCGGGGTGTTCTTCGGTGGCACCGGATCGGTGCGCGACGTGCTCGCGCCGGGACAGATGGTCGGCTTCGCCTCGGTCCCGCCGGTCGGCGCGCCGCTGCGGCCCGCGGCCGAGGTCGACACGCAGGCCAGCTTCGGCATGGCGCAGACGGCGATCCGCGGCGTGAGCGGAGCGTCGAGCTTCGCCGTGGGCTTCGCCGGGCTCTACGACCGCGAGAGCGGCATGATCGGCTTCCCTTTCACTCTCGGCACGCTCGATCGCGCGACCGTCGTGGTCGACGGCGGCACCGTCGACGTGCGCGGCCCGTTCGTCCTCGCCGGCGGCGCGCGCACGAAGATCCTGATCGACAGCGCAGGCGGCGGTGGTATCGCGACCCGCGGTGCGGATGCGTTCGCCGCCTGGACGCAGGTCGAGGTGAACGTGGCGCCTCCTGCGCCGCACGTCGAGTCGGCGACGCTCGACGGCGCTCTGCTGACGCCACTCGGGCTGACGTACGTTCCTCTCGCCGCGACCACGACGACCACGGGTGGAACCGTGGTGGCGAGCGACGGGCTCGAGTTCCTCGTCGTCTGGAGTGCCGCGAGCACGCAGGACGGGACGTCGACGAACGAGATCCGCGCCATCCGCTACCGCCCCGGGAGCGGGGAGTCTCCCGCTCTCGTGACACCGGCCGGCGGCTTCGTCGTCGCGGATGGCGACGCCGCGAAGAGCCTGAAGGGAGTCGCATTCGCCGCTGGCACGTACCTCGTCGCATGGCTCGAGGCCGGCTCCGTTCGCGGCGCCCGGATCGCGGAGGACGGCACGACCCCGGCACCGTTCGTGATCGACGCCGGGCCGGTCGAGGACGCGGCCCTCACCGGTGACGGTGAGCGCTTCCTCGCCGTTCTCGAGAGGGCGAACGGCGCCCGCGTCGACCTGCTCGGCCTCTTCGTCGACGCGTCCGACTGAGCGTCGTCAGCTGATGGTGCCCCAGGCGTCGGGGTTGCGGCGCAGGAAGCCGTTGACCTTCACGTTCGCGACGATCATCGCGAGGCTCTCGAGCAGGTTCGTCCGCGGCGGCGGCATGAAGCGGCGCAGCATGCTGCGCACGGAGTAGAAGCCGGAGTACACCGCCTTGAAGCCGTCGATCATCTGCTCGTCGGTCATGCCGGTCGGAGCGACGTTCGGGGTGCCGTAGTCGTAGCGGCCCCAGTCGGCGTTGCGGATGCGGCCCGCGGCGAGCATGTCGGCGTGGAACTTGGTGCCGGGGTAGGGCGCCGGCGTGAACAGCTTGAGAAAACTGATCTTGTTCTCGTCGAGCCAGCGCAGCGTCGCGGCGAACGTCTCCGGCGTGTCGCCGTCGAGGCCGACCATCACCAGCGCGATCACCTGGATGCCCAGCGCGCGCAGCTTCGCGATGTCCTCGGCGTAGCGGCTCGGACGGTTGAAGCTCTTGCCGATCGACGCGAGGCTCTCCTCGTTCAGGCTCTCGAAGCCGATCGACAGCACGCGCGCGCCGGATCGTCCGACGAGGTCGAGCAGCTCGGGGTCGCGCGCGATGTTGATGGTTGCCTGACTGACCCACTGCACGCGCCGCGGCACGAGCTGGCGCAGCATCTCCTTCGCCTTCTCGGGGTGCGCGATCGGGTTGTCGTCGAGGAACAGGAAGCGGCTCGCGCCGAAGGAGCGCATGCGGTCGATCTCGGCGACGAACTCCTCGACCGGACGCGTGCGGTAGCTGCGCTTGTAGAACGTCTGCACCGCGCAGTACTCGCAGGGGTGCGGGCAGCCGCGCGAGAACATGATCGGCCAGAAGAAGTACATGCGGTACAGCCAGCTCGAGCGGAACGCGTCGGGCTTGAGCAGCGGCAGCGACCAGTAGTCGATCTCGGGCAGGTTCGAGAGGTCGTGCCAGCGGTCGGCGCGGTAGATGCCGGCCGAGCGCCCCGCCTCGAGATCTTCGAGTACCGTCGGCCAGACGTACTCGGCCTCGCCGGCGACCACCGCGTCGGCGTGACGCAGCGACTCCTCCGCCGTGAGCGTCACCCACGTGCCGCCGAGCACGACCTTCTTGCCGCGCGCGCGGAAGTGGTCGGCGAGGTCGTACGCGCGGCGGATCTGCGGCCCCATCGCGGTGATGCCGATGACGTCGGATTCCCGCTCCACCTTCGCGACGTCGAGGTCGTGCATCAGCTCGTCGGTGAACGAGACCTCGTGTCCGGGTGGCGTGAGCGCCTTCAGGTACGGCAGCGTCGTGCCGCTGGTCCAGTAGCGCGTGGTCTTGTGCAGCGAGCCGTCCGGCAGCTGGTGCGTCGGCGAGATCAGATGCAGCCTCATCGCAGCGGGCGATGATGGCGATGCGCCACCCCGTGTGTCAACGCGACGGGCGTTCGCGCGGCGTCGGGCGTTCGCTTGACTTGCACGCGTCGCGGCGGGACAGACGCCGCATGGCTCTGCCCGAAGGCTTCGCGCCGATCGACTTCGCGGAGTTCCACCGCCGCACGCTGCCCGATCTGCTCGCCTCCGGACGTGCGGCGCTGATCGGTGCGGACGCGCGGCACCTGCCGCGGCTCGCTCTCCGCGTCGGCGACGGCGTGAGCGTCACCTACGCCGGGAACGAGCGCGGAGTGGCGATCACGGACGGCGACGCGGACGCGGAGACCGTGCTCGAGATCGGCGTCGAGGACTGGTGCGGGCTGGTGCACGAGCTCGACGCTCCGGCGGGCCTCGTCTACGGCGGCCGCGTGCGCAGCGTGCGCGGCAACGCCGCCGACCTGATGCGCTGGGAGTCGACCCTGCGTGCGCTCTACAACGGACGGCCGCGGTACCGGCCGGAGGCGCTCGACCTGCGCGACCGTCACGGCGCACCGCTCGAGCCGGAGCGCGCGTTCGCGACCGGCGACGACCGCGACGACAAGGCGCACTTCCTCGGCACCGCGGGCTACCTGTTCGTGCGCGGCGTGTTCTCGCCCGAGGAGGCGGCGCGCATGATGGACGAGGCGATCGCGCTGCGCGCCGAGGCGCGTCCCGGCGACCGCCTGTCGTGGTGGGGACGCAACGCGGCCGGCGAGGACGTGCTGACCCGCGTCACGCGGGCCAACGTCAAGCGCCACCTCGGCGCGCTGCCGGCGGATCCGCGCCTGCTGTCGCTCGTGCAGCTCGCCGATCGTCCGCTCGCGCACACGAAGGGCGAAGGCGAGGGCGTGACCGTCATCTACAAGCAGCCCGGCATGAGCGACGGCGGACTCTCCGACCTGCCGTGGCACCGCGACTGCGGCATGGGCGGGCATGCGATCATGTGCCCGACGCTGCTGCTCTCGGTCTACCTGCGCGAGGCGACGCCGGAGAGCGGCGAGCTCGCGATGCTGCCCGGCTCGCACCGCGCGTCGTTCAACGCGCACGACCGTACGATCGACCCATGGCGCCACGCGGCGCGCTTCGCGGCGCGGCCGGGCGACGTGTCGGTGCACTACGGCGACACGGTGCACGCGGCGCCACCGCCATCGGACCCGTCGCGGGCCGAGTACCGGGTCAGCGCGGTGCTGTCGTTCGCGCCCGCCGGGGCCGCGAATCACCGCGGCGACGCGAGCTACAACGACGCGCTGCACCAGCGCGACGACGGCCAGATCGAGCACCTCGACCGGGTCGCGAAGCGCCTCTGACCCCCGCCCGTGCCCGGACGCGGCCGGGGTGGCCGGCGTCCGTTCCGATTGATAGGAGCGGAGCGTGCTCCGAGCCACGGGCTCACTCCTGTTCTGGGCAGGGATCACCGTCTCGTCGATCCTGCTGTTTCCGGTCGCGCTGCTGATCTGGCTGGTGACGCTGCCGTTCGATCCGCGCCGTCGCGTGCTGCACCAGTTCACCTGCTTCTGGGCCTCGCTCTACACCTGGCTCAACCCCGCGTGGCGCGTGTCCGTCGTCGGGCGCGAGAACGTCCGACCCGGCGTCGCCTACGTGATGGTCGCCAACCACCTGTCGTTCCTCGACATCCTCGTACTCTTCCGCCTGCGCCGGCACTTCAAGTGGGTGTCGAAGGTCGAGATGTTCAAGATCCCGGCGATCGGCTGGAACATGTGGCTCAATCGCTACGTGCCGTTGAAGCGCGGCGACAAGCAGAGCGTTCAGACGATGATGCAGGTCTGTCGCGAGCGTCTGGCCGAAGGCAGCTCGCTGATGATCTTCCCCGAGGGAACGCGCTCGCGCGACGGCAAGCTGCAGAAGTTCAAGACCGGTGCGTTCCAGCTCGCGCTGGAGACGAAGTCGCCGATCCTGCCGATCGTCGTGTCGGGCACGTCGAAGACGCTGCCGAAGCACGGCTTCGTGCTGCGCGGACACCACGAGATCGGCATCCGCGTCCTGCCCGAGATTCCGTACGCGACCTTCGCGGCGCTGTCGGTGGACGAGCTGACGACCCGCATGCGCGAGCTCTACGTGCGCGAGACCGGCACGGACGGCCTCGCGGATGCCGAGCAGCCCGCCCCCGAGACGCGCGCGACCGGATCCTGAGTCAGCCGCCGAGGTGCTGCCGGAACCACTCGACCGCGAGCCCGCTCGCGGTCGCGAAGTGCGGCGGCTCGTACGGCGCGAAGTGTCCCGCCGGCAGCACGACCAGCTTCTTCGGCTCGCCGGCGCGCGCGAACGCCTCGCGCGTCAAGTCGATCGGGATGAAGTCGCGCTCGGCGGCGATCATCAGCAGCGGCGTCGGCGCGATGCGGTCGATCCAGCGCAGCGGCGCGTACTCGAGCAGGCGCTCGAGCGAGCGCAGCGTGATCTCGTTGCGCCACGTCGCCGCGCGCGATGCGTAGCTCTGGAACCACTGCCACGACTCGTCGCCGGGCAGTGCCGCCGGTCCGTCGTCGGGCGCCACGACCGGCATCATCTGCGGCGCGCCGCCCGCGTAGAGGCGCTCGCGCTCGTCGATCAGCGCTGCGACGAGCGCGTCGCGGACCTCGACGCCGCTCATGCGTCCGAAGGTCTCCCAGCCGTCGATCAGAGGCACCTGCGACACGACCGCCTTCACGCGCCGGTCGAGCGCCGCGACCATGAGGACGTTCGCGCCGCTGTAGCTCGTGCCCCACACGCCGACCCGCGCCGGATCGACCTCGCGACGCGCGCGCACCCAGCTGATCGCGTTGCGGTAGTCGGTGATCTGCGCGTGCGGGTCGAGATCCTGCCGCGGCTCGCCGTCGCTCGCGCCGAGCCCCCGGTAGTCGAACACGAGGCTCGCGAGGCCGGCCTGCGCGAACGCGTCCGCGAAGCGGTCGAGCGCCATCTCCTTCACGGCCGAGAAGCCGTGCGCCATGACGATCACCGGTACGCGGCCGGGGGCGCCGTCGGGAACGGTCCACCAGCCGCGGCAGGTCACGCCTTCGCTCGGGAACTCGACGTCTTCGCGCATGACGACGAGCATGACGCGACCGCACGCCAGGTGTCAAGTATGCGTGCGCCCCGGGCGCGCGTTCCCGACGCGTCGAGCTCTACTGCCCGTACTGGCCGCCGGGGCCGCGCACGCACCAGCGGCGGGCCGCGTCGGTTTTCGGTGCGAGGATGATCCCGCCGCCGCCGGTTCCGAAGCGCTCGCGCAGCGCATTGGCCGGATTTTCCGCATCCGGGGTCGATGACCAGTAGTTGTCGTCGATCGAGACGTTCTGGAAGGGATGGCCGGCGGTCAGCGAGGGATTGTTCTGTGACGGGTCGCTCAGCGTCATCAGCTCCCACGCGGTCGGAAGGCGCCAGCCGCGCCGACCGCCGATCACCGCGCCGACACAGAGGTTCTGCGACGACGCCCAGTCGAACAGCGAGCTCGACGGTGCGAGCTCCCAGACGAGCCCGGTCTCCTTGTCGAGCACAGCCGCTCCGTCGAGCTTGTCGAGCACCTTGAAGCGCGTCGCGCCCTTGTCGATCCGCTTGTCCCACGCGGGCGGCGGTCCCGCGTGCGAGACGGAGGCGACGAGTGCGAGGAAGACGGCGACGAGAGCGGGAAGGACGGAACGCGGCATGACGGTTCTCCCTGGCCCTGTACGAGGCCCGCTGAGGGGTGCTGCGGGCGACCATGACTCCGGGGTGTGTCCGGAATCAAGCAATTCTTGTCCGACGCCCTGGTCGGACCGTCACCCCACCGGACGCGGCGGCTCGCGCATCACGTCGGAGATGATCGTCGCGAGCCGCAGCGGCTCGATCGGCTTCGGTACGTGCCTGCGGAACCCGGCCTCGAGGATCGCCTGGCGGTCGCTCGCGCCCGCGTAGGCGGTGAGCGCGATCACCGGCAGGCGTCCCGAGCGCACCTCGGGCGTCTGCTTGAGCCAGCGCAGCAGCTCGAAGCCGTCCTGGTCGGGCATCGCGATGTCGCTCAGCACGACGTCAGGGTGGAACGACGACAGATGGCCGATCGCGTCCTGCACGCCGTTCGCGGCGACCACCGTGGCACCGAAGCACGACAGGCTGGTCTGCAGCAGGTCGAGCGTGTCGGGCTCGTCGTCGACCACCATGATCTTGAGCCCGTCGAGCGGCACGGGGCGCAGCTCGAGCGCCGCCGTCGCTCCGGCCACCGCGTTCTCCGCGCGCATCGTGTCGTCGGGAGGCGCGAGCGGGATCATCACCGAGAAGCGCGCGCCCTGGGCGACGCCGGCGCTCTGCGCGGTGATCGTCCCGCCGTGCAGCTCGACCAGGTGCCGGACGATCGCGAGTCCGAGGCCGAGCCCGCCCTGCACGCGCGTGCTCGAGCTGTCGGCCTGCGTGAAGCGGTCGAAGACGTGCGGCAGGAACTCGAGCGGGATGCCCTGACCGGAGTCCTGCACGACGAGCTGCAGGTGCGACTCGAGGTCCTTGAGCTCGACGTCCACCGTACCGCCCTTCGGCGTGAACTTGATCGCGTTGGACACCAGGTTCCACACGATCTGCTCGAGGCGTCCCGGGTCGGCGAGGATCTCGGCGACCGGTGCGAGCGCGGAGCGCAGCGTGAGACGCTTCGCGCGCGCCGCGGGGCGCAGGCTGTTCATCACCGTGTCGATGATGGCCGCCGGATCGCAGCGCGCGATCTCGAGGTGGAAGCGTCCGCGGATGATGCGCGACACGTCGAGGATGTCGGACACGATGCGCGTCTGGTGGCGCGCGTTGCGCTCGATGGTCTCGATCGCGCGCGGGATCTCCTCGGCGCCGACGGTGCCGCTGCGCAGCATGCTCGACCAGCCGAGGATCGCGTTCAGCGGCGTGCGCAGCTCGTGCGAAAGCACCGTCAGGAACTCGTCCTTCGCGCGGCTCGCTTCGCGCGCCTCGGCGAGCGCCGCGCGCTCGCGCGCCGCGAGCCGCTCGCGCTCCGACTCCGCGCGCTTGCGCTCGGTGATGTCGATCACCGCGCTCAGAACGAACACGCCGTCCGGCGTGCGCAGCGGATTGAGCCCGATCTCGACCGGGATCTCGGTGCCGTCCTTGTGCAGCGCGTGCAGATCGCGTCCCGCACCCATCGCGCGCGTCGCCGGATCGGCGAAGAAGCGCGCGCGCGATTGCGGATGATCGGCTCGCAGACGCTCGGGCACCAGCATCTCGACCGACATGCCGGCGAGCTCGGCGCGCGTGTAGCCGAACAGCGCCTCCGCCTGCGAGTTGGCGAGCACGATGCGGCCCTGCTCGTCGGTCATGATCATCGCGTTCGGCGCGGCCTCGACGACGAGCCGGAAGCGCTCCTCCGCGCGCTTGCGCTCGGTGATGTCGATGATCACGCTGAGCACGAAGCGGCCCTGGTCCGTCGTGATGGGGTTCAGGCCGATCTCGACGGGGATCTCCGAGCCGTCCTTGCGGCGCGCGTAGAGATCGCGTCCCTTGCCCATCGGACGCGCGCTCGGGTCAGCGGCGTAGCGCTCGCGGTCCGCGGGGTGCTGTGCGCGGAAGCGCTCGGGGACCAGCAGCTCGATCGGCTCGCCGAGCAGCTCGTCGCGCGCGTAGCCGAAGAGTCGCTCGACGGCCTCGTTGACGAGGGCGATCCGTCCCGCGTCGTCGACGATCAGCATCGCGTTCGGAGACGCCTCGACCACGAGGTCGTAGCGTCCCGTCCATCGTGCTGCCTGTCCCTCCCCGGTCTGCGTCATCGCAAAACCTCGAGCGGTGATCCTTGCGGACTCGACCTGTCGGGTGGGGCGGCAGGCATCCGATTTCTACACGAGATCGGACGACTCGTCCAAAGTCTTTGCGACGCGTGACAAATTTCTCACCGACGCGTGTCAGAGCGCGGCCGCCGTCGGCTAGCGGCGCAGCAGGCCGGTGAGCCAGGACGTCGCCTGTGTCCCCCAGTAGACCACGGAGTCGGCGACGCCGGGAGCGAGCGCCGCGATCTTCTCCAGCGTCGCGGCACCCGGCGGCACGGCGATCTCGACGAGGCGGAAGCGCGCGGACGCGAACACGGCCCACACGACCCAGGCGACCGGCATGTTGAGCAGCGACGGCCACAGCGCCTCGAGCTCGTGCTCGCTGCTCTCCGCCATCGGCGTCTCGACCACGCCCGGCAGCACCAGCGCCACGTGCACGGGGGTTCCGCGCAGCTCCATGCGCAGCGCCTCGGTGAGCCCGACCAGCGCGAACTTGCTCGCGCAGTAGCCGCCGAGCGGCGACACGCCACGCCGTCCCGCAAGGGACGCGACGTTGACGATCACGCCGCCGTCCGATTGCGCACGCATCACGCGCACCGCCTGCTGCATCACGTACAGCGTGCCGAAGACGTTGACGTCGAGCATGCGCGCGAGGTCCTGCCGCTCGAGCGACACGACGGGCGACGGGATCAGGATGCCGGCGTTGTTGACCACGACGTCGATGCGCCCGAAGCGTTGCCGCGCCTGCTCGATCGCCTCGTGCACGGCGTGCGAGTTGGCGACGTCGGCCGGCACGACCATCGGCTCGCCGCCTCCGCCGCCGTCGCGGATGGCGAGCGCGACCTCCTCGAGCTCCGTGCGCCGCCGCGCGATCAGCACGACGTGCGCGCCCGCCGCGCCGAACGCGATCGCCGTCTCGCGTCCGATGCCGCTCGACGCGCCGGTCACGACGACCACCTTGCCGCGGAAGTGCTCGAGCCATGCCATGCGTGCGTTCGATCCTCCTCTCCGTCGTGCCAGCTTGCCGCCGGGACGCAACGCACTTTCGTCGCGAGCGGCATCCTCGGACCCGGCGCGGAACGTGTTATGGAGGCGCGGATGTCCGCCGCCCACGGGTTCTCCGAGCCGCCGCAACCGCGCGGCGTGGCGCGGACCTCCGCTGCTCCGCCCGGCGCCGCGGCGCGGCGCAGCGAGCCGCGGCGCATGCGCAGCCCGGCGAGCCGGCTGCGCATGGCGGCGGTCGCGCTGGTCGTGGTCACGGCGGTCGGAACTGCGGGCTACATGCTCATCGAGGGCATGCCGTTCATCGACGCGATCTTCATGACGATCACGACGATGTCGACGGTCGGCTACCGCGAGGTGCAGGAGCTCCACACCGCGGGTCGCGTGTTCACCATGGCGCTGATCGTGTTCGGCGTCGGCACCACGCTGTACCTGCTGACGATCGTCGCCGAGACGCTGCTCGAGGGGCACCTGCAGGACTTCTGGGGGAGGGCGCGCATGCAACGGAACATCGACGAACTGTCCGGCCACGTCATCGTGTGTGGCTACGGACGCTTCGGACGCGCGGTGTGCGAGGAACTCGCGCGCCAGAGCGTCGAGCGCGTGGTGATCGACTCCGACCCGGCCATCGAGAACGAGCTGCGTGCGGCGGGGGCCGCCTACATCGTCGGCTCCGCGCTGTCCGACGAGGTGCTCGAGCGCGCCGGCATCGCGCGCGCGCGTGCGATCGTCATCGCGACGCCGTCGGATCCCGACAACGTCTTCGTCACGCTGTCGGCGCGCGAGAAGAACCCCGCGGTGCGCATCCACGCGCGCGGCGAGACCGAGGCCGGTCTGCGCCGCCTGCGTCTCGCCGGCGCCGATCAGGTGATCTCGGCCTATCAGATGGGCGGCATGCGCGTCGCGGCGTCGATCCTGCGGCCGTCGGTCGTCGACTTCCTCGAGATCTCGACGCCGGGCCGCGGCGAGACCATCGACCTCGAGGAGCTGCGCGTCGACGCGGGAGCCCGCATCGCGGGCGCGACCATCGAGGCGCTCGAGCGCGCGCACGGACGCGTGCGCGTGGTCGCCGTCAAGCCGGAGGGCGGCTCGATCCGTCTCATTCCCGAGGCCGGCACGAAGCTCGCCGAGGGCGACCTGCTGGTCGTGATCGGCGACCGTCAGAGCCTCGAACGCCTGGCGCAGGAGTGCAGCGGCGAGGTCGCGGCGTCGCCGTCCTGAGCTGCGCGCGCTACGGCAGCGTGCCGAAGTCCGGCGGACGGCGCAGCCGCGTCGCCTGCTCGTACGCGTAGGCGAGGCGGATCAGCGTGCCTTCGCTGAACGCGCGGCCGAGGAACGAGATCCCGATCGGCGCGCCGTCGACGGTGTATCCCGCGGGCACGGTGATCTCCGGCAGGCCGGCGATCGACGCCATCAGGATCGGCTCGCCGCCGTAGGTGACGCCGAACGGGAACGGCATCGGCGGCGCGCTCGCGCAGGCGTACGTCGGATCGATCACGCCGGGCAGCGGTGACGGCGGACAGAGGAACGTCGGGAACACGAGCGCCTCTGCCCCCGCGCCGTCGAGCGCGGCGAGGATCGCGTCGGCGAGGCGCGCGCGCAGCGCGAGCGCGTGCGCGAGCTCTTCGTCGGTGGCGGGCTCCGCGTCGCACGCGTACACGAGGTTGCCGAGGTTCCTGACGACGTCCGGACCGAGGGCGCGTGCGGCCGCGGCGATCTCGGCCGCGTTCCGCACTGCGGCGAGCGGCGCCTTCGCCGCGAGGTACTCGCCGATCTCGCCCGCGAACTGGTCGTTGGCGAGCGTGATCAGGATCTGCAGCACCTCGTCGTCGTCGAGAACGTTCGCGACGACGACGGGATCGACGAGCGTCGCACCGCGCGCCGCGACGGCGCCGAGCGCGGCCTCGAAGGCGGCGTCCACGTCGGCATTCTGCGCGAAGAGGTCGGCGCCGAAGGTCTGGCGCAGGACCGCGAGGCGCGCACCGTCGAGCCCGTTCGCGTCGAGGAAGCGCGTGTAGTCGTCGGTGGAGCGGCCGATGCTGCGCTCCGTCTCGGGATCGCCGGGATCGACGCCGGTCATGACGCCGAGCGCGATCGCCGCGTCGCCGACGTCGCGCGCGAGCGGACCCGGAACGTCGAGGAAGCGCGACGCCGGGATGATGCCGGTCCGTCCGAGCAGGCCCAGCGTCGGCTTGATGCCGACCAGCGAGTTGAACGTCGCGGGGATGCGGACCGAGCCGCCGGTGTCGGTGCCGGTACCGAGAACGGCGAGGCCCGCGGCCACCGCGACCGCGGAGCCACCGCTCGATCCGCCGGGGATGCGCGTCCGCCGGTACGCGTCGAGCGTCTGTCCGCCGCGCGAGCTGTAGCCCGCGACGCCGAACGCGAACTCGTCCATGTTCACCTTCGCGACCAGCAGCGCCCCGGCCGCGCGCAGCTTCGCGATCTGGAAGGCGTCGTCGGGCGTGACCGAGTCGCCCATCGTCAGCGAGCCGGCGCTCGTGCGCATGCGGTCGCCGGTGTCGTAGTTATCCTTGACGGCGAGCGGCACGCAGTGCAGCGGGCCGACCGGACCGCCGGCGGCGAACGCGCGATCGAGCTCCGCCGAGTCGCGGTCGAGATCGGGGTTCACCTCGATCACCGCGTTGAGCGCCGGGCCGCGGTCGTCGACTTCGGCGATGCGTGCGGCCACCTGCCGGGCGATCTCGCGGCACGTGACGCGTCCTTCGGCCAGCGCCGCGCGCACGTCGGCAACCGATGAGCTCGTGACGTCGAACGCGGGTGGCGCGTCGGCATCGCTGCACGCCGCGAGCGCGGCGCACAGCAGCGCGAGCGCCGCGCCGCGTCCGAGCCGTGAGGCGGGTGCGGTCCGGTGGTGCATCGATCCTCCGCCAGGGACCAACGGCACGACCGCGCGTTCGCATTAGATCCGGCGCCACCGCGCGTCGCGGGTGCGCTTGACGCTCCTCGGCATCGGGGATAGCGCGGCGCCATGACGCTGCGCCCGAGTCGAGGATTCCGGTGACGCCCGATCCGCTGGCCGACCACCGGCTCGTCCTCGCGACGCTGCGGCGCTCGATGCTCGATCCGGCGCTGTCCGGGGGCTGTCCGTTCCTCGGCGACATGTTCGCGGTCATGGCCGACGATCCGGGGGCGGCGGAGCTGATGCTGGCCACGCCGGCGTGGAAGATCCCCGGCCTGCTGCTGTCGGCGGCGCTGGTGCACGAGGCGAGTGCCGACCCGCAGCACCCGCTCGCGCGCTATCTGCCGGGCCGCGACGCGCCGATCGACGCCGCGTTCCCGGATGCGGTCCGCACGGCGCTCCGGCACGACCGCGAGAAGCTCGCGGCGCTGCTGCAGCGGCACACCTACCAGTGCAACCCGCCGCGCCGCCTCGCCGTGTCGGCGATCGCGCTCGCGGAGGCGACGAAGGACTGGCCGCGACGTCCGGCCGTGCACGTCGACGTGGGCACGGCATCGGGGCTCGGTCTTCTGCTCGGCGAGGTCGCGGTGCGGGCGGGCGGGGCGCGCATCGGGCCGGCGCACGCCGTCCTCGAGCTCGACGTCGACCTGCGCGGCGGGCGCATCGATCCGCACGCGCTCGTGGTGCCGCCGATCGAGCGCGCGGTCGGCATCGACCTCGATCCGCCCGACCTGCGCGATCCGGCGTGCCGCTCGTGGATGCGTGCGTGCCAGTTCACCCTGCCGGTCGAGTGGGCGGTGTTCGACCGCGCGATCGACCTCGTGCTCGAGCGACGGCCGCGCATCGAGCGCGGCTCCGCGACCGATCTCCTGCCGCGCATCGCGCGCGGCATGGAGCCGGGGCAGCCGCTGGTCGTGACCGACACCTACGTTGCGGTGTTCATGTCGGAGGACGCGCGCGAGAAGCTCCGCCGCGAGCTCGACGCGATCGCCGCCGATCGCCCGGTGGTGTGGCTGTCGAACGATCCGGCGGTGCCGATCGGGCGCGATCCGGACCGCACCGCCGCGGGTGTCCCGATCCCGCCCGCGCTGGTCGCGCGCACGCACGAGGAGATGTTCGGGCTGGTGTCGGTCACGACGTGGCCGGGCGGCGTGCGCACGCCGCGCCTCGTCGGCGTCACGCACCCCGGCGGGTTCTGGCTCGAGTGGCACGGGTGACGCGCCCGCCCGGTCCGCGGGAGGGGCCACCGTCCGGCGCTTTACGTTCTTGACCGGCCGTGCATCTGATCGCGCGAGGAGGGAACAACCCGATGACCAGCACGACCGGATCCACGCGCTTCGTTCGCATTCCTGCTTCCCGCATTCTCGCCGCAGCCGCCGTGAGCTGCGCGCTCGCCCTGCCGCCCGTTGCATGGGCGGACGGCCCGATCGCCGGCCGCCAGGACCTGCAGGACAACCGCATCGACAACGGCGCAAACAGCGGCCAGCTCACCGGCCAGGAGAAGGCAAAGCTCGAGCAGCAGCAGGACGCGATCGGCCACGCGCGCGACAAGGCGATCGCGAACGACGGCCAGATCGGTGCCCGCGAGGCGCGCAAGCTGACGCACGCGCAGAACAAGGCCAGCAAGCGGATCCACAAGCTGAAGCACAACGACCAGACCGCGACGCCGCCCGCGCAGTGATCGCGCGACTGTAGCGGCGCTACAGTCGATTCGTCCGGGGGTGGACGTTTTAGCGTCTCGTCCACCCCCGTTGACTCAGCTCGTGTAACGCCACTATACGGACGGCATGGCGCGAGACGGAGCCGTCCGACCGCGTGCCGCAGGGTCCGAAGCGACCCGGCGCGCGATCCTCGACGCTGCCGCGGAGCTGCTGGCGAGCGCGGGCGAGGAGGGGCTCTCGATCCGCGAGCTCTGCCAGAAGGCGGGCGTCACGCCGCCGACGGTGTACCACCACTTCGGCGACAAGGCGGCACTCGTCGACCGCGTGGTCGACGAGTGCTTCGCCGCGTTCGACGTCGCCTTCGACGGCCGCACGCCGCCGAGCGATCCGGTCGCGCGGCTGCGCTGGGGCTTCGACGCGTACGTCGCGTACGGCGTCGCGCACCCGGTCCACTACCGGCTGATGTTCCAGCGCTCGGAAGGTCGGCCGACGCCGGCGGGACTCGCGTCGTACGACCGCCTGCGCCGCATGGTGCGCGCGGTCGACGACGCGGGCCGCCTGCTGGCACCGCTCGAGGACGCGGCCGCCGCGATCTGGTCGTCGGTGCACGGCGTGACGTCGCTCGTCATCGCCGGCTTCTGGTCGCAGGACGCACCGGCGATCGCGCTCGTGCGCGACGCCATGCTCGCACAGCTCGCGGCACCGCCGCGCCGCAAGACCCGCCGCATCACGAAGGTGACGAAGAGCGAAAGGAAGCACCATGGAAGCACGTGAATCGTCGGTGAACCCGTTTCTCCAGGGCAACTTCGCGCCGTGGCGGATGGAGGGCGACGCGCCCGATCTCGAGGTGATCGGCGAGCTGCCGCGCGAGCTTCGCGGCACGTACTACCGCAACGGTCCGAACCAGGCCTTCGAGCCGATCGGCCGCTACCACTGGTTCGACGGCGACGGGATGATCCACGCCATCCGCATCGCCGACGGCCGCGCGCACTACCGCAATCGCTGGGTGGCGAGCGAAGGCCTGAAGGAGGAGCGTCAAGCAGGGCACGCGCTCTATCCGGGGCTGCTCGAGTTCGGGCGCATGGAGATCCCGAAGTTCAAGATCACCGGCAACACCAACACCGTCTTCCACGCGAACCGGCTGCTGGCGCTGGTGGAGAGCTCGCTGCCCACCGAGCTCGACGCGCGCACGCTCGAGACGAAGGGCCTGCACGACTTCGGCGGCAAGCTCATGGGTGCGATGACCGCGCACCCGAAGCTCGACCCGGTGAACGGCGAGATGCCGTTCTTCGGCTACTCGCCGTTCCCGCCGTACCTGCAGTATCACGTCGCCGACCGCAGCGGCGCGCTCGTGCACTCGGAGCCGATCGAGATCGCGTGGCCGACGATGATGCACGACTTCGCGGTCACCGAGCGCCACGTCGTGTTCCTGCTGTGCCCGATCGTGTTCGACCTCGAGAACGCCGCGAAGGGCTCGGTGTTCGCGTGGCGTCCGGAGCGCGGCACGCGCATCGGCGTCATGCCGCGGCGCGGAACGAGTGCCGACGTGCGCTGGTTCGAGACCGATCCCTGCTACGTCTTCCACCCGCTGAACGCCTACGACGACGGCGACGCCGTCGTCGTCGACGTGCACCGCTACGAGCAGCTGCTGTTCATGAGCCCGGACGCGGCGCGCAACCCGAACTGGCGAGACTCGCAGGTCGCGCGCCTGCACCGCTTCTCGATGAACCTCGCGACCGGCGGCATCCGCTCCGAGGCGCTCGACGATCACGAGGGCGAGTTCCCGCGCGTCGACGAGCGGCTCGTCGGGCGCAAGCACCGCTTCGGCTACTTCGCGACGACCGGCCCCGAGGGGAATCCGACGCTGCAGCCGCTGTTCACCGCGGTCGCGAAGATCGACCTCGAGCGCGGCTCGCGCGTCGAGGTGCGGCCGCACGGGACCAGCAACGGCTGCGGCGAGCCGGTCTTCGTGCCGCGCCACGACGCGGCCGACGAGGACGACGGTTGGGTGCTCTACCTCGCCTACGACTCGGCGCGGAACGCGAGCGAGCTCGTGGTCGTGCCGTCGCGCGACTTCACCGGCGAGCCGGTGGCGCGCGTGATCCTGCCGCACCGGGTGCCGTACGGCTTCCACGGCAACTGGGTCGCCAACGTCTTCTGAGCTTGACGGAGGACACATGAGCGCACTGCAGCAGTTCTTCGCCTACGCGATGGCCTTCGAGCAGACCTGGGACGACGACGACTGGTCGCGTCTCGAGCCGTTCTTCGCGGACGACGCGGTCTACGACGTGCGTGGCAGCGCGCTCGCCTGCCGGCTCGAAGGCCGCGCCGCGATCCTCGCGGGATTGAAGAAGTCCCTCGACGGCTTCGACCGCCGCCTCGCCAAGCGCACGCTCGACGTGACCGACGGTCCGCACGAGCAGGGCGACGCGGTGACGATCGGGTGGACCGCGACGTACGCCGTCCCCGGAGCGGCGCCGCTCGTGCTGCGCGGCCGCTCGACCGCGCGCTTTCGCTGTGACGTCATCGCCGAGCTCGTCGACGAGTATCCGTCCGGGATGGACGACGAGGTCGGCGCCTGGCTCACCCGCCATCTGCCCGACGCGGACGCGTCCTACGCCTGAAACGGCACCGGCGCCTTGACAGAATCCCCGTCCGGGCCAGAGTCGTGATCGGTTTGAACGATTTCTGGCCCGGAAAGGGGAATCCGCCGATGACGCCGTCCGCCGCCGCACCGATCCGTCTCGCACCCGAGGGGTCGGCGACCGCTTCGGCCGCCGAAGAGAAGCCGCAGGTCGATCTCGCGCGCATCGAGCGCGCGGTGCGCGAGATCCTGCTCGCCGTCGGGGAGGACCCGAAGCGCGAGGGGCTGCGCGACACGCCGCGCCGCGTGGCGCGCGCCTACCGCGACCTGCTGAGCGGGCTCGGCGACGACCCGGCGCGCCACCTCGGCCGCGTGTTCGAGCACGAGAGCTCCGGCGACGACCTGGTGATCGTGCGCGGCATCGAGTTCGCGAGCATGTGCGAGCACCACCTGCTGCCGTTCCTCGGCCGTGCGCACGTCGCCTACCTGCCCGATCGCGGGCGCGTGGTCGGGCTCAGCAAGATCGCGCGCGCGGTCGAGGTGCTGGCGCGGCGTCCGCAGCTGCAGGAGCGGCTCGCAGCACAGATCGCGGACTCGATCGCGGATCACCTCGGCGCGCGTGGCGTCGCGGTGATGGTCGAGTCCGAGCACCTCTGCATGAAGATCCGCGGCGTCGGCAAGCAGCACGCGGACATGGTGACGACCGCGGTGCGCGGCGAGCTGGCCCGCAACGCGCAGCTGCGCGCCGAGGCGCACGCGCTGATCAACGCGGGACGCTGAGGCGCGGCGTCGACGCTCCAGGCGGATCGGCGAGAGGGACGCGCCGCCGGACGGGCCGGCGGCCCCGGAAGGGATGCCGGGCCGCACGCGCGGAGGGGATTGCGCGGGGCCCGGCCGGGACGGTGGAGCGAGAGTCAGGCTGCGTCGAGGGCGGGGCTGTGGGGCTTCGGGACGATGTGGAGCCGAACGCGCGACTCCGCGTCGTCGAGCGGCAGGTCTCTGGGCGCTTCGGCCTCCGACCATGCCTCGCGAACGATCAGGGCCACCGCAGCCGCCATCAGGCCGACGATGACCCAGAACAGCGGTGCGAGCCCGGTCGTGACGATGGCCGCCGTGGCCGGAGCCGCGGTGATTGCAACCGGGATCGTGGGAATCATCGAAAAGGTCCTCCTGTCTCCTTCGTGTGGCTTGAACGATATGCCCGATTTTTCGTTCGTCAAGCCCGCTAATCTCTCTTCGACGGAAACATTAGTCACCTTGAGGCCGTTGTGAACCCCCCTCGCCGACGAGGGCCCTGAGACGGTCGATCTCGCGGTAGAGCGGCTCGACCGCGGCCTCGACCTCGGCGCGCGTGAAGCGCTCGGTGATGTGCTGCGGGCAGTTCCAGTCGAAGGACACCACGTCGATCACCACGACGCGCTCGACCTCGGCGCCGTCCTCGACCGCCAGCCCCTCGAGCAGCTCGGGGTGCTCGCGGACGTCGGCGACCCGGGCGTGGCCGAGGATCTTGAGCCGCCGCCGGTGCGGGTAGTCCATGAGGAAGAGCGACACGCGGTCGTCCACCGCGAGGTTGCCCGCCGTCAGCAGCTGGCGGTTTCCACCGTAGTCGGCGAACGCGAGCCGGGTGGGCGTCACGACGTGCAGGAAGCCCGCCGGACCGCCGCGA
>JAXLXO010000014.1:0-155879 GCA_046327915.1 Binatia bacterium | reverse complement strand
GCATCCACCCGGACTCGCCATCGGCGTTGCGCACGCTGGCGCCCGATCGCCTCGGCGCGCTGTGGACCGACGTGCAGGACGCGTACGAGAGCGGCAGCCTCGATCGCCTGCTCGCGCTCGCCGCGTGGGTCGATACGCTCGGCGCGGCGGAAGCAGAGCCGGATCGTCACGGCGCGCCGGCTCCTTCGCGTGCCGACGCTGCCCGCGTACCCGGACGCGGCGCGATGCTCTCGTTCACCGAGCGCTACGATCGGCTGCGCGCGCTGCGCCGCTCGCTGCGTGCGCTCGAGCGCGATCTGCTCGCGATGCAGGACGATCCCGCGTGGGACTTCGCGGAGCAGCGTCGCGACGCCGCGCGCAAGCTCGCGCGCCGCACGCGCGACGCGATCGACGCCGACGTCGAGCGCGTCCGGCGTGGGCTCGAGGAGCTCGACGCGTGGTTCCACGACGTCGGGCCGCCGCGCAGGCCGCGCTTCGCGCGCTGAGGGCGCGGTCCGGCGTGGCGATTTCGCTCTCGGCGCGCCGTCGCGCTAGATTCGCCGATCGATGACACCGCCCGTCGGCAACTGGATGATCGGCTACGGCGCGTTCCTGATCGCGGTGGGAATCGCCGGCTACCTCTCGAACCCGGAGAAGGCCGCGACGGCCGTGCTCTCCGGCGGAACCTTCGGCACGCTGTCGATGGCCTGGGGCCTGCTGTTGCGCCGCGGGCACGCGTGGGCCCGTCGTGGAGCGGTCGCCACTACGGGACTCCTCGCCGTCGTGTTCACCTGGCGCGCGTCGGTCGGCTGGATCGCCGTCGCCGCGGGGCAGTCGGAGAAGCTGGTCGCGGCCGCGCTGATCTCGGCGATGCTGGTCGCGTCGCTGACCACGCTGTGGGTGCTGGTCACGTCGGACGGACGAGAGCGCGATGCCTAGCCACTTCGCGGACGAGCCGGCGCACGTCACACAGCTGCGCGAGACCATGCGGCGCTTCGTCGCCGAGGAGATGCCGCCGGAGAAGCGGCAGCGCTGGGATCGCGAGCACCGCTTCCCGCGCGAGCTGTTCACGAAGCTCGCGTCGCTCGGCGTCTGCGGACTGACCATCGCCGAGGAATACGGCGGCGCCGGCGAGGACCTGGTCGCGGCGGTCGCCGTGATCGAGGAGCTGTGCCGCGGCGGCGGATTCGCCGCCGGGCCGTTCATCCACTGCGCGTTCTACGGCGGCATGAACGTGTCGGAGAACGGCAGCGAGGCGCAGAAGCGCGCGCTGCTGCCGCGCCTCGCGCGCGGCGAACTGCTGTTCGCCTACGGGCTCAGCGAGCCCGACGTCGGCGGCGACCTCGCCAGCGTGCGCACCACGGCGCGCCTCTCCGCCGACGGCCGCACGCTGATCCTGAACGGCGCCAAGCGCTGGTGCACGGGCGCCGAGTTCGCGGACTACGTCTACTGCCTCGTGCGCACCGGTCCGGAGGAGGACCGCTACCGCAACCTCTCGTTCGTGCTCGTCGACCCGAAGGGTCCCGGCATCACGATCTCGCCCATCGAGCACGCGAACCTGCGCTACACGCTGTCGTCGGACGTGGTGTTCGACGACGCGCCGGTGCCGGTCGAGAACGTGGTCGGCGGTCCCGACGCGATCGGACGCGGATGGAAGATGCTCGTCGGCCGCGCGCTCGACGTCGAGAAGCTGGAGATCACCGCGGTCACCTTCGGCCTCGCGCAGGCGGCGGTCGAGGAGGCGTGGACCTACGCGCAGCAGCGCGTCCAGTTCGGCAAGCCGATCGCCGCGCACCAGGCCGTCAAGCACGAGCTGGTCGAGGCGCGCACCCGCCTCGAGGCGTGCCGGCACATGCTCTACCACGCGGCGTGGCTCGCCGCGCAGGGCCGGCCGTGCGGCGTCGAGACCTCGATGGCAAAGCTCTTCGTCGCCGACACCGGCGTGCAGATCGGGCTCGCCTGCCAGCGCATCATGGGCGCGTACGGCCTCGCCGAAGGCCACGACATGGAGCGCACCGTCCGCGACCTGCTCGGCATGCCGATCGTCGGCGGCTCGTCGCACATGCAGAAGAACAACCTGGCGCGGCGCTGGGGCCTGCCCGACTGACTGACTGATCGCGCGGCTCAGCCGAACGCGCCCGCGACGACCAGCTCCGTGACGCGATCCTCGTCGTAGCCGAGGATCTGCGCGAGCACGTGGTCGTTGTCCGCGCCCGACTCCGGCGCCGGGCCGGCGACGCTGGTCGGTGTCTCCGACAGCAGGAAGCGCGCGCTCTCGACGATCGTCGTGCCGTGCTTCGGGTGCTCGAGCGTCGCGAAGTGCGCGCGGCCGAGGAGCTGCGGGTCCTCGCCCAGCTGCGCGCTGTCCTGCACCGCGCTCGCGGCGATGCCGCGCGACTGCAGCAGCGACGCGGTCTCCGCCGCGGATCGCGCGGAAGTCCACGCGCCGACCGCTGCGTCGATCCGCTCGCGCGCCGCACGACGCCCGGCGAGCGTCGCGAGCGCCGGGTCGGAGCCGAGGTCGTCGCGCCCGATCGCGTCGCACAGCGCGCGCCACTCGGCGTCGTCACGCGCCACGATCGCAACCCACGCGTCCTCGCCGGCGGCCGGATACACGCCGTGCGGCGCCATCTGCGGGTCGTCGTTGCCGTCGGCGCTCTGCACGCGTCCGTTCACCGCGTGATCGAGCAGCGCGGACGCGAGGTAGTGCAGGGCGGTCTCCGCCTGCGCGAGGTCGATGTGCTGTCCCTCGCCGGTGCGACGCCGGTGCTCGAGTGCTGCGAGGATCGCGATCGCGTTGTAGCGCCACGCGATGTAGTCGGTGTACGCGCCCCACGCGCCGACCGGCGCGCGGTCGGGCCACCCGGCGACGCTCGCGAAGCCGGTCACCGCGGCGGCGAGATTGCCGTATCCCGCGAAGGTCGCCATCGGACCGGTCTGGCCCATGAGGCACGTGCTGAGCACGATCACGTCCGGCTTCACCGCGCGCAGCGCCTCGTAGTCGAGACCGAAGCGCGCCATCACGCCGGGGGTGAACGACTCGCAGACCACGTCCGCCCAGCGCACCAGGTCGAGCAGGACCTCGCGGCCCGAGTCGGTCGTGAGGTCGAGCGTCAGCATCCGCTTGCCCGCGTTGTAGTTGTAGAAGGCGACCGGGCTCGAGAAGTCGCTGTTGCGGAACGGCGCGATCGTCTTGCACGCGTCGGTGTGGCGCGGCGACTCGACGCGTACGACCTCGGCGCCGGCGTCGGCCAGCACGCGCGTCGCCTGCGGCCCGGCGATCGCCCACATCAGGTCGAGGATGCGCACGCCTTCGAGCGGGCGGCGCCCGGGCGTCGGCGGGTTCGCGCCGGCCGGTGCGGTCACGGCCGGCGTGCGCGGCGCTTCCGCGCGGATCTCGTCGCCGTGCTCGCCGATCGCGGGCGCGGGTGCGGGATCGCGCAGCGCCGTGGCGCCGAAACGCGCGAACGGTCCGGGGAGCGGCACCGCACGGTCGAGCGGCGCCTGGCGCACGGGACGCCAGAAGTCGCGCGCGCGCAGCTGCTCGGACTCCGCGACGTCGGCGATCGACTGCACGGGAGCGAGCAGCAGGTCGCGCTCGATCGCGATGCGCTGCAGCTCGGCGCGGGTGTGGGCGCCGGTGAAGGCGGCGACCGCGGACTTGACGCGCTCGAACTCCTCGATCGGCTCCTGCCCGGTGAGCAGCAGGAGGACGTAGCCGTTCCAGTCCTTGTCGCGCAGTGCCGTGTCGCAGAAGCCGAGGTCGTGCACGCATTCCATCAGGCGGCGCGTCGCCGGGCCGAACGCGGGACCGAAGGTGTGCGTGATCGACACGTGCCCGTCGCGCGCGGGATAGACGAAGCGCACGAGCATCGGTCCGAGGCGCACGCCGCCGGACGCGCGCTCCATCGCCGGCGACGCGTTGCTCGCGGCGAGGATCAGCGACTGCGTGGACACCGCCTGCGCGGCCTGGGCCGACACGTCGACGTGCTGTCCGCGGCCGGTGCGCACGCGGTCGTGGTGCGCGAGCAGCGCACCGAGCGCGCCCTCCGCGCCGGCGTGCAGGTAGCTCTGCGGCACGCAGATGCGCAGCGGCGCGCGGTCGGCGTCGCCGTTCAGCCGCAGCGGGCCGCCGGCGGCCTGCAGGACGAGGTCGCTGTCGGCCCAGTGCGCCTTCGGGCCGGCCTGTCCGAACGGCGTGATGGAGACGTGGATCAGCGAAGGATTCGCCGCGGCGAGATCGGCGTAGCCGAGCCCGCGTGCCGCCATCGCGCCCGGTGCGGCGGACTCGACGAGGAAGTCGGCGCCGCGCGCGAGGCGGAGCAGCTCGTCGCGGCCGGCGCGATCGTCGAGGTCGACCACGATGCTGCGCTGCCCTCGCGCGTACGCCCACCAGTGCAGCGAGCGCTCCGGGTGCTCGACGTCGCCGGCGAACGGGCCGACGCGTCGCGCGCCCGAGCCGCCGGGCGGCTCGACGTGGATCACGTCCGCGCCGAGGTCGCGCAGGATCTGGCCGCAGACGAGTCCGCGGTGATCGGTCAGGTCCAGCACGCGGCACGTCTCGAGCATCGTTGTCCTCCCGGCAGCGGCCGCGGGTCGCGCGGCGGCGGCCGGGGGAGAGTATGCCGGGAGACGGCGGCCGCGCCACCGTTCGGGACGGAAACCCGTCAGCCGCGTGAAGCCGCGGCGGTCGGTGGCGCGGAGGGAGCCGCGAGGCGTGCGGCGATCGCTGCGCCGAGAAGCCGGTACAGCTCCGGTCCGGGATGCGTGTCGCCGGAGATCATCAGCGGGCCGCGATCGACGCCGGGCAACAGCGCGGACATCCGCCACACTTCGAGGCCGCGCGTCTCGAGACGGTCGGCGAGCGCCGCCTCCGCCGGCCCGTCGTCCCAGAACACGACGGTGAACCGTCCGCCCGCACGCGTCACGTTCTCCGCGGACGCGACGACGATCCGCGCGAAGAGCTCGTGCTCGTCGTCGTCGACGTCGTAGCCGAATGCGCGCACGGGCAGCAGTCCGTACTTGACGAGCCGTGCGGCGATGATGCGCAGCGGGCGGAGGAGGGGTGCGTGCAGCGGCCCCGCGAAGCGCACGCCGTCACCGTCGAGCACGTAGCGCGGGCCGGCATCGTCCCACGGCGTCTTGCCCGCCACGCGCCGCACGTGGTCGCCGAGCGCCTGGTAGACCACCCGCGTGCCGGGAGCGATCGCGGCGCGCCCGGTCTCGAGCAGGCGCAGCATCTGGTGCGGGCCGTAGCCGGTCGCGGCACGGCTCTCGACGTGCGCCGTTCCACCGAGCGCCGCGGACACGCGCGCGGGAAGCGTCTCGTCGTCGCCGACGCCCTGCCCGAAGGTGTACGAGCACCCGAAGAACACGATCGGCGGGCCGGCGGGATCGCCGGGCGTCGTGCGCCAGCCGTCGTCGCCGATGGTGTAGGTCGCGTCGAACACGACGACGCCGCCCGAGCGGCGCAGCGCACGGACGCGGGCTCCGGGGCGCGGTGCGTAGCCGAGGTCCGCGTCGGCGACGTGCAGTCGGACGGGGCGGTCACCCTCGAAGTACTCGACGCCGCTCTCGGGCCGGAGCACGAGAGCCGCGACGCCGAGCCATGCGGCCGCGGCGACGCAGGCGCCGAAGGCGGCGAGCCAGGCACGCCGCGCAGCGACCCGCCGGTCCCGTCGTGCCGCCGCGGCGAACGAGACGGCCAGCGCGAGCGCGACGGCCGCGAGCGTCAGCCGCCCTTCAGGCACTCGCTCATGAACGTCTTGCGCGCGTCGCCCTTGAGGCCCTTCGCCGTCGCGTCGGCGTTGCAGGACTTCATTTTCTGCTGCTGCGGCGTCAGCGCGGCGTCGCCGGAGCCGTCCTTCAGGCAGCCGCTCATGAACTGCTTGCGCGCGTCGCCGTTGAGGCCTTTCGCGGTCGCGTCGGCGTTGCAGGACTTCATCTTCTCCTGCTGCGCGGTGAGCGCGTGCGCTCCGTGTGCGGTGGCGAGCAGCGCGAGTGCGGCGACGAACGTCAAGAACCTCTTCATGGCTCCCTCCCGGTGCCGGTCGGCGGCGTCAAGCTCGCGGCGGGCAGTGACGCCGTCGCGACTGCTCGATCCACCTACACGAGAGCCGCCGACGCGGCGAGGGAATTCGTCAGGCGCGGCTGCGCTGCGGCGTCGCGGCGATCCGCGCCGGGCGCCGGTCGTCGTCGCCCATGAGCCAGTCGAGCGCGGCCGTGAACGCGCCGCTCTCGACGAGCACGCCGAGCGCCGAGACCAGGAGCAGGCCGAGCACCAGCACCATCACGACCGAGCCGTCCCACTCGAACGCCCCGGCGACCACGAGATTCTGCGCTTGCATCCACATGACGTCGTTCCTCCGTGGCGGTCCGCCACGCAGGCGGCGTGCCACGCGGACGGTGTGCGTCCGGCCGCGAAAACACGAAGGAAATGCGCGCTCGGATGCATGGCGGCAGCCGCCGCAACCTTCCGACTGCAGGCCGCGGGCTGCGCCTCCCGCAGGGCGTCCGCGGCGTCCGGACGCGATGGACGCCCCGACCGGCGCCGCGCTAAGGAACCCGCATGAAGCTCTGCTGGTTCCACCTGATGCCGTACACGGAGCTGCCGGACGACTTCACCGAGAAGCACGCGTCGGTCTGGGTGGACGTGGACTCGCGCCTCTTCGACCCGGCGCGCGCGCACGTCATGTACAACGACTTCCTCGACGAGCTGGAGCTCGCCGCGGAGGTCGGCTTCGACGGCATCTGCGTCAACGAGCACCACTCGAACGGCTACGGGCTCATGCCGTCGCCGAACCTGATGGCGGCCGCACTCGCACGCCGCACGCGCGACGCGGCGCTCGTGGTGATGGGCAACTCGCTCGCGCTCTACAACCCGCCGACGCGCGTCGCGGAGGAGATGGCGATGCTCGACGTGCTGTCCGGCGGACGGCTCGTCGCGGGCTTCCCGGTCGGCACGCCGATGGACACCTGCTTCGCGTACGGCCAGAACCCGAGCCAGCTGCGCGACCGCTACCTCGAGGCGCACGACCTGATCCTGCGCGCCTGGACCGAGCCCGAGCCGTTCACGTTCCACGGACGCTTCAACCAGCAGCGCTACGTCAATCCATGGCCGCGTCCGCTGCAGAAGCCGCACCCGCCGATCTGGATCCCGGGCGGCGGCTCGGTCGAGACCTGGCAGTGGTGCGCCGAGCGCGACTACGTCTACACGTACCTCTCGTACTTCGGGTACAAGGCGGGCGAGTCGACGATGCGCGGCTTCTGGTCGGAGATGGACCGTCTGGGAAAGGATCGGAACCCGTATCGCGCGGGCTTCCTGCAGTTCGTCGGCGTCGCCGAGACCAGCGCCGAGGCCTACGAGCTGTACCGCGAGCCTGCGGAGTACTTCTACAACCGCTGCCTGCACATCGACCCGCGTTTCGCGTCGGCGCCGGGCTACATGAGCGAGGCGTCGCAGCGCGCGCGCGTCAAGTCGATGGTGGCGCAGGCGGCGCAGGGCGGGGCGACGACGTCGCAGGGCCTGTCGCGATCGAGCTTCGAGGACATCGTCGAGCGCGGCTACGTCGTCATCGGCAGCCCGGACGAGGTCGCCGACCGGCTGCGCGAGGTCGCCGTCAATCTCAACGTCGGACAGATGATGGTGCTGCTGCAGTTCGGCGACATGTCGAAGGAGCTCGCCGGCTACAATACGCGTCTGTTCGCGTCGCACGTGGCACCGCAGCTGCATGACCTCTTCGACGACCGCTGGGAGAACCGGTGGTGGCCGCGTCCGCTCGAGGCCGCACGCCGCGCGGAGCCGCGCGAGCTGCCGCCGGCCGAGCCGTCGCTCGCTCCGGCGCCGCCCGAGCCGCGCGGTACGCGGCGCGGCGCCCGACGCGGCACGAGCGAAGTGCACTGATGTCCGCCGCACCGTCCGAGCGCACCGTCACGGTGAACGGCCACGCCTGCCGCGTGTGGGAGAAGGGCAGCGGCGCCGCCGTCGGATTTCTCGCGGGACTCGGCGGCGCGCCGCGCTGGACGCCGTTCCTCGACGCACTCGCGCAGCACCGCCGCGTGATCGTGCCGTCGCTGCCCGGCTTTCCGGGCGCGACCGGACACGAGCGCCTCGACGACCACCTCGACTGGATTACCGCGACGCTCGACCTGCTGCGCGCGTCCGGGCTCGACGGCGCGGATCTGGTCGGTGCGTCCGTGGGCGGGATGCTCGCCGCCGAGGCCGCGGCGCTGTCGCCGGCGTCGGTCGCAAGGCTCGTTCTCGTGGCGCCGTTCGGGCTCTTCGACGCGGCCGAGCCGACGACCGATCCGTTCGCCGTCCGCGCGGAGGACGCAGCGGCGCTGATGAGCGCGCACCCCGAGCGCGTGCGCGCGCGGAGCGCGGCGCCGGACGGCACGGACGCGATCGAGTGGACCGTCGTCCTGTCGCGTGCGAGCGCCGCCGCGGCGCGCCTGACGTGGCCGCTCGGCGAGCGCGGCCTCGCGAAGCGCCTGCACCGCATCGCCGCGCCGACGCTGCTGGTGTGGGGCGACGGCGACCGCGTGATTCCGTCGTCCTACGCGCGGCGCTTCGCGGACGGCATCGCGGGCGCGGTCGAGCAGCAGGTCCTCCGTGGTGCCGGCCACCTCGTCGATCTCGACGCACCCGACGAGCTCGCCGGCGCCGTTCTCCGATTCCTCGACGGCGAAACGCGGAGAAGACGATGAGGGCCGAGACCGGTACCGCGATCCGCGCGGCGGAGCGCGGTCGCGCACTGGCCGACGCACGCGAAGGCGCCGACCGGATCACCGGCAAGGGCGGCATCGACCTCGTCACCGCGACCGACGTCGCGTGCGAGGACGCGATCCGCGACGAGATCGCGCGTGCCTTCCCCGCGCACGCGATCGTCGGCGAGGAGCGCGGCGGAACGCCGGCCGCGGATCGGCCGTACTGGCTCGTCGATCCGATCTGCGGCACGCGCGCGTTCGCGTCCGACCTGCCGCTCTACTGCACCAACGTCGCGCTGGTCGAAGGGGGTCGCGTGACCGTGGCCGCGGTCGCGGCGGGACGCAGCGACGAGGTGCTGTGGGCGGAGCGCGGCGCCGGCGCGCGCTGCCGGTCTGCGAGCGGCGGCGAGAAGTCGCTGCGCGCGAGCGCCGACGGCAACGTCGTGTGGTTCAGCGGACGGGAGCCGTACGCCGCGGCGATGGTGCGCGAGGCATTGGTCGCCGCACGCTGGTACGTCTGGCAGTTCTCGTCGACGCTCTCCTACGCGTGGCTCGCGGAGGGACGCCTCGCGGGCATCGTCCACACGGGCACGTCGCCGGTGCACGTCGCTGCGGGCTGCCTGCTCGCGGAGGAGGCGGGCGCGATCGTCACCGACCTCGACGGTGCGCCGTGGCAGACGTCGAGCAACGGCATCCTCGCGGCGGGGAGCCCGGCCCTCCACGCGGAGCTTCGCGAGCTGGTCGAGCGGCACCGGCCGCGCGCGCCGATTCGCGGCTACGACCACCTCGCGATCACGGTCGCGGACGTCGAGCGCACCGTCGGCTTCTATCGCGACGTTCTCGGAGCCGAGATCCTCTACGAGGAGGAGTGGCGCGCCGGGCGCCTGCCGATCGCGATGCTGCAGATCGGCGGCAACCGGATGAACGTGCACCCGGCATCCGCGCCGGCGGCGCCGCACGCGACGCATCCGACGCCGGGCTCGGTGGACCTCTGCCTGCGCTGGGACGCGCCGATCGAGGACGCCGCGGCGCTGCTCGCGCGGCACGGCGTCGCGGTGATCGAGGGCCCGGTGCCGCGTCCCGCGGCGGACGGTGCGTGGGGCCGCTCGCTGTACTTCCGCGACCCCGACGGCAACCTGCTCGAGCTGCTGACGACCGTCACTGCCTGACGGTCGCCAGCCGGAGTAGGTTACGCGAGTGCCTTGTCGATCACCGCGCGGACTTCGGTCGCGGTCGGGCTGACGGTCGGGTCGAAGCGCGCGACGACCTTGCCCGTCTTGTCGACGACGAACTTGCCGAAGTTCCACTTGATGTCGCCGGCGCCTTCGGGCTTCGCGTCTTCCGCGGTGAGCCACGCGTAGAGCGGCGCACGCGACGGCCCGTTGACGTCGATCTTCGAGAACAGCGGGAAGGTCACGCCGTACGTCGTCGAGCAGAACTGCTTGACCTCGGCGTCGGTGCCGGGCTCCTGGCCAGCGAACTGGTTGCACGGGAAGCCGACGACGGAGAAGCCGCGCGGCGCGAGCTCCTCGTGCAGCTTCTCGAGGTCGGTGTACTGCGGGGTGAGGCCGCACTTCGACGCGACGTTCACCAGCAGCACCACCTTGCCCTTGAAGTCGCCGAGCGAGCGCTCCGCGCCGTCGATCGTCTTCATCGTGAACTCGTGCAGGTTCGGCATCTCGGAACTCCCAGGGCGCGCGTGCGCGCGCCGATCAGAAGCGCTTGTTGAAGATGTTCGGAACGACGCCGCGATCGGCGGTCTCGCTGAAGTACGTGTCGTGCACGAAGACGTCGATCTCGTCGCGCGACACCCGGCCGTCGCTGTCACGGTCGGCGCGCTTGAAGATCTCGAGGATCGAGCCGCCGGACACCTTCGCCTCGTCCTCGCTGACGTAGCCGTCGCCGTCGGTGTCGGCCGCGTCGCGCGACGACATCGACGCGCGCAGCCGGCGCTGCACGGCGTCGGCGAGCTCGAAGAGCGTGACCTGTCCGTCGCGGTCCGTGTCGACGCTGTTCATCGGCTCGTCGGTGGTGAAGAAGCCCGCCGCCTTCGCCTCGTCGTCGCTCAGCTTGCCGTCGTGGTTGGCGTCGGCCTGGTCGAACTCCTTCTGCAGCTTGGAGGTCGCGGGACCGGTCGGCATGTCCTGCGCCGCGACGGGTGCCGCGAAGAGAGCGACGGTGACGAGGGCCGCGACGAGCGGGCGGGGCGATCGGCTTCTGCGGGAGATCATCGTCGGGCGATAGCAGAACCGGCCGGTCGAGCACACGGGACGCACGCGGCGGCCTGCGGCCGTTCGGGAGGCGGATCCGGCCCGTTCGCCGGATCGGCGTTGCCCGCGCGCCGGGCCGGATGCGACAAGTACCGCGTGATCCTGCGCCGATTCCTGCCCTCCGCCCCGTCGCGCGCCGCCGCGACGGTCCTCCTCCTGGCCGCACTCGTGTCCGCCTGCGGCGGCAACGGCGGCGGCTCGTCCACGACCGACGACATCGCCATCACGCAGACGACCATCGAGGCCGGCGGCTTCGTCTTCGACGCCCGCGTGGCGGGCCCCCGCAACGGCTCGCCGGTGCTGCTGCTGCACGGCTTCCCCGAGTCGTCGCTGGAGTGGGAGGCGCAGCTCGTGGCGCTGGCGCGCGCCGGCTACCGCGCCGTCGCGCCGGACCTGCGCGGCTACTCGTCCGGTGCGCGTCCGCCCGCGATCGAGGACTACGGCTTGACGCACCTCGCGGGCGACGTGTTCGCGATCGCCGACGCGCTCGGCTTCGCGCGCTTCCACCTCGTTGGCCACGACTGGGGTGCGGCGATCGCGTGGGAGGCGGCGGGCGAGCGTCCGGAGCGGATCGTCAGCTTGACGGCGGTTTCGGTGCCGCACCCGA
Organism: Binatia bacterium; assembly: GCA_046327915.1. Lineage (GTDB taxonomy): Bacteria > Desulfobacterota > Binatia > UBA12015 > UBA12015 > VGTK01. The sequence goes on along the minus strand of JAXLXO010000014.1, from coordinate 144,317 downwards.
CTGCGTTCGCACTGGCGCTGGCGAACGACCCGGAGCAGCAGTCGAAGTCGACCTACATCACCTTCTTCCGCCAGCCCGAAGTGCCCGAGCAGACGCTGCTCGCGAACGACGCCGCGGTGCTGCGCGGCATCTACGGCGACGGTCCGGCCGCGGCGCACGCGGACGACTACGTGGCGCTGCTCTCCGAGCCCGGCGCGCTCACCGCGGCGCTGAACTACTACCGCGCGCTCGGCCTCACCTCGTCCGACGGTGCGCGGACTACGGTGCCGACGCTCTACGTCTGGAGCACCGCCGACACCGCGCTCGGACGCTACGGCGCGGAGCGTTGCGGTGACTACGTCGACGGTCCGTACCGCTTCGAGATCATCGAGGGTGTGAGCCACTGGGTGCCCGAGGACGCGGCGGACCAGCTGTCGTCGCTGCTGCTCGAGCACGTCACGCGGTACGACGACTGACGGATCTCAGGGCGTGACGGAGCCCTGCAGGAGCGGGCCCGCGCCGTCGGCGTAGACTTCGACCTGCAGCACGGCGGCGCCGAAGCCCGCGGGGAGCGTCATCCGCACCTCGGGCTCCGCGCCCGGTGCGCGCCGGATGCGCTGGCGCAGCTCGCGCCCGCCGCCGGCGTCGACGACGCGGATCTCCACGCTCGCCGCCGTCGTCGCGCTCGGCGGCAGCACGACGACGAGCGTACGCGCGGCGCCGCCGGCCGCGGGCAGCAGGCGGATCGGCGCCGACGGCGCGCTGGCGCTGCTGCCGGGAACGCGCTCGCGTCGGGCCGCGTCGGCGCTCGACACGGCGTCGCTCAGCGCGGCGCCGGCGCCCGCGCCCGCGGCGGCGGGTACGGGTGCTTCCGCCGCCTGTCCACCGCGCGCGAGGCGGCCTTCCTCGAGCGGTGCCGCGGCCTTCGCCGCGGGAGCGACCGCTGCGGCGGGCTGTGGCGGAGCGGCCACGGGCGCCGGAACAGCGGCCGGCGGAGGCGGCGGCGCGGGGCGGAACGGTGCTTGACGCATCAGCCGTGGTGCCGTGCGGTCGACGTGCGCGTCGTCGGGCTGTCCGGCGACGTTCTCCTCCGCCGCGTCGTCGCGCTCCGCCTGCACGCGCCCGGACGAGGCGGTGATCGACTGCGGTGCTGCCGGCGCCTGCCCGGGCGGCGGCGTCGCCGGCGCATCGAACGCGGCGCGGCCCGCGTCGCGATCGAGTGCCGCGCGCACGCCGGGCAGCAGCAGGACCAGAGCGAGCACGGCGTACGCGAACGCGGGATGCAGCAGGACGCGTGCGACCGGGCCGCGGCGCCCCGCGCCTCGCGCGCCGCCTGCCGGCGCACCCGCGTGCGCTGCGCCGCGTGCCGAGCCCTCGCGCGCGAACGCGTGGCGCTCGGCGTGGCGTCCGCCGGCACGCGAGGCCGACGGGTGATGCGCATGCTCGGTCGCGCGCGTGGCGTGCGTAGCGGCGTGACCGGCACCGGCCGCCGCGGCGTCTGCATCCCGCGCGTGCACTGCCGCAACCCCGCCCAGCGCCCGCAGCTCGTCGCGGCACGACGCGCAGCGCTCGACGTGCCGCGCGATCGTGGCGCGTGCGTCGGCCGCGAGCGCGTCCGGTGCGTCGTTCCAGCGCAGCAGTTCCTCCGGCTCGGGATGCCGCTCGGCGAGCGATCCCTGCAGGGCGGTCCACGCCGCCACCTCCGCCGCGCAGTCGGCGCAGCGCGGGTAGTGCGCGCGGAAGTCGTCCCACGCGGGATCGCGCGGGTCGACCACGAACGCCGGCACGTCGAGCTCGAAGGCACGCCTGCAGGTCATCGCCTCACCATCTCACAGGTCTCTCGAACGCACCGCATCGGATCACTCCGTCGCCAGCCTGCGCCGCAGGAAGACCAGCGCGTCGCGCAGGCGGCGCTTCATGGTCCCGAGCGGGATGCCGGTCGCCGCGGCGACCTCCTCGTAGGTGCGGCCATGCGCGTAGATGCCGTCCACCACGCGGCGCTCGTCGGGCGGCAGCTCGTCGAGTGCTGCGCGCAGCGCGTTCGCGTCGAGCTGCGCGTCGGGGGCGGCGGACGCGTCGACCGACGCCGCGGTGGCGTCGTCCCAGGGCAGGCGCTCCTTCTCGTGCGTGTCGAGGCGCTTCGCGAGCCGGTCCATCAGCTTGTTGCGCGTGATCACCTTGACGTAGCCGACGAACGCCTGCGGGTCGCGCAGCCGTCCGGCGCGGAAGTTCGCCAGCACCGCGAGCACGACCTCCTGCCGCAGGTCGTCCCACTCGTCCTGGAAGTCGTAGGCGCGGAGGCTGGTCAGGCATCCGGTCACGAGACGGTTCACCTCGAGGAACGCGAGCCGGTCGCCCTGCTCGAGCCGCGCGAGGATCGCCATCCAGTCCTTCGCGGGACCGGCCATCGCGCCGAAGGTAGCCACGAGCGTTCGCGAGCGTCAATCGCCGTGCCGCGGCGTGCCGGTCGCGGTGCGCGCATGGACCGCCGTGCCGCGGTCGCATACGGTGCGCGACGTCATGGACGCCGCGCCGCGCACGCTGTCGATCATCGTCGTGGCGTACCAGTCCGCGTCGACCATCGGGCGCTGCCTCGAAGCCCTCGTGCCGCAGATCGGCGACGCGGTCGAGGTGCTGGTCGTCGACAGCGGCACCGACGACACCGCGGCGATCGTCGCGCGCCGCTTCCCCGAGGTCCGCCTGGTGAAGCTGGACACGCAGCACTCGCCCGGCGCGGCACGCAACGTCGGCATCGCGGCGGCGCGCGGCGAGCTGATCGGCTTCGTCGACTCCGACTGCATCGCGGCGCGCGACTGGGGGGAGCGCGTGCTCGCCGCGCACCGCGATCCGGCGCCGGTGATCGGCGGCGTCATCGACCTCGCACCGCCGCGCACCACGCTCGGCACGGCGCTCTACGTCTGCGAGTTCAACCAGTGGCTGCCGGGCGCGCCGCCGGGCCCGATGCGCGACATCCCGACCTGCTGCTTCTCGCTCAAGCGCCGCGCGGTGGAGGAGCACGGCGCGTTCCGCGCCGAGGGCTACAGCTCGGACACCGCGTTCAACTGGAAGCTCGCGCGCGCCGGCGAGCCGCCGCTGCTCGATCCGTCGATCCGCGTCGCGCAGATGATGGAGCCGACGCTCACCGCGTTCGTCCGCAAGCAGCTCATGCACGGCCGCGCCTTCGCACGAATGCGCGTCGAGGAGGAGCGCTTCTCGACCGCACGCCGCCTCGCCTTCGCGGCGCTCTCGCCCGTGCTGCCACTCGTGCTCGGACTGCGCCTGGTGCGGCGCGTGCGCGAGCGCGGGCAGGGCGGGCTACCGCTGGCCCGCAGCGCGCCGCTGGTCTTCCTCGGTCTGTGCCTCTGGTCCGCCGGCGAGCTCGCCGGATACCTCCGGCCGCGCTGACGTTGTGCCGTTCTCCGGGAAGAGCCAGGTGTCGGCGACGACGTCGGTGTAGTTGCCGCCCGCGTACGCGTAGGTGCAGCGGCTGCAGATGTCGATGTCCTGCCAGCGCGTGCGGAACTTCTCGCGCATCGCGGCGTAGCGCTCGCCGGTCCAGATCGCGGTGAAAGGCTCGGTGCGCGTGTCGCCGAGGACGTGCGTGCCGTCGAAGTCGTAGACGCACGGATTGACGGTGCCGTCCCAGCGCAGCGTCGGGTTGTGCCACAGCGCCTTGCACGGGTTGCTCGCGACGCGCACGCGCTCGAGGCCGCCGTCCGCGTACGCGAAGCGGCGCAGCCGCGCGTCCTCGGGGATCGCCTCGTCGGCGCGGCGGTCGGCGCGCACGGTTGCGGTGTTCATCTTCTTCAGCGACAGCCCGTCGACGCCGAGCTTGCGCGCGAGCTGCTGCAGCTCCGGAATCTGCCGTGCCGCGACGTCGGTCACGATGAAGCTCAGCTGCACGTGCGGCGTGCGCGAGCCGAGCGCGCGTTTCGCCGCGACGATCGCGCGCACGCCGTCGAGCGCGGTCGACAGCGGCCCGCCGCGGAAGCGGCGATACGCCTCCTGCGTCGTGCCGCTCAGCGACACGATCAGCGCGTCGAGCCCGGAGCGCACGACCGACTCCGCGTGCTCGTGCTTCGCGAACAGATGGCCGTTGGTGCTCGACAGCACGCGGATACCGTTCGCGTGCGCGTACGCGATCATCTCGTACACCGACGGGCAGACGAACGGCTCGCCCCAGCCCCACAGCGCGATCAGCAGGGCGTGGTCGCGCACCTGGTCGACGAAGCTGCGGAACACGGCGGGATCCATGTGCCCGGTCGGGCCGGTCTCGGTTCCCACGGGACAGTAGGTGCAGCGCAGGTTGCACTGGCTCGAGGGCTCGACGTGCGCGTGCGTCGGCAGGCCCCACGGCTCGGTGCGCCGCAGCGCGATCCCGGCCTCGACGGCGAGCCAGTTGAAGATCTTCCGGTACGACGCATTCCGCACCGGGAGCGGGATGCGCTCGAACTCGACGCGGATCTCGCGCGTGACCAGCGCGCGCGCCGCGTCGCCCGCCTTGCGGCGCAAGTCGCGCAGCGCGGACATCCACCGCTCGTCAAGCATGGCGGAACCCGAGCGAGAGGCGGTCGCTGCGGCACTCCCGCATCGCGCGCACGGCGTCGCGCTTCGCCGGCGACGCCCAGATGCCGCCCAGATCGTTCGAGGACAGCTCGCCGATCGGCGCGCGCCGCCGGCAGAGGAAGACCTTGCCGTCGATGCCGACGAAGAGCGTGCGCGGCGAGCAGCTGCACGGCTCGTCCGCGCCGCCGTTCTTGTCGATCAGGCTGCGGATGTAGCCGCGGTTGGTGTCGATGCCGAGCTCGAGCACGCCGCGCGCCTGCTCGGTGATCGAGGCGACGATCGCGTCGTCGTACTCCGGTCCGGTGACCGGCGACGGGTAGCGTCCCTGGTGGCAGACGAGCTTCTCGAGCGTCTTCATGCGGAACGGGACGCCGAGGTCGCGGCACTCCTTCGCGGTATCGAGGATCTCGCCGTGGTTCTCGTTGGTGATCGTCATCTTGAGCGACAGCGCGACCTCGGGAAATCGCGCGCGCACCAGCCGCGCCGTCTCGAGCAGGCGGTCGCGCGAGCCCTCGGTGCGGCGGATCGCGTCGTGCGAGCGCAGGCCGTCGTAGCTGATCGTGACCGACGTCCGCTTCCGGTCGGCGTGCGCGAGCAGCTCGAGCGTGCGCTCGGTGTACCAGCCGTTCGTGCTGAGATTGACGTGGCTGCGCGGCGAGCGCGTGCGCACCAGGTCGTAGTACTCCTCGAGGTTGCCGATCATGAACGGCTCGCCGCCGGTGAGCGCGATCGCGCGCGCGTTGCGCACGGGCCGCGTCCCGACGATCTCCGCGAAGCGGTCGAGCGCGAACACCCGGTTCGGCAGCTCCTCCCAGATCCCGCACATGATGCAGCGCAGGTTGCAGAGGTTCGTCAGCTCGATCATCACGAGCTGCAGGCGGCTCAGCGGCAGCACGGCTCCCCCGGCGAAGATCTCGGTGTCGGCTCGGATCCGGTCATGACGGTGCGCCCGCACGGTGCGGCGGCGCCGTCTTAGCAGGGATCGCCGTCCCGTCGAACGAGGCGTGGCGCGGCCGGAACGAAAATCTCGCCCGCCGTGATCCGATCCGCGCCGCCGCGGGGACCTTCTTTCCGGAAGGAGGTTCTTCATGAACCGCACGAGATGGCTGTCATCGGTTTTCCTGCTCGTCGCCCTGGCGTTCGCGCTGCCGCCGGGGGCCGCCCGGGGTGAAGGCTCGGGGGCGCTCGACGCGATCGCGCCCGACGGTCGCGCGCTCGGCGGCTGCCCGCTCGAGCACACCGACGTCCACGCCACGGTCGCGGGCTTCGTCGCGCGCGTCGAGGTCACGCAGACGTTCCGCAGCACGTTCGCCGAGCCCGTCGAGGCGGTCTACACGTTCCCGCTCTCCGACCGGGGTGCGGTGGACGCGATGACCATGCGGATCGGCGATCGCACCATCGAGGGCCAGATCCGCCGCCGCGAGGACGCGCGCCGCGAGTACGAGCAGGCGAAGGCGGCGGGAAAGACCGCGAGCCTGCTCGACGAGGAGCGCCCCAACGTCTTCACGCAGCGGGTCGCGAACCTGATGCCCGGCGCGACCGTCGAGATCCGCATCGCCTACGTCGAGCCGCTGGAGTTCGAGGCGGGGACGTTCTCGCTCGTCGTGCCGACGGTCGTCGGGCCGCGCTTCTCGCCCCCCGGCACGCGCGACGCGGACGCGGTCGCGCCGCCGGTGACGGCGCAGGGCACGCGCGCGGGACACGACCTTTCGATCACCGTGGACATCGACGCCGCGGTGCCGATCCGCGACGTCGCGTCGGCGCTGCACGCGGTCGACGTCGCGCGGCCCACGCCGGAGCGCGCCCGCGTCACGCTGCGCGACCAGCGCGAGATCCCGAACCGCGACTTCGTGCTGCGCTGGAGCGTGTCGGGAGACGCGCTGCAGAGCGGCTACCTGACGTACCGTCCGGACGCGGGCGACGGCTACGTGAGCCTCGTGCTGCTGCCGCCGAAGCGCGTCGGCGCGAGCGAGGCCGCGCCGAAGGAGATGGTCTTCGTCATCGACCGCTCTGGCTCGCAGATGGGCGCGCCGCTCGACAAGGCGAAGGAGACGATGCGCTACGCGCTCGACCACATGAACCCGAACGACACGTTCCAGGTGGTCGACTTCGGCAGCACGAGCAACGTCCTGTTCGCGCAGCCGGAGCTCGCCACTCCGGAGATGAAGCGCCGCGCGCGCCAGTACATCGACGCGCTCGAGGCGAACGGCGGCACGATGATGGCGGACGCGATCGAGCGCGTCTGCGCGATGCCGGCCGACGCGAACCGCCTGCGCATCGTCACGTTCATGACCGACGGCTACGTCGGCAACGACCTGGAGGTGCTCGGCCTCGTCAAGAAGCTGCGCGCGCGCTCGCGCTGGTTCCCGTTCGGAACGGGCAACGGCGTCAACCGGCTCCTGATCGACGGCATGGCGCGTCTCGGCGGCGGCGAGGCGGAGTACGTGCTGCTCACGTCGTCGGGCGACGAGGCCGGCAAGCGCTTCTACGACCGCATCGCGTCACCGGTGCTCACCGACGTGAAGGTCGAGTGGCAGGGGCTCGACGTCGTCGACGTGCTGCCGCACGAGCACGCCGACGTGTGGGCCGAGCGTCCGTTGGTCATCCACGCGCGCTACCGCAGTGCCGGCACTGGACAGGTCGTGCTGACTGGCTTCCAGCACGGACGACCGTACCGCCAGGTGCTGCCGGTCACGCTGCCCGAGCGCGAGCAGGAGAACGGCGCGATCGCGTCGATGTGGGCGCGCGCCAAAGTCGAGGCGCTGACGACGCAGGACCTCGGCGCGATGCAGTCGGGCACGTTCCCGAAGCCGCTCGAGGAGCAGATCGTGCAGGTCGCGCTCGCGCATCGGCTCCTGACGCCGTTCACGTCGTTCGTCGCCGTCGAGGAGCGCGTGGTGAACGAGGGCGGCACGTCGCGCACCGTGCGCCTGCCCGTCGAGATGCCCGACGGCGTCCGCTACGAGGGCGTGTTCGGCACGTCGGCCGCGGACGTGGCGCAGGCGGCGTCCGGCGTACCGCGCGCGCAGATGCTGGCCGCGGTGCCGCTCGGTGCCGCCGGGAAGGCCGCGCCGGCAGCACCGCCGGTGACCGTCGTGGAGCGCTCGCGCCGCGAGCTGCGCGACGGCGGGCGGACCGCGAACGAGAGCGACGACGCGCTCGCGCAGCCGGAGCGTGCGCCCACGAGCGTGCGGCTCGACGCGACGACGCGCGTCAAGCTGGCGCCGGCGCTGCTGGTGCTGGCGGAGCAGGGCGTCGGTGCGCCGGGTGCGGCGCGCGCCGACGACGGTTGGGTGCGGGTGCGCGTCGTGCTCGCGAAGCGAGGCACGGAGGCCGATCTCGCGCTGCAGTCGGCCGGCTTCCTGCGCGAGGGCGAGTCGGACGCCGGAGTCGTCGGGCTCGTCCGTGTCGGCGATCTCGCGGCGCTCGCGCGTCTGGCCGAGGTGCGGAGCGTCGCGGTGGCACCGGACGCCCAATGATCGACGCGGCGGCAGGAGGCGGACCGGTCCGCCTCCTGCCGGGCGCGTGCGAAGCGCCGCGCGACCGATGAGGCGTCCGCTGAACAGCACGACGCCGCCCTTCTCCTCGACGATCTGCCGGTACGACGCGACGATCTTGTCGACCGACTGCGTGCCCGGGGTGCCGGCGGTGAGGTGCCGCACGTCGAGCCGCCCGGGTCGGCATGCGCGGCACGATGCCGAACGAGCCGACGTGCGACGAGAACCGATCAGCCGTGCTTCGGCACCGGCAGGTTCGCGCGCAGCCATGGTGCCATCGCGTCGGCGAGGCGCCGCTGCATGCCGATCGTCGGATGGCCGTCGCCCGCGATCATGACGTCGCCGCCGCCGGGCGACGCGAAGGCCTGCATCACCAGTGGGCACAGAGAGAGAAACGGCGCGCCCCGTGCCACGGCCCACTCCCCGACGTCGTCCTCCAGCGCACGCGCGTGCTCGCCGAAGAGCGGCTGTCCTTCGGGGACGAGCGCGCCGATCGCCACGAACGCGACCACCAGCGGAACGTCTCGCGCGGCGAGCGCGGTGGCGAACACGTCGAGATACGGCGCGCTGGCGCGGAACTGCCGGTCCACCTCGGCCTCCGACAGGACCCACGGGAAGCGCGCGTCGACCGGCTGCTCGGGCGCGAGATCGCGGTTGGCGAGGATGCGCTGCTCGAGCGGAGTCGGGGACAGGTTGCGCCAGGCGCGCTTCGCCACGACGAGCAGCTGCAGCGGCACATCGTCGTCGAGCAGCGGCAGATCGGCGTACGCGGCCTCGCGCGCGCGGTCGTCCCACAGGTCGTTCTCGTAGAGCAGCAGGACGACCGCGTCGGGCTCGAGCGCCAGATAGCGCTCGACGTTCGCCGCGTAGTGGATGGGGCTGCCGCCCTGCATCGCGGCATTGACGACGTCCCAGCCGTCGCCGTCGAGCGCCTTGCCGAGCAGCGACGGCAGCGCGCTCTCGAACGGGACGCCGTGTCCTTCCGCGATCGAGTCGCCGACGAGCAGCAGCCGCGGTCTGTGCTTGTCGCCGACCTCGGGACCGCGGAAGCCGTGCGCGTTGATCGCGTACTCGACGTCGTAGCCGGCGCGGGCCGCGCGATAGCGGGAGCCGGGAACGAACGTCTGCAGGAGCGGACGCGCCCGTACGACGAACGGGTTCTCGGCGTACGGGTCGAGCGTCCGGGGCGCGGGCGGTGCGGGAAGCCGGAACGGCACGACGGTCGCGCGCAGGACGAGCTCGAGCACGACCAGCGTCGCGAGCACCGCGCCGGCCGCCGCGACGAGCAGGACGCCGCGGCGGCGCCCCTCGTGCGGTGCGCTCAGAACGCTCCCGTCGGCTCGCCGTCGAGCCACGTGCCGAGCACCGCGATCCGGTCGAGGTCCGCGGGCGCGACGGCGTACGGGTCGCGCTCGAGGACCGTGAAGTCGGCGCGGCGTCCGGGCACGATCGCGCCGCCGGTGTCGTCGTGCAGATGCCACGCGGCGTCGACCGTCACTGCGCGCAGCGCCGCATCGAGCGGGATCGCGTGCCGCGCGCCGAGGACGTCGCCGTGGCGCGTGAGCCGCGTCACCGCCGTGCGCACCAGCGACAGCGGCAGAGCGGGGTACATCGGCGAGTCGGCGTGCAGGCTGATGCGGTGCCCCGCCTCGAGTGCGCTCGCGAGCGGCATCAGCCGCTCCGCGCGCTCGCGTCCCAGGATCGCGTCGCGCAGCTCGGGCCCGTAGTGCAGCACGTGATTGACGTGGAAGCTCGGCGACACGCCGATCGCCGCGGCGCGCTGCAGATCCTCGGGCGAGACCAGCGCGCAGTGCTCGAGCCGCCAGCGGTGGTCGCTCGTGTCGCCCGCGAGGACGCGCGCGTAGAGGTCGAGCATCTCCGCACAGCCGCGGTCGCCCTGCGCGTGCGTCAGGACCTGCCAGCCGCCGCGCCGCAGATCCGCGAGCGCGTCCGCGGCGTCGTCCGGTGCGAAGTTCGCGCGTCCGGTCGTGCCGGCCGGAATGCCCAGCGTGCAGCAGCACAGCTCGGTGTCGAGGTAGGGCTCGCGCAGCAGCATCGTGCCGGTGTAGGGCGAGCCGTCGTACCACAGCTTGACGCCGCGCACGCGGTAGCGCGCGCCGTCGCGCGGCGCGGACGCGAGGCCGCTGCCCGCCGGGTGCCGCAGATACGCGGTGGTGCGGACCGGGTTCGCCGCGTCCTCGGCGACGCCGACGAAGATCGGCAGCTGCTTCGCGCCGGTGAACGTTCCGGCGACGCCGATCGAGGTGATGCCCGCGTCGCGGTAGCGTCCGTACTGCGCTCGCAGGTGCTCGCGCACGTGGTCGTCCGCCGCGTCCATGTGCACGAGGAACGGCAGCATCGCCGTCTGCTCCTCGAGGCGTCCGGTCGGCTCTCCGGCCGCGTCGCGGCCGAAGTGTCCGCCGTGGCCGGGATTCGGCGTCGAGGCGTCGATGCCGGCGATCGCGAGCGCACGCGAGTTCACGAACGCGGTGTGCATCGACTGGATCATCACGAACATCGGGTGACGGTCGGAGATCGCGTCGAGCCGGCGGCGGTCCCAGGCGCCGAGGTCGCGCGTCAGCATCGGGTCGAGGCCGAACGCGAAGATCCACTCGCCCTCGGGTGTCCGCGCCGCCGCGCTCTGCAGCGCCGCGACGACGCCGGCGACGTCCGGGTACGTGAAGCCCGAGACGTCGGTCCACGCGTAGAGCTGCGCGCACAGGTCGGGATGCGTGTGCGGCTCGACGAATCCGGGGAGCAGGGTCGCGTCGCCGAGGTCGATCGTCTCGGTCGCGCGCGAGCGCCGGAGCCGCATCTCCTCGCGCGTCCCGACCGCGGCGACGAGGCCGTCCACGACGTGCACCGCTTCCGCGACGCCCGGCCCGGAGGGCGCCATCGTGTGCACGCGTCCTGCGACGAGGATCCGGTCGTGTCGTGAGCTCACGCCGCGGACCCTACTCCGAAGTCCGGGCGGCGGGGAAGCGCGACGCGCTCCCGCCGCCGGCCGGCGGCCGTGGTCAGTCGGTCTTCTTCGTCACGCCATGGCTGAAGCACTGCGAGCCGATCGTCACCGTGACGGCGGTCTCGGCCGCGGGGCGGTTCGCCTGCGCCGCGGTGAACCACTTCTTCGTCGCGACGGCGATCTTGAACATGCCCGGGTGCTTCTTCGTGTCGTCGACCAGCGAGACGCGCTTGACGCCGTCCGTCTTGCTGGTGAACGTCCACATCTTCCCCTGCTTGCCCTTCGCCGGCAGCGCGCCCACGCCCGTCAGCACGATCGGGTCGCTGTCGGAGTCGGCGAGCCGGATCGTCACCGGCTCACCGGCATAGGCACCGAGCGGGATCGACATGCGGACGTTCATCACGCCCGCCTCCTTCTTCGTGCGCACCGTCACCGCCGCCTTCGGGTCGGTCACCGGGGTGCAGCACGCGCACTGCGCGCTGCACGACGCGGGGCACGAGGCCGAGTCCGCGCCGTCGCAGATCTCGGTGCTCTCGCGGACGTCGTTGCCGCACGTCGAGATGTCGCACACGTCGCCGACGCCGTCGCCGTCGGTGTCCGTCTGGTCGGCGGGACCCGCGTTCGGGCAGTCGTCGATGTGGTCGGGCACGCCGTCGCCGTCGCTGTCGGGGCTCGCCGGCACGATGCCCGCGGGGACGCACGAGCTGCCCGGCGAGCAGTCGAGCTGCGACGCGCACACGCCGGTCTCGCGCTGGCACACGTTGTCGCGGCAGATCGACGTTCCCGCGCACCAGGTCTCGTCGAGGCAGAAGCTGTCCTCGGACTCGAGGCAGAGCCCGGTCGAGGTGTAGACGGTCGCCGTGTCGGTATCGAGCGTGTCGCCGCGGCCGAGCGGATCCGATCCGTCACGCACCGTGCCGACCGTGCGCGTGCGGCCGCTGTCGAGATCGAAGATCTGGATCACGAGATCGACCGCGTCGCCGTCGCCGTCGAGATCGGTAGCGCCCTGCTCGGACTCGAGCGTGAGGAACTTGACGGTGCGTCCGATGATGCGGAACGGCTGGCGCGGGTCGCACTCGGCGATCCGGCACGGCGTGATCGCCTGGCCGCTCTCGCGAACCTGACCGGTGCTCGCGTCGTAGACCGTGAGGATGTGGTCGGTCGCGTCGGCATCGCCGTTGCGATGCGTGCCGCTCGCGTTCTCGGGCGAGCGGAAGGCGACGAGCGAGCCGCCGCAGACGAGCTCGTCCGCGGCGAGCGCCACGTTGCGCAGCGACGACGCGGCCGCGTCCCACACCTGCAGCACGCGGTCGTTCCGGTCGCCGTCGCCGTTGCGGTCTGCACCCTGAGCCGACTCGGGCGTGACGAACGGGAACAGCGTGCCACACGCCTCGATGGTGTCGGCGGCCTCGCCGACGTTCGTCCACCCGCCGCCGGACAGCGCGCGCACGTGGACGACGTCGTCGCTCGCGTCGCCGTCGCCGTTCAGATCGGCCGCACCCTGCGCGTCCTCGTAGGCGAGCGCCGCGACGTGCGTCGACGACAGCACGACGGACGACGCCGCGAGGCCGAGGTTCTGCACGCCGCCCGTCGCGTCCCAGAGCTGCACGACCTCGTCGTCGGTGTCGGCATCGGCGCCCGGGTTGAGCGAATCGCTCGGGCAGAGGGCCGTTCCGGTCGGCGACTCGGGGCGCAGGAACGCCGCGCGGCCGTCGGCCACCGCGACGTCGTTGGCCGGGCAGAGCGTGGTCGCCGTCTGCGACGACGCGTCGAACACCTCGAGCACCGTGTCCTGCAGGGTGCCGTCGGGGAAGAGATCGAGCGCCGGGTCGACGAGGTTCGGCGCGCGGACGAAGGCGTCGATGGCGTCGTTGGTGTCGCCCGGCACGACGTTCGTCGCCGCGCTGCGGAACGCGACGATCGTGCCGTCGTTGGAGACGATCGGGCGACGCGAGTCGCCGCTCAGCTGGTCGCCGTTCTCGTCGACGCTCACGCGCTGCGTGATTCCGGTTTGACGGTCGTGGACGAACGCGTCGAGGAAGCCGTTGTTGTCGCCGACCACGGCGTCGGCCTCGTCGGGCGCGGTGAAGCCGACCCAGCGTCCGTTGCCGCTCAGCGAGCAGCTCAGGCCGTTCGCGCCTTCCGACGGTCCCGTGGGCAGCGGGATGCCGCCGGTCGCGACGCTGACCAGCTCGGTGATGCCGAGCTGCCGGTCGCGGACGTAGAAGTCGCGCACGCCATTGGTGTCCGACGGCGCCAGCGCCGCATCTGTCCCGAAGAGCACGAAGCGGCCATCGTCCGAGATGTCGTATCCTCCGATGTACCCGGAGACGGCGCCGAGCTGCTCTCCGTTGCTCGTCACGCTGACCATCTCGGTGTGCTGCAGCAGGCGGTCGCGCACGAACATGTCGCCGGTGTTGTTGACGTCGTTGGGCACCAGCTGCGCGTCCCAGCTCGGGAACACGACGAAGCGTCCGTCGGCCGAGATCTTCCCGAGGAAGGTTCCGAACGTGCTCTGGCTGCCGTCGTCGGCGACGTTGACGCGCTCGGTGGTGCCGAGCAGCCGGTCGCGGACGAAGAGGTCGAGATCGCCGTTGGTGTCGTTCGGGACCAGGTTGTCGTAGTACGAGTAGAAGAGGACGAAGCGTCCGTCGGCGGAGATGTCCTCGACGTCGGTCGAGAGGATGCCCGACGGGCCGCCGCTGCCGTCGCCGCCACCCGGAATGTCGCTCACGCGTTCGGTGGTGCCGAGCTGCCGGTCGTGGACGTACACGTCGGAGTTGAAGTTCTGGTCTTCCGGGACCAGCGACTGGAACGTCGAGAACGCGCTGAAGCGCGCGTCTGACGAGATGGCGAAGCTGAAGCCGGCGCCGAAGGTCTGCACGCCTCCCGTCCCGAGGCTCACGCGCTCCGTCGTGCCGGTCAGGTTGTCGTGCAGGAAGATGTCGTTGGCGAAGTTCGTGTCGTCCGGGACGAGGTCGCTGGAGTCGCTCGGGAACGCGACGTAGCGGCCGTCCGGCGTGGCCTGGAAGAACGGGCCGTCGAAGTCCATCGAGATGCCGGTCGCGGCCTGGCCGCCGCCGGTCGCGACGCTCGCACGTCGCAGCGCGCCCGGTGCGGCGCCGCTCTCGGGGCGGCGGTAGAACACGAGGCCGTTCGAGACCGCGAGCGCCTCGTGATTGACGGCGAGTGCGGTGTCGGCGACGTGCGGCGGCACGAGCGTGGACGTCCGCTCGCCGGCGCCGAGCGCGAACACGCGCAGGATCGGATCGGCCACGTCGGTGTCGCCGTTCTGGTCGCAGGCGCCGGCCGCGGCCTCGGACTCGAGGAACGCGACCACGTCGCCCTCGGTCTCGACCGCCGGGTAGCGGAACGGCGGATCGTAGATGCGCACCACCGCGCGTCCGTTGGCGCTGCTCGAGAAGAGCGGGCACGACGCCGCGACACCCATCGGCTGGATCTCGCCGGTCACGCGATCGCGCAGCGTCACGACCGAGTCGAAGGTGTCGCCGTCGCCGTTCTCGTCCTTGAGCCGCGTCGACTCGTTGACGGTGAAGGAGAAGACGTCGGTGCTGCCCGACGACAGGCTCTCGAGCGGGATCGCGGTGGTCGCCTCGAAGGCGTAGCTCACGCACGCGTCACCTTCGCCCGGGCAGTCGCCATCGTTCGCGCACGTCGCGTGCGGCGCGAGCTGGCAGATGCCGGCGCCGACGCAGGTGTTGCCTTCGCCGGGGCATTCCTCCGGCAGCGCGCAGGACTGGTGCGGTGGTGCCAGGCAGCTGCCGACGGCCTGACGTCGCAGCGGCAGCGGACCGCCCCACGACGCGATCGGACGGAAGTCCGAGAACAGGACGCCACAGCGGCCACCGGCGCACTCGGCGTCGGTCGTGCAGATCTGATCCGCGTTCGCGCCGCCGACGCAGGTCGTCGGGCACGTGCCGCCAAGGCAGTCGAGATCGGTGCTGCACGCGTTGCCGTCGAGCGTGCCGCCGGAGCAGACGCCGGCACGGCGCGCGAAGCGCAGGATCGTGTACGACGCGTCGGCCGAGCCGAACAGCGTGATCACGTCGGGATCGGTGACGCTCGGGTCGGACTGCGGCTCGAAGATCGGCGGCAGCTTCGCACCCTCGGGCGTGTACGACGCGAGGAACGCGGCGTCGGGCACCGGGAAGGGCAGCGGCGACTTGATGATCGCGCGGATCAGGCGCGGCACCGGCAGGTCGTTCTGCCGGATCAGGACGCCGCTCCAGTGCACGGGCAGCAGCAGATTGCCGTCACCGTCGACCGCGAAGCGGGTCTCGCTCGACAGCCCGGTGCACGGCGGATCGTCCCTGAAGCAGTCGGCCTGGAAGTCGTTCGGCTGCGGCAGCGCCGTGAAGCTCGGGAAGACGGTGTTCGGGGTCGGATCGCAAGAGCCGTCGAGCGCGTAGATCCGGTCGACGCAGGCGAGGAGGCCCAGGCCCGACTGGCTGCCGCAGCTCTGCGTCGCGAGGCCGCACGGCAGCGGATCGGTGCTGCGCGACACCGCGATCGTCGCCGGACCCGAGAGCGTGCGGTCGTCGAAGTCGGGGGAGAGCAGCGCGTCGGTGTCGGGGAAGCGGAACGACACCTTGCGCTCGCCGTTGCGCTCGACGATCGCGAGATTGACGGGGGACGCCAGCGGCCCCGCCTGCACGCACGATACGTTGCCCGCGCCGACGGTCGCCTCGCAGGCGGTGACCTTTTGCTGCGCGTCCGCGTCGAGGCAGTTGCCCGAGGTGAGGAACGCGACGCGCGGCTGGCCGCCGGGCGGCTTGAACGTCACGCTCACGATCTGGTCGTCGAGCTCGTCGGAGAAGCCGGGCGACGCGCCCGCGCAGCGCGCCGGACTCGCGCCGATCTCGACGAAGTCGCCCGGCGCCGCGAATGGACGGTTCAGGTCGCCGAGCGCGCCGCGGAAGCTCCGGCTCGCGCTCGGGATCAGGTTGCACGCGGCGTCTGCTTGACGCGGCATCGCGGCGGTCAGGGCGGCGAGGGCGAGGGCGGCGGAGATCGGAAGGCGTGCGCGCATGGGCTTCCCCTGGGCTGACATGGCTCGACGGGTCGGATCCGAGGCGGTCTGGAGGCGCGTTGCCCGGGACGATCTCCCCTCCCGGTGGAGTCGCGCCGCCGGCCGATCCCGTCGGCGACGCGCGAAGTATCTTGACGGTAGCCGAAGACGCGCGTCACGTGAAAGCTCTTTTCGCGCGCGACAAACAAAAACGGCCCGGCATCATGACGATGCCGGGCCGTTGATCAGGAGCGGGGATGACCCCGATCGGATTACTTAATGAAGAGCATCTCCTGGTACGTCGCGAGCGGCCAGAGGTCGTCGGCGACGATGTTCTCGAGCTCGTCCGCCGTCGCGCGGACGGCCGCCATCGCGGGCAGCACGGCGTCGCAGAGGTGCTTCGCGTGCGCCAGCTTCGAGCCGCCGTCCTTGTGCGCCAGCGACTTCTCGAGCTTGACGATGCCGTCCTGCAGCTCCTTGACGAGCGCCGTCACCTTGTCGAGCGTGTCGGTGTCGAAGGTGTAGCCGACCGCCTTCAGGTTCGCGCAGGTCTGCGCGAGCTGCCCCTGGTAGCGGACTGCCGCCGGGAAGATCACGGTGCGCGCCATCTCGATCGCGGTGCGCGCCTCGAGGCCGACCGTCAAGCAGTACTGCTCGAGGTAGACCTCCATGCGGCTCTGCAGCTCGCGCGGCGACAGCACGCTGTACTTGTCGAACATCGCGATGACGTCCGGGCTCTCGAGCACCGGCAGCGCATCGACCGACGTGCGCAGGTTCGGCAGGCCGCGCTTGGCCGCCTCCTGATGCCACGCGTCCGAGTAGCCGTCGCCGTTGAAGATCACCGCGCCGTGCTTCGCGAGAATGTCCGCGACGATCGTCTGCACCGCGGCGTTGAGCTTCGCGGGATCGCTCGCGCCGGCCTTCTCGAGCTCGGTCGCGACGTAGTCGAGCGACTCCGCGAGGATCGTGTTGATCGCGACCATCGGGCCCGCGATCGACATGCTCGACCCGACCGCGCGGAACTCGAAGCGGTTGCCGGTGAACGCAAACGGGCTCGTGCGGTTGCGGTCGCCCGCGTCCTTCGGGAGATGCGGCAGCGTGTCGACGCCGATCTCGAGCTTGCCCTTCACCTTCGACCGCGTGGCACCACCCTTGGCGATCTGCTCGAACACGTCGGCGAGCTGCTCGCCGAGGAAGATCGAGATGATCGCCGGCGGGGCCTCGTTGGCGCCCAGACGGTGGTCGTTCGCCGCCGACGCGACGACCGCGCGCAGCAGCCCGCCGTGCCTGTGCACCGCACGGATCACCGCGGCGCAGAACACGAGGAATTGCGCGTTGGCGTGCGGCGTGTCGCCCGGATCGAGCAGGTTGCCCTGCGTCGAGTTGCCGATCGAGAAGTTGACGTGCTTGCCCGAGCCGTTCACGCCCGCGAACGGCTTCTCGTGCAGCAGGCAGGCCATGCCGTAGCGCTCGGCGACCTTCTTCAGCGTGACCATGATCAGCTGCTGGTGGTCGGTCGCGAGGTTCGAGCTCTCGAAGACCGGAGCGACCTCGAACTGGCCGGGCGCGACCTCGTTGTGTCTGGTCTTGACGGGGATGCCGAGCTTGAACAGCTCACGCTCGGTCTCCATCATGAAGGCCAGCACGCGCTCGGGGATCGCGCCGAAGTAGTGGTCCTCGAACTCCTGGCCCTTCGGCGGCGCCGCGCCGAACAGCGTGCGGCCGCAGCCGAGCAGGTCGGTGCGCGAGAAGAAGAAGTGGCGGTCGACCAGGAAGTACTCCTGCTCGGCGCCCGCGAACGAGTAGACGGTCGCGATGTCCTTGTGTCCGAAGATCTTGAGGACGCGCTGCGCCTGCTTGTTCATCGCCTGCGAGGAACGGAGCAGCGGAGTCTTCTTGTCGAGCGCCTCGCCGGTCCACGACACGAACGCGGTCGGGATGCACAGCGTGGTGCCGTTCGGGTTCTCGAGGATGTACGCCGGGCTGGTGACGTCCCACGCGGTGTAGCCGCGAGCTTCGAACGTCGCGCGGATGCCGCCGTTCGGGAAGCTCGACGCGTCGGGCTCGCCCTGGATCAGCGTCTTGCCGGCGAACTCCGCGATCGCGCCGCCCTCACCGTCGGGCGAGAGGAAGCTGTCGTGCTTCTCCGCCGTGGTGCCGGTCAGCGGGTAGAAGACGTGCGCGTAGTGCGTCGCACCCTTCTCGATCGCCCACTCCTTCATCGCCGCCGCGACGGTGTCCGCGATCGACGGGTCGAGCGCGGTGCCGTGATTGATGGTGTCGATGAGCGACTGGTAGACCGGCTTCGGCAGGCGCGCCTTCATGGCGGCGCGGCCGAACACGTTGGTTCCGAAGATTTCGTTCGCGGGAACCTTCGAGAACGACAGGGGCTCGGAGATCGGCCGATAGTTGGTGACGGCCTCGATGGCCTGGAGACGAGCAGCGCTTCCGCTCACGAAGGTTTCCTCCTGCGATTTGATGTTGCGGACGTTCGTCGGCGTGGTCCGGGGTCCCGGGTTCCGACTTCCCGGGCGCCTGCAAGGATTGCGCCCGTCGAATGCTCTGCAGACATCCCTTAAACATCGTGAATCTACAGAGGAAAGAGGCAGCAGCGGGAAAGTGGTGCCCGATTCGAAAGCAACCGCACGCCTATTTCTTGAGCGCTGCCGAGATTTTGTGCATCTCGTCCGCGGGCGGGGTTTCGGGCCGCGCGCACCGCGCGAGGGTGGGCAGGGCGCGGCGGGACCGACATGGCCGACGGATGTCCCGACCCATTTCGTTGCTTGCGCTCCTTCTGCTGCTCTCCGCGTGCTCCATCCCGCTGACTCCGAGGGCGCCTGTGACGCCCGCGCCGCTGCCCCGGGCCGTGACGTGAACGTCCGAAAACCGCGAGATCGACGCGTCGTTCGTGGCATGGTGCAGGCCATGCCGGTGCTCTCCCACGACGGTCTCTGCGACGCGGACGCCCTGCTGCACGACGCCGACGCGTGCCACCGCGTCCTGCTCGCGCGCGACGCACGCTTCGACGGCCGCCTCTTCGTCGGCGTGCGCACGACCGGCGTGTACTGCCGCCCGATCTGCCCGGCGCGTACGCCGAAGCGCTCGAGCTGCCGCTTCTTCGCGACCGCATCCGCAGCACAGGAGGCCGGGTTTCGTCCGTGCCTGCGCTGCCGGCCCGAGGTGTCGCCGCAGCTCGCGACGTGGCGCGGGACGTCGAGCACCGTCACGCGCGCGCTCGCGCTGATCCGCGAAGGTGCGCTCGACGGCGACGAGGCGAGCGTCGAGCAGCTGGCGGAACGGCTCGGCATCGGCGAGCGGCAGCTGCGCAGGCTGTTCCGCGAGCACCTCGGCGCGTCGCCGGTGTCGGTCGCGCAGACGCGGCGCGTTCTGTTCGCGAAGCACCTGCTGCACGAGACGCGCCTGCCGATGGTGCAGGTGGCGCTCGCCGCCGGCTTCGGCAGCGTGCGCCGGTTCAACGAGACGTTCCGCGCGCTGTACGGACGTCCGCCGCGCGAGCTGCGCCGCGCCGCGACCGACGATGCCCTCGAAGCGTCGTCGGCGGCCGACGTCGTGCTGCGTCTGCCGTACGCGCCGCCCTACGACTGGCAGGCCGTACACGCGTTCCTCGCCACGCGCGCGATCCCGGGCGTCGAGGACGCGCGCGACGGCCGGTACCGGCGCACGCTTGCGATCGGCGACGTGCACGGCGCGATCGAGGTCGCGCCGTGCGCGGGCGCGAACGCCGTGCGCGTCGCGATCCGCGTCTCGGACGTCGCGGTGCTGTCGGACGTGGTCGCGCGCGTGCGCCGCGTGTTCGACCTCGAGGCGGAGCCGCGCGCCATCGCGGAGCACCTCGCGCACGATCCGCTGCTGGCACCGCTCGTCGCGGCGCGCCCGGGCCTGCGCGTGCCCGGCGGCTGGGACGGCTTCGAGCTGGCGGTGCGCGCGATCCTCGGCCAGCAGGTGAGCGTCGTCGGCGCGCGCACGCTCGCGGGTCGTCTCGTCGAGCGCTTCGGCACGCCGCTCGCGGGAGCGTACGGCGAGTGCTTGACGCACGCGTTTCCGACGCCGGCGCGTCTCGCGGAGGCGGATCCCGCGGCGCTCGGCGTGCCGCGCAGCCGCGGCGAGGCGCTGCGCGCGCTGGCGCGTGCCGCACGCGACGACGCGCGCCTGTTCGGCACCGCGCAGAGCCTCGACGACGCGGTCGCGCGGCTGCGCGCGCTGCCCGGCATCGGCGAGTGGACCGCGCAGTACGTGGCGCTGCGGGCGCTGCGCGAGCCGGACGCGTTTCCCGCGGACGATCTCGGCCTGCAGCGCGCGCTCGAGGACGAGGACGGCCGCCGACCGCCGGCGCGGCAGCTCCTGCTGCGCGCGGAGGCGTGGCGGCCGTGGCGCGCCTACGCGGCGCAGCATCTCTGGACGCGCGATGCGGCGGAGCCGCGGCGCGTCCGCGACAGCGAGGAGAACCATGTCGTCAAGCAACAGGCGGCCGCTCGTGCTGCGGCGCTTCCGGCTCGCGACGCCGATCGGCGTCCTCGTGCTGCTGCAGGACGCTGAGAACGCGCTGCGCGTCCTCGACTGGGCGGATCACGAGGAGCGCATGCAGCGCCTGCTGCGGCGTCACTACGGCGACGACGGCGTCGCGATCGGCGACGGCGCGGACGGCTCGTCCGCCGTGCGCGCGCTCGAGCGCTACTTCGCGGGCGACCTGCACGCGCTCGACGCGCTGCCGGTCGCGAGCGGCGGCAGCGACTTCCAGCGCGGCGTGTGGCGCGCGCTGCGCGACATCCCGGCCGGCACGACGATCAGCTACGCCGAGCTCGCGCGCCGCATCGGCCGTCCGTCGGCGTTCCGCGCGGTCGGGCTCGCCAACGGCGCGAATCCGATCGGCATCGTGGTGCCGTGCCACCGCGTCGTCGGCAGCGACGGCTCGCTGACCGGCTACGGCGGCGGCATCGAGCGCAAGCGCTGGCTGCTCGCGCACGAGGGGGCCGTCGCGGGCGAGCGCGAGCTCGCGCTCGTCGCGCGCGGCGCCCGCTGAGCCGCTCGTCCGAGGTGCTGGCGTCCTGCCGTGCCGCTCCGCTAGCGTGCCGCGCACGACATCGGCGACGGCGACGGCACGGCGGGTCCGGCGACCCGCGAGCGGAGCGACTTCACATGAGCGAGATCCACGAGGCGGCGACGGTCATCCTCCTGCGGGACGGCGAGCAGGGGCTCGAGACGCTCATGCTGCGCCGCAACTCGAAGCTCGCCTTCGCGGGCGGCATGTGGGTCTTTCCGGGCGGTCGCGTCGACCCGGAGGACCGCGCCGGACTCGCTCCCGACGACGACCTCGGTGCCGCGCGCCGCGCGGCGGTGCGCGAGTCGCTCGAGGAGACCGGGCTCGCGATCACCGAGGACGCGCTGGTGCCGTTCTCGCACTGGACGCCGCCGGACGCGGCCGTCAAGCGCTTTCTCACGTGGTTCTTCGTCGCCGAGGCGCCGCACGGCGAGGTGTCGATCGACCTCGGCGAGATTCACGACCAGGAGTGGATGGCACCCGCGGACGCGATGCGGCGGCGCAACACGCTGGAGATCGAGCTGCTGCCGCCGACGTGGGTGACGCTCGACCGCCTGTCGCGCTTCTCCGACGTCGCGAGCGCGCTGCGCGAGTGCAGCGCGTGCACGCCGGAGCGCTTCACGACGCGCTTCGCGAGCGTGCCGGGCGGCGGCTTGACGGTGTGGCACGGCGACGTCGCGTACGACGGCGGCGACGTCCACGCGGAAGGCGGACGCCACCGTCTGTGGATGATGCCCGACGGCTGGCGGTACGAGCGCAGCTGAAGCGAGCATCGCTGCGGAGCGCCGGCCTGCCGGCGGCACTCCGCAGCGACCGATCTCAGCCGGCGACGCGCTTGAGCGTGTTGCCGTCGGTGTGGTGGAAGGTCGGCTGGCCCGGGATCTCGAGCACGGTGTCCTCCTCGTAGGAGAACTCGTCCGGCCCGAGGATCTTCACGTTCATCGTGAAGCGCACGGTGCGGAACTCCTTCTCGAGGAACGGACCGGAGCAGACGCCGAACACCGGCGCGCCGCGCTCCGCGACGAGGTCGAACGCCTTCGCGTCGGCCGCGGCCTTGCCGCCGGCGAGGATCGTCACGCCGCGCGGCACGACGAACGCCCGCATCACCTGCTCGTTCTTCGCGTCCCACAGCCAGTAGCCGGTGTCCTGGTGGAACGCGTCCGCCTGGCCGATGCGCCAGGCGACGGTCAGGTAGCGGAGCCCGCAGAGGGTCTGCTCGTGGTTGTCCACGAGGCCGATGGGCTCGAAGGTCGTGCGCTCGCGGAAGCGGCTGGTCGCCGTCTCCTTGCGGTTCGGTTCGGCGGGCGCGATGTCGGTACCGGCGCCGCCTTCCCACGTTCCGACGAGGGTCGCGAGAGGGCCGAGAGGGTTGCTTTCCTGGATGCTCATGGCGGACCGCGCTAGCGCGGACGCGCACATTTTCCAAACGCTCGGAGCGCATTGACGAACGAACATTCGTTCGGATATGAGCCGGGATTCCGTGGCTGCCCGCGTTCACCTCCCGGCCCGCAAGGGGCGCCCGCGCGAGACGCGCGCGGCGTCGGCGTCCGTCGGCGAGCAGCCGACGCGCGAGCTGATCCTCGACGCGGCGGAGCGCCTGTTCGCGAAGCACGGGCTCGACGGCGTCGCGGTGCGCGACCTGGCGCGCGAGACGAATCTCACGCCGTCGAGCCTCTACAATCACTTCTCGAGCAAGGAGGCGCTGTACGAGGCGGTGCTCGAGCGCGGCTTCCGGCCGATCGTCGAGATGACGGCCGAGGCGTGGCAGTCCGGCGGACCGCTGCGGCCCGAGAGCGTGCGCGCGCAGATCGACCAGATGGTCACGCACCTCGCCGAGCACCGCGACCTGGCGCCGCTGCTGCAGCGCGTGATGCTCGAGGACGCGGGGCGTCCCGAGCCGCGCATCGGCAAGTGGATCCGTCTGCTGTCGAACGAGGGCACGAAGCTGCTGCGCGACGCGGCCGGAGCCGCGGGATGGCAGCCGGAGGAGGTCCCGCACCTCGCCTTCGCGCTCTTCGGCATGGTCTACTCCTACTTCATCAACGCGCAGGCCATGCAGTCGGTGGCGGCGTTCAATTCCCCCGATCCGTTCTCGGCGCGGCAGCTCGAGCTGCAGCGCCGCTTCCTCGAGCAGGCGGTGGTCCGCCTGCTCGGTCCGCGCCCGCAACGCGCGGCAAGCATCAAGAAAAGGAACAACGCATGAAGGCACCGACGTCGGTCGAGCCGATGAGCCAGCGGATGACCGTGCAGTTCCCGTACAAGCGCTCCACGGGAGAGGTCACCGGGCGGTTTCTCGCCGGACTCAAGGAGCAGAAGAAGATCTGGGGCCGCCGCATCGCCGGTCAGGGCGTGGTCGTGCCGCCGAACTCGTACTCCGAGATCGACGCGAAGACCGGCGGCGAGTGGGTCGAGGTGAAGGACCAGGGCACCGTGACCGCCGTCGGCGTGGTCGCGAAGCCGGTCGCCGACCTGCACCCGAGCGACACGTCGTTCGCCTACGTGCTCGTCAAGCTCGACGGCGCAGACACGTCGATGGCGCACATCGTCAAGGACCGTCTCGGCGAGCTGAAGGTCGGCTCGCGCGTCAGGGCCGTGTGGGCGGCCGACGACGCGCGCAAGGGAACCATCCGCGACATCGCCTGCTTCGAGCTGGTGTGAAGGAGCCCGCAATGAACGAGCCACCGAAGGAACGCATCAAGTTCATCCAGACCGATCTGGTGCTACCGTACCACTACTACGCGGGCGACTATAAGGCCCTGTACCTGCGCGCGCTGAAGGACAAGAAGATCCTCGGCTCGAAGTGCAGCGCGACCGGCAAGGTCTTCGTGCCGCCGGTGATGAGCTCGCCCGACGCCTTTGCGCCGTGCGACGAGATCGTCGAGATGCCGGACAAGGGCATCGTCACCACGTTCTGCGTGGTGAACGTGCCGGTGTACGGGCGCGACATCGAGCTGCCGTACGTCGTCGCGTCGGTCGCGCTCGACGGTGCGGACATCTCGATCTACGGCCTCGTCCAGGAGTGCAAGGCCGAGGAGGTCGAGATGGGCACGCGCGTGCAGGCGGTCTGGAAGCCCGACGGCGAGCGTCAGGGCGACCACACCGACATCAAGTACTTCAAGCCCACGGGCGAGCCGAAGGCGCCGCTCGAGAGCTTCATCCACCGCCTTTGAGGTCGTGAACGTGAGCAAGCTCAGAAACGTCGCCATCGTGGGCTTCGCGCAGGCGCCGATCGTCGCGGACGATCCGCACCGCACGGCGCCCGAGATGCTCTATCCCGTCGTCAAGCAGGCGCTCGAGAACGCCAACGTCGAGCGCAAGGACATCGACTACCAGTGCGCCGGATCGTCGGACTACATCGACGGCCGCGCCTTCAGCTTCAGCCAGGTGATGGAAGTGATGGGCGCCTGGCCGCCGGTGCAGGACTCGCACGTCGAGATGGACGCCGTCTGGGCGGCGCATCTCGTGTGGGTCAAGATGCAGGCGGAGGAGTGCGACACGGCGATCGTCGCGGGCTTCGGGAAGGTCTCCGAAGGCAGCCCGATGCACGTGCTGAACCTCCAGCTCGACCCGTTCTACCACGCGTCGCTCGGCCTCGACCCGGTCTCGACGTCGGCGCTGCAGGCGAGCGCGTACATGGCGAAGAGCGGCGTCGACGACGCCGGCCTCGCCGAGATCGCGGCGCGCAACCGCGCCGCGGGCGCGAAGAATCCCGACACGCAGCTGCGACGGGCGGTGAGCGCCGCGGAGCTGCAGAAGACGCCGTTCGTCACCAGCCCGCTGCGCGAAGGCTACCTGCCGCCGATCGGCGAGACCGCGACCTGCCTCGTCCTCGCCGCCGAGGGCAAGGCCGAGAAGATGTGCGACAAGCCGGTCTGGATCCACGGCGTCGACCACCGCATCGAGTTCCAGAGCATCGGCGCGCGCGACCTGACGTCGAGCGCCAGCACGAAGCTCGCCGCGAAGAACGCGTTCGAGATGGCGGGCGTCAAGGGCGTCAACGACGCGCAGGTCGTCGAGCTCGGCTCGACCACGCCGGCCGAGGAGCTGATCCTGCGCGACGCGCTCGGCCTGTCGTCGGGTCTCGGCGGCAAGTCGGACGGTCCGGTGGTCAATCCGTCGGGCAGTCCGCTGTGCGCGAACCCGCTGATGAACACCGGGCTGCTGCGTCTCGCGGAGGGCTTCCGGCAGCTGTCGGGCCGCGCCGGCGAGCGCGGTGTCGCGGGTGCGAAGCGCGCCGTCGTGCACGCGTCGGCGGGACACTGTCTTCAGCAGAACATCGTCTGGGTGCTCGGCACCGAGCGGAGGTGGGCATGAGCCGCGCCGTAGCAGTCGTCGGAGTCGGGCAGACGCATCACGCGTCGAAGCAGCCCGACGTCAATTGCGCCGAGATGGTGCGCATCGCGATCGACAAGGCCCTTCTCGACGCCGGCCTGTCGCACGAGGACATCGACGCGATCGTCCTCGGCAAGGCGCCGGATCCGCTCGAGGGCATCATGCAGCCCGAGCAGTACCTGGCCGGTGCGCTGGGCGCGCACATGAAGCCGATCATCCGCGTGCACACGGCGGGCTCGGTCGGCTGCACCACCGCGCTCACCGCCGCGACGCACGTCGCGTCGGGGCTGTACGGACGCGTGCTCACCGTCGCCTTCGAGAAACAGAGCGAGGGCAACGCGATGTGGGCGCTGTCGCCGAACTACGCGTTCACGCCGCCGATGGTGGCGGGCGCGGGCGGCTTCTTCGCGCCGTACTGCCGCGCGTACATCATGCGCTCGGGTGCGCCGTCGCACATCGGTGCGGTGGTCGCGGCGAACGCGCGCGAGAACGCCGGCCGCAACGAGCACGCGCATCTGCGCGAGCCGATCTCGGTCGAGGACGTGCTCGCGTCGCCGATGCTGTGGGACCCGATCCGCTTCCTCGAGACCTGCCCGTCGTCGGACGGCGCGATCGCGATCGTCATGGCGAACGAGGAGCTCGCGAAGAAGGGGCCGCGCAAGCCCGCGTGGCTCAAGGCCGGTGCGACCTACACCGAGCCGATGTACGTCCCGGGCCGCGATCAGGTGAGCCCGCAGGCCGGTCGCACCTGCGCGAAGTACGTCTACGACAAGGCCGGCATCAAGGACCCGTGGAACGAGATCCAGGTCGCCGAGTTCTACGTGCCGTTCTCGTGGTACGAGCCGATGTGGCTCGAGAACCTCGGGTTCGCGCCGCTGAACGAGGGCTGGAAGGTCGTCGACCGCGGTGACCAGAAGTTCGGCCGCCACCTGCCCGTCAATCCGTCGGGCGGCGTGCTCAACACCAACCCGATCGGCGCGTCGGGCATGCTGCGCTTCGGCGAGGCGGCCCTGCAGGTGATGGGCCGCGCGGGCGAGCACCAGGTGCCCGGCGTCAAGACGGCGCTCGGCCACGCCTACGGCGGCGGTGCGCAGTACTTCTCGATCGCGATCCTGGGCACGGAGCTCTGATCCGATGTCCGAGCCGGCTCTCGTCTACGAGAAGAAGGACGGCGTCGCCGTCCTCCGCATGAATCGCCCCGAAGTCCGGAACGCGATGAATGCGGAGATGTTCTGCCGCCTCGCGGACGCCTGGAAGGACGTCAACGAGGACGGCGGCGTCCGGTGCGCGATCCTCACCGGGACGGGCGACGAGGCCTTCTGCGCCGGCGGCGACCTCGACGGCTTCATCCCCATGATGATGGGGGTGAAGCCGCCGAAGGACGAGTGGGACCAGCGCGTCAAGGACGACTTCGACATCATCTTCCGCGGCCTGCTGCGCAGCTACGACGTCTTCAAGCCGATCATCGCGGCGGTGAACGGACACTCGTACGCGGGCGGGACGGAGATCCTGCAGGTGACCGACATCCGCGTCGTCGCGGACGAGGCGCGTCTCGCGATCTCCGAGGTCAAGCGCAGCCTGTTCCCGATGGGCGGCTCGACCGCGCGTCTGGTGCGGCAGATCCCGTGGGCGGTCGCGATGGAGATCCTGCTCACGGGCGAGCCGATCAGCGCGCAGGAGGCGCTGCGCGTCGGGCTGGTCAACAAGGTCGTGCCGCGCGGGCAGGTCATGGCCGAGGCGATGCGCTACGCGCAGATCCTCGCCGAGAACGGTCCGGTCGCGGTGCAGGCCGTCAAGCAGTCGGTGCTGGCCGGCAGCGGCCTGTCGATCAAGGACGCGCTCGCGAAGGAGATGGAGCTCGGCATTCCGGTGTCGAGCACCGAGGACGCGCGCGAGGGGCCGCGCGCGTTCAAGGAGAAGCGCAAGCCGGTCTACAAGGGCCGCTGAGCGTCCGTTTTGCGCTGGCGCCGGGCGGCCGGGCCGGGGTAGACGCAGATCGATCTCAGCCGGAGGTACCTTGCCGTGAACGAGACGACTCCCCGACCCGGACTGGCAGCGGTGGCGCTGTCGGCGCTGATTCTCCTCCTGACGGCCTGCAGTGACAGCACGCAGCAGGCCGGTCCCATCACGGGAGTGCTCGCCGGACAGACGATGAGCGGCGCGCAGCTCCCGTGCCTCGCCGAAGCGGACGGCGTGCGCGTCTGTCACGGGGACCTGAACAACGGCACGGACGGCGCCGATCTCCGCTTCCGCAGCTTCGACGGCGTGCCGCTGACGGTGTGGGTCACGCTGCCCCCGGCGCCCGCCTCCGGCGCCGACGGCGGCTATCCGCTGGTGGTGCAGAGCCACGGCTGGGGTGCCGTCCCGACCGGTCCCGACGACCCGCAGTACGGCGGCCCGACGGCGCGGCAGTGGGCGCAGGACGGCTATGCCGTCGTGCAGTTCGCGGCACGCGGCTGGGGCAACTCGTGCGGCACGGCGGACTCGCGGGCGGTGAACCCGAGCGCGTGCGCGAAGGGCTACATCCGGCTCGACGACTTCCGCTACGAGGCGCGTGACGTCCAGCACGCGGTCGGGCTGCTGGTCGACGAGGGAGTGGCGGATCCCGCGCGGATCGGCGTCATGGGCGAGTCGTACGGTGCGGGCGTTTCGCTCGCGATGGCGACGCTGAAGAGCCGCGTCATGCAACCCGACGGGTCGCTGATTCCGTGGACGTCGCCGGACGGAACGCCGATCGCGATCGCGGCTGCGGCTCCGTTCGCCGGCTGGAGCGACCTCGGCTACTCGCTGCAGCCGAACGGCCGGACGCGCGACACGGAGATCACCTCGATCGACGCCGATCTCGTTCCTGCCGGTGTCCAGAAGCAGTCGATCAACGCCGGACTCTACGGCGTGGGTGCGTTGTACGGCTACTACGCCCCTGCCGGCACCGACCCGGACGCCGACGTCATCAACTGGTTCGCGTTCGTCTCCGGTGGCGAGCCGTACGATCCGGCCGAGTACCAGCGGATCGGCGAGCAGTTCGCGCGCTTCCGCTCCCCCTACTACCTGCTCGCGGGCGCCTACGGATTCGAGCAGGTGGAGCCGGCGCCGCTGTTCCTCGCCAACGGCTTCACCGACGACGTGTTCCCGGCGGACGAGGTCCTTCGCTACGACGACCTCGCGCGCTCGCTGTATCCGTCCCACCCGAGCGCCGTGCTGCTCTTCGACGTCGGCCACCCACGCTCCAACAGCAAGGCGGCCGACGGGACGGTGCTCCGCAGCCGCGTCAAGGAGTTCTTCGATCACTACGTCAAGGGCACCGGGCCGCAGCCGACGCTGGGCGTGACCGCGCTGACGCAGACCTGCCCGCCCAGCGCCCCCAGCGGCGGGCCGTTCGTGGCCGACACGTGGGCAGCGCTCCACCCCGGCGAGGTCGGCTACAGCTCCGCGCCGACGCAGACGATCCTTTCCGTCGGCGGTGATCCCGCCGTGGCGGCGGCGTTCGACCCCGTCACCGGTGGGCTCGCGTGCACGACCGCGCCCGCAGCCGACGAGGGGCCCGGCGTCGCGACGTACGAGCTCCCCGCCGTGACCGGCTCGGGATACACGCTGCTGGGTGCGCCGACCGTGACGGCCGATCTCCGCGTGACCGGCGAGTTCGCGTACGTCGCCGCACGGCTGCTCGACGTCGATCCGGTGGCGAACACCAAGACGCTCATCGCGCGTGGTCTCTACCGGCCCGATCCGGATGCACCGGATGGCCGCCAGACCTTCCAGCTGCACGCGAACGGCTGGCACTTCGCGTCCGGCCACATCGCGAGGCTCGAGCTGCTGGGGCGCGACGCCGCGTACGCACGTCCGTCGAACGGCACGTTCTCGATCGCGGTCTCCGACCTGGAGCTGCGGCTCCCCGTGCACGAGGCTCCGTAGCGCCTTCGCACGGGCAGGGGGCCGCTCGTGAGGACGGGAGTGCCGAGCGGCGGTGGCTGAATGCGCGCGGCGCTCCTCTTCGTCTGGTTCCTCGGCGTCGTGATCGGCGTCCCGGCGCTCTTCGTCGCGGGCAGCGTCTGGCGCGAGGTCGCGACGCTCGAGGCGAGCGCGCCGCGCGACGTCCCCGACGCCGTCGCGACGCGCGTCGCGCTGTCGGACGACACGATGCTGCCGGCGAGCGACGCGAGCGCGGCGTTCCCCGATGCGCGCGCGGCCACGATGGCGCTGTGGCAGGACGGCACGCGGCTCGTGCTGGTGGACGCGGGCGACGCGTCCGGCGCAGCGGCGGCGCGCCGGAGGTACTTGACCGAGTCGAGCGCGCACCTGTCGGGCAGCACGGACCTCCTAGCCGGACGCTTCGCCAGCGACGCGTTCACCACCGCGGCCGGCGCGCACGGCCGGCTCGTCGTCGCGGACGGCACCGTCGCGATCGTCGCGGGCCCGAGCGACGATGCGGTCGCGTCGCGCGTCGCCGTGCTGCGCGCGCGCAGCGACGTCCCGCAGCTCGCGTGGGCGCTGTCGGCGCCGGTCGGCGATGCGATGAGCGCGTTCCTGCTGCGGACGCTCGGTCCCGTGCTGCTCTGGGCGCTGCTCGCGGTGCCGTGGTTCGGACGCATGGCGAGCTGGGCGGGCGCGAGCCCGCCCGCGCTGGGCGCACCGGTACTTGACGCGGCGACCTTGCGCCGCAACCTGCTCGCGCTGGGTGGTGGCGCGCTGCCGTTCATGGTCACGCGGGGGGCGCGCGACGACGAGCTGATCGTCGACTGGCGCTACGCGGACACGCGCTTGACGCCGGCGCTGCAGCTCACGGGACGCCGCCGCGTGCACCGCATCGTGCTGCGCCTCGACGACCGGCGCCACGTCGTGCGCGCGCAGGACCGTCGCGCAACGCTGAACTGGTCCGCGGGCGGTGCGACCAATGCCGCGTCGCTCGACTGGCGCGCGAGCCGCGGCATCACCCTCTTCCAGTACGAGCACGAGACCGAACTCGGCATCGGCATCGAGAACGGACGCTTCGCGATCACGCCGAAGGCGTCGTACACCTTCGACCTGCGCGAGCTGAAGGATCCGGTGGTCGCGACCGTCACGCGAAGCGGCTGGGAGTGGCGGCCGGTGATCGCGTTCTCGCGCCTGCTCGGCGGCTGACGCACGCGGTTGCGCGGAGTGGCAACGCGACCGCAAACGGTGCGACGCGCGCGACGCGCGACACGACGCCGTGCCGATGGTAGCGGAGCGGACATGAGCACCACCGTGATCCGCAACATGCGCGAGGACGACCTCGCCGAGGCCGACCGCATCTTCCGCCTGGCGTTCGGAACGTTCCTCCGCCTGCCCGACCCGACGAGCTTCGCGGGCGACGCCGACTACGTGCGCGGCCGTCACGCGGCGTGGCCCGAGGCGGCGTTCGTCGCCGAGCGCGACGGCGAGGTCGTGGGCTCGATCCTGTCGGTGAGGCGCGGCTCGTTCGGATTCTTCGGTCCGCTCACCATCCGCCCGGACCTCTGGGAGGGCGGCATCGCGAAGCAGCTCGTGCAGGCGACGGTCGACGTCTACGAGCGCTGGGCGCTGCGGCACAGCGGGCTGTTCACCTTCTCCGACAGCGCGAAGCACGTCGCGCTCTACGGCAAGTTCGGCTTCTGGCCGCACGCGCTGATGGCGCTGATGGCGCGGCCGGTGCGAAGCACGGCGTCGCTGCCGGACGGCACGCGGACGCTGGGCGCATTGCCGGAGGGCGAGCGCGCGGCGGCGATCGCGTCGTGCCGGCGCGCGAGCGACGCGGTCTACGCGGGCCTCGACGCCACCGACGAGATCGAGGCCGTGCAGCGTCTCGGCCTCGGCGACACGGTGATCGTTCGCGACGGCGACGACGTCGCCGCGTTCGCGGTGTGCCACGTCGGCGCCGCGTCGGAGGCGGGCAGCGGTGCGTGCCTCGTCAAGTTCGCGGCGGTGCGTCCGGATCGTGCGTCCGAGGCGACCTTCGACCGCCTGCTCGCCGCGTGCGACGCGCTCGCCGCGGCGCGCGGCGCGAAGGTGCTGCTGGTCGGCGTCGACCTCGGCACGCGCGCCGCGTACCGGCACCTCCTCGCGCGCGGCTTCCGCACCGAGATGCAGGGTGTCGCGCTGCACAGCCCGGACGACGTCGGCTATCTGACGCGCGACGCGCTCGTGCTCGGCGACTGGCGCTAGAAAGTCGTCGACTTTCGCCGCGTTTCGCCGTACACGCGCACATGCGCGGTACGGGCAGGTTGGTGATGGCGGCGGTGGCGGCGGTGACGCTCGCGATCGCGATCGTTCCCCTCGGGTGCGGTAGCGACAATCAGAACGACGGGCCGAACCCGACGCCGACTCCGACGTCGAGCGGTGGCGCGACGCCGACGCCGACACCCGTGCCGACGGCGAGCGTGCGCATCGTCGACCTCGTGCCGAGCATCGGCATGAACCTGAGCTTCGACGTCGGCGGCGGCAGCCGCGGCTTCCTGGTCGCGTGGGAGGACGACGACGGTCCCACCAGCAACATCCGCGGCCTGCGTCTCGGCGCGGACGGCACGCCGGTCGGCGACGACTTCCTCGTGAGCGTGGTGCAGAGCAGCCCGTACCTCGGCAATCCCAGCTGGACGAGCCCCGCCGTCGGCTTCGACGGCAGCGTCTTCGGCGTCGCGTACGCGGGCACGGGCGTGGTGCAGGGCAGCATTCCGGGCGCTGCGATCACCGCGGTGCAGGTCGGTACCGACGGCAGCGTCGGCCTGCCTGCGGACCTCGCCGAGACGGCGCAGATCGGCACCTGCGAATCGAACGTCGTGCCGCCGCCGGCGATCGCGGGCGCGAGCACGACCAGCTTCGCGTCGATCTGGCCGCTCGAGGAAGGTTGTGCCGGCGGACCGGTGCTCGACCGCCTCGATGGCGCGTTCGCCATCGTGCAGAACCAGGGCTTCGCCGTGAGCGAGATCGACGGTCTCCTGCCGCCGACCAGCGAGCAGGTGGTGGTGAGCTCGGCGGCGGCGGTCGCGTCGAGCGGTGCGACGACGGTCGGCGCGTGGACCGAGATGGCCGAGGGCAGCACGGGCGTGAACGTGGAGGTCGCGCTGCTGACGACCGGCGGCGCGCAGCGCGCGCTTCTCGCGTCCGCGGGCGGCGGGATGGTGCGGCCGTCGATCGCGAGCGACGGCTCCGACTACCTCGTGGTCTGGCAGTCGGCGCCGAACACGATCAGCGGTGCGCGCTTCCGTCCGGGGACCGGACCGCTCGACGGCTCGTCCGGCTTCGTCATCGCGCAGGCGGCGGGGAAGACGCTCGGCGAGCCGCGCGTCGCGTTCGCCGACGGCAGCTACCTCGTCGCGTGGACCGCGAACCCCGGCGAGGCCGGCACGATCGGCAACCCGGACGTGCGCGCGGTCGAGGTCTCGCGACAGGGCGTCGTCGGGACGCCTCAGACACTGGTCGCGAACATCGCCTGGCCGGGCATCGCGATCGCGTCGTCGGGCGGGACGTTCGTGATCCCGTTCGCGGCCGATGCCGGCTCCGGGGCGGCATCGGACTTCGCGCTGAAGGCGGTGGTGTTCCGGCCCTGAGGGACTTCCACGCGCGGGCGTGAACGCCGCGGCCTCGCGGGCGTGCAGTCAGGCCGCGACGCTTGCGTTTTCCGCCGACGCGGGCAGCAGCGGCGCCGTGAAGTGGAAGCGGCTGCCGCGTCCGGGCTCGCTCTCGACCCAGATGCGCCCGTCCATCAGGCGGACGAGGCGCGAGCAGATGGCGAGTCCGAGTCCCGTTCCGCTGGTGCGCAGCGCGCGCGCGGCCTCTCCCTGTACGAACGCGTCGAAGATCTCGCGCTGCTGCTCCTTCGAGATGCCGACGCCGGTGTCGATGACCGAGAACTGCAGCGTGCGGCTGGCGTCGTCGCCGCCGCTCGCGCGGCGCACGCGGATCTCGATCCCGCCCTGCTGGGTGTACTGGATCGCGTTGCCGACGAGGTTGAGCAGCACCTGTCCGAGGCGGTCCATGTCGCCGACGACCAGGTCGGGCACGTCCTCGTCGATGCTCAGCGCGATCTCGAGGCTGCGGTCGCGCGCACGGAAGACGAGTGGCTCCGCCGTTCTCTGCAGCCAGTCGCGCAGCCCGAACGGCCGCGGCGCGAGGCGCATCTTCTTCGCCTCGATGCGCGCGAAGTCGAGGATGTCGTTCACCAGCATGAGCAGCGTGTTCGCGGCGACGCGCGTGCGCTGCAGGTAGCTGCGCTGCTCGAGGTCGAGGCTGGTGTCGAGTGCCATGTCCGTCATGCCGAAGATCACGTTGATCGGCGTGCGGATCTCGTGGCTCATGCTGGCGAGGAACTCGGTCTTGGCGCGGCTCGCGGCCTCGGCGACCTCCTTCGCCTGCGCGAGGCGCAGCTCGCGCTCGCGCAGCGCGCGGGTCAGGATGAAGTCCGAGCGCTGGTATCGGTCGATCAGCTCGGCGCCGAGGACCGACATGCCGCCGACGATCAGCGCGTAGACCGCGAGCACGATCTGCGGTCCGGCGGGAGACAGCGCGCCGTTCCAGCCGAGCCACGTGCCGGTCGCGTACACGGTGAACACGTAGCTCGCGATCGGACCGATCGAGGCGAGCGCCTGTGCACGCCAGCCCCACGGCATGATCACCGCTGCGATCGAGCACAGCGCCGTCACGATGAGCAGCGAGCGCTCGGCGTTGGCGAACGACGCCCAGTGGTACGCGTTCGAGCCGATGCCGATCAGATTCACGCCGATCACCGTGACGATGATCGCGAGGTCGACGCGCAGTCGCGCGACCATCACCCACAGCATTGCGACCGTGACGAACAGCAGGTCGGTGCCGAGGAGGACGAGCCGGCGCTCGGGGAAGTTGATCCACTCGAGTGCCGCGCCGACGCCGGCGCAGGCCGTGAGCAGGGCCAACGCCAGCGGGATGCGGGCGGCGACGCGCTCGCGGCTCTGGGCGCGGAAGGCCTCGTTGAGGAGTCCCAGCTCCGTGCTGACCCGGCCGCTCATGGCGCCTGTCTATAGGCCCGGGCCACGCCGTAAGCAACAAAAATTCGCGCGACGCGTGTCAGTGAATCCCGGCGCGCTCCCGGGGTCTTCGGCGTCCGGTGGCAACGGGGAAGCGGGGCGGTAAGATCCCGACCGTTTCGTCAACCGTTGAGTGGAGGGTCGTCGATGAGCATCGCGAAGGTCGGGTCGGTGGAGCTGTACTACGAGGAGCACGGCACGGGGGATCCCTTGCTGCTGATCATGGGACTCGCCGCGGACTCGCAGGCGTGGATGTTCCAGATCCCGGACTTCGCGAAGCACTATCGCGTCATCGCCTTCGACAACCGCGGGGTGGGGCGCAGCTCGAAGCCTGCGGGGCCGTACACGATCCACGAGATGGCCGACGACACGCTCGGGCTGCTCGACGCGCTGAAGATCGACAAGGCGCACGTGGTCGGCGTCTCGATGGGCGGCATGATCGCGCAGGAGCTGGTGCTCCGGAACCCGGAGCGCGTCCGGGCGCTGGTCCTCGCCTGCACCTACCCGGAGCCGGACGCCGACATCGAGCGCACCCGGACCTTCACCGTCGAGCAGTTCGGCGGCTCGGTCGACGCCAGCGGCGGCATCCACGTCGATCTCAAGGCGCTGAACCCGATGATGTTCCTGCAGCAACTGCTGCCGAACGTCTTCAATCAGAGCTTCATCGAGAAGGAGCTGCCGAAGCTGATGCAGATCTTCAGCGGCGCGCTGCAGTACGGCTTCAGCATGGAGGCGATCCTCGGCCAGGTGGGCGCGGTCATGACCCACAAGGCGACCGACCGCCTGCACGCGATCAAGAGCCCGACGCTGGTCATCACCGGCGACGCCGACCGCCTCGTGCCGCCGGCGAGCTCGGACATCCTGGCGCGCGAGATCCCGAACGCCAGGCTGGTGAAGATCCCCGGCGGCAGCCATGGCTTCAACTTCGAGACGCCGCAGCTGTTCAACGACGCGGTGCTCGACTTCCTGAAGTCCGCGAGCGCCTGACCCGCCGCGTCAAGGGCGCCGGCAGATCTCGGCGACGAGCCGCAGCATCGCCGAGAAGTCGGCGCCCTTGTCGAACGCACCGACGACGCGCAGCGCCCCGACCGACTCGCGCCGCACCGAGGCGACGGCCGAGTAGATGATGGTCGGAATGTCGCGCAGCGCGGGATCCGCCAGCTGCCGGTCGCGGAACTCCCAGCCGTCCATGACGGGCATGGTGAGATCGAGGATGATCAGCTTCGGGTCGAGCCCGTCGCGCAGCCGAGCCAGCGCTTCGGCGCCGTTGCTCGCCGTGGCGACGCGGTAGCCTTCCATCTCGAGGATGACGCGGATCACCTCGAGGATGTCCGAGTTGTCATCGACGAGCAGGATCGTTGCGCCCGCCTCCGACATGACCGGACCCTTGGAGTCCGGCGCCGAGGCTGGATCAAGGGCCTTCGGGATTCTCCGGGGTGCATCGTGCGGGTTGCCCCGAGTCGACGGGACCGTGTACTGCGAAGCATGCCCGGCATGTCGTCACGCCGGCGACCGTCGCTCCTGCTGGCGCTGCTCGCCCTGTCCGCGATCGCATCGCGTGCGGACGCGACGCCGCTGTCGCGTCTGCACGATCCGGTCGTCGTGTCGGTCGGGCGTCTCGACGGCGTCACCGGCCGCGACTCGGCCAAGCTGCGGCTCTATCGGGTTCGCGACGGGCGCTGGGAGGCGATCCCGTACCAGTTCGACGCGCGCGGCAAGGACGGCGAGCTCGCGGTCGAGGGCGCGGCCGACTTCCGGCTCGACGGCGACGACGAGCTCGTGTTCATGGCGAAGGATGCGGGCGAGCGCAGCATCGGCGGCGCGCGCCCCGACGGCAGCGACGGCGCGGTCGAGATCGAGCTCGCCGAGCCGCGCGGCGACGCGCGCGCGTACGCGTACCTGGCGGCGTTCGCGTCGCCCCCGGCGGTCTCGTTCGAGCCCTACGTCACGTACGACGAGCAGGCGCGCGAGGCGCGGTCGGCGTTCTACCGCGTCGACTACGCGGCCGACCGGAACTTCTTCACCGGCGTGCGCATCCCCGAGGGCGCGGGCGGCAACCGCGCGAACCTGCTGCGGCAGTCGCGCATGCGCGGCAGTCCGACGTTCTCGCTGCTGCTCACCGACGTGACGCTCGACTTCACCGAGCAGAACTCCGTGGTCCAGATCGAGGGCGTGCGCACGGGGCCGGTGCGGTCGGTCCGGCGCGTCAAGCTGTCGGTCGACCTCGGTCCGCTCTTCCCCGAGCTGCCGAGCGGCACGTCGTACACCTACCACTACTTGACGTCCTACACGACGCCGACGCGCGTCAAGTTCCCGTGGATCATGGTGCAGACGCTGCGCGACTTCCGCTTCGAGAACGTGCTCGACTTCCGGGTCGGCTCCGAGACGCTGCGCTACCACGACGCGGACCACCCGGAGGGCATCGCGCTGTCGCCCGACCGCCCGTTCGAGGTCCGCACCACGGACGATCACGAGTGGTGGGCGCACAGCAGCAGCGCCGGCACGATGCTGCACGCCATGGTGATCCCGCAGCAGTGGCGCGACTGGGGCGTCGTGCGCGGAACGGTCGTCCGCTCGGGGCCGGGCGAGGATCGCGCGAGCGGCGAGGAGGCGGCGGCCGGCTACACGCTGCTCAACATGACCAGCCTGCGCGAGGCCGGTGCCTACGATCTGCTGATGGCGAGCGTGGTGCTGCCGAACGGCTTCTCCGCGGGCGACGAGACCGGGCCGATGGCGATGCTGCACGATCCGCTCGTGGTGTCGTCGCACCGCATGCCCTGAGCGCGCGACGTCCGCGATGCTGCCGCTCGGGAAGTACAGGATGCTCGATCTGTCCCGGCAGCTGCCGGGGCCGTTCTGCTCGACCATGCTCGCCGATCTCGGCATGGACGTGCTGACCATCGCGGCGCCGACGGATCCGTTCGGCGTCGGCATGTCGTCGCTGGCGCGCAACAAGCGCAGCATGACGCTGAACCTGAAGAGCGAGGAGGGCCGCGCGCTCTTCCGGCGCCTCGCCGACGAGGCCGACGTGGTGCTCGAGGGCTTCCGTCCCGGCGTCGCGGCGCGGCTCGGCATCGACCACGCGACGCTCGCCGCGCGCAACCCGCGCATCGTCTCGTGCTCGATCTCGGGCTACGGCCAGGACGGTCCGTACCGCGACAAGGTCGGGCACGACGTCAACTATCTCGGCTACGGCGGCGTGCTGAACTTCATCGGCGAGGCGGACGCGCCGCCGGTGATCCCCGGCGTGCAGATCGCCGACATCGGCGGCGGCTCGCTGATGGCGGTGATCGGCATCCT
Organism: Binatia bacterium; assembly: GCA_046327915.1. Lineage (GTDB taxonomy): Bacteria > Desulfobacterota > Binatia > UBA12015 > UBA12015 > VGTK01. The sequence goes on along the minus strand of JAXLXO010000014.1, from coordinate 106,600 downwards.
GACCGCGCTGCTGGTGCGCGAGGCCACCGGACGCGGACAGGCCGTCGACATCGGCATGATGGACGGCGCGGTCGCGTGGAACGTCTACCACATGCTGCTGCAGCAGCGGTCGGGCAGGGCGCCGGAGCGCGGCATGGGACAGATGACCGGCCGCCACGCGTGCTACGCCGTCTATCGCACGCGCGACGACCGCTACCTGACGATCGGCGCGTACGAGGCGCACTTCTGGGCGACGCTCTGTCGCCACCTCGGGCGCGAGGACTTCGTGGACCGGCAGTGGGCCGGCGACCCCGAGCGCGAGGAGATGCTGCGCTACTTCCGCGAGCGCTTCCGCGAGAAGACGCTCGCCGAGTGGATGGCGGAGCTCGGCGATCTGGACATCTGCGTCGGCCCCGTCGCCACGCTCGACGAGGTGTACGACGACCCGCAGGTGCGCCACCGCGGCATGATCGTCGAGGTGGACGGTCCGTCGGGCAGGGAGCGCGTGCCGGCGAGCCCCGTCAAGCTGTCGGAGACGCCGGCGTCGATCCGCACGCCGCCGCCGGCGTTCGGCGCCGACACCGACGCGGTGCTCGCGTCGCTCGGGGTGCCGGCGGACGAGATCAAGCGGCTGCGCGCGGCCGGCGTGGTCTGAGCGCCGGCGGAACGGTAGAGGCCACCGGATGCGCACCCTGAGACGGCTGACGCTCCTCGCCGTCGGCCTGCTGATCGCGGTCGGCGCGCTGTGGATCCAGCTCGCGCCGCCGCACCTCGAGGTGCCGCCGCCGTCGGTGAGCCTGCCCGACGTCACGGTCGTCAATCCGGGGAAGGACCGCCGCAAGGTCGCGCGCATCGAGGTGCGCTCGGGACGCATCGCGTGGATGGGCGAGAGCGGCATCGGGCCGCGGCTCGACGTGGGCGACCCGTCGAACCCGTTCGCGCCCGACACGTCGCGCTACTCCGGTGCGTACGTCCTGCCCGGACTGATCGACATGCACGTGCACCAGCCGCCCGACACGCCGCTCGGCGACGTCGAGCTGGCGGCGCTGCTGTTCCTGCGGCACGGCGTGACGAGCGTGCGCGACACCGGCAGCTTCGACGGCGCGATCCTCGAGGAGCGCCGCCGCGTCGAGGCGGGCGAGATCGCGGGTCCGCGCATCTTCGCGTGCGGGCCGATCCTCGACGGCGATCCGCCGTTCTGGTCGGGCTCGCGCGTGGTGCGCAACGCGGACGAGGGACGCCGCGCCGTCGACGAGCTCGCGGCGCAGCACGTGAACTGCATCAAGGTCTACGACCGCATCTCGCCCCAGGCACTCGAGGGCATCCGCGAGGCGGCGGAGCGCCACGAGCTGCCGGTGATCGGCCACGTCCCGAGCGCGATCCCGATGAGCGAGGCGCGTCTCGCCGACGTGCAGCACCTGACCGGCCTCGTCGATCCCGGCGAGAAGCTCACCGAGGCGCGCATCCGCGGCTACGTCACCGCGTCCGCGGCGCTGCAGATGGCGCACACGCCGACGCTGGTCTTCCTCGACCGCGTCGCGCGCCTTACCGACTACCGTCAAGCACTCGCGGCTCCCGAGGCGCAGCTGCTGCCGCGCTACTACCGCGAGATCCTGTGGAATCCCCAGTACGACCCGCGCCTGCGCGGGCTGACGGCGGGCGACGAGGACGCGCTGCGCGAGCGCCTGCGCAACTCGAAGCGCGTCGTGAAGGAGCTCGCCGACGCTGGTGTCGAGATCCACGTCGGCACGGACACGATGAACCCGTTCGTGGTGCCCGGCGCGAGCATGCAGCAGGAGATGTGGGCGCTGGTCGACGCGGGGCTCACGCCGGAGCAGGTGTGGGCCGCGGCGACGCGCAACGCGGGCCGCGCCCTCGGCCAGCCGACGCTCGGCATCGTGCGCATCGGCGCGCCGGCCGACCTGCTGATCTTCCGCCAGGACCCGAGCACCGACCTCAACAACCTGCAGACGCTCGAGGCCGTCGTCGCGGGCGGACGGCTCTATCCGCGCGAGGTCCTCGAGGAGGCGGTGGCGCGCTGGCAGAGCCACTTCGCGAACCCGGTCTACGACGCGGTGTCGACGAGACTCGCGAGCTGGCTCGTCCCGCCGCGCTGAGCGGTTCCCGTCGCGCGGCGTTCCCTGCTATGCGGCCCGGACGGAGGTCGCATTCGCATGCCGCTCGAGCTCGACGTCTACTGGTCCTTTCGCAGCCCCTACTCGTACCTCGCGACGCCGCGTCTGGTGCAGATCGAGAAGGAGTACGACGTCCGCGTGAACGTGAAGCCGGTGCTGCCGCTCGCGCTGCGCAAGCCGGAGTTCTTCGAGCAGGTGAACCCGCTGTGGCCGCCGTACCTGCTGCGCGACACCTTCCGCATCTCGCAGTACCTCGGCCTCGACTACTCGTGGCCGCGTCCCGACCCGGTGGTGCAGGAGTTCCCGAGCCGCAAGATCGCGGCCGAGCAGCCGTACGCACCGCGCCTGACGCGTCTCGGGCAGCTCGCGACCGAGCGCGGCCGTGGGCTGCCGTTCATCTTCGAGATCTCGACCGCGATCTGGAACGGCAAGAACGCGAACTGGCACGAGGGGACGGTTCTCGCCGAGGCCGCGGCGCGCGCGGGCCTCGACCTCGCGGAGCTCGACGCGCTCGCCATCTCCGAGCAGGCGCGCCTCGACGGCCGCATCGCGCAGAACCAGGCGGACCTCGAAGCCGCCGGCCATTGGGGCGTGCCCACGATGGTCTTCGAGGGCGAGCCGTTCTTCGGACAGGACCGTCTCGACCTGCTGCTCTGGCGCATGAAGCAGAAGGGCCTCGCGCCGCGCGCCTGAGGCGCGACCGCGCGCCGCCGCCGATCGCGGGCCGACCGCCGTCAATCAAACTCCACGGAGCCGACGAGGAGAATCCGATGCCGTACGTTCTCGCCATCGACCAGGGCACCAGCAGCTCGCGCTCGATCGTCTTCGACGAGCGCGGCCGCAAGCTCGGCTCGTCTCAGCGCGAGTTCACGCAGCACTTCCCCGAGCCCGGCTGGGTCGAGCACGACGCGGAGGAGATCTGGCTCACCGTCGTGACCACCATGCGCGAGGCGCTGCGCCAGGCGGGTGTCACGGCGTCCGACCTCGCCGCGATCGGCATCACCAACCAGCGCGAGACGGTGGTACTCTGGGAGCGCTCGTCCGGACACCCGCTCGCGAAGGCGATCGTGTGGCAGGATCGCCGCACGGCTTCCCGCATCGATCGGCTGCGCGCGCAGGGGCACGAGAAGAAGATCCAGAAGAGCACCGGGCTGCTGCTCGACCCGTACTTCTCGGCGTCGAAGATCGAGTGGCTGCTCGATCACGTGCCGCGCGGACGCGAGCGCGCGCGCCGCGGCGAGATCGCCGCGGGCACGATCGACTCGTGGCTCGTCTACCGCCTCACCGGCGGCACGACGCACATCACCGACGTGAGCAATGCGTCGCGCACGATGCTCATGAACCTGCACACCGGAGCATGGGACGCGTCGCTGTGCCAGCTCTTCGACGTGCCGCAGCCGGTGCTGCCGAAGATCGGTCCGACCAGCGGACGCCTCGCGGAGGCCGAGCGCGGGCTCCTCGGCGCGTCGGTGCCGGTGTGCAGCATCGTCGGCGACCAGCAGAGCGCGCTCTTCGGCCAGCTGTGCACGAAGCCGGGTCTCGCGAAGAACACCTACGGCACCGGCTGCTTCATGCTGCTGCACACGGGGAAGAAGCCGATCGCGAGCCGGAATCGGCTCTTGACGACGGTCGCCTGGCAGCGCGGCAACGCGCCCATCGAGTACGCGCTCGAGGGCAGCGTCTTCATGGCCGGCGCGACGATCCAGTGGCTGCGCGACGGCCTCGAGATCATCCGCAGCGCGCCCGAGGTCAACGAGCTCGCGGCGTCGGTGCCGGACTCGGGCGGCGTCACGCTGGTGCCCGCGTTCACCGGGCTCGGTGCGCCCTACTGGGACGCGTCCGCGCGCGGCACGATCGTCGGCCTCACGCGCGGCTCGACCAAGGCGCACATCGCGCGCGCGACGCTCGAGGCGATCGCGCTGCAGGTTGCCGACGTGCTCGACGCGATGCAGGCGGACTCGGGCGGCAAGCTGCGCGAGCTGCGCGTCGACGGCGGCGCCGCGGCGAGCGACCTCCTGATGCAGCTCCAGTCCGATCTGCTCGGCGTCAAGGTCGTGCGTCCGGCGAACCTCGAGACCACCGCGCTCGGCGCGTTCTTCCTCGCCGGGCTCGCGTCCGGCGTGTGGCCGAGCATCGACGCGCTCGCGAGCCAGGTCGCGGTCGAGCGCACGTTCGCACCCGCGATGGCGAAGAAGGAGCGCGATGCGCGCGTCGCGGAGTGGCGCCGCGCGGTCGAGCGCGCGCGCGGCTGGGACGTCGCCGCGTCCGCAGGTGCGAACCCGCAGCGCGGGGCGGGTGCGAAGAAGAAGGCGGCGGCGCGCGTCAAGCCGCGGAGGCCCGCCGCGCGGAAGTAGCCGTCAGGAGCCGCCGCGCACCGCGCGCACGTGATGCAGCGCCGACTTCGGGTCCGTGTACGCCGTGCCGTCGTAGAAGTTCACCAGCCAGGCGGAGCTCGGCGTCTTCACGTAGGTCGTCGAGGACCAGGCGATCGAGTCGAACTGGGCGACCGTGCAGCTGCAGGTCAGGACCGTGCAGCCCGCCGTGCAGTCGTGCTGGAACTCGGTCGGTGCCGACGGGAGGAGCTTGCTGCGGTCGACGATCGTCTCGAGCTCGGTCTCGTTCGGCAGGCGCCAGTCGGTGAAGCCCGCGAACGCGGCCGTGTTGAGGTCGTCGATCTTCGTGAACGCGTCGGCCCAGGTGTAGACGTCGTCCCTGTCGTGGATCGAGCCGTCGTTGGAGAGCTTCTCCCACGTGAGCGCGGTGCGCTTGTCTCGGATGGTGCCGTCGCCGTTGTCGGCGTAGGAGCGCGGCTCGCCGCGGCGGAGTTCGCCGTCGGCGCCGGTCCCGGCGCAGGGGACACTGGTGCCCGCGCTGTCCCAGCACGTCGTCTGTCCGGTCTTCACGGGACGGCTTCGCCGGCCGCCGGCATGGCCGTCCCGTGCGGGTGCCAGCATGCAGACGACGGCAAGGGCGGCGACGAAGAGCGGTACGGGTCTGTCGAGCATGGTGTCCTCGCTGGTGGTTGACGTCGACGATCCGAGGTAGCGCGGAGACACTGCGGCCGTCCATCCGCTGATCGACGCATATCTGCCTGCGGCCCGGTCGGAGGCCGCCCCCGCGGGGCGTGGCTCACCCGGTTGACGCCTGCTCCGGTACGCGCAATAGCGGGCGCCCGCGGATTCGATCATGGCCACGCACTCCCTCCGCCTGATCGTCGCGCTCTGCTTGGCGGTGGTTGTCGCCTGGACCTTCCAGGTCGGTCCGACGGTCCACCTGGCGGTGGCGCCGGAGGCGGTGGTTCACCAGGACGGGTACCGGCACGTGGTCGCCGTCCCGCAGTCGCTGCTCGACGGCTGGCCGATCCCCGCCGACTCGGTCGACGACCCGGCCGCGTCGACCGCCGTCGTTCTGGAGAACGGCACGCCGATCGGTATCCCGCACCGCACCGTGGACGCCATCGCCGTGCGCGGACATGGCCGGCTCTCGCACTGGGGCAGCAGCGCCGCGCAGAAGGTGTACTTCTCGTCGTCCGACGGCAGCGACCCGCGGGCGAACGGCGGAGTCTACGTCGTGCGCTTCACGAAGACGCCGCCGGGATGGCTCGTGACGGCAGCGGTGCTCGTGCTGCTCGCCGTCTGCGCAGGATGGGCCGCGACCTCGGCGTGGACCATCCCCGCAGCGATCGCGCTGGTCGCGTGCGTGATCGCGGTGTGGGCGTCGATCTTCGCCGGGTCGGTGATGATCGCGCCGGACTCCTCGACGTACATCCGTTTCCACCAGTGGGTGCCGTTCGGCTATCCGTTGTTCGTCGCGCTGGTGTCCGGGATCGCGGGGTACACGGCGATCCCGGTGGCGCAGCTGCTGCTCCTCGCAGCCGCGACGCTCTACCTCGCGAGCGCGGTCGGACGGCTCACCGGCAGCCGACGCGCCTGCGCCGCCACGGCGCTCGTGGTCGTCGGCTACGCGCCGATCATGCGCTTCGCGGGATCGATTCTCAGCGAGGCGGTCTACTGCGCGATGCTGCTGATCTGCGCCGGCGCCGGACTGCGGCTCGTCAAGCACTTCTCGAGGGGCGCCGCCGCCGGCTTCGCGATCGCGGCGGCGATCGCGTGGAGCGTCCGGCCGGCGGGCGTGTTCCTGCCCGTCGTCGCGGTCTACCTCGCGCTTCTGGTGCGCGACGCGCGACGGCGGCGCGTCGCGGGATGGCTGGTCGTGTCGACGCTCGCCGCCTTCGCGCTGGTGCAGCTCGGCCACCAGCGCTGGCGCGGCCCCGCGACGCTGTCGCAGACCGGCCGCATCCTCTTCGGGCAGGTCGCGCTGCGCTTCGATCCGCAGGCGGTGCGGCCCGAGTACCGCGCCGACGCCGAGCGCCTCGCGGCCGCGGTCGCGCCGTACCGGACAGGGTTCGAGGCGCTGCCGGAGTGGACCGACCGCCACGCATTCGCGTCGCAGAACCAGCCCTATCGGCTGAACGCGGTGGATGCGGCGCTCGCCGCCGATCCGACGCGCGACGACCGCGCGGACGCGCGGATGCTGCTGGGGATCGCGACGGACACGATCCTCGCACGGCCGTTCGCGTACCTCCGCTGGGTCCTCGAGGACGTCGCGTGGAGCTGGCACACGAACGTCTGTGCGATGCTGCGCACGCCACCGGCGGTCGCCCTCGGCTGGTACGCCGACGACGCCGAGAAGCGGGGGCGTCTGATCGAGCGCTTCTCGATGCCGGTCACGGCGCAGCAGGTGACGATCGCCGATGCACGCGCGCTCGCACCGCCGGCGCGCGCGGTCGACCTTCTGCGGCGGGCGCTGAACGCCGTCTTCGGCCTCGATGCGCTGCGCATCGCGCTCGCGGTGCTGCTGCTGGTCGCGCTCGTCGCGGCCCCGTTCGCGGCGTCCGCGACGGTGCGTGCGATCGGCCTGCTCGCCGCGATGCTCTTCGGCGCGGTCGGCGCGGTGAGCGCGACGACGTCCGCCATCGATCGCTACATGGCTCCGACCGACCCGCTGCTCTTCGTGGCCGCGGTGCTGATCGTGCACGAGTCGTGGCGGCGGCTCCGTGCGCGCGGCGCGACGGCCGGCGTTGCGGCCTAGAGCAGCGGCTGGAACAGGTAGCAGAAGTTCTCGATCAGCCGGCGCGCCATCGGCCGCGCGCGGTGCGCGTCGAGCGAGACTTCCACGCTGTGCGCGAGCTCGCTCGCGATCTGCTGGTTGAGGCGGTCGAGGAACGCGGGCTCCGCGACCTCGACCGCGGTCTCGAAGTTGAGGTGCAGGCTCCGGTAGTCGAGGTTCGGCGAGCCGAGCACCGCGTAGCTCCCGTCCACGACGAGGGCCTTCGCGTGCGAGAACGGCGGCTTGCGCTCGAAGATGCGTACGCCCGACTCGAGCAGCGACGTGTAGAGCGAGCGCGCCGCGTAGTCGACGTACCAGTGGTTGCCGAGCTGCGGCACGACGAGCCGCGTGTCGACGCCGCGCAGCGCCGCCGCGCGGATCGCCTGCAGGATCGGCTCGTTGGGAACGAAGTACGGCGTCACCACGCGCAGCGACGACTGCGCCGCGCCGATCGCGGCGAACAGCAGGTCGGTGAGCGCCTGTCCGCCGGAGTACGGACCGCCCTGCACGACGTTGACCAGCGCGTCGCCGGCGCGCTCCTGCGCCGGGAAGTAGCGCTCGAGCACCAGGTCCGCGGGCGCCTCGCCCGACGCGAAGGTCCAGTCGGCGACGAACTGCAGCTGCAGCTCGCTGACCACGGGGCCGGCGACGAAGAGGTGGTAGTCGCGGATGGGCGCGCCGCCCGCGCGCTCCGAGAGGTTCAGGTCGCCGACGTTGATGCCGCCGGTGAAGCCGACGCGTCCGTCGACCACCGCGACTTTTCTGTGATTGCGCAGGTTCACCTGGAAGCGCCCGCGCAGCGGGCTCGCGTGCGAGATCGACGCGACCTTGACGCCGGCCCTGCGCGCCGGACGGAACGTCGTGCTGTAGTGCGCGTACGTCGAGCCGAAGCGGTCGTAGAGCAGGCGCACGGTGACGCCGTCGCGGGCGCGCGCCGCGAGGTGCTCGACCAGCTCGCGGCCGGTCGCGTCGCGCGCGATGATGAACGACTGCAGGTGGATCGAGTCGCGCGCCGCCGCGATCGCGTCGTGCAGCGCCGGGTAGAACTCGTCGCCGTCGACCAGCAGCTCGACGCGGTTGCCGCCCATCCTCGCGAGCGAGCGTCGTCCCCGGTTCGTCACGTCGAGGATCTCGACGCCGCGTCCCGACGGCGGCGCGGTCTCCGGGAGGAGAGCGTCCGCCGCGTCGGCGCCGGGTGGCAGGCCGCGCTCCTTCTGGATGCGGCGGCACGCCGTGCGCGCCACGGCGCCGCGCTCGACCTGGTCGACGCCGAAGCACAGGTAGACGAACGCGCCGACGAACGGGAACGCCCACAGCGACGCGAGCCACAGCACGGCCGACACCGGGCGGTGCTTGTTGAGCAGCACGTGCAGGCTCAGCGTCACGCCGATCACGGCGTGCGCCAGCCCGGCGAGGGTGAGGTCGTGCAGGGCGGGGAGGGCGAGTGCGATCACGCGAGGGTGCGCGCCGCGGCGGCGGCGCGCTCGCTAGCTGGACGCCCCGGCTGCGTCGTGGTCACTCAGCTCGACTGCCCGTACGCCTTGCGCAGCGCGCCGGTCGCGTGCTGCACGGCGGTCTTTCCCTTGGCGATCATGTCGCCCATGCTGAAGAAGCCGTGGATCACGCCGTCGTAGCGGCGCAGCTCCACCGGCACGCCCGCGTCCTTGAGCTTCTTCGCGTAGGCCTCGCCCTCGTCGCGCAGCGGATCGAACTCTGCGGTGATCACCGTCGCCGACGGCAGGCCGCGCAGGTCGGTCGCGCGCAGCGGCGCCGCGTAGGGATTCTCCGCATCCGCGGAGCTCCCGAGGTAGTGGTTCCAGAACCACTGCATGTCGTTGCGGCTCAGGAAGTATCCCTCGGCGTTGTCGCGGTACGAGACGGTGTCGAAGCGCGCGTCGGTGACCGGGTAGACCAGCAGCTGGTGCACGATGCGCGGCTTGCCCTCGTCGCGTGCCTTGATCGCCACGCACGCGGACAGGTTGCCGCCCGCACTGTCGCCGCCGATCGCGAGCTTGCGCGGATCGCCGCCGAGCGCGACCGCGTTCTCGGCCGCCCACAGCGTCGCCGCGTAGCAGTCGTCGAGCGCCATCGGGAACTTGTGCTCGGGCGCGAGACGGTAGTCGACGGACACCACGATGCCGTCGATCTGCTTCGCGAGCGTGCGGCAGGTGCCGTCGTGCGTGTCGAGGTCGCCCAGCACCCAGCCGCCGCCGTGGAAGTACACCAGGATCGGCAGGCTCTTCTCCGTGCTCGCGGCGAAGATGCGGACCGGGATGTCGCCGTTCGGCCCGGGGATGCTGCGGTTCTCGATCCGCGGGAGCTCCTCGGCGCCGGTGCGCAGCGACGTCAGGTTGCGCATGTTGGCGCGGGCGTCCTCGACGGACATCGACGTGAGTGATGGCGCGCCGGGCGCGGCGAGCAGTCCGAGCAGCATCTTCACGTCTTCGTCGAGCGGCATCGATCCTCCAAGGGGGGTTCGCGAAAGGCACGACTATGGTCGTGCCGGACCCGCACTGTCAATTCGCGGCCGCGCTCGTATAGGATCGGCCGCGTGAAACGCCGTGCCGTCGCGTTCGTCTGCTGTGCCGCGCTCCTCGCGTCCGCCGCCGTCCGCGGACGCGCCGAGGCCGCGCAGGTGATCCGCCCGGCTGCCGGGCCCTCCGAGGCCCTGGTCGTGGTCTCGCCGCATCCCGACGACGAGTCGCTGCTCGCAGCCGGGACCATCCACCGCCTCGCGTCCGACCCGCGGCGCTTCGTGCGCGCGGTCTACCTTTCCGGCGGCGACCGCGCGACGGTTCCCGGTCCGTGCAACGGCATCCCGGAGCGTGTCAAGGCGGCGCGCATCGTGCGCCTGCGCGAAGGAGAGACGCGTGCGGCGTGGCGGCAGCTCGCGCCGGGACGCCGGGTTCCGATCGCGTTCCTGCGCGGCCCGGACACGCGGCTCGTCGCGTCCACGTCGGTGACGAACGGCATCCACGACGACGTCCTGTCGCGCGAGGGCGCCGCGGCGGTCGAGCGGGCGGCACGCATCGCGAGCGCGCTGCCGCGCTCGGTGCAGCGCGTGCGCATCCTGACCACCGCGCGGTACGACGCGCATCCCGATCACCGGGCGGCGCACGAGGCGGCTCGTCGTGCCGCGGACGTGCTGCGCGCGCGCGGGCTCGACGTCGAGCTGTGGAGCGGCATCGTGCACGACGAGATCGCCGACGTGAACGTTCCAATCTGCTGCATCGGCGACCTGCACTGGCCGGTCGACGGTCCGGTGCACGACTACGCGGCGCTCACCGACGCGCCCGAGCGCCCGCGGCCGCCGTACTGGGATCGCGTCGAGGACGTGCGCGACGTCGCGTTCGTACGCGAGACCGCGCTGGCGGCGCACGCGAGCCAGGTCGACGGCTACGCGCCGCTCTGCATGCCGGTGCCGATCCCCGAGTTCTACACGCGCTTCGCGGAGAAGGTCGAAGAGCCGTTCTGGCTCGAGTGACCGGTGTGCGCCCGCGGCGCGGCCGTCGCGGCGCGGCTCAACGCGCGTGGACGCGTCCGCGCGCCGCCGCGCGCAGCTCGTCGCGATGGTCGGGATCGGCGAGCGCGATCAGCCGCTCGGCGCGCTCGCGCCGGCTCACGCCGAAGAGGTTCGCGATGCCGTTCTCGGTCGCGACCCACTGCACCTGGTGGCGCGGCGTCGTGACGATCGATCCCGGAGGCAGCTCCGCGACGATGCGCGAGCGCCGCTCGCCGTGGACGTTGGCGGTCGCGTGCAGGCAGAGGATCGACGTTCCGCCGTCGGCCTCGCGCGCGCCGGTGACGAACGACTCGTGTCCGCCGACGCCGGAGTGCTGCCGTCCCGCCACCGTGTCGGCCACCACCTGTCCCGAGAGGTCGATCATGATCGCCGCGTTCACGCTGATCATGTCGCGGTTGCGGCCGATGATCGACGGCAGGTTGGTCGCGGACACGGGCAGGAAGCGCAGGCTCTGCTCGCGCTCCGCCCAGTCGTAGAGCGCGCGCGAGCCGAGCGCGAAGGTGCACACGCTGAAGCCGTCGTAGACGCCCTTGCGGTTCTCGATCTTGCCGGCGTCGTGCAGCAGCTTGACGCCGTCGACAAGCATCTCGGTGTGGATGCCGAAGCCGCCGCGCGGCCCGTCGGCGAGGATGCGCGCGATGGCGTTCGGAATGCCGCCGATGCCGAACTGCAGCGTGGCGCCGTCGCGCACCAGCTCGCTCGCGTGCTCGGCGATGCGCGCGTCGGCGTCGCCGCGGAACTTGCCCGACAGCTCGAAGAGCTCGGCGTCGTGCTCGACGATCGCGTCGACGTCGGAGCAGTGCACGCGGTGGCCGCCGAGCTCGGGAAGGCCGCGCGTGCGCGGCATGCGTGCGTTCACCTCGGCGATCGCGACGCGCTCCGGGTCGCGCGCCGCTTCGAGGAACGGGATGATGGTCGCGCCGGCGTGGACGCCGAACGAGAGGAAGCCGTCCTCGTCGGGCGGCGACACGGTGGTCGCGACGACGCGCGGCCGCGTGCGCCGTGCGATCAGCTCGAGGCCGTGGAAGTCCGACGTCAGGTGGTCGATCGCGACGCCGTCCCGGACGAGGTCGCGCTCGACGTGGCCGAAGAACTGGCTGGTCACGCGAACGCCGGGATGCTCGAGCAGCGCGAAGCGCTCCTGCAGCAGCGCGCACAGGACGTGCAGATCGTCGAAGCGCTCCCGGCGCGCGAGTGCCGCGAGCAGCCCCGCGGGCTGCGCGGGAGCGAGCGGCAGGTAGATCTCGTCGCGGTCGCGCACCAGCCTCGCCGCGTCGTCGGCGGAGCGCAGGCGGTCGCGGAACGATCCGTCGCTCACGACGCGCCGCCCGCGCCGATCGGCGGTGGCGCCGGATCGAGCCGCACGGCGACGGATCGCGAGGTGTCCTGCAGCATCGCCACCCAGCAGTCGGCCCAGCCGTACTTGTCGCGCAGCATGGTGCGGATCCGCTCGTGGCCGGCGTCGCCGGGCTCGGGACGCGCGATCATGCGCTGTGCACGTCCGCCGTGCTCGACGTCGAGCTCGGGGCGCAGCAGCAGGTCGCGGTAGAAGCCGCGCTCCGGCGTCGCGGCCTCGACCCACAGCGCGCCGTCGCTCTCCGCGACCCAGACGCGCGTGCGCCGCGCGCCGCCCGCGTCGTCGCGCGTGTGCAGCACGGCGACGTCCCTGCCTTCGAGCGCGATCAGCGTCGTCGCGCCGAACGCGACGGCGAGGACGGCGGCGCCGATGACGACGTTCCGGATGCGCATCGTCGCGTGCGCGTCAGCGCGCCGGCAGCGCCGCGCAGGCGGCCATCACCGCGTCGCGGTCGGGGCCGGGCGGCAGCGCGTAGATCGCGTTGCGCTTCTTGCCGCGCAGCAGCACCCACAGGGCGCGCACGAGGACGCGCGGCTCGCTGAACGCCCGCTCCGGCGTCTCGAGCATGTTCATCATGCGGACGAATGCGCGGTACACGACGGGGTCGCAGCGCACCGCCACGCCGACGCCGTCCTCGAAGAAGCGCGTCACGAGCTTCGCCCGGAGCCCGCGCGGCGTGCTGCCCTCGGCCTTGCGCTGCGCTTCGCGATCGGCAGCGAGCGACGCGCGGTAGAAGGGCTCGATGTCGCGCTTCGCGCCGGCATCGACGTCGAGCGCGACGGCGCGGAAGTCGCGTCCGTGCCGTGCGAGCGCGTCGGCGAGCAGCTTCGCGTGCACGAAGCCCTGCGAGCAGCCGCGTCCGTAGAGCGGGTTGGTGCAGTAGGCGGCGTCACCCAGCACGAACAGGCCGAGCGCCAGCGGTCCGTGCTCGTCGACGTAGCGTCGCTGGCGGTTCACGAGCCCGCCCATCGCCTGCACCGGGTGTGCCGGATCGCCGATCGGCTCGGCGCGCTCGACCCAGCGCGCGACGGCCGGCAGCGAGCGCGCGATGATCTCGAACGCGTCGGCGCGCGCCAGGATCTTCATCTCGGGGAACGACAGCGACGCGGCGAGCGTGATCGAGAACGTGCGGTCGTCGGCCGGGAAGATCGCGTACTTGATCCAGTTGTAGTCGGCGGCGCCGGGATGGCCGTCGGGCTTCGGCTCCTCGGCGCCGGGCCGCAGCCGGTAGAAGCGCGTGTAGTAGACGATGCCGGACGGCTCGGTCTTCTCCTCGGGCGCGCGCGCGCCGGCGTCCGCGAGCCACTTCGGCGCCTGCGATTGACGGCCGCTCGCGTCGACCACGAAGTCCGCGGGCAGCACGCGCTCGACGCCGTCCTGCGCGATGCGCAGGCCCGTGACGCGCGGCGGATCGCCCGGCTCGGTCTCGAGGCCGACCACGTTCGCACCCGCGAGCAGCGTCACGCCCGGGCGCGCCAGCACGTAGCGCCGGATCACCCATTCGAGCGTGGTGCGGCGGCAGCCGAGGATCACCAGGTCGTCGTCGCCGGGCTCGGGGGCGAGGCCGCGCAGCGTCTCCGGCGGGGTGTCGAGCATGCGCAGCTCGCGCGCGCCGGCGTCGACCAGCGCTCGCAGCAGCTCGGGATGGTCGTCGCGCAGCAGGTTGCGCAGCCGGCCGAGGAAGACGTGGCTGTGCCGCACCTGCACCGCGCCCTTGCGCTTCCAGTGGTCGAACGCGTCGCTGGCGGTGTCGGTCGCGGGCTCGGCGTCGCGCTCGAGCAGCGTGACGCGGATGCCGCGCTGCGAGAGCTCGAGGGCCGCGGCGAGTCCGGTGATGCCGCAGCCGACGACGAGCGCGTCGGCGCCGGCGATCGGCGCGGGGGCGGGCGAGAGAGCGGCAGTGGTGTCCACGGTGATCCTCGAGGCCTACTTCCGGAAGAACATGTCGATCGCGATCAGGGCCATGACGACCGCGAACCCCTTGCGCAGCGCGGGTCCGGAGATCAGCTGCGCGGTCCAGCCGCCGACCCAGCCGCCGAAGAAGAAGCCGAGCGCGACCAGCAGTGCGACGTGCACGTCGACGTGGCCGTTCTTGTAGTACTGCAGGAACGCCATCAGGCCGAGCGGCGGCAGCAGGACCGCGAGCGAGGTTCCCTGCGCCGCGTGCTGCGTCATGCCGAAGAAGAAGACCAGCAGCGGCACCATGATGAAGCCGCCACCGAGTCCGGTGAGGCCGCTGAGCGTGCCGCCGATCAGACCAACCAGAATTCCGAGCATCGTTCTCTTCCGTCCTCAGTCGAACCAGTCGAGCGCCTGGCGCATCGTACGCTCGTAGTCCTCGAACGCCAGCGAGCGGTAGGTCGCGGCGATGGTGTCGGCGTCGCCGCCGGCGAGATAGCGCAGCTTGCGCTGCGGGTCGTGCACCGCGCGGTGGATGAGCTCGGCGACCTCTCGCGCGCTGCCCGCGACGCCGCCCGGGCGCAGCTTCTTGATCGCCTCGTCGAAGCGCTCGGCGCGCTCCCAGTACGGCGACGCCGGGGTGAAGCCGCTGCCGACGATGGCGTTGTCGAGCAGCCGCGTGCCGTACTGTCCGGGCTCGATCAGGACGACCCGCACGCCGAACGGCTGCACCTCGAAGTGCAGCGCCTCGCAGATCGCCTCGAGCGCGTGCTTGCTCGCGGCGTAGAGCCCGCCGTACGGCCGCGCGACGATGCCCGCGATCGACGAGACGTTCACGATCGTCCCGCCGCGGCGCGCGCGCATCCCCGGCAGCACCGCGCGGATCGTGCGCAGCGGGCCGAAGACGTTGGTGTCGAACTGGCGCCGGACGTCCTCCTCGGACGCGTCCTCGATCGGCGAGCGCAGCTCGATGCCGGCGTTGTTCACCAGCACGTCGAGCGGAGCCGTCGCGGTGGCCGCCGCCACCGCCGCCGTGATCGACGGCAGGTCGCCCACGTCCAGCCGCAGGACCTCGACCTGCAGGCCTTCGTCGCGCGCGGTGCGCAGGAGCTCCGCGCCGGCCGCGGGATCGCGCATGGTGGCGAACACGCGGTCGCCGTGGCGGGCGAACACCAGCGCGGCCTCGAAGCCGAAGCCGCTGCTGCAGCCCGTGATCAGAACGTTCGCCATCCCGCGTCTCCCGTCCGGCAGGCGCGGCGGCGCTGCCCGGATGCAGGACTTAGTGTCCGCCCGTCCCGCCGGCAACGCGGGCGGACGGCGCCCGGAGGCGGTCAGCCCGCGGCGCGGGCGGGGGCCGGATCGACTCCGGCGACGGACTCCTCGGCGGATCGGGCCGGGCGCCAGCGCTCGAGCGCGGCGCGCAGCAGCGGCGCGCGGACCGGCTTCGACAGGTAGTCGTCCATGCCGGCGTCGAGGCAGCGCTGGCGGTCGCTGTCCATGGCGTTCGCGGTCATCGCGATGATCGGCGTGTGCACGCGGCCGCCCTCGCGGCGGCGGATCTCGCGCGTGGTCGCGAAGCCGTCCATCTCGGGCATCTCGCAGTCCATCAGGACGAGGTCCACCGGCCCGCGCGTCAGTGCGGCGAGCGCCTCGACGCCGTTGGCGGCGGTCTGGACCTTGCAGCCGAGCCGGCCGAGCAGCATCACGGCGAGCTTGGTATTGACGGCGTTGTCCTCGGCGACGAGCACGCGCAACCCCTCGAGCGGCCGCGCCTCGGTCGCCGTCTGCGGCTCGTCGAGCGGCAGCGACGGCGTGCTCGCGCTGCGCTGCATGGACTCCTCGATCGCGAGACGGAGCGTCGACTGCCGCACCGGGCGGCTCGCCTGACGCGCGCCGAGCTTGCGCAGCGTGTCCACCGGAAGCCGCTGCCGGAGCCGCGGCAGCAGCACGATGCCGAGGTTCGACGACGGATCACCGCGGCGCATCGAGCGTGCGACCTCGAGCGTGCCGTCGAGCGGCGTTCCGACCGCGAGCAGGACCACGCGCTCGCCGCGGCCGGCGCGCGCGAGCCAGGCCGCAGCGGATGCCGGATCCGGGCTCTCGTCGACCTCGGCGCCCCATTCGGCGACGCGCTTCGCGAGCACCCGGCGCAGGTCCGCTCCTTCGATCGCGATCAGCGCCTTCACGCCGCGCAGGTCGACGTCGGGTGCCGCCGCCTCGTCGGCGCGGGCGCGCAGCGTGAACCAGAACGTGCTGCCGCCGCCTTCCGTGTCGCGGTGGCCGATCTGTCCGCCCATCAGCTCGGTGAGGCGCTTCGAGATGGCGAGGCCGAGGCCGCTGCCGCCGTGCTTCCGGCTCGAGTTGCCGACCTGCGAGAAGGGCATGAAGAGCTTCTGCGCGTCCTCCGCCGAGATGCCGCAGCCCGTGTCGCGGACTTCTCCGCACAGCAGCAGCTCGTCGCCGTCGCGCTCGCCGACGCCGACGTGCACCACGATCGAGCCCTCGGCGGTGAACTTCGCCGCGTTGCTCACCAGATTCAGCAGGATCTGCCGGAAGCGTCCGACGTCGCCGTGCACCTGGAACGGCACGTCGCGGTCGACGTCGACGATCAGCTCGACGCCCTTCGCGTGCGGCGCCTCGGCCAGCAGCTCGACGATCTCCTCGACCGCGGTGCGCAGCTCGAAGCTCGAGCTCTCGATGCGGACCTTGCCGGCCTCGATCTTCGACAGGTCGAGGATGTCGTTCAGCAGCGCCAGCAGCGCCTCGCCCGACGTGCGGATGGTGTGCGCGAGATCCCGCTGCTCGTTGCTCAGCTCGGTGTCGAGCAGGATGTCGGTCATGCCGATCACGCCGTTCATCGGCGTGCGGATCTCGTGGCTCATCATCGCGAGGAACTCGCTCTTCGCGCGCGAGGCCGCGTCGGCCTGGTCGCGTGCGTGCGAGAGCTCCGCGGCCTGGTGTCCGAGCAGCGTGGTCTGCAGCTCGCTGCGGTCGCGTGCTTCCTCGAGCTGCTTGACGTAGCGCCGCAGCTCCTCCTCGGTCAGGCGGCGGCGCGTGATCTCGGACCGGCTCATCGCGACGACGCTCGCGCTGCCGCCGACGAGCGCGATGGCCAGCGCGGCAAACAGCAGCGCGCCGGCCCGGCGGCGGACGATCGCACCGACCCACGTGTCGGCGGGGTAGTCGACTCCGACCGCGCCCTCGACGTGGCCGTCCGCGTCGTACAGCGGCGCGTACGCGGCGACCCACGTTCCCCAGCGGTCGGTCTCGGGCTCGTCCTCGACCAGCGTCTTGCCGTCGAGGACCTCGTTCATCTTCCCGACCGGCCCGTCGTAGACCTCGTAGAGGTCGGTGCGGTGCTCGCGCGCCGTGTCGTAGTCGCCGTCGCCGTCGTAGTCGGTCTCCGAGTCGACCACGAACACGATCCGGCCGTCGGGCAGGCGGCGGAACGTGTAGATGTCCGCGACGTTGGGATTGACGGCCAGCCAGCTCTTCTGCGCCTCGATCATGCGCAGGTACGACGGGTCGTCGGGCTGCGTCTCGGGTCCGAGCTTCGCGTGGCCGAACTGCTCGAGCTCGTGGGCGTAGGTCGGGGCGAAGCCGCTCAGCATGGAGAGGATGCGCGCCCGCTCGCGCTCGCCCTCACGCTCCGCGAAGACGACGCCGGCGAGGATGACCAGCGCGACCAGGAGCCATGCGGGGCGCGCCAGCGTCGCGTCGTGCCGGCGCCGCAGCCAGCGATGCAGCAGCGCCATGGCCCCCAGGCCGAGGACCAGGAACGAGAGGGCGTCGAGGCGCCACGTCAGGACCGACTCCATCATTGCTGCAGGTTCCGCCGCATCCCGGGTATCGGTCGAACCGCTGCCGAACCTGAGTGGGTGGTGGCACCGCGCATCCGCCATGCGCCCTCATGTCCTGCGTCGCATGGGCCGACGTCTGGCGGGAGGACGAGGGACATGACGGCACGACGACTCGCGGCGCTCGCCGCCGCCGGCTGGCTCGCACTCGCCGCGCCCGTGCGCGCCCAGACCCAGGAGCAGATGGACCGCATCCGCAACTGGAACCCGCACGTCGGCGAGATCCAGAAGCCGGGCGAGATCCAGGCGCCGAAGGGGGAGATCCAGAAGTCCGGCGAGATCCAGGTGCCGCGCGGCATCCAGGCCGTGAAGGTCGTCGCAGGGACGAAGTGCGAGCGCCGCCTCTCGGTCGGCGCGGACGCGCTGTTCGCCTTCGACCAGTGGACGCTCACGCCGGAGGCCGAGGAGACGCTGGTCGTTGTGCTGCCCGAGCTCGAGAAGGCCGGCAAGCACCCGGTGTCGATCGAGGGCCACACCGACGCCAAGGGCAGCGACGCCTACAACGACACGCTGAGCGAGAAGCGCGCGGCCACCGTCAAGCAGTGGCTCGTGGCGCGCAAGGCCGTGTCGGAGAGCACGAAGGTCGTGGGCTGCGGCGAGAGGAAGCCGGTCGCGCCGAACACGAAGCCCGACGGATCGGACGACCCCGAAGGACGGCAGAAGAACCGTCGCGTCGAGGTCGTCTTTGATACCTGCGGCTGAGAGCCGCAGCGAGAGGTCACGCGACCTCTCGCCCCACGCGGCGAAGCCGCGCGGGGCCCCACTCTCCGCGGGTGATTTCAACGAGGGGGCACGCGCCCCCTCGCCCTGTCAAGCGAAGCTTGACAGGGTCCCACTCCCCGCGCTCGCTGACGCTCGGCCGCGCGCTGCGCGCGCGGAGTCTGCGCGCGGTCCTTACGCCAGCAGCTCCTCGAAGTTGCCCTTCATGATGCGGTGGACGTCGTCGTCGCTCATGCCTTCGAGCTCGTCGGCGAACTCGCGCGGCCAGAGCAGGCCCTCGGGGTGCGGGTAGTCGGAGCCGTTGAGGACGTGGCCCGCGCCGATGGTGCGCGCGAGGGCGGCGACGTCGTCCTCGAAGAAGGGCGACACCCAGACGTTGTTGCGGAAGGTGTCGCTGGGCTTCATCGGCGGCGTGCCGAAGCGCCACATGTCCTTGCTGTAGAGGCGCGTGATGTGGTCGAGCTTCCACAGCAGCGGCTCGACCCAGCGCGAGCCGTACTCGATGCTCAGGATCTTGAGCTTCGGGAAGCGCCCGAAGACGTTGTCGGCGATGAGCGCGGTGAGCGTGTCGGTGATCGGCCGGTCGGTGAACGACAGCACGTACTCCATCAGCGAGTGGCGGTGCGACGGCGGGTGCGGACGGAGCCCCCACGGCGTGTTGTACATCTCCGAGAACGGCGTGCGTCCGATGTGGTAGACGACGTTGACCGACGCCTCCTCGCAGCGCGCCCAGAACGGATCGAAGTGCGGCTCGCCCGGCGAGCGTCCGTTGAACGGACCCGCGGTGAGAATGACGAAGCGCGCGCCGAGCTTCAGCAGACGGTCGAGCTCGCGCAGCGCCTCGTCGAGGTCGCACAGCGACAGCAGCGCCGCGCCGTAGATGCGGCCGTCGGTGCCGTAGCCCCAGTCCTCCTCGACCCAGCGGTTGTAGGCGCGCAGGCTCGGGTACAGCACGTCGGGCTGCTCGCGCAGCTGCGGCTCGATGCCGACGCCCATCGTCGGCAGCATCAGGCAGCGCTCGACGTACTGCTCGTCGAGCTTCGCGAGGCGCGCGTTGCGCTGCGTGAACTCGGGAACGGACAGGCCGTCGATCGGGCTCAGGCTCGGGCTGCCGCCGTCCTCGGTCTCGCCGCGCAGGAAGGCCTTCATGATGCCCGGTCCGCCGATCGAGTCGCCGGCGCCGACCGAGAAGAAGTGGCAGCGCTCGTCGCCCACGTACATGCGCGACGGACCGGCGCTCGTGCGGTCGATCCACGCCGTCCGCTTCTTGAGCGGCGCCTCGATGTGGCGCGTGAAGCAGTCGTCGGGCTCGTAGAAGTGGTTGTCGGCGTCGTTGATCCACTCGTCGGGTCGGAGCATGCGTCCCTCGTTCATTCGTCGTCGTGCAGCGCGCGCGCGAACAGCGCGTGCGCCTCGTCGTGGCCGAGCATTCTCGTCGTGCGGCGCGCGATCTGCCAGCGGCCGTCGCGGCGCTCGAGCTCGAAGCGGTTGAAGCTGAGGCGCCAGAGTCCGAACGCGTCGCCGTCGCGCTTGTAGATGCGCGAGTAGGCCGTCGCGACCGCACGGTCGCCGTCGACGCGCACGACCGCGGGGCCGATCGTGTGCGCGCAGTTCGGCAGCAGCGACTGGTGGCGCGGACCGCGCACCATGTCCTCGACGCCGCTGCGCCCGTGCATCACCAGCGTGGTGTCGACGTCGTAGAGTCCGTCCTCGGTGAACAGCGCACCGGTCGCGGCGGCATCACCGGTGTCGACGGCGAAGCCGTACGACACGATCAGGCGGTGGATCGCGAGCTCGTCCTCGAGCACCGCGACGCGGCGCTCGAGCGCCGCGAGCCGGTCTTCGGTCGCGGGATCGGCTGCCATCTCAGCGCATCTCCGCGCCGGCCGTGACGTTGACGTTCTGGCCGGTGATCGCCGACGCCTCGTCGGAGGCGAGGAAGAGCGACAGGTTCGCGACCTCCTGCGGGTCGATCGCGCGCCGCAGCGGAATGTCCGCGACCATCGCCGCACGGATCTCTTCCGGGGCGCGTCCCGACTCGCCCGCGGTGCGGTGGATCCACGCGTCGACGAGATCGCCGTCGACGAGGCCGATCACCAGCGTGTTGACGCGGATGCCGAGCGGGCCGACCTCGAGCGCCAGCGTCTGCGCGAGCGGGATGAGTCCCATCTTCGCGACCGCGTAGTGCGCCTTGCGCGCGCGCACCCGCTTCGCCGCTGCCGACGAGAAGAACTGGATGTTCCCCGAGCGCGCGCGGATCATGGATTGACGCAGCGCCTCGCGCGCCAGCAGCATCGGCCCGGTGACGTTCACGCCGATGGTGTGGTTCCAGTTCTCGAGCGTCATCTCCGACACCGCCGTGTCGGTGCCCGGCAGCCCCGCGTTGTTCAGCAGGACGTCGACGCGGCCGAAGCGCGCGACGGTGCGCTCGACGAGCGCGATGCAGTCGCGCTCGACCGCGACGTCGGCCGCCTGCACGATGCACGGCGAGCCGGTCTCGTGCACCAGCGCCGCGGTCTCCTCCAGCGGACCCTCGCGGCGCCCGGCGAGGACGATGCTCGCCCCCTCGCGCGCGTAGGACGCCGCCAGCACGCGCCCGATGCCGGTGCCGGCGCCGGTGATCAGCACCACGCGGCCCGCGAAGCGTCCCTCGCTCATCCCGTCGTTCTCGCCCGTGTCGCGCCGCCGCGCAACGGCAAGGACGACGGCCGCGCCCCCACGTTGCGCGGCCGCTGCGGCCGTCGAAACGGCCCTCGCGCGGCGCCCGAGAGCCGACCTGGAGGAGCCGTCGGTTCGGTCGTGATGGCAGGGTAACTGCCTGAAATCGCGACATTATCAGTCACCTCGGCGGTACCCCCGCTTGACACTGCACATCGCATCCACGATACCCCTGACCGATTGGTTTAGGCCGCGCGGTCAGGCGGCCCGAGCCACGGGGGAATCAGGGGGAGCGGAATGGGGACCAACGAGGCCCAGCGGCACCTGGAGGCGGACCTCGGCGATCTGCTCGGCGGCGCCATCGACGGCGCCCGCGACGCGATCCTCGCGAAGCAGTTCCCGGGCGGGTACTGGCACGCGCCGCTCGAGGCCAACGTCGGGATGGACGCGCAGTACGTCGTGTTCAACCGCTTCATGGGACGGCGCCCGGTCGAGACCGAGCGGCGCCTCGTCGAGCACATCCTCGCGAAGCAGGGCGACGACGGCAGCTGGCCGCTCTACCACGGCGGTCCCGGACACCTCAGCACGACGATCGAGGCGTACTTCGCGCTGAAGCTCACGGGACACTCTCCGGACGAGCCGGCGCTGGTCCGTGCGCGCGAGTTCATCCACGCGCACGGCGGCCTCGCCCGCGCGCAGGTCTTCACGCGCGCCTACCTCGCGTACTTCGGACAGTTCCCGTGGCAAGGCCTGCCGGCGATGCCGGTCGAGCTGATGCTGCTGCCGCCGTGGTTCCCGCTCAACATCTACGCGATGTCGAGCTGGGCGCGCGAGACGGTCGTGCCGATGCTGCTGCTGTTCGCGAAGAAGCCGCGGATCGATCTCGAGCCCGGCTGCGGCGTCGAGGAGCTGTGGCTCCGTCCGCCGACGCGCAACGACCTCGCGTTCCCCGCCGAGGACCGCGTGCTCTCGTGGGGAAATTTCTTCTTGCAACTCGACCGCGTGCTCAAGCTGGTCGGACGCAGCAGGTGGAAGCCGCTCCGCAAGCGCGCTGCGGCGCGCGCCGAGAAGTGGATCCTCGATCGCCAGGACCGCAACGGCGGCTGGGGCGGCATCCAGCCGCCGATGCTGAACTGCGTGATGGCGCTGCGCGTGCTCGGCTACTCCGACGACCATCCCGCGGTGAAGAACGGCCTGCAGGCGATCGACGACTTCCTGATCGAGCACGAGGGACATCTGCTCTACCAGCCATGCGTGTCGCCGACGTGGGACACGGCGCTCACCATGCGCGCGCTGCTCGACGCCGGAGCGTCCCCCGACGATCCCTCGCTCGCGCGCGCCGCCGAGTGGCTGATCGACAACCAGATCTTCGTCCCCGGCGACTGGAGCGTCTACAACCCGGACCTCGATCCCGGCGGCTGGGCCTTCGAGTTCGCGAACGACTGGTATCCCGACGTCGACGACTCGGCGGTGATCCTGATGGTGCTGCGCCGCCTGCGGCTCGCGGACTCCACCCGCCTCGAGCGCTCGATCGCGCGCGGGATGCACTGGACGCTCGGCATGCAGTGCAGGAACGGCGGCTACGCCGCGTTCGAC
Organism: Binatia bacterium; assembly: GCA_046327915.1. Lineage (GTDB taxonomy): Bacteria > Desulfobacterota > Binatia > UBA12015 > UBA12015 > VGTK01. The sequence continues at coordinate 83,767 of JAXLXO010000014.1, read as the reverse complement.
ACCGACAACGACGCCGAATTCCTCAACCAGATCCCGTTCGCGGACATGAAGGCGATGATCGACCCGCCGACCGAGGACCTCACCGGGCGCGTCCTCGAGCTGATGGGCAACGCGGGCTTCGACCTCGACTTCTCGCGCGCCCGCCGCGCGCGCGACTTCCTGCTGCGCACGCAGCACGCGAACGGCGCGTGGTGGGGACGCTGGGGATCGAACTTCATCTACGGCACGTGGTCCGCGCTGCTCGGCCTGCAGGCGATCGGCGAGGACATGGACGCGCCGTACGTCAAGCGCGCAGTTCGCTGGCTCGAGGAGCACCAGAACGCCGACGGCGGCTGGGGCGAGACGCTCGGCTCGTACGACGACCCGTCGCTCGCCGGCCGCGGTCCGTCGACGCCGTCGCAGACGGCGTGGGCGATCATGGGTCTGCTGGCGGCGCAGCGCACGGTCAGCCCCGCGGTCGAGCGCGGCGTGCGTTACCTGATCGAGACGCAGAGCGACGGCACCTGGGCGGAAGAGCCGTTCACCGGAACCGGGTTCCCGGGCCACTTCTACCTCCGCTACACGATGTACCGCGAGTACTTCCCCCTGATGGCCCTGGGGCAGGCGCGGGCGGCGCTCGAAGCCGCCGTCACCGTGCCGCTGTCGTTCGAGACCGAGCGCGTCGCCGTCGCGCGTCCGCCGCTCGTCGAGCGTGCCGCCGCCGCGTCGGCGTAGGCGACACGAGCCACGGCGCACGAGCGCGCGCCGGTGGCGCGGCAGGAGTGCCGTGCCATCGTGAAGGGAATCGTGGGGGGAAGGAGATCGTCGTGACAACGCAGAATTCACCCGCCGTCGGAATCGATCAGCTCGCGGTCTACGTGCCGCGCTACGTCCTCGAGCTCGAGAAGCTCGCGAAGGCGCGCGGGGTCCCGCCGGAGAAGATCTCGATCGGCCTCGGCGCGCACGAGATGGCCGTGGCGCCGCCGTGGGAGGATACCGTCACGCTCGCGGCGAACGCGGCGGAGCGGCTGTTCGCGCAGGGCTGGGCGCGTCCCGAGGAGATCGGGTTGCTGCTGGTCGCGACCGAGACCGCGGTCGACCACGCGAAGCCGGCCAGCATCTTCGTGCACGAGCTGCTCGGTCTGCCGGCCAACTGCCGCACCTTCGAGCTCAAGCACGCGTGCTACGGCGGCACCGCCGGGGTCATGATCGCGCGCGACTGGCTGCTGTCGCCGGCGTCGCGCGGACGCAAGGCGCTGGTCATCGCGAGCGACATCGCGCGCTACGACCTGCACTCGAGCGCCGAGTTCACGCAGGGCGCGGGTGCTGCCGCTGTTCTTCTCTCCGCCGAGCCGAAGCTGCTCGAGCTCGCGCCGGAGAGCGGCGTGTTCGCGGGCAACGTGTACGACTTCTGGCGTCCGCTCGACCGCCGCGAGGCGCTGGTCGACGGCAAGTTCTCGCTCGACTGCTACCTCGAGGCGCTGTCCGGCGCGCTCTCCGACTACCGCTCGGCGCTGAACGGACGCGGCGGCCAGCCGCTGCTCGAGCGCTTCGACGCGCTGCTGTACCACACGCCGTTCCCGAAGATGGCGTACAAGGCGCACATGCGCCTCGCCGAGGTCGACTCGGCGGTACGCATCGCCGATCCCGAGGAGCGCGCGCGTCTCGCCGAGAAGACCTACGCCGAGCTGGTCGATCCCAGCCTGCTGATGGCGCGCCGCACCGGCAACTCGTACACGGCGTCGCTCTACCTCTGCCTCGCGTGGCTCGCGTCGCAGCGCGCGGCGGCGCTGCCCGGACGCGAGATCGGCATGTTCTCGTACGGCTCGGGCTGCTGCGCCGAGTTCTTCACCGGACGCTTCGCCGAGCGTTCGACCGAAGCCGCGCAGAAGATCGCCGCGGCGGAGCTTCTCGACGCGCGCCGCTCGCTGTCCGTCGAGGAGTACGAGCGCTGTGCGAAGACCGCGGTCGGCGAGCCGCCGACGACGGACGGTGCCGGATCGTTCTTCTTCGCCGGCGTGCGCGACGACAAGCGCCACTACGCGCGCGCGCAGCGCGCGATCGGCGCGGGAGCCTGACGGTGGCGGCCCCCGCCGTCGCCGCGGGTGGTGCGGCGCTGCTGCCGCGTCCGCTGACGCTCCGTCCTGCGGAGGTCGCGGCGGCGTACCGCGAGTGCGTGCGCGTCGCGCGCGCGCACTACGAGAACTTCACCGTCGGATCGTTCCTGCTGCCGCGCGCGCTGCGCCGCCACGTCGCCGCGATCTACGCGTTCGCGCGCGCGGCCGACGACATGGCGGACGAGGGCGACCTCACGCGCGAGGAGCGCCTCGCGCGTCTCGATGCGTGGGAGTGGGCGCTCGAGGAGGCGTACCGCGGGCGTCCCACCGAGCCGGTGTTCGTGGCGCTCGCCGACACCGCGGCACGCTTCGCGATCCCGATCACGCCGTTCCGGCGCCTGCTGCGCGCGTTCCGCGGCGACGTCGACTTCCGCCCGTTCGCGACCTTCGAGGACCTGCGCGGCTACTGCCGCGACTCGGCGGATCCCGTCGGGCACCTGATCCTCTACCTCTTCGGCCACGGCGACGAGGCGCGTCAAGCACTCTCGGACCGCATCTGCGCCGGGCTGCAGCTGGCGAACTTCTGGCAGGACGTGTCGGTCGACGCGCAGAAAGGCCGCGTCTACGTGCCGCGCGAGGACCTCGATCGCTTCGGCGTGTCGGAGGACGACCTGCTGCGCGGCCGCGACGACGCGCAGGTACGCGCGCTGCTCGCGTTCGAGGTCGAGCGCGCGCGTGCGCACCTCGTCGAGGGCCTGGCACTCGCCGACACCGTGCAGCCGCGGCTCGCGCGCGAGGTGCGCATGTTCGCCGGCGGCGGGCTCGCGATCCTCGACCGCATCGAGGCCGACGGCTTCGCGACGTCGGTGCGGCGTCCGGTGCTGTCGAAGGCGGACAAGGCCGGCGTGCTGCTGCGCGGGCTCCTCGGCCGTGGCGCGGCGGGAGCGCGCGCGGCCGGCGAGCGTGCGCGTCGCGCACACGCGGCGCGTGCGCAGCAGCCGGCGAGCGCGCTGCACCATCTCGACGGACCGCGCCTCCAGGCCGCGTACGACTTCTGCCGCGACGTGACGCAGCGGAGCTCGAGCAATTTCTTCAGCGCCTTCAAGCTGCTCGGTCCCGTGCAGCGCGACGCGCTGTTCGCGGTGTACGCCTTCTGCCGCTTCGTCGACGACGTCGCGGACGACGCGCGCGCGCCCGACCCGCAGGCGCTGCTCGACCTGTGGCGCGGCGAGCTGGCGAACGTCTACGCGGGAACGCCGACGCGCAAGGTCGGCGTCGCGCTGGTCGACGCGGTGGCGCGCTTCGGTCTCGAGCGCCGGCACTTCGAGGACATCCTGCGCGGCGTCGAGATGGACCTGACGGCACGCCGCTTCCTGACCTTCGAGCAGCTCGAGGAGTACTGCTACCTGGTCGCGTCCGCGGTCGGGCTGCTGTGCATCGAGATCTTCGGCCACTCGAACCCGGCGGCGCGCGGCTACGCGGTCGACCTCGGGCTCGCGTTCCAGCTCACCAACATCCTGCGCGACGTCGAAGAGGACGCGCAGCGCGGACGCATCTACCTGCCGCTCGAGGACCTGCGGCAGTTCGGCGTCGAGGAGGAGGAGCTGCTCGCGGGGCGCTACTCGCCGAAGATCGCGGCGCTGCTCGCCTTCGAGTGCGGACGTGCGCGCGCGGTCTATCTGCGCGCGCACGGCACGCTGCCGCCGGAGGACCGGCGCTCGCTCGCCGTCGCCGAGGCGATGTGCGCGATCTACGAGCGCCTGCTGCACCGCATCGAGGCACGCCGCTTCGACGTCTTCGGTCGCCGCGTCGCGCTGCCGGCGTACGAGAAGGTGAGCCTCGCCGCATTCGGCTGGGCGCGCGCGCAGCTCGCGGGGCTCGCCCTGTGATCGTGGACCGTACGCGCCGGCGCGTCGCCGTGATCGGCGGCGGCTTCGCGGGGCTCGCCGCCGGAGTCTCGCTGGCCGACCGCGGGCACGAGGTGATCGTGCTCGAGGCGAAGCGCCGTCTCGGCGGACGCGCGTACTCGTTCCGCGACGCGGCGACCGGCGCCGTCGTCGACAACGGCCAGCACGCGATGATGGGCTGCTACGCGCACACGCTCGCGTTCCTCGACCGCATCGGGGCCGCGGACCGGGTCGTGCGCCAGCGCGACCTGCGCGTCGAGATGCGCGGCGCGTATCGCGGTGCGGCCACCGTCGCGGCAGTTCCGGCGCCGGCGCCGCTGCACGTCGCGGGAGCGCTGCTGCGCTACCGGCACTTGACGCCGCTCGAGCGCGCGTCGGCGCTGGCCGCGGGGCTCAGGGTGCTCGCGATGCGCCGTCGGCGCGATCCGTTCCTCGCGCGCGCGACCGTCGCGGACCTGCTTGCGAAGCTCGGACAGTCGCCGAACGCGTGCCGCGCGTTCTGGAATCCGGTCGCGGTGTCGACCTGCAACGAGATTCCCGACCGCGCCGCGGCGGCGCCCTTCGTCGAGGTGATCGCGCTCGCGTTCTTCGGCACGCGCGCCGACTCGCAGTTCGTCTTCGCGCGCGTCGGGCTGAGCGATCTCTACACCGGGCTCGCGCAGGAGCGCATCGCGATCCGCGGCGGTCGGGTCGAGATCGGCGCACAGGCGAGCGCGCTGGAGCTGGACGACGAGCGCGTCGCGGCGGTGCGTCTGCGCGACGGCCGCCGCATCGCGGTCGACGCCTGCATCGTCACGTCGCCGCCCGACGCGACGCACGCGCTGCTGCCGCGCGCGGTTGCAGAGCGCGCGCCGTGGCGACACCTGCCGGCGCTCGGCTCGTCGCCGATCGTGTCGGTGCACCTCTGGTACGACCGTCCGATCCTCGGCACGGACTTTGCCGGCCTGATCGGCACGACCACGCAGTTCGCGTTCGACCGCACCCGCATGTGCGGCACGCCGGTCGAAGGCGACGGCAGCCAGGTGAGCGCCGTGATCAGTGCCGCACACGACGAGGAGAGCTGGGACGGCGAGCGCGTCGCGGCCGTCGTCGAGTCCGACCTGCGCGCGGTGTTCCCTGCCGCGCGCGACGCGCGCGTGCTGCGCGCGGTGACCGTCAAGGAGAAGCACGCGACGATCTCGTGCACGCCGGAGGCCGAGAGGCTCCGTCCCGGCGCCGAGACGCCGCTCGACAATCTGTTCCTCGCCGGCGACTGGACGGCGACCGGCTTGCCGCCGACGATCGAGGGCGCAGTGCTGAGCGGCGATCGCGCCGCGGCGCTCGCGTCCTCGCGGGTCGAGGTCATGACCTCGGCACCCGCGGCCGCGGACGAGCCGCTTCAACGATTCGCGCAGGCGAGTGCAGGAGGCATGTGATGCGTTTTCCGATCCACATCGCGACCGACATGGTGAAGTGGCAGGCGAAGAACTGGGTGCGCGGCAACGACCGCTACCCGTACGTGCTGATGCTCGAGCCGCTGCACACCTGCAATCTGGCCTGCATCGGCTGCTCGCCGGAGCGCTACTCGGGCGATCTCAAGGACCGCATGAGCGTCGAGCAGTGCCTGAAGGCCGTCGACGACTGCGGCGCACCGGTGGTCTCGATCTGCGGCGGCGAGCCGACGATCTACCCGGAGCTGGTCGAGCTCATCGACGAGATCATCGCGCGCAAGCGGCACATCTACCTGTGCACGAACGGCCTGCTGCTCGACCGCTTCTACAAGAAGGGCAAGCCGCACAAGCGCCTCGCGATCAACGTCCACCTCGACGGCATGAAGAAGACGCACGACTTCGTGACCGACCGCGCGGGCGTGTTCGACAAGGCGATCGAGATGATCAAGGAGGGCAAGCGCCTCGGCTACTTCGTGTGCACGAACACGACGGTCTACCGCGAGACCTCGCTCGAGGAGCTCGAGGAGATGTGCGCCTTCCTCGACGGCGTCGGCATCGACGGCATGCTGCTGTCGCCGGGCTACCACTACGCGAAGCTCGAGGACGAGCACTTCCTCGTGCAGCAGGAGACGCACCGCAAGTTCGAGCGCGTGATCGAGCTCGCGAAGAAGTACAAGATCAACTCGACGCCGCTGTTCCTCGAGTTCGCCGCCGGACGACGCGACTACCCGTGCACGCCGTGGGGCACGCCCAACTTCACGCCGAAGGGCTGGAAGGGCCCCTGCTACGTGATCGAGGACAAGTACCACGACTCGTGGGACGCGTTCATGAAGAACAACGACTGGGCGTACTGGGAGTCGCGGAAGGACCCGCGCTGCCGCGACTGCGCGATGCACTCCGGCTTCGAGCCGTCGGTCGTCCGCAAGATGGGCGGCAACCTGCGCGACGTGTGGACGATGATGCGCTGGCAGTTCGCTGCCTGACGACGTCGAAACGGCCGGGGGCGGCGTCGGCTCGGGACGCCGCTACTCGCCGCAGCTCAGCTGGTTCCCTCCTGCGACGAACCCGCACTGCCCCGTGCCGAACGTGCTCTCGCCGCAGAGCCCCGCAGCCGCCTCGTCCTGGTCGCCGAGCGCGATCCGGATCTGAACGGGCAGCTGCGCCGGTGGAACGTCGTAGGTGCCGCCCTTGCCGGAGATGGCGACCTTGACGCTGCGGGGGGCCGTGCTCGAGGCGCGGTCCGTGATGGACAGCTTCGTGACGCCGCCGGTGGGCGACGAGGTGCGGTCGACGAACGTCCACGCTCTGGCGGAGCGCTTCCAGCCGCGCTTCGTCGCGAGTCCGTAGAGGCCTCGCGGCACCTGCACGTCGAGCGGCCGCTCTCCCGCTGCGGTCTCGATGACGATGCGGGCGCCGCGCAGGTCGGGTCGAAGGTCGCCGAACGATCCGCCCGGCGGCAGGACGAAGGACGCGCCGACCTTCAGCCGGTCGTCGGGACGTGCCGCCTCGCGCGCGAGACCGCTGAGAACGACGCTCGACCGCGGTGGAGAGGTGAAGTCCTGCGCGCCGGCGACGTTCGTGCACGGGTCCTGCGCGTCGCAATCGCCGTCGTCGTCGGTGTCGGGCAGCCCGCTGTCGTCGGGACACGACGTGGCGGCTCCATCGCACCGTTCCGCGACGTCGCAGGCATCGGTCGCTGGACGGCAGACCGCTCCTGCGTTGCCCGGAGGATGCGTGCACGCGACGCTCGCACCGTCGCACACGTCGGCGCTGCAGAGGATCGCGTCCGGGCTGCACGGCGTGCCGGCCGCGGTCCGGCGATCGGTCGGACAGGAAGCCGAGGCGCCGGTGCAGAGCTCCGCGACGTCGCACTCGCCGATCGCCGCGCGGCAGACGACGCTCGACGCACCGAAGCGATCCGCGGGGCAGACCGACGCGGTGCCGTCGCACTGCTCCGCCACGTCGCACGCTCCAGCCGCAGTCCGGCAGATGCTGCCCGCGTTGCCCGCGGGATGCGCGCAGGTGCCGCTGCCGTCGCAGACGTCGAGGGTGCACGTCTCGCGATCGGGCGTGCAGGCCGTCCCCGGCGCAGCCTTCGCGTCGATCGGACAGGTCGCCGCGGCCCCGCTGCAGTGATCGGCGACGTCGCACTCGCCGCTCGCCGCGCGACAGATCGTGCTCGCCGTCGCGAACGCGTCCGCGGGACACGCCGCGGTCAGGCCGTCGCAGGTCTCGGCGACGTCGCACGCGCCGGCGCCTGGCCGGCAAATTGTACTTGACGGCGCGACCGCGTCGCCCGGGCACGCGGTGGACGCGCCGTCGCAGGTCTCCGCGACGTCGCACGCGCCGGCCGGAGCTCGGCACGTCGCTCCCGCGCGGCCGGCGGGATGCATGCACTCGCCGAGCGCGTTGCAGACGTCGCTCGTGCACGGGTTGCCGTCGTCCGCACACGCGGTCCCCTCGGGGCACTCGCAGTCGTCGCCGATGCCGTCGCCGTCGCTGTCGATCGGGTCGAGCCCCGGCAGCTGCGGACAGAAGTCGTCGAGCTCCGCCCGCCGCACGCGACGGCCGTCGAACTCGGCGAACACGATCCGGCCGGCGGCATCGACGATGAGCCCGAACGGGTCGATCCGGGCATCCGCGACCTGCTGCGGCTCCGAGTTGGTGCAGCACGTGCCGTCGCCGACCAGGGTTCGAATCGTTCCGCGCCGATCGATCATGCGGATGCGGTTGCCGGCGGCGATCAGCACGTTGCCGCGCGGCTCGACGTGCAGGCCGAGCACGCGCTCGATCCGCGCCGCGGTCGCCGGACCGCCGTCGCCCGAGAAGCCGCCCGTCCCCGTGCCGGCAGCCCTGTGGATGATGCCGTCGCGGCCGACGCGCCGCACGCGGTAGCTCCACGGCTCGGCGAAGTAGACGTTCCCTGCCGCATCGACGCCGACGTGCTGCGGAGCACTGAGCCGCGCCTGCGTCGCCGGGACCTCGTCGGCGTCGACGCCGGTGCCCGTGCTGCCGGAGCCCGCGACGGTGGTGATCGTTCCACCCGGATCGATGCGCCGGATGCGGTTGTTCTGCTGGTCGGCCACATAGACGGACCCGTCCGCCGCGACCGTCACGTCGGATGGCCGGTTCAAGGTCGCGGAAGTCGCCGCGCCGCCGTCGCCGCTGAAGCCGCCCTGTCCGGCGCGTCCCGCGATCGCGACGATCGTTCCGTCCGGGAGCACGCGCTTCACCTGGTGCGCGTCCGCGTCGGCGTACACCAGATCGCCACCCGGCAGGACGTCGGTCGAGAGCGCCTGGATGGCCGCGCGGGTGGTGATCGTTCCGTCGGACGGGACGTGGCGCGCGCGACGGCCCTCGACGACGTAGAAGCCTCCGGCTCCGTCGTTCGCGACGTCCCACGGATAGTCGAGCTGTGCCGCCGTCGCCGGGCCGCCGTCGCCCGAGTAGTACACGCGATTGTTGCCGCCGAGCGGATGGATGATGCCGGCGGTGTCGATCCAGCGCACGCGCGAGGTCTCGTAGTCGCCGATGAACACGCGGCCCGACGCGTCGATCGCGAGACCGCGCGTTGGATTGACGCGCGCCGAGGGCGCGGGACCGCCGTCCCCCGAGTCGCCGAGGGTGAAGTTGCCGGCGATGCGGCGCAGGATGCCGCCCGCGTCGATCTGCCACACCGCGCGCGTGCCGGTGAAGTAGAGCGTGCCGTCCGGGTGCAGCGCGAGCCCGAGCGTGCCCGCTCCGGAGAGCTCGGCCGCCGGGAACCCCTCCGCGGAGGTCTCCCCGCGCGTCCCTCCTCCGGCGATGGTGGTGACGGTGCCGTCGAGGTCGATGCGCCGGATCCGGACATTGTTCCGGTCCGCGACGTAGACGCGCCCGGCCGGATCGACGGTCACGTCGTACGGACCGGCGAAGGTCGCGTCGCGGGCGGGGCCGCCGTCACCCGCGAAGCCCTCGCTGCCGGTGCCGGCGAACGGCTCGATGATGCCCTGCGGAGTGATTCTGCGGACGCGGTTCGCGAACGGCTCGGCGAGGTACAGGTTGCCGGCGGAATCGAATGCGATGCCGTCGGGCGAGACGTCGGCGAGCGTCGCCGGACCGTCGTCCCCGGTCGACGCGTCGACACCGGTGCCGGCGATCGTGCGGATCGTGCCGTCGGGATCGACGCAACGAATGCGGTGGGCGTCGATGTCCGAGATGCAGACGCGGCCGTTCGCATCGACGGCGACGTCGGTCGGCCAGTCGAGCGCTGCGAGTGGTCCCGGTCCGCCGTCACCGTAGGCGAGCGCCTCGCCCACCGACGCCCCGTAGGTGCCGCCACCGCCGAATCCCGCGACGACGTCCGCGATTCCCGAGGTGGTGTCGATGACGCGCACCACGCTGCCCATCGCGTCGGCGAGGTAGACGCGATCCCCGTGCGTCGTCATGCCGTAGGCGTTCATGCTGACGTTCGCCGCGGGACCGCGCCCGGGCGAGCCGACGGCGAGCGTGACGACACCGTCGGCGATGACGGCCTCCGCGCGTGCCGATCCGGCGGCGATGACGGCGATCACCACGAGCGTGCGACCGATGAATCCAGGCCTGGTCACGACGAGCCCCCCCTCGGTGAGAGAAGATCGGCACCCGGGGACCTTCACTTCAGCCCGGGAGCCGCAGCGATCGCCGAAACGTTGGACGCAGAGACGTGCATCGTGCAAGCGCACTCGTCGGGCGACAGCCGTTGTGCCGACTTCCGTGCCGCGCACGCGGTTTTCGCCGCGATCGCGGACTGTGCTTGGATCGCCTTCGGAGGAACGAACCGATGCCCGACCTGCTGTACGAGAAGACCGGCCACGTCGGCCGCGTCACGCTCAACCGGCCCGACCGGCTGAACGCGATCAGCCCGGCGATGCTCGAGGAGATGACGCGCGCTCTCGAGGAGGCCGACCGCGACCGCGACGTGCGCGTGATCGTCATGACCGGCGCCGGACGCGGCTTCTGCAGCGGCCTCGACCTGAAGGACACTGCGGAAGGGAAGGGCATCAGCGGCGCGCTGAGCGGCGGCGTCAGCCACCTCGGCACGCGCCACCTGCCGACGACCGTCCTGTTCGAGATCGACACGCCGGTGATCTGCGCGATCAACGGTGCCGCCGCGGGCTACGGCTTCGACCTCGCACTCGGCTGCGACATGCGCCTCATGTCCGACGCGGCGAAGCTGATCCCCGGCTTCGCGAAGCGCGGCATCGTCCCGGAGAGCGGCGGCACGTGGTACCTGCCGCGCCTCGTCGGCTGGGCGCGCGCGTGCGAGATCGCGTTCCTCGGCGACGACATGCCGGCGGCGAAGGCGCTCGAGCTCGGCGTCGTGAACGCGGTCGTGCCCGCGGCGGAGCTCGAGGCCGAGAGCATGCGCTGGGCCGAGAAGATCGCGTCGAACGCACCGCTCGCGATCGCGGCGATGAAGCGGCTGTTCCGTCATGGCTTGACGGAGGACTTCTCGTCGCACTCGCACCACGTGCTGATGCAGCTGCTCACGCTGTTCCGCTCGGACGACTTCAAGGAGGCGATGGTCGCGTACGTCGAGCGCCGTCCGCCGAGCTTCGCGGGACGCTGATGAACGGCGGCGCCGTCGCCTGCTTCACGTTCGACAACATCGGTGAGGCGTCGGAGATCGGCGCCGGGACGCTCGACGGTCCGCGCGCGCCGGGCACAGACCGTTCGCTCGTGGAAGGTCAGCCGCGCCTGCTCGATCTCCTCGACGCGCACGGCGTGCGCGCGAGCTTCTTCCCCGAGGGCTGGAACGGCGCGCACCACCCGGACGCGGTGCGCGAGATCGTCCGCCGCGGTCACGAGCTGGGCATGCATGGCTGGCTGCACGAGCGCTGGGGCGAGCTCGATCCCGACACCGAGCGTACGCTCGCGCGCCGCGCGACCGAGGCACTGGCCGACGCGTCCGGCGTCCGGCCGGTCGGCTTTCGCGCGCCGGGCGGGTCGCGGACCGCGGACACCGAGACGATCCTGCGCGACCTCGGCTACGCGTACGACGCGAGCCTCGGCGACGGCATGCGTCCGGGACGCCTGCCCGGCGGGCTGCCGCAGATCCCGTTCGTCTGGCCCGGCGTCGACGGCTTCTTCTGGCTGCGCGACGAGCCCGTGCCGCCGGCGGACGTCGAGCGCCAGTGGCTCGCGGCTCTCGACAAGGCCGCCGTGCGGGGCGGGCTCTTCGTGCTGGTCTGCCACGCGCACATCACGGGGCTCGACGTGCAGCGCAGCGCCGCGCTCGGCGCGGTGATGGCGCGCGCGGTCGCGGATCCGCGGGTGAGCGTCCGGACCGTCGGGGAGGTCGCGGCGGCCCTTTCCTGACCCGATGCGCGCGCGCTGCGTACGGGCAGGATTTGTGCTTTCCCTGCGCCCGCCCGGAACGCTATGCGTGTCGGCGGTCGCCTTCCCGCCTCGACCCGCCCGCCCGAAGCTGCCCCCAAGGAGCATGATCTTGACGAGCCACGGATTCAGGCCTGCGATGTCGAGGACGGTACGGACGTCGGCGACGACGACGAGGAGCGCAGCGGTGACCACCGCACGCACGGCGGGATGGCTGCTGCTCGCGTCGGTGCTGCTGGTCGCGTGCGGCGGCGGTGGCGGAGGAGGCGGCGGAAGCGTCACGCCGACGCCGACACCCGGGCCGGGCGCGAGCGCCACGCCGCGTCCGACCGCGACCCCCGTGCCGACGCCGACCGCGGACGGCAGCGCGCGGGCGCGCATCATCCTCGCCGAGAACGACACCGTGGGCGACGTCGACGTCGTCGACGTCGAGGACGCGTCCCTGAACGACGCCGGCGCGGTGGCCGCGATCGTCACCGCGCGCGGCACCGGCGGCGCACGCGCGCTGCTGCTCGGCGACACCGCTGGCAAGTTCTCGACCCTGGTCGCACCCGACGCGGCGGTGCCGGGCATCGACACGAAGACGCTGGCGCGCGTCCGCCTCGCGGAGACCGGTGCGGCCGTCTTCCAGAGCGGCAGCGGGCTCGACACGGACCGCCTCTACTTCGTCAGCGACGGCGTCGTGCAGCCGCTCGCCGGTGCCGCGCCCGGCGTGACCACGCCGACGTTCGACATCCTCGGCGACGTCGTGATCGGCGGCAACGGGCTCGTCGGCTTCGTCGGCGGTGGCGACCCGTGCAAGGTCACGCAGGTCGGCGAGAGCACGCGCACCGAGTGCAAGGGACATCTCTTCGTCGCCGAGGACGGTGCGGTCAGCGAGGTCGAGGCGGACGGTCTCGATCTCGCGCAGGTGAGTCCGACGCGCCCGCAGGTGGCCGTCAACGACGTCGGTGTCGCGTTCTTCTCCGCCCCCGCGACCGAGGACGGACCGGTGCTGCTGCGCTGGGAGGCGGGCGACGTCGGCGTCGTGCTCGCGCGCAACGCCGAGCTGCCCGACGTCGGCCGTCTGGTCGGTCCGCAGGTCGCCGCCGCGAACGCGGCCGAGCAGCTGCTCCTCAGCACGACGCTCGCGGAGGACGCGAGCCCGCGTCCGACCGTGCTCGGCATCCTCGAGGACGGGACGTTCACCATTCTCGACAAGGAGGGAGAGGCCGCCGGCGACGGCGTGATCACCGATCTGCGCGCGGTCGGCCTCGACGAGCAGGGACGCGCGCTCTACATCGTGCGCGTCGGCGCCGCCGACGACACCGACGCGCCGCGGACGCTGCGCCTGAAGGGCGGGCTCACCACGGTGGACGTCGCGACCGAGGGCGGCACGTTCCCCGGCACCGACAAGACGCTGATCTCCATCGAGTCGCAGCGCATCAACCGGCGCGGCGACGTCGCCTTCATCGCCGAGCTCGGCCGCATCGACGGTCTCACGACCATCGTCGAGGAGGTGCGTGCGGCAGTGCGCCTCGCCGACGGCAAGTACTTGACGTCGGTGTCGAGCGCGCGGCCGGGCGACCTCGGCACCCTGACCAACTTCGAGATCGCCGGGTTCGACGACAACGCGAACCTGCTGCTGATCGCGACGCGCAATCCGAACCAGACGGTGCTCGTGTTCGCTCCGCCGCCCGCGTCCTGATCCGCTCAGGAGGGCGCGGAGCGGCGTGGTCGCCGCGGCCGGGCGGCGTCCGGCGCGCCGGCGCCCGCTGCGGCTGCGTCGGCGCGCGGCTTCGCGGCAGGGCGCACGACCTGTCCGTTCAGGCGGCTCAGGAAGACGATCAGCTCGTCGGGGGTGTTGAAGTGGACGGCCTCGCCGGAGCCCACGTGCTCGGCCCGGCCCGTGAAGCCGTCGTCGGAACCGGGGCGCTGGAGAAACTGGATCACGAAGGCGCGCTGCGTCGACATGCCCGTTCGCTAGCCCGAGGGGGCCCATCCGGTCATAAGGAAACGGTAATCTTGCGGTAAAACCTGCGCCCGCGAGGCCCGATCCCGTGCAGCTCGCCTTCGGACCCTTCCGACTCGATCCCAGCTCGCAGAGCCTCTGGCGCGACGGCGAGATGGTCCCGCTCACCCGAAAGGCCTTCGGGGTGCTGCAGTGCCTCGTCGAGCGACGCGGCGATCTGGTCCCGAAGGAGGAGCTGCTCGCCCGCGTCTGGCCCGACACGGTGGTCGGCGAGGCCGTGCTGAAGGTCTGCGTGCGCGAGATCCGCCGCGTGCTCGACGACGACCCGCAGGAGCCGCGCTTCATCGCCACCGCGCACCGGCGCGGCTACCGCTTCGTGGCGCCGGTCGAAGGAGCGACGTCCGCGCACGCGGCGCCGGCCACGGGATCCGCGCTGGTCGCACCGGGGACGTCGCATCCCGAGCCGCGCGCGGCGACACGCGCGCTGGTCGGACGCGAGGCGCCGCTCGCGGAGCTGCGCGCGGCGCTCGAGGGCGCACGCGCCGGACGGCGGCAGGTCGTGTTCGTCACCGGCGAGGCCGGCATCGGCAAGACGAGCCTCGTCGACGCGTTCCTCGACGAGGTCGGTCGCAGCCGCGTGTGGATCGCGCGCGGACAGTGTCCGCCGCAGCACGGCGCCGGCGAGGCCTACCTCGCGGTGCTCGAGGCGATCGACGGCCTGTGCCGCCGGCAGGGCGGGGCGGCGCTGGTCGCCGAGCTCGCGCGGCGCGCGCCGACCTGGCTGCTGCAGATGCCGTCGCTGGTCGACGAGGCGCAGCGCGCGCGCCTGCTCGCGCAGAGCCTCGGCGCGACGCCGCAACGCATGCTGCGCGAGATGGTCGAGACCATCGCGGCGCTGTCCGCCGATACGCCGCTCGTGCTGGTGCTCGAGGACCTGCACTGGTCCGACCCCGCGACGCTCGACCTGGTGTCCGCGCTCGCGCGCCGCCGCGAGCCGGCGCAGCTGCTGCTCCTCGGGACGTACCGTCCCGCCGAGGTGATCCTGCACCAGCATCCGCTGCGCGCGCTCAAGCTCGACCTCCAGCTGTACGGCTTCGGCTCCGAGCTGTCGCTCGAGTTCCTGTCGGAGAGCGACGTCCGTGCCGTGCTCGCGGCGCGCTTCGGCGACGAGGTCGCGGCTGCGTTCGCGCCGCTCGCTTTCCGCTGGAGCGACGGCAATCCGCTGTTCCTGACGACGATCGGCGACCACCTGCTGTCGAGCGGGCTCGTCGAGCAGAGCGGCGAGCGCTTCGTGCCGGGGCGTCCGGTCGGCGGCGCGATGCTCGAGATCCCGGAGAGCCTGCGCCAGATGGTCGAGAAGCGCATCGAGCGTCTGCCCGAAGGCGAGCGTGCGGTGCTCGACGCGGCGAGCGTCGCCGGCGTCGAGTTCTCGTCCGTGGCCGTCGCGGCGGCGCTCGAGCAGGATCCGATGGACGTCGAGGACGTGCTCGCCGGCCTCGCGCGCCGGGCCGAGCTGGTGCGCGCGACGGGCGCCGAGGAGCGCCCGGACGGAAGCGTCGCGAGCCGCCTGCGCTTCGTGCACGCGCTCCATGCCGAGGTGCTCTACGCCGGCATCGCGCCGTCTCGCCGTGCGCAGCTGCACCGGCGGGTCGCGATCGGCGAGGAGCGCAGCCACGGCGCCGCCGCGGCGCGCATCGCGGCGACGCTCGCGCTGCACTACGACCGCGGCCGCGACCACGTGCAGGCCGTCAAGCATTTGCGGCAGGCGGCGGACAACGCGGCGCAGCGCTCGGCGCGTCGCGAGGCGGCGGGCTTCCTCGGCCGTGCGCTCGAGCTCGTGCCACGCTTCGCGGAGGACGAGCGGCTGCCGCTCGAGCTCGCGATGCGCGAGCGGCGGGGGCTGCTGCTGCACGCGATGGGCGACCCCGAGAGCGCGTCGGCGGAGCTGGCCGCCGTCGCCGAGCTCGCGCGCGCCAACGGCCGCGTCGACGTCGAGGTCCGCGCGCTGATCCACCGCGCGACGGTGCTCTACCTGCTCGACCGCGCGGCGAGCGCCGAGGTGTTCGCGCGCGCGCGTGCGGCGAGCCGCGCGCTGCCGGACCCGTCGCTGGCGCTGCACCTGCAGAGCCTCGCCGCGTACAACCGGCTGCGCGCGCGCGGCTATCGCGCGGAAGACCGTGCGGCCTGCACCGAGGCGGTGCGCGTGCTCGCCGAGTCCGACGAGCGCGCGCTGCTGGTACCGCACTACGGACGCAGCGCGCTGTTCGAGAACGTCGCGGGCGACTACGCGGCGGCGCGAGCGCTCGCCGAGCGCGGACTCGCGCTCAGCCTCGAGACCGGCGACCTCTTCGACCACCTGATCGCGCGCTTCTCGCACGCGTGGGCGCTGCTGCACCTCGGCGAGTGGGGCGAGATGCAGCGCGGCCTCGCCGAGGAGATCGAGATCGCGGAGCGCAACGACCATCCGCTGTGGGCGGCGCTGTTCCGCCTGCAGTCGGCCTGGATGCTGCTGGAGGCGGGCGCCTTCGACGCCGCCGAGGCGCTGTGCAGCGCAGCGATCGCGGCCGGACGGGAAGGGCGTCACGGGCTCACGCAGACCTTCGGGCACGTGTTGCTCGCCGCGGCGCACGTCGGCACCGGCAAGGCGACGCAGGCGCGCGCCGCGCTGCGTGCGGTGGACGAGCGGCTTCCCGCCGAAGGCTTCGTGGTCGAGCCCATCGTGCTGCCGCAGGTCGCGATGGTGCGCGCCCAGGTCGAGCTCGCGGCCGGCGGTGACGGCGCTGCGGCCGACGCCGCGCGACAGGTGCTCGACCTCACCGCCGAGACGGGCGAGCACACGCTCCGTGCCCACGCGCACCGGCTGCTCGCGCAGCTCGCGCTGCGGTCCGGCAGGCCGGCGGACGCCGCGAAGGCGATCGACGCGGCGCTCGCGGAGATCGCGGGCGGCGACGCGCCGCTCGCGGCGTGGCGCGCGCATGCGGCCGCCGCGGAGATCGCGACCGCGCGTCGCAAGCGCGCGCAGGCGCGCGAGCACTGGAGTGCCGGCGCGGCCGTCGTGCACCGGCTCGCGGCCGCGCTCGACGCCGAGCCGTCGCTGCGTGCGACGCTGCTCGCGACGCCGTCGGTGGCGCTCGTGCTCGAGCACGCGGCGCGCTGAGCGTGCGTCGATCGCGCAGCCGGCGCACGGCGATCGCGCGGCGCGCGCGCGGTCGATCGTGCGTCAGGCGCGCGCGGTCGCGGCGACCGCGCGCGATGCGGCGTTGTCCGGATCGTCGAAGTACACGCCGCGCATCCAGCGCGCGCCGGTGAAGCCGGTGCGCGCGTGCAGCATGCGGAAGTTGTCGTAGAGCACGAAGTCGCCGGCGCCGAGCCGCACACGGAAGTGGTGGCGCGGATCGCTCACCAGCGCGGTGAAGCGGTTGTACGCGCGGTAGTATGCCTCCATGCGCGCGAACGGCAGACGGTGCGGGTCCATCGTGAAGTAGCTCGAGCGCACGCGGAAGAACGCGCCGTCGCGCAGCTCGACGATCGGTGCGTCGTGGATGCTCTCGAACGCACGCTGCACGCGGTGGAAGCACACCGGAACCGTCGTCAGCAGCTCGTACGCCTCGGCGTCGGTCGCGCGCAGATACGCCGCGGCGGCGCGGGCGTCGGCGAGCGCGTTGTCGCCGCCGTCGTCGGCGGGCCGCATGCAGTGCAGCATCTGGTAGCGCGGCGGGTGCGCGATGAACGCCTGGTCGGTGTGCAGATCGACCGGCGCGTCGGTGTAGCCGAGCTGGTCGTTGTTCCGGTTCGTGGTGTTGTCGGTGCGCAGATCCTCGATGCGTCCGAAGTGCGAGCCGACGAGCTCGAGGCCGTCGCCGGCGAGCGCGTCGATGAGGCGCTCGGTGTCGTCGCCGGCTCCGCGCACGACGACCGCGCCGCGCGCGGCGAGCGGCTCGAGGCAGATCTCGCGCAGCCGTTCGGCGTCCGCGAGCGACCCGAGGTGACGTTCGAGGACGGACGCGTCGCTCGGGGGCGGCGCGACCGCGTCGTGCCCGCGTGCGTAGGCGTGCCGCTCGAGCCAGGCCAGCGCGTAGACGCTCCGGTGCCCGCCGTCCTCGTCCCACTCGATCTCGACCGCGTCGCCCGCGGGGGACGCCGTGACCCGTGACGGACGCAGGCCGAGCGCCACGCTCGACGAGCACAACGTGCGCTCCCGGGTCTGCGGATGGCGGCAGCAGTCGCAGTTGTGGCGCAGCCAGAACCAGTGGAAGTCGAGGTGCTCGTCGCGTCCGCCATGCGGTCGTATGCGGAGGAAGTCGGAGCGCGCATCGATCTGCATGGCGTCCGCGTAGCAGCTGCGGGAATTCGTTCCCAACCCCGTTGATCGGGTCTCCGCGCGCGCGGATGCTGCACGTCGTCGAGAGACAAGCCAATTTTGAAAGGACATCCGTCGGGGGTCGAGAGGGAGAGAGGATCAGCACCATGAATGCATCCCACCGCTCGGGAAGGACGTGTGCCGCAGTCGCCGCGTGCGCGCTCGTGCTCTGCGCGGGAACCGCCGCCGCGCAGACCGCCGGCGACAGCTCGGCGTACGGCGTGTCCGTGACGACGACGCTGGTGCCGCTGCTCGGCAGCGGCATTCCGATCGCGCTCGACCCGACGCCGACCGCGGGCGGCACGGCGCCCGGCCCGTACGACGACGGCCCGAACAGCGTGTCGAACCTCTTCGTGTCGAGCGGCCTCACCGGGCAGATCCTCTCGACGGGGCTCGTCGAGGCGAGCGCGTCGTCGGCGATCCCCGGCACGACCGCGGCCGACGCGGACACCCTCGTGAACGCGCTCGACCTGCGCATCGTCGGCTCGCTGGTCACGAGGCTGCTGACCATCGGTGCGACGACGATCACCTCGAGCGCGAGCGTCGGCGGCTCCTGCGGCGCGCTCGTCGCGACCGGCAGCGCGCTCTTCGAGAGCGCGCAGGTCGGCGGCCTGCTCGGCGCGGGCCTGGCGATCGACGACGCTCCGCCGCCGAACCAGGTGCTGCTCGACATGCTCGGCATCCGCGTCGTCGTCAACGAGCAGATCCCGAGCGGCGACGGGGTGCTGCAGCGCGGGCTCGTGGTCAATGCGTTGCATCTCGAGCTCGACGTTTCGCTCGTCGGGATCGGCGTGCTGAGCGGCGACGTCGTGATCGGACACACGGAGGCGGCGGTGCAGTGTGCGTCGGTGCCCACGGCGACGCCGACGCCGACCGGCGGACCGGTGCTCACGCCGACGCCGCAGCCCGGCGCGACGGCGACACCGACGCCGAAGCCGACGGGGACCGCAGGCGCGACGCCGACGCTGCAGCCGACCGGCGGCGTCACGCCGACGCCGACCGCGACCGGCGCGGGCGTCACGCCGACGCCGCAATCCACCGCCACCGCTGCAGCGGGCACGCCGACGCCGACCGCTGCGCCGACCCCCGGACCGACGCCGACGGCGCTGCCCGGCGAGCCCGGCGACGATCCGTACACCGACGACCTCGGCCTCGACAGCGGCGGCTTCGCCGGCGCGACGCTCAATCCCAACGGGCTCGGCCAGCTGCTCTACGGCGCGCTCTACGACGTGCGTCCGGTCGCCGGGATCGGCGGCACCGACGCGCAGAACGTCAACTTCCGCATCACCAACGTCAATCCGATCGGCGCTGCGAACGGCGGCGTGCTGGCGCGCGTGCGCTTCCGCGAGTCGCGCACCAGCCGCGAGGTGTACGCGTTCGACGTGGCCCTCTCGTGTGGCGAGGACTTCGCGGGCGCGGTGCAGCTGAGCGGCGGCGATGCCGGCGCGGTGCCTGTCGTGCGCTCGGTGATGCCCGTCGTGACGTCGGTCTCGCCGACGCAGGTCGTGACCGGTCCCGCGCTCGATCCGAACGCGGGCGGGCAGGTCGGGACGTTCGCGATCCCGTCCGGCCTCACCGCGGACGACGTCCGGCGCGGCTACGTCGAGGTGATCGCGGCGGAGCAGCTGCCGTGCGAGCCGGTCGAGCCCGGCGGATTCTCGCGCGCGGGCAACACGTTCACGCGCTTGACGGGCTCCGCGGCGACGCCGCCGAACAGCCTCGCGGGACAGGTCTTCCTCGTGCGGCCGGCCGCGGGCTCGTCGTTCTCCTACGGCATGGCCGCGATCGCGCGCTTCGTGATCGCGGGCGGCGGCTCCATCTACTCTCCCGTCGCGAGCGGTCTGCCCGATGTGCGCAGCTGCGTCGGCTGGGACCGGGGCACCGAGAGCACGTACACGGGGCTGGCATCGTGTCTCGCGCAGGTGGACCTCGCGCTCGCCAAGGCACGCGTGCAGCCGGGCTACGACACCAGTCCGGCGACGGCAGGACGGACCTACGCCGTCGTGACGCTGCCGACGAAGGGGCTGCACTGCACGGCGAACGGGGTCGCGAGCCCGCCGTTCCGTTGCGACGGCGCCGGCGAGCGCATCGGCTGCCGCGTGTTCGACCGCGAGGAGAACGAGCTCCTGCCGAGCCCGTCGTGCAGCTTGACGCGCGAGCTCACGTTCCTGGAGCTCGGCGGCAGCGACGCGAACCCGCGCGCCGACGCGCGCATCTCGACGGGCTCGTTCACCTCGGGCTGGGTGCTGCTCGACTACGTGTCCGATCCGCAGCCCGGCGGCAGCGGCGTGCACGCGCGCACCGATCTCGATCCCGACCGCGTCGGCTTCATCGGCGTCGGCGTGGACGGCTTCCGCGGCCTGCCGGCGCTCACGCTGGTGCTGCAGGAGTACACCAACGGCAACGTCGGCGGCGCCTTCGGCATGATGGTCGAGCCGCCGGGTGCGCTGGAGATCCGCGGCCTCGAGCGCTGACGCGTTCGCGGTGCGGGGAGGGCGGTCGCGCGTGCGGAGCGGGCACGCGCGGCCGCCGCGCCTTCGCGGCGCGACGAACGTCGACGGCTCGACGTTCGTCGCATGGTCTTGACACGTCCGGAGCCGGCACCTACCGTCGTCGGTGATGAAGCCCGCTCTCCGCTGTTGTCGCGCGTCGTCGAGGTGGCCGGTTCCGCCTCCGCGCGCCATCGTCTGACGGCAGCGGAAGCACGCTCGAGAGCCCACCACCAGCGCGGTCGGTGGGCTTTTTCGTTTCTCGCGTCGTGACGCGTCCCATCTTCCCCGCTGGCCTGGCGGCAGGAAGGAGAACGGGGACATGGAGACGACGACGATCGAGACGGTGCTCACCGGGGCGCGCGCGCGGCTGCGCCGCGTCGGACCGCGCGAGGCACGCGAGGCGTGGCGCGACGGCGCTCTGCTGATCGACATCCGGCCGGACGAGCAGCGCCGACGCGAGGGCGAGATCCCGGGGACGCTGAAGCTCGAGCGCAACGCGCTCGAGTGGCTGCTCGATCCCGCGAGCCCGGATCGCATCCCGGAGATCACCAGCCACGCGCAGCAGGTGATCCTGGTCTGCCAGGAAGGCGCCGCGTCGAGCCTGGCGGTCGTGTCGCTGCAGGATCTCGGTCTCGTCAACGCGACCTCCCTTGCGGGCGGCGTCGCCGCGTGGGCCGCGGCCGGCCTGCCGTTTCGCAAGGGGCGTCCGCTGCGCGTGGTGGACGCGCCGGCGGTCACGCGCGGCGGCGCGACGCACCGTCCCTCGTACGTCGAGCGCACGCGTCGCTTCCGGCACGTCTGCCGCTTCTGCTGAGACGACGCCGACTCGGCAGCGAGCGCGTCCGCTCAGCGGGCGTCGGGGCGGACGCGCAGCAGCACGACGGAGAGTCCGAACGTGAGCAGCACGAAGAGCAGCATCACCGCGAGGTCCCAGCGCACGTCGTACAGCGTTGCTTGACGGAGCAGCGCCGCGCGGAAGCCGTGGCAGAAGTACGTCAGCGGGAACGTGTACGCGATCGGACGCACCGCCTCGGGCTGCGTCTCGATCGGCGTGAACGCGCCCGACAGCACGAACGCCGGCAGGATGTAGAACACCGCGAGCTGCACCGCCTGGCTCTGATTGCGCGACACGACCGAGATGAGCTGCCCGACGCCGAGCGAGCCCAGGATGAACGCCACGACGAGCGCCGCGATGACCACGAAGTGTCCCTGCAGCGCGACGCCGAACAGCAGCCACGCGAGCAGCATGACGTTGATCGTGTCGAGCAGTGCCAGGAAGAAGTACGGCAGCAGCTTGCCGATGAAGATCTCGGCCGGCGCGAGCGGCGTGACCGCCAGCTGCTCCATCGTGCCGCGCTCGCGCTCGCGCGCGATCGACGTCGCCATGACGATGACCGTGAGCAGCTGCAGGATGAGCCCGATCACGCCCGGCATGACGAAGTTCTGGCTCTTCAGCTCGGGGTTGAAGCGCATCTCGGTCGCGAGCTCGATCGGTGAGACCTTCTTCAGCCCGTCCTCGACGCTGTCGACGCGGCCTTCGCGGCGCGCGCGCTCGGCCGCGAGAAACGCGTTCTGCTGCACGGTGGTGCTGCCGAGCTCGCGCAGCACCGACGGTGCGGTGAAGGTGTCCGACGCGTCGACCACGGCGCGCACGGTTCCCGAGCCGCCGTCCTCGACGGTGTCGCTCAGGTCCTTCGGGATCACGACGAACGCGCTGATGTCGTCGCGCCGCAACGCTTCCTCGGCGTCGGCGATGTCCTTGTCGGTCGCGTTCGAGATCACCTGCGGCTTGAAGGTGATCGAGCCGGTCATCGCCTCCTCGTACTCCTCGGCGATGCGTCCGCCGTCGAGGTCGACGATGCGCGTGTGGATGCCGGTGACGCGCGGGCTGCCGATCGCGTAGCCGAAGATCACCGTCAGCACCGACGGCATCAGGATCAGGAACGCGAGCGTGCGCCGGTCCCGCACGAGGTGCAGGAACTCCTTCAGCGCCAGGTAGTAAATGTTGCGCATGCGGCTCAGGCCGGCCTGACGTTCTCGCGTGCGTAGCCGATGAACAGATCCTCGAGCGTCGGGTCGAGCGGGTACATGCGCTCGATCGGTGCGCCGGCGCCGGCTGCGGCCTGGGCGAGGCGCGCGCCGTGCGCGTCGAGGTCGACCGGTGCGTGGAAGAGGACGCGCAGCTCGTAGCCGTGGATGGTCACGTCGGCGATCTCGGGCAGCTCGCGCAGCGCGCGCATCGCCTCGACCGTGCGCTTGACCTCGACGCCGACCAGCCGCTCGCGCAGCTGCTCGCGCAGCACGCGCGGTGAGCCCTGCGCGATCAGCGTGCCGCCGAGCATGAAGCCGACCTCGTGGCAGCGCTCGGCCTCGTCGAGGTAGTGCGTGGTCACGAACAGCGACGTGCCGCGCTCGCACAGGTCGTAGAGGAAGTCCCAGAGGCGCTGGCGCTGGCTGGGGTCGACGCCGGCGGTCGGCTCGTCGAGGAACACCAGCTTCGGGTCGTGCACCAGCGCGCACGCGAGCGCGAGGCGCTGCTTCATGCCGCCCGACAGCGCGCCCGCCGGCACGTCCCTCAGGTCGAGCAGCTCGACGTCGCCGAACAGCTCCTGCATGCGCGCGTCGGCGCGTGCCCCGGTGATGCCGTACACGCCGGCGAAGAAGCGGAAGTTCTCCTCGACGGTGAGGTCGGGGTAGAGCGAGAAGGTCTGCGCCATGTAGCCGGTCGCGCGCTTGATGCGCTCGCGCTCGCGGCGGATGTCGCAGCCGGCGACGATCGCGCTGCCGCTGGTCGGCTGAAGGAGGCCGCACAGCATCTTGATCGTCGTCGTCTTGCCGGCGCCGTTCGGGCCGAGAAACCCGAAGATCTCGCCGCGCGTGACGCGCATCGTGAGCGCGTCGACCGCACGGTTCGCGCCGAAGCACCGGGTGAGCCGGTCCGTCGCGAGGATCAGGTCGCCGTCGGGCACCGGTCCATGTCTACGAGAGGCGGTCCGCGACCGCCAGAGGGGCGGCCTACCGGGGCTGCGGCGCGGATGCGGGCGCGATCGGCGGTGCTCCGGCCGGCTCGGCCTGCGCGGACGTCTGCGTCCGGCCCGCGGCCGTGACCAGCAGGCCGTTCGCGACCCGCGCCCACGGGGGCACGGTGCCGAGGCGTTGCTGCAGGCCGGTGAGCAGGTCGCGGCCCTCCTGCAGGATGCGGTCGGTCTGCTCGGTCGCGGCCTTCACCATTTCGCAGGCGCGGCCGTCGTCGGTATTCGTCGCCGCGCCGGGCTTGCAGTCGCGCTTCGCCCTCGACTCGAGGCGGTGCCCGGAGCGGGCCTCGCCGGTCAGCCACTCGAAGCGGTCCCGCGCGTAGTCCTCGTACTCGCGGTTGCTGAGTCCGGAGAGGTCGTTGTCCGCAGCGGCCGACGCACCTCCGGCGAGGGCGAGCACGAGAAGCAATCCGAGAGCGACACGCATCGAGGCCGTCATCTTCCCTCCATCCGACACTCTTCCATAGGTCGCCGCCGGGCGCTCGCGGTCAAGCCCGGACCTGCCGTACGCGGCGATTCGTGAGGACGAGGATCAAGACGACGGCCTGCATCGCCGCATTCACCAGGAACGGCGCCTTGTGCGAAAGGCCATAGAGCGACGTCCCGATCATCGGCCCGAAGACGTTCCCCGCGACCGACACGCCGCCGAGGATTCCCGCCGCGGAGCCTTGCTCGTTGGCCTCGACCGACAGCGACGCCGCCGCCGACGCTCCCGGCCGGACCAGCCCCATGCCGACGCCGAGCAGCGCCAGCCCGACGAGAAAGACCGGCAGCACCGTCCCGAACACCAGCAGCAGGAACGCGACCAGCATGAGCGCGACGCCGACCCGCATCATCGAGCGCGCCGACGGCCGGAAGCGCTGCACGATCACGAGCTGCGACAGCAGCCCCGCGACCGCGAGCGTGACGAAGCCGAGCCCGGCGATCTGCACCGTGCGCTCCGCCGACAGCCCGAGCTCGTCCTGCAGGTAGAACGCGAGGCAGACCACCGTCGTGCCGCGCGCCGACTGCAGCGCGGTCGCGATCGCGAGGAACGGCCGGATGCGCCGGTCGAAGACGCGCATGCGCTTCGCGGGCTCGTGGTGCGCGTGCGCGTGGTGTCTCTCCTCGGGCAGGAAGAACCCGATCGCCACCGCGCTCAGCACCGCGAGCACCGACGAGAGGTACAGCGGCGCGAGCAGTCCGACGACGGCGAGCGCCGCACCGACGCCGGG
Source organism: Binatia bacterium (assembly GCA_046327915.1). Classification (GTDB taxonomy): domain Bacteria; phylum Desulfobacterota; class Binatia; order UBA12015; family UBA12015; genus VGTK01. The sequence goes on along the minus strand of JAXLXO010000014.1, from coordinate 58,985 downwards.
ACCGATGGTCTCGCCGAGTCCCATCGCCGCGCTGACCAGCGCGACACCCGCAGTGCGCTCGGTCCGCGTCGTGCGGTCGGCGATGTAGGCCTGCGTCGCCGGACCGGTCCCCGAGCCGAGCAGCGCGAAGATGCAGCGCGCCGCGATCATCATCGGGAACACCGCGAGGGTCGGCAGCAGGTGGCGGCGTCCGATGTCGATCACCAGCGCCAGCAGCGACATCGACAGCGCGTAGCCGAGGAGTCCGATGATGATGACCGGACGGCGTCCCGCGCGATCGCTGCGCCGTCCCCACGCCGGGCTGACGAACACCCACAGCGAGGCGGACGTCGCGAAGATCGTCGAGACCTGGAACGGCGTGATGCCGATCTCGCGCGACGCCGGCGGCAGGATCGAGAACAGCATCGACTGCCCCATGCCGACCGACACGAGGCACACGAAGAGCAGCGAGAAGTCGCGCCGGAACGGCGACCGCGGCGATTCGGCCGTCTCCGGCTGCGCTGACATCCGTGCGATCTTACGGGTGCGCGCGCCGGAACGCCCGCGCGGGGGGCGTGCCGCCTACTCCCACGACGTGCGCAGCGTCTCCTCGTACAGGGCGTGCGTCTCGGTGATGTGACGCTCGAGGTCGCGGCGCTTCCAGTGCTTCGTCTCGATCGGCGGCAGGACGTCCACGTCGATCGTCGTCGGCCGCACCACGAGCCAGTTCTTCGGCAGCGCGTCGAGCGTGTTGCGCAGCACGATCGGCACGATCGGCACGCCGGCCTCCATCGCCATGAAGAACGCGCCCTTCTTGAACGGTCCGGGATGCGCCGTCGTGCTGCGCGTGCCTTCCGGCGCGATCGCGAGCGAGATCCCGTGGCGGAGCGCGTCGATCGCGGGACGCAGCGCCTGGATCGCCTTCTCGTGGTGGAAGCGGTCGATGAAGACGGTGCCGGCGAGCGACATCAGCGGTCCGAAGATCGGGTTCTTCTTGATCTCCTGCTTGCCGATACCGACGAAGTCGCGCCGCAGCAGCTTGCAGATCACCAGCATGTCGATCGCGGACTGGTGGTTGAAGATGAACACCGCGGGACGTCGCGCCCAGACGTTCTCCTCGCCGCGCACGTGCACCTCGAGTCCTGCGAGCGCGGTGCCGAGCTCACCCCACGTCGACGACGCGATGTTCACCGCCTGCTGCCAGTTGCCGCTCAGCGCCGCCGCGGGCAGGCCCATCAGGAACGACGGGAAGAGCGCGCCGATCGCGAGCCCGGTGCGCACCATCTGCTCCGCACCCGGGAAGCCGCGGCTGGTGAAGCTCTGCGTCGGCCACTTGCGACGCGCGGCGATGGTCTGCAGCGCGCGGCTCGGGTTGGTCGGCCGTGGCTTGCCGACGGCTTCGAGCAGCGGCAGGTCCTCCTCGCTGTCGGTGTAGAACCAGCTCTGCGACAGGTCGAGGCCGAGCTCGTCGGCGAGACCGCGCGCGAACAGCGCTTTCCCCTCGCCGTAGCAGAGCGGGTAGACGAGCTCGCCGGTCAGCTGTCCGTTCTGGACCTCGAGGCTCGACACCAGCACGTGCTCGATGCCGAGCTCGCGCGCGATCGGCGCCACCTGGTAGCGCGTCGCCGACGACACGATCGCGATGGTGTGGCCCTTGCGCCGGTGCGCGTCGACGATGGCGCGCGCCTCCGGATAGACCTCGGACGCGAGCTCCTCGTTGAAGATGCGCTCGCCGACCGCCGCGAACTCCTCCTCGGAGAAGCCGCGCAGGGTGCGTGCCGTGCCCGAGAGGAATCCCGAGAAGCCGACGGTGCCGAGCTGGAAGCTCGTCGCCGCGAACAGCAGCTCGCCCAGGTCGGACGCGCCGAGCCGTCCGCTGCGGAAGCCGTCGACGACGAAGGTCAGCGCGGAGAAACCCGCGATCAGGGTGCGGTCGAGGTCGAAGAGCGCCGCGATGTGCGGGCCCGCCGGGCTCTCGTCGATCTCGCGCGTCAGCTCGCTCGTCCGCACGTGCTTCTCTCGTCCTCCGGGCCCCCGAACCTTAGCGATGGTGCCATGGCGGGTAAAGCATCGACGCACGGCGTTGTCCGGGCGGCGAATCCGCTTTACGCCACGCGCGGCATCTGGGAAGAACGGGCCCGATGGTGGCGAAGGGAACGACCGTGGCCGGCGACGACGCGGCCCCCGTGACCGGCGGCGCCGGCGGGCTCCCGAACGAGCCGTCGTGGCCCGCGGCCGACGGACGCCGGGTCGTCTTTCTTCTTGATGTCTCGAGCCCGCTGGAGCGGCGCATCCTCGAGGGCTGGATCGAGCGTCACGCGCCGGAGGCGGGCCCGGGCGGCTGGGAGGTCGCGACCATCCCGCCGTCGCGCCGGCGGCGTCGGCGCACGCCGCAGGACGGACGGCTCGAGGCGTGCGTCGCGGCGTCCGACGGCGATCCTCTGCTGGCTCCGCTGCGCGTCGCGTGGGAGCGCGAGAAGGTCGAGGGCGTCCGCGAGAACCCGCTGCGCGAGCTGCTGACCGTCGGCGATCCGCGCGACCCCGGACGGCTGCGCCAGGAGATGATCCTGCGCCGCAAGCCGGAGCGCTGCCTGATCGTCGCCGGCGAGCCCGCGCCTCTGTCCGCGCTGCGCGAGCGCTGGCGCAACGCGGGCGGCAGCGATCCGTCGTACACCACGGGTCTCGCGGAGTTCGTGTGGCGCCAGGCGGCGCTCGCACTCGAGCGCGCGGAGCGGCGGCTGCGCGGCGCGCGCTACAAGGTGCCGAAGCTGGTGCGCGAGGACATCCTCGCGCGGCCCGCGTTCCGCGCCGGCGTCGCGCGGCTCGCGCGCGAGGCGCACCAGGACGAGGCGAAGGTCGCGGCGGAGGCCGCGCGCTACCTGCGCGAGATCGCGGCGACGCACAGCCCGCACGTCATCGACCTCACCGCGCACCTGATCCACGTCATCTACACGCAGGGCTACGGCGAGCACCTGCACTACGACCGGCAGCGCCTCGGCGAGCTGTTCAGCTTGACGCAGCGCTACCCGGTCGTGTTCCTGCCGTCGCACAAGTCGAACCTCGACCACCTCGTCCTGCAGTACGCGCTGCACGAGAACGGCCACCCGCCGAACCACACCGCGGGCGGCATCAACATGAACTTCTTCCCGGTCGGGCCGCTGGTCCGCCGCAGCGGCGTGTTCTTCATCCGCCGGACGTTCAAGGACAACGCGGTCTACAAGTTCGTGCTGCGGCAGTACGTCGACTACCTCGTCGAGAAGCGCTTCTCGATGGAGTGGTACGTCGAGGGCGGACGCTCGCGCTCGGGCAAGCTGCTGCCGCCGCGTCTCGGGCTGCTCGCCTACGTGGTCGACGCCTACCGGCGCGGCAAGTCCGAGGACGTGTTCCTGATCCCGGTGTCGATCGCCTACGACCAGATCCAGGACGTCGGCGACTACGTCGAGGAGCAGCGCGGCGGCGCAAAGCAGAAGGAGAGCTTCGGCTGGTTCGTGCACGTGCTGCGCTCGCTGCGGAACCGCTTCGGTGACATCCACATCAACTTCGGCGAGCCGGTGTCGGTGCGCAGCGCGCTCGGGCCGCCCGCCGATCCCGGCACGGAGCCGCACCCCGACGAGGACTCGATCGCGCTGCAGAAGCTCGCCTTCGAGGTCGCGGTGCGCATCGACCGCGTGACGCCGATCACGCCGACGTCGCTGGTGACGCTGGCGCTGCTCGGCGTCGGCGACCGCGCGCTCACGCTCGCGGAGGTCTGCACCGTGCTGCGCGAGCTGGTCGGCTACGTCCGCAAGCGCGGTCTCCCGACCACCGAGGCGCTGCAGCTCGACACGCCCGACGACGTGCGCCGCGCGCTCGGCGCGCTGATCGACAGCGGCGTGCTCGCGTTCTTCGACGAGGGCCCCGAGACCGTCTACCTGATCGGTCCCGACAAGCACCTCGCGGCCGCGTACTACCGCAACACCATCATCCACTTCTTCGTGAACGCCGCGATCGCGGAGCTGGCGCTGGTGCACACCGCCGAGCGCGACTGCAGCGACGCGACGGCCGAGTTCTTCGAGGAAGCGCTGCGGCTCCGCGACCTGCTGAAGTTCGAGTTCTTCTTCCCGGCGACCGCGGCGTTCCGCGCCGAGGTCGCGGCGGAGGTCACGCTGCACGACGCGAAGTGGCAGGAGGCGCTCGCGGTCGGCGGGTCCGAGGCGGCGGCGCTGCTGCGGCGCATGCAGCCGTTTCTCGCGCACCGCGTGCTGCGTCCGTTTCTCGAGGCGTACCAGGTGGTCGGCGACGTGCTCGCGCGCCAGCCGGTCGACGCGCCGTTCGACGAGAGTGACTTCCTCACGCGCTGCCTCGCGCTCGGCAAGCAGTACCAGCTGCAGCGCCAGATCCGCAGCGCGGAATCCGTTTCGCGGGCGCTGTTCCAGACCGCGCTCAGCCTCGCGCGCAACCGCGGCCTCATCGATCCCTCGAAGAAGGACCTCGCCGCGCGACGCGCGGTGTTCGCCGAGGAGATCCGCGGTGCGATCCGTCGCGTCGACGCGATCGACGCGCTCGACGCGGGTCGCCGCGCCGGCCTCCTGATCTGACACGACCTCGATCGCCGCGATCGAGACGGAGAATCGCGACATGCTTCGATTGCACGACCCCTTCGACTTCCGCGTCCGCGAGACCCCGGACGCCGAGTTCGCCGTCTGCGCCGGCCGCCGCACCACGTACGGCGAGGCCGCCCGCGAGGTGCATCGCCTCGCCAACGCGCTCCTCGAGGCCGGCCTCGAGCGCGGCGACCGCTTCGCCTACCTGTCGAAGAACGCGACCGAGTACGCGTTCATGTTCCTCGCGGCGTCGAAGGTCGGCGTCGTGCCGGTGCCGCTCAACTACCGTCTCGCGCCGCCCGAGTGGCAGTACATCATCGACGACGCGAAGGCGCGCCTGCTGATCGCGCGGGGCGAATACGTCGCGGCGCTGGAGCCGGTGCGTGCGCAGCTCGCGACCGTCGAGCGCTGCATCGCGATGGCGGCTCCCGACGCGCCGTCGGGATGGCAGTCGTACGAGGCCTTCGTCGGCAACGCGCCTGCCGCACCGCCAGACGTGCACGTCAAGCCGGACGACGACCTGTACCAGATGTACACCAGCGGCACGACGGGCCGTCCCAAGGGCGCCGTGCTCTCGCAGGGCGCCGTGATGGCGCAGCTCACGCAGGCGTCGTTCGCGCTCGGCAGCGCGCCCGGCGAGCGCGCGCTGATCGTCGCGCCGATGTACCACGCGGCGGCGGCGCTGATGACGTTCAGCACCGTCTGGTTCGGCGGCTCGCTCTACATCCAGGAGGACTTCCATCCCCTGCACGCGGTGCAGGCGATGAGCGACGAGAGGATCGGCCGCGCGCTTCTCGTTCCGGCGATGATCCAGGCGTGCCTCGTCATGGTGCCGGACGTCGCCGCGCGGAAGTACGACGCGCTCCGCTACATCGTCTACGGCGCGTCGCCGATCTCCGAGGCAACGCTGTCGCGCGCGATCGAGGTCTTCGGCTGCGACTTCCTGCAGGGCTACGGCATGACCGAGACCACCGCCGCGGTGACGTATCTGCTGCCGTCCGACCACAAGCGCGCGCTCGCCGGCAAGCCCGAGCTGCTGCTGTCGGCGGGACGCGCGATGGTCGGAACGGAGGTCCGCATCGTCGACGCGCAGGACCGCACGGTGCCGACCGGCGAGGTCGGCGAGATCGTCGCGCGCGGCCCGCAGATGATGCGCGGCTACTGGAACCTTCCCGAGGCGTCGCACGAGGCGCTGCGCGGCGGCTGGATGCACACCGGCGACGCCGGCCGCATGGACGCGGAGGGCTACGTCTACATCTCCGACCGCGTCAAGGACATGATCGTGTCCGGCGGCGAGAACGTCTACCCGCGCGAGGTGGAGGAAGTCCTGTTCCAGCATCCCGCGATCGCCGACGTCGCGGTGATCGGCGTGCCCGACGAGAAGTGGGGCGAGAGCGTCAAGGCGATCGTCGTGCTGCGCGAGGGCGCGGCGGCGGACGCAGCGGCGCTCCTCGAGCACTGCCAGGGACGCCTCGCCGGCTACAAGCGTCCGCGCTCGGTGGACTTCGTCGCCGAGCTGCCGCGCAACCCGAGCGGCAAGGTCCTCAAGCGCGAGCTGCGCGAGCCGTTCTGGAAGGGGCAGGGGAGGCGCGTGTCGTGAAGATCGTCGTTCTCGATGGCCACACGATGAACCCGGGCGACAACCCGTGGGACGAGCTGGCCGCGCTCGGCGACTTGACGGTGCACGTCCGCTCCACTCCCGACGAGGTCGTGCCGCGCGCGCGCGGTGCGGAGGTCGTGCTCACCAACAAGACGCACCTCGACGCGGCGGCACTCGCGGCTTTGCCCGGACTGCGCTTCATCGGCGTGCTCGCGACCGGCTACAACGTCGTCGACGTCGCCGCGGCGCGCGCGCACGGCATCACCGTGTCGAACGTCCCCGAGTACGGCACCGACTTCGTCGCGCAGCACGTGTTCGCGCTGCTGCTCGAGATCGCCAACGCGGTCGGCGAGCACGACACGGCGGTGCACGCGGGCGACTGGCAGCGCTGTCCGGACTTCTCGTTCTGGACGCGTCCGCTGCTCGAGCTCGCGGGACTCACCATGGGCATCGTCGGCTACGGCCGCATCGGACGCCGCGTCGGCGACGTGGCGCGCGCGCTCGGCATGCGCGTCCTGGCGAGCGCACGTCCGGGCACGCCGCTGCCGCCGGCGACCGCGACCGAGACCTGGTGCGGGCTCGACGAGCTGTTCGCGACCTCCGACGTCGTCACGCTGCACTGTCCGCTCACCGCAGACAACGAGCGCTTCGTGAACGCGGCACTCCTCGCGCGCATGAAGCGCAGCGCCATCCTGATCAACGCGGCGCGCGGGCAGCTGGTCGACGAGGCGGCGCTGGCCGACGCGCTCGCGGCGGGAACGATCGCCGCCGCCGGGCTCGACGTCGTGTCGGAGGAGCCCATCCGCGCCGACAATCCCCTGCTGCGCGCGCCGAGATGCGTGATCACGCCGCACGTCGCGTGGGCGAGTCTCGCGGCGCGGCGACGGCTCATGGCGACGACGGTCGAGAACGTGCGCGCGTTCCTCGCGGGAACGCCCTGCAACGTCGTTGGTTGAACCGAGGGGGCACGCGCCCCCTCGCCCCTTTGGGCGGAGCCCAAAGGGGCCCCACTCCCCGCGCTCCCTTCGGTCGGCCGCTCGGCCCCGCCTTCGCAGAGGGGGCGGTGCCGTTCGCGTTGGAGCTACTCCTCGTCGTCGGCGGGAGGGACGTCGACCGCCGGGATCTCACCGCTGTGCGGTGCGGACGGCTCGTCGATCGGCGGCGGCGTGAAGTCCTCGGAGTGCGGGACCATCTGCGCGGGATTCGCCATCTGCCCGCCCGGCGCCGCCTGCTGTCCGTCGCCGAGCGCGGCGCGCCGCGACTCTGCGCGGGCGCGCGCACGCGCCGAGCGCGTCGCGATGTCGCCGCCTTCCTCCTCGTTCGGCGGCGGCGGTGGCGCGCCCCGCATGCCCGGATTGACCGGCGCATGGCCCGGTCCCGCGCTGCCCGGTCCCGCGAGCGGCGAGCCGCCGCCGGGCGGCCTCGGTCCCCCGGCAGCCGCCTGCGACAGCAGGAAGATCTTGTCGATCTTGTCGCCCGAGACCGACGTCTTCTGCACGCCGCCACGATAGACGATGATGTAGTTCTCGTCGCGCAGCACGCGGCGCAGCAGCTGGTCGAGCGGCACGTCCTGCATCGATGCCGTGATCTGCGAGTTGAACGTGTCCGGAGCCTCGACGGTGAAGCCGGCCTGCTGGCCGACCTCGTTCAGCACCTGCACCACCGGGGTCGCGTTCGCGTCGAGCGAGTAGCCCTGCGCGGTGTGGTTCACGAGCCGCGACGCCTCGTCCTGCGCGCCCGCGGTCGTCGCGAGCAGCGCCATCGCCGTCAGGGAGCCGGCCAGTCGCCTGCGTCCCGGGGCCGAGCTGCTGATCCGTCGCATCCTTCTCCGTCCGTTCTCCCCACCTGCGAACGGCGCGGACTCTAGCAGGCACGGACGGGCGCGGGAAACGCGTCGCCTCCGCTCACGCGTCCGCCGCGGCGAGCCGCCGCGTGACCCAGCGCCGGTACATCTCGATCGGGTACGCCCCGGTCACGAACGCATCGTCGCCTTCGACGTGCACCGTCGGAACGCCAGTCATGCCGAGCCTGACGGCTTCCGCGTGCTCGGCGAGCGTCTGCTCGAGGAAGCTCGGCTCGGCGGCGCGCGCGAAGTCCGCCTCGGGCAGCCCGGTCTCGCACCAGATCGCGCGCAGCGTGCCCTCGTCGGTGACGTCGCGGCTGTGGCCGAAGTACGCCTCGAGGAGCGCGCGGTGGATGCGGCGGAACGCGTCGCCGCCGAGCGACGCCGCGGCCTTCGCGAGGAGGTGCGGCGGGATGCTGTGCGTCGGCGGGCCGGCGTCGCCCTGCCAGGTCCGGAAGGTCCCCGCGTCGGGCTCACCCGCCGGCGTGAGCCACGAGCGCGTGTAGGTGCGGAACTTCTCGAGCGTCCGGCGCGGATCGGGCTCGGGGCGCAGCAGATAGGTCCGCCAGGCGAGCTCCACCTTCCCGTCGAGCTCCTCCTCGAGCCGCTCGAGCCGGACCGCGGCGTTGTAGCACCAGGGGCAGAGGTAGTCGGAGTAGACGATCAGGCGCAGCGACGACACGGCGCGGACCCTATCACGCTCGTCCCCTGGGCGGAGGCGTCGCCGGGCGACATTGAAAACTTTTCAGAAGCGCGCCGAGTGCGCTAGGGTCCGCAGGACGTGGCACTCGCATGGAAAGAGCGGGACGATCGCGCGCCGAAGGTCGCGCTCGCCGACCGCTACGAGCTGCGCGGCGTGATCGGCGGCGGGCGCGCAGGACTCGTCCACCGTGCCTTCGATCGCCGCCTCGGGCGCGTCGTCGCGCTGAAGACGCTGCGCGCGCCGGGTGCCGACGCGCTCTACCGCCTGAAGCGCGAGTTCCGCACGCTCGCCCGCCTCGCGCATCCCAACCTGGTGTCGTTCTTCGACCTCGTGATCGAGGGCGACGAGCGCTTCTTCACCATGGAGCTGATCGAGGGCGCGGACTTCGTCGAGACCTTCCGCGAGCGGCTCGCCGCCGGCGAGCCCACGGTGGCGGTCCACGCGGATCTGCGCGGCGCGATGCTGCAGCTCGCGGCGGGGCTCGACGCGCTGCACCGGCACGGCATCCTGCACCGCGACGTCAAGCCGGGAAACGTGCTGATCGCGCGCGACGGACGCGTGGTGCTGCTCGACTTCGGTCTCGCGCTCGACGTGTCGTCCGACGACGACGCGCCCGGAACCGCGGGGACCATGGGCTACCTCGCGCCCGAGCAGCTCGCGGGGCGCGGCGCGAGCATCGCGAGCGACTGGTTCGGCGCCGGCGTCATGCTCTACGAGACGCTCACCGGCCGGATGCCGTTCGAGGGCGAGACGCTGCTCGACGTGCTGTCGGGCAAGGCGCGACGTCCGGCGCCGCCGCGCATGCGCGAGCCCGCGACGCCGGAGGATCTCGACGCGCTCGCGCTCGCGCTGCTCGAGATCGATCCGGTGCGGCGCCCGGTCGGCAACGACGTCGTCGCCCGCCTCGCGCCGGGCTCGGGTACGGCTGCCGCTGCCGAGACGGAGACTCCGCTGCCGCAGGCGCCGCTCGTGGGCCGCGCTGCCGAGCTGGCGATGCTCGACGACGCGCTCGAGCGAAGCCGCGCCGGTGCCGCGACGCTGCAGCTCACCGGTCCGTCGGGCATCGGCAAGACGACGCTCGTCGAGACCTTCGCGCGGCGCGCCGCGGAGCGCGGCGCGCTGGTCCTCGCGGCGCGCTGCCATCCGCACGAGGCGATCCCGTTCAAGGCGCTCGACGGCGCGATCGACGCGCTCGCGCGCCACCTCGGACAGCTCGGCGACGATGCCGTCAAGCAGCTGATGCCGGACGACATCGCGTCGGCGCGGCGCATCTTCCCGATCCTCGGCCGCGTGCCGCGCGTCGCGCGCGCCGTCGCTCGCGGCGGCGCCGACGTCGATCCGGCGAAGGGTCGTGACGACGCGTTCGCCGCGTTGCGCGAGCTGCTCGCCCGCGTCGCGGCATCGCGTCCGGTGGTGCTGTGGATCGACGATGCGCAGTGGGGCGATCTCGACAGCGCGGCGCTGATCGGCGAGCTGCTGCGTGCGCCGGACGCGCCGCGCATCCTGCTCGTGCTCTCGTTCCGCGACGAGCAGGGCGCCGCGGGGCCGATGCTGGAGACGCTCGGCCGCGCCGGTGCCGCGCCGTCCGGGCCGCGGCTCGAGCGCGTCGTGCCGCTCGGGCCGCTGCCGGCCGAGGAGACCGCCGCGCTCGTGCGCTCCGTCCTCGGCGACGATTCGTCGGTGCCGGCGTCGCGCATCGCGGACGAGGCGCAGGGCAGTCCGATGTTCGCGCTCGAGTTCGCGCGCGAGCTCGCCGAGCAGAGCGAGACGGCGCGGAGCGCGCACGCCGCCGCGACGGACCTCGCGTCGGTGATCACGGCGCGCGTCGATCGTCTGCCCGCGGCGGCGCGCGACGCGCTCGAGCTGCTCGCGGTCGCGGGCCGCACGCTCGATCGCGAGGTCGCACGCGTCGCGCTCGGCGGCGACGACGATCTCCGTCCGACGCTCGCCCTGCTGCATGCGCGCCGTCTCGCGCGCCCGGTGCCGTCGGACGGGCGCGTCGCGGACGCGATCGTGCACGATCGGATCCGCGAGACGATTCTCGATCGTCTGCCCGGGGAGCGGCGCCGCGCGCTGCACCTCGCGGTGGCAGGCGCGCTGGGGGCGGGACGCGACGTCGACCCGCGCGTCCTCGTGCATCACTACGAGCAGGCGGGCGAGGTCGCCCGAGCGGCCGAGCTCGCGCTGGCGTCGGGACGGCGCGCCGCCGCGGACCTCGCGTTCCACCAGGCGGCCGGTCTCTACGCGCGGGCCCTCGCGCTCGGCACGACCAGCGTGCCGGCGTGGGTGCTTCACGCGCGCATCGGACGCATGCTGATGTTCGCCGGCCGCGCGACCGACGCCGCGCGGCACCTCGAGTCCGCGGCCGCGGCGCTGGAGATCGAGGCGCCGTCGGACACGCGCCGCGTCAAGATGCTGCGTCGCGCCGTCGAGCTGTACATGCGGAGCGGCCGCTACGACGAGGGGCGCGCAGCGCTCCGCGCGACGCTCGACGCGTGCGACGTGCGCGCTCCGCGCACGACGCCCGGAGCGTTGCTGTCCGTGGGCGTGCGCCGCGCGCTGCTCGCGGTCCGGAAGCGCGTCGGACCCGCGCGGGTCGTGGCGCGGCCGCGGGGCGCGACCGAGCAGGAGAAGGAGCGCCTCGAGCTCTACTGGGCGGCCGCGGTCGGCCTCTGCCTCCTCGACATCGTCCGCGGGACCGATTTCCAGCTCCGCCACTCGCTGCTCGCACGGCACACGGGCGATCCGCACCATCTCGTGCGTGCGCTGTGCACCGAGGCCGGGATCATGATGTGGGAGGGCGGTGCGCGCATGCGGCCGCGTGCGGAGGCCGTGGTCGAGGAGGCGTCGCGCATCGCGACGGCCGTCGGCGACCCGCACCTCGAGCTGCTGGTGCTGAGCGCCCGCTCGACGGTCGCGTGGAGCGCGCGCTCCTTCGCCGAGTCGCTCGCGCTGTGCGAGCGCGCGCTGCGCCTCAGCCGCGCGCGCCACGTGGGGACGACGTGGGAGACGGTCAACCTCGAGATGGGCGTCGGCAACGCGTTGCTCGGCATGGGAGAGCTCGGCCGCGCACGTGCCTGGATCGTCGACGCCCAGCAGCGCGCGTTCGAGCGCGACGATCTGTACGGCGTCGTCGCGACCCGGCTCGGCACGACGGCGCTCGCGTGGCTCGCGGCCGACGATCCGGAGCTCGCGCGACGCCAGGTCGCCGAGGCGCGCGCCGCTGCGACGCTCGCGCCGTTCCACGAGTACTGCGCCTTGCAGGCGGAAGCGATGATCGATGTGTACGCCGGTGATCCGGAGCGCGCCTGGGCGATGACGACCGCGGCGTGGCCGCGGCTGCGCCGCCAGCTGCTGCTGCAGATCGAAGGCGTGCGCTTCGACCTCATGGAGGTGCGCGCGCGTGCGGCGCTCGTGCTCGCGGCACGGGGCGGACGCCGGCGCGGCGCGATGCTGCGTTTCCTGCGCCGCACCGTGCGCCGCATGGCGCGCTCGCGCGTCGACTGGATCCAGCCGTCGATGATCGCGCTCCGCGCCGGGATCGCGTGGCAGCAGGGCGACCGGACGTCCGCGATCGCCGGCCTCGCGGCGGCGGCCGCCGCGTTCGACCGTCTCGACATGCGGATGCACGCGGCCGCGGTGCGGCTCCACCTCGCGCGTCTCGGCGTCGGCGAATCGGCCGAACGCTGCGCGGACGCGATGCGGCGTCTCGGCGCGGTGCACCCCGCGCGTCTCGCGGCGGCCCTCGTGCCGGGATTCCCGGACCTCGACCACGTCGCGCGCTGACGCGGCGCCTTCCGCGCCGCGGTCTGCTGCGCCGGGAGCAGCGTTTGTGCGGCCCGCCCGGATCGGGTGAAGTGGCGCCGATGGTCGTTCCACCCGAGGCCGCTCGCGCGCGCAAGGAGGCCGGGCTTGCCGGCCGGGTCGAAGCCGAGGAGATGAGCCCGTACCTGTGGGCGCTGCTCGCGATGCTCGCCTCGGCGACGTTCTTCGACGGCTTCGACGGCGCCATCCTCGCCACCGTCGCGCCCTTCGTGCAGCAGCAGTACGCGCTCGACGATCGCGCCTGGGGCACGGTGGTCGCGGTCGCGCGCCTCGGCTCCGTCGTGTCGTTCTTCGTGCTGGTGTTCGCCGACGCGTACGGACGCCGGCTGCTGATCACGCTGACGATCCTCGGCTACGCGCTGTTCACCGGCTTGACGGCGCTGTCGACGACGATCGAGAGCTTCACCTTCTACCAGCTCGGCGCGCGCGTCTTCCTCGCCAGCGAGTTCGCGCTGTCGCTGATCATCATCGGCGAGGAGTACCCGACGCGCTGGCGCGGCTTCGGCATCGCGCTGCTGTCGGGCGTCGCCGCGCTCGGCACGATCGTCGCGTTCCTCGCCGCCGGCTGGGTGCTGAAGCACCACGACTGGCGGTTCATGTACGCGATCGGTCTGGTGCCGCTCGCGCTGATCTTCTTCTTCCGCCTGGGCATGCGCGAGACGCGCCGCTACGAGCAGGTCGCGCGCGAGCGTGGCACGCAGACGTGGGCGCAGATGTGGGATCACCTGCGCGTGCCGTTCCAGCCGCAATACCGCGGCCGGACGCTGCTGGTGACGCTGATCTGGAACTGCAACCACCTGGTGACGTCGCCGGCGACGACGTTCTGGACGATCCACGCGGCGCGCAACCTCGGCTACAGCGCGGCCGAGTACGGCGGCGTGGTCGCGGTCGGCTACCTCGCGGGCTTCGTGCTCGGATCGCCGCTCGCGGCGTGGTCGATGGACCGCCTCGGCCGCCGCTGGACGTGCGCCGGCTTCTACGTGCTCGCGGCGATCTCGATCTTTCTTCTCTTCCGCACCGACTCGCCAGACCTGCTGCTGCAGATGGCGCTCATGTCGGTGACCGTCGTCAGCTTCCTCGGCGCCAACGCGGCGACCAACACCTATGCGACGGAGCTCTTCCCCACCGCGATCCGGGCGACCGGTTACAGCTGGACGACGAATCTCTTCGGCCGCGTGATGGAGTTCGCGACGCCCGCGCTCATCGGCGCGCTGGCGATCGAGATCGGCATCCCCGATGCGGTCGGACTGATGGCGATCGGTCCGGTGCTCGGTGCGATCGTCGTGCTGCTGTACGCGCCCGAGACGCGTGGCTTGACGCTGGAGGAGATCGAGGAAGGTTTGGGAACCGCGCACTGATCGCGCCGGCCGTGTTTGCGTCGGTGCGGCGGAATGCCGACAGATCGACGTGATGGCGGCGGGTGCGGTGACGTTCGTCGGGCGGCGGAGCGAGTCGGCGACGCTGGCTCGGCATTGGGCCGCGGCGGGCGACGGCGCCGGACGCATCGTGCTGGTGACCGGCGAGGCCGGCATCGGCAAGACGCGCGTCGTCGAGGAGGTCATCGGCGCGCCGGGCACACCGCGCGTGTGGTGGGGGCGCTGCCGCGAGGGCGGCGGTGCGCCGGCCTTCTGGCCGTGGCTCGAGGCGCTCCGGCCGGTGATCGCCGCCACGCCGCGCGATCGCCTGCGCGACGCCCTGACCTTCGGCGGCGCGGATCTCGCGCGGCTGCTGCCCGAGCTGTCCGACGTCTTTGGCGCGTCGGCCGGTGCCGACGATCAGGCGCCGCCGGGATCGCCGGCGGCACGCTTCCGCCTGTTCGACGCGGTCACCGATCTGCTCGACGTCATCGCCGACGAGCCGCTCGCCATCGTCCTCGACGACCTGCACTGGGCGGACAGCGAGAGCCTGCTGCTGCTGCGGTTCCTGGGACCCGAGGTGCGGCAGCGGCGTGTGCTCGTCGTCGCGACCTGCCGCGAGAGCGAACTGCCCGACGTGCCCGAGGCGCCGCACCTGCGCGCGGATCTCGCGCGTCTCGCCGAGCGCGTGCCGCTCCCCGGGCTCACGCCGGACGAGATCGCCGACTACGGGGCCGCGACCGCGAACGTCGTGCCGTCGCGCGCCGTCGTCGATGCGGTGCACGCCGCGACCGGTGGCAACAGCTTCTTCGTCACCGAGGTGATCGGTCTCCTGCGGCGCGCGGGACGCCTCGACTGGCCCGAGCTGAGGATCGAGGACCTCGAGCTGCCGCTCGGCCTCCGCGACGCCGTGCTGCGGCGTCTCGACCTGCTCGCGGGAGAGACGCGCGCGCTGCTCGACGTGGCCGCGCTCGGCGGTCCGGGCGTTGATCTCGCGGTACTCGCGCGCGCGAGCGGGCTCGACGTCCGCGACGCGCTGACGCGGCTCGGCCCGGCGTTCGCGAGCGGCGTCCTGATCGACGCACCGGACGCACCCGGTGCGCCGCGCTTCGCGCACCAGCTGGTCGCCGAGGCGTTGCGCAGCGAGCTTCCGCCCGACGTCCGGCGCGCGCACCACCTGGCGCTCGCGGACGCGCTCGAAGCGGTGCGCGGCGAGGCGATCGACGAGGCGGCGGGCGACCTCGCGCAGCACCTCGTGCGCGCCGCGCCGCTCGCGGACCCGGCGCGGACCGTCAAGGCGCTGGCGCGTGCGGGCGAGCGCGCGCTCGAGGTGCTCGGCTACGAGGACGCGGCGCGCAGCTTCGCGCAGGCGCTCGACGTGGCACGTACCAGCGCGACGCCGCCGGCGATGCGTCTCGACCTGCTGTCGCGCCTCGCGGAGGCGCGCCTCGCGGCGGGCGACGACGACGGGGCGCGCGCGAGCGCCGTCGAGGCCGCGCGTCAAGCGCAGTCGCTCGGCGACGCCACGCGTCTCGCGTCCGCAGCGGCGCTCGCGAGCGCCGCGCGCTCCGAGACCGGGCAGCCGGACCACGAGGTGATCGCGCTGCTCGAGGACGCGGAGCGCGCGAGCGGCGACGATGCGCGGCTCCGTGCGCGCGTGCTGCCGCCGCTGTCGCGCGAGCTCTACTTCACCGACCGCGCGCGGCGCCTCGCGTCCAGCGAGGAAGGCCTCGCGCAGGCGCGCACGCTCGGCGATCCGGGCCTGCTCGCGGTCGCGCTCGGTGCGCGCCACCTGGCACTCTGGGAGCCGGGACGCGCCGCGGAACGGCTCGCGATCGCGGACGAGCAGCTGCAGCTGGCGCAGCGCACGCAGGACGCGCAGGTCGCGATGCACGCGCACGCCTGGCGCATCGCCGACCTTCTCGAGCTCGGCCGCATGGACGACGCCGACGACGCGCTGCTGCGCTACGAGGCGCTCGCGGCGCGTCTCCGCCTGCCGCGGCTGACGTGGCACGTCGCGGTGGCGCAGGCGTCGCGTGCGCTCCGTCTGGGACGTCTCGCGGAGGCGGAGCGGCGGACCGAGGAAGCGCTCGGAACCTGGCGCAGCGGATCGCAGAACAACGTGCTCCAGTTCTACGCGATCCAGCTGTTCACGCTGCGCGAGCAGCAGGGACGTCTCGCCGAGCTGGACGCGATGCTGCAGGACTTCGCGTCGCGCTCGACGCTGCCGGCGTGGCACGCGGCGGTCGCGTCGCTGCACGCAGCACTCGGGCGGCACGACGACGCACGCCGTGCGCTGCACGGGCTCGTCGAGCGCATCGACGCGCTGCCGTTCGACGGCACGTGGGTGTCCACGCTCGCACGTCTCGCGCACGCATCGTCCGTGCTGTCCGACGCATCGTCGGCGGAGGTCCTGCTCGCGAAGCTCGTGCCGCACGCGGACGCGCACGTCGTGCTCGGTGCCGGAGTCGCGTGGCTCGGGCCGGTGTCGCGGCCGCTGGGCGGACTCGCGCTGGCGGTCGGGCGTCCGGACGAGGCGGTACGCCATCTCGAGGGTGCGCTCGCGTCGAGCGTTGCGTGCCGCGCTCCGGCGCAGGCCGCGTTCGCGCAGGCGGAGCTGTCGCGGGCGCTGCGCCTGCGCGGCGCTGCGGGCGATGCGGCGCGCGCGCACGAGATCGCGTCGGCGGCGCGTGCCGCGGCGCTGGAGCTGGGCCTCGGCGGGTTGCTGCGCGATCTCGATGCCGACGGCGTTGCGTCCGCACGCTCCGCGCCGGCTCCCGCCGCCGAGACCGCTCCGCGCGTGACGGCCGGTGTCGCGACGCTGCGCCGTGAGGGCGACGTGTGGTCGATCGCGCACGGCGACGAGGGCGTGCGCCTGCGCGACATGAAGGGGCTGCACTATCTCGTGACCCTGCTGCGCGAGCCGGGGCGCGAGCTGCACGCGCTCGACGTGGTCGGCGCCGACGTCGGCCCGGAGTCCGGTGCGGCCGGTGCGCAGGACGCGGACGCGCGCGAGGCGCAGCGGGAGAGGCTCGTCGAGCTGCGCGACGAGCTCGCGGAGGCGGAGGAGAACAACGACGTCGGGCGCGCCGGGATGCTGCGCGGCGAGATCGAGGAGATCGCCGAAGAGCTGACGCGAGTGGCCGGTGTCGGCGCGTCGGTAGGCCGCGCCGGCTCGCTCGCCGAGCGCGCCCGGCTGAACGCCACGCGCGCGCTGCGCAAGGTGATCGACCGCATCGCGGCCGACTGTCCGAGGCTCGGACACCACCTGTCGAACTCCGTCCAGACCGGCCGGATCTGCAGCTACCGCGAGGACCCGACCTATCCGGTCACGTGGCGCATCGACGAGGGCTCGCCAAGCGAAAAGTGAGGCCCCCCTCTTTGGCTCCGGATCGAACCCGGTACCATTTTTCCATGAACAGAAGATCCGTGGGAAATCGGGACGACCGCTGCACGCCGCATCGCAGCGCCGCGTGGGTGGTCACGATCGTGGCGGCGGCCGGGCTGCCGCTGCTGGCGTCGTGCTCGGCCGAGCGGCACGAGACGAAGGTCGCGACGCGCCAGGTGCGCGAGACGGTGGTGACACCGCTGCCGCCGATGACGGACATCTCGATCGTGGACCTGCACGACGAGCCGTCCGGCGATGCGGCCACCGAGAAGGTCGTCGGCACCATCGTCAATCACGGCGACAAGGCGGTGAGCCAGCTGTCGATCCGCGTCGACGCGATGGACTCGACGGGACGGGTCGTGTCGACCGTCACGACACCGCCGCTCGCGGAGACGATTCCGGCGAACGGCGGGCAGGCGGACTTCTCGGCGCTGATGGCGCGCAACGACGCCGTGACCACGTACAAGGCGGTCGCGATCGCGCGCTGACCAACGCCGGGCGCGCCTGCGCGGAACGAGAATGGGGGCGTGGCGTCCGCGCATTCCGCGCGGGCGCAACGCCCCCTTTCAGGCTCCGGGTGCGGGTGTCACGCCCCGGTCGACGGTTGCTGCGTCACTGCTTGACGAAGTTCGCCTGAGCCGTGCCGCTGGCGTTGACGGTCGTGGTGCAGGTCGGCCTGTTGCCGGTGCAGGCGCCGGTCCAGCTCGAGAACACGAAGCCGGCCTCCGGAGTCGCCGTGACGGTCACGCTGGTGCCCTTCGCGACGCTCGCCGAGCACTTGCTGCCGCAGTTGATGCCGCCCGTGCCGGCGATCAGGCCCTTGCCGCCCGAGGTCTTCACCGACAGGGTGACGTTCGACGTCGTGGTGCCGCCACCGCCGCCGCCACCACCGCCGCCGCCACCACCACCACCACCGCCGCCACCACCACCACCCGAGGTGGGAATCAGCGTGAACATGGCGCCGACGTCGACGTGGCCGTTCGCGAGCACGGTGCACGACGTGTTCAGACCCGCCGCCGCGCAGCCGCCGCTCCAGCCGGCGAACTGGCTGCCGCTGCCTGCCTTCGCGGTCAGGACGACCGGCGTGCCGGCGTCATACGGGGCGACGCACTTGTTGCCGCACGAGATGCGCTTGTCGGCCGAGTCGATGTTGCCGTTGCCGGTCTTCGTGACGGTGACGGAGTCCGACTGCACGTTGGCCGCGGTCATCTGGACGGAGATCAGCTCGCCGAGCTCGTCCGCGCCGGGCGCGGTGCAGGTCAGGTCCGCGCACAGCGCCTCGTTGGTGATCGGATCGTACGCGCCGGTGTAGGCGTACATCTCGATGCGGCGCACGACCGAGCGCGTCGTCGGCAGCAGGTTGCCGGCGTTCCGCTTGCGCTTGCGCTTGCCGTTCCCGCCCGCGGCGGGCTCGTCCTGGATGACGTCCCAGTTGCTCTCGAGCTGCGCCGGGTCCATCGGCACGATCGCCGGGTTGTCCGCGACCAGCTGATCGAGGTTCACCTCGTTCGGCAGCTGCTTGACGAAGATGCGGATCCACTGCGCCTCGCCGTAGAGGCTCCGGGCTTCGGCAGGCTCGGGCGCCTCGATCTCGACCACGAGCTGCGGCGGGTTGCCCGCCTGGACGGGCGGCTGCACGTAGTAGACCGGAAGGGGAACCGCGGTCGGCAGGTCGGTCGGCACGAGGACGCCAGGCTGAGCCGAATCCTCGCAGAGCCAGTGCGACAGCGCCCCGGTCGGGTTGCCGGTCGTGCCGACGCCGAAGTGCTCGCAGCCCGAGTCCTGGTAGGTGCCGGGATTCCACGAGTAGCACTGGCCGGGGAACCAGGGGACGGTGTGCGGCAGCGTGCGATCCGCCCACGTGCCGTTCGACGCGTTGTACGTGCTCGCCCAGCGCACCAGCGAGCCGGTCGCGGTCGCGGTGACCGTCGGCGTGCCGTAGCGCTGCGCGGTGAAGAAGTAGGGCACCTGGTCGGGCGGCAGGCCTTCCACCTCGATCTGGAAGCCGTGGCAGATCTTCCCCGTGTCGTTCGAGATGTCGAAGTTGCCGAGCGAGCCGTAGATGATCGCCGACTGCGCGCTCGCGAGCGACGGTGCCGCCAGGACGCCCAGGGCGAGCGCGGCGAGCGCCGCGTACCTGCCGGGAGCCCGTCTGTGGGAGCTCCTTCCGTGATGTGTCCGGATCATTCGAGTATCGCCTCCTTCCCCTCGGGCGCCTGGCCCGTCTGGTGTGGGGCGGGGCGATTGCAACGCGCGTACCGCTGTCGGATGCGCGAAAGGACTGGCTTTTCCGCAGGCCCGTGCGAGGCCGGTGGGGCAAGCCCCCAATCGGCCTGGGGCGGTTGGCCCGACGTCGTGGTCAAGCAAAGATGATCAGCTGCGCGACGCCGTGCGCTCCGCGCTGTCGCGCCTTAACGGCGGCCGTCGCGCGACCGATGATCTCCGGGCCGGTGGCTGTACCACCCCAGCATTTCACGGAGGAGCCATGCGTCGTCGCCGTTTTCTTGCCACCGCGGCATCCGCCGCTTCCGCGGTCGCTGTCGCACCGCTCGCGAGCATGGTCGGCTGCGGCGACGCGTCGGGCGGCGAGCCGCTGCCCGTGCCGCCTTCGGACGTCGTGCTGCGCCTGCCGCAGGACATGTACCTGCACGAGGGCGCGCCGACCGAGTGGTGGTGGCACATCGGCACGCTGCGCGCGGGCGAGCGCGTCTTCGGCTTCGAGATCAACGCCGCGTCGTTCGAGGGGCAGGGCTTCGCCTTCACGCAGGTGATGCTGTCGGACGTGGCGCGCGACACGCACTACCAGCGCACGACGCCGTTCGTACCGCCGGTCTTCTCGCCGAGCGGCTGGGCGCAGAGCGATCCGTCGAAGGACTGGTATGCACGGCTGGGCGCGGCGGACAGCAAGCTGAACGCGTTCGCGGTGCTGGAGCCCGGCAGTGGCTACACGTCATCGCCGCGGGTCGAGATCGTCGGAGGTGGCGGCAGCGGTGCCGCGGCCCTCGCGACGGTCGATCCGGCGACCGGCAGACTCGCGAACGTCGTGCTGGTGAGCGCGGGCACCGGCTACACGTCGGAGCCCGAGGTGCGCGTCGTCGGTGGCGGCGGCAGCGGTGCCGTGGTGCGCGCGCTGCACACGTACGTCGCGATGGAAGCGCCGCAGGGCGATCCGACGCACGACATCCACGTGCAGGCGCTGCTGGTCGACGACCCGACTCTGACGGAGGTGCGCTTCGATCTGCGCTTCTCGCAGCAGGGTCGTCCGTTCTTCGTCTGGGGCACCGGCATCAACCCCGGCGGCAGCGGACACGATCTGCAGACCAACAACTTCTACTTCTCGCTCACGCGCCTCGCCGCGTCGGGCACGATCGAGCTCGGCGGGGAGACGTTCGCCGTCGAGGGCACGACGTGGATGGACCACGAGTACGGCGCGTTCGGCACGGCCGCGAACCCCGTCAAGTGGTTCCTGCAGGACATGCAGCTCGACGACGGCACGTGCATCTCCAACTACTCGACCGTCGAGGACGGCCTGCCCGCGCTCGGCGAACGCCGTCCGAGCACCGCGACGATCCAGGATGCGAGCGGGTCGATCTGGTACGTGCCGACCTTCGTCACGCCGATCGAGCGCACGTGGACCAGCCCGGTCTCGGGCGAGACCTACTTCATGAAGTTCCGCATCGAGATCCCGTCGTTCGACGCCGATCTCGTGGTCGAGTCGCTGATGGACTCGCAGGAGTTCCCGGTCGTCGGCTCGCCGGTGTACGAGGGGCGGCGTCGGCGGAGGGGACGTTCCGCGGGCGGCGCGTCCGCGGAACGGCGTGGAACGAGCAGGATCTGTGAGCACGGCGTCCGACCGTCGCGTCAAGCGTCGGCGTCGAGCGTCGCGAACGCCTGCGCGATGCGCAGCGGCGCTTTCGGACGTGCGTACATCCGCTCCATGTACGCGTGCAGGCGCGGCGTGCGGTCGAGCAGCTGGTTCATGTTCGCCCAGTCCAGCGTGTAGGCGGTGACGAAGTCGACGACCGAAACGTCGTCGCCGAGCACGAACCGACGGTCCTGCATGTGCCCCTCGAGTACGGCGGCCATGTCGCGGAACTCGCCCGTGGCCTTCTCGACGTCCGCGGGCAGGCGCTCGTTCTCCGGGTAGATCGCGGTGTTGCGTGCGATGCGCCACAGCGGCTGCTCCAGCTCGGTCGCCGCGAACAGCAGCCAGCGATAGGCCTCCGCGCGTCCGCCGACGTCCGCGGGCAGCAGCCGGCGCTCGGGGTGCAGCTCGGCGAGGTAGAGGACGATCGCGACCGACTCGGTGACGACGCGGTCGTCGTCGACGAGCACGGGCAGCTTGCCGGCCGGGTTGACGCGCAGGAACTCCGAATCACGGTTGGCGCCGGCACGAAGGTCGACCGTCACGGATTCGAAGTCGAGGTCGAGCTCCTGCAGCGTCCAGCGAGCACGGATCGAGCGTGTCGGGGCGAACTCGTACAGCTTCATGGGTGACTCCTTCGTCGGAGACGCGCGTCTCCGTGGTTCACCCTGCAGTCGATCGGGTGGCTGCACGTTCGACAGCCGGCAGGCGCGACGACGGAGAAAGATCGGTTCCGCCGTCGACGCGCCGCCGCCGCTCACAGCCTCCCGAAGAAGTCGTTGCCCTTGTCGTCGACGACGATGAAGGCCGGGAAGTCCTCGACCTCGATCTTCCACACGGCTTCCATGCCGAGCTCCGGGTACTCGAGGACCTCGACCTTGCGGATGTTGTCCTGCGCGAGGATCGCCGCCGGACCGCCGATCGAGCCCAGGTAGAAGCCGCCGTACTTCTTGCAGGCCGCCGACACGACCGGCGAGCGGTTGCCCTTGGCGAGCGTGATCAGGCTGCCGCCGTGCTGCATGAAGAGGTCGACGTACGAGTCCATGCGGCCGGCGGTCGTCGGGCCGAACGATCCCGACGGCATGCCCTTCGGCGTCTTCGCCGGACCCGCGTAGTAGATCGGGTGGTCCTTGACGTACTGCGGCAGGCCCTCGCCGCGGTCGATGCGCTCCTTCAGCTTCGCGTGCGCGATGTCGCGTGCGACCACCAGCGTGCCGCTCAGCGCGAGGCGCGTCTTGATCGGGTATTGCGACAGCTGCGCGCGGATCTCGCTCATCGGCTTGCCGAGGTCGACGCGCACGACGTCGTCGGACAGCTTGGAGGTGTCGATCTCCGGCAGGTAGTGCGCCGGGTTCGATTCGAGCTGCTCGAGGAAAACGCCGTCCTTGGTGATCTTGCCCTTCGCTTGACGGTCGGCCGAGCACGACACGCCGATGCCGACGGGGCACGACGCCCCGTGGCGCGGCAGGCGGATCACGCGCACGTCGTGGCAGAAGTACTTGCCACCGAACTGCGCGCCGATGCCCATGCGCTGCGTGAGCTTCCACACCTCCTGCTCGAACTCGGGGTCGCGGATCGCGTGGCCGAGGTTGCCTCCCGTGGTGGGAAGATCGTCGAGGTAGCGGCAGCTCGCGAGCTTGACGGTCTTCAGCGTCTGCTCGGCCGACGTGCCGCCGATGACGATCGCGAGGTGGTACGGCGGGCACGCGGCGGTGCCGAGCGTGCGCACCTTCTGGTCGAGGAACTCGAGCAGCGACTTCGGGTTCAGGAGCGCCTTGGTCTCCTGGTAGAGGAACGTCTTGTTCGCCGATCCGCCGCCCTTGGTGACGAAGAGGAAGTCGTACTCGTCGCCGGACGTCGCGTAGAGCTCGATCTGCGCCGGCAGGTTGGTGCCGGTGTTGACCTCGTCGTAGAGATTGACCGGCGACATCTGCGAGTAGCGCAGATTGGTCTGCGTGTAGGTCTCGTACACGCCGCGCGCGATCGCCTCCTCGTCGTTGCCCGAGGTCCACACGCGCTGGCCCTTCTTGCCGATCGCGATCGCGGTGCCGGTGTCCTGGCACGACGGCAGGATCATGCCGGCGGACACGCACGCGTTGCGCAGCATGTTGAGCGCGACGAAGCGGTCGTTCGGTGACGCCTCGGGATCGTCGAGGATCTTGCGCAGCTGAGCGAGGTGCCCGGGGCGGAACAGGTGCGAGACGTCGCGGATCGCGTCGGCGGCGAGGCGCGTCAGAGCCGCCGAATCCACGGTGAGCACGGACTCGCCGCGGAACTTCTCGACGCCGACCCAGTCGCCGTCGATGCGGCGGTACGGCGTCGTGTCGTGGCCGTGCGGGAACATCTCCTGGAACTGGAAGTCGGGCATCGATCGCTCCTCGGTCGGTTGGCGCGGCGTGCGCGCTACAGCGGCGGGGCACCATACGGAGCGCGTCGCCGCAAGCGGGCGGTGAACATTGTTCACGCTCCCGGAACGCACTCCGGGCGGAACCCGCCGGAGCCGATCCGGCCGACCGTCCGAGGAGGACCGACCATGCGTGCGCTGCTCAGCCTGACCCTGCTCCTGGCTCTCGCCTCGTCCGCCGCCGCGGGGACGAAGTACAAGGTGAACCTCGTCCCGACCCCCGCCGACTGCTTCGGGGGGCTCGGCATCTGTCTCAACAACGGCAACTCCTGCAACGACCCGGAGCAGAACAGCGACTGCACCGCGCCGGGTCTGTCGCCGAAGTCGACGGTGAGCATCGACGGCAAGATGCGCCTGCAGGTCTCGCTGAAGGAGGTGCGCGATCCGACCGGCGGGCTGGTCACCACCGGACCGGCCGGCGCCGCCGACACCTACGTGCTCGACGTCTCCCTGCACGGCTGCGTCGTCGACGCGGGCGAGATTCCGTACTGCGGCGGCGCTGCGTCGGGCAGCACGCACCTCTACGTCAAGGTGCCGCTGGTCGGCGGACGGACCAACACCAAGGTCGATCTGCACGGCGTGACCGTCGGCGGAAACCCGATCGCCGCCGCCGGCGACACGCTGCGCATCGAGCAGGTGTCGCTGCTGCGTCCGCAGCCTTTCTGTCCGGGCACCAACAGCGCCTCCGACATCAGCGCTCGCCTGACCGGCTTCACCTGCAACGACGGCGTGCAGGTCGTCGCGGTGAACGGCGTCGTCGTCGAGTAGCTCCGCGTGCGCCCCGGTCGCGACGATCGCGGCCGGGGCCATTGCGACAGATGCGCCGGTCGTGTGGTGTGCGGCACTCGATGCACGGACGGTGGGAGCCGTCCGCAGGAGGGAGCCGAGCATGTCGATCCACGCGACGATCACGCAGTACGCACGGATGCTGAACAACCTCGATGCCTGGCTGCAGGCCGCGGTCAAGTATGCGGAGGAGAAGAAGTTCGATCCCGAGGTGTTCGCGCAGGCGCGCCTCGCGCCCGACCAGTACGCGCTGGTGCAGCAGGTGCAGTCGGCCTGCGACGCCGCGAAGTACGCCGCGGCCTACCTGAGCGGCCAGACCGCGCCGTCGCACCCCGACACCGAGAAGACCGTCGCCGAGCTGCGCGCCCGCGTCGCGAAGGCGCGTGACTACGTCGCCGGCTTCAAGGAGTCGGACTTCGCGGGCGCCGGAGAGCGCCGCGTCGCGCCGGCGTGGATGCAGGGCAAGTCGGTCGGCGGCGACGCGTACTTGACCCGCATCGCGACGCCGAACTTCTACTTCCACGTCACGATGTCGTACGCGATCCTGCGTCACAACGGCGTGTCGCTCGGCAAGGCCGACTTCATCGGCGTCAAGGGCTGGGAAGAGATCGGCGACTGGTAGGCGGGCCTGGTCGACGTGGCGGAGCAGCTCGGTGCGCCACGCTGCCGCACCGAGCTGCCTCGGGCGGGTCATGACCGTCCGGTTCTACCGGCGCCGCTCCGCGCGGCCGACGGCGCTCCCGTCGTCGGCCGCCAGGCGCGAGATCACGGTGCGGAACTTTCCGCTCGCGTCGGGCTGCAGCGTCTCGTGGATCTCGACGGCGGCCTGAACGTCGCGTCCGCCGAGCGCATCGCCGAGCGCACGCACGAGCTGCTTCCCGAGGCTCGCCTCCGGGAGCGCGCCCGCGTGCGACACGCGGATCGTGAAGCGGTCCACGTCCTCCTGCACGAGCTGCAGCCGCGTCACGCCCGGCACGGCGTAGAGCCGCGACAGCAGCACGGAGTCGTGCGCGCGCTCGCCGTCCGGCAGGCGCACGAGGTCGTCGGCGCGGCCGTCGAGGCTCGCGAGCATCGGCAGCGTTCGTCCGCAGGCGCACGGCGTGGTGGCGAGAGCGCCGGTGTCGCCGATCGCGTAGTTCAGCAGCACCGTCGCCCGGTTGGTGAGATTCGAGAGCACGACCAGTCCGCGCTCACCGTCCGGAAGCGTCGCTCCCGACGCGTCGGCGATGCGCAGCGCGACCTGGTCCACGTAGACGTGCAGGCCGCTGCCGTGCGTGCACGCGAACGCGATCCGCATCGCCTCGCACGCCTGGTACATGGACCGCACCGTGATGCCGAACTCCCGCTCGAGAAAGAGCGCGTCGGGCTCCGGCAGTTGCTCGCCGCCGTGCAGCAGGAGCCGAGGTGCGTGGATCGTGCGGCCGCGGGCGCGCGCCCAGCGGTAGAGTGCTGCCACCCACGTGCCGAAGCCCGCGACGGCGTCGGGGCGCGCGTGATTGACGACGTCCACGCCGTGCGCGAAGCCGTCCGACGGCGACAACGACTGCAGATGCGCATCGCGCCGGTCCGGCAGCCACGAGTGCGCGCGGTGGAAGGTGCGGACGTCGTCGCTGGTTCCCCCGGGACGCACGACGAGCAGCATGCGCACGTTACGCACCGCGCCGAGGATCTCGGTCTCGACCCGGCGCTGGTGCAGGCCCGCCGCGCGTGCGCGGAACACGGCGGCGCGGTCCCAGCAGATGCACTTCGCATGCCCCGTCGTGCCCGACGTCGTCGTCTCGAGCAGCGGCTCGCCCGCCACCGCGGACGACAGGAAGCGCTGCGGATCCGCGGCGACCTCGGCGCCGGTGACGAGCGGCAGCTTCGCGAGGTCGGCCGCGCTCGCGAAGTCGCGCGGCGTGAGCCCGCGGGCCTGCATCGCGTCGCGGTAGAACGGCACGGTCGCGTACGCGTGCGCGGCCATCGCGCGCACGCGGCGCGACTGCAGCGCTTCGAGCCGCTCGCGCGACAGCCAGGGGACGTGGCGCGTCGCCGCGATCTCGCGCAGCGTGAAGCCGGTCCACCACAGCCGCGACGGCCAGCCCGAGGCCGCGGCAGCCGCTCGCGGCTCCGTCAAGTACGCGTCCCGCCGCGCAGCCGGCGCGCCAGCTCGCTGCGCGCCTCGCGCAGCTCCGGGAACGCGTGCTGCGACGCGAGCTCGCGCAGCAGCGCGATCGGCGTGCCCTGCGTGCCGACGGCGTCGGTGCCGATCAGGCGCTCGACGACCTCGAGGTGGCGCACGCGCCACAGGGTGACGCGCTCGTCCCAGTCCGTGAGCAGCTCGGCCACGCGGTAGACGTCGGGATCGCGTTCCGGCTCGGCGTAGAGATCGACCGTCGAGAGGTTCCGCACGCGGCAGCACGCGGCGAACGCGTCGGCGACCTCGCGTGCGGCGCGCTGCAGGTCGCGGAAGCCCGGCGAGTCGAAGCCGCTGCCCTGTCCGAGCACGCCGCGGATCACGTGGTAGTCGCGCGGCGAGATCCGCTCGAGCATCTCGAGCTGCTCGGTGAGGAGGCGCAGCGCCAGCACCGCTCGCTGCAGCAGCGGACCCGCACCTGCGACGTCGGCTTCGCGCAGGCGCGCGGCCGCGGTCGCGGTCTCGAACGAGGCCAGCCGCAGCCACAGCTCGGACGACTGGTGCACCACCTGGAAGAGCAGCTCGTCGCGGTGCACGCGCTCGGCGTCGGACTTCTGGAGCGACAGCAGCTCGGCGGTGCGGAGATAGCGCTCGTAGTCGCTCACGGCCCGCGCATTGTCGCGGCCACGGACCGCGAGTTCAACCGCGCGACGGCTCGCCAGGGTGCCGCGTCGCGCGCTATGGACGCTCGCCATGAAGCTCGGACTGCTGCTGTTCCCGTCGCCGCGGGGCTCCTCCCAGATGGCGAAGATGGCCGAGGGCATGGGCTTCGACAGCCTCGTCTTCGCCGACACGCAGAACATCACGCCCGAGGTGTGGGGACAGCTCATGCTCGCCGCGCGCGACACCGAGCGCATCGAGCTCGGCACCGGCGTGACCAATCCCGGCACGCGCGACGCCGCGGTGACCGCATCGGCGGCGCTCGCGCTGCAGGTCG
The DNA here is from genome assembly GCA_046327915.1 of Binatia bacterium. Taxonomy (GTDB): domain Bacteria; phylum Desulfobacterota; class Binatia; order UBA12015; family UBA12015; genus VGTK01. The sequence continues at coordinate 31,541 of JAXLXO010000014.1, read as the reverse complement.
AGAGCAACGGGCGCGCGGTGTGCGGCATCGGACGCGGCGACTCGTCGCTCGGCAAGATCGGGCGCGGACCGGTGCCGGTCGCGGAGTTCGAGCTCTACGTCGACCGGCTGCAGCGCTATCTCGCCGGCGAGGAGGTCGACCGCGACGGCACGCCGAGCCGAATCGAGTGGCACGCCGACGCGAACGTTCCGAAGGTCCCGCTCGAGATCGCCGCGACGGGCAAGCGCGTCATCGAGCTCGCCGCGCGGCACGCGGAGCACATCGTGTTCGCGGTCGGCGCCGACGAGGAGCGCCTCGCGCGCTCGATCGAGATCGCGCGCCGCGCGGCGCAGGCGAGCGGCCGCGATCCCGACGCGCTCCGCCTCGGCGCGTGGATCAACGCGGTGATCCATCCCGACGTCGCGGCGGCGCGCGCCGCGGTGCGCGGCGGGCTGTCGGTGTTCGCGCACTTCTCCGGCATGAGCGGCATGAAGACCGAGGCGATGGATGCGACGCTGCGCGGTGCCGCCGAGCACCTGCGTGACAACTACGACATGCGTGATCATGGCCGCGCCGGCGCGTCGCACGCGCAGCAGCTCGACGACGACTTCGTCGACCGCTTCGGCATCGTCGGTCCCGCCGAGGTCGCGGTGCCGCGCTTCGAGCGTCTCGCGAAGCTCGGCCTCGACTTCTGCCGCGTCGTGCCCGGCTCGCGCGACGCCGCGATGGACGTGATCGGAGCGTCGCTGACGACGCTCGCGACGGTGGTGAAGAGCGCGGTCGCCTGACGTGCGCGTCGGTGCGTCGGCGCCGCGACGCTAGGCCGCGCGCGCCTGCGCGGCGATTCGCACCGGCAGCGACGCGAGCCCGCGCAGCACCAGCGAGCGCTTCCACGGACCCGCCGTGCCGCGCGCCGCGAGGTCCGGCCAGCGCTCGAAGAGCGCCGTCAGCGCATGACGTCCCTCGAGCCGCGCGAGCTGCGCGCCGAGACAGAAGTGCACGCCGTGCCCGAAGGCGAGGTGCGGGTTGTCCTCGCGCGTCAGGTCGAGCTCGTCGGGGCGCGTGAAGACCGCGGGGTCGCGATTCGCAGCGCCGATCAGCAGGCCGACGATCTGGCCCTTGCGTACGCGCCGGCCGCCGATGTCGACATCCTCGGACGCGACGCGGTCGGTCGCCTGGATCGGGCTGTCGTAGCGCAGCAGCTCCTCGATCGCGCGGCGCACGGCCTCGGGTCCCTCGCGCAGCAGGTGGCGCTGTGCCGGGTGGTGCAGAAGCGCGAGCGTGCCGTTGCCGATGAGGTTCGTCGTGGTCTCGTTGCCGGCGACGAGCAGCAGCACGCACAGCGAGTCGAGCTCCGCTTCGGAGAGCACGTCGCCGTCGCCGGCCTGCACCAGCCCCGACACGAGGTCGTCGCGCGGACTCTCGCGGCGCGCCGCGAACACGCGGTGCATGACGGCGCGCAGCTCGTCGAAGGCGCGCTCCATCTGCTCGGGCGGCGCTTCGGACTGGATCGGGTCGAGCAGCCCGACGAAGTCGTTCGACCACGCCTTGAGGTGTCCGCGGTCCTCTTCGGGAATGCCGAGCAGGTCGGCGATCACGGCGAGCGGCAGCGGATCGGCGAGGTCGCGGATCACGTCGGGGTCGGGCTTGCGCTCCATCGCGTCGAGCAGGGACGAGACGCGCGCGGCGATGCCGTCGGCGAGGCGCTCGACGACGCGCGGCGTGAACGCGCGGCTGACCAGGCGTCGCACGCGCGTGTGGTCGGGCGCGTCGAGCATCAGCAGGCTCCGCACCACCGCCTGCGCGAAATCGGGGCGCATCGAGTCGAAGATCGCGAAGTCCTGCGCCATCTTGGCTTGACGCCGGTCGCAGATCATCCGCGGATCGGCGAGGACGCGCGTGATGTCCTCGTGGCGGCTCAGGATGAAGCCGCGCAGCGCGCGGCTGTAGTACACCGGCGCGCCGCTCTGCAGGCGGCGGTAGACGCGGTAGGGGTCCTTCCGGAAGTCCGGGTGGAAGGGGTTGTAGCGGCCGATCGCCGGCGACAGCAGTCGCACCGGCCACTCGGCCTGCACCATCCAGCGCAGCGCGCGCAGCACGTCCATCGGTGCCGGAGCCTAGCGGCGTTCGGGAATTGCGTCCAACGCGAGCTTGCCGTTCAGTTCGGCGCCGCCGGCATCGACGATCCCGCGGGGCAGTATTCGACGAGGTAGCCGCGCTGCGCGCTCGACGGACACGCGCACTGCTTGTCGTCGATCGGGTACTGGTAGGCGTCGCTGCAGTCGGCGGTCAGGCACTGCAGGCCGGTGACCTGCGTGTTCGCGCTGGTGAAGTTGCACGTCAGGTTCGTGGTCCACTGGATCGGGACGTTGAAGAAGATGTTGGCGGCGGCGCTGACGCAGTTGTTCGGTGCGCCGGTCGGACAGAGGTTCGGCGGCGTCGTCGGCCCCGTGCCGTAGTTCGTGCTGAGGTCGGGGTAGTCGTTGCCGCCGCTGCCGGCCGGCGTGAACTCCCACAGCGTGCCGAACGTTCCGTCCTGCACCATGCCCGGACCGCAGCAGTTCATCTGCAGCGCGCAGATGCCGCGTCCGCTGAGGTTCGGATTGCAGTACGCCGCGTACACGTCGTTGGGGCTGTCCCACATCGAGCCTTCGCGCTGTGTGGTGCCCGGCGCGCCGTCGAGCGCGGTCCAGCCGTCGCAGTACGCGGCGGGGCACTGCGCGTCGGTGGTGTCGGGATACGGAACGATCACGTTCTGCCCACCCTGGTTGAACTGCGCGATCGGGATGGTGACGGAGTCGCCGCCCGCCGACAGGGTGCGGATCGCGGGGCCGCTCGAGTGGAACGACAGCGGCACGGCGCACGAGTTCAGGAAGGTGACGTTGCCGGCGCTGATGCCCGGGCCGACCACGTCGGGGTCGGGCGGAGCGGACTTCGTGCCCGAGCTTCCACCGCAGGCCGCTGCCAGCGTCAGCGACGCAGCCGCCGCGAGCCTCGCCCAACGTCCGATCGTTCCGCTCCGCCGCACCATCGTCGCCTCCTCGTGCCGATCTGCACCGCCGTCGGATCAAGCTCTATCGGCCGTTCCGTTCGGATTCCGCAATGCCGACTCGAGCACCGCAATTTTCCCCGGGTCCGCGGCCGAAGTCTGCCCTACGCTGCGTGCTCGAAGGGAGATGCACCATGGCTTCGATTCATCGCGAGATCCGCATCGACGCGCGGCCGGAGACCGCCTGGGACGCGCTGCGCGACGTCGGCGCGCTGCACACGCGCCTCGTGCCCGGCTTCGTCGTCGACACGACGCTCGAGGACGGCGCGCGCATCGTCACGTTCGGCAACGGCATGGTCGTCCGCGAGTTGATCGTCGACGTCGACGACGCGGCCCGACGCGTCGCGTGGTCGGCGGTCGGCGGCAGCATGACGCACCACAACGCGTCCGCGCAGGTCCTTCCCGACGGCGGTGGCTGCCGTTTCGTGTGGATCGCGGACCTGCTGCCGCACGACGTGGCCCCCGCGATCGCGGCGATGATCGAGCAGGGGCTCGGGGTCATCAAGGCGACGCTCGAGCGGACGGAGCGCGAGCGCGCTGCTTGACGCGCGATGTCGCCGGTCGGGGGCTGCGGCGTTCGTGTGCGGCCGCGACGTGACGCCGGCTGCTCAGCCGCGCGTGCGCGTCGGATCGAGCAGCGGCACGCAGTCGGAGCCGCACGCGGACGCCGGGTCCGGTGCTGCGGCCGGGCGGTGCAGGACCGCCTTCGTCGGCGCGATCCGCACGCGGCGTTCGCCGCCGCCCGCGGCGTCGTCGGTCGCGACCGACGCGCTGCCGTCGACGATGAGGCTGTAGTCGTCCGCGTTGCGCACCGGGAAGACGAGCGACACGGCGTTCGGACGCGCCGACGCATTCGCCGCGGTGCGCCGCCCGACGTCGGCGGCGAGCCGATCGCCGTCCCACGAGAGCGCCACGTGCACCGCGTGGGGGCGTCCGTCGTCCGAGACCGTCAGGAGATACGCCGACGACGGCCGCTCGGCGAGCGCCGTGCGTAGATCGTCGACTGCGACCGGGATGCTCATGGTGGCACTCCTTCCACGCGCTCGATCGACGGCGGCGTCCAGCGGCCGGCGAGCACGTCGTCCGTCGGCAAGTAGAGACGCAGCATCAGCGAGAACTCGCCCGCGGGTGCGGGCAGCCAATTCGCCTCGCGTCCCGCAGGAGCGGCATTGCCGATCCACAGGTCGAGCGAGCCGTCCGCGCCGTACGCGAGTCCCGGCGACCGGTCGCCGAGCGCGAAGCGACGCAGGGGGTTGTCGACGAGGAAGCGGTCGGGCCCGTACAGCGTCAAGGACCAGAAGGCGCCGACCGGCGGCAGCGCGTCGGCGTCGAAGTGGATGCGGTAGAGGTTCGTGCCGTCGAGCGTGTCGCCGTCGGCGTCGGCGACCGCGACCGGGTACACCGCCTCGGCCGGAACGTTGGCACCCCAGCCGGTGCGCGCGACCACGGCACGCGTGTCGAGGTCGTCGCCGTAGGTGCCGATGTCGGTGCGCAAGCGCCAGCCGTTGATCGTCGGCGTCGCGTCGGCCGCCTCGTCGATGCGCGCGCTGCCGAGCGCGATACCGGCCTCGAGCGCCGCGCGGATCGCGGGATCGGTGACCTCGGTGGACGGATGGCGGCCGGGGCCGACACCGAGTGCCGCGAGCTCCGCGAGCAGCGCGCGCTGCAGATCGGTCGTCGGCGGGTCGATCGCGAGCGCGTCGCCGAGCTCGTCCCAGAACGCGAGGCCGTTGGTGCCGGTCTGGGCGGGCGGTCCGGGATTCGTGCCGAGCGGCGGCGTCGCGGGCGCGTTCGGATCGAGCGGCGCGATCGTCACCTGCGAGGTGAGCGCGACCACGTTCGCGACGTCGGCGTCGTCCTGCACGAGCACGCGCCCGAGCAGGAAGGCCTGCGGTGTCGGCACGTCGATGCGCGTGGCACCCGCGGGCGCGTCACCGCTCCAGCCCGGCGGAACGAGCAGCCAGGTTCCGGCGGCGCCGCCGGTCGTGCGCGTGCCGAGGTAGGCGAAGGACTCGGTCCACGCGTCGAGCATCTGGAACGTGTGGTAGCGGCCGCGGATCTCGGGCAGCGTCAGCAGGAGCGGACCCGAGCGCAGGTCGAGCACCGCGATCGCGTACAGCGTGTCGGTGTTCGGCGCGACGACGATGCGGCTCGACGCGTCGCTGCGCGCCTTCTGCGTGAACGGCCTGTTGATGCCGACGACGGGGGCGAACGCCTGCATCGTGCGCTCGGTGACGACCAGCGGGTAGCCGAAGACGAAGCCGTCCGCGGCGAGCTGCTCGGGGCTCGAGCCGCTGCCGGACGATGTGCTGCCGCATGCGGCGGCGAGAAACAGAGACGCCGCGGCGAGCGCGCAGCGGATGAAGCGACCGGAACGAAGAATGAGAGCACCCCCTGTGGCAGGACGATCCCATTCCTCGCGCCCGGTGGCCTGCGCGTCAACCGGGATTGCGCGGCTCGGTCCGCCGCGGACCGACGCGCCGCGCCACGGCAACGGGTCGCGTGTCGGAAGCAGTCGCACAGGGTATGGAGTGGACGCGTGAACTTCGACCTCGACGACCCGACGTTGCTGTTCCGCGACGACGTGCTCTCCGATCCGCGGCCGCTCTACGACTTCCTGCGACGCGAGGCTCCGGTGTGGCGCATCCCCGGACAGGACTCGTACGTCGTGTCCGACCCGGCGCTGGTGCGGGACGCAGTCGCGCGTCCGGCCGAGCTGTCGTCGAACCTGGTGAGCCTCCTGCACCGTGGGGAGGAGGGTGCTCCGGAGCCGTTCGGTCTCGCGCCGCTCGGTGATCCGATCCACGTGCTCGCGACGGCCGATCCTCCGATCCACACGCGGCAGCGCAGGTTCCTGCAGCCGCACCTCAATGCGGTCGCCGTCGCACCGCTCGAGCCCGTGCTCCGCGAGATGGTCGAGACGCAGCTCGCGCCGATCCTCGATGCCGGCCGCGGCGACGCGGTGGCGCAGCTCGCCGATCCGGTGCCGGCGCTCGCGCTGTGTCACCTCGCCGGGCTGCCGCTGGACGAGGCTCCGCGTCTGATGGCGCTCGTCGCCGACATCAATCCGCTCCTCGACGGGCTCTCCGGGATGGCGAGCCTCGAGAAGGCGGCCGTCGCCGCCGCGACGCTGCACGCCTACGCCGAGGAGCGTCTGGCGGAGGCGCTCGCCCGTCCGGCGACGGAGCGCCGCGGACTGCTCGGCGTGCTCGCCGACGGCATCGACGCCGGCGCGATCACGGCGGACGAGGTGCTCAACGTCCTGATGCAGCTCTTCACCGCAGGAACGGAGACCACGAGCAGCTTGACGGCCAACGCAATCGAGCTGCTCGCGCGCCGGCCCGATCTGCAGACGGCGCTGCGCTCGCAGCCCGAGCGCATCCCCGGCGCGCTCGACGACCTGCTGCGCGAGGACGGACCGTTCCAGTTCCACTACCGCTGGAGCACCGTCGACACGACGCTCGGCGCCTACGCCATTCCGGCCAACAGCCGCGTCCTCCTGATGTGGGCCGCCGCCAACCGGCCGGCGCCGGACGGACAGCGCGACGACAAGGACGCCTCCGACGTCCACTACGCCTTCGGGCGCGGCATCCACTTCTGCGTCGGCGCGCCGCTCGCGCGCCTCGAATCACGGATCGTGATCGAGACGCTGCTCGCGCGAACGGCGAAGGTCGAGCTCGATCCGGACAGACCTCCGGTGCGGCGGCCGAGCATCATGCTGCGGCGCCACGCGAGTCTGCACGTCGTCACCGCTCGCGCGTGAGCGAACGGCCTCGCGCCGTCAGCTTCCCGGCGCGGGAACCGGCGGCTCCGCGTACGACGCCGACTCCGTGATGACGTGGTCCGGCGTCGCGAGGATGTCGCGGTAGACCTTCTCCGGGTACGCGAGGTGCGGCTTCGCCGGATCGTACGGCGGCTGCGCGACCGGGCTCGGACCCGTGTACGGCGCGGGCGCCTCGAAGCGCGCCGCCTCCTCGGGCGAGATGCCGGCCTTCGCGAGCACGGCCGGATCGATCCAGCGCTCGGGCTGCACGGTGGCCTCCGACGTCGCGACCTCGAGCGTCATGCGGTCGGGGCCCGCGAAGTAGATCGACTTGCACATGCCGTGGTCGATCGGTCCGACGACGTTGACGCCGTGGCTGCGGATGCGGTCGCGCATCGCGATCAGCTCCTTCTCGTTCGCGGCGCGGAACGCGAGGTGCTGCAGCGTGCCGGGGGCGCACGGTGCGGCGCCCGAGCCGGAGTGCGTGACGCCGAGCTCGATCGGGATCCGGTCCACGTCGGGCAGCTGCACCAGCGAGAAGTAGCCGAAGTCGTTCATGCGCAGGAACGCGTGCAGGCCGCCCGGGACGCCGTGCATGTCGAACAGCGCGACCAGCGGGAAGCCGACGACCTCGGAGAAGAAGGCGATGTGCTTCCGGATGTCGCCGCACATGATCGCGATGTGATGGATTCCGTTCGGCTGCTGGCTCATCGCCGTGTCCTCCTGGTCGTCTTCTTCTTGACGCCCGCACCGTCCGCGAGCAGGCCCGCGAAGAGCCCGTCGAGGATCAGCTCCTCGTGTGCCGCACGTCCGCGCGGCGTGTCCGGATCCGCTCCGAAGTTCACCGCGAGCAGCGGACGCAGATTGATGATGCCGACCGCGCCCGCCTGCAGCGTCACCACCACCTGCTCGGGCGGGAAGGGCTTCAGGTCGCCGTCCGCGATGGCCTTGCGAACCAGGGCCGCGAGACGGCGGTTGCGCGCGCCGAGCAGGTGCTCGTTCAGCCACGCGAGGCGCTCACCGCCGGCCATGCCCTCGAGCGCCACGATGCGTCCGAGAGCCGGGTGCTTCCAGCTGATCTGCACGAAGAGGCGCATCGCCATGCGCAGCTGGACGATCGCCGTGGCGTCCTGCGCGGCCGCGAGCAGACGCTCCTCTTCGGCGATGACGTTCGCGAGCCCGAGCATCGCCGCGCGCCAGAGCTGGTCCTTGTCGCCGAAGTGGTGGTGCAGGCTCGCCTGCGAAACGCCGGACTCCTCGGCGATGCCCGCCATCGTCACGCGCTCGAAGCCGAGGCGCGAGAACTGGTCGAGCGCCACTTCGCGGATGCGGGCCGCGGTGCGCTCGCCCTTGCCGAGCGGCAGGACCGTCGCGGTGCTCGACAGCGCCATCGAGTTTCGGATACACGCTTCTGACCGAGCACTCAAGATTTTCTGATCATGCAATCAGCTTTTCATCGGAGGGTGAGCCATGGCGGTGGTGCGAGAGGCGTACGGCTTCGTGCACGAGGACAAGAGCCCGCTGAAGGACGTCTACGGCGGCCCGTCCGGGATGGTCTTCGTCGAGTGCATGCGCATCCGTCCGGCGGAGGGCGACTCGAAGACGGTGATCCTGTTCTCGCATCCGATCGGCGGCGGCTCTTTCCTGCCGCTGGTCACCGCGCTCGCGTACGGCGGACACCACGTCGTCTACTGCAACCCCCGGTACCGCGGGAACGACACCGCGCTGATCCTCGAGAAGTGCCTGCTCGACCTCGGCGCGTGCGTCAAGGACCTGAAGCAGCGCTTTGGCTACGAGAAGGTCCTGCTGGGCGGCTGGTCGGGCGGCGGCTCGCTGTCGCTCTTCTACCAGGACCAGGCCGAGCACCCGACGATCACCACGACACCCGCGGGTGATCCGGCGGACATCGTCGGCGCGAAGCTCGAGCCCGCCGACGGCATCCTGCTGCTCGCGGCGCACATCAGCCGATCGGTCACGCTCACCGAGTGGATGGACCCGTCGATCCACGACGAGGACCGTCCGTTCGACCGCGACCCCGAGCTGAACATCTACGATCCGAAGTGTCCGCAGAGGCCGCCATACGCGCCCGCGTTCGTCGAGCGCTTCCGCGCCGCCCAGATCGCGCGCAACCGCCGCATCACCGCGCGCGTCAAGCAGACGCTCGCCGCGCTGAAGGCCGCGGGCGACGAGAACATGGAGCGTCCGTTCGTCGTCTACGGCACCATGTGCGACGTGCGCTGGACCGACCCGACGCAGGACCCATCCGATCGCAAGCCGCACACCTGCTATCTCGGTGAGCCGCGCATCGCGAACGACGGTCCGGTCGGACTCGCGCGCTTCACGACGCTGCGCTCGTGGCTCTCGCAGTGGAGCTACGACGACAGCCGTGCCGACGGGCTCGGCAACGCGTCGCGCATCTCGTGCCCCGTGCTCGTCATCAACAACCGCGCCGACCTCGCGTGTACGCCGAGTCACGCGCAGCGTCTGTTCGACGCGGTGCCGCACGCGGACAAGGAGATCGTGCAGGTCGAGGGCGCGGACCACTACTACATCGAGCGGCCCGATCTGCTGCCGACGGCCGTTACGACCGTCGGCGGCTGGATCGCGCGGCACGGCTTCTGAGCGCGATCGGAGCTTCACCGTGACGACACGCCCGACGACCACGAGCGAGATCCTCGCGCGCATCGACGCGATGGTGCCGCGTCTCGCGGAGCGCGCGGCCGAGGCCGAGGCGCTGCGCCGTCTGCCCGACGCGACCATGCACGACGCCGACGCGGCCGGCTTCCTCGCGATGCTCACGCCGAAGCGCTGGGGTGGCGCCGGTGCCGAGGTCGCGGAGTTTCTGGAGGCGACGCGGCGTCTCGCGCACGGCTGCGCGTCGAGCGCGTGGACGCTGTCGTTCCTGAGCCTGCACTCCTGGCTGCTGTGCCGCTTCGATCCGCGCTTCCAGGCGGAGCTGTTCGCGAACGGCGCGATCCCGCTGGCTCCCGCTCCGCTCGCGCCGACCGGCAAGGCCGAGCGCTGCGACGGCGGCTTCCGCGTGCGTGGCCGCTGGGAGTGGGCGACCGGCGTCATGCACGCCGACTGGGTGATGGTCACCGGCATGGACCGCGAAGCGGGGCCGCGCTTCTGCGTGCTGCCGCGCGCCGAGGTCGAGGTCGAGGACGTGTGGCACGTGTCGGGCATGGCGGCGACCGGCTCGAACGCGGTGGTCGTGCGCGACGTCTTCGTGCCCGAGTACCGCACGCTCGAGATGTGGCGCATCAAGATGGGCCAGGCTCCGGGCGAAGCGCTGCACCCGGGTACGAGCGTCGGCTGGCCGCTCGTGCAGACGCTGGTGCTGGTCGCGGCCACGCCCGCTCTCGGCGCGGCCGAAGCCGCGCTCGAATCGTTCCGTGCGCGCATGGCGGCGAAGATGCAGTCGTACGGCGTGCAGAAGCAGCTCGAGGTCCCTGCGACGCATCTCCGCTGCGGCGAGGCGCTCGCGACGGTGCGTGCCGCGCGCCTCGTGTGGCAGGACGCGATCCGCAGGCTCGAGCGCATCGGTCCGCTCGGCGTGAATGCACCGGTCGAGGACCTCGCCGCGATCCGTCTGGCCGCGGCCGACGTCGTGCGGCTGGCGAATCAGGCCGTGAACGGACTCGCCGCCGCGGCGGGTGCCAGTGCGTCGTTCCTCTCGTCGCCGTTGCAGCGCCAGCTGCGCGACCTGCAGGTCATGCGCGGCCACGTCATGTTCGACTTCGACCGCGCGGCGCAGGCCGCGGGGAAGGTCGCGCTCGGCGTCGAGACCATCCCGACCGACCTGCTCTGACGTCCGCACCGGCTTCGCCGGCCACGAGCGACGAAATCCGCCCGGTGCTTCATCCGATCGTCAGGCGGCGACCTCCTTCAGCTCGGCGTCCACCGCGTCGCGGATCGCGCGCACGGCGTGCGCGTTCACGCGCAGCTTGGTCGCGGTGAAGCTCGGCATGTCGAGCGCGAGCAGCCGCTCGACTTCGCTGCGCACCGCGTCCTCCGCGTCGGACGGCGCGACGATGCGATCGACGTAGCCGAAGTGCCGCGCCTCGTCGGGCGGGAAGAGTGCGCCGGTGGTGAGGCGCGCGAAGCCCGGCGGCGTGAGCCGGTGCCGTGCGAGCTCGATCGCGAAGTACGGCAGCGTGAGGCCGATCGCGACCTCGTTCATGCCCATCCGCCACGGTCCGTCGACGCAGAAGCGCACGTCGGACGACATCACGAGGAAGGCGCCGGCGGGGTAGGCGTGTCCATTGCAGACGCTCAGCACCGGGCGGGGAAACGTGAGCAGGCGGACGATCGCGTCGGCCCCGGCGCGGAGCATCGCCACCGTCTCCGCGGGGCCCTTCTTGAAGGTCTTCAGATCGAAGCCGGCGGAGAACATCCCCTCGCGCCCGCGCAGGACGACGACCGCGCCCGCGGCCTCCGCCGCGTCGAGCGCGGCCGCGATCTCGGCGAGCATCTCCGTCGACAGCGCGTTCACCTTGCCGTCGTCGAGCGTGAGCCATGCGACGCCGTTCGCGATCTCGAGCCTGGTCCGGTCTCCCATGGTGCCTTTCCTCCTGACAGAGCGTGTGCCACTATGTAGACCGATCGTCATAATTCAGACAAGGGGGCGAGCGTGGGCGACGCCGCGACCAGCAAGGACAACCTGATCCGCACGGCGATGCGGCTCTTCCGCCGCCAGGGCTACGCGTTGACCGGCCTGCAGCAGATCGTCGCCGAGAGCGGCGCGCCGAAGGGCTCGCTCTACCACTACTTCCCGGCCGGGAAGGAGGCGCTGGGCGAGGCCGCGGTGACGCTCGCGGGCGGGCTCGTGCGCGAGATGCTCGAAGGGCACGCGGCGAAGCACGCCGATCCCGCGGCCTTCCTGCGCGCCTACTGCAGGACGATGGCGGGCTGGATGGAGGAGTCGGACTTCCGCTCCGGATGCCCGGTCGCGACCACGCTGCTCGAGACGGCGCCCGCGTCGCCGTCGATCACCGCCGCCGGCGCGCAGGCGATCGACGGCTGGATCGACGTCATCGCCGGAGTGCTCGAGCGGGCGGGCGCCGCGCGCCGCGAGGCGCGGACGAAGGCGCAGCTGGTGGTCGCGGCGATGGAGGGGGCGCTGCTGCTGGCGCGCGTGCGCCGCTCCACGCGGCCGATCCTCGACGTCGCGAGCCTTGCTTGACGCGCCCCGGCCGCGTGCAACGCGGTCGCGTCGGCTGCGGCGCCGTGCCAGCGTCCTTCCGTGCACGGCGTTCTGTTTGCGACGGTACTTGCCGCGGCCCTCGGCGCCGGTGTGGTCGGTGGCGTGTTCTTCGCGTTCTCGAGCTTCGTCATGCCGGCCCTCGCGCGACTGCCGGCGCGAGAGGGCATCGCGGCCATGCAAAGCATCAACGTCGTGGTGCTGAACCGGAGCTTCCTCGGCGTCTTCCTGGGAACGGCCGCGCTCACGGCACCGCTGCTGCTCGGCGTTCCGTGGCACGGCCGGGCGTGGCTCGCGACCGGCGCGGTGCTCTACCTCGTCGGCAGCATCGGCGTCACGATGCTGTGCAACGTGCCGCGCAACGAGCTGCTCGCCGACATCGTGCCGACCGAGCCGGAGTCCGAGCGGATCTGGGCAGACTACGTGAGCGAGTGGACGCGCTGGAACACGGTCCGTGCGGCCGCGTCGATCGCGGCCGGGGCGGCGTTCGTCGCGGCGCTCGCGGCGTGACCGCGGAGACGCGTCAGAAGCCGTTGCCGTCCGGATCCCGCGAAGCGCGTTGACTCGGCCGCGGACCTGTCGCCGTAGTCACCGGCTCGGAGGGAATGCGGGCGGCGGCCTGCGGGAGGACTCATGGCAGGACATCTCGAAGGCAAGGTCGCGCTCGTCACCGGCGGGTCGCGCGGCATCGGTGCCGCGATCGCCGAGCGGCTCGCCGCGGACGGTGCGTCGGTCGCGCTGACCTATGCCGGGTCGCAGGAAGCCGCGCACGGCGTCGTGCAACGGATCGAGGCGGCGGGCGGACGTGCGCTCGCGATCCACGCGGACGCGGGCGACGCGGATCAGGTGCGCGCGTCGGTCGCGCAGACCGTCGAGCGGTTCGGGCGCGTCGACGTGCTGGTGAACAACGCCGGCATGCTCGTCGTGAAGCCGATCGACGAGCTGACGCTCGCCGAGTTCGACCGCATGATGGCGGTGAACGTCCGTGGCGTCTTCGTCGCGTCGCAGGAGGCGCTCCGCCACATGGGCGACGGCGGGCGGATCGTCAACATCGGCAGCATCAATGCCGAGCGCGTGCCCTTCGCCGGCGGCGTGCTCTACGTCCTCACCAAGGCGGCCGTGTCCGGAATGACGGCGAGCCTCGCGCGCGACGTCGGCACGCGCGGCATCACCGTCAACGCGCTGCTGCCCGGACCGATCGGCACCGACATGAATCCCGCGACCGGCCCGTTCGCCGACGAGCTGCGGCGCGGCATTCCGCTGGGCCGCTACGGGACCGTCGCCGAGATCGCCGGCTTCGTGTCGTACTTGACGCGGCCCGAGGCCGGTTACATCACCGGCTCGTGCCTGCGCATCGACGGCGGCTTCGCCGTGTGACGGTCACGCGGCCGCGCCGACGCGCGGTCCCGTGCGGAACGTCACGCGCATCTCCTTCACGCCGTTCACGAACGTCGAGCGCAGGCGGCGTGGCTTCGCGGCGAGCTGCACGTCGTGCAGCCGCTCGACGATGCCCTTGAAGATCTCGCGCAGCTCGAGACGCGCGAGATTCGCGCCGAGGCAGAAGTGCTCGCCGATGCCGAAGCTCAGGTGGTCGTTCGGCGTGCGCGCGACGTCGAAGCGCTGCGAGTCCGGGAAGACCTCCTCGTCGCGGTTCACCGACGGGTACCACATCATGATCTTGCTGTCGGCGGGGATCTCGATGCCGCGGATCTCGGTGGCGCGCGTGGTCTGGCGGCGGAACGCGTGCACCGGCGGGTTGAAGCGCAGGATCTCCTCGACCGCGCTCGGCACCAGCGACGGATCCTGCCGCAGGCGCTCCATCTGGTCGGGGTGCGCGATCAGGTCGAGCATGCCGTTGGTCGTGACCGTGCGCGTGGTTTCGTTGCCGGCGACCAGCAGCAGCTGGAACCACCACTGGAAGTCCTCGGCGCTCAGCTTCTCGCCGTCGAGCTCGGCGCTCAGCAGCGCGCTCGCGAGGTTGTCCTTCGGGTCGGCGAGCGCCTGCTCGCGCAGCTTGTGCGCGTAGGCGAACATCTCGCCGAAGGCGCTGGCGGCGTCGGCGTTCTGCACGTCGACGACCTGTCCATCGGGCTGCAGCTCCGGGTCCTCGAAGCCGACCAGCTTGTTGCCGATGAGGTAGACCTGCCGGCGATCCTCGCGCGGCACGCCCATCATCTCGCAGATGACCTCCATCGGCAGGATCGCGGCGATGTCCTCGACGAAGTCGCACTCGCCGCGCTCGATGACGTCGTCGATGATGCGGGTGACCGTCCCGGTCACCATGCCGTGCAGGTTCTGCACCATGCGCGGCGTGAACGCCTTGTTGATGAGCCCGCGATACCGCCGGTGCTTCGGCGGATCCATGTTGAGCATCATGTTGCGGATCATCTCGAGCACGAACTCGGGCGGATCGACGCGCAGGGTGGCCTTGCGCTCCGACGAGAAGATCTCGGGATTGGTCGAGACCTGGCGCAGGTCGGCGTACTTGGTGATCGCGAAGAAGCCGGGGCCGTCCGTCTCCTCGTGCCAGTAGACGGGCGCCTCGCGCCGCAGCGTGGTGAAGGCGTCGTGCGGCACGCCGCGCTCGAAGACGTCGGCGTCGGTGAGATCGATGTCGCGCAGGTTCATCAGGCGTCCTCCCGTGGAGGCGTCGTTCTACGCGACCGCGCGGGCGGCGTCACGCGAGCGCGGACTTGCCGCCCGTCGCCCACGCCGCGAGCGTCTTCGCCCCCCACGTGTTCGCGACGCGGTCGCGGTCGAGCCAGGCCTTCTCCGCGTTGCGCGCCGCGTAGTCCACGCGCTGCAGCTCGTCGGCGCGATGCGCGTCGCTGGTGAGGACGATCGGGAACTTCCGCGCCCGCGCCCGACGCAGCGTCTCGACCGAGAGATCGAGGCGCGGCAGCCCGCCGTTGATCTCGAGCGCGGTGCCGGTCTTCTCCGCCGCGTCGAAGACCGCGTCGAGGTCGAGCTCGATCGGCGGCCGCGCGCCGATCATGCGCGCGGAGAGATGCCCGATCATGCGCACCGTCGGATCCTGCATCGCCTTGACGACGCGCTTCGTCTGCGTCGCGCGGTCGAGGTCGAAGTGGTCGTGCACCGACGCGAGGCACCAGTCGAAGCCGCGGCGGAACTCGAGGTCCCAGTCGAGCTCGCCGTCGCGGTCGATGTTGAGCTCGACGCCGTGCAGGAGGACGAGCTTGTCGCCGAGCTTCTTGCGCATCGCGTGGATCGCGTCGCGCTGCGCGAGCAGGACGTCGCGCCCGACGCCCGACACCGTGCGCTCGGCGTGCTCGGTGATCGCGAGCACGCGCACGCCGCGCGCGAGCGCTGCGTCGACGACGTCCTCGAGCGGCGAGCGGCCGTCGCCCGACACCGAGGTGTGGCAGTGGAAGTCGCCGATCACGTCGCCGAGCGGTGCCGGCAGCAGGCCCTTCTCCGCGGCCTCGATCTCGCCCTGGTCCTCGCGCAGCACTGGCGGGATCCACGGCAGCCCGAGCGCCTCGTAGATCTGCGCCTCGGTCTCGCTCGCGACGATATCGCCGCCGTCGATCCTCGACAGCGCGTACTCGTTGAGCGTCAAGCCGCGCGCGAGCGCGCGCTGGCGCAGCTTGATGTTGTGGCCCTTCGACCCCGTGAAGTAGAGCAGCGCCGCGCCGAGCTGGTGCGGTGCGACGACGCGCAGATCCACCTGCGTGCCGCGCTTCGTGACGATGCTGGTCTTCGCAGCGCCACGTCCGAGCACGCGGTCGACGAGCGTGGTCATGCCGGTGAGCGCGTCCATCACCGGCTCGGGGTCGGTCGCGGCGACGACCACGTCCACGTCGCCGATGGTCTCCGAGAAGCGCCGCAGCGAGCCGCAGAACTCCGCGTGCCGAACGCCCTTCACCTCGCGCAGGTGCGCGACGATGCGGTTCGCGAGCGGCAGCGCGACCGAGATCGGCGTGCGGCCGACGTCGCCCTGCTCGTCGAGGCGGGCGAGCGCCTGCGCGAGCTTCTCCTCGGACTTCGCGCCGAAGCCCGGCAGCTCGCGCAGCTTGTGCCCGGCGAGAGCGTGGCGCAGGTCGTCCACCGACTCGATGCGCAGCTCGGCGCGCAGCTTCTTCACGGCCTTGGGCCCGAGCCCGGGGATGCGCAGCAGCGCGACGACCGTTGACGGGTGCTTCGCGCGCAGCGCCTCGAGCTTCTCGACCTTTCCGGTCTCGAGCAGCTCACGGATCTTCTCCGCCGTGCTCTTGCCGATGCCCTCGATCTTCACCAGGTCCTTCGCGGTCAGCGTGCCGAGGTCGTTCGCCTGCGCCGCGACGGCCTGTGCCGCGCTCTCGTAGGCGCGCACGCGGAACGACTGCGGGTCGCCCTCGTCGAGCATCGTCAGCTCGGCGAGATCGCGCAGCATGTCGAGCACGTCCTGCTTCGTGTCGGCCATGGATCAGGTGTAGCCTCGGACCCGGTGGCCAAGGAAGAGGCGAGAGTTCTCGAGGTCGCGGGCCGCGAGGTCCGCATCACCAACCCGGGCAAGCCGTACTTCTCGAAGGAGCTGCGGCTCACGAAGCTCGAGCTGGTCGCGTACTACCTGTCGGTCGCGGAAGGCGCGCTGAACGGCATCCGCGATCGTCCGATCGTGCTGAAGCGCTTCGTCGACGGCGCGCACGCGGAGGCCTTCTACCAGAAGCGCGCGCCCGACAGCCGGCCGGAGTGGATCCGCACCGTGACGCTCTCGTTTCCGTCGGGACGCACCGCGGAGGAGGTCGTCGTCGACGACGCGGCCGGGCTCGCGTGGATCGTGAACCTCGGCTGCATCGAGCTGCACCCGCATCCGGTTCTCAGCGGCGACCTCGACCATCCGAACGAGCTGCGCGTCGACCTCGACCCGACGCCGGGCGTCGTGTGGGACGACGTGCGCCGCGTCGCGCTCGAGGTGAAGGTGCTGCTCGAGGAGCTCGGGCTCCGCGGCTGGCCCAAGACCAGCGGCTCGCGCGGCATGCACGTCAACGTGCGGATCCATCCGCGCTGGAGCTTCACCGAGGTGCGCCGCGCGGCGCTCGCGCTGTCGCGCGAGATCGAGCGCCGCGTGCCGTCGCTCGCGACGTCGAAGTGGTGGAAGGAGGAGCGCCACGGCGTCTTCCTCGACTACAACCAGAACGCGAAGGACCGCACGACGTGCTCGGCGTACTCGGTGCGTCCGCTGTCCGACGGGCGCGTGTCGACGCCGCTCACGTGGGACGAGGTGCCCGACTGCGACGCCGCCGACTTCACCGTCGCCACCGTGCCCGCGCGCTTCGCGTCGATCGGTGACCCGCACGCGGAGATCGACGCGTCGCCGGGCTCGCTCGACCTGCTGCTCGAGCTCGCCGCGCGCGACGAGGCACAGGGCCTCGGCGACGCGCCGTGGCCGCCGCACTACAGGAAGATGGAAGGCGAGGGCGCGCGCGTCGCACCGTCGCGCGCGCGCAAGCCGAAGGCGGCGAGCAGCGAGGGCGACGAGGGCACCGTCAAGAAAAAGAGCACGGCGTCGCGCGCGCCGCGCGCGAAGATGCCGCTGGTCACGGTCGCCAATTCGCCCGACAAGGACGCGGCGCTCGCCGGACTCGAGCGCTGGAAGCAGCGTCATCCGGAGGCTGCGCGGCACGTCACGATCGAGGACGTGCTGGTCGACTCGATGCGCGGCCGCTCGTCCACCTGGACGCGCATCCGCGTCAATCTGCGTCACGTGCCGGAAGAGCTGCGTCCCCCGCAGGAGACGCCCGATCCGGACGACGACCCGACGCGGTAGCCCGCGTCGTCGCGGTGCGCCGTCAAGGACGCGTCAGCAAGCCGTTCTCGTCGATCCACGTTCGGATCGCGTCCGCGACGCGGCGGTGGCCGTCGGCGTTGAAGTGCACCTCGTCGGGATACGGACCGAGGCCCGGCATGTAGAGCTGCGTGCCGTCGTCTCCGGCACGCAGGACGGGCAGCAGGTCGAGCACCGGCAGGCCGTTGCGCCTGGCGTAGTCGAGGTGCGCCTGCTGCAGCACCTCGGAGCCGGGCTTCTTCAGCTGGAAGGAGTACGGCATCAGAACCAGACCGACGCGGGCGCCCTGTGCCGCGGCGAGCTCGCGGATGCGGTCGAGCTCGCGGTACTCGAGCTCGAGTGCCGCGAGGACGCGCGGTGACGACGGGTCCTGCATGCGGGCCTCGACGGTGGCGAGGCGAGACGGGTCGGTGACCCACCCGCGCATGCGGCGCTTGAGCTCGCCGACCAGCGCGGACCGTGCGCCGAGCCACGCGAACGCGTTGCCGACGACGACCCCCACGCGGAGCTCGGCTTCCGACACCTGAAGCTCGCTGAGGTCGTTGTGCACGACGGTCACGAGGATCAGATCGGGCTTCAGCTGTTCGCCGTAGCGCTCGACGAACATGCGCTCCTGGGCGCGCGACCACGCCGCGATCGACCCGTTGACGACGTCGGCCTTCGGCTGCGCGTTCGCGTAGGCGCGATCGAGCAGCGTCGGGAAGGTCACCTCCTCGGGAAGCTCGTAGCCGAACGCGACCGAGTCGCCGAGAACGACGATGCGCTTGTCGCCGGCCTGCTTCGCGGCGACGTCACGACCGCGAACGCCGAAGTTGTTCGCGCGGATCTCGCTCTTCGAGCCGGGCATCGTCGAGATCGAGCCCGGTGCGAGCGCATAGTACTGCCCGGTGCCGAGCGAGCGGAAGAGCGCCGCCCCGGCGGGCTCGGGCTTCCAGCCCGCGAGCCGGGCCGCACCTTCCGCGAGGAGCACGAACACGACCATCGAGCTGGCTGCGGCGAGGCACGCCTTGAGAATCCGCTGCGGAAGCCGGTGTTTGCGGCTGCTGACGGAACGTCGGGGTGGAACGTGAGCGGCGGGAGTCATGGAGCGGGCGACGTCGTCGGCCCCGAGATCCGTGCCTCCGAGGCGTCGCGGCTCCGGTATCAGAGCGTGTACGCCGGCGCATCCCCGCGCGACGTCACCGGCCGCTCGCGAAGATCGAGCCCAGCTCCTCCGGCGGCACCACCTCGAGCTGCGCGTACGTACAGTCGCGCGGCGGCTTGTCGGTCCGCCAGCGGCGGAACTGCGCCGTGTGGCGGAAGCGCTGTCCCTGCATGTGATCGTACGCGACCTCGACGACGAGCTCGGGTCGCAGCGGCTCCCACGACAGGTCCTTGCCGCCGGTCCAGCGGCTCACGGCGCCCGGCATGCGTTGCGCGTCCGGATTGGCGACGTGGTTGTTCTGCGCCCACCCGGCCCAGGGGTGCCCGTCGAGCGCGTTCTCGCGGTACGGCGCGAGGACCTCGACCAGCTCGCGCCGCTTGTCGGTCGTGAAGCTCGCGACGACGCCGACGTGCTGCAGGTCGCCGTCGTCGGCGTAGAGGCCGAGAAGCAGCGAGCCGATCGCCGTGCCCTCGCCGTTCTTGTGCCAGCGGAAGCCGGCCACGACGCAGTCGCACTCGCGCTCGTGCTTGACCTTGAGCATCGAGCGCTTGTTGGGCTCGTACGCGCCGCTCGCGGGCTTCGCGATCACGCCGTCGAGGCCCGCGCCCTCGAAGCGGCGGAACCAGTCGGACGCGAGCGCGTGGTCGCGCGTGCTCGGCGTCAGGTGCAGCGGAGGGTCGGCGTCGGCGAGCACGCGCTCGAGCTCCGCGCGGCGCTCCGCGAACGAGATGCCGCGCAGATCGCGCTCGCCTTCGCACAGAAGGTCGAAGAACACGACCGACGCCGGGATCTGCTGCGACAGCAGCTTGACGCGCGACGCCGCGGGATGGATGCGCTGCTGCAGCAGCTCGAACTCGAGGCGCCCGTCCTGCGCGACCACGATCTCGCCGTCGAGCACGCAGCGCGCCGGCAGCTGCGCGAGGAGCGGCGGCAGCAGCTCGGGGAAGTAACGGTTGAGCGGCTTCTCGTCGCGGCTCTGCAGCAGCACCTCGTCGCCGTCGCGGAACACCAGCGTGCGGAAGCCGTCCCACTTCGGCTCGAACAGGAAGCCGTCCTTCGCGGGAACGTCGGCGACGCGCTTCGCGAGCATCGGCAGCAGCGGCGGCTTGACGGGCAGGTCCATTCACTCTCCTCGGCCGGCCGCAGCATCGACGGACGCGCGGCGCGACGCAAGGTGTTCCGCCCGGGCCGGAAGGGTGTCCGCGAGAAGCTCGATCAGCTCGTGCAGCCGTGCGTCGAGGCGATGCTCCTCGTCCACGACGACGACCGTCCAGCGCCGGCGCCGCGGGTCGCGCTCAGCGCTTCGCATCGCTCCGCGACCCGCGCACGGCCATCGCCTCCTGCATCCGCTCCTCGGCCGCACGGACGTCCGCCGGCAGCGCGTCGCCGAAGTCCTCGACCTCGTAGATCTGCCGGATCTCGATCTCGCTGTCGCCCGGCATCGGGTTGGGGCAGCGCTTCACCCACGCGATCGCGTCGGCGAGAGAGTCGAGCTGCCAGATCCAGAAGCCCGCGATCAGCTCCTTCGTCTCGGCGAAGGGTCCGTCGGTCACGGTGCGCGAGCTGCCCGCGAAGCGGACGCGCGCGCCGCGCGAGCTCGGCTGCAGACCTTCGCCGGCGACCATGACACCAGCCTCCACGAGCTCCTCGTTGAAGCGGTTCATCGCCTCGAACATCTCGGGTCCGGGGATGACGCCCGCCTCGGAGTCGGCGGTGGCCCGGATCAGGATCATGAAACGCATCGTCGTTCCTCCCTTCTGCTCCCAGTCGTCCGGGGGACCTGCGTTTCGACAAGGCAGGCCCCTCTTTCGCGGCTGCCGCGGAGCAGCCGCTCAAGTTCCGCCCCGCGGAGGTCGAACGGTTGCCGAACCAGGAGAAGAGATGCACCCGCAGGCCGCGCAGCACGAGGGCGTTCCCCGGATCGTCGAGGAGATCCGCGAGCAGGGGGATCTCGGAGCGAATCCGCAGGCCATCGAGCGCCTGAACCACGCGCTCAACAAGGAGCACTGCAACACGCTCGGTCTCGCGCACGCGATCCTGCAGGACCCCGGGCTGTCGGCGAAGATCCTGCGCGTCGTGAACTCGGTCGCCTACGGCGCCCGCGGCGAGCCGGTGTCCACCATCACGCGCGCGATCGTGCTGATCGGCTTCGAGCGCGTGCGCGAGATCGCGACCGGGCTGCTGATGATCCAGCAGCTGACGCGCGGCAAGACCGGCAACGAGGCGCTGCACGACAACCTGCGCCGCGCGCTGCGCTGCGCGCTCACCGCGCAGGCCGTCGCGACGCGGGTCGGCAACGTGCCGCCCGAGCAGGCCTACCTGCTGGGGTTGTTCGCGAACCTCGGCCTGCTCTGGATCGCGGCCTTCTATCCCGACGTGCTCGAGAAGGCGCTGGCGCTCGAGGCGAGCGGCTCGCACACGCTCGACGAGGCCGTCGTCGCGACGGCCGGCGTGTCCGCGGATCGCATCGCGACCGAGGTGCTGCGCCACTGGAGCCTGCCCGAGACGTACGTGCACCACTTCCAGCGGCGGACCGGCGACCTGCACGCGCTGCACGGGGCGCTCGCCGAGCGCGTCTCGGCGGTGGTCGAGCTCGCCGACCTCTACACGTGCGCCGCCGAGCTGGGCGTGCCGGTGGACACGACGCGCGTCACGCGGCTCGAGGCGGAGCTCGAGCTGTCGCCGCAGCGGCTCGCCGACGCGCTCGAGGCCGTCGACGACGAGCTTCCCCTGCACACGCGCGTGCTCGGCATCGCGCCGCCGCGCGAGCGGCGCGCCGCGGCGTTTCCCGCGGGCGGGGTGATGGTCAAGGCGCCGGTGTCGGCGGCCTCGCCGGAGCCGGTGGCGCACGAGGACGCACACGCGCCGCGCCGCGGCGACACCTCGCTCGCGGTCGACGTCGCGGTCGAGGTGACGGGTGCGATCCTCGGCGACGAGGACGTCAATCACAACCTGACGGCGGTGGTCGAGGGGATCGCGCGCGCCGGCGGCTTCGAGGTCGTGGCGCTCGGCCTCGTGAACCGCGCACACGATCACGTCACACCGCGCTTCTGCTACGGCACCGACCTCGAGCGCGAGGGCGGGCGTCTCGCGGCGCCGCTGCGCCGCGGCGCGGGGCTCCTCGCGGAGTCGGTGCTCGACGGCACGCCGCGCGTGGTCGAGAGCGGCACGACGATGATGCTCGTTCCGGCCGGTGCACCGGTGCCGCGCATCGCGGCGAGCTCGTTCGTCGTCCAGCCGCTGGTCGTGCGCGGCAAGGCGATCGGCGTCGTCATCGCCATGCGCACCGGCACGCCGGCCGTGACGCAGGCCGACCTGCCGGTCGTGCGCATGTTCGCCAACCTCGCCTGCATCGCGCTGGAGGAGATCCTCCGCTAGGCGCGGGCGCGCGCGCTCCCGCTCACGCGTGGACCGGTGCGCGGCGCGTCCGCCAGTCGAAGACCTGCTCGAGCTGCGCGCCGACCGCGAGCAGAAGGTCCTCGCGTGCGAACGGCGCCACCAGCTGCGCTCCGACCGGCAGCCCGTCGGCGGTCCAGTGCACCGGCAGCGAGATCGCGGGCATGCCGGACTGGTTGAACGGCAGCGTGTTCACGCCGTAGGGCGCGGCACGCATGAAGGCGCGCAGCGGCTCCTCGCGCGTCGAGGTGATCTCGCCGATCGGCGGCGGCGGCGCGCTCTGCGTCGCCGTCAGCAGCAGGTCGAAGCCGCCGGCGAACCACTCCGCGATGCGGCGTCCGAAGCGGTGCACGCTCTCGATCGCGGCGAGCAGCTCGGGCGCGGTCTTCGAGCGTCCGAAGCCGGCGAGCGCCCAGGTCAGCGGCTCCATGTCGTCCTCGGTGACCGCACGTCCGGCGCGCTCGGCCCAGACGTCCACCGCGCGCGCGGTGTTGCTCGCGACGATGGTCACGTAGTGGCCGACGTGGTCGTTGTCGTCGAGGATCGTCGGGTAGCCGTCCTCGACGACGTGGCCCGCGTCGGCGAGCGCGCGCGCCGTGCGATCGACCGCGGCGCGGCACTCGTCGTGCAGCTCCATGCCGCGGATGCCGTGACGCAGCACCGCGACGCGCAGCTTGCCCGGCGCACGCTGCGCGCTGTCGGCGAAGCTCCGCGCCGGCGCCGGCGCGGTGTAGGGATCGCCCGGCATGCCGCCCGCGACCGCGTCGAGCAGCGCCGCCGTGTCGCGGATCGAGCGCGTCATCGCGAACTCGTTCGAGAAGCCCGACCAGCGCTCGCCGATGCCGGGTCCGAACGAGCAGCGGCCGCGCGTCGGCTTGAGGCCGATCAGTCCGCACATGCTGCCCGGACCGCGGATCGAGCCGCCGCCGTCGCTCGCGTGCGCGAAGGGCACGATGCCCGCCGCGACCGCAGCGGCCGCGCCGCCGCTCGAGCCGCCGGCGCTGTGGCCGAGGTTCCACGGGTTGCGCGTCGGTCCGTAGGCGTCGGGCTCGGTGGTCGGCAGCAGCGCCAGCTCGGGCGTGTTGGTGCGGCCGAGGATGACGAGGCCCGCGGCCTTGAACTTCTGCGTCAAGTAGCCGTCGGCGCTCTCGCGGAAGCCGATCTCCTTCATCAGGCGCGAGCCGGCGTGGTTCGGCTGTCCACCCTCCGGTCCGCCGATGTCCTTGAGGAGAAACGGCACGCCCTTGAACGGGCCGTCGGGCAGGGCGGGATCGGAGGCGCGCGCGCGCGCCTCGTCGAGCTGGGTGTGGATGACCGCGTTGATGCGCGGATTGACCGCCTCGAGGCGCGCGATCGCCGCGTCCACCAGCTCGCGCGGTGTCGCCTCGCGGCGGCGGACGAGGTCGGCTTGTGCGGTCGCGTCGAGGGATGCCAGCTCGGAAGGTGTCATGGGCGCCGGATTTATCGTCGGGTGACCCGCGAAGGCAATCACGCGTCGAAATCGTGCGCCGCGGGGTTCTGTCGCGGCGCTCGTCGTGGCAGGCTCGCGCCATGCCAGACTT
Source organism: Binatia bacterium (assembly GCA_046327915.1). Taxonomy (GTDB): domain Bacteria; phylum Desulfobacterota; class Binatia; order UBA12015; family UBA12015; genus VGTK01. Next base: position 7,657 of record JAXLXO010000014.1, on the reverse strand, counting down.
CAGCCTCTTCGGTGACGAGCACGTCCGCCAGTACGAAGCGACCGGCGGCAAGACGGGACACGACTGGAACGGCACCAGCTGCCTGATCCTGCGCGTGAAGGGCCGCAAGACCGGAAGGGTCAGGAAGTATCCGCTGATCTACGGCAAGGACGGCAACGACTGGGTCCTGGTCGCGTCGAAGGGCGGCGCGCCGGAGAACCCCGGCTGGTACGAGAACCTGGTCGCCAACCCGAACTGCGAGATCCAGGTGTGGGACGAGGTGATCCCGGTGGTCGCGAGCACCGGCAGCGCCGAGGACAAGAAGCGCGTGTGGCCGGCGATGACCTCGCAGTGGCCCGACTACGACAAGTACCAGACGAAGACGCCGCGCGAGATTCCGGTGGTCCTGCTGCGCCGCCGCTGAGGTTGCCGAGCCCCTGCCGGGCCCCGACGACGTTCGCCCGGCACCGCCCCCTCTGCGAAGGCGAAGCCGAGCGGCCGACCGAAGGGAGCGCGGGGAGCCGCGCCACGCCGGGCCCCGACGACGTTCGCCCGGCACCGCCCCCTCTGCGAAGGCGAAGCCGAGCGGCCGACCGAAGGGAGCGCGGGGAGTGGGGCCCCGCGCGGCTTCGCCGCGTGGGGCGAGGGGGCGCGTGCCCCCTCGTTGCAATCAGAACGGAACGATGAACGGCAGCTCGCACTTCTTCTTGACGTTGGTGCCGGCGTCGCCGTAGCAGGTGTCGACACCGGTTCCGCCGCGCAGCTTGTCGTTGCCCGTGCCGCCGTAGAGCGTGTCGTTGTTGCCGGCGCCGTAGAGCAGATCGTCGTCGCCGTCGCCCCACAGCGTGTCCTTGCCGCCCTCGCCGAAGAGCCGGTCGTCGCCGTTGCCGCCGGCGATGGTATCGTCGCCGGGACCGCCGCAGACGCGGTCGTTGCCGGCCTTGGCGTCGATGATGTCGTTGCCGCCCTTCGCGACGATGACGTCGCTTGCGTTGGTGCCGTTGATGAACTGGTCCGTGCCGTCGCCGATGATCGTCGCCGGCATTCCGTCGCAGAGCGGCGTGGTGGTCGAGGCGATCCAGACGTCGTCGAGGTTCGCGGTCAGTGTGCCGGTCGAGCTCTTGGCGATCACGGCGAAGACCTTCAGCCCCTTCGTCCCGGCCGGGATCGCGACGCCGGCCGCGGCGTTGCGCTTGACGGCGAGCCACGTTCCGCGCGGCGCGTCCGTCGCCTGCACCTCCGCCTGCGCGCCGCCGAGGCCCGTACCCGAGCAATCCGACTGGTCGTCGAAGTTGACCGAGAGGTACGCGCGTCCGAGCGTCGTCTCGCCCTCCTCGAAGCGCGCCTTCATGCCGAAGAACACCTTCGTCCCCGCAGCGAGCGCGGAGGCGTCGACGCACTGCCTCACGAAGAGCGCCGTCTCGGAAATGCCGTCGAAGAGGTCGGTGTGGACGAGGCGGACGGATCCGGACAGGGTAGAGTCCCGCGCGTCGCGGGTGCCGTCCCAGTCGACCGTGCCCGTGCCCCCGCAGCAGGTTGCCCAAGCCGTGAGTCCGGTGTCGAAGCCGAAGTTCGAGAGCAGCTGCTGCGCCCGGGCGGGCGGGGCGGCGAGCAGGACCATCGAGCCGACGGCCAGGGAGAGCAGGGCGTGCTTCGCGATTCGCATTTCTTCCTCCGGGGCCGGAACGCACCGGCCCGTCGCGAGGAAGGCGTTCGACGGGAGTGAACCGGGTTCACTCGGGCGCCGCGGCCGCCGCCGGCGACGCATGGGCAAACGCCTGGTTTCGCAGGGGAAACGGCCATAGGACGGTCGCGGCCGCCGGGCGCTCGACCGCCGCGATGAGGCGCCGGACGCGCCGCCGCCGGCCCGTCGCTCGTGCCCTCCTGCGCGACGCGACAGCAGTTGCGTGACCTCGGCCGCCTCTTCACGGTGGTCCGCCATGAACGGACCCGTCTCGGTCGTCACCGGCGTCGGACCCGGAACAGGCGTCGCGATCGTGCGCCGGCTCGCGGCCGGCGGCCATCGCGTCGCGATGCTCGCCCGCGACGGCGAGCGCCTCGCGCGCTTCGCCGCCGAGATCGACGGCGCGCACGCGTACCCGTGCGACGTCTGCGATCCGGCGCAGCTCGACGCGACGCTCGCGAAGATCCGCGGCGAGCTCGGCACACCGTCGGTGCTGGTGCACAACGCGGTCGGCGGCGCGTTCGGCTCGTTCCTCGACGTCGAGCCCGAGGTGCTCGCGCACAACTTCGACGTCAACGTGATGGCGCTGCTGCGGCTCGCGCGCGCGCTCGCGCCGGACATGGTCGCGGTGGGGAAGGGCGCGATCGTCGTGACCGGCAACACCTCGGCGTTGCGCGGCAAGGCGTCGTTCGCGGCGTTCGCGCCGACCAAGGCCGCGCAGCGCATCCTCGCCGAGTCGATCGCGCGCGAGGTCGGACCCAAGGGCGTGCACGTCGCCTACGTCGTGATCGACGCCGTGATCGACCTCGAGTGGACGCGGCGCATGTTCGCCGGCAAGCCGGACGACTTCTTCATCAAGCCGTCGGCGATCGCCGACGAGATCTGGCACGTGCTGCAGCAGGACCGCTCGGCGTGGTCGTTCAACGTCGAGATCCGTCCGTACGGAGAGACGTGGTGACGATCGATCCGGACTTCGCGCGCCGCTTCGCGGCCGAGTGGATCGAGGCGTGGAACGCGCACGACCTCGAGCGCATTCTCGCGCACTACGCGGACGACTTCGAGATGGCCTCCCCCGTCATCGTGCAGGTCGCGGGCGAGCCGTCGGGCGTGCTGCGCGGCAAGGCCAACGTCGCCGCGTACTGGACGAAGGCGCTCGCGCTGCGGCCCGACCTGCACTTCACCTTCGAGCGCGTGCTCGTCGGCGCGCAGAGCATCGCGATCTCCTATCGCGGGCACCGCGGCGCGAGCGTGGAGACGTTCTGGTTCGGCGCGGACGGCAAGGTCGTCCGCGCCGCTGCCCACTACGAGCCGTAGTTCGAGGTGCGCAGCGGCGACCGCTGCGCCGTCGTCGTGTCGACCCATGCCGGCACTTCCGGCTGCGGCGTCCGCGCGAGCTCGCGCAGGTAGCGGCGCTGCTTGATGCCGTAGCGCACCGTCGCGTCGAGCTCCTCGAGGACGCGCCGCCAGCGGCCCTTGACGGGCTGGTCGTGCGGCAGGATGCCGTCGAGGACGCGCGTCCACGACGCGTCGCGCTCGTACCCGAGCTCGATCAGCACGTCGATCATGCGCGGGTGGCGGAGCAATTCCGCCTTGACGCGCGGCAGGTGCCGTTGCCAGCGCGTGTTGCGGTTCGCGTCGAGCGCGCGCACGCCGCCCATCGCGATCTCGGCGGCGGTCGTCGGCTGCGCGTGGTGCGCGAACTCCGAGAACGCGTGGCGTCGCACGAGGAACGGGAAGCGCGCCTGGATGTCGTCCTGCACGGCGTCGGGATCGCGTACGAGGCGCTCGTACGAGACCTCCAGGTAGCGCGGGTGTCCGGCGAGCGCGCGCGCTGCGTTCAGGCAGCGTTCCCAGCGGTCGTACGAGATGCGGTAGAAGCCCTCGTCGGCGATCTCGCTGGTGATCACGGCGCGCGGATCGCGGTGCACGCCGATCACGAAGAGCTGCCGGTCGGCGCGCAGCAGCGGGCCGATGCGCTTCACGTCCATCGGCTTCTTGCTGACGTAGACGGGGAACGTCTGCGGCGCGGGACGGAAGATCGACAGCTCGTGCTCGTCGTGGCCGACGTCGGCGAAGCAGGTGGCGACCAGCTCCGCGACCAGCGTCGTGCCGCTCCGTGGGCAGCCCACCACGTGCAGGCGCCGCAACGACCCGAAGGTCGCCTCGGAAGCCGCCATCGTCCGGGGCCCGTCGTCGTTCCGCACGCTCACGCCGGGCCGTTCCGTAGCACGGAAATGCCCCGATTGCCGCCCCCTTTCGGGTCCCGACCCACCGGTCGGTCGGTAGTTGCGTGCCGGGTGCGAATTTGGTCTGTTGGCGCCGCGTGACCCCGTCCGGGGCGCGTGATTCCCCAAAACGGAACGCAGGACAGAAGGAGCGCCAGCATGGGTCGCAAGGTGTACGTCGTCGGCGTCGGCATGACGAAGTTCGAGAAGCCCGGATCGAAGAACTGGGACTACCCGGACATGGCCAAGGAAGCAGGCGAGAAGGCTCTCGCGGACGCGGGCATCGCGTACGATCTCGTCGAGCAGGCGTGCGTCGGCTACTGCTACGGCGACTCGACCTGCGGACAGCGTGCCGTCTACACGCTCGGCCTCACCGGCATCCCGATCTACAACGTCAATAACAACTGCTCGACGGGATCGACCGCCCTCTACATGGCGAAGCAGTTCATCGAGGGCGGCATCGCGGACTGCGTGCTCGCGCTCGGCTTCGAGAAGATGGAGAAGGGCTCGCTGGGCGTCAAGTTCAACGATCGCACCAACCCGATGGACCAGCAGTTCATGCTCATGAACGAGCTGCGCGGCGTCGGTGCGGCGCCGATCGCGCCGCAGTTCTTCGGCAACGCCGGCCGCGAGCACATGGAGAAGTACGGCACGACGCCGGAGCACTTCGCGAAGATCGGCTACAAGAACCACAAGCACTCGGTGAACAACCCGTACTCGCAGTTCCAGGACGAGTACTCGCTCGAGCAGATCAAGGCGGCGCCGATGGTGTGGGAGCCGCTCACCAAGCTGCAGTGCTGCCCGACCTCGGACGGCGCGGGTGCGGCGATCCTCGCGAGCGAGGAGTTCGTCAAGAAGCACGGTCTGCAGAAGAACGCCGTCGAGATCCTCGGCATGGCGATGACGTCCGACTTCCAGACGACGTTCTCCGAGAAGAGCTCGATGAAGCTGGTCGGCTACGACATGACGAAGGCTGCCGCGCGCCGCGTGTACGAGCAGTCGGGCGTCGGTCCCGAGAACGTGGACGTCGTCGAGCTGCACGACTGCTTCTCGGCGAACGAGCTGATCACGTACGAGGCGCTCGGCCTGTGCGGCGAGGGCAAGGCCGGCGAGTTCATCGACTCGGGCGCGAACACCTACGGCGGCAAGGTCGTGGTGAATCCGTCGGGCGGCCTGATCTCGAAGGGGCACCCGCTCGGCGCGACCGGTCTCGCGCAGTGCGCGGAGCTGAACTGGCAGGTGCGCGGGCAGGCGGACAAGCGTCAGGTGAAGGACGCGAAGATCGCGCTGCAGCACAACCTGGGCCTCGGCGGCGCGGCCGTCGTGACGATGTACCGCAAGGCGCAGCTCGGCTGAGCTGATGACGGTCGGCGGGGCGCGCGGCGCTGATCGCGCGCCCCGCCGAGCCGCGCGAAGCGCGGCGTTGCCTACCAGACGACTGCGACCGGATAGGCGTGGATCGCTGAATCCGGCGTGACGATCGACAGGTCACGCTCGATCGCCTGCGCCACGAGCAGGCGGTCGAACGGATCGCGGTGGAGCGCCGGAAGCTCGCTCTCGCGATAGTAGTGCTCGATGTCGAGCGAAAGCCGCTCGGTCTGCCACAAGCGGGTCTGCTCGCCGAACCACCGCCGCGGGGTGGTAGGGAGCTCGAGCTTGCCGCTGCGCCACTTGGCGCAGACTTCGAACACCGACACGTCGCTCAGGTAGAGTCGCGTCGCGCTGCGATCGATGGCTTCGCGGGCCCGCCGGCTCAGGCGCTTTGGCTCCGCAGCCAGCCACAGGAACGTGCAGGTATCGAGGAGCAGGTTCAACTCACAGTCCCCATTCCTTGAGATCCTCGTCCGAGAGCGCCTCGAACACGCCTCGCCTGGCGCGGATCGGCGGCGACGTGATCGTCCCGACCTTCGGACGGGTTGCTCTCTTCGCGCGGCCCAGGGGGACGAGCCGAGCGACCGCCCGGGCCCCCCGGCGGATGACGATCTCCTCACCCGCCTCCACCTCCGCGACCAGCCGCGAGAGATGGGTCTTCGCCTCGTGTGTGGTGACGGTCTTCACACGGGAGAGCGTATTCGGCAACGTGGACTTAGTCCAGACTAATTCACGGACCAGCAGCATCGACATGACTCCGGCGCGTCGATCACGTGCGGCGCGAAGCGCGGCGTTGCAGAGAGGTGTGACGCGCAGTTGCACCTCGCTCGATCCGGTCGGGCGCGGAGCGAGGAAGCCCATGCGGCAGCGACGTCGCGAAGCCCGGCACGGTAGGCGCAGGCGGTGCGTCCGTGGATCAAGGCTGCTCCCTGCCGGTCGTGCCCGGGGCCGGGAAGCCCGGCCCAAGCCCACCCGGCTACTGCCCGCGCGTGCCCGAGCGCGGCGCGCTGCGCCGCCTCGTCCACGAGCACCTCGAGACGTTCCTCGCCGAGGTGCGCGCCCGCAGCGACGACAACGGTCTGCCGCGCTTCGTCGAGCGCGAGCTGCGTGAGTTCCTGACGTGCGGCCAGCTCGCACGCGGCTTCGCCCGCTTCCGCTGCGACGAGTGTCGCGCCGACCTGCTGGTCGCGTTCTCCTGCAAGGGACGCGGCTTCTGCCCGTCGTGCACGGGGCGTCGCATGGCGAGCCTCGCCGCCCACCTCGTGGACGACGTGCTCGGCGGCCTTCCGGTCCGGCAGTGGGTGCTCACCACGCCGCACCGGCTGCGCTACGCGCTCGCCTACGACCAGCGGCTCTGCCGGCGTGTGCTCGCGGTGTTCATGCGTGCGGTGCTGTCCTTCGAACGACGCCGTGCGCGGCGGCGCGGTGTCACCGACGGTCGCGGTGGGGCCGTCACCGCGATCCAGCGCTTCGGGTCGGCGGCGAACCTGAACGTCCACTTCCACTCGCTCGTCGTTCAGGGCGTCTTCGGCGGGGACGGCGCGCGCTTCGTGCCGCTGCCGGCGCCCTCGGATCGCGACGTCTGGCGCGTTCTGACGACGGCGCGGCGGCGCATCGTGCGCATCGCGCAGGCGTATGGCATCGACGTCGAAGGCGATGGGATTGTCGAGGGCGCTCGCCGGGACGAGCTCGCCGAGGAGTCGCCGCTGCTCGCGGGCCTCGCTGCGGCGTCCGTCGCGGGACGCTCTGCGATCGGTGCCGAAGCAGGCAGCCGAGCGGTGCGCCTCGGTCGCGCGCCGGAGGCTGCGCCGGACGATGGCTCCGGTGCGCCGTGCCACGCGCACATCGCCGGCTTCGATCTGCACGCGGGGGTCGCCGTACCGGCCGGCGACCGCGAACGCCTCGAGCACCTGTGCCGATACGTTCTGCGACCGCCGATCGCGCAGGACGCCATCTCGATCGCCCCGGACGGTCGCGTGCGCCTCGCGCTGCGCCGGCCGTGGCGAGACGGCACGCGCGCGCTGCTGTTCGAACCGTTCGATTTCCTTGGCCGGCTCGCGGCGCTGACGCCGAAGCCGCGCGTCAATCTGCTGCTGTACCACGGCGTGTTCGCGCCCCATGCCGCACGGCGGCGCGCCGCGGTGGCGCGGGCACTCGAGGTCGCTGAAGGCCCCGCCGGGAACGGCTCTGTTTCCCGTCCCCCCGCAGGAGTTCCGTCCGGGCCCGAGGCCGGCCGATCGCCACCGATCGAGGAAGGGGCAGGGGCGGCAATGCCGCGCAAGAACGGCTGGGTCCGCTGGGCCGACCTGCTGCGCCGGGTGTTCGAGATCGACGTCTTGCGTTGCGCGCGCTGCGGCGGGCAGCTGCGTTTCGTCGCGGCGATCGACGACCCGGAGGT
>JAXLXO010000013.1:0-159316 GCA_046327915.1 Binatia bacterium | reverse complement strand
GCTGATCGACACCGCGGCGCTGACCGATCCGGCGAGCCACGTGCTCGACGTGCTGCGCGTCGGCGTGGTCGGCGTGCCGGCCGACGCGGCGAAGCTGCCCGGGCGCGCCGCGCTCGACGACACGAGCCGCTGGCGCGCGCTCGACGCGCCGTCCGGCGCGACGCTGCGCTTCTTCGTCAACACGCGCGCGCTGCCGATCGCGTGGCTCGTCGAGCGCGCGCGCGTCGCCGACGACGCGGAGCAGCTGCGGCTCGTCACCACCGGCGGCGACGCGTTCGACCCGGCGCGCGAGGCGCTGGTGCGCGAGCCCGTCGCGGGTCTCGCGCCGTTTCCGCCCGGCGCCGCCGGACGGGTCACGCTGGCCACCTACGGCGAGGACGAGATCCTGCTGCACGTCGACGCGCCCGCGAAGGCGCTGCTCGTCACCAGCGAGCTCGCCTACCCCAGCTGGTCGGCCGCGATCGACGGCGTGTCCGCACCGCTGCTCGACGTCAATGGCGGATTCCGTGCCGTCGTGGTGCCGGGCGGGCGGCACCTGGTGCAGCTCGCGTACCGTCCGCTCGCGACGCGGATCGGGCTCGCGGTCAGTGCGCTGGCGCTGGTGGTGCTGGCGTGGTGCGTGACGACGTCTCTTCGCGGCCGTCGAGGTGCGGCAGGAAGAACACCAGCACCATGCCCGGGATCGTGACCAGGAACGTGAACAGGAAGTAGGATCCGAAGCCCATCGAGGCCGCGAGGAAGCCGCTGCCGACGCCGGCCAGCGTGAAGCTCACGCTCATCAGCGCGGTGACGATCGCCATGTGCGCGGCGCGGTGCTCCGGTGCGCAGCAGCGCATCAGGTAGACCATGAACACCGCGGTTCCGAGCCCCGAGCCGAACGAGTCGAAGGTGATCACGCCGACCACGAGCGCCGATCCCGCGCCCTCCGGGCCGAGCCACGCGAGCGCCACGAAGAGCAGGTTGAGCGCGTTCTGCGCGATCATGAACGGCCAGATCCAGCGCCGCAGCCCGTCGCGCGCGATCAGCCGTCCGCCGAGGAACGTCGCGACGAACGACGCGACGGTGCCGAGCGTCCCGTTCGCCCACGCGTAGGTCGAGATCGACATGCCGAGCACGTCGTGCAGGAACGGCCAGCGCATCTTGACGAGGAACGACTCGCCGACGCGGAACGACACGATGAAGACGAGCACCAGCCCGATGCGGCGCTGCGCGAGGAAGTCGACGAACGCGGTCGCGTAGGCGGAGTCGCTGCCGGCGAAGCGTGCGCGGATCCGGTCGAGCGACAGCAGCGCGACGATCAGCGCCGCGAGCAGCACCAGCGAGATCCAGCCCGCGAGCGAGATGCCGAGCCAGTCGCCGATCGGCGCGGCCGCGGCGGCCGCAGCATCGGGCGCCGGCGCATCGCCGCCGCGCGCGAAGACGAGCGCGGCCACCACCGCCAGCGCGACCGCCGCGAGCAGCAGCACGCTGCGCACCGTCGCGTCGCCGAGCGCCGACGCGAGCGGCGTCCGCCGGCGCTCGACGCGCGGCAGGAAGACCGCGTGGTACAGCGTCAGCAGCGCCATCACGCCGGCCGCGGCGAGCAGTCCGGTGCTCCACCCCGCCGCGCCGATCAGCAGCAGCAGCGGGCTCGCGACGACGAGGCTCGCGATCCGGTACGCGGCGGCGCGGTAGCCGACGTACTGCGACTGCCCGCGCTCGTCGAGGCCCTCGAGGTAGTAGCCGTCGATCGCGATGTCGTGCGTCGCCGACAGGATCGCCAGCGCCGCGACGCAGAGCGAGATCACGCCGAGCGCCGACGACGCGCCGACGGTGAGCGCCAGCGCGAGCAGCACCGCCGACAGCGCGATCTCGACCGCGACGATCCACGAGCGCTTGGTCTCGTACTGGTCGAGGAACGGGCCCCAGAGGAACTTCAGGTTCCACGGCAGGTGGAAGAGCGCCGTGAGTCCGATGACCTGCAGGCTCGCGCCGAGCTCCTTGAAGAGGATCTCGACCAGGTTGTTGACCACGCTGTAGGGGAAGCCCTCGGCGAAATAGGTGCTCGACACCCAGGCCGACGACGACGACCGGAACGACCCCGCGCGCCCGCTTCCCGCCGGACCGCGGCCTTCGGCGCCGCGGCCGTCCTCCCCTGCATCACCCATCCCCGTACCGCGGCCCGTGTGTACACCGCCGCACGGCGCGCGCGAAAGCCGAACGAGGATTGCGGGGACGGCCGGCCGACCGCTAGGCTCGGCGCGCCTCGCGTCGTCGCCACCGGACCGGCACGGCGTGCCGCGCATCGAGCCCGTCCGTTGCTGCCCCGCCGAAAATCCCGCCACCGCGCGCGCACCGCGGCCCGTGCCGCCGTGATCGCCGTCGCGGCGCTGATCGCGGCGTGCGGACGCGAGCGTCCTGCGCCGCCGCCACCGCCGCAGCTCGCGACCGTGCAGCGCTTCGTCGAGCGCGGCGTCACGCCGCCCGAGGACGCGCGCCTCACCCACGGCGAGCGCGTATTCGTCGCCAGCGAGGCGCGTCCGGTGCTGACGTCCGCGCAGTCCTACGTGTCCGGCCTGCTCTGCGATGCGGCGCCCGAGGGTCCGAAGGCGTGCCGTGCGAAGCGTCCCGCCGACCTGCCGGCGGCGCCGCACGCGGTCTTCGCGCTCGGCGGGCGATCCACCCGTGCGGACATCGACGGCGACCGCGCGGCCACGCACGCACCCGACGACGCGGCCGGATCGGACGACGCGCGCTCGGTGCTGCTCGCGCCGGGCGCCGAGACGCCGGTCGGCCAGCTGACGCCCCTGCAGACGCTGCTCTCGCGCACGTACGCGATCCCCGCGCTCGACGAGCGCACGCTCGTCACGGAGCCGTTCACCGTTCCGCCCGGCGCACAGCTGCGGCTCAGCATCGGGGTCGAGGAGTCGGTGTGGCGCGTCGACTCCGCCCCAGTGTTCTTCCGCGTGGTGATGATCGAGGAGAACGGCGCCGAGCAGGACCTCTACCGGCGCATCCTCGATCCGGCCCGCAACAGCGCGGACCGGCGCTGGTACGACAACGACGTCGACATGACGGACCTCGCGGGACGGAAGCTCCGCCTGAAGTTCGTCACCGAGCCCGCGCAGAAGGGCGACACGCGGCCGTCGCTGCCGCTGTGGGGCGATCCGCGCCTGATCGCGCCGCACGGCGGCGCCGAGCGGCCGTCGATCGTGCTGGTGTCGCTCGACACGATGCGCGCGAAGAGCATGAGCCTGTACGGCTACGCGCTCGACACCACGCCGAACCTCGTCGCGCTGGCCGCGCGCGGCACCGCGTTCGAGAACGCGTTCACGACGTTCTCCAACACGCTGCCGTCGCACATGAGCATGCTGACCGGGCTCCTCCCCGCGACGCACGCGGTGGTCGCGACCGACACCGTCCTCGGCGACGATCGGGTGCTGCTCGCGGAGACGCTGCGCGGTGCGGGCTACGCGACCGGGGCCTTCACCGAGGACGCGCTGCTCGACGCGCGGCGCGGCTTCTGGCGCGGCTTCTCCGCGTACTACGAGAACACCGCGAACGGCGCGGGCGCCGGCGACGCCGAGCACACCTTCGGCCGCGCGCTCGAGTGGGCCGGACGCCACGCCGACGAGCCCTTCTTCCTCTTCGTGCACACGTACCAGGTGCACTTCCCGTACGAGCCGCCGGCGGCCTATCAGTCGCTGTTCGCGACCGAAGGGGACACGCGCAGCGCGGGCCAGCGCGCCTACGAGCAGGAGATCCGCTACACCGACGACGTCCTGCAGCGCCTCGTCGACGGGCTGCGCCGCGTCGTGCCGGACGAGCGCCTGCTGCTCGTCGTCACCGCCGACCACGGCGAGGAGTTCGGCGAGCACGGGCTGCTGACGCACAACCAGCTGTTCGACGAGGTGATGCACGTGCCGCTGGTGATGGTGTACCCGGGACACGTCGCCGCGGGACGGCGCGTGAGCGACCTCGTGTCGCTGATCGACGTCGCGCCGACGCTGCTGCAGCTGGCCGACGTGCCGGCGCCGCCGGGTCTCGAGGGCTTGAGCCTCGTGCCGCTGCTCACCGGCGCGGGCGGCACACTGCCGCGCGACTCGGTGCTCGGCGAGTACCCGCAGACGTTCGACGGCCACGAGCGGCACTTCGTCGCGCGCAGCCGCGACGCGAAGTGCATCGTCACGCCGAGCGGTACCACCGACGCGTGCTGGGACCTGCACGCCGATCCCGTCGAGAAGAGCCCGCGCCCGCCGGGCGAGACCGCGGCGTTCACCACGCTGCACGAGACGGCGCGCGCCTACGCGGCGAGGTCGGCGGCGGCACGTCAGCACTTCGCCGGCGGCGTGCGCAGCCAGCCCCCCCGTGGCGGCGACGCGCCGCCTCCGGCCGCAGGCCAGCCGGCGCCACCGCCCCCCGACGAGGCCGTCGAGCAGAAGATGCGCGCTCTCGGCTACGTGCAGTGAACGAGAAGGAGAAGAGAACGATGTCGAACGAGCTGGTGCTCCGCGAGAACAGGGACGCCGTCCTCACGCTGACGATGAACCGCCCCGAGCGGAAGAACGCCTTCAACAACCCGCTGTACAAGGCCTTCGCCGCGGCCCTGCAGGACGCGCAGAAGGACGACGACGTGCACGTGGTCGTCGTGACCGGCACCGCGGGATCGTTCTCCGCGGGTCAGGACTTCTCCGAGATGAACGCGGCACCGACCGGGGACAGCGGGCCGCACGGCTTCCAGGTCCTGATGGACACGCTGTGCTCGTTCGACAAGCCGCTGATCGCGGCGGTGAACGGCGTCGCGGTCGGCATCGGCATGACCATGCTGCTGCACTGCGACGTCGTCTACCTCGCGGAGAGCGTGCGCATGCGCTGCCCGTTCGTCACGCTCGGCGTCGTGCCGGAGGCCGCGAGCAGCTACCTGCTGCCGCTGATCATCGGCTTCCAGCGCGCGGCCGAGGTCCTCTACACCGCGCAGTGGATCGACGCGCAGCGCGCGCTCGAGCTCGGGCTCGCGGCGCGCGTCGTGCCGGACGGCGAGGTGCTCGCCGTGGCACAGGCGAAGGCGGCCGAGATCGCGGCCCATCCGCCGCGGGCGGTGCAGCACTCGAAGCAGCTGCTGCTCGCGACGCGCAACGACGCCGTGCGGGCGGCGCGCAAGCGCGAGGACGACGCCTTCGCGGTGCGCATCGGCTCGCCCGAGAACATCGAGGCGATCACCGCCTTCTTCGAGAAGCGTCCCGCCGACTTCCGGAAGAAGAAGTAGCCGCGGCGGCGCGGCCGATCCGGCGAGCCGGGTCGGCCGCGCGCGCGGCGATCAGCGCTCGACGAAGCGCACGATCGGCCGGACGAGGCCGTCGTTGGTGAGGTCGACGTTCAGCGGCGTCACCGAGGCGAAGCCGTTGTTCATCGCCTCGAGATCGGTCCGCGGCGACCGGAGCGTCGAGGTGCAGTCGGTGCTGCCGAGCGGCGTGTTGACGACCACCGGATCCCACACGTCGGCGCTCGCACCCTCCTCGTAGCCGACGACCTGCTGCGAGCGGCCGAGCGGCACCGCGCGCACGCCGCGCAGCGTGCCCTCGACGCAGGTCGGGAAGTTGATGTTGAGGATCTTCGGCCGTCCCCCGACGCCGCGCAGGCGGCTGCGGAAGCTCGCGCTGCCGCGGAACGTCGCGACCAGCTGCGCGGTGTAGCGCGCGGCCTCGGTGTACGAGATGTTCGCCGCGAGGCCCTGGCTCACGGCGAACGCCGGGATGCCGTTGCGCGCCGCCCACAGCGCCGCGCCGACGGTGCCCGAGATGTTCACCAGGTCGCCGATGTTCTGGCCCTGGTTGATGCCGGTGATGACGAGGTCGGGCTTCTGCGGCAGGCCCTGCAGGATGCCGAACAGGATGCCGTCCGCGGGATAGCCCGCGACCGAGAACGCCGGATAGCCGTCGCCGGTCTGCGCCGGCGTCACCGTCAGCGGACCGGTCGTGAAGCGGTCGCCGGTGCCGCTCTGGTTCGTCGCCGGTGCGAACACCGAGATCTCGAGCGAGGTGTTCGCGCTCAGCACCTTGACGAGCTCCGCGAGTCCCGCGGCGCCGACGCCGTCGTCGTTGCCGACGAGGATGCGGAACTTTCCCGCGCGCGCGGGTGTCGCCGCCGCGAGCATGGCCGCGAGCGCACCGACCGCCACGATGAACCACGTGTTGCGTCTTCTCATCACGTCCCTCCCCGCGCGCGCACACGGCGCGGCGCGATCACCCGGTGACGTAGCCGAGCCGCTTGTCGACCACGTTGCGCAGCCGCTCGCCCGCGACGAAGCGGCGCAGGTTGTCCCGGAACAGCTCGAGCGTGCGCTCGAAGTACTTCGGCGTGTAGCCGGAGATGTGCGGCGTCACGATGCAGTTGGGGAGCGTCCAGTACGGGCTCGACGACGGCAGCGGCTCCTCGCGGAACGTGTCGAGCCCGGCGCCGGCGATCGCCTGCGGCGCAGCGCATCCACCAGCGCGTCGTCGTCGACGACCTCGCCGCGCGCGATGTTGATCAGGTAGGCCGACGAGCGCATCGCGGCGAGCGCAGCGCGGTCGATCATGTTGTCGGTCTCGGGCGTGAGCGGCGTGGCGAGCACGACGAAGTCGGCCCATGCCAGCAGCTCGAGCTTCTGCTCCGGACCGACGACCGCCTCCGCACCCGGCACCGCCTTGTCCGGACGCCGGCGCAGCACACGCACGTTCATGTTCAGCGCCGCGCCGAGACGCGCGAGCGCCGCACCGATCGCGCCCGCGCCGAGGATCGCGAGGTTGCTGCCGTCGAGCTCCTTGATCCCGCCGCCGTACGCGATCACGCCGAAGCGCTCCCAGCTCGCGCGCGCCTGGATGCGCATCGCCTCGTGGAAGTTGCGCGCCAGCGCGAGCATCAGCCCGAGCACGTGCTCGGGGATCGAGACCGAGTGCAGGCCGGCCGCGTTGGTGAGCAGCACGTCGCTCGCCACCATCTCGGGGAAGAGATTGGCCTCGACGCCCGCATTCGCCGTATGGATCCAGCGCAGCCGTTTCGCGCCGGCGAAGCACGTGGCAGGAAAGCTCCAGCCGACGAAGACCTCGGCGTCGGCGAGCGCCGCCGGGAGATCGGCCTCGTTCTCGACGGAGACGATCTCCACGCCGGGCAGCTCGGCACGGATGGCGTCGAGGTCCTGCGGGGCGATCGCCCAGCGCACCTCTTTCAGCTGGAAGAACGAGACGACCTTCATGGGCGCGAAGTGCACCGGAGCGGTCGGGGACGGCGCTCCGGCCCGCGCAGACGATCATCCCCGCCGAGGGGTGTCAATGATTGACCGCGGCGTCCGCGACCCGCATCGTGGCGCGCGCACGTACCATTCGGGAGGAACGCAAGGTGAGTGATCGACAGGACGGTTCGAAGCTGGCGCTGGCGGGAATGTCGGCGATCGTGACGGGCGGGGGCAGCGGCATCGGGCTGGGCTGCGCGCGGCACCTGCTGCGCGACGGCGCGCACGTGACCATCGTCGGACGCAGCGAGGACAAGCTGAAGACCGCTGCGGCGGGCCTCGCGGCGGAAGCCCGCGGCGGCGCGACGGTGCAGTACACCACCTGCGACGTCACCGACGAGGCGCAGGTGATCGCCGCGGTCGAGCTCGCGAGGAAGCCGACCGGCAAGCTCGACATCGCGGTCGCCAACGCGGGCGCCGGCGCGGGCGGCCCGATCTTCTCGACCAGCATCGAGATGTGGCGCTACGCGGTCGACACGAACATGACCGGCACGTTCCTCACCATCAAGCACGCCGGCCTCGCGATGTCGCAGGGCGGCGGCGGCTCGATCGTCGCGATCTCGTCGATCGCGGGTCCGCTCACGCACCGCTTCATGTCGCCGTACTGCGCGAGCAAGGCGGGCGTCGAGATGCTGATCCGCTGCGCGGCGGACGAGCTCGGCGGCTTCGGCATCCGCTGCAACGCCGTGCGTCCCGGCCTCGTGCCGACCGACATGGCGATGCCGCTCACCGACGACACGTCGATCGTCGACGACTACATGGACCAGATGCCGATCAAGCGCCTCGGCAACGTCGACGACATCGCGGGCGGCGTGCGCTACCTCGCCGGCCCCGAGTCGACCTGGGTGACCGGACAGTGCTTCGCGATCGACGGCGGCCACACGCTGCGGCGCGGCCCGCGCATCGACTCGATGATGGTGCGCTTCTTCGGCGAGGACTCGATCAAGGGCATGCGCGGCTGACCTTCGCGCGCATGCCGCGCGCGCTCAGCGCCGGCGCCGCGTTTCGCGGATCGGACGCAGCAGCGTGACGAGGACGAGCGGAAGAAACGCGAGCAGCGTGATCCCGAGCAGGGCCTGAGCGGCCGCGAGGGTGGCGTGGGGAGTCATGCGGCGCAGGATGCCTCTGCGCCCCGCGCCGGGGAAGCGTTTTTTTCGCGGCCGGCGATGCCTCGCCCGGCGACGGCGCCCTAGGTGTCGCTGCCCAGTACGTTGTTCACGCCGCAGCCCTCTGAAGTCTGGTCATCGGAGACTGGTCTCTCAGCGCTGAGTGCGGACGCCGTTGGTTGTAGTAGCCGAGCCACGGCTTGAGCGCGTCGCCGCCAGCCCGACGTTCGGTACGGCTCGCATACGCCCACTCCGCATCATCGTCTGGATGAAGCGTTGGCCTTGCCGTTGGTTCGCGGCGTGTACGGCGTGTTCGAATGTGCCGCGCGCCGAGCGCTGAGCAAAGTCGCGAAACGCCTGCGACCGATACGCGGATCCGTTGTCCGTCATGATCCGCTCGATGCGCACGCCTCGTGCCGCAAACCACTCGACCGCGCGTCGCATGAATCCCACCGCATCGACCTGCTGCTGCGTCGGCAAGATCTCGACGTACGCCAGTCGGCTCGCGTCGTCGATGCACCGTGCACGTGATCCCAGCCGATTCCGCGTGCGATGCTGCCGGATCCCTGATGCGGTGGCCGATCTGGCCTATGCGGCCCAAGGCTTTCGTGTCGACGTGCACCAGCTCGCCAGGCCGCTCGCGCTCGTAGCGGCGGATCGGCGGCTTCTCCTCCAGCGGCAGTCGGCCCCGCCGTGACGGCGCAGCACGTTGCCCACGGTCGACCGTGCAATCCCGGTCTTTCGCGCAATCGCGGGAGCGCCTGCGCCTGCCGCGCAGCTCTCGATCACTTCTCCAGCCGCCGGCGGTGCGGACGGCTAGCGGCGTCGAAGCGCCATCTTCCAGCGCCACGATACCGCCCGCTCGATGACGCAAGATCCACTTGTAGACAGTCCGCGTGCTCACCCCGCTCGCCAGGCCGCGTCCTTGGTCGTCCAGCCGAGCCCGTCACTCGCTGGACCATCAGCTCTGCCCTTCGGGGTCGTCTTGCGTTACGATGCGTTCTCACTCGGGGAGCTTCCTTCTGGGGTTGTGGGTTCGTAGGGGTACGAAACCTCTGCCTCAGAAGGCCCCGGGTGAACAACGTTCAGAGCAACGACACCTAGCGCTTCGCGGGCGGCGCCGGCGGCGCCGTCGGATCGAGCGTCCGCACGCCGCGCAGGCTGCGGTGCAGCTCGACCGCGAGGTCGCTGCACACGCGCGCCCAGCCGCTGCCGTCGGTCCAGAAGCGCAGCTGGTAGTGGTTGGACTTGCGGCCGAGGCGGACCAGCAGCGCCTCGGGAGCCGGCGTCGCGATCACCTTCGGATGGTGCTGCGCGATCTCGACGACGGTGCGCATGACGCGCTCCACGTCGTCGTCGGCGGCGACGCTCAGGTCGAGCTCGCAGCGCCGCCTGCGGTCGGACAGCGTCCAGTTGGTGACCTTCTCCTCGATGAGCTTCGAGTTCGGGACGATCACCTCGGCGCCCTGCCCCGTCCGCACCGTGCTCGAGCGGATGCCGATGCGCAGCACGTCGCCCTTGAGCCCGTCCATCTGGATCGAGTCGCCGACCTGCACCGGACGCTCGAAGAGCAGGATCAGGCCGGACACGAAGTTGTTCATGATCTGCTGCAGTCCGAAGCCGAGGCCGAGTCCCAGCGCGCTGACGAGCACGGTGATGCGCGTCAGGTCGAGCCCGAGCGCGCCGAGCGCCATCAGGAAGCCCGCGAGCAGCAGCGAGTAGCGCGTGAGCGTCGACAGCGCGTACGGCACGCCGCGCGGCAGCGTCATGCGCGAGAAGACGTCCTCCTCGAGCAGCACCACGACGAGGCGCGTGCCGACCACGACCGCCGCGAGCACCGCGACGAACGCCAGCACCTGTCCCAGCGGCAGCTCGAGACCGCCGGCGCGCAGCGTCGCGCCGAGCACGGCGTCCACGCCGTCCAGCAGCGGCTGGCGGACCTGGAAGCGGCCGAGGATGATCCACGCCCAGACGGCGAGGATCAGCAGGTCGAACGACGAGCGCAGACCGCGCTCGATCGCCCGCCGGTGCTGCGCCACGGTGCGCAGCCGCGAGATCGGTCCGTGCGTCAGCACGACGGCGACCACGTCGTCGATCGCGACGCGGACGGCGAGCAATCCGACCGCGAGCAGCAGCGCGATCAGCAGCCCGACGCCGAGCAGGTCGGCGAGGTCGAGGTAGCCGAGCGCCGCCGCGAGTGCCGACAGGCCGCAGCCGACGACGAACACGAACGCGAGCGAGCGCATGGCCGTGCGCAGGAACGGCTCGTCGTCGACGGTCTGCATCTGGCGCGCGCCCCACAGCAGCAGCCCCGCCATCGCGCTCATCTCGAGCATCAGCAGAAGCTGCTCGACGCGCGGCGCCGGCTCGAGCAGCTGCACGAGCAGCGTGATCGCGAACACCGCGCACGCCGCGAGCAGCCCTGCCCGGACGCGCGGCGAGACCATCGGGCGCAGCACGAACGCGGACGCGCCCAGCAGCACGACGAGCATCAGCTGCTGGAACTCGTAGGGCGGCGAGACGCGCAGCGGCACCGTGACCAGCAGTCCGACCAGAACCGCCGACGCGATCGGCGTGCGGAACGCGATCGGCCGCGCCGCCGCGTCGTCGTGCGCGGTCGCCGCGGCGAGCCGCCGGCTCATCCAGCGCAGCAGGACGATCAGCAGCAGGATCACCAGCACCGACAGCACGAGCCGTCCGCGATAGGCCCCGAGGTACACGGCGATGGTGTCGAGCTTCGCGCCGAGGTCGGCCTCGAAGCCGGCGCCGCTCCACGAGGTGGCGGCGGGATCGGTCACCGCCCGCCACAGCGGCGGCTCCTGCGGCGTCAGCACGCGGGCGAGCGCATCGGTGCGCGCGTCCGCGATCCGCGCGAGCGCGTCCGCGCAGTGCTGGAAGGCGCGCGCGATCGCGTTCTGCATCACCAGCAGGCTCGCGCGCCGCTGCTCGAGGCGCGGCGCGGTGCGGTCGATCGCCGCGATGGTGCTCTCGACGTGGTCGATCACCGCCGCCGGCGCGTGCGCCGCACGCGCGGTCTCGAGCATGTGCGTCCACGCGTCGTGCATCGACCTGAGCGACGCGAGCTCCGCCTCGCGACGCTCGATGCGGGCGCGCACGCGCGCGTCGACGTCCTGGAGATCGTTGTGCAGCGCCTGCCAGTAGGCCGTCAGCGAGTCGAGCGCGGTGGTGCGCAGGTTGCGCGCGAGCTGTCGCGAAGTCTCGTGCCAGTGCGTCGCGGTGCGGTGCGTGTACCCCGTGACCTCGGTCTCGAGCGCCTCGACCGCGGACACGTCGGCCAGCGAGCGCTCGAGGTCCTTGAGACGGGCCGTGACCTCCTCGGCGCCCTTGCCGAGATCGGCGCCGAGCGACGCCCCGGGAGAAGGCGCATCGGCGGGCGTCGGCTGTGCGAAGGCCGGATGCGTCGCGAGCAGCAGCGCGCCCAGCAGGGCCGCGATCGACAGGCTGTTCCGGATTCTCATGCGTGCGTCGATTTTGGGTAGCACGGTCGCCGGCCGCGGGCTTGCCCCGCGACGACAGCGGCGGCTCGAATGGGCGCGCGCCGCGCCCGGCGTCAGCGCCGCGGCACGACCGTCGCGGCGAAGCTCGCGCGCTCGCGCTCGAACGCCGCCGCGTCGATCTGCTCGCCGCGCGCCGCGATCGCGCCCGCCTCGGCCGTCAGGTC
The DNA here is from genome assembly GCA_046327915.1 of Binatia bacterium. Classification (GTDB taxonomy): domain Bacteria; phylum Desulfobacterota; class Binatia; order UBA12015; family UBA12015; genus VGTK01. The sequence continues at coordinate 147,279 of JAXLXO010000013.1, read as the reverse complement.
CAGCCGCACCAGCGTCTCGGCCAGCGCCGCGAGGTCGCGCAGCGACTGCGGCGCGCGATCGACCGCCGCCGCGAAGTCGGCGCTCGCGTGGACCAGGTCGCCGCGCTCGGTGAAGAAGCGGCCGCGCCAGTAGTACGGCGAGTCGCTCGACGGCGCGAGCTGCACCGCACGATCGTGCATCGCGTGCGCCTCGCCGATGCGCCCGCGCGCGGCGAGCACGATGCCGAGGTTCGTCATCGCGAGGTCGTAGGTCGGCGCGATCTCGAGCGCGCGGCGGAAGCGCGTGTCGGCCTCGACGAGCCGCCCGGCGCGCATCAGCTCGACGCCGTCGTTCATCACCGCGACCGCCTGCGGGTCGGGCGCCGCGGCGGCCGGCGGCGCGGTGCCGGCGGTGGCGGACGCTCGCGGGTGCGCGTTCGCGAGCACCGTCGCGCGGAACTCCGCGCGCTCGCGCGGCACGCTCGCCGCGTCGATGGTCGCCGCCCGCGCGGCGTACGCATCCGCCTCGTCGTTGCGCCCCGCGTCCTGCAGCAGCTCGGCGAGCGCCGACCACTCGCGGAAGGGCGCGGCGGAGAAGCGCGCCGCCTGCTCGAAGTCGGCGATCGCCGCGTCGCTCTCGCCGCGCTGCGCGCGAAAGCGTCCGCGCCAGTAGTACGGTGCGTCGCTCGACGGCGCGATCGCGACCGCCGCGTCGAAGGCGTGCCGCGCGTCGTCGTCCCGTCCCTGCGCCGCCAGCACGATGCCGAGATTGGTCTGCGCGAGCGCGTATCCCGGCGCGAGGCGCGCCGCTTCGCGGAAGCGCGCCTCCGCGTCGGCGTACGCGCCGCGCCGCATGAGCGCGAGGCCGTAGTTCATCTGCGCGCGCGGCGAGGCGGGTGCCTTGCGCGCAGTGTCGGCCCAGAGCGTCTCGGCGTTGCGCCAGTCGAGGTTGCGCGCGCGCGTCAGCAGCACCAGCGGCACCAGCAGGATCGCGAGCAGCAGCGCGACCACGGTCCGCGGCCGCGCCGCGACACGCCACACCGCCGCTGCGAGCGCGACGCTCGCGAGGAGCACCACGCCGGTCAGCGGCAGGTACGGCCGGTGCTCGTTCACCGGCTCGGCGAGCGGGACGATGGTCGAGTGCGGCGCGAGCCAGACGAAGAACGCGAGCACGAGGAACGCTGCGGCCGGCACGCGGCGCGCCGCCGCGAGGGCGAGCACGACCACGGCGATCCACGCGCCGAGCGCCAGCAGGACGCGCGGCTCGAGGATCGAGTGCGAGAGAGGATACGTCGGATCGTCGGCGACGAGATCCAGCGGCGCGCCGAGGAGCCCGACGTAGTACCACCACGCCCGCAGCTGCGTGAGCAGGTAGACGCCCGGGGTCACGCCGGCGCCGGCGCGCGTCGACGAGTCGGCGAGCCCGGTACGCGACCACCACAGCACGCCGAGCGCGAGCGCCACGACGACGAACGGCCCGAGCCGCCGCCACAGCGCACCGTCGGCGATCCGGCGCACGAGCGTGCGGTCCTGCTTGGCGGGGTCGAGCAGCAGATCGGCGAGGAAGAGCACCGGCACGAGGCTCACCGCCTCGATCTTGGTCAGCATGCCCAGCGCGAGCAGCAGGACCGCCCCGAGACGCGCGCCGCGCAACGGCGGGTCCGCGAGCGCGCGCAGGTACAGCACGACGGCCGGCAGCACGAGGGCCGCGACCAGCCCGCTCGAGCGCGCCGAGATGTAATTGACGCAGCCCGAGCCGATCGGGTGCACGGCGAAGAGCAGCGCCGCGACGAGGGCTCCGACGTCGCCCGCCGCGGGCGGCACGCCCGGCACCGGCACCGCGGCGCGCGAGCCGAAGAGCCGCCGTCCGAGGAAGAACACCGCGAGCGCGGTGACGACGTGGAGCAGCAGGTTGGTCGCGCGCCAGACGCGGACGTCGTAGCCCGCGAGCGCGTAGTCGACGGCGTAGGTCGTCTGCAGCAGCGGCCGGTAGTCGACGTTCGTCCGCAGCGTCGAGAACGTCGACGCGTCCGTGAAGTAGCGCGGAACGTTGGCGAGGCTCCGCACCCACGCGTTGCTCTCGATGGTGTGCGAGTCGTCGAGCGCGAAGTCGTTCGAGAGGCCGTTGCCGTACGCGAGCGCCGCGGCGGCGACGCAGAGCGCGACCGCGAGCACGGCGAGGCCGCGGCCGCTTCGGCCGTCGCCCTCGCCGTCCGCCGCGACCGCGTCCCTCAATTGGAACACCCGGTGCGTCTTGATCCCATCGTGGCCGGCAGAGCCGGTGAGGACGTCATCTGTCCGGGGTGCGTGCGGTCAATCGAGAACGCCCGCGGACTTCAGCTTCGCGATCTTCGCCGCGTCGTAGCCGAGCAGCTTCGACAGGACCTCTTCGGTGTCGCAGCCCGGCACCACCGGCGCCTTCGAGAGCTGCGGCAGCTCCTCGCCGATCAGCTTGATCGGCGACGGCATGAGGTCCGTGCCGGCCTCCTGGTACGGCCGCATCGGCAGGCGGTCCTTGAACTGCGGGTCCTTCGTGATGGTCTTGACGTCGTTCACGACGCAGATCGGGGTGTTGACCTTCAGCCCGAACTCGAGCCACTCGGCGGTGGTCTTCGTCGCGAAGATCTCGCCGAGAGTGCGCCGCAGCTCGAGGTCGCCGCGGGCGTGGTCGGCGTACTTGGCGCCGGGCTTGTTGTCGTACAGCTCCGGGCGGCCGACGCCGTAGGCGAAGTTCTTCCAGAACTCGCGCTCCGAGGCCATGAAGAGGACCATGCCGTCCTTCGAGCGGTACATCTGGTAGCGGACGGACTCGGTCATGCTGTTGTCGCCGACCGGACGGCGCTCGCCCTTGCCGTCGCCGTCGTTGCCGGTGACCTCGTCCTCGGGACGCTCGTAGGCCTTGTTGCCCTCGATGCCGTTCCAGTTGAACGCGGCGGCGGCGTCGCTCTGCGCGACCTCGAAGCGGCAGCCCTTGCCGGTCGCGCGCGCGCGGATGATGCCGGCGAGGATGCCGAGCGCCGCGTAGAGCGGACCCGCGTTGATGCCGACCGCGGTGTAGCTCGGGATCGTCGGCATGCCGTGCTCGTTGATCGCCGGACGCGCGACGCCGGCCCACGCGTCGTAGGCGATGCCGTGACTCGGCATGTCCTTGTACGGGCCGGTCATGCCGTAGCCCGAGATGGTGCAGAAGACGATTTTCGGATTGACCTCCAGCATCTTCTCGAAGGTCAGGCCGCGGCGCGCGAGCGCGCCCGGACGCATCGCCTCGATGACCGCGTCCGCGCCGCGCAGCAGCTCGAGGTAGACCTCGACGCCCTCGGGCTTGCGGAGGTCGATGCTGATGCTCTTGCGGCCGCGGTTCAGGTGCCAGTGCAGCAGCGAGATGCCGTCGACGATCGGGAACGCCATCTTGCGCACGTAGTCGCCGCCCGGGGCCTCCACCTTGATGACCTCGGCGCCGAGGTCCGCGAGGTTCATGCCCACCGCGGCGGGTCCGAGCATCGCGCTCTCGATGATGCGCACCCCCGCCAGAAGCTTGCCGTCGCCGGCGCCGTTCGTCGTCATTCTCGTCGCTCCTCCTTCATTGACGCCGCGACGTTAGGGGCAGTCCCGGCGGGATGCAATCTTGGCGCCGCGCGCCGATCTGGTAGGAACGCGGGATGGCCGCGAAGAACGAGTTCGTCCCCGACAAGTGGCAGGCCTTCGGCCACGTGCCGCTGTGTGCCGCCGACGCCGTCGAGTGCGGCTACACGCGCGCCGCGGCCGACGCCGCGCTCGCCGCGGCGTTTCCCGGCGAGACCGGCCTGACGCTCGCGCAGGCGAGGAAGGAGCTCGGCAACGTCCGGCCGAGCAGCCCGCCGGAGAAGCGGCTCGCGGCCCAGATCCTCGAGGAGATCGTCGACTACCGCGCCGAGCGCGCGCAGGTCGCCGGCGAGCACCAGGCGATCCGGCTCGCCAAGGCGAACCTGAAGAAGCTCCTCAAGGGCTCCGACGTGACCGTCCCGCAGCTCCGCCTGCTCGCCGACGAGCTCGGCTGGAACGTCCGCGAGGACGAGGAGGGCGTGACGGTGCCGGTCAACGAGCTGATCCCGTACTTCCGGCGCCCGGTGGTGCGGCAGCTGCTGGCGGCGAAGATGCGCCAGGTCGGGCGGGGGGCACGGGAGCTGGGGCCGACCGGCCCCTGACGAGATTCCTCGTTCGAACCTGGCTTGCCATCCTCGGCGGCCGACAACCACTTCCGCCCAGATCGCCGTCGCACCCTTTCTCGGCAAGACGATCACTGCCAACCGAAACACCGATGGTCGTGAGCGAAGGCCGATACCGCGCCCAGGGGCCGCAGGCCGAGTTCGAGCCGGGCTTGCGCGGCCGGGTGCTCCGCAACCGCCCGGGGATCACCCGCGTCAGCGACATGCAGCAAGCGGAGTCCAAAGCGCTGCTCGACGTGCAGGAATGGGCCATCGGCCACTTCCTCGTCGCATCGGTTCACCGCCGCCGACATCGTGCATCTGCACAAGCGATGGCTCGGCTCCATCTACCCGTGGGCAGGTGTGTACCGGCAGGTGAACGTCAGCAAGGGCAGGCTCATCTTCGCCGCAGCGACGCAGGTGCACCGCCTGATGGCCAACTGACCTGCCCGGCGAGCCCCGCGGGTCAGCCGTGGGGAGTCTGCAGCGGCGAGTCGTCGGCCCAGCGGCGGACGCACGTCGGCCCTCGACCCAAAGCGACGAGAGAACGGGCCAGCGGGTCAACATCGCGCCACAACGAGGGGCCGCAACCTGGACTGACCGCGATCGAGTTCGATCCGCGCGCCCGAGCCGGTCATTGGTCGAGTCGTTCCTGCACCACGTGCTTCAGGCGGAGGAACTCGGGATCCTTGTGCACGAGCACCTCCTTGACGGCCAAGAGAGTATCTAGGGGATGTCCCGGAGCGTGTTGATTTGACGAGTTGAAGAAGTGGCGGTTCCATCCGCTGTCCCCCGAAGGGACGGTGGTCGCCAAACCAAAAACGAAAGGAACCGCCGTGAAGGACTCTGCCAGAATCTCGACCGCTGTTCGAGCCCCTGTCGTCTCCGTCCAGATCCCGCTGCCCGTGCTTGAGTCCCTGCAGGCCGCGCAGGGTGATCTCTTTGCACTCTTCGTCGACACGGGTCGTGAGGTGCTGCGGGCGATGATGGAGCAGGACCGCGTCGCCCTGTGCGGCCCGAAGGGCAAGCGGCTCCCCGAGCGCGCTGCGGTGCGCGCGGGCAGCACGCGGAGCGAGGTGACGCTCGGCGGCCAGCGGATCACGATGCGTCGGCTTCGTGCACGGAGCGCCGACGGCGAGGTCGTGCTGCCGAGCTTCGCATTCGCGGCTGACCGTGACCCGCTCGATCGTCGCACCTGGCGCGCGATCGCGCGCGGCGTCTCGACGCGCGGCTACCGCGACGTCGTCGACCCGCTGCCCACGCCGGAGGTCGGACGCGCGATCTCGAAGAGCGCCGTCTCGCGGCGCTTCGTCGCGCTCTCGACCGAGCGGCTGCGCGAGCTCACCGAGCGCCCGATCGGCGATCTCGGGATCCGCGCCGTGCTGATCGACGGCATCGTGTTCCACGACCACACGATCCTGATCGCGCTCGGGGTGACGGCGGACGGCAAGAAGCACGTGCTGGCGCTGCGCGAGGGCGCGACCGAGAACGCCACCGTCGCCAAGGCGCTGCTCGAGGATCTCATCGAGCGCGGCCTGAGCACGGAGCAGGCGACGCTCTTCGTGATCGACGGCTCGAAGGCGCTGCGCAAGGCGGTCCGCGACGTCTTCGGGCCGCTCGGCATCGTCCAGCGCTGTCAGGTGCACAAGCAGCGCAACGTCCTCGAGCACCTGCCCGAGAACGTGCGGCCGCGCGTGCGCCGTGTCCTGCGTGCGGCGTGGGAGATGAACGACGCGGCCATCGCCGAGCGCCGCCTCCGTGCGCTCGCGAACTCCCTCGAGCACGAGCATCCAGGAGCGGCGAGCTCGCTGCTCGAGGGCCTCGCCGAGACGCTGACGCTGCAGCGACTCGGCATCCGGGGCGCGCTCTACCGGACTCTGCGCAGCACGAACGCGATCGAGAACTTGAACGGCGGCGTCGGGCGCTTCGCGCGCAACGTGAAGCACTGGCAAGGGGGTGCGATGCTGCTGCGCTGGGTCGGCGCAGGCGTCGTCCGTGCCTCGGTCGGCTTTCGCCGCGTGCGCGGTCACGCTGACATGCCCAAACTGAACGCCGCCCTCGACCGTGCCATCAAGCACAACACTCTTGACCGTCAGCAGAAGGCAGCGTAGGAACCGCCAACCCGCGAGACCGCCGCTTCGATCACGCGAAGATCAACAGCGTACGGGACATCCCCAGTATCTATCACCGGAATCATTACTCGGCTCACCGAAAAGGGCGTTTGAACTTCCGATGCGCATGAAAATGAGACTCATCGCACTGCAGCTTGCGGCCCTGTTGTCTGTCTTCATCTTCAGTCCGTCGTCTGCGGAAGATGCACACATAGGCAGCGAAGTCACTGTCAATGCTGATGCGACCCGGCCAGCCAGTTGGGTGGAACGTGATACGCTCACCGGCGATTGGGCGGGCCGCCGGATTTGGTTGAAAGAACATGGCATCACACTGGCCCCTCGACTGACACAGTTCTATCAGGGGCTGGCTGCCGGCGACGGTGATCACGATTTCAAATATGGCGGCAAGGTTGACCTCATGCTCAATGCCGACCTCAGCAAGCTGGGGTTTTGGAATGGCTTCTCGGTAAGCGTCCACGCCGAGTATAATTATGGCGAGAGTATCAACGGGGCTGGGGGTACGTTGGTCCCGGTCAATACGGCGCTCGTGTTTCCAGGGATAGAGGGCGCCGCCGCCTTTGACCTGTCGAGCGTCTATTTTCAGCAGCTGTTTAGCGACTTTGCTTCCCTGTTGTTCGGCAAAATCAACATGATGGATATCGCTGCCAGGACGCCGTTCAAGGGCGGTGCCGGCATCGACGCGTTCTGGAACCTCACCTTCGTCGCTCCTCCCAGCGGCCTTGTCCCGCCCTATCTCTTCGGTGCTTTGATGAGCGTGCGAACTGAGCCCGCCACTTTCGGCTTGTGGGTCTATGATCCTATCAGCGTGGTCAACAAGACAGGTCTCGAAGAGCCTTTCGCCAACGGAGTCACGATCCGCGGGAGCGTTGAGTTCCCCGTCATCATCGGTGGTCTCGGCGGGCATCAAGGATTTGTCGCCTTGTACGGTACCGAGTCAGGCACCGACCTGAACGACATCGGCGACACCTTCCTTCCACCGTTTCCTCCAGATTATCCTGACATCAAGAATGATAATTACTACTTCGCCTATACGTTCGACCAATATCTTTATCGGGTGAGCGACACTTCCAAGGAGGGCTTCGGGCTCTTTGGCCAGTTCAGCATCTCGGACGGCAACCCCAGCCGGCTATACTGGTCGGCCCTCGCGGGCATAGGCGGCACTGGATTGATTCCGGGCCGGAGCCGGGACAACTGGGGAACCGGTTATTATTACGATGCCCCGAGCCGGGATTTGCAGAATTCCCTTTCGTCCGTTCTGACGATCAGAGACGAACAGGGGGTGGAAATCTTTTACAACTTCGCAGTGGCACCATGGCTCACTGTGGGTCTGGACTTGCAGGTTATCAATCCTTCTCTAGGAGAAGACACCGTTATCGTTCCCGGGCTCCGTTGCGTCACAAGGTTCTGACGCCACGGGAAAAAGGGAAGGGAACGATAAGCTCAGATAGCTCAGATCGGTCCCTGATCCGTGCAAGAGCAACATTTGCTTTGAGGATATCGAGTTCACGACGTCAGCCGTCCTTCCCGCCACGAACGAGTTCGCGTCGCCGTGCGCAACGAGTTCGGGATCCGCGCGGCAAGCGAGATCCGGCTGGCGCGTGAGATCGAGGGCAATCTCCTTTGAAAAGCTCATCCTCGAATATGACCAATATGAATGCGCGAAATGTGGTTCTGGCGACACTGGCGGCCAGCGTTCTGACCCTGCCTGGTTGCGGCAGGATGAAAGGCATCTCAACCGTTCCCGCCTCGGCTGAAGAGGCCCGACGTCCCAATGTCCTGCTCATCGTGGCCGATGACATGGGCTACTCGGACATCGGCGCCTTCGGCGGCGAGATCAGGACTCCGAATCTCGATGCGCTTGCGGCGCGCGGCCTCAAAGCCACGAATTTTTACGCTGCTCCAACCTGCTCGCCGACCCGCTCAATGCTGCTGTCGGGAACGGACAATCACGTGGCGGGCCTTGGCAACATGGCGGAACAGCTTGGTCCCGACCAGAAGGGCAAACCCGGATACGAGGGGCACCTGAATGAGCGGGTTGTGAGCATCGCAAGCGTGCTGCGCGATGCCGGATATCACACGTACATGGCTGGCAAGTGGCACCTCGGCGAAGAATCGCCGAACCGGCCGGTGGACCGCGGATTCGAGCGCGACTTCACGCTGCTACAGGGCGGTGGCAGCAATTGGGCCGACATGAGTTATCCGAATCCGGCGCATCCGCAACTGACGTATATGCGCAATGGCCAGGTGATCGACAAACTGCCGGATGATCATTTTTCATCGGCTGCGTTCAGCGACTTCATCATCCAGTCAGTGGACGAGCAGAAAGGTGATGGCAAGCCGTTCTTCGCTTATCTGTCCTACCAGGCCGTGCACAGCCCGTTTGCCGTGCCGGACGACTGGCTGGACCGTTATAAGGGCCAATACGACAAGGGCTACGACGTGCTACGCACCGAACGGCTCGCGCGCATGAAAGACATGGGCCTCGTCGGCAAGGATACCACGGGCTTTCCGCGGCTGCCGACGATCCCTGCCTGGGACACGCTCACGCCGGAACAGCGGCAGGTCTCGGCGCGGAAAATGGAAGTGTATGCCGCGATGCTCTCCAACATGGACCATCACATCGGCCGCGTGCTCGATCATCTGCGCGCCAATGGCCAGCTGGACAACACGCTGGTGATCTTCATGTCCGACAATGGCGCCGAGTCGTCGGCACTGCTCGAATTGGCGGCAAAGATCGATCCCGGGATGAAGACCTGGCTGGAACAGAACTGGGACACCAGGCCGGAAAGTTGCGGGCGCAAATTGTCGATCTGCGATTACGGCCCGGCCTGGGCGCAGGTTGGCTCGGTGCCATTTCGCATGTTCAAGGGTCAGGTGGCCGAGGGTGGCATCCGCGTGCCGCTGATTATCGCGGGGCCCGGCGTCAAGCATCAGGGTGATGTCAGCGACGCCGTGCTGCACGTAACGGACCTCATGCCGACCCTGCTGAAGGTAGCCGGCGCCACCCATCCGTCGCAGCAGGCGGGCAGCACGCTCGCGCCGATCACCGGAAAGTCATGGGTGCCGTTGCTGGGTGGCGATGTCGAGGCGGTACGTACGGAGCAGGACTGGATCGGCTGGGAATTGTTTGGCAATCGTGCTGTGCGCCAAGGGGACTGGAAGCTGCTGTACTTGCTGAAGGGCGCGGGCGGCCCGGGCGAATGGCAGCTGTACAATCTGCGCAATGATCCGACGGAACTGCGCGACCTGTCCAAAGAGCAACCGGAGCGCGTCAAGGCCATGCTCGCGCTGTGGGATGAGTACGTGAAAACCAACGGCGTGATTCTCACCGGCGATGGCCCGTTTGCCAGCGGTCAATAGCCGAGTCCGGATGACCTTGACCTGCCGGGGTTCTGTGGACCGCTCGATTATATCCGCTTCACGACGCGCTGGCGGTCGGCCTTCGGGAGGCCTTCGATCTCGCGAGCAGACCGCTTGACGAGCAGCCTATAGCTTCCCACGACGCCGGAGATCCTTCAGGACCCTCTCGAAGTCGAGGCTCGGCTCCTTCGCGCGCGAGCGGGACGCTTCGAGGTCCTCCGCATCCTCGGCGAGGCTCTGCCGCAAGGCCTCGTTCAGCAACTCCGACACCGACCGCTCGGTCTCCGCAGCCTTCACGCGCACGGCGCGATGCAGATCGGCGTCGAGGTACAGGGTGGCGCGCTTGGTGGACCCCATGGTGCAGCGGTACCGGCATGACGTCATGACGGCAAAGCGTCATGGCGCGCGGGGCTTGCTCGCCACCGGAACGCCGGGACCGGTCGCGCGCCGCGGCGCTCTCCGCGGGCCCCGGCCCGGTACGCCGACGCCCCCGCACGCGCTTTAGGACTCGGCTTGCGCGACCGCTAACATCGGCGCATGGTTTCGCGCCGCGAGCCGACCGTGATCCGACGACAGCGTCGCAGCTTCTTCGACCTCCACGCGCACGGCTTCGTGCGCGTCGCGGTCGCCGTTCCGCGCGTGGCGCTGGCCGACCCGGCGAAGAACGGCGCCGAGATCGCCCGCCTCTACCAGCAGGCCGTCGCGAAGGGAGCCTCGCTGGCGCTCTTTCCCGAGCTGTCGCTGTCCGGCTACTCGCTCGACGACCTGCACCAGCAGGACGTCGTGCTCGCCGCGGTCCGCACCGCGCTCGAGGATCTCGTCCGCGCGACCACGGATCGCCCCACCCTGCTGGTCGTCGGCGCGCCGCTGCGCCTCGAGCAGCGGCTCTTCAACTGCGCGGTGGTGATCGGCGGCGGGCGCGTGCTCGGCGTCGCACCGAAGTCGTACCTGCCCGGATATCGGGAGTTCTACGAGGAACGGCAGTTCGCCGCCGCGCGCGACGCGATCGCGCGCGACGTCGAGCTCTTCGGCGAGCGGGTGCCGTTCGGCAACGACCTGATCTTCCGCGCGCGCGACGACGAGCGCTTCGCCCTGCACGTCGAGATCTGCGAGGACGCCTGGGTTCCGATCCCGCCGTCGACGTACGCGGCGCTGCGCGGCGCGACCATACTCGCGAACCTGTCCGCGTCGAACATCACCATCGGCAAGGACGGCTACCGGCGGCTCCTCGCCGCGTCGCAGTCGGCGAAGATGCTCGCCGCGTACCTGTATTCCGCGGCCGGCGCGGGCGAGTCGACGACCGATCTCGCGTGGGACGGACACGCGCTGGTCTACGAGGACGGCGAGGCGCTGGCGGAATCCGAACGCTTCGCGGCGGAAGGCAGCGTGGTCTATGCCGACGTCGACCTCGACCGCCTCGTGCAGGAGCGCACGCGCATGAACACGTTCGCCGACTGCGCGGCGGACCACGCCGAGCGCGCGCGGGCGCTGCGCGTCGTCGAGTTCGCGCGCACGCTGCCCGCCGCGGCGACGACGCTCGAGCGCACGTTCGCGCAGCGTCCGTTCGTGCCGGGCGACCCGCGCGTGCGCGACGAGCGCTGCTTCGAGGCCTACAACATCCAGGTCGCCGGCCTCGTGCAGCGCCTGCGCACGAGCGGACACGAGAAGCTCGTGATCGGCGTGTCGGGCGGCCTCGACTCGACGCACGCGCTGCTGGTGTGCGCGCGCGCGATGGACGAGCTCGGCCTGCCGCGCGCCAACGTGCTCGCGTACACCATGCCCGGCTACGCGACGTCGGACGAGACGCGCACCAACGCCCACGAGCTGATGCGCGCGCTGCGCGTCACCGCGGAGGAGATCGACATCCGGCCGTCGTGCGAGCAGATGCTGCGCAACATCGGGCATCCGTTCGTGCACGGCAAGCCGGTGTACGACGTGACGTTCGAGAACGTGCAGGCGGGCGAGCGCACCAGCCACCTGTTCCGCCTCGCGAACCAGAACCGCGCGCTCGTCGTCGGCACCGGCGACCTGAGCGAGATGGCGCTCGGCTGGTGCACGTACGGCGTCGGCGATCACATGTCGCACTACGCGGTCAACGTGAGCGTGCCGAAGACGCTGATCCGCTATCTCGTCGAGTGGGTCGCGGAGCGCGAGGCCGACGCCGCGACGGCGAGCGTCCTGCACCGCGTGCTCGAGACGCCGGTCACGCCCGAGCTGGTGCCGAACGACGCCAGCGGCAACCGTGCGCCGTCCACCGAGGAGCAGATCGGACCGTACGACCTGCACGACTTCTTCCTCTACTACGCGACCCGGCGCGGCTACGCGCCCGGCAAGATCGCCTATCTCGCGACGCACGCCTGGGCGAACGATCTGCCCGGTCCGCCGCGCGACACGCCGTACTCCTGCGACGACGTGCTGCGCTGGCTGCGCGTGTTCTTGACGCGCTTCTTCCAGACCTCGCAGTTCAAGCGCAGCTGCGTGCCGAACGGACCGAAGGTCGGCTCGGGCGGCTCGCTGTCGCCGCGCGGCGACTGGCGCGCACCGTCGGACGCGGCCGCCGCGGCGTGGCTCGCCGATCTCGAAGACGCGGCGCGCTGGCTCGCCGGCTCGCGCGCGAAGCGTGCGACGGTGCGGCGTCTGCGGCCCGCCACGGTGCGCCGCCTCAAGCCGAGAGCCGGACGACGCTAGGACGGCGCCCGTGGCGGCGCCCAGCGGCTACTTCTGCTGGATCGAGCGCAGGTAGTTGACGATCTTCACCAGCGTCACCTCGGCCGTGCGCGGATCCCCACCGCCGACCTCGTGACGCAGCTCCTCGCCCCACACCGGCATCTCCGAGTCACCGTGCGCCTTCGGCATGCCGGCGCCGGACACCGACTTGTAGACCGCCATCGCGTCGAACTCGCCGCCGTGCTGCTTGGCGAGCAACGTGAGATTCGTCGGCTTCGGCGTCATCAGCGGCGCGATGATGCCGTCCCCCTTGCCGTTCGGACCGTGGCAGGCGCCGCAGTACTTGACGTAGGCGGCATGGTTCGGGTTGTCCGCGTCGGCGGCGCGGGCGACACCCGCTGCGGCCAGCGTCGAGACCACCGCTGCGACCAGAATCGTCGATCGTCCCATCACACCCTCCGTTGGTGATGTGCGCTGCGGCCCCTCCCGCAAACGCACCTCTTCTCAACCACAAAAGCAGTCCGAGCCGAAACGGAACCGCATGTCAGACCATCGTCAGCCCGCCGCTCACCGACAGCGTCTGCCCGGTGACGAACGCCGCGTCGTCCGAGGCGAGGAACGCGACCGCCGCCGCGACCTCCTCCGGACGCCCGATGCGCCCCATCGGCACCGCGCGCGCGAGCGCCTGCACGAGCTTCGGATTGCCTTCCGCGATCCCCGACAACAGCGGCGTGTCGGTCGGACCGGGGCACACGGCGTTCACCGTGATGCCGCTCTTCGCGAGCTCGCGCGCGAGCGTCTTGGTGAAGCCGATGACGCCGGCCTTCGCCGCCGAGTAGACGGCCTCGCCGCTCGAGCCGACGCGGCCGGCGTCCGACGCGATGCTGACGATGCGCCCGCGCCCGCGCGCGATCATGCCGTCGAGCACGGCGCGCGTGCACAGCAGCGGTCCCTTCAGATTGATCGCGATCAGCCGGTCCCAGGTCTCGACCGTGCTCTCGACGAACGGCTCGACCTTGTCCCAGCCGGCGTTGTTCACCAGGACGTCGAGCGGGCCGAGCGCGCGCTCGCACTCCGCGACGGCCTCCTGGATCGTCGCCGGGTCGGTGACGTCGAGGCGGAGCGCCATCACCATGCCCCGCGCGACCCGTGCCACCTCGCGCACCGCGCCCTCGTCGAGATCGGTCGCGGCGACGCCGACGCCCTCCTCCGCGAGCCGCAGCGCGATCGCGCGACCGATGCCACCCGCCGCACCGGTGACCAGCGCGACCTTCCCGTCGAGCCCCCTCACGTCGCGACCGGGCGCAGCAGCCCTTCCTGCGCCATCGACACGACGAGCTTGCCGTCGCGCGTGAACAGGTTGCCGGTGCAGAAGCCGCGCGCGCCGTACGCGCCCGGACTCTCCTGCACGTAGAGCAGCCACTCGTCGGCGTGGAACGGACGGTAGAACCACATGGCATGGTCGAGGCTCGCGACCTGGTAGCGCGGGTCGGCCCAGATGATGCCGTGCGGGATCTGCGCGGTGTCGAGCAGCGTCAGGTCGGACGCGTAGGCGACCACGCACTGGTGCAGCAGCAGCGAGTCGGGCAGCTTGCCGCGCGCGCGGATCCAGACCATCTGGCGCGCCGCGGTCGGATCCTCGGGCTTCACGTAGCGCAGCTCGATCGGGCGGTCGCGCAGCAGCCACTGCCGGATCTGCTCGGGGACCTGCCCCATGCGCTCCTGGATCCAGTCCCACTGCTCCATCGACTCCGGGTCGGGAACGTCGGGCATCGGCACCTGGTGTACGGGGCCGTCCTCGACCTTCTGGAACGACGCCGACAGATGGAAGATCGCGCGGCCGCGCTGGATCGCGACCACGCGCCTCGTCGAGAAGCTCTTGCCGTCCCGGATGCGGTCGACCTCGTAGAGGATCGGGATCTTCGGGTCGCCGGCGCGCAGGAAGTACGCATGCATCGAGTGCACGACGTTGTGCTCGACGGTGCGTCCGGCGGCGACCAGCGCCTGTCCCGCGACCTGTCCGCCGAACACGCGCTGACGGTTCTCCTGCGGGCTGCGCCCGCGGAAGATGTTCACCTCCAGCTCCTCGAGGTCGAGGAGGTCGATCAGCCGGTCGAGGACTTCCTGCATGGCGGTGCAATCTCCGACAAAGCGGCCGCCAAGGAAAGCCGCGCGCGGCAGGCTTCGGACGACCGCTTCCGTCGCCGTCGGGACTGGCCTAAGACCGACGCGCCCGGCCATTCCGGCAGGGCACCGAGACGACGGAGGAGTGGCCGTGAAGCACGACGTGTCCGACGGATGTGAGCACCACGAGTTCGACGGGCCGCGCACGCGCCGCCGCGCGCTGCTGAAGCTGCTCGCCGGCACCGCGGCCGGGGCGGCGCTGCTGCGCGGCGGCCGCGCGCGCGCGAAGAGCACCCCGCCGACGCATCCCGCCGCTGCCACGCCGGACGAGGCTCTGGCCGCGCTGAAGGCCGGCAACGAGCGCTTCGTCAAGCAAAAGCCGCAGGTTCGCGACACCGACGAGATCGAGAAGATCTGGACGTCGATCACCGGCGGCCAGGCACCATTCGCGACCGTGCTCGGCTGCGCCGACTCGCGGCTCGCGCCCGAGCTCATCTTCGACCAGTTCTTCGGCGACATCTTCGTCGTGCGCGAGGCGGGCAACATCGCCGACTCGCCGACCAACCTCGGCAGCCTCGAGTACGGACAGGCGGTGCTCGGCTCGAAGCTCGTGCTGGTCCTCGGCCACACGTCGTGCGGCGCGGTGAAGGCCGCGTTCGGCAAGGACGATCCCGGCGGCAACATCCAGGCGATCGTCGACGCGATCCGTCCCGGCATCGCCGGCGCCGCGACGGTCGAGGACGCGACGATCGCGAACGTGCGTGCGGTGCAGACGCGCATCCGCGAGAAGAGCGCGATCCTGCGCGACGCCGAGAAGGCGGGGAAGATCAGGATCGTCGGCGGCGTGTACACCATTGCCACGGGAACCGTCAGCTGGCTGGATGGCTGATCGGGAGGGACCCCGATGAAGCTGCACGTGTTTCCGCCTTCGCCGCGCGCGGCGAAGGTGCTGGCGCTGGTCCATCACCTCGGCCTCGACTGCGAGGTCGCGATCGTCGACCTCCTCAACGGCGGCAACCAGACGCCCGCGTTCAAGGCGCTGAACCCGAACGGCAAGATGCCGGTGCTCGAGGACGACGGCTTCGTGCTGTGGGAGTCGAACGCGATCCTGCAGTACCTGGGCGCGAAGAAGCCGGAGAGCGGCGTGTGGCCGACCGATCCGCGGCGCCAGGCGGACGTCGCACGCTGGCAGTTCTGGGACGCCGCGCACTGGGACCCGACGTGCGCGACCTTCATCTTCGAGCGCGTCGTCAAGCAGCTGACCGGACAGGGCGCGCCCGACGCCGCGCAGGTCGCGAAGGCCGAAACCGACTTCGCGCGCTTCGCGCCGGTCCTGAACGCGACGCTGAAGGGACGCCGCTGGGTCACCGGCGACACGCTCACCGTCGCCGACTTCGGCCTCGGCGGACCGCTGATGTACGCGGCGCCGGCCGCCATCCCGCTCGCGGACTACCCCGAGATCGCGCGCTGGTACGCCGCGCTGGCGGAGCTGCCGGGCTGGAAGAAGGCGTCGCCGGCGCCGCCGGGTTGAGCCGCGGCGCGGCTGACACTCGTCGACTCCGCGCAAGCCCCCCGCATGGCCCATCGGCACCGCGACCTTTAAGGTCGGTCGCGGTGCCGATCTCCTCCCCTACCTGGCGCATCACGGTGCGCACCGCGCAGATGGTGCGCGCGTCCGTGGTCGCGAGCCTGGTCTTCGTCCGCGAGCTGCTGCGGCGCCGCAAGATCAACGGGCGCGAGGCGTGGGCGTACGCGCTCGGCGACGCGCTGGTGCGGCTCTGCACGACGCTCGGCGCGACCTTCATCAAGGTCGGGCAGATCGCCTCCACGCGCGCCGACCTGCTCCCGCACGGCCTCGTCGCCGAGCTGTCCACGCTGCGCGACAAGGTGCCCGCGTTCCCGTTCGCCGAGGTCCGAAGCATCGTCGAGCACGACTTCGGGCGTCCGCTGGAAGAGCTCTTCGCGGACTTCGAGGAGACGCCGGTCGCCGCGGCATCCGTGGCGCAGGTGCATCGCGCGGTGCTGCGCTCGAGCGGCGAGACGGTCGCCGTCAAGGTCCGCCGTCCGGACATCCTCGACAAGCTGAAGCTCGACCGCTCGATCCTGCTCTTCGTCGGACGCACGCTGGAGCGCCTGATCCCGTCGGTACGCCTCATGGCGCTCGAGGGCGCGCTGCGCAGCTTCTGCGACGCGGTCGGCGAGCAGGTGCACCTGACCAACGAGGCGCGCAACAACGAGCGCTTCACCGCGAACTTCGCCGACGACCCCGACGTCCTCTTCCCGCGCCTGCACCTCGAGGCGTGCTCGGACGCCGTGCTGACGATGGAGTTCATCGACGGCGTGCACGAGGACGAGCTCGAGGCGCGCGGCGTGAACGTGCACGCGCTGGTCGCGACCGGCATGCGCTGCGTCTGCCGGATGATCTTCCTGCACGGCTTCGTGCACTCGGACCTGCACCCCGGCAACATGCGCTTCCTGCCGCCGGGACGCATCGTGCTGCTCGACCTGGGGCTCATCGGACAGCTCACCGACGAGGACCGCCTGATGACCGCGCGCACGCTGTTCGCGCTGTCGACCGGCGACGGCGTCACCGTCGCGCGCGCCTTCTACGACAACGCGCCGCACACCGCGACGCCGGACTACGCCGCGTACGAGCGCGAGATGGTCGCGTTCGTCGACAACGTGCGCAGGCAGGGGCTCGCGAACCTCCAGGTCACCGCCGAGATCGGACGCATCTTCGACATCCTGCGCCGGCACCACATCCAGGCGCGCAGCCACATGACGATGGTCAACCTCGCGATGATGACCGCGGAAGGCCTCGGCAAGCGTCTCGCTCCGGAGCTGTCGCTGACCGACGAGGCCCTGCCCTACCTCGCCGAGGCGCTCGGCGTGCCGGCGCCACGCGCGAGTGCCTGACGTTCGCCGGCGCCGTCACGCACGCAGCCACGCGTAGCCGTCGCGCATCAGCGCGTACCCGCCGCTCTCCTGCACGTCGCCGTGCGCGACGATCACGCGGTCGAAGTCCCACGCGAGAATCCGCTCGAGGCTCGCGCGCGCCGCGGCACGGTCGCGGATCAGCAGCGGGTCGAGCTTCGACGGGCCGAGCTTGCCGTAGCTGCGCAGCAGCGACATCAGCACGCGCGTCGGCCACGCGTCGCGCGGTCCGAAGTTGAACGCGAGGTCGCACACGATCAGCGTGCGCGTCGCCGGGTGGAAGAACGCGACCTCGTTCTCGTACGGACGTCCGCGGAAGAATGCCTGCTCGAGCTCGCCGCGCCACTCGTTCGGCGCCTCGTCGCCGAGGACGCCCGCGTGCACGAGGTCGGGACGCTTCTCCGGCAGGCCGGGCGCGACCCAGAGCCGCGCGTCGGGATACGCGCGCGCGACGTCGCCCGCGTAGAGGTGGTGCAGGCGGTTCGGTGCGACGGCGTAGGCGACGCGCCCGAGCGCATCGAGCTCCGCGCGGAGCGCCGCGTCGAGCGGCAGCGGCGAGTGCAGCAGGAGCCTTCCGCCGGAGAGGCGGATCACGGTCATGCGCGCACCGACCGGCAGCCCGAAGAAGCGCTGCGGTCGCTCCGTCACCCATACGTCGTCCGCGAGACGTCTCAGCATCCGCCCTCCTCGCACGCTCGGCCGTTCCTGCCTTGCCCGGACGCCCGGAGCCGTGCATCAGTGCCGGCCATGAGCCGACGCCCCTCCGCACGCTACCATCTGGCGCTCCTGTGTCTCGCGACGTCCGCGCTGCTGACGAGCGGCTCCGGCTGCTCGAACACCACGCTCGGACCTGCGCAGTCGGATCCGACGGCGGAAGTCTCCGAGGAGCTGACCGCGGGCGGCGGACCGTTCATCGGCGAGTCGACGCCGCCGAACCTCGACGCGGCCGGGTACGTGCAGCAGGAGTTCGTCGCCGCGGGCACCGCGGTGTCGTACCGCGAGACGGAGCCGCTCACCGCCGACGGACGCTGGTCGTTCGCCGAGGACCTGAGCGCCGACTACCGCACGCGCATCCTCGTGCGCCGTCCGGCCGATGCGCAGCGCTTCAGCGGAACGGTCGTGCTCGAGTGGCTCAACGTGAGCGGCGGCCTCGACGGCAATCCCGACTGGACGAGCCTCGCCGACGAGATCACGCGCCAGGGCCACGCCTGGGTCGGCGTGTCGGCGCAGCTGATCGGCGTCTCGGGCGGACCGGTGCTGGTGGTCGCGCCGGGCGCGGAAGGCATCGCCGGACGCGGCCTCACGGGGCTGAACCCCGCGCGCTACGCGTCGCTCGAGCATCCCGGCGACGGCTTCTCGTTCGACATCTACACGCAGATCGCACGCGCGCTGCGCCGGTCCACCGACGCGCTCGGCGGCGTCAAGGCAAAGCGCGTGATCGCGGTCGGCGAGTCGCAGTCGGCGATCGCGCTGACGACGTACTACAACGGCGTGCAGCCGCTCACCGACGCCTTCGACGGCTTCCTCGTGCACAGCCGCGCGTCGGTCGGGCTGCCGCTCGTCGGACCGGGCAAGTACGCGGACCTCGCCGGCGGCTTCGCGAGCGTCAATACCATCCTGCGCGACGACCTCGACGTCCCGGCGCTCGAGATCCAGACCGAGGGCGACCTGACGAGCGTGCTGAACTCCGTCGTCGTACGCCAGCCGGACACGGACGTGTTCCGCCTGTGGGAGGTCGCGGGCACGGCGCACGCGGACCGCTTCCTCCTCGGCCCGCTCGCCGACGCGACGGACTGCGGCGCACCGGTAAACGAGGCGCCGATGCACGTCGTGGTGAAGGCGTCGTTCCGGCAGCTCGAGGAGTGGGTGCGCACCGGCGAGGCGCCGCCCGAGGCGCCTCGCATCGCGACGACCGGCACCCCGGCAACGATCGTCCGCGACGCGGACGGCATCGCACTCGGCGGCATCCGCACGCCGCCGGTGGACGTCCCGTCCGAGGTGCTGACCGGCATTCCGGGCCCGAACCCCGACCTGCTCTGCATCCTGCTCGGCTCGACGCAGCCGCTCTCCCAGGCGCGCCTCGCGGAGCTGTACGACGGTCCCGCCGACTATCTGCAGCGCTACGACGCGGCCGCCGACGCGGCGATCGGCGCCGGCTTCGTGCTCGACGAGGACCGCGCGACGCTGCGCACCTTCGCGCAGCCGGAGCGCGTCCCGGGCTGACGCCCGAGCGTCAAGCAGTGCCGAGGTTGCGGCGGAGGCGCGCGTCGACGCGGCGGTCGACCGCGACCACCGTGCCGAGCATCGCGCGCACCAGCATCCACCGCAGCGGCTCGGGCGGCAGCGCGATCGCGAACGGCTTGAAGCGTCCCGCGTAGTCGTTGGCGCGGCCGAGCGCCGCGTCGGCGACGATCGGTCCCATCGCGCACGCCTGCGCGACGCCGTGCCCGTTGTAGCCGGCGGCGTAGTGGATCGCGCCGTGCGCGCCGCTCGTGCCGAGCACGGGCAGGAAGTTGATCGTCATGTCGATCCAGCCGCCCCAGGTGTGCGCGACCGGCACCGACGCGATCTCCGGGAAGCGGTCGCGGAACGCCTGCACGTTCGCGGCGATGGTCGTCGGTGTGCTGTCGCCGGTCGGACGGCTGCCGTACGGGTAGCGCACGGCCTTCGAGCCGCCGACGATCGTGCCGCGCGCCGTGAGCCGGTAGCTCTCGAGCGACTCGTGCGCGGTGTAGATGCCCTCGCGCCCCGGCCAGCCGACGCGCGCGAGGTCGTCCTCGCCGAGCGGCGCGCTCTCGAAGAGCGTGTCGTGCAGCGGCACGAGCGTCGAGCGCAGGTGTCCGAGCTCGACGGTGTAGGCGTTGGTCGCGAGGATCACGGCGCCGGCGGTGACGGTGCCGCGCGGCGTCCGGACGCGGGGCTTCGCCGCGTCGTCGATGCCGGTGACCGGCGTGCCCTCGTGCAGCGGTACGCCGGCGTCGATCACCACGCGGCGCAGCCCGCGCGCGAGCTTTCCGGGATCGAGCGTTCCACCGCGCTTCTCCCAGGCGCCGGCGATGAACGCCGCGGGAAGACCGCGCCGGCGCATGTCGGCACGGTCGAGGTACTCGACCTGCGCGCCGACCCGCGCCGCCGTCTCCGCCGCCTTCCGCAGGCGCTTCTCCTGCGCGGGCGCCACCGCGGCCATGACGTTGCCCGTCGGCCAGTAGTCGCAGTCGATCGCGTGCTCGCGGATCAGCTCCTCCGCGCAGCCGATCGCGTGCTCGGCGAACTCGAGCAGCGACGAGGTGCGCTTCTCGCCGTACATCATCAGCAGCGTCGGAACGTCCTTGCCGATGGTCGGCGTGAGGTGTCCGGCGTTGCGGCCGCTGGCGCCGAAGCCCGCGAAGTCCCGCTCGACGAGCACGACGTCCGCGCCGGCGCGCTTCAGCGCGAGCGCCGCGGTGAGTCCGGTGAAGCCGGCGCCGACCACGCAGACGTCGGCCGTGCGGTCGCCTTCGAGCGCCGGACGGAGATCGTCGGGCGGCGTCGTCCAGGTGCTGATCGGCAGGTGCTCCATGCCGACGACCAAGCGCGTCGCGGCGCGCGATGCAACACCCGCGCGTGCGCCGTACGAACGGCGCCGGCCAGCCGTCAGGCGCCCGGCTCGTCGAACGCCTGCGCCAGGATCTGCGGCTCGCCGACGAGCCGCGCGCCGAGCGCCTCGCCGCGCGCGATCGCGCCGCGCGCCTTGTCGGTGCTCGCCTCGAGCGCCTCGCGCGTAGTCCACAACGAGATGCCGATCAGGCGCCCGCGCGCGCGATCGACGTACGCGCGGTAGCCGAGGAATCCTTCGCAGGTGCGGAACAACGGCACCGCGTCGGTGCGGAACAACTCGACCACCCGATCGATGGTCTCGGCGGGGACGTCGAAGGTTCCGATGCGTGCATACATGAGCGCTCCTCCCGAGGGCGCGCGCGCCGCACGCCGCCGTGACCGGCGGGATAGCGGAACGCCGGACGAGACTCTCGTCCGGCGCTCCGCGCTCCGCACGATGCGGCCGGAGCGCCGCAGCACCCGCATTCAGGGCGCCTCGCAGCGCGGGAACGGCGGCAGCACCTCGACGTCGCTGCAGAAGTCGAAGCCCGGGCCGCCGTCGATGCGGTCCACGCCCGCGCCGCCGCGCAGGACGTCCGCGCCGCCGAGGCCGCGCACGCGGTCGTCGCCGGAGCCGCCGTCGACCTCGTCGTCGCCGCCGCCGCCCGACAGCGAGTCGTCGTCGCGCTGGCCCGCGACGAGGTCGTTGCCGGCGTCACCCTTGATCGCGTCGTTGCCGTCGCCGCCGAACAGGCGGTCGTTGCCCGCGCCGCCGCTGATCACGTCGTCGCCCTCCTCGCCGCACACGACGTCGTCGCCGTCGAGGGCGCGCACGCGATCGTTGCCGCGCCCGGCCTTGATCACGTCCGCGTTCTTCGTGCCGACGATCACGTCGTCGGCGTCGCCGCCCTGACAGAGCTGGTTCTTGACGCCGTTCACGGTGCAGCCGCCGGTCGGCGCCGCGGTCGCGCACGGGTCCGCGAGACAGAAGGAGTTCAGCACCAGCACGTCGGTGAAGCGTGCGATCGAGATCGGCTGGCGGGCGTCGATGTCGAAGGTGTCGCCGGTGCGGGTGACGCACAGTCCGCCGGCATCGATGTCGAGACGGTCGGTGGTGACGCCGTCGTCGCCGTCGATGAGGCTCTGCGCGGTCGTGACGAGTGGTGCGGTGTGCACGACGTCGGTGCCGCCGAGCGTCGTCAGGACGAGGCTCTCGACGCCGTTCACCACCATGTGGATGCTCGCGATGTCGCGGAACATCTCGAAGCCGTCGCCGAGCGGCCGGATGGTGATGGTCTCGTTCGCGTTCGAGCCGTTGAACAGCAGCTGGTCATCGCCGCCGCCGCCGTCGATCGTGTCGTTGTTGCCGCCGGGATTCCAGACGAAGGTGTCCGCGAAGGGCGTGCCGATGATCGTGTCGTCGGAGAACTGGCCGTCGACCAGCGCCGGCACGCCGGACTTCGACAGGTCGACGAAGTCCGCCAGGTCGTTCGGGAACACCTGCAGCGAGGTGATCGTCGCGTCGGGACAGGTCACGGTGTTGTTGTCGAATGCGGTACAGCCCGCGGTCACGGCTTCGGGGCCGAGCAGGATCGACGTCTCGGCCGGATCGTCGATGGTGTACGCCGCGTTCGCGGCCGCGATGGTCACCTGGTTCGCGACGCCGTTCAGCGACCGGTACGTCAGCACGCCGCCGATCAGGTCCACCTGCGAGATCGCGGCGGCCTGCGACGCGAGGCCGCCCACGGCGAGCGCCGCGCACGCCGCGACCACGCGGATCTTGTCGATGCTGGTTTTCATTCTCGTCTCCATTCCCGGAATCGGGCTCTCCGGGAGGGGACGAGAAGTCGGTGCACGCCCATTGCACGCGCGTGGCGCGCGGCGCGTCTGGCCCGGCGTCCGGTTCAGGCACCCCCGTCGCGACGCCCGCGCGGCGTCTCGGTGGTCACCGCGAACGCGCTCGCCTTGAGGCTCTCGAGCGGCCGGAGCTCGAAGAAGAGGCCGCAGCGCAGGCACGGGTTCTGCGCGCCGATGCGCGCCGCCTCGTCGAGGTCGCGCGCGAGGATGGTCCAGAAGCCGCCGATGACCTCCTTGGTCTCGCCGTACGGACCATCTGTGACGAGACCGTTGCCGTGCACGGTCCTGCCGGTGTCGGCGAGGCGCGAGCCCGGACGCATCCGGCCCTCGCCGACGAGGCGGTCGTGCCAGACGTAGAACTCGTCGATCGCCGCCTGAATCTCGTCGCGCGACAGCTTCGGGCTCCACTGCCCGCGCGAGATGACGAGGAACTCGGAGCGGTCTCCGTCGCTGCTCACGTGCGCGCCTCAGTGCGACGGCGGGCTCTGGAACTGGACCTTGCCCGCGTAGTTGACCATCCAGTTGATCCCGAAGCGGTCGGTGAACGAGGCGTACTTCTCGGCCCACGGCGTCGGACCGAGCGGCATGCCGATCGTGCCGCCGGCGGAGAGCCCGTCGTAGAGGCGCTGCGCCTCGGCGGCGCTGTCCGGGTGCAGCGAGATGTGCACGTTGTTGCCCACCGCGAGCTTGTGCCCGGCGGACGGCACGTTGTCGCTCGCCATCAGCATTCCCGCGCTGCCGAGCGGCAGCGAGACGTGCGCGATGCGGTTCATCTCCTCGGCGCTCGCGCCCGGCGGTCCGCCGCCCATCTCCTTGAAGCGCACCAGTAGCGCGAACTCGCCGCCGAACACGGACTTGTAGAAGCGGAACGCCTCCTCCGCGTTGCCGTCGAAGGTCAGATAGGGGTTCGTCGTCATCGGGTACACCTCCCTTTGCGCAATGGTCGAACGCGCGGACCGGAATTCGACAGCCTCCGCGACATTTCCCGCCGGCCACCGGTCGGCACACCCTGCGCAAGGCGCAGCTCTGTGTCGACCCGGTCGGTGCGCGGCGCGATCACTCCGGCAACGGTTGCCGGTCCGGTTCGACGAAGACCGCACGCGCGTGCGGACTCATCAGCCGCTCCCTCGTGTAGTGCGCGAGCGGCAGGTCGCGCTCGCGCAGCTCGGGGCGGCGTTCGAGCAGGTCGAGCGAGCTCGACGGCGGCGGCACGCACCGCTTCGCCGCCGCGCCAACCAGCGCGAGCCACACGCGCGTCAGCGTCTCGAAGTAGCCGCGCTCCGGGCTCTCGACGAGGCCGTGCCGGTGATTCAGGCGGATGATTCCGGCGCGCATGCGAAGGTGCGCCTCGTCGAGCGGCCAGCGGACGACGTGTAGATACGCGGTGCGAACGTGCGCCTCGTGATTCCACTCGGCGTGCGTCAAGTCCTGCGTGGAGAAGCGCTGCCAGAGATCGGCGTCGTCCATGCGTCCGACTATCGCCCGTCGCCGCGCGGCGCCAGCGCGCCCGCGCCGGTTTCCGACCGCGTGGAATCGTCGAGCGGCGCGAGACGAAGCCAGAGCTGCGCGTCGAACGGCACCAGCACGTCGGCGTCAGCCGCTGCGACGTGCGACGCGTGCTCGGCCGCCGCACCGAACAGCACCTTCTCGGACGAGATGCTCTTGACGGTCAATCCCGAGCCCGCGAACGGCGCCGCGAGACGGTCGCGCAGCGCGGGATCGCGCAGGATCGGTGCGGCGAGCGCGTCGCGGCGTCCCGGCTTCGCGTGCGCGGCGCGCGGCGCCCAGCCCGGGCTCGCGAGCGCCGCGTCGGCGATCGCGCGCGACAGCCACGGGAACGACACCGCACGGCCGAGCGACAGCGAGTCGAGCGGGGCCGCATCGGGTCGTCGCGCGGCGAGCCAGGCCTGAACGACGGCGCGGTAGGCGTCCTCGCTCACCTCGCACGACGCGAGCGTCTCGCGGCCCGGACGGAGCGTCGCCGAGTGCCACTTCGGCTGCTCCTCGACGTAGGGCGCGCACTCGGCACGCGCGAGCGCGGGTGTCGTCGAGAAAAGCACGACCGCCAGCGCGACGAGACGCGGATTCACCGTCCGCCCTGCGCGCGTCGGCGCGCGCGCTCCTGCTCGCCGAGGTGGAAGCGGTGCATCACGCGGTGGAAGAGCGGCGCGAGAAGAATGCCCGCCGCGACCAGGAACACGAGCCCCGAGTAGAGCGCGTAGAGTCCGGCGAAGATCTTGCCGCCGGTGGTCTGGATCGTCGCGACGGGGCCCATGCCGCCCAGGATCATCGCGGCGTTGAGGAAGCCGTCGACCCAGCTCAGGCCCTCGAGCCAGACGTAGCCGCAGACGCCGATCAGCAGCGAGCCGCCGATCACCGCGGATGCGAGGCCGGCGTGCCGCAGCAGCCGCCGCACGAACTCGCGTACCGGCAGGAGCCGCTCGTGCCTCTCCTCGTACACGCCGCCGGCTTACCACCTCATGCGTCGCGCGCCGAACGGAGCACGAGGCGGTCTCTGCCGGCACGGATGCCGCCGCTGGCGAGTGCCGTGGCGTCGAACGCGTCGACCAGCGCGCGCGTCCGGGCGGGATCGTGCGTCACGGCCGCTCGCCCGAGGCCGCGCGCCGCAGCGCCGCGCGCGCGAGGAGCCGTGTCGAGTCGAGCGTCGGCAGCCGCGAGTTGGCATCGTCGATCACGAGCGGCAGCTCGGTGCAGCCGAGGACGACCGCGTCGCAGCCGCGGTGCGCGAGGTCCTCGATGACGGCGACCACGTCCGCGACGCTCGACGGCTTCTGCACGCCGTACACCAGCTCGTCCATGATGATTCGGCTGACGCGCTCGCGCTGCGCCGGCCCCGGACGAAGCCATGCGATGCCGTGCGCCGCGAGCTTCGCCGGGTAGACGTCGCTGTCGACCAGCCAGCGCGTGCCCGTGAGGCCGAGCTTCCGGCAGCCGCGCGCGGCTGCTTCCGCGGCGACCACCTCCGCGATGTGCAGCCACGGCAGCGGCGAGTGCCGCTCGACGTACGGCATCGCCTGGTGCGCCGTGTTGTCGGGACAGATCACGAAGTCGGCACCGGCCGCCGCCAGCTTCCGCGCCGAGTCGAGCAGCAACGCGCCCACGCCCGCCCAGTCGCCGCTCTCGAGGCACTTCACGTGCGCGGCGAACGACGGCGTGTGCAGGGTCACCTCGGGACGCGCGTGTGGTCCGAGCAGCGCCGGACCCTCCGTGCAGATCGTCCGGTAGCAGAGCGCCGCGCCCTCGGCGGAGACGCCGGCCATCCCGATGTGCAGCGGCGTCAAGCGCCCTCTTCCTGCGCGATCACGCGCTGCACCAGCGGCAGCTCCAGCATCCGCCGACGGTGATCGACGACGCGCGGCAGGCGCGCGAGATCGACGCCGTCGGCCTCGAGCCAGCGCGCGATGGTCAGCAGGTAGTAGTCGCACGCGGAGAGCGCCGCGCCGAGGACGTACGGTCCGCGCAGCAGCTCGTGCTCGACGACGGCGAACGCGTCGCCGACCGACTGCGGGACCTTCCTCTGCATCGCCGCCCACGCCGCCGGATCGTCCGCCCAGCGCGCGCCGCGCATCCGGTGCGCGTGCGCGACGTGGACCGTCGAGCACAGATAGCTCGCGAACGCGTTCGCCTCGGCGAGCAGGAAGGGATCGTCGAGCGGCAGCAGCTTCGACGCGGGCCACGACTGCGCGACGAACTGCAGCAGCGCCGGCGTCTCGGTCAGGACGCCGCGCGGCGTGACCAGCGCCGGCACGCGCCCCTTCGGATTGAGCTTCAGGAAGTCGGGCGAGCGCTGCTGCTGCGCGGCGAAGTCGACGCGCACCAGCTCGTACGATGCGCCCGCGTGCTCGAGCGCGAGGTGCACCGCGAGCGCGCAGCTGGTCGGGGCGTAGTGGAGCTTCAGCATGCGCCGCCGCTTCTACAGCGGCGCGCGTCCCGAACGAAGCTCGCCGTATCGACGATCGAGGACCGTCAGGCGCGGCTCGGACCGAGCAGCAGCCGCCGCACGTCCCGATCGCGAGAGGTCAGGATCAGCAGGTACGCCGACAGGAACATCGCGCCGCCGAAGAGCGCCAGCAGCCCCAACACGACGCCGACCGGCGTGAACTCGTGCCGCCACGCCACCCACAGCCCCGACAGCGTCAGCATGAACATGAAGTCGAGGTTGAACTGTCCGGGCCAGGCCATCGTCGCCATGTCGCCGAAGAAGATCGAGATCAGGTTCATGCCGTGGTTCGCGATCGTCACGGACGTGTAGCCCAGGATCACGACGAAGATGACGGACAGGTAGATGCGCAAGACGCCCATGGGTCTCCCCTCACCGGCCCTCGATGGGCGACCGGCGCGTCAATAGATAGATCAGCGGGCCGAAGGATCCCATCACCAGCGTCATGACGATCCACGGCCACGGGTTGCGCCCGGTCGCACGCGCGTCGCGCCACATCCAGACCAGGATGATCGTGAGCGCGATCACGAGGTCGGCGAAGACTTGCGCCGCTCCGAAGGTCTGGAAGTGCGGCTCGAGGATTCCCCAGTACCCGTGCTGCCAGAGAGCGACGCCGGTCAGCACACCGAACAGGACGATGACCGCGATGAGCAGCTTGCGTTCCACGCGTCGAGCCTTTCGTTCGTGCGGCACGTCCGTCGCGCCGCGGTTCCGCTCGCGTCTCGCAAGACCGGGGCCCGACGGGCAGGACACCATCGGCGACGGATCTTCGCGAATCGCGGTCGTTCGCACGGCTCCGCGCGTTGCGGTCCCACCACGCGCGTTGCGACTTCGCAACGCACCCGCGTGACGACACGCCGAGAGTCGCGGCCTCCGCAGATCCCATGCGGGCCGCCGCGGCGCGAGATGCGCTCTTCCGGCAACCGTCAAGCCACGGTATGCCGGATCAAGCTCGGGCCGTGCGGCCCGGCCGGAACGCGACCGTCGATGAGGCCAACGAGCCGACCAGTGACAACCGACCCGGTGCCGGACACCCGCCTTCGCGGCAGCGCATTGCTCGCTTCGGCCATCGCCGCCGTTCTCCTCGCCCTCGTCGGCTCGTCGTGGAGTGGCGCGGCGGAAACGCCGAACAACAGAGAGATGACCGCGACCGTTCG
Organism: Binatia bacterium; assembly: GCA_046327915.1. Classification (GTDB taxonomy): domain Bacteria; phylum Desulfobacterota; class Binatia; order UBA12015; family UBA12015; genus VGTK01. Next base: position 119,348 of record JAXLXO010000013.1, on the reverse strand, counting down.
CCTCGCCGCCGACCGCACGACCTTCGCCCCGGGCGAGCCGGTGATCGTGCACGTCACGCTGGCCAATCCCGGCGAGCGCCGCGTCGCGATCCTGCGCTGGCGAACCCCCCTCGACGGAGTCTCCGCGCCGCTGTTCAAGGTCACGCACGACGGCACGGACGTGCCGTACCGAGGCCGCATGGCGAAGCGTCCCGAGCCGACCGACGCGGACTACGTGACGCTCGAGCCCGGTGCGAGCGTCACCAGCGACGTCGACCTCGCGAAGCTCCACGACCTCGCGGCACCGGGGCACTACGTCGTGACGTACGACGTGACGTCGCCGCAGCTGTGGCTGCCGAAGAAGAACGCACCACCGGCGGACGGCCACCTCGTCTCGGAGCCCCTGCGCTTCGCCGTCGAAGGAGCCGCCAAGTGAGGTCGATCACCGCCGCCGTCCTTCTCGTCGCCGCGCTGCTCGCGACGCCGGCCCGCGCACAGGACGGCGTGATCGCGACGATCGGCGCGGAGCAGACGTCGTTCGGCGCTGCCGACGCGGTCGTCGTGCAGCTGACGCTCACCAACACCGGCACGGCGCCCGCGGGCCTGCTGCGCTGGCTCACGCCCGAGGACGGCATCACCAGCGAGATCTTCGCCGTCGAGCGCGACGGCGAGCTCGTCCCGTACACGGGAATTCGCGTCAAGCGCGCGGCGCCGGCCGACACCGACTACGTCTTTCTCGACGCGGGCGAAAGCGTGACCTGGGACGTCGACCTCACCGACGCGTACGACTTCTCCGTCACCGGAACGTACGCCGTCACGTACGACGTCGCGTCGGACGATCTGTTCGCGCCGAACGGCGACCCGTCGGCGTTCCTGGTCTCGAACACCGTCGAGATCTTCGTCGAAGGGCACCCGCGTCCGGCGACGCAGGTGCTGCCCAAGGTCGACGCCGCGAGCACGTCGTTCGTCAGCTGCACCACCACGCGGCAGACGCAGCTGGCCACCGCGCGCACGGACGCGGCCACCTACTCCACCGACGGGCTCGGCTACCTCACCGCCGGAATCGTCGACACGCACTACACCACGTGGTTCGGCGTCTACGACGCCACCCGCTACACGACGGTCCGGACGCACTTCACGAAGATTCTCAATCTGCTCGCGAACGGCGCGATCATCTTCGACTGCACGTGCACCGACGCCGGCACGTACGCGTTCGTCTACCCCGACGACGCGACGCACACGATCACGCTGTGCGGCGCGTTCTGGAGCGCGCCCGCGCAGGGCACCGACTCGAAGGCCGGCACGCTGATCCACGAGGCGTCGCACTTCGTCGACGTCGCGAGCACCGACGACTTCGTCTACGGGCAGAGCGGAGCGAAGAGCCTCGCGATCAACAACCCGGCGAACGCGATCGCGAACGCGGACAACCACGAGTACTTCGGCGAGTCGTCGGTGCCGGTCGCGACGCCGACACCGTCGCCCACGCCGACGCGTACACCGACGCCGACGCCGTCGCGCACCCCGACACCCACTCCGTCCCCGACTCCGACTCGCACTCCCACACCGACTCCGTCACGCACGCCAACGCCGACACCGTCGCCCACTCCGACCCGCACGCCGACACCGACGCCGTCGCGCACTCCGACCCGCACGCCGACACCGACGCCGTCGCGCACTCCGACGCCGTCACCGTCGCCGACTCCGTTCGTCACCGCGACACCATCGCCGTCCCCCGCGCCGACCGCGGCTCCGACCAGCAACGGGTTCGTTCCGTCCGACACCGTCGTCGCGAGCTGCGAGGGCGCGATCGCGCGGCGCCTCGGACGGCTGTCGGACTGCACGCGGAAGTGCCATGTGGCGCAGTCGAACTCCCTGCTGCAGAGCATCCCGTTCGACGACGACGCCTGCGAGGCGGGAACGCCGACCTCGTGCCGCGACACCTTCGACGCGTCGAGCGCCGCGATCACGGGCTGCCCTGTGTGTCTCGACACGGCGGCGCAAGGCGATCTCGCCGACCGCGTGACGACGTTCGTCGAGCAGACCAACGGCTCGCTCTACTGCGCCGGCAGCGTGCCCTTCGGCGGCGACGACACCGGCTTCGTGCCGCCCGACGCGGGCGTGGCGTCGTGTGAGGGGTCCATCGCGCGCGCTCTCAAGCGGTACGCGTCGTGTCTCGTGAAGTGCGATCGCAAGCAGGCGGTGGCACTCGCCGGCGGCACGAGCTTCGACGCAGACGCGTGCAAGTTCACCAAGCCGACCTCCTGCCGCAACACCTTCGACGCGGCGAGCGCGAACGTGCTCCTCGGCGGCGCGTGCCCCGCGTGTCTCGACGCGAGCGCCCAGTCCGCCGCGGCCGACGCGGTGACCGGCTTCGTTGCAGGACTCCGCGGCAGCCTCTACTGCGAGGGAACGACACCACTCCCCTAGACTGCCCAGCTTCATCGGGCCCACACCGAGGAGCCCCGATGAGCCTCACCTCCCACCAGACGCAGCACGCCGCATTCCGGCGCGTCCTGGTCGTCGCCGCCGTGTGCGGCGCCCTCTTCGCCGCAGTCCCGTCCGCCCGTGCCCGGGGCGACGCCGTCACCGCCACGCTGAGCGCCGCGCAAGCGTCGTTCGCCGGCAGCGACCGCGTCGTCGTGCAGCTGACGCTCGCGAACGGCGGCACCGCGCCCGCAGGCCTGCTGCGCTGGCTGACGCCCGAGGACGGCATCCTCGCACCGATCTTCGTGGTCGAGCGCGACGGCGTGCGCGTCGCCTACACGGGCCGGATCACGAAGCGCGCGACGCCGACCGAGACCGACTACGTCTTTCTCGGCGCAGGCGACTCCGTGACCTGGGACGTCGACCTGACGGACGCGTACGACTTCTCCGCGACCGGAACCTATGCGGTGCTCTATGACGTCGCGTCGCCCGACCTGTTCGTCGGTGGAGCCGCCGACGCGGCGCTGACCTCGAACCCGATCGAGATCGCCGTCGAGGGCCGCTCGCGTCCGGCGACGGTCCGGTCGAACGCGAAGATCGAGTCGGGAAGCAGCAGCTACGTGTCCTGCTCCGCGTCGCAGATCACCGAGGTGAGCGCCGCGCGCGACGCCGCGACCAGCTACGCGACGGCCGCGAACGACTACCTGCAGGCATCGAGCGTCGACACCCACTACACGACCTGGTTCGGCGCGTTCAACGCGACGCGCTACGCGACGGTGACGACGAACTTCACGAACATCCTGAGCCGTCTCGGCTCGAACCCGATGGCGTTCGATTGCTCGGGCACCGACTGCTTCTCGGGAGACTTCGCGTTCGTCTTCCCGAGCGACTCGACCTACACGGTCCACCTCTGCGGATCGTTCTGGGACGCGCCGGTCACCGGAACCGACTCTCGCGGCGGCACGCTGATCCACGAGACGTCGCACTTCACGCCGGTCGCCGCCACGGAGGATTACGCCTACGGAGAGACCGACGCGAAGGCGCTGGCGATCAGCAACCCGTCGCAGGCGATCGCGAACGCCGACAGCCACGAGTACTTCGCCGAGTCGTTCGATCCCGCGAGCCCGACGCCCACGCCGACCGCGGTTCCGACTCCCACACCGCCGGGCGGCAGCACCGGCTTCGTGCCTCCCGACAAGGACACCGCGAGCTGCGAGCTCGGCGTCGCGAAGCAGCTGAGCAAGCTCTCGGCGTGCGCGACGAAGTGCCAGGTCAAGCAGGCGGACTCCGCGCTGAAGAGCACGCCTTTCGACGACGACGCTTGCGAGGACGGCACCGGCAAGCCGACCTCGTGCCGCGCCGGCTTCGACGCCGCGAGCGCGAAGCTGCTCGGCAAGGGCACCTGCCCCGCCTGCCTCGATGCGACGGCACAGTCGGCCGTCGCGGACCAGGCGATGCAGTTCGTCGAGGCGTACAACGGCACGATCTACTGCGCAGGAGCGGTCCCGCTCGGTGGCGACGACACCGGCTTCGTGCCGCCCGACGCCGACACCGCCAGGTGCGAGAGCGGCGTCGCGAACGCGCTGAAGAAGCTCGCCGCGTGTCTCGCGAAGTGCGACGCGAAGCAGGCCGGCGCGCTGGCGAAGGGCAAGAGCTTCGACCTGAACGCGTGCAAGGCCGGTGCGGGCAAGCCGACGTCGTGCCGCACCGCGTTCGACGCGGCCAGCGTCAAGCTGCTCGTCGGCGGCACCTGCCCGGCGTGCCTCGATGCGACGGCCCAGAGTGGTGCGGCCGACGCCGTGACGAGCCTCGTCGCGGCGCAGAAGCCGAACCTCTTCTGCGCGGGGACGACGCTGCTTCCCTGACGATCGGCCGGAGGGTCCGGGTCTGCCCCGGGTCCTCCGGCTTCCTCAGACCGCTCCGTCGACGGCGGCGCCGAACATGATCCGGTGTCCGTCGACGGTGCGGATGCCGAACTCGCGCATGCCCCACGGCTCATCGCGCAGCGGCTTGATCAGCTCGACGCTCTTCCCGACGAGCTCGTCGTACCAGCGGTCGATGCCCTCGACCTCGAGGTAGGCGAAGTACGAGTGGTCGCCGAGGTCCGCCGGCGGCAGCGCGTCGGGACACTCGCCCGCCATGATCGTGCAGCCGTCGCGCACGAAGAAGCGCCAGCCTGGATCGCCGACCTCGCGCACCTCGAAGCCGAGCACGTCGCCGTAGAAGCGCGCCGAGCGCGCGAGGTCGGGCACCGCGATGACGTGGCGCGGACGGATCATCCGGCGTACCTCGATGCGAGCACACCGACCACGTACAGCACCGTCGCCACTACGACGCCGCGCAGCGGCACCGAGAAGAAGTAGAGCTTCGCCAGCACGACCCAGGCGCACAGCGCGGCGAAGCCGAGCGTCAGCAGGAACGCCGAGCCGAACAGCAGCGCGCCGTGCGCCAGCGCGAGCCAGGCGTAGAGGACGCCGAAGAGCACGAGCCCGAGGCCGTGGCTCGCGTTGAAGCCGAGCCACGCCTTCCACATCGTCGTCTCGCGCGTGATGACGGGCGAGACTTCCTGCATTCGCGTCCGCAGCGCGTCGTCGCGCGGAAGCAGCCGGCGTCCGCGGAACGTGAACAGCGCGTGCAACGCACCGAACGTCGCGACGATCGCACCGCTCGCGGCGACGAGCACCGATGCCAGCGTCAGCATGCGGACACCACCGTTCGCCGATGCATCACGACACGCTCGCGGCGGCCCGCGGTGCGTGCTCGCGGAGGTACTCGGTGAAGCCCTTCGCCATCGTCACGAAGTCGGACGGGATCATCATCACCGTCGTGCTGTTGTTCTCCGCGCCCACCTCGGTGACCATCTGCATGCGCCGCAGCTCCACCGCAACGGGGTTGTTCGCCATCTGCGCGGCCGCCTCGGCGAGCTTGCGCGACGCCTCGAGCTCGGCCTCGGCCTTGATGATGCGCGCGCGCTTCTCGCGGATCGCCTGCGCCTGCATCGCCATCACCTCCTGCATCGCCTCGGGCAGCTCGACGTCCTTCATCTCGTAGCGCTCGATCTCGACGCCCCAGGCTCCCGTCGAGCCGGCGATGCTCTGGCGCAGCACCTCGTTGATCTTGTCGCGCTCCTGCAGCACCTCGTCGAGGTCGTGCTGGCCGATCGAGTTGCGGAGGCTCGTCAGCGCGAGCTGGTAGACCGCCGCCGGCGCGTCCGCGACCTCGATCACCGACTTCGCCGGGTCGACGACGCGGTACCACAGCACCGCGTTGAGCTTGACGGTCACGCTGTCGCGCGTGATCGTCTCCTGCTGCTCCGCGGACACGGTCCGCGTGCGCGTGTCGATCGTCCACGAGCGGTCGATGCCGAGCGGGATGATCCAGTAGAGCCCCGGTCCGCGCAGCCCGAGGAAGCGGCCGAGCCGGAAGACGACGCCGCGCTCGTACTCCTGCGCGATGCGGAATCCGGAGATCAGGACGACGGCGATGCCGAGCACGATCACGAGCAGGATCACGGGTAGTCCCTCCTGCTCCGAGCCTGCGCCCTCGGCGGCGCCGTCGCCAGCGGTGCGGGCGTGCGCCGTCAGCCGCCGGACATCTCGGTCCAGGCGCGCACGCCCGCGCGCAGCGCCTTGTCGGTCGCGCGGACGAACTGCTCGTCGCGCGCCGGGTCGCCGAACGCGAGCCAGTTGAGCACCGCCTCGACCAGGTATCCGACGAGCGCGTGCGCGGCCCACTCGCGCGACGCCTTCGGCACGCGCTCGCCGAGCCGCAGACGGGCCGCGGCGATCGCCCGGCGCCGGAGCGTAGCGGCGTCCCGCGCGAACTCCGGCGGATGATCCGCCTGACGCCAGAAGAGCCGGAACGCGACCGGCTCCGCGCGCGCGAGGCTCAACAGAGAGCGCGTGCCCACCCCGAAGCCGCCCTCCTCGAGCCCGGCGGCGAAGCCGTCGCAGACCTGCCCGGCGATCCGTTTCAGGGTCGCGCGGTGCAGCTCCGCCTTCGAGGCGAAGTGGCGGTAGAGGATGAGCTTGGTCACCCCGGCCGCGGCCGCGACCTCGTCCATCGAGGCCGCCGCGTAGCCGCGCCGGCCGATGACGTCGGCCGCGGCGCGCAGGATGGTCTCCCGCCGCGCGTCCCGCGGCAGGCGCTTCGGCTGCCGCGGCTTCGTCGCGGCGCGGGATCTCACGGCTCCGCGGGAAGGTGTTGCCCTCATGTATACGCACGGGTTACATGGCGCCACCGGGGGACGCCAGCCATCCATTCCCCGCCAAGCGAGGCGCCGTGAAATTCGGGATCTTCCACGAGCATCAGGTTCCGCGTCCGTGGGACGACGGGGACGACCGGCGCGTGTTCGCCGAGGCGCTCGAGGAGATCGAGCTCGCCGACCGGCTCGGCTTCGACTGCGTCTGGCTGGTCGAGCACCACTTCCTCGAGGAGTACTCGCACTCGAGCGCACCGGAGATCTTCCTCGCCGCGGCGTCGCAGCGCACGAAGAGGATCCGTCTCGGACACGGCATCGTGCAGACGCTGCCCGCGATCAACCACCCGGCACGCGTCGCGGAGCGCATCGCCACGCTCGACGTGCTCTCCGGCGGGCGGGTCGAGTTCGGCACCGGTGAAGGCTCGGCGGCGACGGAGCTCGACGCGTTCGGCGTCGACCCGGCGAAGAAGCGCGCGATGTGGGAGGAAGGTCTCCGCGTCGCGCTGCGCTGCCTCACCGAGGCCCCGTTCACCGGACACGCCGGCGAGCACGTGCGCATGCCGCCGCGCAACGTCGTGCCGAAGCCCGAGCAGCGGCCGCACCCGCCGGTGTGGGTTGCGTGCAGCCGCCGCGACACGATCCACCTCGCGGCGCAGAAGGGCATCGGCGCCCTCGCCTTCGCCTTCTTCGATCCCGAGGAGGCGCGCCACTGGGTCGACGACTACTACGGGACGCTCGCCGACGAGGGCGTGCCGATCGGCGACGCCGTCAATGCCAATCTCGCGGCCGTGACGTCGTACTTCTGCCACCCCGACGAGGAGGAGGCGGTGCGGCGCGGCGCCGAGGGCGTCAACTTCATCGGCTACTCGCTCGGCCACTACTACGTGTTCGGGCGCCACAAGCCCGCGCAGGAGAACCTCTGGGCCGACTACCGCGCGCGGCGCGCCGAGATGGGCTACGACCCGGAGGCCGTGGCGCTCGCGACCGGCAGCCCCGAGCGCCTCGGCGCGAAGGTCGTGCAGGGCGGCACCAGCGGCCTGCGCGGTGCGATGGGCACGCCCGCGCAGGTGCGCGAGTACATGCGCCGCTACGAGGAGTGCGGCGTCGACCAGGTGATCCTGTCGTGCGCCGCCGGACGCAACCGCCACGAGCACGTGATGGAGACGCTCGAGCTGTTCGCGCGCGAGATCATGCCCGAGTTCGCCGACCGCGCGCCGCGCCGCGAGCGCGAGCGCGCCGCGCGCCTCGAGCCGATCCTGGAACGCGTCATGGCGCGGAAGCCCGCGAGCGACCACCCGCCGCTCGATCCCGAGTACACGATCCCGGCGTATCCGCGCCTCGATGCCGACCGCGCCGAGAGCGAGAAGTTCCATCGCTGGCTCGACGACTACGCCGCACGTCTCGCCGCGGGCGAGGACGTGAGCAAGCGGCTCGCCTGAGGTCGCGGATGGATCCGGCGATCGTCGAGGTCGGGCTCAACGAGGCGGCGCCGCGCGCGCTGAATCGCCACGTGCCGTACGCGGCGTCGGAGTGCGCCGCGGACGCGCTGCGCTGCGGCGACGCGGGCGCCGCCGTCGTGCACTGGCACGCGCGCGATCCGGTGGACGGCGCGCAGCGGCTCGGCGACGCGAGGCTGAACGGCGAAGCCTTCGCACCGATGCGCCGCGCGGGCCTGCTCGCCTACCCGTCCTATCCCGTCGAGCCGGACTCGCTCGACGGCCGCTTCGGCCACTGCTGGGAGCTGCGCGAGCGGCACGGGCTCGAGATGGCGCCGGTCGACGTCGGTTCGGTGAGCGTCGTGCCGTGGGACGAGCGCGCGCGGACGTTCCTCCCGCTCGAAGCGCTCGGCGGAACGACCGTCGTCGCGAACCCGCTGCCGCTCACGCTCGCCGCGATCGAGAACGTGCAGGCGCTCGGCATGATCCCGAGCCTCGGCTCGTTCGACGTCGGCCACACCCGCACCGTGGCCCTCCTCGCCGCGTCCGGTGCGCTGCGCGGACCGGTCTACCTGAAGATCTTCCTCTCCGGCGCGTGGGCCGCCGGGCCCGAGCCGACCGAGGACGCGATCGCGTTCCACCTGCGGCAGCTGCCGCCCGGGCTCGACGTCGCGTGGGTGCTGGTGCCGTATGCGCTGTCCGACGCGCGCCTCGTCGAGCGCCTGTGCCGCCGCGCGCTCGAGCTCGGCGGCGGCATCCGCGTCGGCATCGGCGACACGCCGGCCGCGTTTCCCGACCGCTCCAACGCGGAGGTGGTGCAGATGGCGGTGCGCTGGGTCGAGGGTTCGGGGCGTTCCGTCGCTTCGCCCGGCGACGTGCGCGCACGGCTCGGACTCCCGCCCGTGGAGACGTCGCGTGGCTGAGCGTGCGGTGCGCGAGTGGCCGCTGCGCCGCACGTCGGACGAGCTGCGCGCGCGCTATCTGCGCAGCGGCCTCTGGACCGACGACACGCTCGGGACGTACCTCGACACGGCGATCCGCGCGCACGCGCACGACCGCTTCCGCATCTGGTCGGACGTCCGCCCCGACGACCTGACGCTCGGCACGCTGCTCGACCGCGCGCACCGGCTCGCCGCCGGGCTCGCCGCACACGGCATCGGCCCCGGCGACGTGGCGGCGTTCCAGCTGCCGAACTGGACCGAGGCCGCGGTGACCTTCTTCGGGCTCGCGCTGCTCGGCGTGGTGGTCGTGCCGATCGTCGGACACTACGGCAGCAAGGAGGTCGGCTTCGCCCTGCGCGAGTCGCGCGCGCGGGCGTTCGTCACCGCGGACCGCTTCAAGCGGCTCGACTACCTGGCGAATCTCGAGACGCTGCGTCCGTCGCTGCCGGACCTGGAGCTCGCCGTCGTGCTGCGCACCGGCGACGGCGCGCTGCCCGCGTGGGCGCTTCCGTTCGAGCGCCTTTCCGATGCATCACCGATGGCAGCACCCGCGAAGGTCGACCCCGACGCGCCCGCGGTGATCGGCTACACCTCGGGTACGACCGCGGATCCGAAGGGCGTGATCCATACGCACCGGAGCCTGCTCGCGGAGATCCGCCAGCTCGCCGCGATCCAGCTCGAAGGCGATCGTCCGAACCTGATCGGCGCGCCGGTCGCGCACGCGATCGGCATGCTGGGCGGTCTGCTGCTGCCGATCCACCGCGGACAGGCCGTGCACCTGACGGATCAGTGGAACGCCGACGTCGTGCTCGACGCGATGCTGCACGACGACCTCGTCGCCGGCAGCGGTGCGACGGTATTCCTGCTGAGCCTGATCGACAACCCGCGCTTCACACGCGCACACGCCGAGAAGATGCGCTGGCTCGGGCTCGGCAGCGCACCCGTCCCGGTCGCCGTCGCGGACCGCGCCGAGGAGCTGGGCATCGCGATCTCGCGGGTGTACGGCTCGACCGAGCACCCGTCGACGACCGGCAGCCCGCCGACCGATCCGCGCGACAAGCGCACGCGCACCGACGGGGCTGCGCTCGCGGGCGTCGAGCTGCGCGTCGTCGACGAGAGAGGCCGTGACGTCGCGAGCGGAGTGCCCGGCGAGGTCTGGAGCCGCGGCCCCGACCTCTTCGCCGGCTACACCGACCCGGCGCTCACGCGCGACACGGTCGACCCCGACGGCTGGTACGCGAGCGGCGACATCGCGGTGCTCGACGCCGACGGTTACTTGACGATCACCGACCGCAAGAAGGACATCATCATCCGCGGCGGCGCCAACATCAGCGCGGCCGAGATCGAGGAGCTGCTCGCGCGGATGCCGTCGGTCACCGAGGTCGCGGTCGTGGCTGCGCCCGATCCGCGCCTCGGCGAACGCGCGAGCGCGTTCGTACGGCTCCGTCCCGGGGCCGGCGCGCCGGATCTCTCCGACGTGCAGCTGCACCTCGAGCACGCCGGCCTCGCGCGCCAGAAGTGGCCCGAGGAGCTGCACGTCGTGGAGGAGTTCCCGCGCACGCCGTCGGGCAAGGTCAAGAAGTACGAGCTGCGCGACCGATTGCGCGCCGCGCGCGGGAGCGCCCGATGAGCGTGCGGCTGTCGAGCGACGAGGCGTGGGAGGTTCTCGCGCACGCGCACACCGGAATCCTGACGTCGCTGCGGCGCGACGGACGCCCGATCACGCTGCCGGTCTGGTTCGCGGTGCTCGACCGGCGCATCTACGTGAGCGGCCCCGCGACGGCGAAACGCCACGCGCGCGTGCGCCGCGATCCGCGCGTCGCGTTCCTCGTCGAGTCCGGCGAGCGCTGGGCCGAGTTGCGTGCGGTGCACGTCGCGGGACTCGCGCGCATCGTCGACGAGCCCGGGCTGCTGACGCGCGTCGCGGCGGCGCTCGACGCGAAGTACGGCGCGTTCCGCACCGCACGTTCCACGATGCCGAGCGGCACGCGGGCGCACTACGAGGTCGAGCGCACGACGCTCGAGATCGTGCCGGACGACAAGCTGCTCACCTGGGACAACGCGCGGCTCGGGCTGCGCTGACGCGCGCGATCTACCGCTCGATCCTCAGCGCGGGACGCGGCCCTTGACGGCGTTCGCGCGCGCGCCGTACGTGACGCGCCCGGAAGCATCCGCGGGATGGTGCGCGCGCATGCGCTCCTTCAAGGCCGCGCGAACGTCGGGCGCCATGGCCGCGAGCTTCGCGCTGACGCTCGGTCCGGTGAGAACCGTCTGCCACCAGTCCTCGAAGTCGTCGAAAGTCCGCTGGACTTCGATCGCGCGCGTCTCGATCGACTGCAGCCCCGCGCCCGTCCACAGCTCCTGCAGGACGTCGAGGCGCGCCGCCTCCGGGCTCGGCGGCATGCCGTGCGTGACGCCGAGCTCGCGCATCTCCTGCTGCAGCGCCGTGTAGGGAAAGCCGCCGCCGGTGAGATCCCAGCCGTACGCCGCCACGATGCCTCCCGCGCGGACGACGCGCGCCATCTCGGCGACGCCCTTCGCGGGATCGGGCACGAAGAAGATGACCAGCGGCATCACCGCCGCGTCGAACGCGTCGTCGGGGAACGGCAGCGCCATCGCGTCGCCCTGATGGAACTTCGCGAGCTTCGCCGCGGGCTGCGCGCGCGCGAACGCGAGCTGCGCCTCCGACGGATCCACTCCGTCGATCGCGGCGGGCGCGCAGCGCTCGAAGAGCATCTCGGTGAAGGCGCCGTTGCCGCAGCCGACGTCGAGCCAGCGCAGGCCGCGCCCGGGCGCCAGCCAGTCGAGGAAGACGTCGCCGACGATGCGGCTCCATCGTCCCATGTAGCGGTCGTAGGTGGCGCCGTCGTCGAACACGATCTGCTGATCAGACATCGGCAACGACCTTACGCTCGTGGCGGACGATGTGGAAACCCTCTTCGGGAGAAGGCGGCTCGAAGAAACGGGTGATCGCGTCGAACTCGGCGTCGGTCGTCCACGCGGCGCCGTCGGCGAGGCCGCGGCTGCGCTCGCGGAGCTGCGCCTTGCAGAGCGTGTCGGGCGTGTCGACGAAGTGCAGCTCGTGCGGCGCTCGCGTGCGGTCGATCAGCTCGCGGAACCAGGCACGCTGTCCGCGCGTGTTGGCGGGAAAATCGAGCACGACACTCGTGCCGCGCGCGAGCAGCGTACTCACGTGCGCGGTGAGCGCCGCCGTCAAGCGTCGCGAGTATTTCCGGAAGGCCTCGACGTCGGCGATCTCTTCGGGGAAGAGGTGCGTCAGCCAGTCGTCCTGCACGAGGAGGATCGCGTCCGTGCGCGCGACGATCTGCTTCGCGAGCGTGGACTTGCCGGCGGCCATCTTGCCGCAGAAGAAGGTCAGCGTTCCCGGCGTGGGCATCGTCCTACTGACCATGGCTCGACGATGCGCCACAAGCAGGAACGCCGCGTCGCGTTTCCACGAATCTACGACACGACCGTGGCGACGACGGTGCCGATGCGGGTAGGCGCGCTCAGTCGCCGACGATGTCGTTCAACCCTTCGACGACCTGCGCCAACTCTTCCGGCGTGACCCTTCCAATCCGCTTTCCGATCCGTTCGATCGCCAGCGTACGGATCTGGCTGATCTTCACCCACGATCGCTTCGGAAGCCCGGCGCTCGTCAGCTCGAGCGTCAGGGGAAAGCCTGCTCGCTGAGGCTGGCTCGTCAACGCCACGGCGATCACCGTCCCCGAGCGCTCATTGAACACGTCCTGGGAGAGAATCAGTACGGGCCGCAACCCGGCCTGCTCCCGACCTCGGGTCGGATCGAGGTCCGCCCAGCGGACCTCACCCCTCAATACGGCGGCCACTCTTTCACGTCGGAGGCGATACCCTCCTCTGCGATAGCCCGCTCCTCCTTCGGGTCGAGCCGCGCACATGCCTCGATGAGGCGACGCCGCTCGAGTCGTTCCAGCTGTGCCGTGATCGCCGCCTCGATCGCCTGACTCCGGTTCGGGTACCGGGCGTCGCGCACCAGTCGGTCGACTCGGCGCAAGGTCCGGGCATCGAGCGTGACCGCTACTTTGGCCTTCGGCATGACGATCCTCCCGAGTAGGAGAATACGTCATACCGAACCGAAGGCAACCCGCCCGTCGACGGGAAATCGGCCCCGGCCAGGCCGGCGGACTCCGATCAGTCCGGAATCTCCGGATCCACCAGCTTCGCGAGCTGCTCCATCGACTCCTGCCAGCCGAGGTAGCAGCTCTCGACCGGGATCATCGCCGGGATGCCCTCCTGCGTCGCCGTGATCTCCGTCCCGCACGCGACCTTCTTCAGCGTGATCGTCGTGACCATCTCGTCGGTCATGTTCGGGTCCTCGAACTTGTCCGTGTAGACGAGGCGCTCGTTGGGGATCAGCTCGCGGTAGACGCCGCCGAACGAGTGGCCGTTGCCGGTGGTGAAGTTCGTGAAGGACATGCGGTAGGTGCCGCCGACCTTGACGTCCATGTGGTGCACCTTGCACGTGAAGCCGTAGGGCGGCAGCCACTTGGCCATCGCGTCGGGCGTGGTGAAGGCGCGGTAGACGCGCTCCGGGGTGCCGCGCAGGACGCGGTGCAGACGAACGGTGCCTGTCGACATGGTGCTGCTCCTCTTCGTTTTGGTTCGTCGTTCGAGCCGCCCGCGTTCGTGCGACTCATTCCGCCCATAGTCGACCCGACCGCCGCGGATTCGACAACCGGCTTCGAAGTCAGCCGCTGCGCGCCGCGATGAACAGTGCGTCGCGCTCGTGCCCCGGGACGAAGTCGGCGCGATTCGTCGCGCGGAGCGCGCTCTGCAGCGGCGCCACGTCGGTTCGGACGAAGGTCCGCAGCGTACGCAGCTCCTGCTGGACCTCGGCGGCCTCGAGCCGCGCGTGCGAGCTCTCGAGCAGATGCGCGAAGAGCAGCGCGAGCAGCTCCGTGGACTCTCCCGCGAGAAACGCGTTCGCGGCGTCGGCGAGCTCGTCCGGTACGCGGCGGAACGCCTCGAGCCGCACGCCGCGACGCAGCGGCACCGACGGCAGCCGCGACGCCGGCTCCGCGTGACCGATGCGTCCGAACAGCCCTGAGAGCGCGTCGAACGCGGCACGGGCGCGGCGGCGCGAGCGGAAGGCGCCGTGCCAGCGGACGTCGAGCGCGTCCCAGTCGTCGGGGGTCGAGGTGAACGCGAGCAGCACGCGGCCGTCGTGCCGCCCGACGCCCAGCGCCGGGTAGAGGAACGAGAATGCGCCGTCGACGTTGTACGGCGGGCGCAGCGTGCGGATCAGCTCGTTCTCGAGCAGCAGCGCCTGCGTCTCGGTCTCCTGCGGCCGGATCTCGAGCGATGCGGCGACGCGCACCAGCGTGCGCATCTTGCGGTGCGCCCTGCGGCGCGTGGCGTTGCGGTAGGACGTCAAGCGCCGGCGCAGGTCCTTCGCCTTGCCGACGTAGAGCACGCCGCCCGCTTCGTCGAGGAAGAGATAGACGCCGGGCGACTGCGGCAGCTCGGACAGACGGTCCGCACCGAACTTTGCGTCGAAGCCCCTCATCCCCACGGGCGCGGAGGATAGACGCGAGCGGCGCGGGTGTCACGCGCTCGCGTGGCGCGGTCCCGCTCAGGTCTCGGCGACCAGCAGCTCCTCCGCGTTGCGCGGTGGTCGGAGCCCGTCGCTGCGGCCGGCGAACCAGCGCTCGGCCAGAGTCTCGGCGGACACGTGCCGCACGTCGCGGAAGCCCGCCTCGCGCGCGAGCGTCGTGATCTCGTCCGGCAGGAAGAAGCTGACGAACGGCGTGCCGTTGGCCCGCGCGCCGGCGGCCGCGCGCTCGATGCCCGGGCGGACCTCCGGGTCGGCCCTCTCGATCGGCAGCATGAACGACATCGCGAGCGTCGAGCCGGGCACGAGCGCCGCGACCTGGCGCAGGGTCGCGGCGATCGCGGCGCGGGTCAAGTACATGCTGACGCCGGTCGAGGCGACGATCGCGGGCTTCGCGGCATCGAAGCCTGCCGCGTGCAGCTCGTTCCACCACGCAGCGCCAGCCTCGAAGTCGACCGGCACAAGGTGCAGGCCGTCCGGGATGCCGAAGCCGAGCTCCACGAGCCGTCGCCGCTTCCATTCCTGCGCACCCGGACGGTCGATCTCGAAAACGGCGAGGCGCGACGCGAGATCCGGACGGCGCTGCACGAAGGTGTCGAGTCCCGCGCCGAGAATCACGTACTGCGCGACGCCGCGTGCGGCCTTCTCTTCCACGAGGTCCGCGACGAAGCGCGCGCGCGCGACGATCGACGCGCGGAACGGACGCGTGAAGTCGCTCATGTCGGGGCGATCCCGCCAGCCGTCGGGTGGTGCAGCGAGTCGTGCACCGATCTCGTCCGTGAAGACGTGCGGCGGTGGATCGACGAGGACGTGCAGCGCGCGCCAGAGCGCGGTGCGGACGGCGGTGTCGTCCGGCGCCGCGTCGTCAGTCCGCGTCATGCGACTCCGCCCAGTCGAGGAACGTGTCGAGGATCACCTCGAGCTTCGCCGCGTCGCCCGCGCCGTGCCAGACGTCGTCCTCGACGCGGCACGACAGCCACGACGGCTGCGTCGCGAATCGTCGCGCGTCGACGCCGGATGCGATCTCGTCGAACGCGACGCCGCGCAGCGGCGTGCCGGCGAGGGCGACCTTCACCCACCACCCCGGGTTGTCGCACGAGGTGATCGAGATGCCGTGCTGGTGCTCCCACGTGCCGTCGCAGCGGGCGGCATACCAGCGCTGGAGTCGAGCGAGTGCGGACATGTCAGCTCGTGCCCCAGCGCGCGAGGAGCTTCCGCGCCGCGGCCTGCAGCCGCTCGCCGTCCTCGGCGGACAGCGGTCCGGCGTCCGCCCACGCGAGGATGTCGCGGTAGTCGACCTTCGCCGCGTGCAGCAGCTTCGGAAGCTTCTCGCGATCGCCCGCGGCGAGCCGGACGATCGCCAGACGAACGCGCTCCGGCTCGCGCTCGTGCGCCTCCGCTCCGTACTGGTCGACGATCGCGAGCACGTCGGACGTCTCGCTCGCGGGATAATCCTGCGCGACGGCGTCGATCAGCCGTCGTCGCGCGTCCATGTCGGAACGATTCTCCTGGCTCATCCCGGATTCCGGTTCGTCATCGCCGGCGCGATCGTGCGCGCTCCGCCGCGAGATCGCGAATCATCAGATGGCACAGCTCCAGGCCGGGCGGCCGGTACTGTCGGACGATCCCGAATCCGGCCTTGACGAAGGCGCGGTGCGCGTTCGTGTTGCGGACCGAGGTCGTCAGCCCCAGCTGGGCGACGGTCTCGTCGGCGAGGAAGGTCAGCGCCGCGAGCTGCAGTGCCTCCGGACCGTACCCTCTGCCCAGAGCATCGGGTTCACCGAGCAGGATGTCCATGTCGACCGAGTTTGCCGGTACCTCGCCGAGGCCGAGCGCATCGAGCGTGGCCCGATCGACGTGCACCCAACGCAGGTACCCGACCGGTCCGCGGGCGGTTGCGATCAGCCAGTGACCGGCACCCGGCGGCGGCGTCGCGGCACGCTCGAGGTCGTCCGCCGGGTGCGGATACCAGGGCGCGACGTGAGGCGCGCGCAGCCAGCTCCCGAGCCGCGGGAGGTGCGCCGCGTCGAAGGGCTCCAGCGAGACCGGCATCGCACGAATCCTCCCGCTCAGGGCGTGAACCGTCCGCGATGCGTCGCGATCTGCCATGGCTCACGTCCGCCCTGCGGACGGCTTCTTCGTCTTCGACGCGTTCAGCGCCACCGCTTCCCGGATCAGCGCCTTCAGCGCCTTCTCGTCGATCTTCTCGCCCTCGCGGATGTCGATCGCGCGGCGCGTGTTGCCCTCGAGGCTCGAGTTGAAGAGCTTCGCCGGGTCCTTCAGCGAGGCGCCCTTCGCGAAGGTCAGCTTGACGACGCTCTTGTAGGTCTCGCCCGTGCAGAGGATGCCATCGTGCGACCACACCGGCACGCCGCGCCACTTCCACTCCTCGACGACGCGCGGGTCCGCCTGCTTGACGATCGCACGGACGCGGCCGAGCGTGGCGCCGCGCCAGTCGCCGAGCTCGGCGATCCGGCCGTCGATGAGGCGCGACGCTTCGCCGGGCTTCGTTGCGGACTTCTTCACGGGAGATTGAGCTGCCACGAGACGCCCCACTGGTCCACCAGCCAGCAGAACCACTGGCTGAAGCCGTAGCTGCCTTCCGGCATGAGGAAGCTGCCGCCCGTCGAGAGCGCGGCGGCGATCGACCGCAGCTGCTCCTTCGAGTCGCAGTCGACGAAGAACGAGATCGCGGGCGTGAAGCCGAATGCGTGCGTCACCGGACTGTCGAAGAACATGCAGCGCGTGCCCGCGATGCGGACCGAAGAGCGCTTGACCTTGCCCTCGGGCCCTTCGCCCGGCGCCCAGCGCTCGATGGACTCGATCGCGGAGTCGGGGAGGAGCGAGACGTAGCGCTTCATCGCCGCTTCGGCCTCGCCGGTGAACATCAGGAAGGTCGCGATCTGCATGGGTGGTGCTTCAAGCCTCCGTCAGGGTCACCGCGACGCCCGGGTGATCGCTGATGTTCCGTCCGTCACGCTCCGGCCGCCACGCGATCGGCGCTCCGGAGAGACGTCGCAGCAGGCCCGCGGACAGACAGACGTGGTCGATGCACGCCGCTTCACCGCCGGTGAGCTGCCACACGGGATCGTTCGGTGCCGCCGTCGCCGCAACGAGGTCACACTCGCGCAAGGCGAACTCGAGATACGCGCGTGCCTTCAGCGACCAGTAGTACGAGCGAACGCTCAGATCCTGATTGAAGTCGCCGGCCACGCAGAGCTCCGCGGGTTCGTCACGCAGCTCGCGCCAATCCTCGTGCTGCACCGACAAGGCCGCGATGTAGGCCTCCGCGTTGGCCGACGGATGTCCACGCCACGTGCTGCCGCGCCACGGGAGGACGGTTCCGTAGACGTTCAGCAGGCCGCCGATGCTTGCACAGGCGGTAAACTGGTCGTCGCGCGTGGCGCGCGGCGATCCCCCTTCGACGCGCGTCCAGATCGTGACCCATCGCTCGTCGGCGTCCGCGTCGTCTCGTGGGGCCGACTCGGCGACGAGGCGGTAGTCGGTGCCCGGACTCAGGTCCCGGCGTGACTCGGTGAGCACCCAGACGTCGGCATCCATCTCCGCCATCCGATGCTGCGCGTCCGCACGCCTTGGCGCACCGGTGGCGCGTTCGAGATTCCAGGTGGCAATACGGAACGGCATCGAGTCGTGTCTCCGGGAGAGCGCGTGCTGCGGAACACGGAATTGGCCTCAGTTCGGATCCCGACTCAAGCGCCTCGACAGACGTTCCTTTACCGCCGGCCACTCCGCCGCGACGATCGAGTAGAAGGCGGAGCTGCGGACCGTGCCGTCCGCGCCCGGCATGTGCGCGCGGCGGATGCCCTCGAACACGGCGCCGAGGCGCTCGATCGCGGCGCGCGAGCGCAGGTTCCGCTCGTCGGTGCGGAAGCTCACGCTGTGGACGCTCCACGTCTCGAACGCGTGCGTGAGCAGCAGCAGCTTCGCCTCGGTGTTGCACGACGTCCGCTGCGCCGAGGCCGCGAGCCACGTGTAGCCGATCTCGACGGAGTCGGGGCAGTCGCGCGCCGTGCGGCCGGATCCCGGCGGCCACTGCCACGGCTGGAACTCCGAGTAGCTGGTCGTGCCGACGACGCGGCCGCGACACTCGATCGCGAACGGATGGCGCTGGCCGGCGGCCCTCTGCGCGAGCGCGCGCTCGACGTACGCGGTGGCCTCGTCGAGTCCGTTCGGGACCGGATTGAAGCGGTAATGCTCGCGCGACCCGGACGCGGCGGCCGCGAGCGCCGCGGCGTCGCCGCGCGCGAGCGCCCGGAGCGTCGTGTCGCGCCCGCGAAGCTCGATGTCACCGAGGGTGATCATGCTTGACGTCTCGATGCGCCTCTTCGCGCCAATCAGACGATGCTGATCAACGGCGCCCGGCCCGGCCCGCAGTGCGCTGCATCGGTTTGTCGGTCGCGGCAGGCGCCCGACGGGCTCGCAGCATCGGCGCGAGTGCGCGCAGCGCGTCGTTGATCGAGGCGGCGTCCGGAAAGACGGCCATCACATCCGGATCGATCGCGACGATGTTCGCGCCCTCCCGGTATCGCGCCACCGTCGCGCCCCGCGTTGCGTCCGAAAACTCGTACTCCGCGCGCATGGTGTCACGATCGGCGGCGAGTGCGCCTTTCCCGGGTTGTTTCTTCATAGGTCCGCCGCTCCCTCGCGGTCGCCAGCCGTGCCGAAACGAGCCGTGTTCGAGGCGGTCTTTCGGCATGAGCCACTACCAGAAGACGCTGGCTGCTCGACATCCCAAGCAGAAGGTATCGCTCGGAGTACATGGAATGCACGCCACGGGTTGCCCCCGGCAACGGATCCGCCTCAAGGGTGGGATCGGACCCGAGACCGAGGCGTGGTACGGTGGCGTATCTCTTCGAACGGCATCCACGGAAGGTTCCCCCGAGCCTGAGGGTCCGGACGTTCAACGCTGCGGCTGAAACAGCTCAACCGGATTCCCCGACGGATCCTCGATCACGATCTGCGCCCCGCCCGGCCCCTTCACGATCTCGTCCGTGCGAAACCGCACGCCCGCCGTACGCAGCCGCACGACCTCCGACTCCAGATCCGCGACCTCGAGGTGGATCCGGTTGAACCCCCCGGGTACTTGACGCCGCCCGTCCCGAAGCGGGCGCTTGCCCGAGCTGCCGTCACCGCTCAGCAGCAGCCGCACGCCGTCGCGCGACACCGCGGCGAAGGCCGGCGACGCGTCGAGCTCGAGCGTGAAGCCGAGGTGGCTGGTGTAGAATGCGACGGCGGCGGGGACGTCGTCGATGATGTAGCGCACGCCGACGGTCGGCATCGCCTGGCCCCTATTCCGCTGCCGCGCGGCCCGAGCGGGCGAGCGCTGTCCGGCCGAGCACGACGCCGATCACCCCCAGCACTGCGGCGACGACGGCCCCCGCCTTGCCGGAGCCGCTGCCGATGCCTCCGGTCGAAGTCGCGAGGTGCACCGCTGCGAGGAACAGCCCGACGACCCCAAGCACCAACGCGACGATCGCGCCGTCGCGGCCATTCGCGGGATCGGGCACGCGAGCGGAGCGTCGCAGCGCGAGCGTGCCGGCGACAACGCCGACGAGCGCCACCAGCGCGGACGTGCTGCCGCCGACGCGTCCGGGCACGGTGCCGACGACGCCCTGCGCCGCCGCGGGCGCTGCGAGCACGAGTCCGCCGACCATCGTGCCAACGGTAATCACGACGCGCGTCACCCTGTTGATTGAGCGGTGGCGCGCCGTGAAGTTCGTCCGCGCGGCGACAATCCGCGGGCACGGGTTCCTGCCGAGATCGGAAGTCCGAAGCTGCATGAGCGTCCTCCTCGTCACGCCGGAGCGGCGGGACTCGTCATCCGCATGACGTAGCGAACCGCGGGAACGTGACCGGAAACGCGAACGAGAATCGGGAATGACGGAGCACGGCGGGCTGACCGAACAGTTCGAGCAGAACCGGCCGCGGCTGCGCGGCGTCGCGTACCGCATGCTCGGATCGCTGAGCGAAGCCGAGGACGCGGTGCAGGAGGCGTGGCTGCGCCTCGAGCGCACCGATGCGTCCGGCGTCGACAACCTCGCCGGCTGGCTCACGACGGTCGTCGCACGCGTGTGCCTCGACATGCTGCGCGCGCGAAAGTCGCGTCGCGAGGACGCGCTGGACGCACGCGCCGTCGAGTCCGGGGGCGGGCAGGACGACCGTGCGACCGCGGCCGACCCCGAGCAGGAGGCCGTGCTCGCGGAGTCGGTCGGCGTCGCGCTGCTCGTGGTGCTCGACACGCTCGCGCCGGCGGAGCGTCTCGCGTTCGTCCTGCACGATCTCTTCGGCGTGCCGTTCGAGGAGATCGGTCCGGTCGTCGGACGGACGACGGAGGCCGCGCGCCAGCTCGCGCACCGCGCGAGGCGCCGCGTGCGCGGCGCGCCGCCGCCGTCGGACGCCGGACGCGAGCGTCAGCGCGCGGTGGTCGAGGCCTTCCTGCGCGCAACGCGCGCCGGCGACATCGAGGGGCTGCTGGCGGTGCTGGAGCCGGACGCCGAGATCCGGATCGAGGCGGCGGCGCGGATCGAGGCGCCGCCCGACGAGGTCGGGAAGGACCGCGTGGTGCGCGGCGCGAGCGCGTGGATCGGACGCTTCGTGCAGATGTCGCGTGCCCAGGTCGGCGTGCAGCTGGCGATGATCGACGGCACCGTCGGCCTGGTCGTTGCGCCGGGCGGGAGGCTCGCGCGCGTGATGCGCTTCACGATCGCTGGTGACAAGGTCGCGCGGATCGAGGTGCTCGCGGATCCCGCCCGGCTACGCGCATTGGAGATCGCAGCGCCCTGACGCAATCGCGCGGCGCCGCGCGTCGTTCGTCAGGCGCTCGAAGTACCGACCGGCGAGCCCAGGTAGCGCTCCAGCAGCCGGCGATATCCCAGCACCGTGGCAAGGGGCACCAGCGCGTCGAGGGTGAGCCGTGCGCCGAAGGATGCTTGACGGATCGTGTCGCGGAACTCCGCGAACAGGACCGACGCGAGGAGAGGTGGGGGAAGCCCGCGCGCATCGGTCCTGCCGTCGCGCGCGAGGCGGAACAGAACGGAAAAGAACTCATGCAGCCGCCCGGCCGGGAAGACCTCCTCGATCGCGACGACCTCTGCTTCGCACGGATTCCACTGGAAGTGGTGCGCGCCGAGCGGAACCAGCGCCGACTCGCCTGCACGAACCACGCGGTGCCCGCCGGCGATCAGCAGGTGCATCTCACCCGAGAGCACCGTCACCTGCTGCTCCTTTCCCGGATGAAAGTGGGCACCGGGGATCTCGCCGTGCGGCGCGAGCGAATACTTGACCTTGAACCGCTCGGGGGTCGACTCCAGGATCTGCAGGCGCTCGCCGGTGACGGGATTCTCGAGAACCTCTTCCGCCATGACACTCTCCGTCGTCTGCCCGGGCGGACCACCGATCGGCCAGCGTCGCCGCTCAGCTTCGGTCGGCCGCCGCGAAATGCGCCATCTGGTCGGCGTGCGCCTTCACGAAGGCCGGCCGCCGGACGGCACGCCCGACATATGCACGACAGGCGGGATTCTTCGCCAGCCCGTCGAACCGATCAACCAGGCGCAGCGTGTCGGACATGAGAATGTCGGCGATCGAGAAGCGTCCGGCGAGCCACTCGCGTCCTGCGAGCACGCGCTCCATGTACGGCAGGCGCGAGTCGTTCAGGAATCCGTCGAGAAACTTCCACTCCGGCGTGTCCCCCTTCGCGCCGGACATCTGGAGGATGGCCCACGGCAGGGCTGCCATCTCGACAGAATTGAGCGCGGCGAACACCCACTGGATCACGTCGGACCGCCCGCGCGGGTCGGCAGGCATCAGAGCCTCGCTCTTCTCGCCGAGGTGCAGGAGGATCGCACCGCTCTCGAAGACCACGAGGTCGCCGTCGGTGAGCCAGGGCACCTGGTTGAACGGCTGGTGCGCGAGATGGTCGGCGGCGCGCTCGCGGAACGGCGTGCTCTCGACGCGGTAGGGCAAGCCGGCTTCCTCCAGCGCCCAGCGGACCCGGATGTCGCGGACGAAGCCGCGCGGGAGCTCGGGGACCCAGTCGTAGGTGGTGAGAACGAGCTCGGACATTTCGCGCCTCCCTTGGCCGACAGCATCCTGTGGCGCCGGTCGAGACGCAACGAGGTGCGGCGGGGAGATCTCGACCGGATCGTCGATCAGCTCCTTGACGACCCCGTATCGGTGACCTGCGTACAGAAAGTCATGGGTCGCGCGGCAGTTCGGCGCCGACGAGCCGCTCCACGTGCCGAGAGGTTCCGGGCCGAGCATCCGACGTTCCCGGCACGCGGGCGCCGCGTCCGGCAACGATCGGCAAGTTGCGTCAAACGCGCTGCGCGTGCTCAATGACCGGCGGACAATCGCAGCGACCCGCAGGAGGCAGCAGTGTTCGTCGTCACCAATCGCATCCCCGTCACCAAGGCCTTCGAGGCCGAGTTCGAGGACCGCTTCAAGAAGCGAGCGCACCTGATCGACAGCTTGCCGGGCTTCGTCAAGAATCTCGTCCTCCGCCCCGTCAATCGCCGCTTCAACCACCAGACGGGCGCCATCGAGGAGCGCGAGGAGCAGGGCTACTACCTGGTCCAGACCTACTGGGAGACCGAGAAGGCCTTCTGGGACTGGACGCAGTCGGAGTCGTTCCGCGTCGCGCACGGCAACCGTCCGCCGGCCGAGATGTTCGCGGGACCGAGCGTCCTCGAGATCCACGAAGTCATCCAGACCACCGAGCACGCGGACAAGAAGGGCTGAACGCATGCAGTCGTGTCCCGTGCCGCCGCAGCTCCGCCGCCCCTTCCCCGACCGCCTCGTCGCGGCGATCCGCCTCGACCCGACCGTCTACGAGGAGGTCGAGCACGACGAGGAGGCGATGGGCCAGGCCTTCTGGATCGTCGTTCTCGCGGCCCTCGCGCAGGGTCTCGGTGCCATCCAGGCCCCCTCCATCCCGGCGTTGATCGGCACGCTCTTCGGGCTGTCGCTGGTCGGCATCCTGGGCTGGGTCGTCGGCACCGCGGTGATCTGGCTGATCGGCGTGCGGCTGATGCAGTGCACGTCCGACTTCGCGGAGCTGATGCGCACCATCGGCTTCGCGTCCGCGCCGAAGATCCTGATGATGTTCGGCGTGCTGCCGCTCGGCCCGGGCAACTGGGTGCTCGCGGCAGCGGTGTCGATCCTCTCGATCGTCGCCACCGTCATCGCGGTCCGGCAGGCGCTCGACGTCAATACCAACCGCGCGGTCCTCGTCTGCGTGATCGCGATGCTGGTCGGCTTCGCGTTCGCGGTGGCGCTCGGCACGGTCCTCGGCGTCGGACTCGGGCTCGTCGGCACCGACCCGTCGCACCTTCCCCTGCCGTCCGCCGTTCCGGCGCCGGAAGCGACGATCGCACCGACGGCCGCCTGAAGGACCTTCGTCGCGACGCGCCGACGGATGAGCGTCAGCGCGTCGGCAGCGTCCGGACCGGCAGCGCTCCCGGCACCGCGGCGTGCACCACCGCGTACGGCGGCTCGACTCCCGGCTGGATGCGATCCTCGAAGCGTCCGTTGCCGGCGACGTACTTCAGGAAGAACGGCACCGCGTAGTACAGCGTCAAGTCGTGCGCGGTCTCGATGTCGAGCGCGTCGGGCTCGCAGCCGCCGCCGCAGAACGACGGCGCGCACAGCAGCGCGTACGCGCAGTGTCCGGTGTTCAGCAGCTCGACGAGGTACCTTGGCCCGGCGAGTGCCGCGTACGCCTTCGCGACGGTCGTGTCGAACGGCGTCAGCGTGTCGAGCTCCGAGCCGAGGACCATCGTCGGCGTGCGCACGACGAGCCCGCTCGGCGCGGCCGGCGCGAGCGCCACCGCGCCCTTGACGCGCGGCTCCGCCGCCGCGACGCGCAACGTCGTCTGTCCGCCGAACGAGTGTCCGCTCATCCCCACCCGCCGCGGGTCGATGCGGCGATGGAACGGGGAGTCGGGATCGGCCGACGCCGCGATCAGCTGGTCGAGCACGAAGCGGATGTCGGCGACGCGGTTCTGGTAGCTGTCGGCGAGCCCGGTGTCGCTGCCGCCGTCGCGGCAGTCCTGGTCCGTGGTCATGTTGCCGGGGTGCGGCGGCGCCGCCACGACGAAGCCCCAGCTCGCGAGCGTCTCGACGTAGAACGGCGACTGTCCGGGCAGCCCGCACGAGCCGTGCGAGAACAGGATCACCGGCCAGCGGCTCTCCGCGACCGGCGCGTCCTCCGTCACGACGTCGGGAGACCCGCTTCCCGCCGCGGCGGGATACCAGATCAGCGTGTCGAGGACGCGCGGCTCGCCGGTGGTCTCCGACGCCTTCGTCCAGCGCACGATCCGACGCCCGACCTCGAGCGGTCCGTGCTGCGTGAAGTCCGGACCCGCGGCCGCGGCGAGCGCGGGAAGAGCGAGCAACGACAGGGCGAACACGAGCGTGCGTCGCATGGCGCTGGCTACCACCGCCTCGATCCGCTAGGCAACCGGTTCCGTCGTTGGAGGGAACCGTGAAGGCGACCCGGAATCTCGTCACGCCAACGGAACACGAGGGATACTTGACGTCCGCGTCGGCGGCACCGGCCACCGGTGGCGCAGCGGCAAGGACGCTTCGCCCGACGCGCGCCGCGAGCGCCCGGCCGGAGGCCCCGGCCTCGTGACGGCCGCGCGTCGCTCGCGCAGCACGAAGAGTGCCGCGCCGAAGCGGGTCCGGATCACACGCCCCGAGCGGCCGACGGTGCGCATCGAGCGCGCCGGCGCCGTCGCGACGATCGTCCTCGACCGGCCCGACAAGCTCAACGCGCTGTCGCCGCGCGAGCACCTGCAGCTGCAGGAGATCCTCGCGTCGCTGCGCGAGGACTTCACGACGCGCGTCGTCATCCTCACCGGCACGGGACGTGCTTTCTCGGCCGGCGCCGACTTGTCGAACAAGCGCGAGGACGGGAAGCCGCAGAACGACCTCGAGCGCCGCCACCGCGCGCGCCTCGGCGATCGCACGGTCGCCGCCATCGACGCGCTCGACCAAGTCACGATCTGCGCGATCAACGGGCTCTGCGTCGGCGGCGGCGCCGTGCTCGCCCTCGCCTGCGACCTGCGCGTCATGGCGCGCGACGCGTGGCTCTCGATCCCCGAGGTCGCAATCGGCATGCCGCTCACGTGGGGCGCCCTGCCCTTGCTGCTGCGCGAGATCGGACCGTCGCGCACCATCGAGCTCGTCACCACCTGCGAGCGCGTCGGCGCGCAGCAGGCACTCGACTTCCGGCTTGTGAATCACGTGGCCGCGGATCCTGTCCAAAAGGCCCGTGAGATCGCGGCAAGGATCGTGGCGCAGCCGGCCGTTCCCGTGGCGATGACCAAGACGACGGTGAGAGCCCTGCGCAGCACCGTCGCGCGCGGCGACGTCACGGCTGCGGACGGCGACCTCTACTGGCTCGCGATCCGCCTCGGCGGCTTGCAGGTCGACGGCCCGCCGAAGAAGAATGGTCGTCAAGCACGCCGGCCGGCGTGAGCGCGCATCAGGGATCCGGGCAGGCGAAGAACGTGCGAGCGGCGAAGACGATCATGAGGACACCGGTGCCGGCCAGCGGCGTGCGTAACGCGGTCGCGGCGCTCGTCGTCATGCTCGCGGCATGCGCGTCGCTCGCGGGCTGCAGCAGCGCGACCATCTGGCGCACCGGCAAGCAGCCGCCTCCGCCGCCGCTGCCGAACGACCTCGTCGACATCAGGACCGTCGACCCGACGATCGTCGTCGACATGCGCTACGCTACCGCGAACAACTTCACCGGACAGCAGATCTACCCGATCGCGAAGTGCTACCTGCGGCGGGACGTCGCCGACCACCTGCACAAGGTCCAGCAGAGCCTGCAGCAGCGCGGCCTCGGGCTGAAGGTCTGGGACTGCTACCGGCCGTTCTCGGTGCAGGAGAAGCTCTGGGCGATCAAGCCCGACACGCGCTACGTCGCGCGCCCGGTCGCGAACGACGGCATCCCGACCGAAGGCTCGAAGCACAACCGCGGCGCCGCGGTCGACGTGACGCTCGTCGACGCGCAGGGCAACGAGCAGTCCATGCCCACCGACTTCGACGACTTCTCGGAGCGCGCCCACCGCAACGCGCTCAGGGGCATCAGCAAGCAGGCGCTGCGCAACATGCGGCTGCTGGAAGTCGCCATGGTCCGCGAGGGCTTCGAGCCGCTCTCCACCGAGTGGTGGCACTTCGACGGCCCCGGCTGGGCCAAGTACGACCTCTCGAACGCCCCGCTGCAGTAACGGACGTCGTCAAGCACGCGGCGACGCGTCTCCCAGCGCCATCATCGCGATGAGCGGCGTGAACACGCAGCTCAGGACGGCCGCGAACAGGGCCTTGAAGACGACGAAGCTCCACGGGCCGAGTTCGCGCACCTCGAGAGCCGCGAACGCCCAGACGACGACCGGCGCGAACGCCACCAGCCCCGTGACGCCGAGCACGAGTCCGCGCGTCAACGGACGCGCCGGCAGGCGTCCGAGCAGCGGATGCTCCGCCCGCCGCCATTCGACCGGCGGCAGCTTGCCCTTCTCGACCATGCCACGCGCGAGGCGCGTCACGACGAGGCAGGTGATGAACGGCAGCAGGAACGTCGTCGCGATCGTGTCCACGCCGATGCTCGTGTCGCCGCCCCAGAGCGGCACGCGCTCGAGCGAGCGCACCGACAGCCACGCGATCACGCCGTTCAGCACGAGGTTGAAGATCGCGGCACCGACGCCCTGCTCGATCAGGAGGTAGCGGCGGTGGGCCGCGTCGAACGCGGGCGCGGGCGTGTTCATGGGGCGGCGCTCAGAAGCGTCCGGCCTTCATCGCCTCGCGCAGATCCCTGAACTTGTTCTCGTAGTCGATCTGCGTGCGCCGGATCACCTCGTAGGCCTCCTCGCGCCCGTAGACGTGCGTGATCTCGACGTGCGCCTTCTCCGGTCCCGGCACCTGCTTGTAGGTCAGGAAGTAGTGCCGCAGCCGCTCGACCAGAGCGGCCGGGCTCTCCTCGATCTCCAGCCAGTTGCCGTACACCGCGTCGCCCTGGAGCACCGCGATGATCTTGTCGTCGGCCTCGTTGCCGTCGAGCATGCGCAGCCCGCCGATCGGGATCGCGCGCACCAGGATGTCGCCGTGCGAGATGTCGCGCTCGGAGAGCACGCAGATGTCGAGCGGGTCGCCGTCGCCGACGATCCCCGGGCGCCCCGTCCGCTCGGAGCAGAACTTGCCGGTCTCGTCGCCGCAGTAGGTCTGCGGGATGAAGCCGTACAGGCTCGGGTAGACGTTCGAGAACTTCTGCGGCCGGTCGATCTTCAGGTACCCGGTCGCCTTGTCGAGCTCGTACTTGACGGTGTCCGTCGGCACGATCTCGATGAAGGCCGCGACCTTCCGCGGCGCGTCGTCGCCGATCGCGATGCCGTGCCACGGATGCCTGCGGTAGAGGAACGGCAACGCGTCCTCGAGTCGGAAGGGCTTGCTCTCTGCCATCTTCGAGCCTTACCACGGATGCGGAAATCGAACGATGATCACGATTCTCTTCGTCCTCGCCATCGTCGCGGCGGTCGCCGCGATGGGTCTGAAGCGCCGCGCGAAGGCGCAGGCCCGCCGTGCGTCCTTCGAGGGACCCGGCAGCTCGCCCGAGGAGGCGATCAACATCCGCTCGTTCTCGGACATGGACGACGAGCTGCGCCGCCGGCACTGCCTGTGCGGCATGCGCTTCAGCGTCGCCGGCGAGGGCACGCGCGACGCGGGCGGACGCGTGCTCCGCGTCGCGCGGCTCTACTGCGACGACTGCGACGAGTCGCGCGAGGTCTTCTTCGACACCTCGACCCTGCTGCAGTGAGCGGCCGTGCGGCCGCGATCAGTCGTTCCCGATCGACGCCCTGCGATTGACCTCGCCGCGCCGCATGATCTCCAGCAGCGACTTCTGATCGGTCATGTGCGGGTGCGTCGGCGACAGCTCGCCGGTGCGCGCGAAGATCGCCGTGAAGCCGACCACCGTGCCGGGGTCGTTCAGGATCTGGCGGTCGTTCGCGAAGCGGATCACGCGCAGCGTGCCGTCGCGCTGGACGCCGGGCTGCAGGTTCTCGCCGAACGGCGGCATGACGGCCCACGCGCTGCGCGACTCGTCGAAGTCGTCGGCCCGCACCGCCGCGGGCGCGGCCGAGAGCACGGCCGCCACCGTCAAGACCAGCAACGCCGTGCGGCGCCACGTGATGCGGAAAGCCCGGTCCTTCATCGTCGACTCCTTTGCTTGCCGTCCTCGCTGTCGGAATCGGCGGCCCTGCGTCGGAGCATGAATGGCGGACGGCGTGTCGGAGCGGTCTCTTCTCCTGACCCCGACCCTACGCCCCGCGCCGCGCCATCGGAACGCATGCGGGCCTCCGCAGCGCACTTTGCGACCTCCGTCGAAAACACTAGTGTCGCCGGGGATTCGCCCGATCGGGCGGACGGTTCCCGAGGAGCGCACATGAGCTACGGCGAGATTCTGTACGAGATCGCGGACGGCATCGGTCAGGTCACCCTGAACCGCCCCGACAAGCTGAACGCATGGACGCTCTCGATGGGCGCCGAGGTCGAGCACGCGCTGCGCAGCGCGGACGCGGACCCGGACGTGCGCGTGATCGTCGTCACCGGCGCGGGCAAGGGCTACTGCGCCGGCGCCGACATGGACATGCTGGTCGGCCTGCAGGGCGGCGGCGACGCGACCACGTCGATCTCCGCCGACGCATCGGCCCTGCCGCCGCTGCCCGACGACGTCCCGGCCGCACTCCGCGGTCCGTACAGCTACCCCATGGCGCTCGCGAAGCCGGTGATCGCCGCGGTCAACGGCGTCGCGGCCGGGCTCGGCCTGTCCTACATGCTGTACTACGACATGCGCTTCGCGTCCGACCGCGCGCGCTTCGGAACGGTGTTCGCGCGGCGTGGCCTCGTCGCCGAGCACGGCAGCGCGTTCCTGCTGCCGCGCCTCGTCGGCATGCACAACGCGGCCGACCTGCTGTTCTCGGGGCGCCTGATCGACGCGCAGGAGGCGCTCGCGATGGGCCTCGTGAACCGCGTGATCGAGCACGACCGGCTGCTCGCCGAGGTCCGCGAGTACGCCTGCGAGCTCGCGACGAAGTGCTCGCCGCGCTCGCTGAAGCTCATGAAGCGGCAGCTCTACGGCGACCTGTTCACCGACCTGGGCGCCTCGATCCGCCTGTCGGATCACGAGATGGTGCGCTCGTTCGGCGCCGAGGACTTCAAGGAGGGCGTCGCGTCGTTCCTGCAGCGCCGTCCGCCGCGCTTCACCGGACGCTGAGCGCGGGAGGACCGCGATGCTGACGCTCTACCAGTTCGAGATCTCGCCCTTCTGCGACAAGATCCGCCGCATTCTGAACGTCAAGCACGTCCCGTACGCGATCGAGGAGGTACCGCCGACGAAGACGCTGTCCGTCGTGCGCAAGCTGAACCCGGCCGGGAAGCTGCCGTTCCTCGTCGCCGACGGCACCGTGGTCGCGGACTCGACCGACATCGCCTACTGGCTCGAGGCGAGGTACCCCGAGCCGCGCCTCGTGCCCGAGGACCCGCGCGAGCGCGGCCTCTGCCACGTGCTCGAGGACTGGGCCGACGAGAGCCTCTACTTCTACGAGATGCGGCTCCGCTTCACGTTGCCGCACAACGCGCGCCGCTTCATCCCCGAGCTGGTCAAGTACGAGGGCTCGCTGGTGCGGACGATCGCGCCTTACGCGATGCCGTTCGTGCTGAAGAGCCAGGTGTCGAGCCAGGGTGTCGGCAAGCGGCCGCTCGACGTGGTGCTGCGCGACGTCGAGCGGCACGTCGACGCGCTCGCCGGCCTCGTCGGCGACGGCGAGTGGCTGATCGGCGACCGACTGACGATCGCCGACGTGTCCGTCTTCGCGCAGCTCTTCTGCATCCGCGCCAGCGACGAGGGCGGACGCATCGTCGCGGCGCGCCCGAACGTCGCCGCGTGGATGGAGCGCGTCGATCGTGCGACCGCGCCCGGTGCGGGCCTCGCGGCCGCGGATGTCGCCGCGGCCGGGCCCGGGATGCTGCAGTGAAGCTCCCCGCGCACGGACGCTCCGCCGCGTCGATCCTCGACGAGCTCGATGCGATGCAGGCCGAGGACGTGGACTGGAAGTCCGGCCGCGCCTTCAGCCTCGCCTACTACCCCGGTCCCGACGTGTACGCGCTGGCCAGCGAGGCGTGCGCGCGCTTCCAGTCGAGCAACGCGCTCAACACCGCGGCGTTCCCGAGCCTGCGCCGCATGCAGGCCGAGGTGGTCGCGATGATGTCCGACCTGCTGCACGGCGGCGACGAGGCCGCGGGCTTCATGACGTCGGGCGGCACGGAGAGCATCCTGCTCGCGGTGAAGGCCGCGCGCGGCCGCGGCCACGAGCGCGGCATCACGACGCCGGAGATGGTCCTGCCGACGAGCGCGCACGCGGCATTCGAGAAGGCGGCGGCGTACTTCGGCGTCCGGTCGGTGCGCGTGCCGGTGCGCGACGACTTCCGCGCGGACGTGTCCGCGATGCGCGACGCCGTGACGGCGAACACGGTGCTGCTGGTCGGCTCGGCGCCGCAGTATCCGCAGGGCGTGGTCGACCCGATCGCGGAGATCGCCGCGATCGCGGCGGAGCGTGGCGTCAATTGCCACGTCGACGCGTGCATGGGCGGCGTGACGCTGCCGATGCTCGAGCGCCTCGGATACCCGGTGCCGCCGTTCGATTTCCGCGTGCCGGGCGTGACGTCGATCTCCGTCGACCTGCACAAGTACGGCTACACCGCGAAGGGCGCGTCGGTGCTGCTGCACCGCAACAAGGAGCTGCGCAGGCACCAGACCTTCGTCACCGACAACTGGCTCGGCGGACTGTACGGCAGCTCCGGCATCCTCGGCACGAAGAGCGGCGGTCCGATCGCGGCGGCGTGGGCGGTGATGACCCACCTCGGCGAGGAGGGCTACCTGCGCTTGACGCGCGACGCACGCGCCGCGACCGAGGCGCTTCTCGCGGGGCTGCGCGCGATCCCGGGACTGCGCGTCGTCGCCGAGCCGGACGCGACGCTGCTGTCGTTCGCGTGCGACGACCCGGCGCTCGACGCCTTCGCAGACGGGTCACGACGTGACCCGTCTGACGGACGACGGCCCGACGCGGATGCGTCGGACCTCACGTTCGCGATCGGCGACGCACTGGCGAAGCGCGGCTGGGTCGTGGATCAGCAGAAGCCGCCGCCGAGCCTGCATTGCACGGTGAACGCGGCGCACGGGCCGGTGATTCCGGAGTTCCTCGCGACGCTGCGCGAGGTCGTGGACGAGCAGCGCGGACGCGGTGGCAAGGCGGCGCAGCAGGCGTACGGGACCGTCGAGTAGGCGCGCCGCTCGCGGGCTCTTCAGCGCCGCGCGCCGCGCGCCTCGAGCAGCGCGCGCGCCAGCTCCGCGGTGCTGCGCGTCCGCGGGCACGCGTCGTCGCGCCAGTCGTCGAATGGATCCACGAGCACGCCGTGGACGCCGGCGCCGCGCGCTCCGATCACGTCCACCGCGTGCAGGTCGCCGAGGTGCGCGGTGCGCTCCGGCTTCGTGCCGATGCGCGCCAGCGCCGCGGTGAAGATGCGCGCGTCGGGCTTCTCGAAGCCGACGACGCGCGAGTCGAACACGGCGTCGAGATGGCCGCGCAGCCCGACCGCGGCCATGCCGGCCTCGATGGTACCGTCCGAGTTGCTGACGACGGCGAGCTTGACGCCCGCCGCGTGCAGCGACGCGAGCGCCTCGGGCACGCCGGGCAGCACGCGCGACCAGAGCCGCCGCGTGCCCGCGTCCTTGAGCTCGTGCGCGACCGCGTATGCGATGCGGTCGAGCTCCGCGTCGGACGCGGCACCTCCCTGCCCGCGCGCCACGATCGACGGCAGCGCCGCGATCGCGTTCCGGATGTGGAACACGAACGTGTCGCGATCCTCGCTCGAACGTCCGCGCGCGAGCAGCCGCGACAGCTCGGGACGTGCACCCGCTTCCGCACGCTCGACGTCGGACGGCTCGGCCGCGATGCCGTGCACGGCGAGACGTTCGCACACCAGCACGAGGTCCATGCCGACCAGCGTGTTGCCGGCGTCGAGGAAGAGCGCGTCGATGTCGGCGAGCGGAAGCGTTTGCACGGCAGAAGGTCCGATGAAGCGGCGCTACGGGATCTCGACGAAGGTCTGGAACAGATAGTCGACGTCGCTCCCGTTACGATCCCCCTGGCGCGTCCACTCCGTCTCGATCCCGCGATTGCGCCGGTACGGGCTTCCGCGGAGGTACGAATCGCTGAAGTTCGGGGACATGAAGTAGCCCGCCGTGTCGGCGGTGCGCAGGGAGAACGCGAGGGTCTGGCCCACGGTCACGTCCACCGCGAGCGGGCTCACGTCGAAGGTGACCCACGACTCCGGGTTTCCGTCGTCGACGCCCTCGAGCGCGCTCGCCGGCACGTAGACGGCTCCGATCACCTGCCGGTCGTCCGCTTCCGGCGTCGGAGCGGCACGACGGAGGTCGAGCGCGACGCCGAGCGTGCCGCCGCGGCCGTTGCGCAGCGGGACGCGGATGCGCGCGAGCCGGCCGGTGCGTCCGACGGTGAACGTCTGCGCGTCCTGGAAGTCGAAGTTCTCGCCGCTCGGGTCCGGGCCACCGGCGCTGAAGCGTCCGATCCCCTCGCCGACGATGTCTGCGGCGAGGTTCTGCTGGT
Organism: Binatia bacterium; assembly: GCA_046327915.1. GTDB lineage: Bacteria > Desulfobacterota > Binatia > UBA12015 > UBA12015 > VGTK01. Next base: position 86,070 of record JAXLXO010000013.1, on the reverse strand, counting down.
CGAGCACGACGTTCGACGGGAGAAGCCCGGGCAGCCGCTGCCCGACCGCGAACGTCCCGAGCGACTGGCTGATGATGCCGAACAGGTTCACGCCGGACGGCAACTCGCCGTCGAAGATGAAACTCGCCTTGCCGCTGCCGTTCAGCTTGCCGGCACCCGCGATGGATTGCACGTCGTTCAGGTAGACGCCGCTCACGCGGACGCCGCCGTCGGCGACGATGTCACCGCCGGCGTCGGCAAAGCGGAAGTCGAGATCCGTGGTCGTCGGTGCGATCGCGAAGCCGTTCGGACCGTAGTCGTCGGCGAACGTGGCGAGGGTCAGGCGATTGACGAACCCGGCACTCCTCGGATCGAAGTAGAACGGGACCACGAGAAGCGTCGGCGCGAAGCGCTGGAAGCGCACCGCCGTGCCGTCGACGACCGCGCCTGCTGACGCGCGATCGCCGCTCGCGTCGACGGCGAGCCGGGCGAGCGGGCTCTCGCCGAAGGCGCTGTTGCTGGCGAGGTCGGCGAGCGTGTAGCCCCCGAACAGCGCGCCGCCGGCGAACCCGGGCAGCGCAGGCGGCACGATCGGGATCGCGTCCCCGGTGCCGCGCACCGGCGTGACGACCGCGAGGCCGGCGTTGCCCTTCACCGCGGGCAACGCCGATGGGTCGAAGATCCGGTTGCCGGCGCTCTCGATGACCTCGAACTGCGTCGCGAGGCGCCGGCTCAGGTCCTGCGAGTACCAAGCGATCTCGAGCGTCAGGGCCCCCGGCGCGAGGTTCGACACGACGAGGAAGGGCGTCCGGCTCGCGGTCGCGTCGTAGAAGAAGATCAGCTGGTCGCCGCTCGTCCCGGGCGTCCCGAGGAGCTGCTGCGCCGGTGCGGGAGCGGGGGCGAGCAGCGCGAAGACGGCAGCCGCGAGCAGGATGAGGGAACGACGGGTTCGGCGCATGACGGGCTCCTCCAGGGGGTTGGCGACCGGAACGCTGCAGCACGTCCGTCCGGCCTGCCCAGCCGTACCCCGCTTTCCCCGCGCTTGTCGACCACCGCCAGCGTCGGCATCGCCGACACCGCGCAAGCCCCGGGTCGCGCCCGCGCGCGCTCGATGAGCGGACGAGCGGCTCCTGCTTGACGGCTGCGTGTGACCGTCCGTAGAACGTCGCCGATGATGCGGCCGGGACAGGGTGGAATGCTGCTTGCGACGATCCTTCTCGTCCTCGTCACCGGCGGCCGACCCGCGCTCGGCGTCGAGTGCGTCGCACCGCCGGTCGAGCACGTCGTCGCGCCATCCGTGACCGATCCCGCGATCGGCGCACCGACCGACAGCCACTACGCGTACGTCACGCCGAGCCTGCCGTCGCGCGGCGAGCTGATGGTGTTCTTCCCCGGCTCCTGCGGCCCGCCGTTCTACTACCGCTGGTTCCTGCACGAGGCTGCGAACGACGGCTTTCACGCCATCGGCCTCGGCCATCCGAACTGCCCCGAGGTCAACGCGACCTGCAACGCGCAGGACCCGATCGACCCGGACTGCGCGGAGAAGATGCGACTCGAGCGGCTGGAGGGCGTCGACGCCTCGCCGCTCATCGAGGTCGCGCCGGCGGATTCGATCCAGAACCGCCTCGTCAAGCTGCTCGCGTGGCTCGACGCGCAGTTCCCCGGCGAGGGCTGGGGACAGTACCTCGACGGCGGATCACCGCGCTGGGAGAAGCTCGTCGTCGCGGGCCACTCGCAGGGCGCCGGCCACGCGGCGAACATCGGCCGGCTGCACGGCGTCACGCGCGTCGTGATGTTCGACTGGCTCGACTTCGTGCCGGGCGTCGGCGTGGCGCCATGGATGACGAAGCCGAAGGCCACGGCGGTCGAGCGCTACTTCGGCATGTATCACGCGCGCAGCTACGCGGCGTCGGTGGTGCCGGCGTGGAACCTGATGGGCGTCCCGCAGACGACGGCCACGGTCCCACCGGAGCCCGAGCCCTTCCTGCACGCGAACCGCATCCTCACCGACGTGCCCGACGGAACGGGCGGCACGTCGTATCACGGATCGGTGGTGGCGAACCTCGTCACGCCGGTGCGCGCGGACGGCACGCCCATTCTGTCGGACGCGTGGCGCTACCTGCTCGGCGCGACTCCCGACGACGTCGTGCCCGTGCCCGCGACGTCACTGCTGCTGCGCGACGGCAGCGCGCGCGCCAACGCGAACGTCCGCAAGCTGCAGTTCACGGCGTCGACCAGGGGACTGATTCATCGCATCATCGCGCCACTGCCCGGAAGCGCGGGGGATCCGACGCTGCACGGCGCGACGCTGCACGTGTTCAACGCGGCCGCCGGCGGCGAGGTCGCGTCGTTCGTGCTGCCGGCCGCGAACTGGACCGCGATCGGCACCGCCGAGAAGCCGCGCGGCTGGCGCTACCGGGACACCGCGTCCGACGCGCCGATCAAGCGCGCCGACGTCAAGGACGATCGCATCAGCATCAGCGGTGGCAAGTCGGCGTTCTGCTATACGCTCGACGAGCCGCAACAGGTCCGCGTCGGCGTGCGCGTCGAGCTCGGCCACGGCGTCGCGTGGTGCGCCGACGCGGCCGGCAAGACCGATCAGATCGACACCTTCCGCGGCGTCGGCAACACTCCGGCGCCCGCGGCGTGCTTCATGGTCCCGCGCGACACCGGCAGCTGAGTGACGACGCTCAGCGATAGCCGCGCTGCAGCGACTCGAGCGCCGACGATCCCGGACAGAGGCTCGCGAACGGCACCTCGGTCAGCGGCACCTCCGGCGTCTGCGACGCCTCGTGCATCTCGGGGTTCGCGCCCGGATCGAGGAACAGCAGACCGGTCGGAACCGCGCCCGAGCTCTGGTGCTCGACCAGCCAGTCCATGACCGAGCGGCGATCCGTCGGATCGTAGCCCTCTGGGACCTTGCTGAAGCGCACCATGCTGCCGTCGTGCATCTCGACGTCGCGCGTCGTGCCCGCCGCGTACTCCGCGGTGATCTCGTCGCGGTGCGGGACGAAGCTCATCTGGATCGCCGCTTCCTGGTGCGCGCGCGTGTAGAGGTAGCTCTTGGTCGAGCCGTCGTGGTCGTTGAACGTGACGCACGGCGAGACCACGTCCACCAGCGCGAAGCCGCGGTGCGCGAGTCCGGCCTTGAGGATCGGGACCAGCTGGTCCTTGTCGCCCGAGAAGCTGCGCGCGACGAAGGTCGCGCCGAGGCTCAGCGCGAGCATCACCGGGTCGATCGACTGCTGCGTGTTGGGCTCGCCGCGCTTCGACTTCGAGCCGCGGTCCGCCGACGCCGAGAACTGGCCCTTGGTCAAACCGTAGACGCCGTTGTTCTCGAGCACGTACAGCATGTTCACGTTGCGGCGGATCGCGTGGCTCATCTGGCCGATGCCGATCGACAGCGAGTCGCCGTCGCCGCTGACACCGATCAGCGTCAGCGCGCGGTTCGCCGCGGCCGCTCCGGTGGCGATCGCGGGCATGCGTCCGTGCGCGGAGTTGAAGCCGTGCGCGCCCGACAGGAAGTACGTCGGAGTCTTCGACGAGCAGCCGATGCCCGACAGCTTCGCCACCATGTACGGCGGCGTGTCGGTCTCGTGGAACGCGCGCACGATTGCCGCGGTGATCGAGTCGTGGCCGCAGCCGGCACACATCGTCGACATCGCGCCTTCGTAGTCGCGGAGTGTGAGGCCGAGCGCGTTCGGCTTGAGCGACGGGTGTCGCGCGACGGGCTTGCGAATGTAGCTCACGATGCTCTCCGCTTGCGCTCACCGCGGTCGACGACGTCGGGATCGTCCTCGACGTCGGGCAGCTGTGCGAGGATGCCCTCGACGACCTGGTGCGCCTGCAGCGGGAAGCCGCCGTACGCGAGGACCGAGAGAAGCTTCTCCTTCGCCACCGGCGTCTCCAGCACGAGCAATGAGCGCAGCTGCGCATCGCGGTTCTGCTCGACGACGAAGAAGCGGTCGTGCGAGGCGAGGAACGCCTCGACGTCGTCGCCGAACGGGAACGCCCGCACGCGCATGTAGTCGGCGTTCACGCCGCGCGCCGCGAGCTGCTCGAGCGCCTCGCGCACCGCGAGATCGCAGCCGCCGAGGGTGATCACGCCGAACCTGGCACCCGGCCGCTTCTCGATCACCGCCGCCGGCACCAGCGCGCCCGCCGCGCGGTGCTTGCGCGACAGACGCTCCATGACCTCGGCGTACTCCTCCGGGATCTCCGTGTAGCCGCCGAGCTTGTTGTGGCCCGAGCCGCGCGTGAAGAACGCGCCCTTCTCGTGCACGCCGGGGACCGTGCGCGCCGCGACGGCGAGCTTGTCCTCGGGTGAGTAGCGGGTGAACTTCGGCAGCGCCGCGATCTCGTCGCGCGTCAGGACGCGGCCGCGATCGGGCTTGTAGTCGTCGTTCCACTCGAGCTTCGGCACGACCCAGTCGTTCATGCCGATGTCGAGATCCGACAGCATGAACACCGGCGTCTGGAAGCGCTCGGCGAGGTCGAACGACGCGACTGCGAAGTGGAAGCACTCGGCCGGGTTCGAGGGGAACAGCAGGATGTGCTTGGTGTCGCCGTGCGACGCGTAGGCGCACAGCATGATGTCGCCCTGCTGCGTGCGCGTCGGCATGCCGGTCGACGGTCCGACGCGCTGCACGTCGATGATCACCGCCGGGATCTCGGCGTAGTACGCGAGACCGACCAGCTCGCTCATCAGCGAGATGCCGGGTCCCGACGTCGCCGTGAACGCGCGCGCGCCGGCCCACGTCGCACCGATCACCATGCCGATCGCCGCGAGCTCGTCCTCGGCCTGCACGATGCAGTAGCGGCGCTCGCCGGTCTGCTTGTCGACGCGGTAGCGCTCGCAGAGCGTCCTGAACGAGTCGAGCACGCTGGTCGACGGCGTGATCGGGTACCAGCCGGCGACGGTCGCGCCAGCGTAGAGGCAGCCGAGCGCGGTCGCGGTGTTGCCGTCGATCAGGATCGAGTCCGCGGTCGCGTTCATGCGCTCGAGGCGGATCGGCAGCGGGCAGTCGAAGTGCTCCTTCGCCCAGTCGTAGCCGATCTGGATCGCTTTCGCGTTCGACTCGCGCAGCGCCGGCTTCTTGCCGAACTTCTCGTCGAGCATGCCGGACAGCACCGACATGTCGAAGTCGAGCAGCGCCGCGAGCGTGCCGACGTAGACGATGTTCTTCATCAGCGTGCGCTCGCGCGCGCCGGCGAAGTTCTCGAGGCAGAGACGCGCGTACGGGACGCCGAGGAACGTGACGTCCGACCGGTGCAGCGACTTCTTCAGCGGACCGGTCGAATCGTAGAGCACCCAGCCGCCCGAGCGGACCTCGGCGATGTCGGCCGCGTAGGTCTCGGCGTTCATCGCGACCATGAGGTCGTAGCGCGCGGTGCGGGCGGTGTGCCCGGACGCGTTCACGCGGATCTCGTACCAGGTGGGCAGCCCCTGGATGTTGGACGGGAAGAGGTTCTTCCCCGAGACCGGAATCCCCATGCGGAAGATCGCCTGCATGAGGAGGGCATTGGCGCTCGCCGATCCGGTGCCGTTCACGTTCGCCAGCTTGACGGCGAAGTCGTTCGGGCCGGAGAGAGCGTCTGCAAAGGGACCGGACGGGAGTCCGGTCAGGCCGCCTTGGTGCACGTCTTCCTTCCTGCGTACGAGAGGAGGAGGTCGAACTTCTGCATGTCCCACGCCGCCGTCGGGCAGCGCTCGGCGCAGAGCCCGCAGTGGACGCAGAGGTCCTCGTCCTTCACCATCACGCGCTTCGTCTGCGGCAGCGGGCCGGAGACGTACAGCGCCTGGTCGAGATTCTCGGCGGGCGCCGAGAGCCGGGTGCGGAGGTCTTCCTCTTCCCCGTTACCGGTGATCGTCAGGCACAGCACCGGGCAGACGTCGACGCAGGCATCGCACTCGATGCACAGCTTGTCGGTGAAGACCGTCTGCACGTCGCAGTTGAGGCAGCGCTCGACTTCGCGCGCGACCTGCTCCGGCGTGAACCCGATCTCGACCTCGCGGCCGAACTCGCGCAGGCGCTCGGCGAGATCGACGTGGGTCATCTTCTGCCGGCCGACCGGGTTGTAGTCGTTCTTGTAGCTCCACTCGTGGAGCCCCATCTTCGCGCTGATGAGGTTCATCCCCGGCTCGGGACGCTCGGTCAGCGCGATGCCCTCGCAGTGGTTGTGGATCGAGATCGCCGCCTGGTGGCCGTGCTCCGCCGCCCAGATGATGTTCTTCGGACCCATCGCCGCGTCGCCGCCGAAGAAGACGCCCTTGCGCGTGGACGCGAAGGTCTTCTCGTCGAGGACCGGGACGTCCCACTTGTCGAACTCGATGCCGATGTCGCGCTCGATCCAGGGGAACGCGTTCTCCTGGCCGATCGCGAGGATCACGTCGTCGGCCGGGAAGAAGACCTCGTCGAGCGGCTTCTGCGACAGCTTGCCCTTGGCGTCGATCGTCGACTCGTAGCGCTGGAAGCGCACGCCGGTGAGTCGCCCGTTCTCGACGACGAAGGCGACCGGCTCGTGATTGACGACGATTTCGACCTGCTCCTCCTCGGCGTCCTCGAGCTCCCACGGCGACGCCTTGAAGAACTGGCGCGGTTTGCGGGCCATGACCTTGATCGACTTGCCGCCGAGGCGCGCCGACGTGCGGCAGCAGTCCATCGCGGTGTTGCCGACGCCGATGATCAGCACGCGCTCGCCGATCTTCTCGATGTGGCCGAACGCGACCGACTCGAGCCAGTCGATGCCGATGTGGATGTTCGCGGCGGCCTCGTCGCGTCCGGGGATGCGCAGCTCCTTGCCGCGCGGCGCGCCGGTGCCGACGAAGACCGCGTCGAACCCGCCTTCGTCGAGCAGCGCCTTCATGCTCTTGACGGGCGAGTCGTAGCGGATGTCGACGCCCATCCGGAGGATCATGTCGATCTCTTCGTTCAGCACCTCCTCGGGGAGGCGGAACGCCGGGATGTTCGAGCGCATGAGCCCGCCCGGCACCGACAGCTTCTCGAACATCGTCACCGAGTAGCCGAGCGGCATCAGGTCGTTCGCGACGACCAGCGACGCAGGGCCTGCACCGATGCACGCGACCTTCTTGCCGTTCTTCTTCTTCGGCGCGGTCGGCAGCAGGTCGGTGACGTCGTCGCGCAGGTCGGCGGCGACGCGCTTCAGGCGGCAGATCGCGACCGGCTTCTCGTCGATGCGCGTGCGGCGGCACGCGGGCTCGCACGGACGGTCACAGGTGCGGCCGAGGATGCCGGGGAAGACGTTCGACTGCCGGTTCAGGAGGTACGCGTCGGTGTAACGGCCCTGCGCGATCAGCCGGATGTACTCCGGGACGTTGGTGTGCGCGGGACACGCGTACTGGCAATCGACGACCTTATGGAAGTAGTCCGGATCTTTTACGTCGGTGGGGCGCACAAACGTGGCGACCTTAACGGACGCGTCGTTCGGAGCAAGTCCTTTCTCCGTGCGGGCCGGGCCGCGGGCGGCCGGGGGCCGTGCGATGCAGTGCGTCGAATCTAGCGGAGCGCGCTCGCGGTCCCGATCAGCGCGATCGTCCCGTCGGCCTTCTCGGTCCAGACGTCCAGCACGACGCGTTGCCGCGACCCCTCGGACAGGACCTCCCGGACCCGGCCCTTCGTGGTCAGCACGTCGTTCACCCAGACGACGTTCACCAGCCGGATGTCCAGCTTGCCGCCGTGGTGCCAGCCCTCCCCGAACGCGGCGTCGAGCGTGTCGCTCATGCCGCAGATGGCCATCATCCCCTGCACGACGATGTCCGGGAAGCCGAGCATCTGCGCCATCTCGCGGTCGTTGTGGTAGTTGCGGTGCGGCCCCGAGAACGCCTGGCACATCTCGATGGTGACCGTGCGCGTGCCCGGCGCGATCTCCTCGCCCTCGGTCGGCAGCTCGAAACGGCGGTCGGAGCGCTTCTCGCGCGCCTTGTCGACCACCATCCCCGACGGGTCGTCGGCCAGGAAGCTCTGGTGCGTCCGGCTGCGCTGCAGCCAGCGTCCCGCGGCGGTCGTCCACAGCACTTCGCCGACGACGTAGTTGCGGTCGCGCTTCCGGTAGCGCTCGACGACGGTCACGCGCGAGCGTACGGCCTCGCCGACGCGCAGCGGGCTGAACAGCTCCCACTCCTGCCGCGCGTGCAGGTTGCCGATGATGTTCGGCAGGTACCACGACAGGTTGGCGTAGACCTCGGAGTGGTAGAGCAGCGCCGGCGCGACGTCGCCGTCCGGGATCTTCGGCAGCCCGGTTCCGGCCGCGTAGTGCGCGATCTCCTCGCGCGTGACGGTGACCTCGCGTCCGTGCACGTCCTGTCCGACATGCACCTCGTTCGCCGGGAAGAAGCTGTCGCTCATGGCGGCGGATCGTGCGGGCGCGAGCGGGTACGTGTCAAGCTGCGGCTCGCTTCGTGTGCTCACTTCGCCGCGCGCACGGCAGCCAGCGCGACCACCGCGGACACGTTGCAGACGAAGAACGCCGTGAACACCACCGCGTAGCTGCCGGTCGCGTCGAAGAACCATCCCGCCACGAGTGGACCGAGGATTCCGCCCGGCACCAGCGCGAGCAGCAGCAGCCCGTAGATCCGCGCGAGGTGCAGCGCACCGAAGCGGCGTCCGACGACGAGCGGAATCACCACGTCCTCCGCTGCGGTCGCAACGCCGTGCAGGATCAGGAAGAGCGGGATCGCGAGCGGCACCGCGGGCGTCAGCAGCAGTGCCGACGCGAGCGCGATCACGATGAAGTTGCCGACCGCCGCCGGCCGCGGACCGATGCGGTCTGCGATCGCGCCCGCGCCGAGCTTGCCGAGGATGCCGGCGGCGATCGTCAAGCCAAAGCCCATCGCCGCCTCGCCGCGCTGGTAGCCGAGGTCGGACAGGAACGCGACGAGGTGCGTGTTGACGCCGAGGCGGTAGAGGTAGAACGCGAGCAGCACCCAGGCGAGGAGCCAGAAGTCGCGCTGCCGCATCGCGGTCGCGGGATCGTCGCCGGCGAGCGCCTCGTGCGCGTCGTCCGTGCCGCTGGCGTCGTCGGACGACGGTACGGCCAGGTCGCGGTGGACCGGACGCGGCAGCGTCACCAGCAGCGCGAACGGCACCAGCAGCGCCCACAGCGTCGAGCCGATGCCCTGCAGCGCCGTGCGCCACGAGCCGGTCGCGAGCAGCCAGCCGCCGACCGCGACGCCCAGCGCACCGCCGACGTTCGAGCCGATGTAGACGACGCTCAGCGCGAGCCCGCGCCGCCGCGTGAAGCGGCTGGTGATCGCGGTCGCGGTGGGAAGATCGCCGAGGCACGCGACGCCGACGCCGATCCCGACCGCGATCACGTAGAACTGCCACATCGTCTGCATGCGCGACGCCGCGAGCAGCGTGCCGCTCATCAGCAGGCTGCCCGCGACCAGCACGACGCGCGGCCCGCGCCGCTCCGACATCCAGCCGACGAACGGCCCGACCAGCGCCACGCACGTGCTCATGATCGGATTCGCGGCGGCGTAGACCGTGCGCGACCAGCCGAGGTCGTCGGAGACCGGCTTCAGGAACACCGGGAAGAGATAGCCGCCGACGCCCATGCCGATCTGGCAGACGAGGCACGCAAAGACGACGAGCCAGTCGCGCGCGCCGTTGCGCTCGGTGGTCACCTCAGAACCCTCGCGCGGCGCGCCGCGGTCATGGCATGCCCATCGCGCGCCGCAGCGCGCGGAAGTCGTCGGTCCACGCGCCGCGCGCGTCGCGCACCACGAGCGGCGGCGCCGCGGGCTCGCGCACGACGTCGCTCTCGTCCGCGCGGCGCATCGCGTGCACCGCGAGCAGCGGCGGCTTGCCCTCGCGCGGCACCACGTCGCGGCTCCGCGCAACCACGAGCCCGGCCGCGGACGCCGCATCGAGCACGCGCGGCGTCTGCGTCCCGCCCGCGCACGCGACGAACCAGCCGCCGGGCGCGAGCAGGCGCGCTGCCGTGCGGCAGTAGTCCTCGATGCCGCCGCGGTGCTCGATGCGGCACGGTCCGCGCTGCACGCGGTCGGACTCGCAGCCAGTTCCAGGCGGCAGGTACGGCGGCGTGCCGGTGACGAGATCGAACGTCGCGCCCTCCGGCAGCAGCGCCGGATCGCGCAGGTCGCCGAAGCGTACCTCGCAGCGCTCCGCGACGCCGTTGCCGGCGATCGAGCGCCGCGCGAGCGAGAAGCTCACCTCCTGCGCCTCGACGCCGACGGATCGCAGCGCCGGAAAGCGCCACGCGACCAGCAGCAGCACCGAGCCGATCCCGCAGCCGATGTCGACGTGACGGCGCGGCGGCGTCGACGCCACGGTCTCCGCCGCGAACCACGCCGTCGCGAGGTCGTCGAGCGACCAGCGATGCCCGTCGGTGCGCTGCAGGATGCGCCAGTCGCCGGAGAGGAAGCAGAGGTCCTCGCCGGCGCGCGGCGCGAGCGCGGGATCGTCCCACGCCGAAGGCCGCGGACCGGGCGCGATCCAGCCGTGCGGACGACGCGGCACCCGCACGATCCCGCCCGACGCGAGCACCTCAGCGTGCGCCATCGCGCCTCTTCGCCATGGATTGCTTGACGTGCGCCCGGGACGCGCGGCCGGCGGCGGCGCGCACCGGAGCCTCGCCGCCGCACATCTCCGCGATCTCCTCGCGGTACGCCTCGAGCACGCTCGGCTTGCCCGGCAGCTCGCTGCGCGGCGCGACGCAGCCGATCTTCACCGCGTGCGGCTGCAGCGTCACGCGGACCTCGTTCCCGTCGCGCTCGAGCATCACCGGCCAGTGCCGGCACGCCGCCGGCTTGACGTCGGGCACGTGCCGGTTGGTCGCGAGCGCCAGCGAGTGGATCGAGCACAGCGCGTTCTTCTTCGTCCGGTAGAGGAACGGACAGGCGCCGTCGTCGTCGGACTCGATCAGCAGGTCGGGCGGCTCCTCGTCGACGAAGACGCTCGCGTAGCCGTCCTCGTCGCGCAGCGTCGGCACGATGCGCGCGAGCTCGTCCATCAGCGAGTCGATGGCGCGCACCTCGCGCTTCGAGACCTCGACCGCGAGCCCGACGCAGCACGTGCGATCACGCGGACAGCCGTCGGGGAAGCAGCGATAGGCGAAGCGCTCGAGCTTCGGGTCGAGGACGAAACGAACGGGAGCGGCGGACTTCCGGGATGCGGTTCGGGACGGCACGGTCCGCCTTCTACTCCGCGCGGCCGGAGACGGCGAGCGGACTCGAACGGGCGTTTGACCGCGGCGTGCCGATTCGTTTCCCTCGGCCGCATGATCGAATGGTCCGAACAGCACATCATGCTCCGTGACGCCCTGCGGGACTTCATCGAGAAGGAAATCAAGCCCAACCTCGAGCAGCTCGAGCACGGCGACACGCCGCCCTACGACGTGCTGCGCAAGATGATGCGCACCTTCGGCATCGACCAGATGGCGAAGCAGCGCTTCGAGCGGCAGATCAAGCGCGACAAGGACGCCGCCGAGGCGAAGGCGAGCGGCAAGACCGAGCCGGCCGAGGAGCGCTTCGAGGAAGCGGGCTCGACCGACGGTGCCGCGCTGCAGCTGATCCCGATCATCGAGCTGTGCCGCTACTGCCCGGGCATGGTCACCGCGATGGGCGTCAGCGTCGGCCTCACCGCCGGCGCGATCATGGGCAAGGGCACGATCCGTCAGAAGGAGCGCTGGGCGGCCCCGCTCGTCACGCTGGAGAAGATCGGCTCGTGGGCGATCACCGAGCCCGGCTCGGGCTCGGACGCGTTCGGCAGCATGACGTCGACCGCGAAGCGCAAGGGCGACGGCTACGTCCTGAACGGCAGCAAGACGTTCATCACCAACGGCCCCTACGCCGACACGATCGTCTTCATCTGCAAGCTCGACGAGGGCAACGACCCGCGCGAGCGCAAGATCGTCAGCTTCATCCTCGACAAGGGCATGCCGGGGCTCACGCAGTCGAAGCCGCTGCGCAAGATGGGCATGCACTCGTCGCCGACCGGCCAGCTGTTCCTCGAGGACGTGTTCGTCGAGAAGGATCGTCTCATCGGCGAGTCGGAGGAAGCGGCCGGCGGACGCAGTGGTGCGAAGGCGACCTTCGGCACCGAGCGCACCGGTGTCGCCGCGATGGCGCTCGGCATCGTCGAGCAGTGCCTCGAGAAGTCGATCGACTACGCGCGCACGCGCGTGCAGTTCGGCCGCCCCATCGGCGAGTTCCAGCTCATCCAGCTGAAGCTCGCGAAGATGGAGGTCGCGCGCATGAACATCCAGAACATCGTCTTCCGCCAGATCGAGATGTCGGCGAAGAAGAAGCCGATGACCTTCGCGGAAGCGTCGGCGTGCAAGCTGTACACCGCGCAGGCCGCGATGGAGGTCGCGCTCGAAGCGGTGCAGCTCTTCGGCGGCAACGGCTACATGGCCGAGTACCAGGTCGAGCAGCTCTGCCGTGACGCGAAGGTGCTGCAGATCTACGCCGGTACCGACGAGATCCAGACGTCGCAGATCGCGCGCTCGCTGCTCGCGGGCAGCTGAGTCTCCGGCTCCAGCGCACCGGGCGATGCGTCGCGCGAATTTGCTTCGCGACGCATCGCCCGGACCGTGCGGTGGTGGTAGCGTCCGGACCATGCGCGCAGTGCCGCACGCGTCCGACCCCCTCCTCAGACGCATGACCCTCGACGAGTGGGCGAACCTTCCCGATGACGAGGAAGGCGAGTTCGTCGATGGCTGGCTGGTGGAGGAGGAGGTGCCGGAGTTCCTGCACGAGGTCATCGTGGGCTGGCTGCTTCGTCAGCTCGTCGCCTGGGTACAGGCACGCGGTGGCGTCGCGGGCGCGTCGGACGCGAAGTTCGCCGTCGCGAGCAATCGCGGTCGCAAGCCTGACATCACCGTGTTCGTCCCCGGGCGCATGCCGCCGCGACGCGGGCTCGTTCGCGTGCCGCCGGAGATCGCGGTCGAGATCGTCTCCCCCGGGCCGCGCAACCGGCGCAGGGATCGGGTCGAGAAGAGCGCCGAGTACGCGGCCTTCGGCATCAGCTGGTACTGGCTGGTCGATCCGGAGCCGCTCCGGCTCGAGATCCTGCGCCGCGACGAAGCCGGAGCGTACACGACCGCTCTCGTGGCGAGCGCGGGGGTGATCCGCGACGTGCCGGGCTGCCCCGATCTCGTCCTCGATCTCGACGAGCTGACCGACTACCTGGGGCGTTTGTCGCAGGACGAGGACTCGGAGCCCGATCCGCGCTGACCCGCGCGTCCCGTCAATCGCAGAGCAGGAAGCGCGCGATCATGTCGGTCGCCGCCTCCACCACGTCCTCGCGCACGACGTCCGCCTCGCCGAGCACGAGCCGCGTCGCGATCCACTCCACCGACGCGTGCACCACGTAGGCCGCCGCGTGCGCGTCGACGTCGCGCAGCACGCGGCGCTCGCGCAGCACCGAGAACAGCGCTTCGAGCGCCGCGAGCATGCGGCTCTCGATCGCCATGTTGGCGTCGCGGAACTCGGGGTCACGCAGGTGCCGCTCCCAGAGGATGCGCTGCAGCCCGGGGCTGATGCGGCGCGAGCCGACCACCGCCTCGATCGCGAAGCGCACGTGGTCGCGCGGCTTCCCGGTCGCCCAGCGCGACGGATCGAGCGCCTCGACGACCATGTCCGCCATCTCGCGCACGGTGCCGTCGAGGATCTCGAGCATCAGCTTCCGCTTGTCGGGGAAGTAGCCGTACAGCGTCCCGACGGCGATGCCGGCGCGGCGCGCGATCGCGGCGGTGTTGGTGTCGTCGTAGCCGTGCTCCTCGAACGCGGCGATCGCGGCCGCGACGACGCGCTCCCGCGTCTCGCGGCTCCGGGCCTGCTGCGGGGTGCGCACCACGCGCTTCACGGGGCGCAGCTTCCGGGCTCGGGCACGCAGCGGCATGCGGTCGCAGCTACCACGGGCGAAATCCGAAATCGATTTCGGATTCGTCTTGACTCGGGTGCGATCGAGGGGATACTTCGGCGCGGGCCTGAGGTCTGGCCCGACAACCCCGGAGGGACGCGATGAGCAACGGCGCAGCGGCGCTCGCCGAGCAGCAGGCGCAGGGCGGGATCGAGACGATCCTCGCGAAGTTCGACACGCACTACGTCTGGAACTACGGCGTCTCGAAGCAGGCCCTGCGCGACCTCTACGAGAAGGCGAAGCGCGAGCAGTGGAACGGCTCGACGCAGCTCGCGTGGGACACGGACGTCGATCCCGAGCGCGGCATCCTGCCCGAGGAGCTGAACCCGCTCCACGAGTACGAGCCGTACCGCAAGCTCGACGAGAAGCAGAAGATCCGGCTGCGCCACGGCCAGGTCGCGCTGCAGCTGTCGCAGTTCCTGCACGGCGAGCAGGGCGCGTTGATCGTGGCGTCGCAGCTCGTCGGCGGCGTGCCGTGGATGGACGCCAAGTACTACGCCGGCACGCAGACCGTCGACGAGGCGCGCCACGTCGAGGTCTTCGCCCGCTACCTGAACGACAAGCTCGAGTGGGAGTGGCCGATCAACGCGAGCCTGCGCGAGCTGCTCGACGCGACGATCAGCGACAGCCGCTGGGACTTCAAGTACCTCGGCATGCAGATCATCATCGAGGGCCTCGCGATGGCGGCGTTCGGCAACCTGTACCAGATCGCGCAGGAGCCTCTGCTCAAGGACCTGCTGAAGTACGTGATGAAGGACGAGTCGCGGCACGTCGCGTTCGGCGTGCTGTCGCTGCGCGGCTGGTACGACGACCTGCCTGCGAACGAGCGTCGCGACCGCGAGGACTTCGTCATCTACGCGTGCGAGCTGATGCGCGACCGCCTGATCGGCAGCGACATCGCCGACCTCATGGGCTGGAACGCCGACGACGTCCGCAGGCACGTGCTCGAGTCCCCTGCCCTGCAGCTCTTCCGCCGCATGCTGTTCGCGCGCATCGTGCCCAACCTGAAGAAGCTCGGCATGCTGACGCCGCGTGTGCGCGAAGCGTTCGACCGGCTCGGCATCCTGGAGTTCGAGAACTACGACGCCGAGGCGATGGACAAGCAGCTCGGGTTTCTTTGAAAAAGAGGGACTCTCTCCCCCTCTCTCCGCCACGGCGGAGCCGTGACGGAGACACTCCCCCGGCTCGCCTTCGGCTTCGCGGGTGGGCCGGTGCCGGTGGCCGGGATTCAACGCGGCGGTCGGCTGCGCGGCGCGCCTCCATGGTCGCCGGCCGATGCTGCTTCAGCGAGATCCCGGATCCCGCTGGTCGCACGGACTCGGCCTCAGATCTCTGGCTTGACGTCGCTCGCCAGCTGGCAGCGAGCGAAAAAAACAGCTTGCGCGGTTTCCCTGCGGCGGGAAGCTGGGGCAATGTCGCTGTCGCGGAGTGTCCCCACCGCCCCCTCGGCCACGGAAGGATGGACCCGATGATCCGACTCCCGATGCTCGCCCCCCTCGCCGCGGTAATCCTCCTGACCGCCCTCGCCCACGACGCCGACGCCGGCGCGCGGCGAAGCAGGCCGCTCGAGACCGGCCAGACCACGTGCTGGGACAATGTCGGAACGGAGATCTCCTGCACCGGAACCGTCCAGGACGGCGCGCTACGCCGGGGAGAGCCGCGTGCCTACCGCGACGACGGCGAGACGATCCGTGACCTGCGCACCGCGCTCACGTGGGAGAAGCTGTCCGACGACGGCTCGATCCACGACCAGGACAACACCTACACCTGGGGACTGGCGTTCGGGAAGATCGAGGACCTGAACATCGAGTGCTTCGCCGGGTTCTGCGACTGGCGGCTGCCGAACCTCTTCGAGCTTCAGACGCTCCTCAACCTGGAGAACGCGAACCCGGCGGTTTCGGCCCCGTTCCACACCGATTGTTCCTCGGGCTGCAGCCTCCCGGCCTGCAGCTGCACGCGCAACCTCGATTATTGGTCGTCGACCACTCTCAAGGACGATCCGGCGTTGGCCTGGGTCGTGGATTTCCAGGTCGGCTTCCACAGCGCAGCCAGCAAGCCAGGCTCGTACGCCGTCCGCGCCGTCCGCGGCGGCGCGAACTGAGCTTCGACTGCACTACGACGGGAAGTTGCCGTACAGCGTGATGCGGTTGTCCTGCTGGTGCACGTCGACGTGCTCGACCTGGAACGGTGCGAGCGCCTCGCCGCGCGCATCGAAGAAGCTCGGCGCCGGGTAGCCCGACAGCAGGTCCTCCATCATCCCGAGCACGAGCGGTCGCAGGGCGAGGCTCGCGACCGTCTCGAGCTGGCGCTCGCAGCTCGTCGTGCCGTCCTTGTCGTGTACG
This sequence comes from Binatia bacterium, assembly GCA_046327915.1. Lineage (GTDB taxonomy): Bacteria > Desulfobacterota > Binatia > UBA12015 > UBA12015 > VGTK01. Next base: position 69,842 of record JAXLXO010000013.1, on the reverse strand, counting down.
GCCATCGGGCACGTGCCGAGGTCGTTGCGCCCGACGGTCGCGACCAGCAGCGGCTGCGACAGCGACGGCACGAGGAACTCGTCGCCGACCGTCTCCGACAGCTCGAGCCCGAGGCTCGGGTCGTGGACGTCGACGAGGAGCTGCAGGAGCGGCGTGTCGGGTGCGTCGCCCACTCCTGGCTCGACGCCTTCGATCACGAGGTTGACGAGATGGTACGCGATCGGGACGCGGCCGGGCAGAAACGGCCCCTGCGGGTCGTCGAGCATCCAGGTGAACGGCGCCACCTGCGGTGACACGCGCCACTCGACGGTCGGGCTCGCGAGCGCCGCGAGCGCCGTCGGGTCGACCGTGGCGAGCACCTGTCCGAACGTCACGCCGCCGATCCCGGGCGGGATGGTGAAGCGCATGCGCTCGGTCGCCGACAGCTCGCGCAGCACCTGGTTCAGCGCACCCGTGGTCGTCGAGAACGCGATGTCGAACGGTACCGGCACGAGGTGCTCCGAGAGGCCGTCGTCCGACCAGAGCGGCACCCCGGCCGGCGGCAGCACGAAGATCGCCGGCGGCGGAACGACCGCCGCATCGTCCCTGACGCGCGCGTCGGTGCTCGCACGCAGCCAGAGGCCGTCCACCGGCTCGCCCGCGCCGACGACGAGCCCGCCGACCGAGGTCACGTCGGTGACGATCTCATGGTCCAGCTCCTCGTCGAAGGTGCCCTGCTCGAGCGGGCTCAGCAGCAGATCGGTCGCGATCGCGAACGGGCTCGACGGCGTGCCCTCGAACCACGCCGCGCGGAACGCGGTCTCTAGCGGCTCGTAGTACTCGCCGAGCAGATCCTCGACTGCCCAGTTGACGAACGGCTGCGCACAGGTGCCGACCCCGCCGCGTGGCGTGCGCGATCCCTCCGGCACCGAGAAGCTCGCCGCGCCTCCGTCGCGCGTGCGGAACAGCTCGCGGCTCTGCTGATCGGGCGAGAGCGTCAGCGGGAACGGGTCCTCGCTGCGGACCTTCTTCGCGATCGCGTTGGTGCCGGCGCAGGTCGCCCAGGCCGCGCGCGGGGCGTCCTCGACGAGGACGTCGTCGGCGATGCTGCCCGCCGGGCGCGTCGTCAGGCAAAACGGGTTGTCGCGCCAGCGGATCGACACGTCGCGCAGCTTGACGTCCACCCGCTGCTCCACCTTGCCGAAGGTGACCGCGAGGTCGAGCCCCGCGCTCGTCGGCTCGAGCCCCACCCGGGTCGGCGGGCCCTTCACGGCGACCGACGTCAGATCCCCCTCGAGACGCCCGACGCAGACCTCCCAGTGTTTCGCCTTGGCGAAGCTCTTGTCCTTGACGCAGAACGGCGCGCCCGGCAGCCCCTGCGACTTCGCCACCTGGTAGGCGAGGTACTGCGCGCCGGCGAGGATCTTCAGGTTGGTGAAGGTCTCCGTGCCGGCGAACAGATCCTCGACGTCCTCCAGCGGCAGGCAGACCTTGTCCGCGCCGAAGAAGCCGGTCGGCGTCTCGAGCTCCTGATGGCGCGCCGTGTACAGCGCGTCGAGCCGCGCGTTGAACGCGGCGCGGCTCGGGTGCGGGAGCGCCGAGAGCAGCGTCGGCTCGAGCCGGTCGACGCCGCGCGAGGTGATCTGCGCCGCGAGCCGCTCGCGCAGGAGCGCGAGCGCCGCGAAGTTCGTCCCTCCGTCGAGCCGGAGGTCGCGCACGAAGCCCTTGAAGCGGTCGACCACCGTGTCCGTCGAGATCCGGTACAGCTCGGCGACGATCGGCAGCACCACGCGGTTCGGCTCGAGGTAGAACGCCTCGTACGGGAAGCCGCTGTCGAACCCGGCACCGGGATCCGGACCGACGGGGACCTCGATCTGGAACGTGAAGCCCGCCCCCGACGCCTGCAACGTGCCGGCGACGCCCTGCACGTACACGCGGTAGTCGGACTCCTGTCCCGCCGGGACACCGGCGACGCTGCCGCTGAAGAGCGCGACGTCGCCCGGACCGACGATCGGCTGCGGGCCGAACGACAGCGTCTGCGCCCGGGCGGATGCGGCGGGAGCGACCGCCGTGGCGAGGAGCCCGATCAGGGCGGCCCGCAGCAGCACGCGGCCGGTCCGAAGCGGTCGGCAAGTGGGTCGCGAGCGTGCCTTCATCGGGGGCCTCGTTCTCGGTGGCGGTGTCGGTGGTCCGGACGGAGCGACGACGCACCGGAGGTCGCCATGCGCGGACGGAGGTACGGTAGGTGGCGCGTGCGGCGGCTGTCAATCAACTTCTGATCCCCACCCTCGGATCACCTTGCTGCCGGCAGGGCGCGGGAGGCCCGTCGAGGCCGGGGCCGGCGATCGGCGGGGCCGGACACCTTGCGCGCGAACCCCGAACGTTGGATGGGGGCACATGCACGAGAAGGAGCGCGCCGTCGCCGACCTGTACGCCGCAGCCGACCGGTTCCTGCGTACGGTTCGCGTGGGCCCCACGCAGTGGCAGTCGGCACCGTCAGGCGGCTGGTCGCCGTCGCAGATCACCGAGCACGTCGCGATCAGCTGCGACAACATCGCGCGCCTGCTGTGTGGCCCGCTCGCCGCGAACCCGATCGAGCGCGGCGCGACCGGCGTGCTCGACGTCGAGATCCCGTACCTCTTCTACCGCGGTGACGAGCCGCCGAACGTCGCGACTCCCACCGGCACGTGGACCGATCCGGACGAAGCCACCCGCAGATTGACGGCGAGCGTCGACGCGATCGTCACCTGGGCGCGCGACACGTCGCTCGACCTCCGCACCGTCGGCGTGCGCCACCCGGTGTTCGGCGTGCTCGACGGAATGCAGTGGCTGCTGTTCGCCGCCGCGCACGTCGAGCGCCATCGCGCGCAGGCGATCGGCGTGCAGGCTCGGCCCGACTACCCGCGCTGACGACGATGGCGGCCGTTCTCGCCGAGGCGCGCAAGCACGCGAACGACACGCGCTACCAGCCGGGTCAGCGCGCCGGTCACTACGAGAGCTTCTTCGTCCGCGCGAACCACCCGACTCAGCCGCAGGCGTTCTGGATCCGCTACACGATCTTCTCGCCAGACGGCCGCCCCGAGGACGCGCGCGGCGAGCTGTGGGCGGTCATGTTCGACGGCAAGCGCGGCACGCACACCGCGGCGAAGACGGAAGTCCCGATCGCGTCGTGCGACTTCCGCCGCGACGGGCTCGGCGCGTACGTCGCCGACGCGCGGCTCGAGCCCGGACGCATCGTCGGCGCCGCGGCGAGCGGCGGGCACACGATCGCGTGGGACCTCACGTTCACCGGCAATGCCGAGCCGCTGTTCGCGCTGCCGCTCGAGATGTACGCGGCGCGCCTGCCGCGCGCGAAGACGCTGGTACCGCTGCCGCTCGCGACGTTCCGCGGCACGATCAACGTCGACGGGCACCCCTACCCGATCTTCGACTGGGTCGGCAGCCAGAACCACAACTGGGGCTCGCGTCACACCGACCACTACGCGTGGGGACAGGTCGCGGGCTTCGACGACGCGCCGCAGACCTTCCTCGAGATCGCGACCGCGCGACTGAAGATCGGCCCGCTGTGGACGCCGTTCATGACGCTGCTCGTGCTGCGCCACGGCGGACGCGACGTCGCTTTGAACGGACTCCTGCAGTCGCTGCGCGCGCGCGGCCGCTTCTCGTGCTTCGACTGGACGTTCCGCTCGGACAGCCCGGGCCACACGGTGGAGGGACGGATCAGCGCGCCACGCGAGAGCTTCGTCGGGCTGCGCTACGACAACCCGCCGGGCGGCGTCAAGCATTGCCTCAACAGCAAGCTCGCGTCCTGCGTGATGTCGTTCACCGACAAGACCACCGGCACGACGACCCTCCTCGAGAGCAGCCGACGCGCCGCGTTCGAGATCCTCACCGACGACACGACGCACGGCGTACCGATCGTCGCCTGAAGCCCGCCTTCAGGTCTGCGGCCCGCGCGCCGATCACCTGCGGGGGAGATCGTCGTGACGGGATGGTCGATCGCGCTCGGCATGCTCTGCGCCGTGTGGCTCGCGCAGGCGGCGCTGGTCTTCGCGCACCTCGCCGAGTTGCGCACGCTGGCCGACCTGAACCCGGCCGAGCCGCCCGCGTGGCCGCGCGTCTCCGCGATCGTGCCGTCGCGCAACCAGGCCGACGAGCTGCCGCACGCGCTCGGCACGCGCCTCGCCGAGGACTACCCCGACCTCGAGGTCGTCGTGATCGACGACCGCTCCTCCGACGGCACCGCTGCGCTGCTCGCGACGATGTCCGCGCGGGACGCGCGCCTCCGGACGATCCGCGTCGACAGCCTGCCGGCCCGCTGGCTCGGGAAGGTGCACGCACTCGCGCAGGGCGCCGCCGTGGCGACCGGCGACTGGCTGCTGGTCAGCGACGCCGACATCGAGTTCGCGCCCGACACGCTGCGCCGCGCGGTCGCTGCGTGCGAGGCCGACGGCCTCGACTTTCTCGCGCTGGTCCCCGAGTTCCGCAGCCGCAGCTTCGTCGTCGACGTCCTGTGGGCGGTCTTCACGCGGTGCTTCTCGATGCTGGTGAGCCCGAAGGCCGTGCGCGACCCGCGCTCCACCACGGCCGCGGGCAGCGGTGCGTTCATGCTCCTGCGCCGCAGCGCGTACGAACGGACACCGGGCTTCGAGTGGCTCCGGATGGAGACCGCCGACGACATGGCGCTGGGCCTGATGATGAAGCAGTCGGGCGCGCGCTGCGAGCTGATGAACGGACGGGGCAGCGCACGCGTGAGCATCTACGACTCGCTCTCCGACTTCCGTCGCGGGATCGAGAAGAACGCCGGCTCGCTCATCGGCGTACCGTTCGCCGTCGTCGCGCTGCTGATCGGGCTCGCCGGCTGCGTCGAGCTGTCGCCGCTCGTCGCCCTCGCGGCCGGACTCGCCACCGGCACGCCGTGGCTCGCCGCGTGCGGCCTCGGCGCAACCGCGCTGGCGACCGCTTGCACCGTCGCCGCTGCTGCACGCAACACCGGCCGCATCGTGCCCGCTCTCGCGTGGCCGGTCGGCTGGACCCTGGTCGCGAGCGCCCTGCTGCGCGCCGCGTGGCTCGCGTGGCGACGCGGCGGCGTCGTGTGGCGCGAGACCTTCTACCCGGCCGCGGATCTGCTCGAGGCGCGACGGTTCAGGCTGCTGTGACGGCCCGCCGCTGGCGGCCGTCGCCCCACGGCAACGACAAGCGCAGGATCTTCACCACCGTCGTCCCGAACTGCCGTCGCAGCGAGCCGGTGTTGTAGTCGATCCCGTAGCGCGCCGCGATCGCGCGCACGCGCGGCGCGATCTCCGGATAGCGGTTGCTCGGCAGGTCGGGGAACAGGTGGTGCTCGATCTGGTGGCTCAGGTTGCCGCTCATCACGTGGAACAGCGGGCCACCGTCGATGTTGCACGAGCCGAGCATCTGCCGCGCGTACCAGTGCGCGCGCGTCTCGCTCTTGACCGAGTTCTTCGCGAAGTGGTGCACGTCGGCCGGGAAGTGGCCGCAGAAGATGATCATGAACGTCCACATGTTGCGCAACACGTTGGCGACGAAGTTCGCGCCGAGCACCCAGAGGAAGAACGGTCCTGCGAGCAGCGGCCAGAGCACGTAGTCCTTCAGCACCTGGCGGCCGACCTTGCGCAGCCCGTCGCGCACCAGCGGCCGCGCGTCGTCCCAGCTGCGCTTGCCCGTCCACACGTGCGCGACCTCGATGTCGTGCAGCGCGATGAACCACTCGAAGAACGACATCATCAGCAGGAACGAAAGCGGCTGGATCGCGTAGAACGGGCTCCAGCGCTGGCGCTCGGTGACGCGCAGCATGCCGTAGCCGATGTCGCGGTCGCGGCCCATGACGTTGGTCCAGGTGTGGTGCACGACGTTGTGCGAATGCCGCCACTGCGACGACGGACAGACGATGTCCCACTCCCAGCGGTCCGAGCGGATCTCCGGATCGCCCATCCAGTCCCACTGCGCGTGCAGGATGTTGTGGCCGATCTCCATGTTCTCGAGAATCTTCGCGACCGCGAGCCCGAGCGTGCCGAGCACGAGCAGCGCTGCGAACACCGGGAAGCTCGCCCACGGCAGCGCGAGCCACGGGTGAAACGCGCACGCGGCGAGCATCGTCGCCCGCGATCCGAGCGCGAGCGAGCGCTGCGTGCGGATCAGGCGCAGGATGTAGCGCCGGTCGCGCGCGCCGCGGTCCTTCAGGACCTCGTCGCGGATCTCGTCCAGCTCGGCGCCGAAGCGCTGCAGCTCGTCGACGTCGAGATGCGACAGCGGACCGGACTCGGCGACGCGCTCGGCACGAAACGAACGGGGAAGAACGGCCGCGGCACTCACAGCTCCACCTCGCACTCTCCCGCCGCAGCGGAGACGCAGATCTGCACGCGCGCGCCGGGCTCGTCGGTGATGCGGCCGTCGCGCAGATCGCGCACGCGCCCCGACCGCAGCGTCACGGTGCAGGTGTGACAGATTCCCATGCGGCAGCCGTGCGCCGGCGCGAGCCCGGCCGCTTCCGCCGCGTGCAGCAGGCTCTGCCCCGCCGCGGCGTCGATGGTCACGCCGCTGCGGCGCAGGCAGACGCGTCCGCCTGCGACATCGCCGGTCGCCGGCGCGAGCACGGGCTGGAAGCGCTCGATGCGCAGCCGCTCGCCGAGGCCGCTCGCGATCCAGTGCTTCGCCGCCGCGTCGAGCAGCGCGCGTGGACCGCACGCGAACGCGTCGCGCGCGCGCCAGTCGGGGCAGCGCTCCTCGAGAAGCGCTTCCGTGAAGTGCGTCGCGTTCGAGCTCACCGCCGCGCCATCACGCGTCGTCAGCAGCTGAAGCCGGTAGCCGGGATGTCCGGCGACCAGATCCTGCAGCTCGCGGGTGAAGATCACGTCGGCCGGACGCGGCGCCCAGTGCAGGTGCACGACGTCGACGAGCCGCGCGCTCGCCGCGAGCTCCTGCAGCATCGCGCGCACCGGCGTGACGCCGCTGCCCGCGGTGAGGAGCAGCAGGCGCGGACGCGACGCGTCCGGCAGGACGAAGTCGCCCAGCGGCGCTCCGAGCGCCACGTACTCTCCGCGCGCGACCCGGCGCACGAGGTGCTCCGACACCCGGCCGCCCGGCACGTGCTTGACGGTGATCGCGATGCAGCCGGCGCGCGGCGCGCGTCCGGGCGCGCTGCTGATCGAGTACGTGCGCACGTGACGGCGGCCGTCGATCGTCACCGTGACCGGCACGTACTGTCCCGCGCGGTGCTCGGCGAAGCCGCGCCCCGGCCGCAGGACCAGGGTCCGCGCGTCGGGCGCCTCGTCGATCACCTCGACGACGCGCGCCCAGGTCGTGTGCGTGGACCAGAGCGGATTCAGGAGCTCCAGGTAGTGCGACAGGCGGAGCGGCCAGGCGAGCAGGTCCGCAGCGCCGGTCAGGCGGCTGCGCAGCGTGGGCTGCGGCGCCGCCGGGCCGGTTTCGGGCGCCCGCTCGTCGGCCGCGTGGAGCCCGAAGGGGCTCGCGGTCTCGGCAATTTGCATCGTGAAACGTCTTTCCGGGGCTCGAATGGCGGAAGCAGGACCTTCCGCGGCGCTGACGCGCGCTCCCGTGGTTACCGTTGCGTAACTTACGGTAGCGTAATATCCGAGTCAAATGTCTGCCGCGCGCCCCAGACCCGGCCGCCTGCCCGCTGCGGCGCGGCGGGCCCAGCTCGTCGAGATCGGACGCCGCGTATTCGCCGAGCGCGGCTACGAGGCCGCTTCGGTCGAGGAGATCGCGGACCGCGCGAAGGTCTCGAAGCCGATCGTCTACGAGCACTTCGGCGGCAAGGAAGGTCTCTACGCGGTGATCGTCGACCGCGAGGTCGAGCACATCGTCGCGAGCATCGAGAGCGCGGTGCGCAGCGGCACGCCGCGCGAGCGTCTCGACGGAGCCGCACTCGCGTTCATGACCTACGTGAAGGAGCGTCCCGACGGCTTCGCGGTCCTGCTGCGCGACGCCCCGCCGTCGAAGCGCGGCGGCGAGATGCCCGCGCTGATGTACGACCTCGCGGATCGCGTCGGCGGCATCTTCTCGGAGATCTTCCGCACCGCGGGATACGACGCCAAGGCCGCGCCGATCTACGCGCACGCGCTGGTCGGGATGGTCGCCTTCGTCGGACAGTGGTGGACCGAGGCGCGCAAGCCGCCGGCTGCGGAGGCGGTCGCGAGCCACATCGCGGCACTCGCGTGGATGGGACTGCGCCACCTGCCGCGGAAGCCGGCTCCTCTCAGAACGAAGCGCCCGGAATGAGCGAGAACGGCGCGACGACGAACGCGTAGCTCGCGCCGGTCTCGCGCAGCTCCTGGACCTCCGACGGGACGGCGCCGAGCGGCGGGACGAAGACCAGCACCGCCACCTGCACCTCGCCGTCGGGCCGGGTCACGCCGGGAAGCTCGACGGTGACGGGCGTGACCGTGGACCCGCCGTCCGTCGTGGGCGCGATCCCGATCGGCTCGCCCACGTGCCAGACGTCGCCGTCGGTCGGGCGAACCGCGACGCGCACCTCCGCGCCGGGCGGCAGCGATGCGGTCGTGAGGTCCAGCGAGAGCGTGCAGAGCTCACCCGGGTTGCACTCGACCGCGAACGCGAAGTCGGCCTCGACACCCGGCCCGCTCGGGTCCGGCGTGTTCATGCCGCCGTCGGGAGCCGCGACACCAGACGGACAGATGACCAGCCCGTCCCCCTCGACGCAGCGGTTCTCCGCGATCGCGCGCTCGATGAGCGGCGCCTCGAGCCCGCCCGGCGTCACGTCGAATCCGCTCGAGCCGCTGCCGCCGCAGGCGGCGAGCAGCACCGTCAAGAACAACGAGACCAGCCGACGCACGCCCATCGTTCGCCCCATCACAGCACCGTCGACGTCACGAGGACGTTCAGGAAGCTCGTCTCCGCGGAGGCATCGGCCGCGTACTCCTCGGCGAGCTTGCGCATCTCCGCATCGAGGCGCGCCTGGAACTCGTCGAGGCGGCTGCGGTCGATGTTGAGGAAGTGGTTGCGCATGTAGGTTCCGGTCGGCTGCTCGGCGAGCGCGAGCTTGTCGAGCAGGCCCTTCGCGAACAGCGCGCAGAACTCGAGCGCGAGGGTCTGGCGCTCCTCGGTGTCGGTCGCGACGAAGTGGCGGCCGAGGCGTCGCACCTTGCCGCGCTCGACCGCGACGATGTTGCGCTGCACGAGCAGCTCCTCGATCTTCGCGAGCGCCTTCGCGTCGACCTCGCCGGCCGCACTCGCCTTCACCTCTTTCCGCCAGCGCGCGAGCGTGACCGCGCTCTCGTCGTCCGGCAGTGCGGCGATCGCCTGGCTCGCGAGCAGCGCGAGCTCGATGTCGTCGACGTGGCCGAGTGCCGAAGGCGCGTGCAGCACGCGGCGCAGCTCCTTGCCGAAGGCGTGCAGCATGCGGTCGCGCCACAGGATCGCGAGCAGCTCGCGCGGCTCCTGCTTGCGGAACGCGGCGAGCCGGCGCACCAGCGGCTCGCTCGGGAAGCGCTTCCCCTTCTCGATGTAGCCCAGCATCACCGGGTCGATGCTCGCGCCGAGGACCTCCTCGGCGAAGCGCTTCAGCGTGTAGTCGCGGCCCGCGAGAACGCGGGTCTCGTAGAACACGTCGCGGATTCCCTTCCGCGTCGGAGCCGTCGTCGCCATCGCGCCCGTTTCCTACCAAAACTCTTTCCGCTTGCCAAACTAACAACTCTTGTTTAGAAGCCGGACCCGAAGGGAGGGCCAGCTCGTGGGGAAGCATGGCTTGAAGACGGGACTCCTCGGACTCGGAACGGCAATCCTGGCCGCGGCCTGCGGCGGCGGGGGTGGCAGCGGTTCCGGGCCGAACGGCTCGCCGGCGAGCGTCGCCGGCATCGTCGTGGTGCACGCCGACGTGGCGCGCCGCGACCCGAACGCACTCGGCATCGCACCGGCGGAATTCGCCGGCGAGCCGACGTCCGGCACCGCGGCCCTCGCGCACGCCGACTGGATGGTCGCCGACGCGAGCTTCGCGGGCACCACCAACGACGACGGCACGTTCACGATCGAAGGCTTGCCGCCCGGACGTCACGTGCTCGACGTGACGCGCACGCTGGCGGGCGACCTCGTCGCCGCGTCGCTGCCGTTCGGCGTCGGCGACGACGGCGGCGCGTCGGTCGTCGCCGAGCTGATGTGGGGCAGCGCGCGCGTGCACTCGAGCTTCGTGCGCGACGGCAAGGACAGCGAGCAGATCGTCGGCCCGTCGGGCGCGCTGGTCGTGGTCGAGGACGGACGCATCGTCGAGCTCGGTGACGGCGTGCGCGTGCTGCGCGACACCGACAGCGACGGACGCTTCGACACGTGCGAGGTCGTGGCCGAGGTCGGGGCGTGCGTCGTGGCACAGATCGACACGCTCGCCGCGTACGTTCCCGACACCGTGCGCGTCGGCGCCGACGCGTACGTGCAGGCCGTGCTGACGCTCGACGACGGCAGCGCGCTCGACGTGAGCGGCGTCGCCGCGTGGCGGAGCTCGAACGAGAGCGTCGCGAGCGTCGACGCGTTCGGGCGCTTGACGGCACACGCCGCCGGCGACGCGGAGATCCAGGCGCGCATCGGCGATCTCGGCAGCACGCCGGCCACGCTGCACGTCGTGGAGCGCGCGGCGCTGGTGCGCATCCAGATCCAGAACGGATCCTGCTACTACCCGGTCGGCGTCGGCGAAGGGGACGACGCGCCGCGCCCGGGTCCGCTGCCGCCGCCGACCGACGGCGTGTGGGCGCCGACCTGCCGGCAGGTGGTCGAGATCGGCGGCCAGATCCTGTTCGTCGCGGTCGGCGAGTACGCGGACGGCGACTTCCAGGACCTCAGCAGCGAGGTCACGTGGACCGTCGCGCCCGCAGGGATCGGCGACGTGGCGAACGCAACCTTCACCGGACGCGCCGCCGGCTCGGGTACGATCACGGCGAGCCTCGGCGACGTCCGCAGCGATCCGACCGAGGTGCGCGTCGTGACCGAGCCGACGCTGGTGTCGATCGTGATCTACACGAGCGACGGCGGCGGCGTGCAGCCGCCGGTACCGGGCGCCGAGGACGGTGGCACGGCGCGCGCGCAGGACGACGTGCCGTGCCTCGGCTGCACCGGCTTCCAGCTCACCGTGCTGCTCGGCGACACGCTGCCGCTGGCCGCAAACGGCGAGTACGACACCGGCGCCTGGCGCGACTTGACGGATCGCGCGACGTGGCGGAGCTCGAATGCGTCCGTCGTGCAGGTCGCGGGCGACGGCACGCTGACCGCGGCGGCTGCCGGCGAGTCGGACGTCACCGCGAGCTTCGACGGCATCACCAGCGAACCGGCGCACGTCACCGTCGTCGCGAGCGCGACGCTGCAGTCGGTCTGGATCTGGCAGTCCGGCGACCGCGTCGTGGCCAGGAACGACCAGCGCTTCTTCACCGCCAGCGGCAGCTACGACATCGGCTTCGGACGCGACGTCACGAAGGACGCAACGTGGCGCACGAGCGATGCGTCGGTCGCGCGCTTCGACGCGCCGGGCGTGCTCACCGGCGTCGGCGCCGGCAACGTCGAGGTGTGGGCGGAGCTCGACGGCATCGCGAGCGACCGCGTGACGCTCGAGGTCTTCGAGACCAGCGAGCTCGACTACTGCGATCCGGCGAACGTCAATCGCGGCACGTGGAGCGACGGCTTCAACCGCGTGTTGCTCGAGACCGACTGCGCGACCTACGTGCAGCCGGGTGTCGCGGCGCTGCGCTTCACCGTGACCGAGACGACGTCACCGGGCGGCATCTTCGATCCGTGCCTCGATCTGTACGTGTTCGAGGGCGACCGCAAGGTCCGCACCATCCGCGAGGAGGGCTGCGGCGAGGCGTTCGCTCCGGCGCCCGCCGACGGCGGCGGCGAGGTGCTCAAGTACCAGGTGCGCGCCTTCTGGGACCTGAAGGACGACGCCGGCGCTGCCGTTGCACCCGGCGAGTACCAGATCCACGGCCGCTTCTACCTCTACTACGACCCGGTCGTGAGCTTGACGGTGCGAATCGAGTAGCTCGCTCGACCGTCCGGGCGTCGGCGTCCTCCGCCGCTCCCCCGCCCGGACGTCCTCCCCGGGCGGGCGCCTGCAACGGCGCCCGTCCGGGGCTCCCCTGCGAGACACGCCGACGGGCCCGCCTTCTCCCTCACGGTCGGCGTCGACGGAGAGCCGTCTTACATGGTAAGACAAGCACATGGCTACCGTCACCGTCTCGGAGAAGGGTCAGGTTGTGATCCCGGCGGCGCTCCGCAGGAGTCTCGGGATCAAGCCCGGCACGCAGCTCGAGTTCGAGCGCGAGGGAGACACGATCCGTGTCACGGTCGAAGGTGCGGTCCCGCCGACCCGTATCGACGAGGGATACGGGATGCTCAAAGCCGCACCCATCCGCGGCCAGCGGCGGCTTTCGGACTTCGACCCGGCAGTCGCGATGCGGAAGGCGGCACGGCGGTGATCGCGGTCGACACGAACGTCGTCGCGAGATTCTACGTCGACGACCCGTCGGACCCGGAGGCCGCACGTCAGCGACCGATCGCGCGCATGGTCTTCGAGTCGTCCGCCGCGATCTTCGTCCCCGTGACCGTCGTGCTGGAGCTCGAGTGGGTTCTCAGGGCCTTCTACGGGTTCGCTGCGAGAGATTTCGCCCGCATCATCGAGCATCTCGCGGGCTTGCCGCACGTGACGATCGAGGCGCGCGCGATCGTTCTCGCCGCGCTCGCCGACCATGTGCGTTCGCTGGACTTCGCCGATGCGCTGCACCTTCGTGCGAGCTCGCCGTGCGAAGAGCTGCTGACCTTCGACGACCGTCGGTTCGCCCGCCGCGCGAGACGCCTGCGTCTTGCGCCGGCGGTGCGGGTCCCGGCGTAGGCGGCGGACAGGAACTGCAAACGGCCGATTTCACATGGCGCGAGGTTAGCGGACGTCGCGCCTACGGACTCTGCCCAGCGCCGGCAAAGTACGGCCGGCTGCCTACTTCGCTTACTGTGGACGAGGAGCCGGTTAACCGACCGCAACCTTAGCCTCCCTGAACATCCCAGCCGGCATCGCCCGTCGCAGGCGCCAGACGAAGGCCACCGGCCGGTCACCGCTGTGCGACACGTAGTCGCACGGGACCAGGAACGTGTACGGCACCGTGCGGCCATCCTGTTTCCGCCGCTGCCGCACGAACAGCAGGATGTGGCCGCCCCGCTCCCGGTGCCGGATGTAGCGCTGCCCAGTCGGTGACTGCTGCGACGTCCCCGACTGCGACTCCCAGTGAAACTCCGCGGGCGAGATCGCGTAATCCTTGTAGAGCGTAGACGGCGAGTAGTCGCGCTCGCTCTTCTCCAGCGTCACGAAAAACAGGTCGCTGTTCGTGCGCTCGTCCCGGAAGATGCCCTTCTGTTCGTAGACTGACGACCCATCGACCCGGAGCATACCGAACGCCGTCAGAACGTCGCGCATCGTGTGCCGGGCGTGGACTGAGAGCGGGATGCGGTGCTTCCAGCGCAGCTCCTTATCCAGCGGGTAGGTGATGTGGACGGAGAGGTCGTCAAGCAGCGGCAGCAGCTCGCCCAGCTCCTGCACGATCGCCGGATGCTGCTGGAGCAGGCCGAGTGACGACTCCAGGGTGTCCAGCCCACGCACCGACGCCATCAGCCCGAAGTGCAGGCCGGCTAGCAGCAGCCGGTCGGACTCGTTCACCCCCCCTGCAGAAGGCGGTGCCAGCGCAGTCTTGTACGCGGCAATCCGCAGCGGGTCCTCTACGTGGAGCAGGCGCTCGATGGCGCCACCCAGCGTTCGCTCGTGCGGCCCGGGCGCAGGCACGGATACGCCAGCGTCCCGCTGCAGTCCGGACCAGCAGCCGGACTTGTAGACGTCGCCCAACTCCAGGCCGGTTTCGTCCAAGAACTCCCGCAATGACGGCACGCGGCCGCGGAAGCGGTCTGACTCCAGCAGCCCCCGCAGTTCGCGCACCATCGCCGGTCGGCGCGACGGGATGGCCGACCGAATGTTCTGCAGCACGATGTCCCTGGCCACGCGGTCCAGCTGCATCGAGCAGCCGGCTGGCAGAAACGGAAAGTCCTGTTCGATCTCCTTCTCCACCTCCGTGCGCGTCGAGCCGGTGACGGCACGGTAGCGCAGGTCGAACCGGAACCGCTGGTGCGCATGGCCGATGAAGTCGAGTACGGTGACGCAGTCCTTGCCCTCCCAGCGGCGTAGTCCGCGGCCGAGCTGCCGCAGGAAGACGAGCGCGCTTTCCGTGGGCCGGAGGAAGAGCAGCGTGTCGACTTCCGGCAGGTCGACGCCTTCGTTGAACACGTCTACGGCGAAGAGAGCCCGCACCTCGCCTTTGCGCAGCTTGGAGAGCGCGCCGGCGCGATCGCCGTGCTTGGTATCGGCAGAGACGGCAAGCGATCGCAGGCCCGCTTCGGTGAAGCGGCGGGCCATGAACTCTGCGTGCGCCACGCTCACGCAGAACCCGAGCGCCCGCATGCGGCGAAAGTCGCGGTGCTTGGCCTCAAGCTGCTTCAGTACCAGCGCTACGCGGGCGTCGTTACCGGTATAGAGCTTGTCCAACTCGCCCACGTCGTACAGCCCGCGCGCGAAACGCACGGCGCGGAGGTCTGAGTTGTCGTGCACGCCGAAGTACTGGAATGGGCAGACGAGGTTCCGCTCCAGCGCGTCCCACAGGCGCATCTCGGCGGCGATGTGGCCGTCGAAGTAGTGAAGGATGTCCTCGCTGTCGGTACGCTCCGGGGTCGCAGTGAGCCCGAGCAGCACCTTCGGCCGCAGGTGCCCGAGCAGGCCCTTGTAGGTGGGCGCGCCGGCGCGATGGAACTCGTCGACGATCACCACGTCGAACGCCTCCGGCGGCAGACGCTCCAGGTTCATCTGGCTCAGCGACTGCACCGACCCGAAGACGTGCCGCCACTCGGAGGGCACGTCGCCGGCCACGTAGAGCTCCCCGAAGTCGCCCAAGCGCAGCACCTGCCGGAAGGCACCGAGGCTTTGCCTTAGGATCTCCTGCCGGTGCGCCACGAACAGCAGCCTCGGCTCGGATCCGAGAGTCCCCTCGTCGCGCAGACGCTTGTAGTCCAGCGCCGCCACGATCGTCTTGCCGGTGCCGGTGGCGGCTACCACCAGATTCTTCCAGCGGCCGTGCCGTTTGCGCTCGGCGTCCAGCTTTTCGAGAATCTCGCGCTGGTGCGGCCACGGCTCCACCTCGAGGAAGGTGAGCGGCGCGTCGGGGGAGTCGTCGCGGTCGGCCGCAATCGCTCGGTCGAAGCGCGTCGTCTGCTCCAGCGTCGCCGTGTAGTCCTCGTATTCCGTGCTCGCCCAGTAGCCCGCAAACGTGGCGTCGAACTTCGCCAGCACGTCCGGCGACCCCACCTCCGAGAGCCGCACGTTCCACTCCACGCCATCGAGCAGCGCGCTCTTCGACAGGTTCGACGAGCCGATGTAGGCCGTGGAGTAGCCCGTGGCGCGGCGGAATAGCCACGACTTGGCATGCAGGCGGGTGGACTTCGTATCGAAGCTCACCTTCACCTGGGCGCCGAGGCTCACCAGCCAGTCTAAGGCCTTGCGCTCGGTAGACCCCGTATAGACGGTGGTGATGATGCGCAGCCGCTTGCCGGCGCGGCAATGCGCCGTGAGCGGCTCCATCAACACGCGCAGGCCGTGCCAGCGGACGAAGGCGCAGAGCAGCTCGATGCTGTCGGCGGAGGGGATCTCGTGCGCCAAGGCATGTGCAAGCGCGGGCTCGCCTCGGGCGTTGACGAGGAGGTCGGCGGCAGAGAGCGGGACCAGCGGGCGCGGGAGGCCCCGCCGGTCTTGCGCCGGGTCGCCGGTGATCGGGCGGACAGCGTAAAGTTCCTCGGGGGGGAGGCTGACGGCCTCGTCGGCGTCGATGGCGTCCTTAAGGTCGCGGTCGCCGGCGAGGAGGGCTAGGATGCGGTTGGCGATCTCGGCCTGGTGCGTCTCGCGGTTCTTGGCGGGGAGGCCGCGGAGAGCGCGGGCGACGACGGATTCGATGTGGCGGGCGAGGGTGGCGTGAGCCTCGGCTGGGTCCACCGCCTTGGTGGATGCGACCGCGGTGCCTGCGGCAGTCAGTACGCTCAGTTCATCCTTGAGGGCCCGGGTAATCAGGCGCTCGTACAGGCCTGGGGCTAGAGCGCGGCTGGCCTTAGGCGACAACGGGGGCATGCGCGGCGCAGGATACACGAGGGGGCTGTGCACTTCTGCCGGAGATTCGCGTTCAGGAGAAGTTCCCCGATCCGGACTGGTTTCATGGAGATCGACCATTCAGCGTTCGGGCTCGCCGAGCCCTGCCTGGCCGCACGGCGGCGAGACGTGAGAGCGTCGCGATGAAGCGTCCGGGTCTATGATTGACCGCGACTGGCTTGTTCGAACGACCGACGCGTTCCGATGGGCCTGGAGCGAAACGCCGAGCACATGTGGACGGGCCGAGCGCTACCGCTGGTGAGAAATCCGGGCTAGGACCGGGTCCGTGCTACAGACGTGGAGCAACTGGTCGGGCCGCGTGCACTGCGAGCCGCGCGACGTCGTGCAGCCGGCGAGCGAGCGCGCGATCGCCGACGCCGTACGCGACGCGGCCACTGCCGGACGGAGCGTCCGCGTCGCGGGCAGCGGACACTCGTTCACGCCGCTGGTCGCGACGGACGGCACGCTGCTGTCGCTGGACGACTGGCACGGCATCGACGCCATCGACGCGACGCACTCCCGCGCGACGATCCGCGCAGGCTCGAAGATCGCGTCGCTCGGCGAGCCGTTGCGCGTGCACGGCATGGGCCTCGCGAACCAGGGCGACGTCGACGTGCAGGCGATCGCGGGCGCGCTCTCGACCGGCACGCACGGAACGGGTGCCACGCTCGGCAGCCTGTCGTCGCAGATCCGCGCGCTGCGCATCGTCACCGCGAGCGGCGAGATCGCGAAGTGCGACGCGGAGCACGATCCCGATCTGCTCGAAGCGGCCCGCGTCTCGCTCGGCTCGCTCGGCGTGATGAGCGACGCGACGCTGCAGCTCGTCCCCGCGTACCGGCTGCACGAGCGCGAGTGGAAGGTCGGCATCGAGGAGTGCCTCGCCGAGCTCGCCGACCGCGTCGCGCGACACCGCCACTTCGAGTTCTTCTGGTACCCGCACCGCGACTACGCGGAGATGAAGACGCTCGACCCGACCGACGCGGAGCCCGATCCGCTCGAGCACCACAAGGGCGAGCGCATCGACTGGAGCGACCGCATCTTCCCGTCCGTGCGCGACCTGCGCTTCAACGAGATGGAGTACTCGGTGCCCGCCGCGAGCGGCCCCGCGTGCTTCGCCGCGGTGCGCGCGCGGATGCAGACGAGGCACGCCGACGTGCTGTGGCCGGTCGAGTACCGCACGGTCGCGGCGGATCCCGGCTGGCTGAGCCCGATGCACGGCCGCGACACGGTCGCGATCTCGATCCACCAGGACGCGAAGCTGCCGTGCGACGAGTTCTTCGCCGACGTCGAGAGCGTCTTCCGCGAGCACGGCGGACGTCCGCACTGGGGCAAGATCCACAACCTGCGCGCGCGCGATCTCGCCCCGCTCTACCCGATGTGGGAGCGCTTCCTCGACGTGCGGAAGCGTCTCGACCCGCGCGGCGTCTTCCTCAACGACCACCTGCGCGAGCTGTTCGGACTCTGAGCGCGCGCCCGGAACGAACGCGATGAGCCACTTCTTCGCCTACCTCTCGAAGATGCGCTTCGTGACCCGCTGGGGTCTCATGCGCAACACGTACGTCGAGAATCTGCTCGAGCACAGCCTGCAGGTCGCGCTGGTCGCGCACGCGCTCGGCGTGATCCGCAACACGCACTTCGGGGGCAGCGCCGATCCGGAGCGCGCGGCGGTGCTCGCCCTCTTCCACGACGCGGGCGAGGTGATCACCGGCGACATCGTGTCGCCGATCAAGCACTTCAATCCCAAGGTCCGGCAGGCGCATGCGGAGATCGAGGAGATCGCGCGCCAGCGACTGCACGGCATGCTGCCGGACACGCTGCGCGACGCCTACGAGCCGCTGCTCTTCCCGAACGACGACGAGAGCGAGGCGTGGGAGCTGGTGCACGCGGCCGACAAGCTGTGCGCGTACCTCAAGTGCCTCGAGGAGCTGCGTGCCGGGAACGAGGACTTCGCGAAGGCCGCGCAGGCGCTCGAGAAGAGCGTGCGCGCGCTGCCGCAGCCGGAGGTCGCGTACTTCCTCGACCACTTCGCGGACAGCTTCACGAAGACGCTCGACGAGCTGAACTGACGGCCGTCGCGACGCACCCGATCGCCGAGCACCCCTGATCCGCCGCATCGCCTCGGCTGATGACGTCAAGCAGTGCGATGGCGTTTGCTCGGTCGAATCCGGGTTGCGCGTCAAGTGCCTGTCGGCGATCCTGGCGGGATGTCGGCATGGTCCCGCGTCGCGTCTCTTCCTCTCGTCCTCCTGCTCTGCACGACATCGGTCCTCGCCGCCGACGTGCCCGTGTCCGGCACGAGGATGCGCCTCGTGAACGGCGTCGGCTCCGAGCGCACGGCCGTCGAGCTGGCGAGGCCCGGCGATCCGGACTCCGGCATCGATCCGACCGTCGGCGGGGCCCGCGTGGTCGTGTTCGCGTCGGGCACGTCGGCCGGCAAGACCTACGTGCTGTCCGCGTCGGGATGGCGCAAGGTCGGCCCGCGCCGCTACCGGTTTCGGAACGGCGCTGGCACCGTCACGGCGCGCCTGCACAACGGCCGCTTTGCACGCTTCGCTGCGACGGGCGCCGATGCGTACGCCTTCAGCGGCGCGCAGGGCTCGGTCACGGCGACCTTCGAGGCCGGCGGCAGCCGCTTCTGCAGCACCTTCGGCGGCACGCTCCAGCACGACGACGGCACGCGCTTCGTCGCGACCGACGCACCGGCGCCGGCCGACTGCGTGATACCCGACGGCGGCTGCGTCGAGGCGTCCGACTGCCCGTCGTCGGCGTGCGGCACGCCGACCTGCACGGGCTTCGCGTGCGGCCTGAGCGCCGTCGCGCAGGGCGACGTGTGTCGCCCGGCGGTCGACGCATGCGACCGCGCCGAGGTCTGCGACGGGACGAGCACCGACTGCCCGGCCGACGGCGGCAACGAGGGCGGTGGCGCGGCGTGCTCGACGGGCAAGCCGGGCGTCTGCGCCGACGGAACGACCGTGTGCGCGAGCGGGCAGGTCACGTGCAGCCCGAACACGGCGGCGACGACGGAGGTCTGCGGCGACACGCTCGACAACGACTGCGACGGGACCGTCGACAATGGCTGCTGCGTGGCCACGACGTGTCAGGCCGAGGGCGTGACCTGCGGCTCCATCAGCGATGGCTGCGGCCAGACCCTGGAATGCGGAACGTGCTCCGGCACCGATCTGTGCGAGGCGGGCACGTGTGCCCCCTATACCCTCGTCCAGACCTATTCGAACTCCTGCTATCCGTTCTACTACCTCAAGCTCCTCACGGTGCCCGCGTCCATCACGTCCTACGAGGCGAACCGCGACTACTGCGCGACCCAGTGTGCTGCGGCCGCGAACTGCAAGCAGATCTTCGTGACCTACACGAACCCCACCGACAAGAGTGGCCCGCGGCACTGCCTCACCGGGGACGGGGCCGGGTCCGGCACCATGAAAGGCTGGAGCGGCAGCGATACCCAGTGTTCTCTGCCGAGCGGCTATGCGCCGTACGGAGAATGGTACAACCGGGTGCTGCCCTGAAGAGGTTCGGTCGCCCACCCCGGGAACGGGAGACCGCACGGATCCGTACTTGACGAAGGGCGGCACGGCGACTGCACGATGCCGACCCGGGACGCCTGGTGTGCGTACGACGTGAACGTTCGGGAGCGCGCGTCCGCCTGCTGCCCGTGACGCCGACGCAGCCGGGGGCTCACGCCCCGGCTGCGCGCTCCGTATGTCGCTCTAGAACGTTCTCTTCCAGGTGAAGTACAGACTCTTGCCGGTGTTCTCCTGGTACGACGTGTCGATGAAGCCGTGCACCAGGTCCCCGTTGAAGGACGCCTCGCCCGGGACCGAGCACGAGCTCTGCGGACCGATGATCTGGCAGAAGTGGAACTGCCCGCCGCCGACGAAGCCGACCTGGAACGTCTGTCCGTTCGGTACCGGCGACGACAGCGTGAACACCAGCTCCGACATGGTCGCGTTCGGTCCCATCGGCAAGTCGGACGAGTCCCCGTCGATCGAGTCGGCGGGCGACGTGTAGCCCTCGAAGCGGAAGCGGAAGCCGGTGCAGAAGGTGCCGCAGGCCTGGCTGAGTCGAACCGTTCCGACGACCAGATCGACCGCGGGTCCCGCGTCGCCTGGCAGCCCGTCGGCGCCCGGCGGTCCCGCCGGCCCGGCGGGTCCGGTGAGCCCCGTGGGTCCGGCGGGTCCCGCCGCGCCGGCAGCGCCGGTCGCTCCGGGTGCTCCGGCCGGGCCGGCGGGGCCGGCCGGCCCCGTCGGTCCGGTGGCACCCTGCGGTCCGGTCGTGCCCCACGACAGCAGGATCTCGCTCGACTTGCAGCTCGTCGTGGCGGCGTCGATCACGCGAATGCTGCCGTTGGATCTCGAGTAGCAGGCGGACACGACGCCGCCCTGCGGGATGTCGGCGTGGACGATCGCGACGGTCGCGGCGATCGAAAAGGTGGCGACTGCGGCGGCCGACGTGCGGCGCCAGACGGTCCCGAGCTTCATGCGCTTCTCCTTCTTCGGCTTCGATGCCGGTGATGGGCGGCCATGCGAGAAGCATCTGGGACGATCGGCGTTCCGCGCGCATCGGGGGGAACCCTACGTTTTGGGAACGTCCCCACCCCTGGGGTCTGCGCGCGGCACATCACCGCTTGAGCCGAGGTCGCCAGTGCCTGTAGGCATCCGTCCATGTCGACCGGGGCGTCTCGCGAGTTGATCGGCCACCCGTGATGGACCACGCAGCGCAGCGGCCCTCGCCACCGAAGCGCGCGATCGTCCTGCTGCTCGACAGCCTCAACCGGCACATGCTCGGCGCGTACGGCGGACGTGAGTTCGCGACGCCGAACCTCGACCGCATCGCCGCCCGCTCGCTGCGCTTCACCCGCCACTACACGGGCTCCCTGCCCTGCATCCCGGCGCGTCACGACCTGCTGTGCGGCGCGCTCGACTTCCTGTGGAAACCGTGGGGCTCGATCGAGGTGTGGGAGGATTCGCTCACCGCGCTGCTGCGCGGCGCCGGCGTGACGACGAAGCTCGTGACGGATCATCCGCACCTCTTCGAGAGCGGCGGCGAGAACTTCCACGTGCACTTCAACGCGTGGGACTACCAGCGCGGGCACGAGAGCGATCCGTGGCAGACGCGTCCCGATCCGAGCTGGGCCGGCGCGCCGTCGTTCGGACGCGGCTGGACGCCGTACGACGACTCGCGCGGCTACTTCGGCGACGAGGCCGACTTCCCCGGTCCGCGCACCATGGCCGCGACCGCCGACTGGCTCGACCGTCACGCGCCGCACCACGAGCGCTTCTTCCTGCTGGTCGACGAGTTCGATCCGCACGAGCCGTTCGACACGCCGGAGCCGTGGGCGTCGATGTACGACCCGGACTGGCAGGGTCCGCACCTGATCTGGCCGCCCTACGTGCGCGGAGCGTTGAAGAAGGGCGTGCTCGACGAGCGTCAAGCGCGGCAGATCCGCGCGTCGTACGGCGCCAAGCTGTCGATGATCGACGCGTGGCTCGGACGCGTGCTCGACGTGCTCGACCGCCGCGCGCTGTGGGACGACACGGCGGTGATCGTCTGCACCGACCACGGCCACTACCTCGGCGAGAAGGACGTGTGGGGAAAGCCGGCGGTGCCCGTCTACCAGACGCTCGGCCACATCCCGCTGCTGGTCGCGTGGCCCGGCGCCGCGCCGCGCGAGGTCGACGCGCTCACGACGACGGTCGATCTCTTCGCGACGCTCGCCGACCTCTTCGGCGTGACGCCGCGGCAGCGCACGCACGGACGCTCGCTGCTGCCCGTCCTGCGCGGCGAGGCAGCGTCGGTGCGCAACCACGTCCTGTGCGGCATCTGGGGCCGCGAGGTGCACCTGATCGACGGCGACGTCAAGTACGTACGCGCGCCGCTCGGCGACAACGCGCCGCTGTCGATGTGGTCGAACCGCTGGTCGACGATGCCGGTGCACGGCGTTCCGGAAGAGCTGCTGATGCCGCGCCCCGACGCACGCGCCTTCCTCGATCGCATGCCCGGCAGCACGATCCCCGTCCTGCGCCAGCCGTTCCAGCCCGGGGACCTGATCCCGTTCTGGGGCTCGGGCCGCTTCTCCGGCAGCCACCTCTACGACCTGCGCGACGATCCGGTGGAGGAGCGGAATCTCGTCGGATCCCCGCGCGAGAACGACCTCGCGGAGCGACTGCGCGCGGCGCTGCACGAGGTCGATGCACCGACCGACCAGCTCGAGCGCCTCGGGCTCGCGTGAGCCCCGCATCGCGAGGCTCGCGTTGACAAGCGCGGCCTCGCTTCTCTAACGCTCGCCCATGTCGATGCGCGCGGTCGCGTGCCTGCTGCTCGTGCTCGCGTCCGTCGCGACGACCTCCGTCGCGGCCCGCGCCGACGAAGCGGAGCAGAAGCTCCTCACGATCGAGCAGGCCCCCGGCGCCGTCTTTCCGGACGCGGACCGCTTCGAGCGCCGGGACGTGCCGATGACGCCGGAGCTGCGCACCGCGATCCAGACCCGCATGGGCAGCGTCAAGCCGTCGCTGTGGGAGACGACGCTCGTGACGTTCACCGCGCACAAGGGCGCCGACACTCTCGGCTACGCGGTGGTGCTCGAGGAGATCGGCAAGCACCGCCCGATCACCTCGATCGTCGGCGTGACACCGGACGGGAAAGTCCAGGACGTCGCGGTGATGGTCTACCGCGAGGCGTACGGTGGCGAGGTCGGCTCGCGGCGCTTCCTCGGCCAGTACCCGGGACGCACGTCGTCGGACCCTCTCGCCACGAAGATCAAGAACATCGCCGGCGCGACGCTGTCGGTCGCGGCGCTGAATCGCACGGTGACGAAGGGGCTCGCGGCGGTCGACGTGCTGTACCTGCACCCCGAGGCAAGCCCGGCTCCCGCACCGGACACCGCGGCGGGTGCAGCACCGCCGCCGTGACGACGTCCGCCTGCGCGGCACGCATGAAGGTGCTCCTCCTCGCGGCGACGCTCGCGAGCGGGGCGCTGCCGGCGTCGGCCTCCGCGTCGCACGCGCACGACGCCGTGCGCGAAGACGCGCACACGACATCCGGCGCCCCGCACAACGCGGTCGTGGAGGTGCACTTCGCGATGGGCACGCCGGTCGCGATCACCGCGCGCGGCGACGACGAGGCCGCCACGCGGGGCGCCGTGCGCGCGGCGTTCGCGGAGATCCGCCGTCTGGAACGCATCCTGACCGCATGGGACGCGGACAGCGAGACCAGCCGCGTCAATCGCGACGCCGGCGGCGCACCGCACGACGTTGCACCGGAGCTGGCGCAGGTGCTCGCCGCGTCGCTGCGGCTGTCGCGCGACACCGACGGTGCGTTCTCCGTGCTCGTCGGTCCCATCGTGGACGCGTGGCGTGAGGCGGAGCCGGACGATCCCGGGACGGCGCGTCTCGAGCGCGCGACAGCGCTCGCGCGTCCCGACGGCTTGACGCTCGACGACGACCGGGTCGCGCTGCGGAGCCGCGGCATGCGCCTCGATCTCGACGGCATCGCGAAGGGCTTCGCCGCGGACCGCGCGCGGCAGCTGCTTCGCGCACGCGGCGTCCGTGCGGCGATCGTCAATCTCGGCGGGTCGAGCATCGCCGCGTTCGGCGACGCGGGCGACGGCGCACGCGGCTGGCCGGTGGAGGTTCCGCTGCACGGCAACGTCGAGCCGGTGACCATCCGTCTCGTCGACGAGGCCCTGTCGGCGTCCGCGTCGGGCCCGGGCGACACCAGCGACGGTGCGCCGGCTCGCAGGCGCGTGATCGTCGACCCGCGAAGCGGCCGCCGCATCGCGCGCGACGCGAGCGCGATCGTCGTGCAGCCGTCCGCAACGGACGCGGAGGCGTGGTCGAAGGCGTTGCTGGTTCGCGGCGCCGACGGCGTGCGACTGCTTGCGGATCACGGCGCGCAGGCCATCCTGCAGGGCGAGCCCGACGGACCGCATTGCACGGCGCGCTTTCGAAACCCGTCCGGCGTCTGTAAGGTCCCTCGCCCTGCGGAGGCGTCGCGCCGTCCGCGCCTGGCCCAGGAGAGACTCGGCGGATGAAGCCCTTCGCAGCCCGTGGATACCTGATCGCGAACTCGCGCAGCGAGGTGAAGCTCGTCTACGCGGGCTTCCTCGTCTTCGCGGCGATCGGGGTTCTGACCATGGTGGCGCTCGTCGTCGGGCGCATCGGCTTCTCGTGGGACGGCGTCGTGACGCACTACCGCGGCGGCGACTTCGGCGGCGAGATGCGCTTCGCACGCTCGTTCGGCGAGATGATGGAGGTCACGCACTTCCACGCCTTCATCATGGGCCCGGTCTACCTGACGCTCGCGCACCTGTTCATCGCGACGTCGGTGTCTTCGACCGTCCGCTGGACCGTGATCGTCGGGACGTTCGTGGCGCTGATCGGCGACCTCGGCGGCATGTGGCTCGTCCGCTACGTCAGCGAGTGGTTCGCGCCGTGGATGCTCCTGTGCTGGGTCGGCGAGTGGCTCGGCATGGGCGCCATGATCGTCATCCCCCTCGTCGAGATCTCGCGTCCGCTGCCGGACGAGGATCCCGACGAGGACGACGCCTGACGGGGCACCGGCCGCGCCCGGGCCGGGCCGCGAAAAGCCGTGCTGGACGCCCGGGATTTTCTTTCGCGGCCCAATTGAAAATGACTATCAATATCGGCTACACGCTCGGCCCATGCACCACATCGCCAAGCGTCCCGGAGCCCTGATCCAGCGAGCCTTCGCCCTGTGCGTCATCGCGAGCCTCGTGCTCGCGCCCGCCGCCCGTGCCCAGTCGGGCGGAAAGAAGTCCCCCGCTCCGGCCGGCTCGGAAGCGCTCGAGGACAAGCTCGAGCGCCGCATCGACCAGCTCGAGTCGGAGGTCGCCGAGCTGCGCGAGCTGCTGAAGCAGAGCCGCGCGGCGAAGGGCGGCGCACCCGCAGCGGCGACGACGGCGAAGGCGGCCGCACCGAAGGCCGCGAAGCCCGCCGCCGTCGCGACGGCTCCGGCGGCGCGGCCGAAAGCCGGCACCGCGACGACCGTGGCGGCCGGTGCGAGCGGCGGCGCGATCGCCACCACGACCGGCGCCCCCGCGACGCTCGCCGCCGGCACCACGACGCCGGTCGGAACGACCACGACGGCCGCGGCCGACGAGACGCCGACCGGAGCCGTGCCCGTGCAGACCGCGAGCACCGAGTCCGGCACGCTGAACACGCTGCAGAACATCGCGAGCCGCGTCGCGATCGGCGGCTACGGCTCGGTGCGCTTCGAGACCGACTCGCCGAGCGACACCAGCTCGACGTTCACCCTGCGCCGCTTCGTCCTCACCGCGGACGCGAACATCGCGCCGCGCCTGCGCTCGTACTTCGAGCTCGAGTTCGAGCGCTTCCGCAAGCTCGAGCTCGAGCAGACCGGCGCGGCCTCGGGCAGCGGCTTCGAGTCCGAGCTCGCGATCGAGGGCACCAACGGCTCGGAGATCGCGCTCGAGCAGGCGTACCTCGAGTTCGAGGCGTGGAAGGAGCTGCGCTTCCAGGCGGGCGCGATGCTCGTCCCCGTCGGACGCTTCAACCTGAACCACGACGACAACCGGTGGGACGTGCCGCGCCGTCCGCTCGTCGATCGCGGCGCTCCGGTGCTGCCCGTTCCGGTCGCGTGGGACGAGCTCGGCGTCGGCGTGACCGGCGACATCGACGCGGGAGACGGCGGCCAGGTCAAGTACTGGCTGCAGGTCATGAACGGCGCCGTCCTCGACCCGCAGATCGAGACCATCGTCGAAACCCGCGAGGGCGACACGCTGCTCAAGGAGACCGAGGTCAAGATCGGCGTCAACAACGGCTCGTTCTCGAACGACACCAAGGACGCGAAGTCGCTGGCGGGACGCCTGCTGTGGAGCCCGACGCTCGGCAGCGAGATCGCCGGCTCGTTCTACTGGGGCCGCTACACGCCGGACTACCTCGCGAACGAGAGCGTCTACACGCTCGCGGTGGACGGCGCCGCCGACATCGGTCCGATCCAGGTGCAGGGCGAGTTCGCCTACTCGCACTTCGCCGGCATCCGCAACGTCGCGCAGAGCCTCGCGCAGCGCACGTTCAACAACGAGTCCGCGATCGAGAACGAGTCGGTGGAGAACGAGGTCTCGTTCGAGCTCGCCGGCCTCGCCACCGAGAAGTACGGCTACTGGCTCTACCTGCGCTACCCGTTCTTCCCGGACTTCATGCGCGACACGGTGCTCGGCGAGCCGTTCGAGAACCCGCAGTTCTCGCTGTTCGCGCAGCCCGAGCAGGTGTGGTTCGGCAACCTCGTCGACACGGTGGAGTACACCGACAGCGAGCTCACCGAGTTCTCGTCACAGGACCGCTTCCTGACGCGCTTCACCACCGGCATCGCGTACCGGCCGACGCCGCTGGTCGTGTTCTCGCTCGCCTACGAGTACACGCTCACCAACTCCGGCAAGTCGCTCGGCAGCGTGACCAACTACTTCGCGACCAACGCGAACCATGCGAACTCGTTCCTCGCCGGCGTGGCCTTCGGGTTTTAGTACCTCTGCTTGACGGACGTCCGGGCTCGCCGCGATCGTGCGGGCCCGGGCGCCGTCAAGCTGCTCAGCCGCCGTTCGCGGCGGGGACGTAGGTCCGGCAGGGCTGCCCGCGCAGCCCCGGACACGGCGGCAGGTCGGCCGGCGGGTTCACACCGGGGATCACCGGCAGGACGAGACGCGACGCGTGCTGGCCGCCGCGCGCGATCTCGTTGAGCACCAGACCGTCGGTCGACGGCGTGTCGAAGCGCCAGCGCGTGCGGTCGCCGCCGGGTGCGGCGACGCCGATGCGGATGCGCGATCCCTTGCGGAACACGTGTCCGACCGCGAGCAGCCCGACGCGAACCTTCGTGAAGCGGCCTTCGGGCAGCGGACGCGCGTCGCGCTCGAGGTGCGTGTGGCGCGGATCGAACGCGGTCGACTTCTGCCGTCCGAGCTTCCTGTGGCTCGCGCGCAGCCAGCCGCTCTGCACGTAGGTCTCGAGCCCGTCGGGACGCACCTCGGAGAGCGTGACCTGCAGGTCGGAGTCCGCAGCGCTCGAGCGCAGCCACAGGTCCACGCTGCCCGGACCGACGATGGTCACGTCGTCGTCGAGCTCCGCGGTCGTGTACGCGACGGCGGTGTCGTCGACGAATGGACGCCAGTCGTACGGCGGCATCACGACCCAAGAGTCGGCCGATCCGTCCCCCGGCAGCGTCTGCTGCGGCCGCGCGGCGGGATCCGGATGGTACGCATCCACGCCGTCGTCGCCGCTCTGCGAGCGCTTGCGCACCAGCGTCCCGTCGGGACCGAACCACCACGCGGTCGGCTCGATCTCTCGCGCCGGCCAGCGCGAGAAGCCGAGCTCGAACGTCGTGCCGGGAAGCCCCGGCGTGTCGGACCCCGCGCCGTTCTCGAACGACACGCGCACGAACGGATCGGACTCGAAGAGCCGCAGCGCCTCGTCGTAGTCGGTGATGCCGTCGAAGCGGTTCGGCGGCGTCGGCGGATTCAGCGTCGGGCCGCCGGTGATGTTCTGCACGACGATCGGCGCGATCGCGGTCAGGAACGACTGGTTCGGCACGCGATGCGCGACGTACAGCTCGAGGAACTGGTGCCAGTGCCAGAGCACCTGCGGCTCGAGCGGGCTCGCGTGCACGCCGTTGAGCACGTCGATCTTGACGTCGGGACGACGCGGCACCATCGACAGCAGGCTCGCGAAGCCGCCGCCGGTCTGCTCGTCCTGCCACGTCGCGGCGAGGAGCATCGGCGCCTTGACGTTGCGCACCCAGTTCTCGGGCGAGCGGCGGTCCATCTGGTCGGGCGTGTAGTACCTGTAGTCGCGCGTCGTCTGGACGGGATCCTGCGTCTGCAGGCGGAGCTTCTGGTTCGCGGCGCAGATCGCGTCGCCGTTGCGCACGCGCTGGCGCGCCCAGCCCTGCCCGCCCTCGGGCGCGGGCTTCGCGTCGTCGCCGCGCTCGCGCAGCCACGACTCGGCGAAACCGTTGTTGAAGATGCCGCCGGGGAATCCCGGCGACTCGTAGATGCTCGCGATGAACGAGAGCGGCGCGATCGCGGCGAGGTGCGGCGGCTGCGCGCCGCCGACGAACACCTGGCTGATGCCGGAGAACGAGATGCCGATCATGCCGACCTTGCCGCCCTTGACCCACGACTGCGTGGCCACGGTCTCGATGACGTCGTAGCCGTCGGCGGTGGTCGGCAGGTCGAAGAGATCCATCGTGCCGCCCGAGCAGCCCGACCCGCGCATGTTCACGCCGACCGTCGCGTAGCCGAGGAAGCCCGCGAGGTACGACGTCGGCTGCGCGCCGCCGGGATCGGACGTCGAGTAGCCGGAGTACTCGACCACGGTCGGGTACGGCGGCGGTCCGGCCGGGAAACGAACCATCGCGGACAGCAACGTGCCGTCGCGCATCTTGATGTACTGAAAGCCGGCGACCAGCGTCTGCTGCTCGTAGAGCTGCGGGTCCGGCTTGTCCTCGAAGCGCAGCACGCGCGCGGTCTTCGCGTCGCCGCCGTCCGACGGACGCACGATGTACTCGCGTCCGCCCTCGAGCTCGCGGAACAGGAAGCTGCCGAAGCGGTCGGCGATTCCGCTCTGCGTTCCGCCCGCGCCGTCGTCGAGCACGACCTCCGACCCGGGCTCGGCATCGGTGACGGCCAGCATGCGGATCCCGGCCTGAAGCTCGATCGCGCGAGCCGGCGACGCGAGCGCGAGAGACACGAGGAGGGCGAGCAGCGAGAGAGGACGAATGGGCACGTGATTCTCCGGGGACGACGGACGGTGGTTCGGGAGTCGTAGATCAGCGGCGCAGTCGCTGTCGATCCCGGAACCGCATCGGGCATGGGGCCGCACGTCGTTCTCGCCGACGTGCGTCAGCGGCGGTCCCCGTTCGGCCGAAGGAGTGAGACGAATCGGGAAGGTTCTTGGCGACGCCGCCGCCTTCACCGTGCCGAAGGTGCCCTTCGCGCGCACCTCGGTCTGGAATCGCAATCTGCCCGTCGACGCGGTCTTCGCCGACGTCCAGGACGCGATCTTCGGCGACCCCGCGGCCGCGCCGAAGAGCCTCGGCGTCGATCTGGTCACGATCTGCTCGACCGACGCCGCGGCGCCGCCGGTGAACGTCGAGCACAGCGCCGGCTGGACCTGCCCGCTGCGCGCGCAGACGACCGGACACGTTCTCTACACGCGACACCTCGCGCCCGATGCCTGCCTCGACGTGAGCTGGAACAGGATCGGCAACGCGCTCTTCGTGCTGTTCGATCCGCTCACCGGGCTCGCCGACCTCGGCGTCGGCGGCTGGCGCGATCCGGGCGGACCGCTGCTCAACACCGCCAACGTCGGCTCGAGCGCGCACGGGCTCGACGTCCGCCGCGGCGATGGGCTGCGCGGCTACGGGCGCGCGTCATCCCTGCCGGCGCTCGGCGGACTGCTGCGCGCCCGCGAGCTGTCCACGAGCATCCACCACGCCGTGCGGGTGGATCCCGCGAAGGTCGACGCGGAGGGACTCACCGCCGACGTGCTGCAGATCCTGACGCTGGTGCGCGCGGTGACGTCGAACGCGCCGTGAGCGCGCCGCTCCTCAGCTCGTCGGGCCGGCTCCGCCGAGCAGCGCCGCGCGCGACGGTCCGTCCACCATCTCGTCGATGAACCAGTTCGGGTAGACGGGTCCGGGCGCGGTCGCGCCGTCGAGCTCGGCGAGGTCCTCGGGCGTGAGCGTCACGTCGGTCGCGCCGAGGTTGTCCACCAGCTGGCGGAGCTTGGTCGCGCCGAGCAGCACGCTCGTGACGCCGGGCTTCGCGAGCAGCCACGCGATCGCGACCTGCGGCACGCTCGCCTGGTGGCGCGCCGCGATCGTGCGCAGCAGCTCGACCACCTGGAAGCCGTGCGCCTTGTCGAACGGCAGCACGTCGAAGCCGGAGTAGCGGTAGTCGGGATCGCGCAGGTTCTCCGGCGTGTACTTGCCCGAGAGGAAGCCGCCCGCGAGCGGGCTCCACACCGTGAGCCCGATGCCGTAGCGCTTCGCGAGCGGCACGAAGTCGCGCTCGGCGTCGCGTCCGACGAGCGACCAGTAGACCTGTCCGTGCGTGAAGCGCGCAAAGCCGTTCGCCTTCTGGATCTCGAGCGCGGCGGCGGCCTTCCACGCCGACCAGTTCGAGAAGCCGACGTAGCGGGCCTTGCCCGAGCGCACGACCGTGTCGAGCGCGGACAGCGTCTCCTCGAGCGACGTCAGCGGGTCCTCGCGGTGCACGATCAGGAAGTCCACCCAGTCGGTGCCGAGACGCTTCAGGCTCTCGTCGATCGACCACAGGATGTGGCGCCGCGACAGCCCCTGCTGTCCGAGCGGCTCGCCGGTGCGGAAGCCGACCTTGGTCGACAGCAGGACGTCGCCGCGGCGCTTGCCGAGCGCGCGGCCGAGCAGCGTCTCGGACTCGCCGCCCGCGTAGCTGTCGGCGGTGTCGAACCAGTTGACGCCCTGGTCGAGCGCCATGCCGACCAGCTCGTCCGCGAGCGCGTCGCCGACCTTCGCGAACGAGCCCATGTCCTTGTTGCGCTGCGTGAACGTGGCGGCGCCGAAGGACAGGCGGGAGACGATCAGTCCGGTGTCACCGAGGGTCGCGTGCTGCACGTGCGGGCGCTCCTTGCTGCGGGAAGGCCGCGCGTCGCGCGCGGCCCCGGAGTCCTAGCGTGCCGGACGCGTTCTTGGAATGGGCGGGGCGCCGGCGAGCGTCACCGGCGCCCCGCGCGTCACATCGCGAGGCCGCGGCCGCTCATGCGCTCCGAGACCAGACGCGTGTTCTCCGAAACCTCGGTGATGCTGCGTCCGATCTCGGCGGTCGCCTTGCGCTGCTCGTCCACCGACTCGGCGACCGCGCTCGCGCCCTCGTCGATGCGGCGGATCGCGTGGCCGATGCCGTCGACGATCTCCGCGACGTCGCGAACCGTGTCGCGCATCGCCACGACGTGCGCGCCGATCTCGTGCGTCGCGGTCGCCGTGTCGCGCGACAGGTACTTCACCTCGTTCGCGACCACCAGGAAGCCCTTGCCCTGCTCGCCTGCACGCACCGCCTCGATGGTCGCGTTGAGCGCCAGCAGGTTGGTCTGCGCCGCCACCTTCTCGATCAGCTCGACGATGCCGCCGATGCGGCGCGCGGCCTCGTTGAGCAGCTCGACCGCCTGCACCGCGCGTCCCGACTCGCGGACGGTCTGCTCGGTGAGCCGCGCCGAGTCCGCGGTGCGGCGCGAGATCTCGGAGCTGGTCGCCGTCAGCTCCTCGCACGCCGCCGCGACGTGCGACACGCTGCCGGCGTTGTCGTGCGCGATCTGCGCGGCGAACGCGATCTCCTCGCCGCTCGCCTGCATCTTGACGCCCGCAGCGTTGATCGTGCGCGCGCTGTCGCGGTACGCGCCGCGCAGTCCGCGCAGCAGGATCGGACGGTGATACGCGTCGCGGCTGCAGGCGTGCATCGCGGCCGAGGCCTCGCGCACGAACGAGTCGGAGACGTCGAGCAGGCGGTTGATCGCGGCGGTGAGACGCGCGAGCCCCGGGTGCTCGGGCGCGCTGACCACGCGCGCCTCGAGATCGCCCGCGGCCGCGCGCTCGCACACCGCGGCGACGCGCTCGATCTGCTCGTCGATGGAAGCGAACGTGGAGGGAACGGGCGCGGCGCCCCGCGCCGACGCCGATCTGCGGCCGAGCATCGTTGCTCTCCTTCAGGCTGCGCAGGCGGCGAGGCTGGTCTCCGGCGTGAGCCCGAAGACGAAGCGCTGGTAGTCGGTTCCGGCCGCCTCGAGGGTGCGCGTCAGCAGCTCCGACGACGACTCGATCGCGCTGCGCGCATCGCCCGCGCGGCGCTCCGCCTCGAGCAGCTTCGCGTACAGCGGGCGGACCCTCTCGAGCGCGTCCGCGTGCGGCACGCGGCGGTTCGAGTGGTAGCCGACGCAGGCGCCGCTCGCGTCACGGCTCGGCGTGACGTGCGCGAACACCCAGTACGCGTCGCCGCTCTTCGCGAGGTTCAGCACGTACGCGAACATCTCGTCGCCGCCCTGGATCGTCTTCCAGAGCAGGTCGAACACGCAGCGCGGCATCGCGGGGTGGCGGATGAGGTTGTGGGGTTTGCCGAGGACCTCGCTCTCGCGAAAGCCCGAGACCCGCAGGAAGACGTCGTTGGCGTAGGTGATGCGGCCCTTCTGATCCGTCTTGCTGACGATGATCTCGTCCTCGTGGAAGCTGATCTCTCGTCCGGTGGGAGTGATCGTGTGGCTACTCATGACGACCACGGGATCGGCACGAGTTTGAAAAAACTTCAGAGGGAAGGCACGGCGAATCATGGCGCGTCTGCAGTCCGCTCCGGCGGAGCGGATGCGCTCTGCGACGTCGCCGCGTCAAGTACCGGGGGCCTTCCACGGCTGGAAGGCGAGGAACGGCTTCTCCTGCCACGACGACGCCTGGATCGTCAGCGTGAGCCCGTTGGTGAAGCGCACGCGCCAGTGCTGCAGGTCCGACGTCGCGGACTCGATCGTGAGCCCCTGCAGCCAGCTCCAGTCCACGGTACAGCCGGCCTCGTCGGCCGGCGCGGACACCCGGTTCACCTCGTCGTGGTCGCGCATCCCGCCCTCGTATCGGCTTCGCGGCGCGGATGGAACGCGCCCGCCGGGCATGCGACAGTCCCTGGTCGGGGCCGGCGATCCCGCCATCCCGCGCAGCCGAGGAGCCGAGCATGTCCGAGAGAGTGACCATCCGCATCGACGGCGGCGTCGCCGACGTCCGCATGAACCGCGCCGACAAGATGAACGCGCTCGACCAGGCGATGTTCGAGGGCCTCGCCGACGCCGCGCGCGAGATCGGCGCGAACGGCAAGGTCCGCGCCGTCGTGCTCTCGGGCGAGGGACGCGCCTTCTGCGCCGGGCTCGACTTCATGAGCTTCATGGCGATGGGCAGCGGCGAGCGCTCCGGCGGCGGCACGCCGGGGCTGCTGAAGCGCAGCGAGGAATCGCCGGCGAACTTCGCGCAGAACGCGGCGTACGCATGGACCGCGCTGCCGCAGCCGGTGATCGCCGCGGTGCACGGCGTCGCGTACGGCGGCGGTCTGCAGATCGCGCTCGGCGCCGACATCCGCATCGTCGCACCCGACGCGAAGCTGTCGGTGATGGAGATCAAGTGGGGCCTCATCCCCGACATGAGCGGCAGCCAGACGCTGCGCCAGCTCGTGCGCCTCGACGTCGCGAAGGAGCTGACCTTCACCGGCCGCGTGCTGTCGGGAACGGAGGCGGTCGAGCTCGGTCTCGCGACGCGCACCGCGGAGAATCCGTTCGCGAGCGCACTCGACCTCGCCGGCGAGATCGCGTCGAAGTCGCCGCACGCGATCCGCGCCGGCAAGAAGCTCTTCGAGGAGAGCTGGCTCGGCTCGCGCCGCGAC
Source organism: Binatia bacterium (assembly GCA_046327915.1). GTDB lineage: Bacteria > Desulfobacterota > Binatia > UBA12015 > UBA12015 > VGTK01. The sequence continues at coordinate 36,228 of JAXLXO010000013.1, read as the reverse complement.
GGCTTCGCGCTCGAGGAGAGCCTGCAGCGCTCGCTGATCGGCAGCCCGAATCAGCTCGAGGCGGTGAAGGCGAACCTGGAGAAGCGGACGCCGGAGTTCAACGACCCGGAGTAGACGCGGCGCCCGGCGGGTCGGCGAGCAGCGCCTCGACGCCCCGCCGCGGCAGCGCGTAGCCGGTGAACGGGTCGCGCACCGAGTACGCGTCGCCCGCGAAGGGCAGCCACAGCAGGCGCGAGGTCGCGTCCGCGATCGCGACGTCGGGTACGGGACGTCCGCGCGCGACCGAGAAGCGCAGATTCGCGTCGTCGAGCAGCAGCGCGATCGCGATCGTGCGGGCGAGAGCGAGCGCGTCCTCCCGGTCGAGCGAGCAGCCGGCGAGCTTCACGTCCTTGACGGGCTCGAGATCCGGCGCCGGCGGCGCGCCGCGCACGAGACGGACGCCGAGGTCGCACAGGTGCTCGACGCCGCGCCACGCGAACGCCGGCGCGAACAGACGTTCCGGCAGCGCGACCCGTGCCGCGACCGCCGGAGCGTCGCCGGTCGTGCGGACGGCGCCACGCACCTCCCACACCGGCAGGCGCGGCATCGCGGCACTCGCGTCGGCCGCGGCCGGAACGACCACGTCGCTCGGGATCGGCTCGAGCTCGTCGCCGCGCAGCTCCCACGTCCGCTCGCACGACGCGCAGTGGAACACGACGTCCGCGGCGCGCACCGCGAAGTCCCAGCCGCAGTTCGGACAGCACAGCGGCCGGAAGCCGACGACGTGCTCGGGCCCGCGCTCCGCGTCGCGCGCGACCAGCGCATCGAGCATCGAGGCGTCCGCGCCACGCGCGACGACCGCGCCGGTCACGCCGTCGATCGTCGTCGCGCCGGCGCCCCCCGGCACCGCCCAGAGCGGGAACCACACCAGCGACGACACCACGCGCAGCACGTCGCGGTGCACGGTGTCTCCCGGCACCTGCGGCTCGAGGGCGCGCGCGAGCGCCGCGTCCGGCGCGAGCGTCGGCTCGAGGACGGCGCCGTCGCGCTCGAGCTCGTCGCGCGCGAACAGCTCGAGGCGCAGCACGCCGGTACGAACGCCGAGCGACCACGGCGCGAGCCCGCTCAGCTCGGCGCACGCGAGCACGCTGCGCTCGATCGCGCGGCTCGCGAGATCGACAGCGTAGTCGGCCTCCGGAGCCCGTGCCGCACCGAGCGCGCGCAGCAGGCGGACGCCCTCCTCGAGCGGACGCTCGGGATCGATCTCCTCGCGCGGGCGCTGCACGCGCTCGCGACGCCACAGCAGCTCCTCCGCCGACGCGCGGTGGTACGGCACGAACACCAGCCGCGGCACGCCGCGTCCGCCGCCGCCGGCAAATGCACCGAGCTTCCGCGCCTCCATCGCGCTCACGCGCGGACGGATCACCCAGCGCAGCACGCGCCGGCGCCCGGTGACCAGCAGGACGGTCGCGCAGTGCGCGCAGCGCACCGCGTTCGATCCCTCGGCGAAGTCGAGCGGCGCACCGCAGCACGGGCAGCTGGTCGCGACGACGTACGTCGCGACGCCGCCCGCCTGCGGACGCGGCAGAGGAGTGGGCGTCAAGGCGCGGAAGCCGGCGGCGGCGCCGCGTCCGCCGAAGCGACCTTCTCGCCGCACTGGAAGCAGAAGCGTGTGCCCGGCGGCAGCGGCGTCGCGCAGCCGGTGCACGCCAGCCGGCTCGACAGGTCGAGGCCGCACGACGAGCAGAAGTTGGCGAGCGCCGTCACGTTCTTCGCGCAGCGCGGACACTTCCGCGCGACCACCATCTGGTGTCCGCAGCTCGCGCAGAAGCGGCTGTCCGCCGCGACCGCGGCGTGACACTCGGGGCAGTGCAGGCCGTCCTTCAGCATCGCGTCCGACGTGATCGGCTCGCCGCGCAGCGAGCGCAGCACCATGCCGGGCAGCATCACGCCGAGACCCGCACCGAGACCGATCTCCATCGCACCGCCCGCACCACCGTTGCCGTTGCCCGGCGTGCCGCCGTTGCCGCCGCCGTTCGCACCGCCGTCGCCGAGCGCGCCCGCAGCGCGGAACTTCAGGTAGTCGTCGAGGTCGCCGACCGCGGCCATGCCCGAGCGCTCGTCGATGCGGCGCTGCACGTCCTCGGGCGGCGTGATGCGGCCGATCAGGAAGTCGCCGAGCGCGATGCCGTACTTGCCGAAGTCCGCCTCGAGCCGCTCGCGGACCGCGGCGCCCATCTCGTCGTAGCGCTGCGGCAGCTCGACGAGGCTGTCGACGCTCTCGCCGAGGTAGTCGTTGAAGCGCGAGACGATCACCTCGCGCAGGTAGTCCTCGACGTCCGCCGTCGAGAAGACGCCCTGCGTGCCGACCAGGCTGTTCACGAACAGCAGCGGCTCGGTGATGCGCATCGTGAACGCACCGAAGGCGCGCAGGCGGACGAGCCCGAGCTCGCGGTCCTTGAACGCGACCGGGTCCTTCGTGCCCCAGCGCAGGTTGGTGAACGTCTTGCGATTGACGAACACCACCTCGGCGCGGAACGGACTCGTGAAGCCCCACGGCAGCGACAGGACCTTGGTGAGGATCGGCAGGTTCGCGGTCGACAGCGTGTGCCGGCCCGGACCGAAGACGTCGAGGCCGCGGCCGCTCTTGAAGAAGATCGCGGCCTGGCTGTCGCGGACGATCAGCTGCGCGCCGAGCTTGGTCTCGCCCGAGCCGTCCTCCGGCACGCGGTGGACGATCTCGGTCCCGCTCTCATCGAACCACTCGATGACCTCGAGAAACTGCGACATGCGACTTCCTCCGGGCCGCGTGGACACGCGCGGCTGTACGGAACTATCGACGGTCGTTGCGACGAGCATGAAGGATCCGGTTGCGTCCCCGGCCGCGATCCGCGACACCGTCGGAGTCCCCAGCGAAGCCCATGGAGTCCTCGCCCATCCTGTCGGGTCGCTTCCTGCGCCTCACCGTCGCGAACTTCTGCTTCTTCATGACGTTCGCCACGTTCTTCCTGCTGCCGCTGCACGTGCGCGCGCTCGGCGGCAGCGACCAGACCGTCGGCTTCGTGATGGGATCGTCGGGGCTGCTGAGCCTGATCGGCGTGTTCGTCGTCGGCCTGCTGATCGACCGCGTCGGCTGCCGGGTCTTCCTGCGCACGGGGCTGCTCGGCATGTCGCTGGTGTCGCTGTCGTTCGCGTTCGTCGACCAGATCGTGCCGTGGCTCTACGTTCTGCGCGGACTGCAGGGCCTGTTCTTCGCGTGTGGCTTCAACTCGGCGTCGACGCTCGCGGCCGCGTACACGCCGCCGGAACGCCGCGCGACGGCGCTCGGCTTCTTCGGCGTGTCCACGCTCACCACGCACGCGCTCGCGCCGACGCTCGGCGAGCAGATCCTGCACCACGCGGACTTCCACGTGCTGTTCGCGATCGCGTCCGCCTTCTCGCTGATCGGGCTCGTGCTCGCGTGGACGCTGCCCGAGGCGCCGCGCCAGCAGGTGGCGTCGACGGACGGCTTCTCGATGCCGCGCATGCTCGTGGCGGCGCTCTGCGCGACGTGGTTCTGCGGCATCGCGTTCGGATCCGTCATGACCTTCGTCCCGACCTTCGCGCAGGACGAGCAGCTCGGGCCGGTGTCGGTCTTCTTCCTCTCGTACACGTCGATGGCGATCACGACGCGGCTCTGGGCGGGACGCCTCGCCGACGACTTCGGGCTGCGGCGCATGATCCTGCCGGGCGTGGCACTGCTGTCGTTCGCGATCCTCGGATTGTCGGAAGTGTGGTCGGTGTGGACGCTGCTCGCCGCGGGTCTCGTGTTCGGGCTCGCGCAGGGCATCACCTATCCGACGATGAACGCGTTCAGCGTCGATCTCGCGGGCCCCGGACAGCTCGGGCGCGTGCAGGCGTTCTACAACGGCACGTTCAACGTCGGCGTCACCGCGGCGGGCTTCACGCTCGGTCCCGTCGTGCACGCGTTCGGCCACCGCGCCATGTTCGAGTGCGCGTCCGGCGCGGCGCTGATCGCGTTCGTGCTCTTCCTGTTCGGGACGCGCGAGCCCGCGATCGCGCACGGGACGCGCTGATCGCCTCGTTCCTCCGACGGCTGCTGCGCGACGTGTTCGGCCTCGTGCCGACGCTCGACCTGCACGGCCTCGGCGTGCGCGACGCGATCGCGGAGACCGGGCGCTTCGTCGCGGAGATGGCGGCGCGCGGCGAGCGCGAGGTCCGCATCGTGTACGGCAAGGGGCGCGGCTCGCCCGGCGGCGTCGGCGTGCTGCGCCAGGCGATCCCGGCGTGGCTCGAGCAGCACGGCGACGATTCCGTCGAGCGCTTCGAGCGCGAGGTCGACGCCGACGGCAACGACGGCGCGATGCGCGTGTGGCTGCGCGTCGCGCCGCCCGCGGCGTGAGCTACCGTCGCACCGACGCCCAGGACGGATCGTCGTCGAGCTGCGCCTGCAGGAACTCCGCGAGTCCGGGTGTCGCGGCGAGCGGAGCGACGACCGTCGCGCCGTGCCGGTCGCCGGCGTAGAGGAACTCGCGCTGGCGGGTCGGGACGACCTCCGGCTGGTAGCTCCCGATCCAGTCGGACAGATCGACGAGGCCGTCCTCGAGGCTCGACGTGCCGCCGTTGAGCAACGCGTAGAGCCCGAACACGACGACGTCCGAGGTCGCGCACACGACCGAGCTGCGCATTCCCGGATGCAGCTCGGCGAGCCGCCGCTGTCCGAGCGCCAATCCGCCCGTCAAGCACTCGGGGCACCACGAGCCGAGGGTCTCGTCGAGGCCCCAGCCGGCGATGAGCTTCTCCTGCGCGCCGCGCGACAGGTACGGCTCGCGCAGCGTCGGACCGGCGTCGTTGATCAGCACCGGCGGCGGCTGGCCCACCGACTCGAACGCCGACGCGAGCTGGTGGTAATTGACGCTGACGCCGATGCCGCCCGCGCTGAAGCCGGCGAACGTCACCTGCGAGGCGTCGCGGAACGTCGGCACGATGCGGCGCAGAGCCGCGGTGACGTTCGCGTAGCCGACCTGCTGCACCGGGGCGAGCGGCGGATACGTCGAGACGCGGTTCGCAGCGTGGCCGTCGCCCGTGCAGTGCGGCAGCACGACGAAGTTGCTGCGCCGGAACGGGTTGGTCGCGTCGTCGCGATCGAAGATGCCCTTGCTGCCGCCGGCTTCGCCCGGCCCGAACAGGAACTCGAGCGGCTCGTCACCGAGCCCCTGCAGCAGCGGCTGGTCGATGGTGCAGGTGGCGAGGTCGTAGCAGACGCCGCCGCCGAAGAGGTACACCACGAGCTCGCGGCTCTGCGGGGTGAAGTTGACCGCGAAGCCGCCCTCCGAGCCGTCCGCGCAGCGCATCGCCGGCTCCGGCACCCAGACCCAGTGCTCGAGCTGCGCCTCGTCGACGACGATCGGCGGCCCGAAGTCGCCACCACCCGGGCGCGCCGCGTCGCCGCACGCAGTCGCGAGCAGGCCCACGAGGAGAAGAAGGATCCGCAGGTGCATGGTCGTTGCCCGCCTCACCAGCCGATCGCGCAGCCGTCCTTGCGACGGTCCGAGCCGCCCCACAGCGCGCCCGTCGCGGGGTCGATCATGATGCCCTGCCCTCCGCCGAATCCGCCGCGCAGCAGCGCCGCGAGCGGACCCTTGACCTCGTGCCCGCGCTCCGCGAGTCCCTGCCGGACGCGCTCGGGGAACTCGTTCTCGAGCGCCACGTCCGCGCCGCCGAGGTAGTGGAAGCGCGGCTGGTCGAGCGCCTCCTGCACGTTCATGCCGTGGTCGACGAGGTTCGACACCACCTGCAGGTGACCCTGCGCCTGCACGTCGCCGCCCATCACGCCGAACGAAACGCGCGGACCGTCCGCGTCGCACAGCATCGCCGGAATCAGCGTGTGGAACGGGCGCTTGCCGGGCGCGATGCAGTTCGGGTGCGCGGGGTCGAGCACGAAGCCGCGGCCGCGGTTCTGCAGCGCGAAGCCCGCGCCCGGCACGACCAGCCCCGAGCCGAACGGCCCGAACAGGCTGTTGATCAGCGACACGACGTTCCCCTCGCGGTCGGCAACCGTCAAGTACACCGTCTCGCTCGACAGCGGCTCGCCCGCGCCCGCCGTGGGCAGAGCGCGCTCGCGCGAGAGCAGCGCCGCACGCTGGCGCGCGTACGCCTTGTCGAGCAGCGCGTCGACCGGAACCGGCGCGTGCTCCGGATCGCACACGAAGCGCGCACGATCCGCGAAGGCGAGCTTCATCGCCTCGATGCGCAGGTGCAGCATCTCGGTCGACAGCGGAGCCAGGCCCGCGACGTCGAAGCACTCGAGGACGTTCAGCGCGAGCAGGGCCACGATGCCCTGCGTGTTGGGCGGCATCTCGTAGAGGCGATGACCGCGGTAGTCGGTCGCGAGCGGCTCGACCCACGTCGACGCGTGCGACTCGAGATCCTCGCGCGCGAGCAGCCCGTCGTGCTCCGCGGAGAGACGTGCGATGCGCTCCGCGATGTCGCCGCGGTAGAACGCGTCGCGTCCGCCGGCCGCGACCTCGCGCAGCGCGCGCGCCATGTCCGGGAAGCGCACGATCGCGCCGAGCTTCGGCGGCTCGCCGCCGGGCGCGAAGCACGCGCGCGCGGCGTCGTTGCCGAGGAAGCCCGCGCCGGCCGACAGGGCCCACTCGAGCGACACCACTTCCGACACCGGGAAGCCGTCCCCGGCGTACGCGATCGCCGCCGCGAGCACGTCGCCGAGCGTCCTCGTGCCGCAGCGCTCGAGGATCGTGCACCACGCGTCGACGGCGCCCGGAACGCTGACGGTGAGGATGCCCTGCGGCGGCATCTCGCGGATCCCGCGACGCTCGTACTCGGCCTGCGTCGCGCGGCGCGGCGCGCGGCCGGTCCCGTTCAGCGCGAGCAGCTTCCTCTCGCGCGCGCTCCACGCGAGCATCAGGCAGTCGCCACCGATGCCGGTGTTGTACGGCTCGACGACGCCCTGCACCGCGACCGCCGCGATCGCGGCGTCGAAGGCGTTGCCGCCGGCGCGCAGCATCGCGAGCCCCGCGGACGACGCGAGCGTCTGGCTGGTGCAGACCATGCCGTTGCGCGCCATCGCCATCGACCGCGCGCTCGCGAAGTCGCCTCCGGTGCAGCGTGCGCTTGCGAACATCGGCATCCCCTACTCCATGTGCCGGAACGTCGCGAGCGTCCGTGACGCGCAGCGCCACGCGTGCCGCTTGACCCGCGCCGCGGGCCATCCAAAGGTCCGCCCCATGCGCATCACCGACTGGGTCATCGACTGCGACACGCACGTGACGGAGCCGGGCGACGTGTGGACGCAGCGCGTGTCGGCAAAGTGGGGCGACCGCGTGCCGCACCTGGTGCGCGACGAGAACGGCGTCGACCACTGGCGCTTCGGCAAGACCGAGCGCATCGTCCCGGTCGGCCACACCGCGGTCGCGGGCTGGAAGGATCCGTTTCCCGCGGCGCCGCGCAACATGGACGAGGTGCCCGCCGCCGCGCACGACGCGCGTGCGCGCCTCGACTACCTGGACTCGGTCGGCATCTGGGCGTGCGCGATCTACCCGAACATCGGCGGCTTCGGGAACGAGAGCTTCCTCGGCCTCGAGGACCGCGCGCTGATGCTCGACTGCGTGCGCGCCTACAACGACTGGCTGATCGAGTGGTGCTCCGCCGACGCGCGGCGCTTCATCCCGGTCATGGCGCTGCCGTTCTGGGACGTCGCCGCTGCAGCGGACGAGGTTCGCCGCTGCGCCGCAATGGGCCACCGCGGCATCCTCTTCACCGGCGAGCCGCAGGCGTACAAGCTGCCGTATCTCGGCGACCGCCACTGGGACCCGCTTTGGAACGTCGCTGCGGAGACGGGCCTGCCCGTCAATCTCCACCTCGGCTCCGCGAACTTCACCGAGGAGTTCGCGATGGAGCGCATCGCGGCGCACGGCGTCGGACCGACCGTCGTACGCTCGACGACCGCGCTGTTCTTCAAGAACGCGATGCAGCTCACGGACCTGCTGATGTCGGGCGTGCTGCCGCGCCATCCCGGCGTGCGCTTCGTGTCGGTCGAGAGCGGCATGGGCTGGGTGCCGTTCATGCTCGAGTCGGTCGACCACGTCTTCGGCTACTCGCGCGTCGACGCCGAGCGTCCGGAGTACGCGCAGAAGCCGAGCTCGTACTTCCACCGTCAGGTCTCCGTGTGCGCGTTCTTCGAGGAGGTGGCGCCGCAGCGCCTCATCGACGTCGTGGGCGCGGACAACGTGCTCTTCGAGACCGACTACCCGCACCCGGTGTGCCTGTACGGCAACGTGCGCGAGAAGATCGACGCCGCCTACGGCGCGCTGCCGCACGACGTGCAGCGGAAGGTCCTCTGGGACAATGCCGCAGCCCTGTACCGCGTCGACGCGCCCGACCGTCCGTGGCAGGGCGCCGCGTGAAACCTTGGTTTGAACGCGGCGTGCCGCGTCGATAGACAGCGAGCGTCCCATGCCATCGCTGTATCCGCTATGCCGCGTCCCGCGCTCGCTGGACGAAGTGACCACGGTGCGTCCACGCACCGAGATCGAGCCGCGCCACCTCGGCCTCGACCGCGGCGCTGTGGACTCGATCTGGGACGCGGTGCGAAACCTCTACGCGAGCGGCACGCACCCTGCGATCGCGCTCTGCATCCGTCATCAGAGCGAGGTGCTGCTCGACCGCTCGATCGGCTACGCGCGCGGCAACTCGCCCGACGACGCGCCCGACGCGCCGAAGGTCGTCGCGACGCCGGACACACCCTTCTGCCTGCTTTCCGCGTCGAAACCGGTCACCGCGATGGTGATCCACCTGCTCGACGAGCGCCGCCTCGTGCACCTCGACGACCCGGTGGCGGAATTCATCCCGGAGTTCGCCAAGCACGGCAAGCAGCACATCACGCTGCGTCACATCCTCGCGCACCGCGCCGGCGTGCCGCTGCCGCCGCCGGAGTCGATGGACCCCGGCCTGCTCGAGCGTCCGCACGACATCGTGGCCCTGCTCTCGGAGCAGAAGCCGACGCTGCGCGCCGGGCAGCGGCAGGCGTACCACGCGGTCACGACGGGCTTCCTGCTCGCAGAGGTCGTGCGGCGCGTGACCGGACAGGACATCCGGACGTTTCTCCGCGAGAACATCCTCGCACCGCTCGGCTTCCGGTGGATGAACTACGGCGTCGCGCGCGAGGAGATCGGCCAGGTCGCGGTCAACGCGTTCACCGGACCCGTCCCGCTGCCGCCGATCTCGACGCTCTTCGAGCGCGCGCTCGGGCTGTCGGTGCAGGGCGTGGTCGACGTCAGCAACGACCCGCGCTTCGTGCGCAGCGTCTTTCCCTCCGGCAACGTGATGTCGACCGCGACGGAGGCGTCGCGCTTCTTCGACCTGCTGCGCCGCGGCGGTGAGCTCGACGGCGTGCACGTCTTCGAGCCGCGCACGGTGCGACGCGCGGTCGCCGAGCAGTCCTACATGGAGATCGACTTCACGCTGGTCGCGCCCTTCCGCTACAGCCTGGGCTTCATGCTCGGCGCGGAGTGGTTCAGCCTGTACGGGCCCTACACCAACCGCGCCTTCGGCCACATCGGCTTCACCAACGTGTTCTGCTGGGCCGATCCCGACCGCGAGCTCGCCGGCGCGCTGCTGACCAGCGGCAAGCCGCTCATCTACCCGCAGATCTACTGGATCTGGGAGATGATGCGGCGGACCGGCAACGCGTTCCCGGTGCGCCGGAAGTCCTGACGCGACCGTTCGCGCGCGCTACGGAGCGTTTCGCTCGCCGCCGGCGGTCGCCGCGCGCGATCGGGGCTTGAGGATCCTTCCCGGCGTGGCCCATAGTCGCGGCCCATGAACGACCGACGCCGCACCACTCTCCGGATCGTCCTTCTCCTCGCCGCCATCGCGGCCCTTCCCGCCGCCACCGTGCGCGCGGCCTGCCGCGACGGCGAGAACGCGCTGGCCGACGAGCGCGCGCTCGCGAGCTTCCGCGCGGACCTCGAGACGAGCTGTCCGTGCGACGCCTACGACGGCTCGTCCGGCCACGGTCGGCGCGACTACCGGACGTGTGCGACGGGAGTGCTCGCGCAGGCGCAGTCCGACGGCACGTTGGCGGACCGCTGCGTCGCGACCGCGAACGACGCGATCGAGGGCTCGGTGTGCGGCACGCGCGGCGTCGCCTGCGCGACGGTCGCCGGGACGACTCCGCAGCACGTGTCGTGCAAGGTGACGAGTGCCTCGTCGTGCCGCGCCGTCGCGGGCCGTCCGCGCCGTCTGCCGAGCCTCGCCGGCACCGCGTCTTCGCCGCCGACGAGCCCGTTCGCGCCCGGCGGGATCGTGCGCAACGCGTGCGCGAGCGAGGACTTCTGCAGCGACGTCGTCGAGTGGACCGCGGGGACGTGCTTCGACACGCGCGCCGACGGACCCTACGGCGCCGGCTTCCGCGACGTGCGCCTCGTCAAGCAATCGGTGAACGACCCGACGCAGGAGCGCGTGCTGAACGCCGTGGTCTGGTACCCGACGACGCCGGGCGCCGGTCCGATCGAGTCCGACTCGCGCGCCGTTCGCGACGCGCCGCTCGACGGGTCGGGCGGTCCGTATCCGGTGGTGATGTTCAGCCACGGCTCGTGCGGCTTCGAGCGCCAGAGCCTGTTCCTCACGCCGTGGCTCGCGACGCACGGCTTCATCGTCGTGTCCGTGCCGCACCCCGGCAACACGCTCTTCGAGTTCCCGAACTGCCGCACCGGCGACGCGCAGGCGAAGTCCGCGGTCGAGCGTCCGCGCGACATGGTATTCGCGCTCGACTGGATCCTCGCCGCCGGCGACGATCCGGCGTCACCGTTCTTCGGTGCGGTGGACGCCGCGAACGTCGCGATGACCGGGCACTCGTTCGGCGGGCTGACGACGTATCTCACGACTGCGATCGACGAGCGCTTCACCGCCGCCGTGCCGATGGCGCCGGCGACGGGGCCACGTTCCGAGCTGACGATCCCGTCGCTCACGCTTTACGGCGAGATCGACTCCGTGGTGTCGAATCCGGGCGTGATCGCCGCGTACGAGCGCTCGAGCGCGCCGAAGCGCCTGGTCGGCATCGAGGACGCGGGCCACTACGCGTTCTCCGACGGCTGCTTCCCCGCACCCGAGTGCAATCCGCCGGTCACGCTCACGCAGGACGAGGCGCACGAGCGCGTGAAGCGCCAGATCCTGCCCTTCCTGAAGGTGTACCTCGCGGGCGACCGCGCGTGGGCGCCGTTCCTCACCACCGCACCGCCGCCGGGCGTGATCGCGCAGGTGGACTGACAAGCACAGACGCCACACGGCGCGGCGGGGACTGGTCCGGGCGGCCGAACGGTTGGCGCCGTTCACCCGATCGATGGTGAAAACGGCCTTGCCCGGCTCCGTGACCGCGGGCATGATCGGGCCCGCCACGCCGCCCGCTTCGGCGTCCGGGGGGATCATGGTCGACTGGAATACCGAGAACGTCCTGCACTTGCTGTCCCGCGCCGGATTCGGGGCGAAGTACAAGGAAGCATCGAGCTGGGTGCGCCGCGGACAGGCGCTCACCGTCGAGTTCCTGGTCTCGCAGAAGGGGATGAACGCGAAGGGCCCCGGCACGCCCGACGCCGACCCCGAGAGCCTGCTCAAGCTGCAGACCTGGTGGGCGAAGCGCATGGCCACGCAGAACGCGCGCCGCCTGCAGGAGAAGATGGTCCTCTTCTGGCACGACCACTTCGCGACGCAGATCTCGGTGGTCAAGAACGTGCGCCAGATGTCCTACCAGAACCGGACGTTCCGGCAGCACGGGCTGGGCTCGTTCAAGGACCTCGTGCAGCAGGTGACGCGCGACGCCGCGATGCTCGACTTTCTCGACGGCAAGCTCAACTCGAAGAACAACCGCAACGAGAACTACGGCCGCGAGGTCATGGAGCTCTTCGTCCTCGGCGTCTTCGACCTGAACGGCAACGAGAACTACACGCAGCTCGACGTCGAGAACATGGCGCGTTGCTGCACCGGCTTCCAGATCGACCTCGCAACCGACCTCGGCTACTTCAACCCCACGCGCTTCGACTCGAGCGCGAAGACACTCTTCCTCGCGACCTCGAACGAGGCCATCGGCAACTTCGGCTTCGAGGACGCGAACGGCCCGCTGCCGCCGTCGACCAACGTGATCGACGTGCTGTTCGCGCACCGCGACTCCGACGGCGAGCTCACCATGCCGCGCTTCCTCGCGAAGAAGCTATGGGAGTACTTCGCCTACCCGTCCCCCTCGAAGGCGCTGATCGACGAGATCGCCGCACCGTTCATCTCGGGCGGCTTCGTCATCAAGGACCTGCTGCGCGCGATGTTCCTGCACGACGAGTTCTACTCCGAGCAGGCGAAGACGAGCAGCGTCAAGAACCCCGTCGAGTACGCGCTGAGCGCGATGCGCGCGACCAAGGCGAGCAGCAACTACGCGCAGATCCCGGCGATGCTCGACGCGATGGGCATGGACCTGTTCGACCCGCCGAGCGTGAACGGCTGGAGCAACGGGCTGTCGTGGCTGTCGACCGGACAGTTCCTGAACCGCTTCGAGTTCGCGCAGGCGCTCGCCGCCGGACGCGACATCAAGGCGATCAAGATGAAGCCGACGCAGATCTTCGACGACGACGCGACCAGCGCCGATCAGGTCGTCGACGAGCTGCTCGGCGTGTTCGGCATCGCGTCGCGCGTGCCGGCCGGCGCGCGCCAGGCGCTGATCGACTACCTGAACGACCCCGCGCCGCCGTCGAGCTTCTCCGACCCGGCGGTCATCGAGAAGAAGGTCCGCGGCGTGATCGCACTGATCCTGCAGCTGCCCGAGTTCCACATCCACTGAGGCGGGGGACGACATGAACACTCGCATCTCGCGCAGACGCTTCCTCACCGGCAGTGCGGCCGCAGCCGCAGCGCTCGGCGTGCCGACTCCGTTCCAGCGCGCGCTCGGCGTGCGGGCCGCGTTCGCGGCACCGGCCGACGCGATCCTCGTCGTCGTGCAGCTCGAGGGCGGCAACGACGGCCTCAACACCGTCGCGCCGATCGACAACGCTCCGGGCATCGCGCAGCGCACGCTGTACGACGCCGCGCGGCCGCAGATCGGCATCCCGGTCGCGGACCTGCTCGACACCGAGATCGGCGCCGATCCCGTCAAGGGCAACCGACTCGCGCTGCACCCGTCGCTCGCCCCGCTGCACGACCTCTACACCGCGGGCAACCTCGCCGTGGTCGCCGGCGTCGCGTACCCGAACCAGAACCTGTCGCACTTCCGTTCGGAAGACATCTGGATGAGCGCGAACCCGACCGGCTCGTTCCAGAACGGCTGGCTCGGGCGCTACCTCGACTCCGCGTTCACGCCGGCCGACCTGAAGGCGGTCGACTTCGACAAGACGCTGAGCCCCGCCTTCTTCAGCACCGACTCGAACGTCCTCGCGGTGAACGCGCTGAGCGAGTTCGTCCTCGCCGACGATCCGCTTCCCGTCTACCAGGATCTCGCCGCGAAGAAGGCGGCGCTGCAGGCGGCCTACGCGGAGGAGGCTCTGCAGGCGACGGGCATGCAGCTCTCGGTCGGCACGTCGGGCAGCGTTCTGCTGGGCGCGCTCGACGACTACGCCGCGGTCGACACGACCTGGCCGTCGAATCTCAACGGCAAGCCCGGGCGCCTTGCGAAGCGCTTCAAGGACATCTCGTCGATCCTGCGCAACGACGTGCTCGGCGGAAACCCGCTCGGCGCGCGCTTCTTCCACGTCCGTCAGGGCGGCTACGACACGCACTCGAACCAGGGTGCGCTCGCTGGACGTCAGGCCGATCTCTTCACCGAGCTCGCGACCGACCTGAAGGCGTTCTACGACGACACCGTCGACCTCGGGATCGCGAACAAGGTGCTGGTGCTGACCTTCTCCGAGTTCGGACGCCGCGTCGCGCAGAACGGCGGCAACGGCACGGACCACGGCGAGGCGTCGGTGCTGTTCGCAATGGGCGACGCCGTGGTCGGCGGCGTCTACGGCACGGTGCCCGCGCTGAACGACCTCAACAAGGGCAATCTCAAGGTTCAGGTCGACTTCCGGCAGGTCTACGCGACGGTCATCGACAAGTGGCTCGCGACGCCGGGAGCGCACGTGCCGCTGCTGCCGGGCGCACCGTTCACGACGCTGGGGTTCCTGACGTAGGCGCCGCACGATCGTCGAGCGCGCCGGCGGCGCCGAGCCCGCGCAGGATCTGCAGATCGCGCCAGTCCCACACGCGCTCCGGCCGCTCGTCGACGTTGACCGGGCTCGAGTTCCAGTCCCACACCTCCCACGTCGTCGCGGCGCGGAGTTGCGCGAAGAAGCTCCACGCGACCAGCAGCGCCGTCACGACGAGCGCCGCGCGACGCGCCGAGCCACGCACCTCGCCGAGCGCGAGAACGGCGGACATCGCGAACCACGCCAGCACCGGCAGAACGTCGGTCGCGTAGCGCGGGCCGAAGGAGTGCCCCGCCCACCAGACGAGGAACCACGAGATGGCCGCGAAGTGCGCGCCCAGAACGACGAGGAGTGCGAGGTCGAGCCCGTCGAGGCTGCGACGGCGCAGCTGCACCGCGATCCCCGCGACCGCGAAGAGCACGACCGGCGCGAAGACCAGAAGCCCGCGGTTCGGACTGACGAGGTGCCCGGCGAGCGCCCACGGCACCTCCGACAACGGTGCGCGGGGCTGCGACCCCGGCAGGTAGTACGCGGGCAGCGGCGCACCGAAGTCGTGCAGGTTCCACACGACGAACGCGGCGAGGACCGCCGCCTCCGCGAGCACCGTGAGCGGCAGACGCCGCGGATGCCGCAGCGCCACGTACGCCGTCAGGACGACGAGCGCGATCACGTTGGTCGGACGCATCAGGATGCCGACGCCGAGCGGAAGGCCGGCGACTGCAGCCCACGCGTCGTTGCGCCGCGCGAGCAGCAGCATCGCCATCGCCGACGCGAGGGTCAGCATCGACGGCCCGTGCTGCCAGAGCCCGCGGCTCGCGGTCGACCACGCGGGAGTGCAGAACGCGAACACCAGCGCTACCGCGACGGCGGCTCCCGTGCCGAGTCCGCGCCAGCGCGCCATCAGGAAGACGAGCACCGTGACGAGCGCCACGACCGACGACGCGACCGCGGACTCCACCGGCATGGCCTCGTTCCGAGCGATCAGCTCCTCGACGGACGCGCCCCCGATCACGCGCGCCACCGCGTCGTGCAGCAGCACGCACGGGACGGCGAGCAGCGAAGGTCCGATCGGATAGCGGGAGAACGCCCGTCCGGTGCGCCACTCGACGGCGTACCCTTCCCGCTCCGCGACCTGCCACGGATACTCGTCGAGGTCGTCGTCGCCGCGATGGGCGATGCTGGCGGCGGTCGGAATCGTCCAGCACGAGTCGGAGGACGAGCGGATCGGCGACAGTGCGTGCGTGACCAGCACCAGCAGGCCGAGCACCAGCGCGATCGCCACGTCGCGGCGCGCGAGCGCGCACGGCGCCCCGCTCACGGCCCGACGCGGCTGCGCGATCCGCATGACGCGTCAATCCCGGAAACGCGCGCGGCGCGCAAGCGAGCGCATCGCGCCGACCGCGACGAACGCGACGGTCAGTGCTCGAACACGACGCGCAGCAGCGCCAGCAGGAGCCCGATCAGGCCGCCGACCACGGCACCGTTCAGCCGCACGAACTGCAGGTCCGCGCCGACGCGGTCCTCGATCTGCTGCACCAGGCGGTCGGTCTCGAGCGCCTCGAGATTCTCGCGCACCGTGAGTCCGATCTGGTGGTGGTTCTTCTCCAGCAGGTCGATCGCGGTCGAGCGCACCCAGTGGTCGAAGGTCTCGCGGCGCGCCGGATCGGCGAGCACGCGCACGATGCCCTCGCGCATCTGCCGGTCGAGGAAGGTCGACAGCGGACCGCTCGGGTCGGCGAGCTCGTGGTCGAGCTGCTGCTGCAGGCGGTGCACGCCCTCGACGATCACCGGACGCAGCTCGACGCTCTCGACCAGCGCCGCGCGTGCGCGCGCCACCTGCAGGCTCGCCTGCGGATCGCCGTTCGCGAGCCGCTCCGCGAAGCGTCCGAGCGAGCCGAGCGCCGCTCGACGCAGCGGATGATCCCGGTCCATCGCCGCGAGGCGCAGCTCCGACGACGCGTACGCGCACGCCGCGTCGACGATCTTCCGCTGCACGACCTGGCGGCGCAGGAAGAACGGCACCATGCGCTTGCCGCTCTCGCGCAGCTTCTCGGCCGAGCGCTGGATCCACCACTCGAGCTCCTCCGCGGTCTGCGGACGGTCGGCGAGGTTCGCGAACGACAGCGCGACCGACTGCATGATCGCGTCCGTGCTGTCGCTCTTCACGGCGCGCGAGAGAAGCCGCGCGATCGTCTGGTCGGACGGCAGCTCCTGCAGCTGGTGGCGGATGGTGCGCTCGATGAGATCGTGCACCTCGGGCTCGTTGACGGTGCGTCCGAGCGCGCGCAGCAGGTCGCGCATCGGACCGCCGAGTCGCGCCACGTGCGACGGGTCCTCGAGCCACTCCAGCAGCAGCGCGCTCGGCGCGATGCGGCCCAGGCGCGAGCCGATCACGTCGGGCGACAGCCACTCGTTCTGCACCATCGAGACGATGCTCTCGATGATCTTCTCGCGCCGGTTCGGGATGATCGCGGTGTGCGGGATCGGCAGACCGAGCGGATGCCGGAACAAGGCCGTCACCGCGAACCAGTCGGCGAGCCCGCCGACGACGGCCGCCTCGAAGCCCGCCGCGACCACCTCCAGCCAGGTCTCGCCGGCGAGCGGCCCGACCGCGAGCGCCACGCGCGACACGACGGCCCCGGCGACCGCGACCGACAGCGAGATGGATCCGACCCGATTGCGACGCGCCACCACGTTCCACTGTAGCCGATGAGCCCCGCGGGGCGAGCGCCGCGGTCGACGCGACGGGCGGGCCGGGATAGGAGGATCGCATGGTCGCACGCACCCGAGGCCGCATCGCCGCGAGCTCGCTCGCCGCTCTCCTCGCCGCCGTCGCCGCAGCCCCCGACGCCGCCCGCGCCGACGACGCACCGCCGCAGCCCGCGATCGTCGTGAGCGGCGAGGCCGTCGTGCAGGCCACGCCCGACCGCGCGTTCGTCACGGTGTCGGTCGAGTCGCGCGACAAGAATCCCGGCGCCGCGCAGAAGCAGACCGCGACCGCGATGGACGCGGTGCGGAAGAAGCTCGCGCAGACCGGCGTCAAGGACGACCAGATCCGCACGCTCGCCTACGACCTGCAGCTCGAGTTCGACTTCGACAAGGGCCGTCAGGTGCCGCGCGGCTACGTCGCGCGCGACACCATCGAGGTGCGGCTCGACGACATCACGCTCGTCGGCGCCGTCATCGACGCGTCGGTCGGCGCGGGCGCGACCAACATCGGCGGCGTGCGCTTCGATCTGAAGGACCGCGACACGCTCGAGCGCGAGGCCCTGAAGAAAGCCGTCGCCGACGGCCGTGCCCGCGCCGATGCCGCCGCCGCGGGCGCCGGCGTGACGGTCGCGTCGGTGCTGCGCATCGAGGAGCAGCGCATGTTCTCGCCGCCGCCCGGCCCGGCGCCGATGATGATGCGGGTCGCCGCCGCCGAGGCCGCACCGCCGACGCAGATCGACGCGGGGCAGATCGAGATCCGGGCCCACGTCACGCTGACCGCGGCGCTGCGCTGACCGCGCGAGCGGGCGGATCGGGCGTCCGACCGGCCGGGCTGCAGCCGGAACGCGATTGTCCGGCACCGCGGACCTGTGCCACGATCGCGGGATGCGATGGCGTGAGCCGTCGCCTCCCGGAACGACGAAGAGGAGCAAGACGCATGCGTTCGATCGATACTCGCATCACGGCCTGGCTGAGCCGGGCCGCTCTCGCGGCGGCAATCGTCGCGTCGCTCGCCACCGGCGCGTCCGCGCAGGGGTCGGGCCTGCAGCAGACACCGGACTCGGCGCGTTACCTGATCAGCAAGGACGTCGGCGCCGAGCGCTGGGCGATCTCCTACAACCTCGCCGACAAGACCGTGACCGGCAACGTCTTCAAGACCGACGGCAGCGCACCGTCGTTCGTGTACTGCAACAACATCATCGAGGCGATCTCGCCGAATCCGGCGGATATCCAGTACACGCTCGACTGCTACGGCGCGGACGCCTGCGGCGCGGCGCCGTGCACCGGGTCGCAGTGGACGCTGATCGCGGCGGGGATCCAGCTCCCGGGAAGCTTCCTCCTGCCCCCGCAGACCAAGGCCACCTACTCCGGCAACGTGCAGCCGATCTTCACGCAGAGCTGTGCCACCAACCTCGCCTGCCACGTCGACGGCGGCGCGGGCCCGGTGAACCTGTCGTCGCCCGGCTCGTATGCGGCGATCTTCGGCATTCCGGCGTCGCAGGACCCGACGAAGAACTACGTGACCGCGTTCCAGGCCGACGTCAGCTACCTGTTCAACAAGATCGAGGGCACCGGCCTCGGCTCGCGCATGCCGCTGGGCGCGGCGCCGCTGTCGGCCGAGCAGACCGACGCGATCCGCAACTGGATCCTCGAGGGCGCAGCACAGAATTGACGGACCATCCGGGCCCCCCGCGGCATCACTGCGGGGGGCCCGGATCGCACCGCAGGTCGACGTGCGGTGACGGCTGGGCGCGGGCGAACGCGCACACCCCTTCGACGTCGCGGCCGAAGCTCTCGACGCCGCCGTCGAAGCGCAGCACGCTGATCGCGTAGCCGAGGTCGCGCAGCAGGCCGAGCGTCTCCTCGCCGGTCATGCGCGACGTGCGCTCGAGCTGACCGAGGCTCAGCTCCGCGAGGATCGTCGGCCGCGACGCCGCGAGCAGCTCGCGCGCGCCGCGCAGCACGAGCCCTTCCGCGCCCTCGACGTCCATCTGCAGGACGTCGATGCGCCCGAGCAGTGAGCGAAGCTGGTCGAGAGACACGGCCTGCACGAGCTGCGTCGCGTCGCTCGCCGCCCCGCCGCGCGCGTCCGCATCGAGGGAAGCGACGGCACCGTTGGTCCCCTGCGCCGCGACGTAGCGCAGCAGCGCGGAACGGTCCGCGACCGCGAGCGGCAGGATCGTCAAGTTGTCGAGGCCGTTCCTCGCGACGCTGCGTGCGACCAATTGCGCGTTGTCGGGATTCGCCTCGAACGCGATCACGCGGCCGGTCGCCCCGACCCGGTGCGCGGCCCGGATCACGTGGTAGCCCACGTTCGCGCCGACCGCGCACAGTGCCCGGCCCGGCGACAGCAGCGCGTCGAGCGCCGCCGCGACGTGCGACTCGTACACGCCCGATTCGAGCAGCCCACGATTCGACAGGTCGTGCGGTGACACCAGCAGGCGGAGCCCCCCGCCAACGTCGACCTCGCGCAGGTCCTCGTGCTCGCGTCGCACCAGCGCCGCGTGCATCGGCGTCCCGCGGAACTCCTCGGACGCGAGCAAGGCCCCCACCAGAGATGGCACAGAGGACCGCCCGACCAGCGCTCCGAAGGTCCGCAGGCCGTCCGGATCCGGCGCGCGGCCGAGAAGAAGTCGGTACGCGGCCACGATGTCCGACTCCGCAACCAGGGGGCCGGCCCAACCATCTGCGGAGCCTCTGACACCGACGCGGCAAAGCAGGGAGCCAACTCGGCTCCGGAGTGAGCCCAGCACCGCCGCTGCTTCTCACACCTGGCCCGCCCCGGCAATTCACGAGGCGCCGTCCACCGTCCTTGCCCGCCCGAAAGGCGGCGTGCTACCCGGCGTCGGTTGGTTCGACCATGACGACGCTCGATCGTGTGAAGAGAGTGGTGGGCGAGGTGATGCGCGTTCCCGAGGGAACGCTCGACGTCACCGCGCGCATCGAGGATCTCGGCGAGAGCGACTCGCTGACGCTGGCGGAGATCGCGACTGCTCTGGACATGGAGTTCGGCATCCGCGTGCCGAGCGAGGCCATGGTCGACGCGCGCTCGGTCGGGGATCTGGTGGCGCTGGTCGAGCGGCTGCTGCAGGCGGCCGACGCGTCGCGCGCGAGCTGAGCGCTTGCGCGCCCCCTGGGCCGACGTCCGCTACCGCTGGCTGCTGCCGCTGGCGCGCGGCAGTCGTGCACGCGGACGCCTCTACGCACGCCTCGTCGCGCGGGTCGAGCACGCGAACGATCCCGAGCGCGCCCGCGTCGCGACCGCGCGCATCGCGCGCGCGCTCGATCTCGATCCGCTGCGCGCCGAGCGCGTGCACCGCGGCTGTCTCTACTCGGAGGCGCTCGAGGAGGCCGACAGCGCATTCTTCATGCAACAACCGGCGCTCGACCCCGCCCTCTTCCACTTCGACGAGCTTCCCGAGCCGCTCGACGACCGCGGAGCGGCGGTCGGCACGATCTTCGGCACGCTGCACTTCGGCAGCCCGGTGCTGGGCTACCTCGGTCTCTGCCGGCGACTCGGCGGCGCGCTGAGCATCGTCGGACGCCCGCTCGACGACACCAACCCGATGCCCGAGTCGAAGCGTGCCTATGCACGCGGCAAGGTGCGCTGGACCGAGCAGGTCTCCGGGCGACCGTTCGTCGCGACCGACGCGGCGTCGATGGCGCACGCGCGCGACGAGCTGCTCGCCGGGCGCTCGCTCTACACGCCGATCGACGTGCCGGGCAGCGTCGCGCGCCGCGCCGCCACCGTGAGCGTGTTCGGCGAGCCGGTGCGCTTCGCGTCCGGGCTGATGACGCTCGCGCGCTTGACGGGAGCGACCGTCGTGCCGGTCGTCGCCGCCAGCAGCCCGGACGGAATCCGCGTCCGCTTCGGGCAGCGCCTCGAGCCGGGACGCGACGCCGACGAGCTGCTCGGGCGCGCGCTCGCCGAGCTGCTGCGCTTCGTCCGCACCAACCCCGACGAGTGGTGGATGTGGCCCTACCTGGAGCCGGCGTGCCAGGGTGCGGCATGAGCGCGTACGCGGAGAAGAGCTACGACGACTTCCGGGTCGGTGACCACGCCGAGGTGGTGCGCGCGTTCACGCAGGACGACGTCGCGCGCTTCGCCGAGCTGAGCGGCGACCGCCATCCCGCGCACCTCGACGAGGCGTACGCCCGCGAGTCGCGCTTCGGCGAGCGGGTCGTGCACGGCATGCTCACCGCGAGCCTGCTGTCGGCGGCGAACGCGGCGCTGCTCGGCGTCCCCGGTGCGATCACCGTCGAGCAGACGCTGCGCTTTCTCCGTCCCGTCAAGCCGGGCGACACCATCACCGCACGCTCGGAGGTCGTCGAGCTGCTGCCGAAGCAGCGCCGGCTGCGCTGCCGCACCACCTGCGTCAATCAACGCGGCGAGCTGGTGCTCGCCGGCGAGGCAATCGAGCAGAAGGACTGACGCCGCCGCAACTGCGTCAGCGCGCTGTCGCGACCGGCAGCAGCCGCGGCGGATCGCTGGCAAGCGCGGCGAGCGCCTCGTCGACGTCGCGACCCTCGAGACGCTCGCGGTCGAGAGTCGCACGGCGCCGCAACGCGCCGACGTCGATGCCGAGTGCGTCGTCGGCGACCGACGCGAGCTTCTCGAGCCCGAGCCCGAGCATGCGCGCCGCGCCGTCGTTGCCGCTCGCCAGCTTGTGGTAGCCGACCGCGACCTGGATCAGCCCGAGGAAGAGCGGCCACCACGCGTCGGGCACGTCGTCGAGCCGCTCCTCGAGCTCCTCGTGCGCCTCGAAGTAACGGCCCGCGTTGAGCTCGCGCGCCGCCGCGAGCACCAGCCGGCGGAGCCGTTCCGCCTCGTCCCCGCGTGCGCCCCCGGAATCGGACACGCTCAGCGCTTCCCGAGCCAGCCCGCGTGCTGCGCGAGGTCGATGCGCGCGTAGAAGGCGAGCGTCACCGCGCAGAGCAGCAGCGCCAGCAGCAGCACGCGCGCGCTCCAGCGCGGACGTCCGGCGAGCGCCTGCGCGCCGACCAGCGCCACCGCAGGGAACGCCGGCAGGAAGTAGCGGTTGTCGGGGAGGGTCAGCAGCAGCGGCACGAAGACGAGGCCGATCCAGCACGCGACGAAGCGGTCCTGCATCGCGCGGCGGTGGAACATGGCGGCCGCGCCGAGCGCGACCCACGGCAGCAGGTAGACGCCGATCGCGGACGGCGCCTTGAGGATCAGCGCGTCGAGCGCCCAGCCCGGGCTACGCTGCGCGACGCCGGCAAGCCGCGCGAGTCGCTGCTGCTGCCGGTCGAGGATGCCGAGCGACCACGCGTGATCGAGCCAGACGAGCAGGAACGCGAACGCGATCGCGAGCACGACCGGTCCGTAGCGCCGCGCGACGCGCAGATTTCCGGTGCACCACGTCAGCGCCAGCAGCACCGGGAGCACCAGCACCATCGTGTACTTGACGAGCAGCCCGAGCCCGACGACGACGCCGAGCAGGACGGCGCGCCGATCCCCTCCCCTGCGCTCGAGCACGACCGCGAGCAGGAGTGCGAGCTGGAAGAAGAAGGTGAGCGGCATGTCGTTGGTGGCCGCGGTCGCGATGCGCTCGAAGAGCGGCGACGCGAGCAGCAGCACGCCCGCGAGGAGCGCCGTGCGCCGCTCGTACAGACGCTCGGCGATCAGGAAGGCCGCAGTCACGGCAGCGCACGCGAACGCGAGGTTCACCACGCGCAGCAGCTTCAGGTGGCTCCCGAAGACGGCGGTCACCGCGCCATACATCAGCGGTACGAGCGGCGGATGCTGCGGCCCGAGCCAGCCGTTCTCGCCGTAGCGCGCGAAGAGCTCGCGCGGACCGCCGTCGGCGACCACGTCGGCCGCCCAGAGCACCGACTTCTCGTCCCAGCTGAACGGCTGCTGCGTGACGACGCCGGCCACGCCGGCGAGCAGCGTCAGCACCAACAGTGCGCCGAGCGCGCGCGCGTGCGTCGCGCTCGCCGCGTCGAGCAGCGTCGTCGCGCGATCCGCGAAGCGCTCGGGGAGGTACACGGCGAGCAGCGTCGCGAGCGCGGTGAGGGCGAGCACGACGGCGAGCAGAACGTGCGCGTCCGCGCCGTACGGACGCGCGCGCAGCGCGAGAAAGCCCGCCTGCAGCGCGCCCATCAGGACGAGCAGCAGCCGGAGCCGCGTCGATTCGCTGAGACCCCGCATTCGGCTTCGCCGCGGCCCCCTGGGACGCGACGCGCGATTGTCGTCGCTGACCGCGCCGGGCGCAAACGCGCCCGCGTCGTCCGGCGTCAGAAGTTCAGCAGCGCCACGCCGGCGACGACCACCACGGACGCGATCACGCGCCGCAGCCCGAACGGCTCGCCGAGCGAGAGCGCGCCGAACGCGGCCGCCATGACGACGCTGGTCTCGCGCAGCGCCGCGACCGGAGCCAGCGCGGCCCGGCTGTAGGCCCACAGCACGATGCCGTACGCGCTCACCGCCATCACGCCGCCGATCACGCCCGAGACGAGACCGCGCGCACCGTTCGCGGCGAGGAAGGCCGCGACACGGTCGCGGCGGCGAAGCCACACGAAGGTGCCGAGCGGGACGATCTCGCCCGCCTGCATCCACAGGATGAAGGACAGCGGGTCCGGCGCGCGGCGCACGCCGAGTCCGTCCACCAGCGTGAACGCCGCGATCAGGAGCCCGGTCGCGAGCGCGTAGGCGACCGCGCGTCCTTCTCCGTCCGCGCGCCGTCCGCTGGCGAGGCTCGCGAGACCGAGCGTCACCAGCAGCACGCCGGCGAGGTCGCCGGCGGAGAGGTGCTCGCCCGCGAGCGGGATCGCGCCGAGCGCCACGACGAGCGGCGAGGTGCCGCGCGCGATCGGGTAGACCTGGCTCAGGTCGCCGTGCGCGTACGCGCGCAGCAGGAAGAAGAAGTACGCGTTGTGGATCACCACGCTCGCGACGACGTAGGGCCACGCGGCTGCCGGCGGCAGCGCGACGAACGGCAGCGCCAGCGCGCACGCGACCGACCCCGTGCCGATGACGGTCGTCTGTACCAGCAGGCGGTCGCCGCCGATCTTGACGAGAACGTTCCAGCTCGCGTGCAGCACCGCCGCGAGCAGGACGAGCAGCGCGACCTCCGGCGGCAGGACCATGCGCCGGACGGCCTAGAGAAGTGCGCGCACGCGCGTCACGGCAGCAGCGGCAGGCCCGGGATGCCGATCGACAGCCGCTCCGCACCGCGCGCGGTCGCGGGCGTGAACGGCGGTACCGCGAGCAGCGAGATGTAGAGCTCG
This sequence comes from Binatia bacterium, assembly GCA_046327915.1. Lineage (GTDB taxonomy): Bacteria > Desulfobacterota > Binatia > UBA12015 > UBA12015 > VGTK01. The sequence goes on along the minus strand of JAXLXO010000013.1, from coordinate 12,103 downwards.
CCCGCGCCGAACGGCGGCGTGCCGAAGGCGAGGTTCGCGAGCACGCGACCGCGCACCGACGCGAGCTTCTCGAGCTGCGCGCTGCCCGCGGGCAGCACCCAGATCGCGCTCTCCTCGAGCATGAAGTCCTTCTGCGTGTCGAAGATCACGTAGAGGTTGCCCTCGGCGTCGAACGCGGCGCCGTCGCCGAAGAGCGCGAAGTTCGAGGCGACGGTCTCGACCGCACCGAAGCCCGCGTCGTCGACGTCGATCGCGAACAGGCTCGCGATCGGCGCCGTGATGTCGACGAAGGGAGAGCCGCAGAGCAGTCCCGTGTTCTCGGTCGCGAGCCACAGACGCTTGCCGGTCGGATCGAATGCGAAGCCGTTCGGTCCGCCCTGCGTCGGCAGGTCGAAGGCCAGCACCGCGTCGGCGACGCCGCGCTTCGGGTCGAAGCGCACCAGCTCGCCGATGCACGGATCGCTCACGTACACGCGACCGTCGGGTCCGACCGCGACGTAGTTCGGGCCGACGAGGTCCTGCGTGCCGTCGTTGGTGAGCGCCCTGGTGACGTTGCCGTCCGGCGTGACCTTCAGCAGCGCGTTCTGGCCCGAGTCCGCGATCCAGAGGATGCCGTCGCGGTCGTAGGCGAGACCGAGCGGGTTCAGCAGCGGCTCTCCGGTCAGCGGGACGATCTCCGCGTTGCCCGCCGGGTCGAGGGCGAGCAGCGCGCCCGGCACCGCGAGCAGCAGGCGCTCGCCGTCGGGCGTGAACTCGAGGTCCTCGGTCGTGCCGGCGAGGCCCTGCGCCTGGAGAAATGCGTTCACGTCGCCGAACGGCGACGGCTCGTACGGCACGGCGAGCGTCGCGCGCGTCGACGCCGCAGCCTGCGCGCGGTCCGCGCTCAGCACGATCTCGTTCTCGACCGGTGCCGCGCCGACCGTCCACGTGAACGAGGCCTCGCCCGACGCGTCGGTGACCGCGCTCGCCGGCACGACCGCGCCACCGCCGAGGGCGACCGCCGCGTCGATCGCCACGCCCGCTGCGGCGCCACCGCCCGTGTCGCGCGCGGCGACCGTGACGGGCAACACCGAGCCCGCGGGCGCGGTCGGCGGAATCCCTCCCACCACGGCGAGCTCGATCCGCCTGCCGCCGGAATCGCTGCACGCACCGGCGAGGAGCGCGAGCAGGAGGATCGGGGCGGCGCCGCGCAGGGGCCGGGTCGGATTCGGGAAGGGCTCGGTGCGCATCGACCGCTTGTAACCACGCGCGGGCGTTCTGAAGCAATTGCCGCGCATCGACGCGTGTCGAGACGCGGCGTCCGCCGCGAAGCCGCGCCGGCGCTCGATCCGCGCGGTCCGGACGACGTGGCCGCGACCTTGCATTGGTCTTGACGCCGGCGCGAGGCCCCGCGCCGCACGGGGAGGTCATCGAATGAATGCCGCGATGCGCATCCACATCGAGCACGTTCGTCTGCTGCTGCCGGTCGTCGTCGCCACCTTGGCGCTGGCCGCCGGCGGCTGCACGCCGCACCAGACGTCCAGCGCCGTGAGCTCCGCCGCGACCACGGCGCAGCAGAGCTTCGGAACGAAGGACGCGCACGCCTCGGTCCCGCCGAAGGCCGGCGACACCGCGCCCTTCGAGGCGACCGCGTACTCGGTCGAGGGAAAGACCGCGAGCGGCAAGCGGGCGCGCGAAGGCATCTGCGCCGCCGACCCGGACGTCCTGCCGCTGGGCTCGCGCATCCGCGTGCACGACGCGGGCGCGTACTCGGGCGAGTGCGAGGTCGCGGACACCGGCCGCGCGATCAAGGGCCGCGAGATCGACATCTACCTCGCGAACGACCGCGAGGCGAAGAAGTTCGGCAGGAAGCAGGTCCGCGTCGAGGTTCTGAGCTCGACGAAGTGACCCCGTGCGGTGCGCCGCACCGCGAAAGGACGAGCAGCCCGGCATGCCATCGAAGCCCCGATCGAAGCCCTCGACCGCCACGCGCGGACGCACCGCCACTCCCCCGCCGCCCGCCTTCGGACGCCGCGGCGACGGCGGCGAGACGCATCAGTCCGCCGCGAAGGGCGCCCCCGCGCTCACCACGACGCTCGGCACGCGCATCGCCGACGACCAGAATTCGCTGCGCGCCGGCGCGCGGGGTCCGACGCTGCTCGAGGACTTCGTCCTGCGCGACAAGATCACGCACTTCGATCACGAGCGCATCCCCGAGCGCGTCGTGCACGCCCGCGGGTCCGGCGCGCACGGGTACTTCGAGCCCTACCGCTCGCACGCGAAGCTGACGAAGGCGGCCTTCCTGCAGGACCCGAAGGTGCGCACGCCGGTATTCGTGCGCTTCTCGACCGTCGCGGGAAGCGAGGGCTCGCTCGACACCGCGCGCGACGTGCGCGGCTTCGCGGTAAAGTTCTACACCGGCGAGGGCAACTTCGACCTCGTCGGCAACAACATCCCGGTGTTCTTCATCCAGGACGGCATCAAGTTCCCGGACGTCATCCACGCCGTGAAGCCCGAGCCCGATCGCGGCTTCCCGCAGGCGCAGTCGGCGCACGACACCTTCTGGGACTTCGTGTCCCTGACGCCCGAGAGCACGCACATGCTGCTCTGGGTGATGTCCGACCGCGCGATCCCGCGCTCGTTCCGCATGATGGAAGGCTTCGGCGTGCACACCTTCCGCCTCGTCAATGCAAAGGGCGAGTCGACCTTCGTCAAATGGCACTGGCGTCCGAAGCTGGGCTCGTTCTCGCTGGTGTGGGACGAGGCGGTGAAGCTCGGCGGCGCCGATCCCGACTTCCACCGCCGCGACCTCTGGGAGTCGATCGCGAACGGCGACTTCCCGGAGTTCGAGCTGTCGGTGCAGGCGTTCGACCAGAAGACCGCGGACGCGCTCGACTTCGACGTGCTCGACCCGACCAAGCTCGTCCCCGAGGAGATCGTGCCGCTGACGCCGCTCGGGCGCATGGTGCTCGACCGCAATCCCGACAACTTCTTCGCGGAGACCGAGCAGGTCGCGTTCTGCGCGTCGCACGTCGTGCCGGGCATCGACTTCACCAACGACCCGCTGCTGCAGGTGCGCCTGTTCTCGTACCAGGACACGCAGCTCACGCGCCTCGGCTCGCCGAACTTCAACGAGATCCCGATCAACCGTCCGAAGTGTCCGATGCACGCGCTCGCGCGCGACGGCCACATGCGGCAGGACGTCGACCGCGGACGCGTCGCCTACGAGCCCAACTCGCTCGACCCGTCGGGGCCGCGCGAGGACGCGGCACGCGGGTTCACGACCTTCGCCGACCCGGACTGCGGTGCGAAGCTGCGCGCGCGAGCGGAGAGCTTCGCCGACCACTTCACGCAGGCGCGCCTGTTCTGGCTGTCGATGACGAAGCCGGAGCAGGACCACATCGTGAACGGGTTCGCGTTCGAGCTCGCGAAGGTCGAGACGATCGCGGTACGGCGCCGCATGCTGGGCCAGCTCGAGAACGTGCACGCGGACCTCGCCGGACAGGTCGCGGCGGCGCTCGGCATGGAAGGTCAGGCCGAACGCGTCCCGCCGGCGGTCGAGGCGGCGTCCGACGTTCCGCCGTCGGCCGCGCTGAGCCTGATCGAGAAGGCGCCGCAGTCGATCCGCGGGCGGAAGATCGGCGTCCTCGTCACCGACGGCGCCGACGACCGCCTGCTCGACGCGCTTCGCAAGCGCATCACGGCCGAGGGGGCGCGCATGGTGCTCGTCGCGCCGAAGGTCGGCGGCGTCACGACCGCCGCGAAGAAGACGCTGCCGGCCGACATGTCGCTCAGCGGCGCTCCGTCGGCGATCTTCGACGCGGTCGTCGTCGCGGCGGCGGTGGCCGGCATGTCGGTGCTGCTGCACGAGGCCGCGGCGACGGATTGGGTGCGCGACGCCTTCGGGCACCTCAAGACCATCGGTCTCACGGCGGCGGCGGAGCCGCTCCTCGCGAAGGCCGGTGTCGCCGTCGACGCGGACGAGGGCGTGGTTCGCGTCGACGGCAGGAACCTCGAGGCGTTCGTCACCGCGGCGAAGCGGCACCGCATCTGGGACCGGGAGCCGTCCGTGCGCACGCCGGGCTGAGCGCCGGCGTGGCGGGCGGCGTCAGCGCGCGGCGTCGGACGGAGCACCCTCGGCCGACGCCGGCAGCGACGGCGTCGGTCCCGGCGGGATCTGCAGCCCACGCTCCGGCAGCTCCTGCCCGAGCAGCACCGCGACCGGGATCGCGCGCTGCACGGCGGCGCGATGCGCAGGGTCCTTGCTGGTGTCGTGGTAGCGGTGGCAGAGCGCGCACGCGGAGCCCGACGAATTCGCGGCGTCCTCCGTGTGGCACTTCGCGCACAGCTCCTTCGGCGGCAGATTGACGTCGCTGGTCTTCGAGCTCGATCGCACCATCGCGTGGCAGTCGTCGCAGCGCACCATCTCGTGCTTGCGGTGCCCGAACTCGGCATGAACCAGCCAGTGCTGCGGGATGCGCGTCGGCTTCAGCACCGGCAGCGCGCCGCTCGCGCCCGCGACGTACGGCGTCTCCGCGTCGTGGCACAGGAAGCAGTACTTGTTGTTCTCGAGCAGCGGCGCCTTCGGGTCGAGCGGCTGGTAGAGCTGGCCTTCGAGCTTCGCGAGCCAGGTGCGCTCGTACTCGCCGAGCGACTTCGACTCGTCGATCGGACCGCGGTCGCGCACGCCCGGCAGCGACGTCTCGCGCGACGAGAAGATCTCGTTGCCGCGCCCGACGCCGAGCACGAGCAGCTTCGCGCCGAGCTCCTTGCGGATCACGTCCGGCGCGCGGTGCGGTGCGGTGATCGAGCCCAGCGGCCCCTGCACGTCCTGCTGGTGGCAGCAGACGCAGTCGCGGTCGAACGTGACCTTGCGCATCAGCATACCGGTGTCGTCGACCTGGTGGCACGACTTGCACTCGAGCTTCGCGTACGGCGCGCACTGCTCGCTCGCGGAGTCCGCGGGCAGCGCCTGGCGCACCTTGTCGGACGTCAGGTGGATCTCGTGGTTGAAGCGGATCGCCGCCGTGTCCGACGCGCCGTCGCGCAGCACCGCGAACTGCGGGTGCGCCGCGAAGCTCTTGACGTCGCGCGCGATCTTCGGCGCGTCGTTCTTCGTCTGCAGGTCGCCATGGCACGCGACGCAGGTGCGGTTGTCGACGTCGAGCAGGCCCTGGTCGCCGAGGTGCTCGACGTGGCACTCGCGGCAGTCGGCGTCGCGCACGACGAACTGCGAGTGGTCGCGCGACGGGTGGCACGACAGGCAGGCCTCGTTCTTCACGTTCTGGAACGGGTCGTGGCAGCTCTCGCAGCGCGCGCCGAAGCTCGCGTGATTCTGCGTGACCGGTCCCGGGTTGTACTGCATGTGCCCGCCGGTCGTGCGCATGAAGAGCCACAGGCCGAGCCCCGCGGCCACCGCGACGATGCCGACCAGCGCGAAGCGGCGCCGGAAGAAGTCCGGTCGCGGGAAGCGGTCGAAGCGCAGCCGCGATGCGAGTTCCTTGCTCGAGCGCACGCTCACCCGCCCGGCTTGTACGACAGCGCGAACCAGACGTGGAACGCGGTCAGGACGAAGAGCGCGAACGAGATCGGCGCGTGCACGAAGAGCCAGCCGTGCAGCCAGCGGTGCAGCCGCATCTGCACTTCCAGCTGGCGCGACTCCTCGCACAGCGCGGCGAGACGGTCGATGCGCGGACGCCAGTCCTCGGGCGCGTCGAGCAGCGGGCCGAGCACGTCGGGCACGCCCGCGGGTGGCGCCACGCGCGCCGCGGTCGGCAGCCCGCGCCGCAGGTACGGCCGCACGACGTCGAGGTAGAGCTGCTTGACGCGCTCCGACCCGGGCTCCGGCGACGCGTTCGGCTCGTCACGCGACACGCGCTTCCAGTAGCCGGGGCGCGACGCCTGCAGCGCCGCCTCGTCGGCGAGCGCCTTCTGCTCCTCGGTCGCTTCCGCGATCGGACCCGCGATCGCCGCGACCTGCTCGTACGCGCCGACCGCGAGGCCCTCGTTCACGTGGTCCATCTGCCCCTGCAGCGTCTCGAGCGGAACGCGCGAGGTCATGAGCGACGGCACCAGCTGCTGCAGCGCGAGCCCGACGATGCCGCTGACGGTCACGACCCCGAACAGGACCATGAGCCACGTCGTGAGCGGTCCGCCGAGGCGAAAGCCGGCGTGGAAGAGGATCAGCGGCACGGCCAGCAGCGACAGCCAGATGTGCGCCTTCATCCACGCCTGCGCGCTGCCGACGCGCCACGTGCGGACCTTCTTCCGTCCGGCGAGAAGACCCGCCGCGATCATGCACGCCGTGCCCGCGATGCCGAAGCCGAGCCCGACCCAGCTGCCGCCCGACGGTCCGTACGGACGCGCGGCGACGTAGCCCGCGTACGCGACGCCGGAGGCGACGGCGATGGCGGTCGTGGCGAGCGCCCAGGTGCGGTGGTCCCGGTTGATCAGCATGCGCTGGCTTCAGCGGGTGTCGGTCGCGGACAGGAACTCGGCCGGATTGACGCGGATCGCCGCGTCGTGGGGACACGCGTAGACGCAGTTCGGGCTGTCGTAGCCGGAGCACAGGTCGCAGACGGTGGCCTTCAGCTGCGCGGCCGGCGGGGTCGCCTCCTTCGCGTCGGCGGCCTTCGGCGCCGGCGCCGCGGGACGCTCGACCATGTTGATGTTGCCGAACGGGCACTGGTTCGCGCAGCGCTCGCAGCCGATGCACCAGTCCTCGATCTGGATCTCGAGGGAGTCCGTGCGGCGGATCGACCCGACCGGACAGCCGACCATGCACTTCGGGTCGGTGCACGAGCGGCACGCCATCGTGACGAGATACTTGCCGAAGCGCGGGCCGTCGCGCGTGAAGCGCGCGACGCCGTCGTGCGCGTCGGAGCAGGCCTTGACGCACTCGTCGCAGCGCGTGCAACGCTCGAGGTCGATCAGCAGCGTGTTCTGCGAGTTGTAGAGGTTCAGCTCGACCAGCGGCTTGACGATCTCGCGCTGCCCGCCGCCCTCGCGGTACGCCGACGCCTCGAGCGTGCGCGCGACCCGCGTGAGCGACGCCGAGAAGCGGTCGTTGTGCCGCGCCGCGCGCTTGACGGCGGCGACGTCGAGCTTGACGATCTCGAAGTTGTCGAGCCCCGTCACGGTCGCGGAGCGCACGATCGGCGCCGCCATCACCGTCTGGTCGAGCGGCTCGCGCGAGATCTCGAACACGTACTCGACGATGGTCACGCGGTCGCCCGACTTGAGCGTCGCGCGCTGGATGCGCTCGCCGTTGAGCAGCGTGAAGTTCGCGCTCTCGAGATCGACGATCGCGACCTCGCCGTCACGCTCCTCGAGGCGCGCGTGCTTGCGTCCGACCGCCGAGTTGTCGCGCGGCAGCGCGATCTCGCACGTGGCGCCGCGTCCGATGGTCAGCGCGCCCTTGATCTCGAGCGGCGCCACCAGCTCGGGGTGCGACACGCAGCGCAGCACCAGCGGCGTCTTCTGCCGGCTCGGCAGCACGTTCTCGAAGCCGAACGCCGAGCCGCGCCCCAGATACGAGAAGATGCGCTCGGTGCCGTCGCGGATCTGCGAGACCTTCACCGTGCCGGCGCGGATCAGGTAGATCGCATCCGCCGGGTCGCCCTCGGCGTAGATCACGCCGTTCTTCACCTGGTCCGCTTCGGGATCGAGCAGCTCGGCCTTCGCCGCGAGCTCCTCGACCTCGTCGTCCGTCAAGTCCCGCATCAGGCGCGACAGGCGGATCTGGTTGCGGATCGCCGCCGCCTGGTAGGTCTCCTCGACCTTGCCCGATGCCCCGCCCGCGTCTCGGATCGTGTCGAGCACCGAGCGCAGCATCTCGATGACGACGCAGCGCTCCTCCGCACGGACGGTCGCCTCGCGCGGATAGAAGTTGATGCAGGTGTCGATGCCGAAGAAGTCGCCGGGTCCGAGCGTGGCCGGCGGCGGCGTGGCACCCGCCTCGAGGCTCGCGTAACGGCTCACCTCCCCGACGGCGAGCTCGTCCGCGGGGGTCGCACGCGGCGCCTGCGTGCGGCGGCGGAACATGTCGGTGATGCGCGCCAGCGAGCCGCGCGAGCGTCCCGGCACGGGCTTCGGCGTCGCGCGCTCGGGCACGAACGCGGTGGCGTTGCCCTCGAGGATCAGGAACGCGGTCGAGCCGTACTCGCCCGCGCTGCAGATCACCTCGCCGCGCTGGTACTCGCGGCGGACCGCCGCCTTGATGCCGGGCTCGGGCTTCCCCGCCTGCGGCGCGAAGTTCGTGTTGATCTTGACCTTGAACGCACGCTTCCCGCTCTTGAACAGCTCGAGCTCGGCAAGCTCCTCCACCGAGACCCACTGCCCCTCGAGCCCGCCCGGGAACCGAGGTTCCGGCCGTTGCCGGACCGCCATCGCGCCCCCTTAGCCCGAATCGCGAGCCTTTTCGACTCCCGCGGCCTTCTTCTCGTTCGGCTCGTCGGCCGTCCACCACAGGCGAAGCGTGCGATCGCGTCCGCCGGACACCGCGCTCTTGCCGTCGGGACCGAACGCGACGTCGCCGACGAGCCCCTTGTGGCCCGCGAACGTTCGCAGCTCGTCGCCGGTCGCGACGTCCCACAGGCGCACCGTCTGGTCCTTGCTGGCCGAGAGCAGCTTGCTGCCGTCGGGCGAGAACGCGACGCCGACCACCCAGCCGCCGTGTCCCGTCAGCGTGCGGACGTTCTTGCCGCTCGCGACGTCCCACAGCTTGATGCGGCGGTCGTCGCTCGACGACGCGATCAGCTTGCCGTCGGGCGAGAACGCGACCGCGTCGACCCAGTCGCCGTGGCCGGTCAAGGTCCGCTGCAGCGTGCCGGTGCTCGCGTCCCAGAGCTTGACGGTCTTGTCGCGCGCACCCGAGGCGACGGTGCGCCCATCGGACGAGAACGCGACCGACAGGATCCAGTCGGAGTGGCCGGTGAGGCTCTGCAGCTGCGTCCCGGTCTGCACGTCCCAGAGACGCACGGTCTGGTCGTCGCTTCCCGACACCAGCTGGCTGCCGTCGGGCGAGAACGCGACGCCGTTCACCCAGCCCTTGTGTCCCTCGAGCGTGCGCAGCTCGTTGCCGCTCGCGACGTCCCACAGCTTGATCGTCCGGTCCTTGCTGCCGGTCGCGAGCGTCTTGCCGTCGGGCGAGATCGCAACGTCGTTCACCCAGTCCTTGTGGCCGGCGAACGTCTGCGCGAGGTCGCCGGTGGACGTGTCGAACATCTTGACGACGTTGCTGCGCGTGCCGGCGAAGACGTGCGCGCCGTCGGGCGCGTAGGCGACCGCGTACACCTCGCCCTTGAGATCGGGGAAGCGGCGCATCTCCCACGCCGGATAGTACGTCACGCGGACCGGCGTCTCGCTGGTCGTGCCGTCGGCGGACGTCACGCGCAGCGCGTGCGTGCTCTCGCCGACCGGCAGCCCGGTCAGGCTCGCGCGCGCCTTGCCCTTGTCGACCTTGACGGGCCGCTCGTCGATCGTGACCGTCGCGTTCGCGGGCGCGTCGACGACCACGTCGACCGTCGGGTTGCGCGTGAAGCGGATGATCGCGGGCGCATCGCTCGTCGCGGGCGTGGTCGCTGCGGGCTCGACGGGCGGCGGCGGCTCCACCGGTGCGGGCGCGGCAGCCTTCACGGCTGCGGCGACCGGCTCGGCGGCCTGCGTCGGGGCGGGCGGAACCACGGCCAGCTTCGGAGTGCTCTCGTCGCCGCCACCGGCGGGCTTGGCGTCCGCCGACGGCGCGTCCGCGGGTGCGACCGGCTCGGGTGCGACCGCCTTCGGCGGTGCGGGAGGCGGTGGCGGCGGCTTCGCGTCGACCACCGCAAGCGCGGTCGGCGACGGCGCGGATGCGGGCGCCGGGGCGTCCGTCGTGCCGCTGCGCGTGCCGAGGTACAGCGCTGCACCGGCGGCGAGCACGCCCGCCGCGACCAGCGCAGGCACGAGCGGGCTCCGTCCGGGAACGGGTGGCGCCGCGGGCGTCGAGCCGGTGTCGAGGAAGCCCTGCCGGGCGGCCATCGTCGGCTCCGCGGCCCTGGCCGGCGTCGGCGCGGCAGCGGCGGATGCGGCGATCGCGGCCGCGGTGTCGATGCGCGTCGGCTCGTGCTCCGGCGCGGACGTCGTCGACGTGCGCGGCGTCGCGACCACGGTCGGGTCGTGCGCGACGGCCGGCTCGCTCGCCGCGAGGGCGGTCGCCGTCCCCGAGTCGCCGACCGCGACGTCGAGCCGCGGCGGGGTGCTCGTCCCGGTCGCGCCGTCGTCGCCACGGTCCGTCGCCAGCGCGGTGAACAGCGTCGCCGCCTCCTCGAAGCCGGTCTTCGCTTCGTCGAGGTTGCCCTCCTCGAGCAGCTTCTCGGCGCGCCGCCAGCCGCGCTCCGCGCGATCGCGCGCACGGCTCTTGACGGCGCTCGTCGCGTCGCGCAGCGCGCTCGTGCGCTCGCGGACCTGCTGCACCTGCTGCGCGAGCTCGGGCGCCGGCCCCGACGGCGTCGGACGCGTGGCGCCCTCGTCGCGCCACTCGGGCTTCAGCTCGGTGACCTTCGCGGCCGCGTCGCGCGACGTCACGAGGCGCGGACGGAAGCGTCCCGTCGTGCCGCTGTGCGCGGGTGCGGTCGCGCACTCCGCGACGCACGCCTCGAGCTCGCGCAGGAACGCCGGCATGCTCGGGAAGCGGACCTCGCGCGACTTCGCGATCGCGCGCGCGACGAGGTCGGCGAACGCCTGCGGGGTCGGCTTCTCGAAGACCGGCGCGTTCTCGCTCTTCTCGACCAGCACCTTCGCGATCAGCTCGCGCTCGCCGAGCCCGGCGAAGAGATGCTTGCCGGTGTACGCCTCGTACATGACCATGCCGAGCGCGTAGACGTCGACCGCGCCGTCGAGCTGCTCCTGCCGCATCTGCTCGGGCGCGCAGTACTTGAGCGTGCCGATGGTCACGCCGGGGCGCGTGAGCTCCTTGCCGTCGAGCTCCTTCGCGATGCCGAAGTCCATGACGACGACGCGGCCCGAGCGCTCCTCGATCATGATGTTCGCGGGCTTGATGTCGCGGTGCACGATCGGCGGCACGTGCGCGTGTGCGTACGCGACCGCGCGCGCCACCTGCCCGGTGACGTCGAGCGTCTCGGCGAGCGTGAGCGAGCCCTTGTCCTCGACGTACTTCTTGAGGGTGCGCCCCTCGACGTACTCCATGACGAAGTAGTGGAAGTCGAGCGCGTCGTCCTGGTCGATGTCGAGAACCCGCACGATCGACGGGTGGCTCAGGTTCGCCATGATGCGCGCCTCGCGATAGAAGCGCGTCACCATCTCCGGGTCCTGCATCAGGTCCTTGGGCAGGACCTTCAGCGCCGAGATGCTGCCCAGGGCCGTGTGGCGCACCTTGTACACGGTGCCCATGCCGCCCTGTCCGAGCAGCTCGAGGACCTCGTAACGTCGCGAGATGAGCTTCGGGGCCGCCATGACGTCGGCACCTTTTGTAGAACAGGTGCGATCCGGATACCATCCCGACGCAAATCCTAGAAATCGCCTAGTGATTTCAGGGGTTTACGTGGGCACCCACGGGCAGGTCCGGGCGTAGCTGGCCCCAGAAAAGGCCAGCGAATACGGGGGCGCGGTTTCTCGCCAGCCCCACCCGGAGGAAGACACCGTGTCTCGCAATCTGAAAGCGGCGCTTATCGCTGCCGCGCTCATCGCATCGGCTCGCCCTGCAGCCTCGCAGGTCCTGCCTGATCCTCCTGCGACCCAGAGCATCAACTGCGCGCAGGACCGGCCCAAGGCCTGCCAGCGGCTCAAGGCGCTGCGCAACCTGTTCGGACCCGCCGCATCAACGGTTCCGCTCATCAACGCCTTCCGGCTCGTCGCCACGCCGGAGAGCCCGAACCCGAGGTGCCGCGCGAGGAACCTTGCCCTCGTCTGCCTCACAGACGGCACGTGGAGCGGTGGTGATGCGGGCCTCTACTGGCAGGACGGCGTCGCAGGCGACCACGCCCTCTCATCGGAGGGCTGAGCCGTGGCGCGCAAACGTCGTCGGGGAACTCCCCTCGACCGCTTTCTTTCCCAGATCAAGGTCGGCACGATCAACAATGGCGTGCAGTGCTTGCTTTGGACCGGATTCACCACTCCCGAAGGCTAC
>JAXLXO010000012.1:0-161803 GCA_046327915.1 Binatia bacterium | reverse complement strand
CGCGGTCGGGGTGGTACTCGATCGTCGTGCCGCTGCCGCGGGCGTTGCCCAGCTTCTTGAGCTTCGACGACGCCTTGCCCTGCGAGAAGGTCTGCTCCCACTCGGCGCCGTCACGCTTGACGCGCACGGTGAACTTGTCCGACAGCGCGGTCACCACCGACGCACCGACGCCGTGCAGGCCGCCCGAGTGGTAGTAGTTCTTCGACTCGAACTTGCCGCCCGCGTGCAGGGTCGTGAGGATCAGCTCGAGCGCCGGCTTCTTGTACTTGCCGTGCATGTCGACCGGGATGCCGCGGCCGTTGTCCTTGACGGTGATGGTCTCGCCGTCGGCGTGCAGCGTCACGTCGATCCGGTCGCAGTGGCCGTTCATCGCCTCGTCGACCGAGTTGTCGACGATCTCCCACAGGAGATGGTGCAGGCCCGACGAGTCGACCCCGCCGATGTACATGCCCGGACGCTTCCGGACCGGCTCGAGCCCCTCGAGGACCGTGATGTCCTTGGCCGTGTAGTTCGTCGCCAACCGCCACCCCCAACCGGATTTCTGCGCGGTTGGTACGGAGGGCCGCCGGGACTGTCAAGCCGGGCGGCGCGATCGATGGCGAACGTCAGGCGCGCGCGAAGCGGGCCGGGCTCAGCAGTGCGGTGTCGAAGGCGTCGCTGCGGCCGTGCAGGACGAGATCCGCGGCGACGCGCCCGATGAGCGGGCTGGTCTCGATGCCGCAGCCGCCCTGTCCCGCAAGCCAGAAGAATCCGGGCAGCGCCGGATCCTCCCCGACGACGTGCACGCGGTCGGGGGCGAACGTGCGGAGTCCGGACCAGCGGCGCTTGAGCGACTTCGGAGCCAGGGCCGGCGCGAGCCTCGCGAACCGCGCGAGGCCGTCCGCGACCACGGCGTCGTCCGGCGACGGATCGCAGGGCGCCATCGCGTCCTCGTCCATCGGGCTCAGCATCAGGTCGCCGGCCTCGGGCTGGAAGTAGAGGTGCAGGTCGTCGCACGCGATCATCGGCCAGCCGGCGATCGACAGTCCCGGCGGCGGGGCGAACGTGACGATGGTGCGGCGGTGCGGCACGAGCGGGATGTCCGTCGCGCCTGCGATCCGCGCGACCGTGCCGCCCCAGGCGCCCGCCGCGTCGACGACGAGGCGCGCACGGAAGTCGCCGTCGCGCGTGCGCACGCCGCGGCAGCGTCCGCCGTCGAGGATGAACTCGCGCACCTCGGCGCCGAGCTTCAACGTCGCACCGCGCGCGCGTGCGTGACGCAGGTAGCTCGACAGGATCTCGTGCACGTCGAGGCGTCCGTCGTCGGGGATCAGGATGCCGCCCGCGAACTGCGTGCGGTCGAGGGCCGGCACGCGCCGCAGCACCTCCTCCTGATCGAGCAGCTCGCCGTCGAGTCCGGTCGCGCGGAGCGCCGGCAGCGCGTCGCGCAGGCTGCTCCACACGGGCTCGGGGTAGACCCCGAGGACGCCGGTCCGTCGCAGCAGCGGATTCTCGGAGAAGCCCGGCGGCGGCGACAGGAAGAACGGCTTCGCGGCCTGCTTGATGCGCAGCAGCGTCGGGTTCGCGTCGGCGCTCGACAGCGTCGCGGCGCTGCGTCCGGTGGAGTGCACAGCGAGCTGCGTCTCGCGCTCGAGCAGCAGGACGTCGCCGCACCCCTGCTCGGCGAGGAAGTAGGCGAGCGACGCTCCCGCGATGCCCGCACCGACGACGATCACCTCGAAGTCGCGACGCTCGGTCATTGGCGATCGCTTAGCAGACGCCCGTCGCGTGCCGCAGAGTCCGCGCGATCCTCGAGAGCGTGCACGACGGCCCGCGCAAATGCGCGGTGGCGAGCCGCCGTCCGACCGCTACCGTGGAGCGCCGTGAGATCGCGCGAGGCAGGGCGTCCGGACCCGAGGCAGAAGAGGCGTGCACCCGGCGGCCGAAAGGACGGAGGTCGGCCTTCCGCCGCGCGCGGCCGAACCCACGCGGCGGAGGGCAGGGCGGTCCCCTGCGCGCACTTCCCGCAGTGCATCGGCTGCCCGCTCGTCGGCACACCCTATCCCGCGCAGCTCGAAGGGAAGGGTGAGCGCCTGCGCGCGGCCCTGGCGGCGCACCCCGAGCTCAGCGAGGTCCGCGTCGAGCCGCCGGCGGGAAGTCCCGGCGCCTTCGGGTACCGCAACCAGGCGAAGCTGGTGTTCCGCAGCCGGCTGGTGCGCGAGACGGGAAAGCGCGAGGTCCTGCTCGGCGTCTACAAGCCGGGCACGCACAGCGTGGTCCCGGCGGATGCGTGCATCGTCCACCATCGTCTCCTGCAGCCCGTGCTGCGCGGCCTGCGCGCCGAGGTCGAGCGGCTCGCGATCCCGATCTTCGACGAGCGCTCGCGCCAGGGAGCGCTGCGCTACGCGCTCGTCCGTGCGTCGACGGCGCGCGGCGAGGTGCACCTGACGCTGGTGTCCGCCGTTGCCGACCCGCCGCAGCTCGGCGAGCTGATCCGTCGCCTGCGGCGCGCGCACCGCGAGCTGACGGCCGCGTTCCTGTGCGTCAATCCCACGCCGGGCAACGCGATCCTGTCCGACGACGTACGCCTGCTGTTCGGCCGTCCGGCACTGATCGAGCGCTTTGGCGACCTCGACCTCGAGAGCCGGCCCGACGCGTTCCTGCAGGCCAACAGCGCGGTGGCGGCGCGCATCTATGCGACCGCGCGCCGCTGGCTCGAGCCCGCGGCGGACGACGTGGCGCTCGACCTCTACTGCGGCGTCGGCGCGCTCGCGCTGCACGTGGCGCCGGACGTCGCGCGCGTGATCGGGATCGAGTCGCAGGCATCCGCCGTCGCCTGCGCGACCTCGAACGCACGGCGCGCGGGAGCGGCGAACGCGGCGTTCGTCGCGGCACCGGCGGAGGACGCGCCGCGCGTCCTCGCCGAGGCGGGCATCGGCGCGGTCACGCTCGCGAGCGTCAATCCTCCGCGCAAAGGCATGTCGGCCGCCGTGCTCGCGACGCTCGCCGACTGTGCACCGCGCCGGATCCTCTACGTCTCGTGCGACCCGGTGACCTTGGCGCGCGACCTCGCGCTGCTCGCCAGGCGCGGCTACCGGACGACGCGCGTGCGCGGCTTCGACATGATGCCGCAGACGCCGCACGTCGAGGCCGTGGCGCTGCTGGTTCGCGACGCGAATCTTTGACGGCGGGCACCTTGCGCGGGCCGCGACGGCATGAAAAGCGCGAGGCCGTGGCAAGCAAGGAGATCTGCGATTCCGCCCGCGAAGCCGTGGCCGACGTCCACGACGGCGCGTCGATCCTGGTGCACAGCTTCGGTCCGCCGCAGGCGTGGCCGACCGACTGCCTGCTCGCGCTCGCCGAGCGCGGCGTCAAGGACCTGACCGTCGTCTGCAACACGCCGGGCGGCGGCCCGACCTCGGTCAACATCCTCGCCGAGAAGCGCCAGATCCGGAAGCTCGTCTGCACGTACGTCACGTCGCCGACGCTGAAGACCCCGATCGCCGATCAGGTGAAGGCGGGCGAGATCGAGCTCGAGATGGTCCCGCAGGGCACGCTGATCGAGCGCATCCGTTGCGGCGGCGCCGGCATCGCCGGCTTCTACACGCCGACCGGCGTCGGCACCGACATGGCGAAGGGGAAGGAGCAGCGCGACTTCGACGGCAAGCCGTACCTCTTCGAGCGCGCGATCCGCGCGGACTTCGCACTCGTGAAGGCCCATCAGGCGGATCGCGCGGGCAACCTCGTGTACCGCCGCGGCGCACGGAACTTCGGTCCGTGGATGGCGAGCGGCGCGCGCACGACGATCGCGGAGGTCGGCGAGGTCGTCGCGACCGGGACGCTGGACCCGGAGGCGATCGTGACGCCGGGCATCTTCGTCGACCGCGTCGTCAGGACCGCGACGCACATCGATCCGACGCTTCTGCGCAAGATCCTCCTCGCGGTGGGGCGGCAGAACAACATGGAAGGCCGCACGGTGGGCGACGGCGGACCGACGGGCCTGCCGGCGGATCTTATGGCGATGCGCGCCGCGGCCCTGCTGCGCGACGGCGAGTACGTGAACCTCGGCCTCGGCCTGCCGACCATGGTGTCGAACTACATCGAGGGCCGCGGCGTCACGCTGCACGCCGAGAACGGCATCCTCGGCTACGGCCCGTTCCCGGAGGAGGGCAGCGAGGACGTCGACCTCTACAACGCGAGCGGACAGCTCATCACGGCGCTGCCCGAGACGTCGTACTTCGACTCGACGGTGTCGTTCGCGATGGCGCGCACGGGACGCGTGTCGACCATCGTCCTCGGCGCGTTCCAGGTCGCGCAGAACGGCGACCTCGCGAACTGGAGCATCCCGTCGGGCGGCGGCGGCATCGGCGGCGCCATGGACCTCGCCGCCGGCGGCGCCCGCGTGATCGCGCTCTGCTACCAGCTCGAGCGCAACGGACGCTCGAAGCTGGTCGACAAGGTCACGTATCCGGTGACGGCGCTCGGCTGCGTCAAGTCGGTGGTCACCGACCTCGCGTACATCGACGTCGATGCCGACGGCTTCCTGCTGCGCGAGGTGGCGCCGGGGGTGACCGTCGACGAGGTGAAGGCCGCGACCGGCGTGCCCGCTGAGAACCGTCGACGGCGCGCAGGGTGAACGACCTGGGCCGCAAGCACGCTTCGTCCCTCATCGGCAGCAGCCTGCGCAAGATCACGGCTCAGTCGCAACTGGCTGCTGAGCTGACGCCACTCGCCGAAATGGCGATTCGCAATCACACACCCGCCCGCGAGAACTCCCACGAGTGGCACGACCGCTACCAGAAGAAGTCCGCGACGGAGAAGCCATTGCGTCCAAGTGGATGATCGGATGATTCGAGTGAGAGCGCTCGCAATGATCAGGGCGACAAGGAGGATGACGGACAGCTCGAAGATGATGTCGAGCGCCGGCGGGTCGCCCGGAAAATAGAAGACGGACTCGCGCGCGTGCATCCGCCGCCTCGTTCAGTCGCCGTCCTGCTCGCCCTGGCAGACGCCTACCACTTCGTTTCGATGTCGCCCTTGCGCAGCCGCTGCGAGATCAGGATCTGCTGCACCTCGGACGAGCCGTCGTAGACGCGGACGACGCGCGAGTCGCGCCAGATGCGCTCGATCATGTACTCGTGGCTGATGTAGCCGTAGCCGCCGAGCATCTGGATCGCGTCGTCCACCGTCTGCCAGAGTCCTTCGCCGCAGAAGAACTTCGCGGTCGACGACTCGCGGATCGCCGGGCTGCCGTTATCGAGCATCCAGGCGCAGCGGTAGACGAGCAGGCGTCCGGCCTCGGTACGCGCGCTCATCTGCGCGAGACGAAACGCGAGGGCCTGGTGGTCGAGCAGCGCCTTGCCGAAGGTGTGCCGCTGCTCGCCGTGCTCGATCGCGAGCTCCATCGCCTTCTGCGCGGCGCCGACCGAGCGCGCCGACAGCATGGTGCGCCCCTCGGACAGCGAGCGCTTCGCGATGTCGAAGCCCTTGCCCTCCTCGCCTACCAGGTTGCCCGCCGGGATGCGGCAGTCCTCGAAGACCAGCTCGCTGATCGCCGAGCCCTTGTGGCCGAGCGTGTCGAACACCTGGCCGATCTGGAAGCCCTTCGTATCCGTATCGACGATGAACGCGCTGATGCCCTTCGGGGCGCGCGCGAAGACCAGCACGTGGTGCGCGTACGGCGCGTTGGTGATGAAGATCTTGTGGCCGTTGATGACCCACTGGTCGCCGTCGCGCTCGGCGCGGGTCTGCAGGTTGCCCGCGTCGGAGCCGGCGCCCGGCTCGGTGAGGCCGAAGCAGCCGAGCCACTCGCCGCTCGCCATCTTCGGCAGGTAGCGCTCCTTCTGCTCCTTCGTCCCGAACAGGTTGATCCCCGTGCAGCCGATGCCGGTGTGCACGCTGACGTAGCTCGCGAGACCCCACGGTCCGCGGCCGAGCATCTCGTGCACGAGGGCCTTCTGCACCACCGACAGCCCGAGGCCGCCGTACTCGGGCGGGATGGTGAGACCGAAGAGGCCGAGCTCCTTCGCGCGGTCGATGACGTGCTGGGGGAGGCGGTCGTCCTTCTCGATCTGCTGCCAGACCGGATTCGCGACCTCCTCGACGAACTCGCGCACGGTGTCGCGGAGCTGGCGGTCCTCGTCGCTCAGGGTGAAGTCCATGGCGTCTCCTCGGGGGCTTTCGGACGGCGCCGGCGGACGCCGGCGAACCCGGGTGTCCTACCGAAGAGAGCGCGCGCGGCGCAATCGAACGACGATGGCTCGCCACCGCCGCGGCGGGGTCACTGCGCCAGCGGCGCGTTGAGGCGGTCTTCCTCGACGCTCGCGACCGACGGCAGCTTCTCCACCGCGGCGCGGTCGGCGGGCGCGATCGACAGCACGACCAGCGGCAGGGTGTCGTAGGTCCGCACCATCCGGTGCGGGATCGCGTCGAGCTCTCCGAAGAGCTTCTCGTGCGCCGCACGGAGCGCCGTCTGGTACGCCTCGTCGTCCGGCTTCGCGCCTTCGGGCGCGTCGAAGCGCAGGCGCACGATGACCTGCACGCGAGCTTCCGCCGACCTCTGGACCACGGGCTCCCCCTTGCCGTCGCGCGCCGGGTTGCCGAGCGGCATGTCGCACGCGGCGAGCGTCGCGCAGCCGAGCGCCACCAGCGATGCGGCGATCCGCACGTCGCGCATCACTCGAACCGGAGCCCGCCCGGCGTGCCGCGCTTCACGACCTTGTGGCCCTTGCCGGCGCGGTGGCCCTTGGGGAAGTCGTCGCGCGCGACCGCGCGCTCGCCGGCGCCCTCGATCTGCACGAAGAGCTTGCTCTTCGCGGGCGGGACGACCGCACCGACCACGCGGTCCTTGTCATCGAGCTTCATCAGGATCACACCGCGTCCGACGCCGGACAGCTCGGTTGCTTCACCGATCGGGAAGCGAAGTCCCTTGCCGCTGCGCGCGAGGCACAGGACTTCCGGTCCGTCGGGCGACGTCACGGCGATCAGCTCGTCGCCGTCCGCGACGCGCGCGAAGCGGCGGCCGGCGCGCGTCGTGGTCGAGAGCTCGGGCGCCGCACGGAAGCCGTAGCCGCCCGCCGACACCACGAGCAGCGGACGCGCCTCCTCGACGAGCTCGATCACCTCGCCCTTGCCGCCGCCGAACAGGTCGCCCTGACCGGCGCGCTTGCCCTTGCCGGTCTCGGCCGGCTTCTCGGGCTCCTTCTCGTCACCGGCCGGTCCCGCCGACAGCAGCATCGAGATCAGCACGCGCTCGCCGTCGCCGAACTTGAACAGCGACTGCACCGGCTCGCCGTATCCGGTCGTCGCCGGCACGTCGGTGACCGGCAGGACGTAGAGCACGCCCTTGGTCGAGAACAGCGCGATGCGGTCGCGCGTCGTGCCCTCGTGCACGGCAAAAAGCGCGTCGCCCTCGCGCAGTCGCGCGCTCGACGGGTCCTTCAGCTCGCGGACGCGGCGCAGCCAGCCGTCGCGCGACAGCAGGACGGTCGCCTCCTCGTGCACGATGTAGGCGTCGGGGTCGTAGGCGAGATCCTCGCGTCCGGAGGCGGACGCGACGGTGCGGCGCTTGTCGCCGAATTTCGTCTTGATCTCGCCGATCTCGCCGCGGATCAGCTTCCAGCGCTCGCTGGCCTTCTTCAGCAGCCGCTCGACCTCGGCGAGGCGCTTCAGCTTCTCCTCGCGCTCCGCGCGGATCTTGTCGATCTCGAGACGCGCGAGCTGGTAGAGCCGCAGCTCGAGGATCGCGTCCACCTGCTCCTGGTCGAGGCCGAAGCGCGCCATGAGCTTCTGCGCCGCGTCGGCGCGCCCCTCGGACTTGCGGATGATGCGGATCGCCTCGTCGAGGTTGTCGTAGATCGCGATGAAGCCGTCGAGGATGTGCAGGCGCGCGAGCAGCTTGCGCTTCTCGAACTCGAGACGCCGCGTGACGACCTCCATGCGGAAGTCGAGGAACTGGCGGCAGAGGTCCTTCAGCGACACGCGCCCCGGCTGACCCGCGGACGGGTTCGACGTCGGCGTCAGGCAGGTGAGATTGACGTTGAAGTTGATCTGCAGGTCGGTGTGCTTGAAGAGGAACGCCATCGCGACCTCGGGCTCGGCGTCGCTCTTCAGCTCGAGGACGATGCGCACGTCGGTGGTCGACTCGTCGCGCACGTCGATCACCTGCGGCAGCTTCCGCTCGAGGATCTGGGCGGCGATCTGCTCGATCAGCGTCGACTTGTTCACCGTGTAGGGGATCGACGTGACCACCACCTGCCGCTTGCCGCGCGGCAGGTCCTCGACCTTGAACTGGCCGCGCAGTCCGAGCGCGCCCTGTCCGGTCTCGTACGCGGTGCGGAGGTCCGCCTTGCTCGACAGCAGCTCGCCGCCGGTCGGGAAGTCCGGACCCTTGATGTACTTCAGCAGGTCCTTGACCTCGAGCGCGGGGTCGTCGATCAGCGCGGTCAGCGCGTCGCAGATCTCGCCGAGGTTGTGCGGCGGGATGTTGGTCGCCATGCCGACCGCGATGCCGGTCGAGCCGTTCATCAGCAGCTGCGGGATGCGGCTCGGCAGGACGATCGGCTCGTCGAGGGTCGCGTCGTAGTTCGCGCGCCAGTCGACGGTGTCCGAGCCGAGGTCGGCGAGCATCTCCTCGGCGATCGCGGTGAGACGCGCCTCGGTGTAGCGGTAGGCGGCGGCGCCGTCGCCGTCGAGCGAGCCGAAGTTCCCCTCGCCGTGCACCAGCGGGTAGCGCAGCGAGAAGTCCTGGGCCATGCGGACCATGGCATCGTAGGCCGCGGTGTCGCCGTGCGGGTGGTACTTGCCGATCACCTCGCCGACGATCTGGGCGGACTTGCGCGCCTTGGCGCTCGCGACCAGGCGCAGGTTCTGGAACATCGCGTACAGGATTCGCCGCTGTACCGGCTTCAGTCCGTCGCGCGCGTCGGGCAGGGCGCGCGCGGTGATGACCGACAGCGCGTAGGACAGGTAACGCTGCTCGGCTGCGCTGCGCAGATCGGCGGCAATGCTGCCGCCTTCGCTGACCTCGCTCATGCCCACCCCCTCCCGACGCGCCCGTTTAGGCGTTGCGCAACGGTTTCGCCAGCGCAACGGACGCGTCACGGACCGGCATCAGGAGTGACAATTCCCGGCACGCGGAGTCACGATTGCGTCGCTCGGCGCGCGCTCTCTCGCGAATCCGTCGCTGCGAAGCGCGGGAACTCACGGGCCGCACGGGGACGAGCGAGCGGCCGCATCGCGGCACGCGTCTTGCGGAGCGAGTCGGCGGGGCCGCGCGCCGTGGAGCGCCGGAGACGGATGGGAGGCCGCGACGCTGGTACCGGGTCGCGAGCAAGGGACGATGACGAAGGACACGCAGAACGGCTTCACACTGGTCGAGCTTCTGGTCGTGGTGGCGATCATCGGCATCCTCGCCGCGATCGCGATCCCGGCCTTCTCGGCCTACCGCGCGGACGGCTACAACGCGCACGCCACGGCGGGACTGAACAGCCTCGCGAAGGCCGAGGAATCCTACTTCGCGACCATGGGGCGCTACACCACCAACATCGCCCAGCTGCCGCCGTACTACCCGCCCAACGGCGTCAATCTGCGGGTCACCGGCGTGACCACCATGGACTTCACCGCCGAGTCGTACCACCCGCTCGGCTCCAAGACCTTCCACTGGGACTCCAGCCAGGGCGGTCTCCAGCAGTGACCCGGGGGCTTCGGGCCGCGGGCCGTAGCGGCGCGGGAACCCCTTTGCTAGCCGCTTGCGGGTGAATCTGGAAGCTGTCTCGTCCCCCGCTGCGTCGACCGAGCGTCGCCCCGACATCCGCAACATCGCGATCATCGCGCACGTCGACCACGGCAAGACCACGCTGGTCGACGCGCTGCTGCGTCAGAGCGGAATCTTCCGCGCGAACGAGCAGGTCGCGGACCGCGTCATGGACTCGAACGCGATCGAGCGCGAGCGCGGCCTGACGATCCTCGCGAAGAACACCGCCGTGACCTACGGCGACGTGAAGATCAACATCATGGACACGCCGGGCCACGCCGACTTCGGCGGCGAGGTCGAGCGCACGCTGGCGATGGTCGACGGCGTCCTGCTGCTGGTCGACGCCTCGGAAGGGCCGCTGCCGCAGACCCGCTTCGTGCTGCGCAAGGCGCTCGAGCGCGGGCTGACGCCGATCGTCTGCATCAACAAGATCGACCGGCCCGATGCGCGCATCGCGGAGGTCCTCGACGAGGTCTACGGCCTGTTCATCGACCTCGACGCGACCGAGGAGCAGCTCGAGTTCCCGGTGGTCTACACCGTGGCGCGCGACGGCATCGCCAAGCGCAACCTCGAGGACAAGGGCGAGGACCTGCGTCCGCTGTTCGACGTGATCCTGAGCGACCTGCCGGGTCCCGAGGTCCAGCCGGGCACGCCGACGCAGTTCCAGGCGAACAACCTGGACTACGACGAGTACGTCGGACGCCTGGCGCTCGGGCGCGTGGTGAGCGGCGAGCTGGTCGCGGGACAGACCTACGCGCTGTGCGGCGCCGAGGGCATCAAGAACGCGAAGCTCACCAACCTCTACGGCTGGATCGGGCTCAAGCGCATCAACCTCGAGCGCGCCACCGCGGGCGACATCGTCGCCGTGGCGGGCATGGAGGACATCCAGATCGGCGACACCGTCGCCGACCGCGAGACGCCGATTCCGCTGCCGCGCCTGCGCATCGACGAGCCCACGATCACCATGATCTTCGGCGTCAACACGTCGCCCTGGGCGGGACGCGAAGGGCAGTGGGTCACGTCGCGCAAGCTCCGTGAGCGGCTCGAGAACGAGTCCAAGCGCAACGTCTCGATCCGCGTCGAGGACACCGAGCAGCCCGACCGCCTGCGCGTGTCGGGACGCGGCGAGCTGCAGCTCGCGATCCTGGTCGAGACCATGCGCCGCGAGGGCTACGAGGTCGAGGTCTCGAAGCCCGACGTCGTGACGCAGCAGAAGGACGGCCAGACCCTCGAGCCGATGGAGCTCGCGGTCATCGACCTGCCGGAGGAGTTCATCGGCGTCGTGTCGCAGCTGCTCGCGATGCGCAGGGGCGTGATGACCAAGATGAGCCCGCCCGCGTCGGGACGCGTGCGTCTCGAGTTCTCGGTGCCGTCGCGCGGCCTCATCGGCTTCCGCTCGTCGTTCCTGACCGACACCCGCGGCACCGGCATCATCAACGCCATGTTCAACGGCTACGCGCCGTGGGCCGGCGACATCCAGCGCCGCACCAACGGCGCCATGGTCGCCGACCGCGAGGGCGTCGCGACGCCGTACGCGATCTTCCACCTGCAGGAGCGTGGCCAGATGTTCATCGCTCCGGGCACGAAGGTCTACGAGGGCATGGTGATCGGCGAGTACTCGCGCGCCGGCGACCTCGACGTGAACATCGTGCGCGAGAAGAAGCTCACCAACATGCGCGCGTCGGGCCACGACGAGGCGATCCGCCTCACGCCGCCGAAGCAGATGGGCCTCGAGGACGCGCTGGACTGGATCGCCGACGACGAGCTGGTCGAGGTGACGCCCGAGTCGATCCGCGTCCGCAAGCGGGTGCTCGCGCAGGTCCACCGCCCGAAGCGCCGCAAGGAGGAGTAGCGGACGCCGAGGCGCTTGCGCAGCGCCTTGCCGTGCGCGCTGCCTTTTTTGCGGTGACGCCGGCCGCGCGTCCCATTGCGCGAAACCGACGGCGGATTTCACGCGCGCCGCTGTAAAGCTTTCCGACGAGCAAGCCGAATCCCGGTACGGGTTCCTAACCCGGTTCGGAGGGCTCGTTGGCACTCTTTCGGTTCTCGCACAGCGTCGGGTTGCTCGATCGCACCGAAGCGGATGCGCTGCGGCGCACCGCCCAGGAAAACGGCCAGCGGCCCATCGACGTCCTGCTCCAGCGGGTCGACGGCACGCGTCTGGCGGAGCAGCTCAAGGAGCATCTGGGCCTTCCGCTCGTCGATCTCCACGCCGAGACGATCCAGCCCGCGGCGCTGCGCCTGCTGAGCAAGGAGCTCGCGAAGCGCTACGACGCGATGCCGATCCGCATGGATCGCGGCCGCGTCGTGATCGCGTTCGCGAACCCGCTCGACACCGAGGGCGTCAAGGCGGTCGAGTTCTCGACGCGCAGCAAGGTCAGCATCGTGGTCGCGCCGACGAGCGAGATCCGCGCCGCGATCCAGCACCACTTCTACTTCGGTGACGAGATCACCAGCATGCTCGCCGCGAAGGAGCAGGACGCCGCGGTCGAGGTGGTCGAGAAGAAGGACGACGAGATCGCGGAGACGCTCCTCGGCGAGGGCAAGGACAAGGCGACGGTCATCCGCCTCGTCGAGCTGCTGCTCGTGGACGGTCTTCGCCTCGGCGCGAGCGACATCCACATCGAGCCCGGCGCCGACGCGACCCCGGTGCGCTACCGCATCAACGGCGTCCTCGAGCGCGGCGTGGTCATCCCGAAGGCGCTGCACGGCCAGGTGGTCGCGCGCATCAAGGTCATGGCGACGCTCGACATCACCGAGCGCCGTCGCCCGCAGGACGGCAGCATCCGCGTCACCTACGAGGACCGCAAGGCCGACGTCCGCGTCTCGGTGCTGCCGACGCAGTTCGGCGAGAAGGTCGTGCTGCGACTCCTCGACCCGACGGCGAAGGGCCACGAGCTCGAGAAGATCGGCCTCACCGGCGCCGACCTGGAGCTTCTGCGCCGCGAGATCCGCCGTCCGGAGGGAATGATCCTCATCAGCGGACCGACCGGAAGCGGCAAGAGCACCACCGCGCACGGCCTGCTGCAGGACATCGCCGATTCGCGCCTGAACATCGTCACGATCGAGAACCCCATCGAGCACCGGCTGGCCGGCATCTCGCAGGTCGAGGTCAACGAGAAGGCCGGGCTCGGCTTCGCGGACACGCTGCGCTCGATCCTGCGCCAGGATCCCGACGTCATCTTCGTCGGCGAGATCCGCGACTCGGAGACCGCGACGATCGCTCTCCGCGCGGCGCAGACCGGACACCTCGTGCTCAGCACCGTGCACACGATCGACGCCACCGCGAGCATCACGCGCCTGCTCGACCTCGGCGTCGACCCGACGCTGATCTCGGCATCGCTTCGCCTGGTGATCGCGCAGCGCCTCGTGCGCTCGCTCTGCCCGCAGTGCAAGCGCCCCGCGATGCCGCCGTCCGAGCTCGACGTCGCGCGGCTCAGCCGCCACGGACGCAACGTCGAGAGCGTGACCACCGCACCCGGCTGCGGTACCTGCCGCGACACCGGGTTCACGTCGCGCGTCGGCGTGTTCGAGATCCTGCCGGTGTCGCGCCAGCTGCGCGCCATGCTCGAGCGGCACGAGCCCGAGACCGCGCTGCGCAAGCAGGCACGCTCGGAGGGCGTGCAGTCGATGCCCGCGGCGGCGATCCGCGCCATCAACGCCGGAGTCACCACGGCCGACGAGGTGCTGCGCGTCGTGCCGCCCGAGGAGTCCGCGCACGAGGATCTCGTCCAGGAGACCAGCGAGGCAACGACGATGCCCGGCGTGCCGGCGTTCACGCCCGCGCGCCCGGCGCCGGCGAACGACGGCGCGCTGCGCGTGCTCGTGGTCGACGACGACGCTCTCATCCGCAAGGTCCTCTGCTTCGCGCTGAAGAACGCGCCGATCGCGATCGAGACCGTCGTCGCGGCAGACGGGGCCGAGGCGCTGCGTCTCTGCGAGAGCGAGCAGATCCACATGGCGCTGCTCGACGTCGAGCTGCCCGACGCGTCCGGCTTCGAGCTGTGCGCGCGCATCCGCGCGCACGAGAAGCTCATGTCGGTGCCGATCTTCATGCTCACCGGTCGCGGCGACGTCGACGCGAAGTCGGAGGCGTTCCGTGCGGGCGCCGACGACTATCTCGTCAAGCCGATCGTGCCCGAGGAGCTGGTCGCACGCGCGGTGCGCGCGCTCGAGCGCAACTACGGCGTGCGCCCGACGGTCCGGCGTGCGGAGCCGGCGGCCCCGCGCGAGCCCGAGCCGGTCGCCGAGGTCTCGGCTGAGCCGATGCCGCCGGTGCACGAGGACGCGGCGGAGGCTGCACCGCCGGTCGCGGCGGAGCCCGCACCGTCGGTCGGGATGGACACGATGCCGGCTCGCGAGGAGCCCGTCGCCGAGGCGCCACCGCTACCCGTCGTCGAGCCGGTGCCGGCACCGCTGATGCCCGCCGCGGCGGAGCCCGCGCCCGCGGTGACCGCGAGCGTCGTGCCGCCGCCGGTGCCGCCGATCCTCGCGCCGACGGCGAGCGAGCCGCGGCCACCCGCGTTTCTCGCGAGCCGTCCGCCCGCGCCGCCACCCGAGCGAGTCGCGCCGGCGGCGCCGTCCACGACGCCGACTGCGCGTCAGAATGCCTGGAGCAAGTTTCTCGGCCGCTCGCGGCCGTAATCGCGACCGCCGACGAGCGGCTCGAAAGGAAATGGTGCGATGAACGATCTCATGACGCAGACCGAAGCTCTTCTCGGCTTCTCGGCCGACCTCGAGCGCCGGCTCACCGACCGCGGGCTCGGCGGCGTGACCGGAGTGGTCGAGCGCTTCGAGGAGCTGCTGAGCGGCCTCGACGAGGTGAGCAACGAGCAGCTCGAGTGGGCGCGGCGCGAGATCGGCGACCTCATCTCGACACTGACCGGCGTGGCCGAGCACCTCGACATGCTGCACGCGATCAAGCAGGCGGTGCCGCGCAACCGCTTCGCGCACGTCGGCAACGGCGCGGGCGTCGCCGCCGCCGCGTAGGACGGCCACCTACCTCGGCCACCACTTCGGGCGCGGTCGCGCGTGCAGGTGGTAGTGGTCGGGGATCTGCCGCATCCGGTCGTCGAAGGTGATCTCGCCGAGGTCGTGGACCTCCGCGATCCAGGCGAGCGCCTTCGACATGACCGCGCGCTCCTCGTCCGAGACGGTCGCGCGGTGCTCGCCGAGCACCGCCATCGGCACGTCGCACGAGTCGCACTCGAGCAGCGTGAACGCGAACGGCTCGAAGACCTGCGCGAACCAGCGCGTCGTGCGCGCGAGCTCGCAGAGCTCGCAGCGCGCGCCGTCGCTCATCAGCCGACCAGCTCGGCGAACGCGCGCTCGAGCTCGGCTTCGTTGCGCGTCTGCACCGAGACGTTGTGCAGCGAGATCCCGGCCTTCGCCTCCTCGTCGAGGCGGGCGGCGCACTCCGCGGCGGTACCGACCGTCGTGATCTGGTCGAGCAACGAATCCGGCACGGCGTCGATACCGGCCTCGGACCCGTTCTCGTTCCAGGCCTTGCGCACCGCGGCGACCGCGTCGCCGTAGCCGAAGCGTTCGAGCTGCGCGCCGTAGAACGTCCCCATGCGGGCGATGTAGAACGCGAGGGTTCCGGCGGCCTGGCGCCGCGCGCGCTTCGCGTCCTCGAGCGCGACCACGACGCGATCGGGCGCGCGCACCGCGACCGCGTCCGCCGGACGCCCCGCACCGGTGACGCGCTCGCGGAACGATGCCAGCTCTCCAGCGAGGTGGCTCGCCGGGATCATGATGGGCATCCAGCCGTCGGCGAGCTCGGCGGTCATCCTCAGCGCGGCGGGGTTCAGCGATGCCACCCAGATCGGGATGTGCGGGCGGATCGGCTCGAAGCGCAGCTTGAAGCCGCGGCCGAGCTTGAAGAGCTTGCCCTCGAAGTTCAGCGGCTGGCCGGCGATCAGCATGTTCATGATCTGGATCGTCTCGCGCATGCGCGTGACCGCCGGCTTGAACGGGACGCCGTGGAAGTGCTCGATCACCTGCGGTCCGCTGGTGCCGAAGCCGGCGACCGCGCGCCCCTCGGAGATTTCGTCGAGGGTCGCGAAGTGCTGCGCCAGCGCCGCCGGCGTGCGCGAGTAGACGTTGACGATGCCGGTGCCGAGCTTGATGCGCTTCGTGCGCGTCGCGAGCAGCGTCAGGATGGTGAAGGCGTCGCGGCCCCACGCTTCCGCGACCCAGACGGTGTCGACGCCGGCGCGATCGGCGATCTCGACCTGGCGAAGCAGGCGATCGCGGTCCGAGAGCTGTTGCCAGTCGAGAGAGATGCAGACCTTGCGCGACATGCGGAGACTCCTTCTGATCGGAAGCGGGCAGGGCGCCCCCTCGCCGGGGCGCTTCTGCGTATGCCGCGCGTCCCGGGGAGGCAAGCCGCGCCGGTGCGTTGACCGCCGCGGGGACGCTCGCTACACGCCGACCCGAACGCAGGACCAGGAGGACCCGATGAGAAGCCGCTCGCTGACCCCCGTGACGCTCGCCCTGACGTTGCTTCTCGGCGCCGCGGTGGCGCGTGCCGCCGACCCGGCGGGATCGGGCACGGCCGCACCGGCCAAGGAAGGAGCGAAGATGGAGCAGACGGGCAAGAACCCGATCGTCGTGATCTCGACCTCGATGGGCGACATCGAGGCGGAGCTGTACGCGGACAAGGCGCCGGAGAGCGTCAAGAACTTCCTCGCCTACGCCAACGACGGCTTCTACAACGGCACGGTCTTCCACCGCGTCATCAAGGACTTCATGATCCAGGGCGGCGGCATGACGCCCGACATGAGCCAGAAGCCGACCAAGGCGCCGATCAAGAACGAGGCCGACAACGGGATCAAGAACACCGACGGCACGCTGGCGATGGCGCGCACCAGCGTGGTCGACAGCGCGACCTCGCAGTTCTTCATCAACGTCAAGGACAACGGGTTCCTCGACCACAAGTCGAAGACGCCGCAGGGCTACGGCTACGCGGTCTTCGGCAAGGTGATCTCGGGCATGGACGTGGTCGAGAAGATCGAGAACGTCTCGACCGGCAACAAGGGCATGCACCAGGACGTCCCGGTCGAGCCGGTCGTCATCAAGAGCGTCACCGTCAAGAAGTAGTTCCCGTGACCGCGGGTGCTGCTCGGGCCGTCACGGCACGAGCAGCACCTTGCCCACGTTGCGGCGCTCCTGGATGTACGAGTGCGCCGCCGCGGCCTCCGCGAACGGGAACGCCCGGTCGACGTGAGGCCGGACCTTCCCCTCGGCCCACCAGCCGAGGATGCGGTCGAGCCAGCCGGTCAGGCGGTCGACCTCGTCCCACATGTGTCCGACGTTCACGCCGAACACCCCCTTGTTCTCGTTCATGAGCGAGATCGGGTTCACCTTGAGCCACGGAATCGACGCGATGGCCTTGAGGCCGCCGATGATCGAGCGCTCCTTGCTCTGGTTCGCCGACGACATGCCGAAGCAGACCAGGCGTCCGGTCGGCGCGAGCAGCCGCAGTCCCTTGCGCCAGGAGTCGCCGCCGATCGGGTCGAGGATCAGGTCGACGCCGCGGCCGTTCGTCAGGCGGCGCACCTCCTCCTCGTAGTCGCGGGAGTGGTAGTCGATCGGGTGCGTGAGGCCGCGCTGGCGCACGAAGTCGTGCTTGCTCGCCGACGCGGTTCCGAAGCTCTCGACGCCGCCCGTCATCGCGCACAGGTCGATCGCCGCGAGGCCGACGCCGCCCGCGGCCTGATGGATCAGTACGCGATCCCCCGGCCGGACGCGCCCCATCTCGATCAGCATCTCGTACGCGGTGAGGTAGTTCACCGGGATCGCGGCCGCGGTGCGCGCGTCGAGATCGGGCGGACGTTTCGTCGCCTGCTTCTGCGGCACGACGACGACGTCCGAGTAGCCGCCGAAGCGGGTGAGGGCGAGCACGTTCTCGCCGACCCGGCTGGGCTCGACGCCGCTGCCGACCGCGTCGATGCGGCCCGCGACCTCGTAGCCGACGACGCAGGGGATCTTCGGGGCGTCGGGGTAGAAGCCGAGCCGCGCCGAGATGTCGGCGAAGTTGATGCCGCACGCCTCGACGCGGATGCGGACCTCGCCGGGGCCCGGCGTCGGGTCGGGCGCCTCGCGCACCTGCAGGACGTCGGGCGCGCCGACCTTCGTGATCCACACCTGTCGCATTCGCTTCTCTCCCCGTGGCGCCGCGCGACGGCGGTCAGGCGATGCCGAGCTTCCGGTAGTGGGCGGACAGCATGACGTAGTTCGCGGCCGAGCGCTTCAGGTGCTCGATCTCGCCCGGCTCGAGCGGACGCTTCACGCGCGCCGGCGAGCCCACCGCGAGGTGTCCCGGCGGGATCTTCGTGCCGGGCGTCACCAGCGCGCCCGCGCCGATCATGCAGTCCGAGCCGATCTCCGCGCCGTCGAGCACGATCGATCCGATGCCGATCAGCACGCGGTCGTGCACGGTGCAGCCGTGCAGCACCGCGGCGTGGCCGATGGTGACCTCGTTGCCGATGACGGTCGAGAACTTCTTCGTCGTGACGTGGATCACGGCGCGGTCCTGCACGTTCGTGCGCGCACCGATGTTCACGTCGTCGACGTCGCCGCGGACGATCGCGCCGAACCAGATGCTCGACTCCGCACCGAGGATCACGCGGCCGACCACGGTCGCGCCCTCGAACACGATCGCGCTCGGGTCGACCAGCGGCGCACGCTCTCCGAAGGCCGCGATCACGTCGGCCTCCCTTTCCGCCACAACCACAACATGTTGTTGATCGCCCCCGATTCTTGCCACACGGCTTGCGGTTTGATAGGAGGCTCCATGGTTAGTCCCGAACACGCGGATTCGCAACGCAGCCCGCACCGAAGCCCGGCCTCGCGCCCGGGCTTCGTCGTTTGTACCGGAGGCGAGTGATGGAACGGCATCCTCTTTCCGAAGGTCTCACGTTCGACGACGTCCTGCTCGTTCCCGCAGCCTCCGACGTTCTGCCGCGCATGACCGACGTGGGCACGCAGCTCACGCGCCGCATCGCGCTGCGCATCCCGCTGGTGAGCGCCGCGATGGACACGGTGACCGAGGCGCGCACCGCGATCGCAATGGCGCAGGAAGGCGGCATCGGCTTCATCCACAAGAACCTGCCGGTCGCCACGCAGGCGGCCGAGGTCGCGCAGGTCAAGAAGTTCGAGAGCGGCATGGTCGCCGACCCGCTGACGGTCGACCCCGACCAGTCGATCTCCGACGCGCTCGAGGTGATGCGCCGCTACAACATCTCGGGCCTGCCGGTGACCCGGGAAGGGCGCCTCGTCGGCATCCTGACGAACCGCGACCTGCGCTTCGAGAGCCGCCTCGACCGCCGCGTGTCCGAGGTGATGACCAAGGACAAGCTGGTCACGGCGCGTCCGGGCGTCACCGCCGAGCAGGCGAAGATGCTGCTGCACGAGCACCGCATCGAGAAGCTGCTCGTGGTCGACGACGCGCAGCGCCTGATCGGTCTCATCACCGTCAAGGACATCGAGAAGACCACGCAGTTCCCGAACGCGTGCCGCGACGATCGCGGACGCCTGCGCGTCGGCGCCGCGGTCGGCGTCGGGGCGGACTGGGAGCAGCGCGCCGCGGCCCTGGTCGAGGCCGGCGCCGACGTGATCTGCGTCGACACCGCGCACGGCCACTCGGGCAACGTGCTGCGCACCGTGACGCAGCTCAAGAACATCTATCCCGACATGGACGTCGTGGCGGGCAACGTCGGCACCGGCGACGGCGCCGACGCGCTGATCCGCGCGGGCGCCGACGCGATCAAGGTCGGCATGGGCGTCGGCTCGATCTGCACGACGCGCATCATCTCGGGCGTGGGCATGCCGCAGGTGACGGCCCTTCTCGACGCGACGCGCGTTGCGCGCGCCGCCGGCGTCCCGATCATCGCCGACGGCGGCATCCGCTTCTCGGGCGACGTCGTCAAGTCGCTGGCGTGCGGCGCCTCGACCGTGATGATCGGCAGCCTGTTCGCCGGCACGGAAGAGAGCCCGGGCGAGACGATCCTGTACGGCGGCCGCACGTACAAGATGTACCGCGGCATGGGCTCGCTCGGCGCGATGGCCCAGGGCAGTCGCGACCGCTACTTCCAGGACAGCGAGGTCGAGGCGCTGAAGCTCGTGCCCGAGGGCATCGAGGGACGCGTGCCCTACAAGGGCGCGATCGCGCCGAACATCCACCAGCTGGTCGGCGGCGTGCGCGCCGGAATGGGCTACCTCGGCGTCGCGACGCTCGAGGAGCTGTACTCGAAGGCCCGCTTCATCCGCATCAGCGAGGCCGGCCACCGCGAGAGCCACGTGCACGACGTCATCGTGACCAAGGAAGCGCCCAACTACCGACTCGATTGATGGGCGCGACGCAACCATTGGCAACGTCCCCTCTGCGACGCCGCAGGCGAGCGGCCGAGCGTCAGCGAGCGGGGAGAGGAGGCTCCGCGCGGCTTCGCCGCGTGGAGGAGAGGGGTAGAACCCCTCTCGGTGGAAAATGATCCTGGTCCTCGACTTCGGAAGCCAGTACACCCAGCTCATCGCGCGCCGGGTGCGCGAGTCGCGCGTCTACTGCGAGATCCTGCCGTGCACGGTCGACGTTGCGGAGGTCGCGGCGCGCAAGCCGACCGGCATCATCCTGTCGGGCGGACCGGCGAGCGTGTACGTGCCGTCCGCGCCGCAGCTCGCGCGCGGCATCCTCGATCTCGGCGTGCCCGTGCTCGGCATCTGCTACGGCATGGGCATCCTGAACGTGCAGGCGGGCGCGAGCGTCGCGCGCGCGGAGCGCCGCGAGTACGGCCGCACGCCGGTCGAGGTGCTCGACGACCGCGATCTCTTCCGCGGCTTCCCGATCGGCGGCCAGACTGCGGTGTGGATGTCGCACGGCGACCGCATGGAGACGCTGCCCGATGGCTGGACGGTGCTGGCACGCAGCGCGAACGCGCCGATCCAGGCGTTCCGCGACCCGACCAGGCGCCTCTTCGGCGTGCAGTTCCATCCGGAGGTCGTGCACAGCGAGCGCGGCAGCGAGATGCTCGCGAACTTCGTGCACGGCGTGTGCGGTGCGGCGCCGGACTGGACGCCGGGCTCGTTCATCGAGCAGGCCGTCGCGCGCATCCGCGAGCAGGCTCCCGAAGGCCGCGTGATCTGCGGCTTGTCGGGAGGCGTCGACTCCACGGTCGCCGCGGCGCTGCTGCACCGCGCGATCGGCGAGCGCCTCACGTGCATCTTCGTCGACAACGGCCTTCTGCGTGCGGGCGACCGCACGATGGTCGAGGAGTCGCTGGCGCACCTCGGACTCGACATCCGCACCATCGACGCCGGCGAGCGCTTCCTCGCCGCGCTGAAGGACGTCGTCGACCCCGAGGTCAAGCGCAAGCGCATCGGCAACCTCTTCGTCGAGGTCTTCGAGGAGGCGTCGCACACGCTCGACGACGTGCGCTTCCTCGCGCAGGGCACGCTCTATCCCGACGTGATCGAGTCGGTGTCGGTGCGCGGACCGTCGGCGACGATCAAGACGCACCACAACGTCGGCGGACTACCCGAGCGCATGAAGCTCAAGCTCATCGAGCCGCTGCGCGAGCTCTTCAAGGACGAGGTGCGTGCCGTCGGCCGCGATCTCGGCCTCGCCGAGGAGCTGATCGCGCGCGAGCCGTTTCCGGGCCCGGGTCTCGCGGTACGCATCGTCGGTCCGGTCGACCCCGAGCGGGTGGCGCGCGTCCGTGCCGCCGACGCGATCGTGCGCGACGAGCTGCGGCGCTCCGGCGAGTCGAAGCGGATCTGGCAGGGCTTCGCGGTCCTGCTGCCGGTGCAGACCGTCGGCGTGCAGGGCGACGAGCGCACCTACGACGAGGTGATCGCGCTTCGTGTCGTCGAGAGCCAGGACGGCATGACCGCCGACTGGGCGCGTCTCTCGCACGAGACGCTCGAGTCGATCTCGCGCCGCATCACCAACGAGGTCCGCGGCATCAACCGCGTGGTGTACGACATCTCGTCGAAGCCGCCGGCGACGATCGAGTGGGAGTGATGCAATGAGCTTCGTGCATCTGCACCTGCACACGCAGTACTCGCTGCTCGACGGCGCCAACAAGATCAACGAGCTGCTGCCCACGGTCGCGAAGCTCGGCATGCCCGCGGTCGCGATGACCGACCACGGCAACATGTTCGGCGCGGTGCAGTTCTACACCAAGGCGAAGGACGCCGGCGTGCAGCCGATCATCGGCTGCGAGGTCTACGTCGCGCCGAAGAGCCGCTTCGACAAGAGCTCCGCGCGCGCCGACGATCCCGAGGCCGGCGGCAACTATCACCTGATCCTGCTCGCGCAGAACGAGAAGGGCTACCGCAACCTCTGCCGCCTCGTCACCGCCGGCTACAAGGAAGGCTTCTACTACAAGCCGCGCATCGACCGTGACCTGCTGAAGGAGCTCAACGAGGGACTCTTCTGCCTGTCGGGCTGCCTCGCCAGCGAGGTCAACCAGGCGATCATGCGCAGCGATCTCGCGAAGGCGCGCGAGGTCGCGGGCGAGTTCGCGCAGATCTTCAGCGGCGACCGCTACTACATCGAGATCCAGGACAACCACCTCGAGGAGCAGGTCACCGCGAACCGCGAGCTGGTGTCGCTCGCGAAGGACCTCGGGCTGCCGCTCGTCGCGACCAACGACTGCCACTACCTGCACAGCGGCGACGCCGAGGCGCACGAGGCGCTGCTCTGCATCCAGACCGGCAAGACGCTGTCCGACCCGAAGCGCTGGAAGTTCGGAACGGACCAGCTCTACGTCAAGTCGCCCGACGAGATGCGCGCGGCCTTCGCCGAGTTCCCCCAGGCGATCGACAACACGGTCGACCTCGCGAAGCGCTGCGACTTCAAGATGAGCTTCGGGCAGTACCAGTTCCCGGAGTACGCGGTCCCCGAGGACGAGACCCTCGAGGCGGTCCTGGAGAAAGAGGCGCGCGAGGGCCTCGAGAACCGCCTGCGGGCGCTGCGCGCGCACGACAAGAACTGGCGCGAGGAGCGCGTCCCCGACTACCTCGAGCGTCTGCGCATCGAGCTCGACGTCATCAACCGGATGGGGTTCGCGGGCTACTTCCTCATCGTGTCGGACTTCATCACGTGGGCGAAGCGGCAGGGCATCCCGGTGGGACCGGGGCGCGGATCGGCCGCCGGCAGCCTGGTCGCGTGGGTGATGTCGATCACCGATCTCGACCCGATCCACCACAGCCTGCTGTTCGAGCGCTTCCTCAATCCCGAGCGCAAGTCGATGCCCGACATCGACGTCGACTTCTGCTTCGAGCGCCGCGACGAGGTGATCCAGTACGTCCGCCAGAAGTACGGCGACGACCGCGTCGCGCAGATCATCACGTTCGGAACGCTGAAGGGGAAGGCCGCGCTGAAGGACGTCGGCCGGGTGCTCGACTTCACCTTCGGCGAGACCGACCGGCTCGCGAAGCTCTATCCCGCGCCGCGCCAGGGCAAGGACTTCCCGCTCGACAAGGCTCTCGAGATGGAGCCGAAGCTGCGCGAGATCCGCGACAAGAGCGAGCGCGAGGCCAAGCTCTTCAACTACGCGCTGAAGCTCGAAGGGCTGATGCGGCACCACTCGAAGCACGCGGCGGGCATCGTCATCAGCTCGACGCCGCTGGTCGAGTCGTGCCCGCTGTGCGTCGACAAGGACGGCAACGTCCTCACGCAGTACTCCGGCACCGACATCGAGAAGATCGGCCTCATCAAGTTCGACTTCCTCGGCCTCAAGAACCTGACGCTGATCCAGAACACGCTGAACCGGATCAACGCCAGCGGCCGCCAGGCGCCCGACGTGTCGGCGCTGCCGCTCGACGACAAGAAGACCTACAAGGTCCTCTGCCGCGGCGAGACCGTCGGCGTGTTCCAGATGGAATCGAGCGGCATGCGCGACCTCACGGTGCGCGTCAAGCCGACCTGCTTCGAGGACATCGTCGCGATCAACGCGCTCTTCCGTCCCGGTCCGCTCGACTCCGGCATGGTCGACTCCTACGTGCAGCGAAAGCACGGGCGCGAGGAGATCGTGAACCTGCACCCGAAGCTCGAGCCCATCCTGCGCGAGACCTACGGCATCATGGTCTACCAGGAGCAGGTCATGCAGGCGGCGCAGGTGCTCGGCGGCTACTCGCTCGGCGACGCCGACAACCTCCGCCGCGCCATGGGCAAGAAGAAGGCGGAGGAGATGGCGCGCGAGCGCCTGCGCTTCGTCGAGGGTGCCGTCAGGAACGGGCTCACCGACAAGCTCGCCGGCGACATCTTCGACCAGATGGAGACCTTCGCGGGCTACGGCTTCAACAAGTCGCACGCGGCCGCGTACGCTCTGGTGTCCTTCCAGACGGCGTATCTCAAGGCGCACTACCCCGAGGAGTTCATCGCGGCGCTGATGACCCTCGAAATGGACGACGCCGACCGCACGCACAAGAACATCGCGGAGGCGCGCGAGCGGAAGATCCCCGTCCTGCCACCGGACATCAACCTGAGCCGCGACACGTTCACCGTCGTGAACGGCTCGATCCGCTTCGGCCTCGGCGGCATCAAGGGCGTCGGCGCGAAGGCGATCCAGGCAATCCTCGCCGAGCGCGACGAGAACGGGCCGTTCCTCGGCCTCGACGACCTGGTGCGCCGGGTGCGCTCCGCGCACGCGAACCGGCGTGTGTTCGAAAGTCTCATCAAGTGCGGCGCGCTCGACTCCACGAACGTCGACCGCGCGAGCCTGCTCGCCGGCCTCGACGACGTCATGCGCTGGGCGAACAACGCGGCGAGCAACCTCGACCAGCACAACCTCTTCGGCGGCGGCGCGAACGGCGAGCCCGAGCGCTTCAACTTCCCGGCCGCGAACAACTGGTCGCAGCAGGAGCTGCTCACGGCGGAGAAGGAGACGCTCGGCTTCTTCATCACCGCGCACCCGCTCGACCGCTTCGAGAAGCAGCTCGCCAAGCTGGTCACGTGCAAGACCTCCGACCTGCGCAACTTCCCCGGTCAGACCAAGATCACGCTCGCCGGCGTCGTGCAGGGGCTGCGCCTCAAGAACAGCAAGAAGGGCGATCGTTATGCGACCTTCTTCCTGGAGGACAAACACGGTATCGTCGAGGTCATCGCGTGGCCCGACACCTTCCGAAAGAACGAGCCCCTGATCACGGGCAGCGACCCGGTGTGCCTGTCGGGACGCCTCGACGTGAGCGAGGAGCGCCGGCAGATCATCGCCGAGGACCTGACCCGGCTCGAGGACGCGCGCGCGCGCTCGATCCGCGAGCTGCAGATCTCGCTCGACGCCCGCCGCGCCACGCGCGAGGACATGGAGCGCCTGCTGCAGACGCTGACGCGCTATCCCGGGCCGTGCCCGACGTATCTGCACGTCGTGCGCGAGTCGTACGAGACGCGCATCGCGCTCGAGAAGCTCGGCGTGGCGACCTCGCACGAGCTGATCGCGGCGCTCGCCGAGCGCGTCGCGGCGGTGGAGGCGCGATTCGTCTCGTGAGCGACGCGTCCGCCCGACGGAGGTCCGCGTGAGCCGCGGCGGCATGCACGAGGTCACGCGGCCGCGCGAGCGCGCGCTGCTGGTCGGCATCGAGCTCGGACGGGCGAAGGAGGGCTACGAGGGACTCGAGGGATCGCTCGGCGAGCTGGCGCAGCTGTGCCGCACGGCGGGGGTCACCGTGGTCGGCCAGACGTCGCAGCGTCGTGCCATGCCCGACGTCCGCACCTTCGTCGGCAAGGGCAAGGTCGAGGAGATCCGCCACCTCGTGGACCAGCTCGAGGCCGACGTCGTCGTGTTCGACGACCCGCTGGCCCCCGCGCAGCAGCGCAACCTCGAGAAGGACATCGGCCTCGGTCCCGGCGGCGACCCGAGGGTCAAGGTCATCGACCGCAGCCAGCTCATCCTCGACATCTTCGCGCAGCGCGCGCACTCGCTCGAAGGCAAGCTGCAGGTCGAGCTGGCGCAGCTCGAGTACCTGACGCCGCGCCTGACGCGGCACTGGACGCACCTGTCGCGCATCAAGGCGGGTGTCGCGATGCGCGGTCCCGGCGAGACGCAGCTCGAGGTCGATCGGCGGCGCGTCCGCGAGCGCATCGCGATGCTGCGCAAGCGCTTGACGGAGGTGTCGCGCACGCGCCGCCTGCACCGCGACGAGCGCGCCGAGGTGCCGTTCCCGACGGTCGCGCTCGTCGGCTACACCAACGCGGGCAAGTCGACGCTGATGCGCCGCCTCACCGGCGCCGACGTGCTGATCGACGACATGCTGTTCGCGACGCTCGATCCGACGGTGCGGCGCATCGAGCTGCCGCGCTCGGGAACGGCGCTGCTGTCCGATACCGTCGGCTTCATCCACAAGCTCCCGCACCAGCTGGTCGAGGCCTTCAAGAGCACGCTCGAGGAGGTGCGGACGGCCGACCTGCTGCTGCACGTCGTCGATGCGTCGAACGACGCGCGCGCGAGCCACATGGCCGTCGTGCGCGACGTGCTCACCGAGATCGGTGCGGCCGAGCGTCCGACGCTGCTGGTGCTCAACAAGATCGACCGGCTCGAAGGCGCGGCACGGCAGGGAGCCGTCCTCGAGGCGGAGCGCGAGAACGGCGTGGCCGTCTCGGCGGCCGAGGACCTGGGCATCGAGACGCTGCGCGCCCGCATCGACGACCAGCTCGACGAGCGCATGACGCGCACCGAGTTCCGCGTGCCCTTCGATCGCGGCGAGATCCTCGCGCGTCTGCACCGGCACGGGTCGGTGATCGAGTCGCGGCAGGACGACCATGCGATGCTGGTGACGGCGCTGGTCACGCCGAAGCTCGCGGGCCAGATCCGCAAGGCCCTCGGCAGCCGCAGCTGACGCAACGGCGAGGGCGGAACGCGATGCTCAACATCCCGAACACGCTCACGCTGCTGCGCATCGCCGCCATTCCGGCGATCCTGATCGCTCTCGACGAGGCGCAGTTCGGGATCGCGTTCGCGCTCTTCGTCGCGGCGGGCGTCACCGACAGCGTCGACGGCGCGATCGCGCGCCTGACCAACACGCGAACGGATCTCGGCGCGTACCTCGATCCGCTCGCCGACAAGGGCCTCGTGCTGAGCCTGCTGCTCAAGCTCACCTGGATGGGGCTCGTGCCGCAGTGGGCGTTCACCATCATCCTCACCCGCGACGTGGTCTGCATGACCGGCTACGTGCTGCTCTTCTTCCTCACCGGCGAGCGCCTCGAGATCCTGCCGACGCTGGTGGGCAAGCTCGCGACCTTCCTGCAGCTGTGCGGGCTCGCGGTGACGCTGGTCGCGCTCGCGTACCCGCACCTCAAGGGCGCGCTTCCCGGGGACGCGATCTTCGCGGGAGCCGCGTTCGCGACCGCATACGCGGGCATCCAGTACGTCGGGCGCGGGCTGCGCTGGTACCAGACGCGTCCGACGTGAGCGCGGCGCGCTTCTGCGCTCCCCCGACAGCCGTCGTCCTGCTAGGGTCGTTCGCGATGGCTGCCCGACTTCGTCCGCACACGATCCACTGGTTCCGCATCGCAACGCTCGCCGCCGTGGCCGTGCTCGCGGCTTCCCGCGCGCCCGCACAGGAGACCGCTCCTGCCGCGTCGGCAG
Organism: Binatia bacterium; assembly: GCA_046327915.1. Lineage (GTDB taxonomy): Bacteria > Desulfobacterota > Binatia > UBA12015 > UBA12015 > VGTK01. The sequence continues at coordinate 134,485 of JAXLXO010000012.1, read as the reverse complement.
CGCCACCGGGCGAAGCGGGGCAGGCCGCGCCGTCGGCGAAGGCTCCGAACGAGGCGCGCACGCTGCTCGACGCGGTGAACAAGCTCGACGACACGACGCGCAACTGGACCGACCGCACGCAGCGCATGAAGCTGCACATCGTCGACGGGCGCGGCATCGAGCGCAACCGCGAGATGATCATGCGCACGCTGAAGCGGCCGAACGGCGAGGACAAGACGACGACCGTCTTCATCGTGCCGGCGGAGGTGCGCGGCACCTCGTTCCTGCAGTTCGCGCACAAGGACCGCGACGCGGAGCAGTGGCTCTTTCTCCCCGCGCTCGGACGGATCCGGCAGATCTCGGCGCAGTCCAAGAACGAAAGCTTCATGGGCACGGACTTCAGCTACCGCGACCTCGAGCTGCTCACCGACGTGTTCGAGTGGACCGACGAGGAGGCGACGGTCAAGCTCGTCGGCAACGAGCAGATCGACGGACGCGAGGCCGCGCTGATCGACGTCGTGCCGAAGAAGAAGGACGTCGGCTACCAGCGCATCCGCCTGCTGCTCGAGCGCAACGACCTGATCCTGCGCCGCATGGAGTTCTACGGCTCGGGCGATACGCCGAAGAAGCGGCTGCGCCTCGACGACGTGCGCAATGTGCAGGGCATTCCGACCGCGTTCACGCTCGAGATGGTGCAGCCGCCACTGAACAGCAAGACCGACGTCACGGTGGTCGACGTCAAGTACAACCAGAACCTGCCGGAGGACATGTTCACCACGCGCGCGCTCGAGCGCGGTGCGCTCGATGCCGAGTGAGCGGACAGGGCGGGGACGGCTCCGCCAGCCGCTCGACGGGCGGGCGCTGACGCGACTCGCGCGCCGCGCCGGCGCGATCGGGCTCAAGCACTTCCGGCACGTCAGCGCCGAGCGCAGCCAGGCGGGCTCGATCGTGACCGAGGCCGACCGCGAGATCGAGCGACAGGTGCGCGCCGAGGTCGCTGCGATCGCGCCGCAGGTCGCGGTGATCGGCGAGGAGCTGCCGGCGACCGGCGACGTCGCGGCGGGGTGGACGCTCGCGGTCGATCCGATCGACGGCACCGACGCCTACGTCGCGGGACTGCCGACGTGGTGCGTGTCGCTCGGTCTCCTGCACGCGGGAGCTGCGGTCGCGGGAGTGGTCTACCTGCCGAGCTTCGACGACCTCTACCTCGCGCACGGCGGCAGCCTCCGCTGGAACGGGAAGGACGTCCCCCACGGTGGCGTGACGCCGCAGCACGACGGCTTCGTGCTCGCGTACTCGGAGTTCCACCGCCGTCCGCTGCTGCGGCTGCGCGGCAAGGTCCGGGCGCTCGGCTCGACGGCGTATCATCTGAGCCTGGTCGCGCGCGGCGCGGCCGAGGCGGCGATCGTGGGACGCGTCCACGTCTGGGACATCGCGGCGGGCAAGGCGTTGCTCGACGCGGTCGGGGGCGAGCTGGTCTACCTGGGAAGCGGCAACGCGGTGGATCTGAGCACCCTGCTCGGCGGTGCCCCGTCGCGCGACTTCATGATCGCGGCCCGCGCCGGCTCGGCCGAGCGGATCCGGCAGCGTGTCCGCCGGCGCTGACGCGCGCCGAGGCTTGCGCGCGTCACGACGCGCAGGCAAGGATCTGACGCCCGCGGTTCGGGCCTTCCCATGCACGCCGATTCCGCCGGTGTCGCGACGCGCGACGAGAAGCTGCTCCGACTCCTGCTGCCCGTGAGCGTGTTCGTGTCGGGCGCGGTGGTGATGGTGCTCGAGGTGCTCGGAACGCGCCTCATCGCGCCGGTGTACGGCACCAGCCTGCACGTGTGGTCGGCGATCATCGCGGTGACGCTGCTGTCCCTCTCGATCGGCTACTGGGTCGGTGGGCGCTTCGCCGACCGCTTTCCCCACGCCGCCACGTATTTCGTCGTCTTCGAGGTCGCCGCGGTGCTGATCGTGCTGCTGCCGCTCGTGCACGAGCCGGTGCTGACGGTCACCAAGCCGCTGGGCCTGCGCGGCGGTGCGCTTGCCTCCGCCGTGCTCTTTCTCGGCCTGCCGCTGACGCTGCTGGGCATGATCTCGCCGTACGCGGTGCGGCTCGCGGCCCACCTGATCGTCGACCTCGGCCGCACGACGGGACGCCTCTACGCCCTGTCGACCGCGGGCTCGCTGCTCGGCACGCTGTGCGCGGGCTTCTACCTCATCCCGAGCTTCCGGCTGCGCACGATCTTCGTCGGGACGGCGCTGGTGCTCGTCCTGCCGTCGGTGGTCTGGCAGGCGATCGCCGCACGCCGCCACCTCGCGATCGCGGCGCTCGTCGTCCTCGCGTCCGGACTCGTGGCGGCGCGTCCTCTGCGCACGGGACCTGGCGTCAAGCAGGTCGTCGACACGCACTTCGCGCAGCTCAAGGTGCTCGACGAGGGCGGGGCACGCACGCTGCTCGCGAACAACACCATCCAGACCCAGGCGATCGCGGACACGAACGTCGCGCTGGCCGCGTACATCCCCGTCATGGCGGAGCTCGCCTGGCGCGCGAAGCCGGACGGCAAGCGGGCGTTGCTGATCGGGCTCGGAGGCGGCGTGCTGCCACCGCTGTTCGCGTCGTGGGGCGTTCGCATGCACTCGGTCGAGGTCGACCAGGAGGTCGTCGACGTCGCGCGCGACTGGTTCCGCTTCGACGCGCGACGCTACCCGGTGACGGTCGGCGACGGACGCCAGCTGCTCGCGGCGAGCGACGAGCCGTGGGACTACGTCGTGCTCGACGCGTTCGCCGGCGAAGCGGTGCCGATCCACCTCCTCACCGAGGAGATGGTGGCGCTCGTCGAGCAGCGGCTCGCGAAGCACGGGCTGCTGGTGCTGAACTACCTGGGCTACCGCGAGGGCGAGCGCGCGCGTCCGCTGCGCTCGGTGGTACGAACGATCGCGACCCGCTTTCCATACGTCGTCGTCTACCCGAGCTTCCCCGCGGGTGACTACGGCAACAACATCGTGCTCGCGTCGCGCGAGCCGATCCGGCTCCGCCGCGGACCTCGTCCGTTCGCCGTCCCCCCGTGGATGGAGCCGCAGATCACCCTGCAGGAGCCGATCGACACGAGCGGCGACGCGATCGTTCTCAGCGACGACTACAACCCGCTCGACCTGTGGTCCGTCGATGCCTCGGAGACGTGGCGCAAGGCCGCAATGGGCATGTGGCCGAGCGACGTCCTGTTCGCGGAGTAGGGTCGCGGGTCACTGCCAGGGCAGCGCGATCCGTCGGTAGACGCCGCGGCAGGGCGCCGCGGACGCGTGCAGGAAGTCGAGGCGTCCGGCGTCGTCCATCAGCAGGATGCTCGAAGAGCGCGTTCCGAACGCGTCGGTGTGGATGCAGAGCTGATCGGTCGGCGCGCGGTCGTCGACCGCGGTCAGATGATCTCCGAGCACCGCGTGCAGCCCGGACACGAGACCGCTGCGATCGTCCGTGGCCGCGAAGTCGCCGGCGAGCTTCTGGAAGCGCTGCGACGAGCGCGAGATGCGCTGGCAGGTGGCGTCGTTCAGATCGAGGTTCGTCAGCAGGTGGGTCCCGGGCGGCAGCTCGTGCAGCGCCATGCCGTCGCTCCGGTTCTGCGCGACCACGGCGCGCGTCCGGTCGGCGACCAGCACGTTGAACGGGTTGTGCTCGTCGACGCGCAGCGCCGACAGCAGATCGACGGCCGACTGCACGGCATCGAGGCGCGCGAGCGCCACGCAGAGCGCACCGCGCGACGCCCGGGTCGCGTCCGGCGGCTCGCCGGTCCGGCGGTTCAGGATGCCGACCACGAGCCCGTTCTCGCCCGTCGAGAGCCACGAGCCGCCCGCGACCAGGTCGCGTCCGCCCACGACCAGAGGCTCCGTGGCGAGCACGCGCGGTCCCTCCGCCGGGCGTGCGTAGAACTCGTCACGGTTGGCCGCGACGACGAGCGGGAGGCCGGGCAGGGTGCGCGTGAAGACGGCGAGGGTGCACACGATCGTGGCGTCAGGCGCGGCGGGCCGCGCGTTGTCTTGCCGGGGGGGCTGTGGTACCCCCGAAGCTCTCGAATCTTCCGGGCCTGCCTATGTTTTCCAGCATCGACGACGTCGTCCAGCAGTTCGCGGGGCAGAAGTACATCTGCAGCCGCGCCATTGCCACCGTGGTCTACCTGGCGTCGAAGATGGGCAAGCCGATCCTCGTCGAGGGGCCGGCCGGCGTGGGCAAGACCGAGCTCGCGAAGGTCATCTCGCGCTGCCTCGACCACGAGCTGATCCGCCTGCAGTGCTACGAGGGCCTCGACGAGGCCAAGGCGCTGTACGAGTGGGAGTACGGCAAGCAGCTGCTGTACACGCAGATCCTGAAGGACAAGATCGGCGAGGTGCTCGCCGGCACCGGCACGCTGCGCGAGGCGGTCGACCGCATCTCGTCGCAGGACAGCGTCTTCTTCTCGGAGCGCTTCATCCTGCCGCGACCGCTGCTGCGCGCGATCACCTCGGAGAAGCCGGCGGTCCTGCTGGTCGACGAGATCGACAAGTCGGACAGCGAGTTCGAGGCGTTCCTGCTCGAGATCCTCAGCGACTTCCAGGTGAGCGTCCCCGAGCTGGGAACGATCACCGCGAAGAACATTCCGCTGGTGATCCTGACCTCGAACAACAGCCGCGAGGTCTCCGACGCGCTGAAGCGCCGCTGCCTGCACCTGTTCATCGACTACCCGTCGCAGGCGCACGAGCTCGAGATCGTCAAGCTGAAGGTTCCGGAGGTCGCCGACGCGCTCGCGGCCGACGTCGTGAGCGTCGTGCAGAGCGTCCGCAAGCTGGATCTCAAGAAGTCGCCCAGCATCAGCGAGACGCTCGACTGGGCGCGCGCGCTGGCGCTGCTGAACGTCGCGTCGCTCGGCGAGGAGACGGTCAACGACACGCTGACCACGATCTTCAAGTACGAGGGCGACGTCCGGAAGGCGCAGACCGAGCTGCGCGACTTCATGGCGCGCCAGAAGGCCCGGACGCGCACCGAGGGGCAGCCCGATCCTGCCGACAAGGATGTCCTGCACTGAGCGCGCCGTGCGCGCGACGTGCCGGGTGAGCGGTCCCCGCGAGGGCCGGCGCTGATGGAGGCGCGCATCCTCGAATTCGCCGCCCTGCTGCGCAAGCACGGGGTTCGCATCTCGCCCGCGGAGTCGCTCGACTCGCTGCTCGCGCTCGAGAGCACCGGCCTCGGGACGCGCGAGACCGTCAAGGACGTGCTGCGCGCGACCATGGTCAAGCGCAGCTCCGACGTGCCCACCTTCGACGAGGTCTTCGACCTCTACTTCTCCGCACTCGGAGAGGCGATCCGCGAGAGCGGCCAACAGGCGGCGCAGGCGCTGGGCACGACGCTCGCGGACTACCAGAAACTGCTCGAGCAGCTCGAGGAGCTGCTCAAGAAGCGCCAGGAGCAGCAGGGCGGGCAGGAGCTTTCGGAGCTCGCGCGCGCGCTGCTGCGCAACGACGACGGCACGCTCGAACGGCGCATGCGCGAGGCGTCCGAGAGCATGCGCGAGGGCTCCGGGCAGAGCGGCAAGCAGGAAGGGCAGCTCGGCCACGCGATCGGCGAGCAGCTGCGGCTCGGGGAGATCGTGCGCGAGCTCGAGGGCTTCTCGGACGAGCTCGAGCAGCTCGGCGCGGACGCCGAGACTGCGGGAAAGCTGCGCGAGCTCATCAAGCGGCGCCTCGCCGACCTCGCGGATCTCATCAAGCGCGCGGCGCGTCTCGAGACGGCGCGCGAGAACCCGCAGCCGAAGGACACCACCGGCCTCAAGTCACTCGGCGAGAAGAGCTTCTACTACCTCACCGAGGACGAGATCCGGAAGATGAAGGAGGCGGTGACGCGCCTCGCGCAGCGGCTCAAGCACGTGGTGTCGATCAAGCGGGCGCGCGCGAAGCGCGGCACCTTCGACCTGTCACGCACGCTGCGCCACAATACGCAGTTCGGCGGCATCCCGTTCGACGTGCAGTTCGACCGGCGGAAGAAGAACCGTCCGCAGATCGTCGTGCTGTGCGACGTGTCGGACTCGGTGCGCAACGTGTCGCGCTTCATGCTGCAGTTCGTCTACTCGCTGCAGGACCTGTACTCGAAGGTCCGGAGCTTCATCTTCGTCAGCGACATGGGCGAGGTGACGAAGCTCTTCGAGGACCACGACACCAACGAGGCGATCGAGCTGGCGCTGCGCGGCGACGTGATCAACGTCTTCGCGCACTCCGACTTCGGCCGCGCCTTCAAGACCTTCCACCGCGATCACCTCGCGTCGATCAACCGGCGCACGACGGTGATCGTCCTCGGCGACGCGCGCAACAACTACAACCTGCCGCACGAGTGGGTGCTGCGCGACGTGCAGCGCAAGGCCAAGCAGGTGATCTGGCTCAACCCCGAGAACAAGACCACCTGGGGCTTCGGCGACAGCGAGATGGACCGCTACATGGCCTTCTGCGACGTCGTCGAGGAGTGCCGCAACCTGAACCAGCTCTACCGCGTCGTCGACCGCCTCGTCCTGTCCTGAAAACCCTCTCCGGACGCCTGCTTGCGCGCTTCCGGCGACGTTGACCCGCAGGTCGCCGGTGGATAGGTATGGGTTCGGATGACCCGCGGAGACTTCATAGAGATGAGCGTGGGTGGCTTGACCCTCGATCCGGTGACCAAGACGCCGATCGTGGTGCTGCGTGACGCAGACAACAAGCTGAACCTGCCCATCTGGATCGGCCTTCTCGAGGCGACCGCGATGGCCACCGAGCTCGAAGGTGTGAAGATGGCGCGTCCGATGACGCACGATCTGCTGAACACCGTCATCAACGAGCTCGGCGCGGCCGTCGAGGCGATCGAGGTCAACGATCTGAAGGACAACACCTTTTTCGCGACGGTTCGTCTGCGGCGCCACGACCAGCTCCTGTCCATCGACTCGCGTCCGAGCGACGCGATCTCGCTGGCGCTGCGCACCAAGAGCCCGATCTGGGTCGCCAAGAAGGTGCTCGAGCAGTCGAGCGTCCTGCAGCAGGGGGACGAGGAGAAGGACCAGAACCTCTCCAACGTCTCGCGCGACAAGTGGGCGGAGATCCTCGAGAAGATGGTTCCCGAGGACTTCAAATACAAAATGTGACGGGGCAGGGAACGAGGACGACGGCAAACGCAATGACCCAGGCCACGACACACCCGCAGGGCAAGAAGCTCCGGCACAAGGACCTGAAGCAGCCGGACGAGTTCATCTCACTGTCGAACCGCGTGATCGCGTGGGCGCAGAAGAACCAGACCACCGTGCTGGCCGCGGTCGGCGTCGCCGTCGCTGTGGTGCTCGTCGCCGCCGGCGTCCGCTGGTACGCCCAGTCGCGTGCAGAGGCTTCCGCGCGCCAGTTCTACGGCGCGAACGAGCTCTTCAAACGCGAGCAGTGGGATCAGGCGCAGAAGGATTTCGCCAGCCTCGCGAGCGCGTACGGCGGCACGCCGTACGGCAACCTCGCGAAGCTGTATGCGGGGCGCGCCGCGCTCAACGCCAGCAAGCCGGGAGAGGCCCTGCCGTTCCTGACCGAGTTCGTGGCGTCTCCGCCGAGCCCGGCCTTCGAGCAGATCGGCCGCATCGCGCTCGCGCGCGCGCTCGCCGACACCAGCAACGTGACCGGCGCGCGCGAGCAGCTCGACCGCGCGATGCTTCTCGACGGACCGCTCAAGCCCGAAGCGATGATCCGTCTCGCGCGCATCGAGGAGAGCGACGGCAGCAAGGAAAAGTCGATCGAGCTCTACAAGCAGTATCTGACCGACGAGCCCGACGGCAGCGCGGCGCCGCTCGCGCGGGCGCGGCTCCTCGCGCTCGGCGTTCAGCCACCCGCCGCTCCCAGCACCATGACGCTTCCTCTGGGCGGCAGCGCCGACGCACTGCAGATCCAGTAGGGCCGGCGGATCGGGCAGGGCGCCGGCAGGGTCCTGCCGGCCGCGCGTCGACTCGGCCTCGGCTGCAGTCTCGAGGCCCGGCCACGCGCCCTTCTGGCCCAAACCTTGCTCTTGACGCTCGGCCGGCACGGTTCGTGCTCGATCGGAGCATCAAGTCCGGGGCGCAGGACGCAGAGGACGGCGTCGGCCGCTGGTCGCACGTGGCGCCGCCTGGTGCCCGCGCCGTGGCCGCGTTTCCTCGATCGCCTGCGGCCCCGGCGTTTCTCCCGGACGGCGCGGCGGCCCCGGGCTGACGCGAGCCGCACGCGTCCGTGACCGCCCACGGATCGTCCCGGCGGTCCCGCGTGCCTGGGGCGTCCGGTTCGCGCTGCGCTCGCATCGCACGGTCAGACGCCGTGCAACCACGCGCGCGCCTCCGTCCGTCGGCATCGCGCCGTGAGCCTTCCCAGAGTGCTGCTGAACGGCGTCGCGACGCACGGATCCGGCGCTGTCGCGGGAGCGCGCACGTACGACGCCCCCGACGAGTCGTGAGCACGACGGCACGAGCGATCCGATTGGTGACCGGAGGCTTCGCAGCAGGCTCTCCGACGGAGTTGCGAAGCTCGGACGGCCGACTTCCCCGGGAGGCTGCCGACACGGAGCCGTCCCCTCGCGTCCCGCGAACACGCCATGCCGTGACGTCCGATAAGATAGATTATGACAAATAACTGAAATCGCCATTTCGTTCAGGGATCGCCTGAGCACTCACCCTTTCGCGTTCCGGTAGATGCCTGAGTCGTTGCCTATCGTGGGACGAGAGCCCTGCGGGATCAGGTTTGGATCTTCCTCGGACGCCTCGCGAAACCGTATCGGGAAGCACAAAGTTCCTGCGATTTTCGCGCTCCACCGCCAACTCCGGGAGATCCTGCTCATGGCGCCACTCGACCTCCGTCCCCAGGCTTCTTCGCCAGCGCGCTCGCCGTCGCGATTCGCCCGCCTGGCTGCCGTGGCCTTCGCGGCCCTCGCGCTGCTGCCATCACGGGCGCTCGCCGGTGCCAACGGCGCCTGCATGGGCACGGAGTTCGGCGGGAATCTGAACTGCACGGCCAACGACGTGTCGATCTCGGCGATCGACGTCCTGCAGATCGTCGACGGCTGCTCGGGACCCGGCGATACGGCGCAGCTCAAGCTGCGCGCGACCCTCCAGGTGACGTCGAACGAGCGCTACGACATCGGCTGGTACATCGCGACCGACGGCGGCAACGCCCAGACCGGCAGCTGCTTCAAGGAGTACCTGCCCCCGCCCTTCCTCCCGAACCCGACCAATGCCGACCTCGCCACCGGATTCGGCCCGTACTTCGAGGACCCGGCCGACGGTGACCAGTGCGGCGACGCGACGCAGAACGACGTCAACGTCAATCCGCTGAAGCGCATCCTGTCGACGACGACGAACTCCGCCGATCCGGCGATCGTCACCGTCGCGTGCGAAGACAAGAACAACGACGGGCTGCTCGACCTCGCGTACTGCGCGGGCTGGCAGAACAGCACCAACGGCCCCAACCAGCCGGCCTGCACGGGCCTGTCGATGGCCGGAATCCCGGAGACCGCCGCCAAGTGCAAGTGCGACGTCTTCCAGTCGATCCCGGTTCCCGTTCCGACGCCGACGCCCACCCCGGTTCCGACGGCGTCGCCGAGCCCGTCACCGAGTCCGAGCCCGTCACCGAGCCCCAGTCCGTCGCCAAGCCCGAGCCCGACTCCGTCACCGAGCCCGAGCCCGTCACCCAGTCCGACTCCATCGCCGAGCCCGAGCCCGTCGCCGAGTCCCTCGCCGACGCCGCGGGTGTCGATCGATCTTCAGAAGACGGTCTACCTCGGCCACGACGGCGGAGCCGGCTGTCCGGGCTTCGAGGCGGCGAGCGGCCCCGTCGGAACGCCCGTGACGTACTGCTTCGTCGTCACCAACACCGGCGGCACGTACCTCGACACGCTGACGTTCACCGACGCCGACCTCGGGATCGCAACCGGCGACCTCGTGCTCCTCAGCGGCACGCAGCCGCTCGCGCCCGGCGCATCGCTCGTCTGGTACTACCAGTCGTCGATCGCGGCACCGCTGCTCAACACGGCCACGGTCGGCGGCACTCCGACCGACTCCGGCGGCACACCGATCCCGGGGTTGCCGCATCCCACGGACAGCGACACCGCCGAGGTCAAGCTGCCCGAGGACATCATCAACATCTGCCAGCACGTCTGCCTGTCGAAGCTGCAGCCGAAGGCCCGCAGCCTCGACCGCCAGCTGCTGCAGTTCGCGACTCTGCCGATGCCGCCGCTCGATCCGACCACGGCGCCCTTCCGCGTCACGATCAGCACCGCCAACGGAATCGTGTACGATCAGTCGATTCCCGCGGGCTCGATCCAGGCCAGCAAGCGCGACTGGATCTACCGCAACCGCGACGCCGCGAAGTTCGGCGGCTTCTCGCAGGTCCGCATCTACCGTGGCGTCAAGAACGGGAATCCCGACGTGTTCCGGGTCGCCGTCAAGAGCTTCGGCGAGATGGCGAACCTCGGTCCGGACGTGATCACGGTGCAGCTCGAGATGGGCGGCCGCACCTTCGTGTCCACCTCGACGTGGGAGCTCCTGAAGACGGGCTGGGTCACCTGGCTGCCCGTCGGGCTGCCCTGACGACGCCGTGACGCGATCGCGCCGGGCCGGCCTCCGGTCCGGGCGCGATCGCCGACGGACCTACTCGCCCTCGGGCTCGGCGCGCCGGCGCAGCGCAGCCCGGATGTGCTCGGCGTCCTCGGGCTGCAGGCGCGCCAGCGCGGTGCGGGCGCGACGATCGTTGGGATTGACGATCAGCACCTGCTCCAGGTACTCGCGCGCCGCCAGCCTGCGGTCCTCGTGCAGCGCGATCTCCGCGAGAAGCCGCAGCACCTCGAGATCGGCCGGCGCCACTTCCCGCGCGCGCGTCAAGTAGCGCTTCGCCATCTCTCGCTCGCGGTGGCGGTAGTAGACGCGGCCGAGCGTCTTGAGCGCGTCGGCACCGAGCGGAGCGAGGCGCAGCGCCTCCTGCAGCTGTCCGAGGGCCGCCTTGACGCGACCCGCACGCAGCATCTCGCGCGCCATCGTGACCAGATTGCGGCTCTCCTCCGCGAACTCGCGCACGTCCGCTTCGACGCGAAGCACGGAGTCGTCGAGCTCGACGTGGCGCAGCGTCGCCTGCGGACCGAGATACCCGCGCAGAAGCGACAGCGTCTCGTCGCGGTCCGTCGCGCCGAGGAAGATCCTTCCCAGGGCGTCGATCTTGTGATCCTCGCGATGGATCTCGAGGGCGACGCGGCGCTTCATACCTTCTCGAGCGGGTCGAAGAGCTTCTTGTACTCGTCGAGCGCGAAGCGGTCGGTCATGCCGGCGATGTAGTCGGCGATGACGCGTGCCTTGTCGTCGCCGCGGTCGATCTGCGCGTACACGTGCGGCGGCATCTGCCGCGGCTCGTCGAAGTAGGTGTGGAAGAGTCCGGTGATGATCGTCTTTGCCTTGACGCCCATGCGCGTCACGCGGACGTGCATGTACAGGCGGTCCATGAGGAAGCTCTTCAGCTCCCGGATGCGCGGCGCCATCTCCGGCCCGTACTCGACGAGGCGCGGCCGCACCGCACGCACGTCGGCAATCGACCGGACCTTGCGACGCACGATCTCGCGCTCGACCGTCGCGACCAGATCCGACGCCATCGCGTCGAGGATGCGGCGCACGGTCTGGTAGCGCAGGATCGAGAACGGCGCGTCGGGCCAGCGTTCGCGCGTGGCCGCGTGGTGCTCGCGCCACAACGTGACCGCTTCCATCTCCTCGGGCTGGATCATGCCGGACTGCAGGCCGTCGTCGATGTCGTGGCAGTTGTAAGCGATCTCGTCCGCGAAGTCGGCGATCTGCGCCTCGAGACACGGCGCCACATCCGGGTCGAACAGCCGCACCAAGGGGCGGTCGTACTCCGACGAGTGCTTGACGATGCCCTCGCGGACCTCCCAGGTGAGGTTCAGCCCGGGGAAGTCCGGATAGCGCTCCTCGAGCAGCTCGACGATGCGCAGGCTCTGCGCGTTGTGCTCGAAGCCGCCGAACGGCTCCATGAGGCCGTTGAGCACGCGCTCCCCGGCGTGGCCGAACGGCGTGTGTCCGAGGTCGTGCGCGAGGACCACCGCCTCGGCGAGATCCTCGTTCAGCCGCAGCGCGCGCGCGATCGTGCGCGTGATCTGGGCGCCTTCCATCGTGTGCGTGAGCCGCGTCCGATAGTAGTCGCCCTCGTGGTTCACGAAGACCTGCGTCTTGTACTCGAGGCGGCGGAACGCGGCCGAGTGGATGATGCGGTCGCGATCGCGCTGAAAGGCCGTCCGCAGCGCGTGCTCGGGCTCCGGGTGGGACCGTCCGCGCGACTCGGCGCTGCGCATCGCCCACGGCGCGAGCAGCTGAGACTCGCGGGCCTCGTACTCCTCTCGCTTCACGGCATCCGCTCCTGACCGACACGCCCGGGGACGGCCGTGCCGTTGTCCGTCCTCATATCGGCGCTCCGCGGGGCCGGCAAGGCGTTCACCCGGCCGCGGACCGCGTCGCGGTACCGTCCGCCACCGGCACCGTGCCGTCCCGAAGGCTCGCGTACAGCGGGTGCGTTCGCAGCGCGGCGTAGACGTCGTCGACGGAAGGCTCGACCAGCGCCACGTCCGCTGGACCACGTGGCCGGAAGAACGTGGAGCCGCGACTGGCAAGGACCGCGACGACCGGCGTTCCTGCGGCGACCGCCAGATGCATCGGCCCGGAGTCGGGCGTCACGACGAGCGCGGCCGTCCCGAGGACCGCTGCGAACGTGCGCAGCGGCTGCGGCTCGACCACCGCCGCGCGCCCATCCAGAGCCCTGCGCAGCGCGGGAACGCCGGCGGCCTCCTCCGGACCCGCGAAAAGCGCGACGCGCACGCCGTCGGCCGCCACGCGGCTCGCGAGATCGATCCAGCGCTCGGCGGGCCATCGCTTGGCGCCGTGCCCTCCGACGAAGAACGCGACGAAGGGCGGCGCGTGCCCGTCCGGCGCCGCGAGCGCGCGTCCCTCGAGCAGCTTCAGAGCGCGCAGGCGCTCGTCCGGCGAGACGACGTAGGCCGGACGATCCGCGCAGGTCACGCCCAGGTGGGCCGCGAAGGCGACCGGACCATCGTAGGCGTGCGCCACGGGCGTCGGCGGGAGCCGGACGTCGAGAAAGCGCTCGTTGCGTCTCGGGACGCCGAGTCGGTGGCGCGCGCCGCTGAGCCAGACGTAGAGGCCGCCGGAGAACGATCCCATCGCGCCCTCGATCGCGAGGTCGTAGCGGCGTCGCCGCAGCTCGAGGAAGAGCGCGACGAAGCGCCACGGGCGCAGCACGAAGCCGCGCGACATCGGCATGCGATCGTCGATCGGGAGGCCATCGAGGACCGCGAGCGTGCCCTCTCCTCCCAGGTAGTCGATCCGCGCTCCGGGGAAGCGCTCGCGCAGGGCGGCGATCAGCGGGCTCGTGATCAACGCGTTGCCGAGCCGGAAGTTCGGCCGCACGAGCAGGATGCTGCGCACGTCGTGGAGGTCCGCGAGCGCCACGTTGTCCTCGATCGGGAGGAACAGGTCGAGAATCCGCTGCAGCAGGCGTCGCCCGATAGGGCTCAGCGCGCTGCCGATCCGCGACGCGCGGCGGCGGATGCTCGTCCCGCCGAGATTCTTCGCTTCGCTCGCCACGCTCGCACGCCTCGCGCCTGCGCCGTGACGGTCCGGCTGCGGCGCGTGCGGCCGCTCTAGCTGATCACGGCCGCGAGCGCATTGCCCGATACGCCGCTACGCGGACGGCGAGACAGGCGATGCCCCCGGCGTGATTCGAACACGCGGCCCCAGGATTAGGAATCCTGTGCTCTATCCACCTGAGCTACGGGGGCGCGAGCCTAGGCCGCGACCTTGGAGCGGTCCGTCCACAGGAGGACGATCGGCGCCGCGATGTAGATGCTCGAGTACGTGCCGGTGATGAAGCCGACGATGAGCGTGACCGCGAACGGACGGAGCGTCGAGCCCGCGAACAGTGCCATCGCGACCAGAACGAGCAGCACGGTGCCGGTGGTGAGCAGGGTGCGCGACAGCGTCTCGTTGATGCTGCGGTTTATCGCGTCGGCGAGATCCATCTTCGGGTTGCGCCGCAGCGTCTCGCGGATGCGGTCCGACACGATGATCGTGTCGTGCACCGAGAAGCCGACCACCGTCAGCAGTGCGGCGAGCGTCGTCAGATCGAAGCTGAGCCGCGTCAGGATCAGCGCGCCGATCGTGATCAGGACGTCGTGCGCGAGCGCGACGACCGCGCCGATGCCGAAGCTCCACTGGAAGCGCAGGGCGATGTAGATTCCCATGCAGACCGTCGCGAAGGCGACGGCCATGAGCCCCTGCTGGCGGAGCTGCGCGCCGACCTTCGGCCCGACGCTCTCGGTGCTGAGGATCTCGAAGCCCTTGTCGCCGGTGTGCGTCTTCACGAGCGCGCCCGAGATCGTCTGGGCGATCGAGCTCATCTGCTCGCCCTCGTCGACCTCGAAGCGGAGCAGGAATTCTTTGCCGGTCGATCCGAAGTCCTGAACCGCCAGATCGCGCAGGCTCAGGCCGTTGAGCTCGTCACGCACGGCGGAGGCCGTGGTGGGCTCCGCGAAGCGCACCCGCATGTCGGTGCCGCCGCGGAAGTCGACGCCGTAGTTCAGGCCGATCGTGACGAACAGGATGACCGCCAGGACGTTCAGGATCGACGATCCGATGATGAACGCGTAGCGCTTGCCGACGAAATCGACGTTCATCGTCGGCGGCACGAGCTCGCGGAAGTTGAGGCTCTGCGCCGGGGCCTGGGGCTCGGTGCCCTTGCCCGCCGTCTTGCGCGCGGTGGAGGTCTTCGTCTGCGGCTCTGCCATAGAATACCCGGTCTTGCCCCTGTAACACCGCCCCGGCAGGCGAACAACCGTCCGGAAGGACCGGACGGGCCCGCCTCCCCGGCGGCTTGCTCACATCTCGCGGCGGCCTTCGAGCGACTTCGAGAGCGTGATCGCGTCGGTGTACTCGAGGTCCCCGCCGACCGGCAGGCCCCGTGCGATCCGGGTCACGCGGACCCCGTGCGGCTTCACCAGACGCGCGATGTAGAGGGCGGTGGCCTCGCCCTCCGCGGTCGGGTTGGTGGCCACGATGATCTCCGTCAGGCCGCCCCGCTTCACCCGCTCCACCAGTTCGGCGCAGCGCAGGTGCTCGGGGCCGATCCCGTCGAGCGGCGCCAGCGCGCCACCGAGCACGTGGTAGTGGCCGCGGTACTCCTGCGCGCGCTCGAGGGCCAGCATGTCGGCAGGCTCCTCGACGACGCAGACCTCCTCGGGGAGACGGCGCGGGTCGCCGCAGATCCGGCAGGGGTCCTGCTCGGTGAGCCCGAAGCACTGCGAGCACAGACGGCTCTGCTCCTTGACGCTCAGCAGCGCCTGCGCGAGGTCGGCGGCGAAGGAGTGGTCGCAGCGCAGCACGTAGAACGCGAGGCGCGTCGCGGTCTTCTCGCCGATTCCGGGCAGGCGCTTCAGCTCCTCCACGAGGCGCTGCATCGACGGGGTGAGAGCGTTGGACATGACGGCGTCGCGCGGATCCCGTTCAGCCGAGTCCGGGGATGCGCAGCCCCCCGGTCAGCTTGGACATCTCGTCGCTCATCATCTGCTGCGCGCGACGGATCGCTTCGTTCACCGCCGCGACCACCAGATCCTGCAGCATGTCGCGGTCGCCGCTCTTCACGATCTCCGGGTCGATCGTGACCGACACCACCTGCAGCTTGCCGGTCACCTTCGCGGTCACCATGCCACCGCCCGCCGACGCCTCGACGGTGCGGGCACCGACCTCGTCCTGCAGGCTGGTCAGCTTCTCCTGCATGACCTTCGCCTGCTTCATCAGGTCGCCCATGCTGGAGAGATCGAACGGATTCGCCATGACTGCTCTCTTTCGGAGTTGCCCGGTCAGCCTTCGCGCCGGTTGCGCGGCAGGACGCCCTCGACGCGTCCCTCGAGGATCTCCACGCTGAGCTGCACCACCGGATCCTCGCGCGCCTGCCGGTCGAGCGCCGCGTGATTGCCCTGCGTCGACGGCACGTTGCCGTCGCCCTGCACGACCGGCTCGAACGACAGACGCCGTCCGTACTCGCGCTCGATCGCGTCCTCGATCGTCGCCTTGACCTCGGCCGCGGACAGCGCCGCGGCGGCCTCGCGTCCGGTGAGCGCCACGCGGATCGACGACTCGCCGACGTCCACCACCTTGCTGTACGACAAGCGAAAGAACCGCGACGCGCTCGACCGCTGCAGCGCGTCGACGATCGACTTCCAGCGC
This sequence comes from Binatia bacterium, assembly GCA_046327915.1. GTDB lineage: Bacteria > Desulfobacterota > Binatia > UBA12015 > UBA12015 > VGTK01. The sequence goes on along the minus strand of JAXLXO010000012.1, from coordinate 118,244 downwards.
GCCTGGTCGGTGGCCGGGGCACCCGCGGCGGCGCCGCCGGGGACCGGAGGCGTTGCGGCCTCGCGTGCACCCGCCGGCGGGATCGACGGTGGCTGCGCGCTCTCGCTGCGCGGCACGGCGGCGACGGCCTGCGGTCGAGCCGGGGGGGCGGCTGCCGGCGCTGCGCTCGCGCGCGGAGCCGCGCCAGCCGTTGGAGTCGGACGCAGGAAGCGGGCGCCACGGCCGTCCGGCCCGCCGCCCCCGGAGCCGCGCTCGAGCGCCTCCAGCCGCGCGACCAGCTGGTCCAGCGGAACGAGCGGCGCCAGGGTCGCCATCTGCACCACGGCCATCTCGAGCACGAGGCGCGGGTACGGGCTGCGCGAGACCTCGTCGAGCGCTTCGAGCAGGATGCGGAACCAGCGCTGCAGGTCCGCCTGCGGGACGTCGCGCTGCGCCGCGCCCAGCTCCTCGATCTCGCGCGCGGAGAGATCTGCCAGCGCCTGCGGCCCCGCGACCGCGAGCACGGTCGCGTTGCGCAGCCGCTCGAGCAGCGCTTGTCCGAAGCGCGCGAGATCCACGCCCTGGGCGCACACCCGTCCGATCACCTCGAGTGCGCTCGCCGGCTCGCGCGCCACGACGGCGGCGAGGATCTCCGCGACGGCCCGATCGTCGGGCAGACCGAGCGCCGCATTGACCGCAGCGAGATCGACCGTCCCCGACGCGAACGCGAGCACCTGGTCGAGCAGCGACGTCGCGTCGCGCATGCTGCCGCCCGACTCGCGGGCGATGGCGCGCAGCGCATCGTCCTCGGCCTGCATGCCTTCCTTCCGCACCATCGCGTCGAGGGTCTGCACGACGGTCTCGCCGGCGACCGAGCGGAAGTCGAAGCGCTGGCAGCGCGACAGGATCGTCGACGGCAGCTTGTGGACCGCCGTGGTCGCGAGGATGAACTTCGCGTGCGCCGGCGGCTCCTCGAGCGTCTTCAGGAACGCGTCGACGGCCTGCTTCGAGAGGCCGTGCGCCTCGTCGATGATGTAGACCCGGAAGCGCCCGCTCGCGGGTTGGTACTTGACGGTCTCGAGCAGCTCGCGCGTGGCGTCGATGCCGGTCTGGGACGCGGCGTCCACTTCGAGCACGTCGAGCGAGCGCCCTTCGGTGATCTCGAGGCAGCTCGGGCACCGGTTGCACGGCGTCGCCGTCGGTCCCTCGGCGCAGTTCAGGGCCTTCGCGAGGATGCGTGCCGTCGTGGTCTTGCCGACCCCGCGCATGCCGCTGAACACGAAGGCGTGCGCGAGACGTCCCGTCGCGAGCGCGTTGGTGAGCGTCTGGGTGACGTGCTCCTGCCCGACGACGTCGGCGAAGGTCTGCGGGCGCGCGCGACGCGCCAGCACCTGGTACGCGACCGCGCGCCCGGATGTCACCTCGGACTGTCCGAACAGTTCGCGATCCTCGCTCATCCTCGCCGCTCGCACGTGGGCGACGGCGCGTGTCGGCTCGCGGGAGCTGGCGCGGACGCCGTCGAGTTGACCATCCGGCCGAGCACGTCAGTGATAGCTAGGCACCCCCACGGCACAGAGAAGAATCGGTACCGTTGCTCCCTTCCGGGCCTGGCGGGGTTCGCGACCTGCTCTTGCGTGGGACCTAGCTATCACTGACGTGCCCGGCGACGCGAAAAACGTAGCCCTCCCCATCCGGGGGCGCAAGCAACCACCGCCGAGTGCGGTGTACAGGCACCCGATCCCGCGCGCGCAGCGCGCGGCCGAGCGAAAGCGAGCGCGAGGAGTGGGGCCCTGCCCGGCTTGGCTGCGTGGAGCGAGGGGCGTCGTGGCCCCTCGTCGTACTAGCCGCGCTGGTAGATCACGCGCGCGAGGCGGAGGTGGTAGGCGATGCCCGACCAGAGCGCGAGCACCATCGCGATCCACACGAAGACCATGCCCGCCGCGTGGAAGTCGATGAGCCAGAGCCGGTAGTGCATCAGCAGCGAGAACAGCGCGACGATCTCGAAGGTCATCTTCGCCTTGCCGAGCGACTCGGCGCCGAGGACGATCCCCTCGTCGCGTGCGATCGCACGCAGTCCCGTCACCGCGACCTCACGCGCGGCGATCACCGCGACGATCCAGCCCGGCACGCGCGGCTCGCGCGGCATCGCGGTCAGCATGATCAGCGCGCTGATGATCAGGACCTTGTCCGCCAGCGGGTCGAGGAACTTGCCGAGGTTCGTGATCAGCCCGCGCCGGCGCGCGAGATAGCCGTCGAGCCAGTCGCTCACGCAGGCCACGAAGAACGCGAACGCCGCGAGGAACGCGGCGGTGCGGCCGGGATCGGTCAGCAGCCAGATGAGCAGCGGCGTGATCGCGACGCGGCTCAGCGAGATGATGTTCGGCAGATTGAGCGCGTTCGGCCGGGGCGCACCGTCACGAGCCGGAGCCGATGCCGGCTCGTCGGCCACGGTCATCTCGACGCGACCTGGACGCGTAGCGGGCGCGGCCGCTGGCTCAGCAGGTACTCCTGCCGGTAGCGGAACACGCGCTCGACGTAGTCCATGGTCTCCGAGTACGGCGGGACGCCGCCGCAGCGCTCCACCGCGCCCGGGCCGGCGTTGTAGCCGGCCAGCGCGAGGCGATAGTCGCCGTTGAAGCGGTCGAGCAGCGAGCGCAGGTAGTACACGCCGCCCTCGAGGTTCTGCTGCGGGTGGAAGACGTCGCGGACGCCGACCTCCTGCGCGGTTCCCGGCATGAGTTGCATCAGGCCCTGCGCGCCGGCCGACGACACCGCGAGGTGATCGAACGCGGACTCGGCGCGCACCACTGCATGCACCAGGGCCGTCTCGACCCCGTAGCGGCGCGACGTCTCGTCGATCATCTTCTCGAGGTCCGCGGGCGGCTCGTTCCAGATGCGATCCGCGCGCGCGATGCTGCGCGCGGTTCGCGAGCCCGAATCGCCGCCGATGCGGCCCGTGTACGAGATGCGGATCGGGCGGCCACCCTGGTCGGGCACGGCCTTGAAGCGCTGGTCGCTGGGGACGTTGGTGAAGTGCAACGTTCCGGTGCGGTCCTTGAAGCTGTAGACGTCGGCAGCGGCCGCGGGCGCCGCGGCGATGGCTGCGACGAGCAGAGCAGGCGCCACGATGCGAAATCGTGACGAGGCAGCGCGCTTCCCCCCGAAAGCCGCGCCCGAGATGGCGTCCCCCCGATGCGTCATCCGCTGCACCCTCCTATGGCGGATCGGTTCGACGGTCAAATTGACCGCCCGCAGGGTCACGCCGGTCAGACTTCCGACAGGGAGGAGAGGCGCGCATGATCCCGCGATGGGAAACGTCCGCTCGCTTGCCGCGCGCGGCCCTCGCGCCCTACTCTCCCGATGGTGACCCCACTTCCCCCGCACACCGCCTCCACCGTCGCGCCCGGACCCCCATCCGGGACACGCGTGATCCTACCGTACGACGCGGGCTCCGCCTATCGCGTGCCCGCCGTCCGATGCGACAAAGCAAGTGCGGGGCCGTCTCCGGCCCTGCCCCGGTGACCCTTTGGACTCCGACTACCTCGTCATCGGCAGCGGCATCGCCGGGCTGAGCTTCGCCCTCGAAGCCGCCCGCTCGGGCAGCGTCAGCGTGGTGACCAAGGACCGCCTCCCCGAGGGCTCGAGCAGCTACGCCCAGGGCGGCATCGCGAGCGTATGGAGTCCCGAGGACTCGTTCGACGCGCACACCGCCGACACCGAGGAGGCGGGCGCGGGCCTCTGCAACCACGACATCGTCGAGCTCGTCGTGCGCGAGGGGCCGGAGCGCGTGCGCGAGATGATCGCGCTCGGGACACGATTCTCGCTGCGCCCCGACGCCGAGGACGCGTACGACGTCGATCTGGGCCTCGAAGGCGGCCACTCGCGCCGGCGCATCCTGCACGCCCTCGACGCGACCGGCGCCGAGATGATGCGCGCGCTCCTCGCTGCGGTCGCGAAGCACCCGTCGATCCGCCTGCTCGAACGGCACATCGCGGTCGACCTGCTGACCGCGTCCAAGTTCGGGCTGGCCGGACCCGAGCGCTGCTGGGGCGCCTACCTCCTCGACCGGACGACCGGTGAGGTGAAGACGTTCCGCGCGCGTGCCACGCTGCTCGCCACCGGTGGCGCGGGGAAGGTTTATCTTTACACGAGCAACCCCGACGTCGCGAGCGGCGACGGGGTCGCGATCGCCTACCGCGCGGGGGCCTCGATCGGGAACATGGAGTTCATCCAGTTCCACCCGACCTGCCTCTACCACCCGCAGGCGAAGTCCTTCCTGATCAGCGAGACCGTGCGTGGCGAAGGCGGCATCCTGAAACGCCCCGACGGCACGCCGTTCATGGCGGCGTACGACCCGCGCGCCGAGCTCGCGCCGCGCGACATCGTGGCGCGCGCGATCGACCACGAGATGAAGCTGCACGGCTTCGACAACGTGTTCCTCGACATCTCGCACCGCGACCGCGCGTTTCTCGAGGAGCGCTTCCCGACCATCCTCGCGCGCTGCCGGAGCTACGGCATCGATCCCGCGCGCGAGCCGATTCCCGTCGTGCCCGCAGCGCACTACACCTGCGGCGGCGTCGTCACCGACCAGGACGGACGGACCTCGATCGACGGGCTGTACGCCGCCGGCGAGGTCGCGATGACCGGCCTGCACGGTGCGAACCGGCTCGCGTCGAATTCCCTGCTGGAGGGCCTGGTCTTCGGACGCCGCGCCGCAGTGCACGCGACCGCGCGCGTCGGTGCGGATCGCGGTGGCGAGGTCCCGACGCTGCCCGACTGGAACCCGGGACGCGCGCGCGACACCGACGAAGCGGTTCTCATCGGCCAGAACTGGGAGGAGATCCGCCGCTTCATGTGGAACTACGTCGGCATCGTGCGCAGCGACCAGCGCCTCGCCCGCGCGCGAGCGCGCATCGACCTCGTGCTCGACGAGATCCAGCGCGACTACTGGGACTTCCTGCCCACCTCGGACCTGCTCGAGCTGCGCAACATCGCGACCGTCGCGGATCTGATCATCGCGTCGGCCACGCTGCGCCGCGAGAGCCGCGGGCTGCACTTCAACATCGACTGCCCGAAGCGCGACGACGTGCACGAGCGCCACGACACGATCCTCGTGCGCGACCCGCTGACGCACCGGCCGCGGCCGGCGTCCTGAGCGGCGAAAGCGGCTACGCCGCGGTCGCCGCCGCGTCGAAGAGCTGCAGCTGCCGCGGCTCCTTCCCCTCCGCGACCGGCGTCGGGTAGCGCTCGGTGAAGCACGCGTCGCAGAAGTCGCGCTCGCCGCCGTCGAGGAACGCGTACAGCCCGGACTCGCTCAGATAGCCCAGCGAGTCGGCGCCGATGAACTTGCAGATCTCGTCGACCGTGTGGCGCGCCCCGACCAGCTCCTCGCGCGTCGGCGTGTCGATACCGTAGTAGCAGGGGCTGATCGTCGGCGGCGAGCAGATGCGCATGTGCACCTCCTTCGCGCCGGCGTTGCGCAGCATGGTCACGATCTTCTGGCTCGTCGTGCCGCGCACCAGCGAGTCGTCCACCACGACGACGCGCTTGCCCTCGAGGATCTCGGGCATCGCGTTGAGCTTGACGCGCACGCCGAAGTGGCGGATCGAGTCCGTCGGCTCGATGAACGTTCTTCCGACGTAGTGATTGCGGATGAGCCCGAGCTGATACGGGATGCCCGACTGCTCCGCGTAGCCGATCGCGGCCGGCACGCCGGAATCGGGCACGGGCGTGACGACGTCTGCCTCGACGTGCGTCTCGCGCGCCAGCTGGCGTCCGAGCTCGCGACGCACCTGGTACACCGTCCGGCCGAACACGCGGCTGTCGGGACGGGCGAAGTACACGTACTCGAACACGCAGCGCCGCGCCGGCACCGGCGGGAACGGGTGGAAAGACTTCATGCCTTCCTTGCCGATCACGATGACCTCTCCCGGCTCGACCTCGCGCACGTACGTCGCGTTGATCAGGTCGAGCGCGCAGGTCTCGGAGACGGCGACCCAGGCGTCCTTGACGCGTCCGAGCACCAGCGGCCGAAAGCCCAGAGGATCGCGCGCGACGATCAGCTCGTCCTTCGAGAGGAACACCAGCGAGTACGCGCCTCGCACCTCGGAGAGCGCTGCGATCACGCGGTCGACCAGCGTCGGGCCGGTCGCCTGCGCGATCAGGTGGATCACGACCTCGGTGTCGGACGTCGACTGGAAGATCGAGCCCGTCGCCTCGAGACGCTCGCGGAGCTCGTTGGCGTTCACGAGGTTGCCGTTGTGCGCGACCGCGAGCGCCCCGCCCTGGTACTCGACCACCAGCGGCTGCGCGTTCTTGAGCACCGTCTCGCCGTGCGTCGCGTAGCGGTTGTGCCCGATCGCCGCCGTTCCGACGAGACGCCGGATGATGTCCGGGTGGAAGATGTCGGCGACGAGCCCGAGCCCGCGGTGCGAGATCAGCGCGTCGCCGCGCGACGACACGATGCCCGCGGACTCCTGCCCGCGATGCTGCAGAGCGTAGAGCGCGAGATAGGCGAGGTTCGCCGCTTCGTTGTGGCCGTACACGCCGACCACACCGCACTCTTCATGGAAGCGATCCGCGTCGGGTGAGAACATGCGCGTGCGCCCGCTCAGCCGTTGACGAGCTTTTCGAGGGCCGAGTCCCAGACTGCGCGAAGCTCGGCGACCGAAACGCTTGCGAGACCGTCGAACTCCAACATACCGCCTCCGACGTCGCCGAGGACGGCGACCGCCACTCCTGCGTCGTTCGCGAGGTCGCGTACCGTCGCGACGTGCTCGCGGCGCACGCTGACCAGCATGCGCGCCTGGCTCTCGCCGAAGAGAAATGCGTCGGCACGCATGGTCTCGTCGACCCGGATGCGCGCGCCGAGCGCGGGCAGCCCGTCGGGCGCGAGGAAGCAGCACTCGGCGAGCGCGATCGCGAGGCCGCCCTCGGAGAGATCGTGCGCCGACGACAGCAGGTCGCGCGCGGCCGCTTCGAGGACGACGTGGTGGAGCCGCCGCTCCGCCTCGAGGTCGACCCACGGCGGCAGGCCCTGCGTGTTGCCGTGGATCACCGCGGCGTACTCGCTGCCCGACACCTCCTCGCGCGTCCGGCCCAGCAGCATCACCACGTCGCCGTCGTTCTTGAACCACGGCGTGATCGGCTTCGCCGTGCGCAGCAGGCCGACCATCGCGATGGTCGGCGTCGGCGGGATGCCGCGACCGTCGGTCTCGTTGTAGAAGCTCACGTTGCCGCTGACGACGGGCGTCTCGAAGGCGGCGCACGCGTCGCGGATGCCCGCGATCGCCTGCTCGAACTGCCACATGATCTCGGGACGCTCCGGGCTGCCGAAGTTCAGGCAGTCGGAGATCGCGAGCGGCTCCGCGCCTGTCGCGACGAGATTGCGCGCCGCCTCGCACACCGCGAGGCACGCACCGAGATACGGGTCGAGCAGCGTGTAGCGCGCGTTGCAGTCGACGGTCATCGCGACGTGCAGATCGGTTCCGAGCACCCGCACGACCGCCGCGTCGCCGCCCGGATGAACCGCCGTCGCGGCACCGACGTAGTGGTCGTACTGCTGGTAGACCCAGCGCCGCGAGCACAGGTTCGGCGACGCGATGAGCTGGCGCAGCACCTGCGCGTAGTCGCGCGGCTCCGGCAGGTCGTCGAGCTTGAACTCGGTCGCGGTCTCCGTCGGTTCGGCCGAGGGACGCTGCAGCGCGGGTGGATCCGCCAGCAGGTCGACCGGCAGCGCGATGACCTCCTTGCCATGGCGCTTGACGCGGTACATCCGGTCGTCGGTGAGCTTGCCGATCACCGCCGACTCGAGGTCCCACTTCTCGCACACCGCCCGGATCGCATCGACGTTCTCGGGCCTCGTGACGAGCAGCATGCGCTCCTGCGATTCGGAGAGCATGATCTCGTAGGCCGACATGCCGTGCTCGCGCAGCGGCACCTGATCCAGATCGAGCTCGATCCCGAGCTCGCCGCGGTACGCGCTCTCGACCGTCGAGCTGGTGATGCCGGCGGCACCCATGTCCTGCACCGCGAGCGCGAGGTCGCTCTTCTGGATCTCGAGCGTCGCCTCGAGCAGCAGCTTCTCGAGGAACGGATCGCCCACCTGCACGGTCGGACGCTTCTCCTCGCTCTTGTCGTCGAATTCAGCCGATGCGAGCAGGCTCGCGCCGTGGATGCCGTCGCGGCCGGTGCGCGAGCCGAACATCATGACGAGGTTGCCGACGCCGGTCGCCTTCGCGCTCATCAGGCGCGACTCCTCGACCACGCCGAGCGTGAACGCGTTCACGAGGCAGTTGCGATCGTAGCCCGGATCGAAGACCAGCTCGCCGCCGACCGTCGGCACGCCGATCGAGTTGCCGTAGCCGCCGACGCCGGCGACCACGCCGTGCACGAGGTAGCGCGTGCGCGGGTGGTCGAAGCTGCCGAAGCGCAGCGAGTCCATCGACGCGATCGGACGGGCGCCCATGGTGAAGATGTCGCGCAGGATCCCGCCGACACCCGTCGCGGCGCCCTGGTAGGGCTCGATGTACGACGGGTGGTTGTGGCTCTCGATCTTGAACACGATCGCGAGGCCCTCGCCGATCGAGATCGCGCCCGCGTTCTCGCCCGGGCCCTGCACGACGCGCTTGCCCTCGGTGGGCAGCTTCTTCAGGTGGAAGCGCGAGCTCTTGTAGCTGCAGTGCTCGGACCACATGACGGTCGCGACGCCGAGCTCCTCGATCGTCGGCGTACGGCCGACGGCCTTCGTCAGGCGCTCGTACTCCTCGTCGGTGAGTCCGTGCTCGCGCGCGACCTGGAGATTGACCTGCTGCTCGGCCATTCGATCACCGCATCGAATCGACGGCCGAGCGCTGGCCGCGATCCGCGATCCATCCCGCAATCGACTGGAAGATGCGCAGCCCGTCGGGCACGCCGGCGCCCGGCCAGCAGACGTCGCGCAGTGCGGGATCCGCGCCGTGCTCCGGGTGCGGCATCATGCCGAAGACGTTGCGCGTCGCGTTCATGACCCCGGCCACGTCGCGCAGCGAGCCGTTGCAGTTGTAGTCGCCGCCGTCCCCGCCGTCGCGCGCCCGCGTGCCGTCGGCGCGGCAGTAGCGCAGCAGGATCTGGCCGTCGCGCTCCATCTGGTCCAGCGTCGCCTCGTCGGCGATGTAGCAGCCCTCGCCGTGCTTGACGGGAATCCGCCAGACGTCGCCCACCAGCGCCATGTTCACGAACGGGTTGGCGACGCTCTCGACGCGCAGGCTCACCTCGCGGCAGACGAACGACAGCGAGCGGTTCCGCACCAGCGCCCCGGGCAACAGGCCCGCCTCGCACAGGACCTGGAATCCGTTGCAGATGCCGAACACCAGCCCGCCGTTCGCGGCGTGCTCGGAGATCGCACCCATCAGCGGCGAGAATCGCGCGATCGCACCGCAGCGCAGGTAGTCGCCGTAGGAGAACCCGCCGGGCAGGACGACGCAGTCGACCCCCTGCAGGTCGCGGCTCTTGTGCCAGAGCGACACCGCCTCGTGCCCGAGAACGTGACGCAGCACGTGCAGCGTGCCGTGGTCGTCGTTCGAGCCCGGGAACGTGACGACGCCCCACTTCATGCGCCGCGTCCGGGATTCTCCTGGTCGATCTCGAAGCGGAAGTCCTCGATCACGCCGTTCGCCAGCAGGCGCTCGCACATGGCGCGCACCCGGGCGGCCGGATCACCCTCGGGCGACGGGCCGAGCCGGATCTCGAGGTACTTGCCCATGCGCACGTCCTCGACCTCGCCGAAGCCGAGCGCATGCAGCGAGGACGAGATGGCCCTGCCCTGCGGGTCGAGAACGCCCTTCTTGGGCGTGATGAACACTCGCGCGATCACGGGACGACGCGCCTATACACTTCCTGATACGCTTCCTCCACCCTGCCGAGGTCGCGCCGGAAGCGATCCTTGTCGAGCCGCTCGCCGCTCGCCACGTCCCAGAGCCTGCACGTGTCGGGGCAGATCTCGTCGCCGAGCAGGATCGTGCCGTCGGCGGCCCGTCCGTACTCGAGCTTGAAATCCACGAGCGTGAGATTTCTCTCCGCGAAGAAGGCCTTCAGAGACTCGTTCACGCGCAGGCTGGTCGCGACGATCGTGTCGAGATCGGATCGCGTCGCGAGTCCGAAGACGATCGCGTGCGAGTCGTTGATCATCGGGTCACCGAGCGCGTCGTTCTTGTAGTACAGCTCGACCACGGGAGCGGGCAGCTTCTCGCCCTCGTCGCGGCCGAGCCGGGTCGCGAGGCTGCCGGCCACCACGTTCCGCACCACGACCTCGATCGGGAAGATGGCGAGCTTCCTCACCACCATCTCCCGCTCGGACGGCCTGGCGACGAAATGCGTCTTGACGCCGGCGTCGGCGAGCAGCTTGAAGAGCCGCTCGGAGATCGCGTTGTTGAGCACGCCCTTGCTCGCGATCGTGCCGCGCTTCTGCGCGTTGAACGCGGTCGCGTCGTCCTTGAAGTACTGGATGACCAGCTCGGGGTCGGGCGTGGACCAGACCTGCTTGGCCTTCCCCTCGTACAGCAGCTCCTTGCGCTCCATGGGATCGGGCTCCTCAGCTGTCGAGCAGCGGCGGCGCCTCGGGCAGGCGCGGCCGGACGGAGAGTGCGCGGTCGACGATCGCGCCGGTGTGGGCGAGCGCCCGCTTCGGGTCGAACACGGCGGTCAGGTGCTTCTCGTCGAGGATCTTGCGGATGTCGGGGTCCTTGCCCACGAGCTCGCGGAACGAGCCGCCCTCGTCGCGCGCCGCGAACGCGCAGCGCTGCACCCAGCGGTAGCCCTCTTCGCGCGCGACGCCGCCCTCGACGAGCGCCAGCAGCACGCTCTCGGAGAACACGAGCTCGCCGGACCAGGCGGCGTTCTCGGCCATGCGCTCGGGATAGACCACGAGACGGTCGAGGATGCCGGTGAGTCGCGCGATCATGAAGTCGAGCACCGTGCACGCATCGGGCGCGATCACGCGCTCGACCGACGAGTGGCTGATGTCGCGCTCGTGCCACAGCGCGACGTTCTCGAGCGCCGTGCCGGCGTATCCGCGGATGAGACGCGCGAGACCGCACAGGTTCTCCGCCATCCATGGGTTGCGCTTGTGCGGCATCGCGGACGAGCCCTTCTGTCCGCGCGTGAACGGCTCCTCGGCCTCGAGCACTTCGGTGCGCTGCAGGTGCCGCAGCTCGAGCGCGATGCGCTCGATGGACGCGGCGACGATCGCCAGCGCCGAGAAGAAGGCCGCGTGACGGTCGCGCGGCACGACCTGCGTGGCCACCGTCTCCGGGGCGAGACCGAGGCGCGGCAGCACTTCCGCCTCGACGTCGGGCGACAGGTGCGCGTAGGTGCCGACCGCGCCACTGAGCTTGCCCGTCGCGATCTCGCGCTGCGCCGTCTCGATGCGCTCGAAGCCGCGGCACAGCTCCGCGTACCAGCTCGCGGCCTTCACGCCGAAGGTGATCGGCTCCGCGTGCACGCCGTGCGTGCGCCCGATCATGCGCGTGTCCCGATACGTATCGGCGAGCTTGCGGACGGCTGCGAGCAGACCGTCGAGCCCGCGCAGCAATAGATGCGCCGAGTGCACGAGCTGAAGGGCGAACGCGGTGTCGATCACGTCCGACGACGTGAGGCCGAGGTGAAGGTAGCGTCCCGACGGGCCGACGCTCTCGGCTGCCGCGGTGACGAAGGCGATCACGTCGTGCTTCACCTCGAGCTCGATCTCGGCGACGCGCTTCGCGTCGACCTTCGCCTTCGCGCGCATGTCCCGCACGGCCTCGGTCGGGATGACGCCGCGCTTCGCGAGCGCCTCGCAGACCGAGATCTCGATCTCGAGCCAGATCCCGAGCCGGTGCTCGTCGGTCCACAGGCGGGCCATCTCGGGCCGTGTGTAGCGGCTGATCATGACGCTCCTTCCGTGCCGCGCCGGACGCCCCCCGCGTCCGTCCGCGCGCCGGTATGTCCGAAACCACCTGCGCCGCGTTCCGTCCAGAGGGCCTCGCCCTCCGCGGGGGCCACGGCGACGAGATCCCAGTCCGCCCGCGTGACGCGCGCGACCACGAGCTGCGCGATCCTGTCCCCGGGCTGGATCGTTCGCGGCTCGTTGCCGAGGTTCGCGAGGATGACCTTGATCTCGCCGCGGTAGTCCTCGTCGATCGTTCCCGGGGCGTTCAGGATCGTCACGCCCTCGCGCAGCGCGAGCCCGCTGCGCGGCCGCACCTGCGCCTCGAAGCCCGGCGGCAGCGCGATCGCGAAGCCGGTCGGGACCAGCGTGCGCCCCAGCGGAGCGAGCGTGATCGGCGCCTCGAGATCCGCGGCGAGGTCGCATCCGGCCGCACCCGACGTCATGTACGCGGGCAACGACAGGTCTCCGCCGCGCACGCGCCAGATGACGACGCGAACCGTCTCCCGGCCGGCCGGGTTCGCTGACATGCGTGGACTCCCTACGCGGGCGACAGCAGGGCGTCGTCGATCGCGACCTGGCCGACGTCGCCCAGCAGCGCGACGCTCATGCGGCCCGAGAACAGCTCGCGCGACAGGGCAACGACGTCGTCGTGCGACACGCGGGTGATCGCGTCCGCGACCTCGGACGGCTCGATGTTGCGCCCGAAGTACATCTCGTTCTTCGCGACGCGCGACATGCGGCTCTCGCTGCTCTCGAGGCTCAGCAGGATGGTGCCCTTGATCTGGCTCTTCGCACGCGCGAGCTCACCGGCCTCGAGCCCTTCGCGCACGAGCTTGCCGAGCTCTTCGCGCACGACCTCGATCACCTCGACCACCGAGTCCGCACCGAGGCCCGCGTTGACCGCCAGGTAGCCGGTATTCCGGAACGCGGCGAGGAACGACGAGATCGAGTATGCCTTGCCGCGCTTCTCGCGGACCTCCTGGAAGAGGCGCGAGCTCATGCCGCCGCCGAGTGCCGTGTTCATCACGTAGGCCGCGTAGCGGCGATCGTCGGTGTGGCGCAGGCCCGGAACACCGAGGACCATCTGTACCTGCTCGAGATCGCGCTCGATGAGCGACAGCGCCGGCTTCGGCGACGGCTCGGTCACCGCGACGGCCGGCGTCGTTCCCGAGAGATGCCCGAACGCCGCACCGATCTGCTCGACCAGCCAGTCGTGATCGACCGCACCGGCCGCGCAGATCAGGATCCGGTCCGGGCGGTAGCGCTCGGAGAGGAACCGCAGGAAGTGCTCGCGCTTCATGCCCGAGACCGTCTGCGCCGTGCCGGTGATCGGCAGCGACAGCGGATGGCCGGGCCAGAACGCACGGTCGAACACGACGTGGATGTGATCGTCGGGAGTGTCCTCGGATTCGAGGATCTCCGACAGGATCACGCCGCGCTCGCGCTCGATCTCCTCCTCGGGGAACGTGGAGTGCAGGAACAGATCCGACAGGACGTCGAGGGCGAGCGGAAGGTCCTCGCGGAGGACCTTCGCGTAGTAGCAGGTGTATTCCTTGCCCGTGAAGGCGTTGAGAATGCCACCCACCCCGTCGATCGCCTCGGCGATCTCCTTCGCGGAGCGCCTCTCGGTGCCCTTGAAGAAGATGTGCTCGAGGAAATGCGAGATGCCGTTCAGCTCCGGCGACTCGTAGGCCGAGCCGTTCTCCACCCAGATGCCCAGGGTGGCCGAAGTGAACTGCGGAAGGGCCTCGGTGAGAACGCGGATCCCGTTGGGCAGGACGCTCTTCCGAACCGCGCTCGGATCACCGAGGCTCCCCACGTTGCTCTTCTACTCCTCGACGCCGTCGTCCGCCATCGCCTCGCGGCGCGACAGACGGATCTTGCCGGAACGGTCCACCTCGAGGACCTTCACACGCACCTGGTCGCCCTCCTTGAGGACGTCCGTGACGGCGCGGATGCGCTCCTTCGAGATCTGCGAGATGTGCAGCAGACCATCGGTGCCCGGCATGATCTCCACGAACGCCCCGAAGTCGACGATCTTGCGGACCTTGCCTTCGTAGATCCGGCCGACCTCGGCCTCGGCGGTGATGCCGAGGATGCGGTCGATCGCCTTCTTCATCGAAGCGGCGTCGGTCGAAGCGACGGAAACCGTGCCGTCGTCCTCGATGTCGATCGTGCAGCCGGTCTCCTCGACCAGCGCACGGATCACCTTGCCACCGGGTCCGATGACGTCGCGGATCTTCTCCTTGTTGATCTTGATCGTGGTGATCCGCGGCGCGTAGTCCGACAGGGTCTCGCGCGGTGCCGCGATCGCCTTGTTCATCTCGCCGAGGATGTGCAGACGTCCGGCCTTCGCCTGCTCGAGCGCGGCCTTCATGACCTCGCGCGTCAGGCCCTGGATCTTGATGTCCATCTGCAGGGCGGTGACGCCCTCGGCCGTGCCGGCGACCTTGAAGTCCATGTCGCCGAGATGGTCCTCGTCGCCGAGGATGTCGGACAGGATGGCGAACTTGTTGCCTTCCTTGATCAGACCCATCGCGATGCCCGCGACCGGCGCCTTGATCTTGGCGCCCGCGTCGAGCAGCGACAGCGCGCCGCCGCAGACCGTCGCCATCGACGACGAGCCGTTCGACTCGAGGATCTCCGACACGATGCGAATCGTGTACGGGAACTCGTCGCCGGGCAGGACCGGGGTCAGCGCGCGCTCGGCGAGCGCTCCGTGACCGACGTCGCGCCGGCTTGGGCCGCGCAGGAACTTCACCTCACCGACCGAGAACGGCGGGAAGTTGTAGTGCAGCATGAACGTCTTCTTGCTCTCGCCGAGCAGGGAGTCGATGCGCTGCTGATCGGCCGACGTGCCGAGCGTGGTCGTGACCAGCGCCTGCGTCTCGCCGCGGGTGAACACCGCCGAGCCGTGCGCGCGCGGCAGCAGTCCGAGGTCGATCCAGATCGGACGGATGTCGGCCAGGCCGCGACCGTCGAGGCGCTTCTTGTCATTGACGATCATGCTGCGGACGGCGTCGTACTTGAGGTCGCCGAACGCCTCGCTGATCGCCTTCTCCTGCTCCGGGAACTCGGCGGCCAGCGCCGCCTTGGTCGCGGCCTTCGCCTCGTCGAACTTGGCGTAGCGCTCGAGCTTCGCGGTGGTGGCGAGCGCCTCCTTGCAGAGCGGTCCCGCGACCTCGCGCACGCGCGCCTGCAGCTTGCCCGGCTCGGGGAGCACGGGGTTCGGGCGCTTGGTCTTGCCGACTTCCTTCTGCAGCTTCAGCTGCAGGTCGATGATCGGCTGCAGCGCCTCGTGCGCCGCGAACAGCGCCTCGAGCATGATGTCGTCGGGGACGATCTTCGCGCCGCCCTCGACCATCACGATCGCGTCACGGCTGCCGGCGACGATCAGGTTGATGTCGCTCTTCTCGAGCTGCTCGGCGGTCGGGTTGAAGACGAACTTGCCGTCGACGCGGCCGACGCGGATGCCGGCGATCGGACCCGCGAACGGGATGTCCGACACCGTGAGCGCCGCGGACGCGCCGCAAAGCGCGACCATGTCGGGATCGCAGTCCTTCTCGGCCGACAGAACGGTCGCGACGATCTGCGTCTCCGAGTGCCAGCCCTCCGGGAACAGCGGGCGGCAGGGGCGGTCGATGAGGCGGGAGGTCAGGACCTCCTTCTCCGACGGCTTGCCCTCGCGCTTGAAGAAGCCGCCCGGGATCTTGCCCGCCGCGAACGTCTTCTCCTGATAATCCACCGTGAGAGGCAGGAAGTCGACGTTCTCGCGCGCACTCGCCTGAGCGGTCGCGGTGACCAGGACGACGGTGTCGCCGTACCGGACGAACGCCGCGCCGCCCGCCTGCTTCGCAAGTCGGCCGGTCTCGATCGAGAATCGTCTACCCGCCAGCTCGCACTCTACTACCTTGGGCTCCATACAGATCTCCGTACGTCACGGGCGTCCAGCGCCCATGACCAAAGCGGGAAGTATTCTCAGCGGCGGCGTCGGCCTACTTGCGCAGGCCGAGCCTTTCGATGAGCTGCTTGTACCGCTCTGGGGCCGTCCTCTTCAGATAGTCGAGGAGCCGACGCCTCTGCCCGACCAGCATGACCAGGCCGCGCTGCGAGGCGTGATCCTTCGCATGCTTCTTCTGGTGCTCGGTCAGGTAGCTGATCCGTTCACTCAGGAGGGCGATCTGCACCTCCGAGGAGCCCGTGTCCTTGTCGTGGGACCGGAAGCTCTCGACCAACTCGCGTTTACGTACCGCGGCTAACGCCACTGTTCTTCCTCCGTTTTCGTTGACCCGCTCCGTTAACACCCGGGTCAGGACCTGTAAAGCTGACTCGCTTCCGGCATCAGCACGCGCCGCAGCGTCCACCGCCCCTCGTCGGCCTCGATTACGGCCAGCAGGCCGCCGTTGGGCGCCAGCAGGGTCGCGAGCCCTTCCCCTCCGGCCGGGGGCTCGAGGCGCGCCAGCACGCCGCGCTGACCGCTGGCGATCGCGCACGCCTGCGCGGCCGCGACCGGAATCCTCCGTACGCCGCGCAGGGCCGACAGCGGGTCGAGGACCGGCAGGTCCCCCGCCGGTCGCGCGACCAGGTCGGCCAGCGGGTGGGCCTCGGCCACGTCGAACGCGCCGAAGCGGGTCCGGCGCAGGCTCGCCAGCGTCCCGACGGTGCCGAGCGCGCGCGCGACGTCCTCGGCGAGCACCCGGACGTACGTGCCCTTCGAGCAGTGGACCGCGAACCGGATCGTGTCCGGCGCGGCGTCGGGCTCGAGCGACAGCTCGTGGATCACCACCGGGCGCGGCTTCCGCTCGACGGTCTCGCCCTCGCGGGCGTGCTCGTACAGCTTCCGCCCGGCGATCTTCACCGCGGAGTACATCGGCGGCAGCTGCTCACCCGGACCGCGCAGAGCGGCGGCCACCTCCTCGAGTCGTGCGGCGAAGCCTTCGGGAACCGGAGCCGTCTCGACGACCTGCCCCTCGACGTCGAGCGTGTCGGTGGCGATGCCGAGGCGGATCGTCCCCTCGTACGCCTTCTCCTCGGCACCGAGGAACTGCGCGATCTTGGTGCCGTCGCCGATGCAGAGCGGGAGCAGCCCGGTCGCCATCGGATCGAGCGTGCCGAGATGTCCGATGCTCTTCAGACGATGTGCGCGCTTCACGTCGCGGACCACACCCGCCGACGTGATGCCGCCCGGCTTGTCGACGAGCAGGATGCCGTCAGCCACGATCGCCCTCGTCGTCCTCGTCCTCTCCCTCCGGAGACGCGTCGGGCGCATCGTGCGGGCGCAGCCCCTTCAGCAGCGAGTCGATGCGACGTGCGTTGGCGAGGTCCTCGTCGTAGGCGAACGCGAGCTCGGGAGCGTGCCGCAGTCCGAGATCACCGGCGACGGTGCGACGCAGGTACGGCATCGCGCTCTCGAGCCCACGCAGGGCCTCGTTCCGGTCCCCCTCGCCCACTTCGAGCAGGGTGAACCAGACGCGCGCGAGCCGCAGGTCGTCGTTCATCCGCACGCGCGTGATGGTCACGTGCGCGACGCGCGGATCTCGCACGCGATGCAGCAGCTCCTCCGAGAGGATGCGCTGGATCTCCGCCCCCACACGATCGGCGCGCCGGACGCCACCGGCGGCCCCCCGCTGCGGTGGACGTTTCCCGGAGCGCCCCTTCGTCAAGCGTAGCGCTCGATCGGCTGCGACTTCTCGCCGCCCGTCGGCATGCGGCGGGCGACCTGCTCGAGCTCGTAGACCTCGACCACGTCACCGGGCTTGATGTCGTTGAAGCCCTCGAGCCCGATGCCGCACTCGTAGCCCGCCGCGACCTCGCGGACGTCGTCCTTGAAGCGACGCAGGCTGCCGATCTTGCCTTCGTGGATGACCGCGTGGTCGCGCAGCAGGCGCGCCAGGCCACCGCGAACGATCTTGCCGTCGAGCACGCTCGAGCCACCGATGGTGCCCGCGCCGACGCCGAAGATCTGACGGATCTCGGCACGCCCGACGGTGCGCTCGCGCGTCGTCGGCTCGAGCATGCCCTCGAGCGCCTCGCGGACCTGATTGATGGCGTCGTAGATGATCGTGTACAGGCGCACGTCCACGCCCTCGCGCTCGGCGAGCTGCGCCGCCTTGGGCTCCGGGCGGACGTTGAAGCCGATGATGATCGCGTTCGACGTCGACGCGAGCAGCACGTCGGACTCGGTGATGCCGCCGACCGACGCGTGCATGATGGTGACCTGCACCTCGTCGTTCGAGAGGCGCGCGAATGCTTCCTTCAAGGCGTCGACCGAGCCCTGCACGTCGACCTTCAGGACGACGCGCAGCTCCTTCACCGCACTCTTCTCGAACTGCTTGTAGAGGTCGTCCAGCGAGACCTTGCTCGACTTCGCCATCTCGCCCTGACGCTGCTTGCCGCGCCGGTGCTCCGCGACCTGTCGCGCCGTCGCCTCGTCGGCCACCGCGACGAACGCGTCGCCGGCCTCCGGCACGCCGCTCAGACCGAGGATCTCGACCGGGGTCGACGGACCGGCGGTCTCGACCTTCCTGCCCTGCGAGTCGAGCATCGCGCGGATGCGCCCGTACTGCAGCCCGACGACGAACGGATCGCCGACCTTGAGCGTGCCCTCCTGGACGAGAACCGTCGCGACCGGGCCGCGGCCGCGATCGAGCTTCGCCTCGACGATCGATCCCTTCGCGCGCGAATCGGCCTTCGCCTTGAGGTCGAGGACGTCGGCCTGCAGCAGCACCATCTCGAGGAGCTGGTCGAGTCCCTGGCGGGTCTTCGCCGACACCGGCACGAACGTGGTGTCGCCGCCCCAGTCTTCCGCGACCAGGCCGTGCTCGGAGAGCTGCTTCTTGACGCGCTCCGGGTCGGCGTCGGCGCGGTCGATCTTGTTGACCGCGACGATGATCGGCACCTCGGCGGCGCGCGCGTGCGCGATCGCCTCGATCGTCTGCGGCATGACGCCGTCGTCCGCCGCGACCACCAGGATGACGATGTCCGTGACCTTGGCGCCGCGCGCACGCATCGCGGTGAACGCCGCGTGGCCCGGCGTGTCGATGAAGGTGATGTGCCGGTCGTGCACCTTCACGGTGTATGCGCCGATGTGCTGCGTGATGCCGCCGGCCTCGCCTTCCGCGACCTCGGTCTTGCGGATCGAGTCGAGCAGCGACGTCTTGCCGTGGTCGACGTGCCCCATGACCGTGACCACCGGGTCGCGCGGCAGCGCCTCGGCCTCGTCGGTCTCTGTGTCCGGACCCTCGATCTCCTTGTCGGCGTCGAACGCCACGTTCTCGACCGCGTAGTCGAACTCGGCCGCGACGAGAGTCGCGTGGTCGACGTCGAGCACGTGATTGACGGTCGTCATGACGCCCATGTCCATGAGCTTCTTGATGACCTCGCCGGCCTTGAGACCCATCGCCTTGGCGAGGTCGCCGACCGTGATGACCTCGCTGAAGCGCACCAGACGCTTCCTCGCGGACGGCGTCGTGATCTCGGTGCGCTTCTGCTCCTTGCCCGGAGCGGCACGCTTCTTCAGCGGCTTGCGGCCGCCGCGGCCGCCGCTGCGATCGCCGCCGAACGGATCGAACTGGCCCGGCTTGCGGATGACCTTCTTGCCGCGCTTCCGACGCGCGTCGTCGGTGGACTCGGCCGGTGCCGGAGCCGCGCCCGGAACCGGAGCCGCACCCGCCGCGGGACGCGGACGTGCAGGCGCCGGCTCGGGCTTCTTCAGGTTGATCTTGCCGAGCACCTGGACGCGGCGCATGCCGTCGTCGAGGACCGGCGCGGAGGACGGTGCACGACCGAGAACGCGCGGCGTCTCGGGACGCTTCGCCTCGACCGGGACCGGCTCGGCGGCCGGCGCTGCGGCCGCGGCTGCCGGCTTCGGCGCCGCGGCGCGAGGCTCGGCCGCTGCGGCGACCGGGGCCGCGGCTTCGGCGGCAACGGGGGCCGCCTCGATGGGCGCGGCGGCGATCGGCTCGGCGACGTGCGCCTCCTCGACGTGCGGCTCGTGCGCGGGCGCGAAGTCCGGCGCGCCGAAGTCGCCGTCGTCGAACGACGACGTGGTGCCGCCGATGTCACCCTCGAAGAGCCCGGTGTCTCCGGAATCCATCTCGGGCAGGTCGAGCATCGCGCTGTCGTCGGAGAAGTCGCTCGCCGCCTGCGGCGCGGCGCTCTCCGGCTTGACGACCTCCTCCACGCGCTGCGTGCGGCGGCGGATCACGTTCGGACGGACGCGGGCCTCGACGATCTGCT
The DNA here is from genome assembly GCA_046327915.1 of Binatia bacterium. Taxonomy (GTDB): domain Bacteria; phylum Desulfobacterota; class Binatia; order UBA12015; family UBA12015; genus VGTK01. Next base: position 98,122 of record JAXLXO010000012.1, on the reverse strand, counting down.
CGCGCGCGGTGACCTCGCCCGCGCCGGCGCGCTCGGTGACGACGCGCTCGCCGACCACGCGCTCGCTGCCCACCGTGACGGTCGGCTTCGGACCGAATCCGAGACGCGCCTCGACGCGCGCGATCTCGTCCTCCGTGAGGCTGCTCTGCGCGCGCTTCCCTCGGATTCCGAGTTCTTCGAGCTTGGCGACGAGATCCTTGGGCTGCTGGAACCCCCACTCTCGCGCCAACTCGGTGATCCGCTTGGGCATACTCTTAGATCCTTCTCGCGTTCCCCAACCCGAGCTCGACAGCCGCTCCGGATGCAAGGAGGTTTTCCCGCGCCTGTCTGTTCACCCGCGCACGCAACCCGCGCAGCACGGGCTTCCCTCCGGCGAAGGCGCGCGCACAGCCCTCGTCATCGTGCAGATACGTACCCCTGCCACCACGGTCCCGCCACTCGATGCCGCCGCGCGCATCGAGTGCGATGCGCCGGAGAACGTCGCGTGGTGCACGCTGGCCGCAGCCGGCACACGTGCGAACGGAGACGTGGGCCGGTCTCAAGCTTCTTCCTTGCTCCCCGAGATCGCGTCGAGAGCCGCGTGATCCTCGCCCGCGCTCGCGGGCTCCGAAGCGAAGTCGTCGTCGCCGCCGATCAGCTCGCCGCTGTCGAGCGCCGCCTGTGCCTCGGCCTCGCGCAGCGCCGCCGCCTCGCGCTCGGCCTCGGCCTCCTGGGCGCGCTTCTCCTCGACGTGCCGACGCGCCGCCTCGAGGATGCCGACCACGCGCTCGGGGCCGATGCCCTCGACCTCGGCCAGCGACTCTTCGTCCGACTCCGCGATCTCCTCGGCGGACTTGAAGCCGTGCTGCATCAGCAGCTCGGCCGTCACGTCGCTCACGCCCGGGATTCCGGTCAGCGACGCACGCGCGCGACGCGCCTCCTCGTCGGCCTCCGCCTCGCCGCGCACGTCGAGACGCCAGCCGGTGAGCCGCGATGCGAGGGTGACGTTCTGACCCTTCTTGCCGATCGCGAGCGAGAGCTGATCGTCGGGGACGATCACCTCCATCGCGTGATCCTCCTCGTCGAGGATGATCTTCGACACCTTCGCAGGCGCCAGCGCGCGGCACACGAATTCCGCCGGGTCCGGCGTGTAGTGGATGATGTCGATCTTCTCGCCGCGCAGCTCCTGCACGACGGCCTGGACGCGCGTTCCGCGCATGCCGACGCAGGCCCCGACCGGATCGACGTCGCGGTCGTGCGACACCACGGCGATCTTCGCACGGCCGCCGGGCTCGCGCACCGCTGCCTTCACCTCGACGATGCCCTCGTAGATCTCGGGCACTTCCTGGCGGAACAGCTCGATCAGCAGGTTCGGGTGCGTGCGCGACAGCACGATCTGCGGGCCCTTGGCCGTGAGATCGACGTCGAAGATGTACGCGCGGATGCGGTCGCCCTGGCGGTAGCGCTCGCGCGGGATCTGTTCCTTCTCGGGCAGGATCGCGTCGGTGCGCCCGAGATTGACGATGATGTTCTTCTTCTCGAAGCGCTGCACGATGCCCGAGAAGATCTCGCCCTTGCGGTCCTTGAACTCGTTGTAGATGAGCTCGCGCTCGGCGTCGCGGACCTTCTGGATGATCGCCTGCTTCGCGGCCTGCGCGGCGATGCGGCCGTCGGGCTTGGGCAGCTTGGCGAGGAACTCGTCGCCGACCTCGGCCTCCTCGTCGTACTCGGCGCGCGCCTGCTCGAGCGTGATCTCGCTGTCGGGCTCGGCGACGACGTCGACCACGCGCTTGATCTCGAACAGCTCGACCTCGCCGATCTCGAGATTGTACTTGGCCTCGATCTGGCGGTTGAGCCCGAACTGGCGCTTCGCCGCCTGCAGCATGGCGCCTTCGATCGCCTCGATGATGACCTCGCGATCGATCTGCTTTTCCTTGCTGACCTGCTCGATCACGCGACTGAGCTGTGCGTCCATAAGATGGCTTCCCTCCTGGGGCTCCTCAGGATCGCCCGCCGCGAAGATCGTCCGCGAAGTCGTGCTCGTAGTGTGCGCGCTCGATGGCGCGCAGCGGGACGGCGAGACGACCCCGGGACTCGTCCTCGATCTCGATGTTGTCCGCGTCGGCGGCCAGCAGGAGACCGGCAAAGTTGCGCGAGCCGGCGATGGGTGTGGACGTGCGGACGCGGACCGACTTGCCGCAGAAGCGGACGAAGTCCTCCGGCTTGCGCAGGCGACGGTTGACGCCCGGCGAAGAGCACTCGAGCGTGTACTGCCCGGGCACCGCATCGTGCGCGTCGAGCACGTCGCTCACCTCGCGGCTGACGTCCGCGAGGTCGTCCAGGCTGATGCCGCCGGGGCGGTCGAGGTACAGGCGCAGCACCGAGTGCCGGCCGTGTGGCTGGTACTCGACGTCGACGAGATCGAGCCCGCGATCGTTCGCGATCGGCTCGACCAGGTCCATGACGATTTCGGAAACGTGCTTGCTGCCCATGCGCTCGCCCCCGGCCATCCCATCCGTGCGAACCCCTGAGTGCAAAAAATCCTGTTCCAGAAACAAAAAAAGCGGGCGGGGGCCCACTTTTTGGACGGCCGAGGGTGCCCGCTAACTAACACGACCCCGGACGAGCCGCAATCACGCGAAACTCTGGAGAAAAGTTCCCGGCGGCGGCCATGCCGTCCGACGGGGAGACGGCTCAGCCGTACATTTCCTGGATCAGGTCCGAGTAGCGCGCTTCCACCACCTTGCGCTTGATCTTCAGCGACGGCGTCAGCTCGCCGGCCGCCTCGGAAAGCTCGCCCGGCAGCAGCCGGAAGTACTTGATGCTCTCGAACGAGGCGAGCTTCCGGTTCACCTCGGCGACCTGGTGCTCGACCAGCTGCAGGACGTCCGGATTCCGGACCAGCTTGTCGCGCTCGCCAGGGCCGATGCCATGGCGTTCGCCGAGGGTCCGCGCGCTGTCCTCGTCGAGGGTCAGGAGCGCGGTGACGTACTTGCGGTTGTTGCCGATCACGATCGCCTGGCTGATGTGCGGCTGCGTCTTCAGCAGGTTCTCGATCTTCTGCGGCGCCACGTACTTGCCGCCCGACGTCTTGATCAGATCCTTCTTGCGGTCGGTGATGCGGAGGAACCCCTCGCTGTCGAACTCGCCGATGTCGCCGGTGTGGAACCAGCCCTGCTCGTCCCACGCCTCGGCGGTCTCGCGCGGGCGCTTGTAGTACCCCTGCGCGACGTTCGGCCCGCGCGCGAAGATCTCGCCGTCCGGCGCGATCGTGATCTGGCAGCCGGGGATCGGCTTGCCGACGGTGCCGAACTTGAAGTCGTCGGCACGATTGATGGTGAGCGCCGGCGTGGTCTCGGTGAGCCCGTAGCCCTCGAGGATCAGCAGCTCGAAGGCGTGGAAGAACTCGAGGATCTCGCGTGCGATCGGCGACGCGCCCGAGATCATGACGCGGATGTTGCCGCCGAGCAGGTTCTGAACGCGCGAGAACACGAGTCGCCGTGCGATCAGGTTCTGCGCCTGGATCCAGATCGGGACGCCCTCGCCCGCCTGCTCGTGCGTGCTGCGCTGCCGTCCCACGTCGAGCGCCCAGTCGAAGATCTGGCGCGTCAGCGGACTGCCGTCCTCGCGCGTCGCCTGGATGCGCGCGTAGATCTTCTCGTAGATGCGCGGCACCGCCGGGATCACGTGCGGCCTGGTCGCCGCGATGTCCTCGCTCAGCGTGTCGATGCTGCGCGCGAACGCGGTGATGCTTCCCGCGTAGAGGCCGTAGTACGCGATCATGCGCGCGAACGAGTGCGCGAGCGGCAGGAAGAAGAAATCGACCTCGCCCTCGCGGACCACGCCGAGCGACGCCGTGTTCTCGACCATCGCCAGATGGTTGCCGTGCGTCTGCACCACGCCCTTCGGCGAGCCGGTCGTGCCCGAGGTGTAGACGATCGTCGCGAGGTGGTCGCGGTCGATCGCCGCCACGCGCCGCTCGACCTCCTCCTGCGCTGCGCGGTCCTCACGCCCGCGTCGTCTCAGGTCGTCGAGCGTGGTGACGTCATCCGCTCCACCGCCGTCGCCGTGCGTGAGCAGGATGCGGTCGACGCGCAGCGGCGCGATCGTGCCGTCGTCGAGCTCGACGCCGGCGGCGAGCGCGTCGCGAACCTTGCCGAGCGGCTTCGCACCGTCGGTCCACACCATGCGCGACTCGGAGTCGAGCAGGATGAAGCCGGCCTCGTTCGCCAGGTTCGAGTGGTAGATCGGGATCGTCACGCCGCCCGCCGCCTGGATCGCGAGATCGATCTCCACCCACTCGGGGCTGGTCGCGGCGAAGATCGCGATGCGATCGCCACGCTCGACGCCGAGGCCGACGAGGCCCGCGGCGATCTCGCGCACCGATGTCTCCATCGTGCGCCAGGCGACCTCGATCCACGCACCGTCGCGGTGCGCGCGATAGCGCGGACGCTCCGCCCAGCGGGCCGCGCGCGCGAAGAACATCGCGGGAAGGTTCCGGAACGTCTCGGGCGCTGGCTCCATGCTCCCTCTCCGCTCGCCGTCGGACCGCGGCGTCGTCAGTCTCGCGACGGCTCCTCCGCGGGCCTGCGGTCGTGCAGCGTCGAGAGCTCGATGATCTCGTAGGTCTTCTTGCCGCGCGGCGTCTGCACGTTGACCTCGTCACCGGGCGCCTTGTTCATCAGCGCCTGGCCGATCGGCGCGTTGATCGAAACCAGTCCCGCCGCCGCGTCGACCTCCTCGGGAAAGACCACCTGGTATTCGATCTCGTCTCCCGAATCGACGTCCGAGAGCTTCACGCGGCTGCCGTACGAAACCTTGTCGCGCGGGATGCGCGCGAAGCTGTACGTCGAAAGCTCCGCGAGACGCGCATTCATCTGACCGATGCGCGCACGCAGGATTCCCTGGCGGTTCTTCGCGGCGTCGTACTCCGCGTTCTCGCGGAGATCGCCGTGGGCGCGCGCCTCCTCGAGACGCTTCGGCAGGTCGTGCGAGAGCTCGTACTGCAGCTCGGCGAGCTCGCGCTTGAGTCGGGCGACGATCGGTAGCTCCATGCAAGACCTTCCCTTGCGCGCCGCGCGGGTTTGCGCAAGCCGCTCACGCTGTACCGCGCGGCCCGCGGAAGCGCACGGCGATGGCGAAGGTCAGCGCTTGGGCTTCGCAGCCGGCTGCTCGGACGCGATGACGCTGTTCGCCTCGCGGTGATGCTCCTGCGCCGTGTACGAGGACGCGGCGCGCGAGAACCACGACTCGACCTCCTCGCGCCACGGGATCTGCCCCGTGAGCCCCCAGAACGTGAGCACTCCACCGACGACGACGCCCAGGATGAAGCGGAACATCGCTCCCCCTCCCCACGACGGACACGGATTCTGCATTCCGTGCCATGGTCACACCGACACCCCCCGACTAGCTGGCAGGAGTGGACATCGTAGACCTTTTGCTCAGCCTTCTCTACCCACCCCGCTGTCCTTCGTGCGCGCGCGACCTGTTCTCCGCGCGACGTCCCGCGCTCTGTCGCGCGTGCACCTCGCGACTCGAGCCGATCGTTGCGGCGTGCCCCTGCTGCGGCGAGCCCGGCAGCCGATTCCTCTGCGTACGCTGTGCGATGACGCCGCCGCCGTTCCGTCGGGCGCGTGCCTGCTTCGTGTATCGGGACGACGACCTGTCGAGCCGCCTGCTCCTGCGCTGGAAGTACCGCGGCGATGACGTCGTCGGATCGAGTCTCGCCACGCTGCTCGCGACGCATCGGAGTGCGCACGCCGAGTGCTATGACGTGATCGTGCCCGTTCCGCTGCACGCCTCCCGCCTCGCCCGGCGCGGCTTCAACCAGGCGGCGGTGCTCGCCCGTGCGCTCGCGCGCAGCGGCGAGCGCGTCGCCGTGGACCTGCTGCGCCGCGATGCCCCGACCGCGACCCAGACCGCGCTCGACCGCGGCGCCCGCGACCACAACGTCCGCGACGCCTTCTCCATCCGTCGTCGCGCGACGCTGACCGATCTAGCCGTCCTGCTGGTGGACGACGTCGTGACGACGGGAGCGACGGTCCGCGCCTGCAGCGCGGTTCTGCGCGATGCCGGTGCGCGCCACGTCGACGTCTGGAGCCTCGCACGAACGCCGCGCCGGCGCTTGGCGGGGGAGCTCCGGACCGCGCGAGTCACGTGCCCCCCCGAGAGCCGTCCTTGAGCGATCGCACCGACTGGCAGGAGCGCCACCGCGCGCGCCCCGCGCGTTCGGCGCCATCGGCGTTCGTCGCGCGACACGCGGAGGGTCTGATGCGACGCGCGCCCGGCGGCACGGCTCTCGACGTCGCATGCGGCTCCGGGAGGCACGCGGCGCTGCTCGCCGAGCTCGGCTTCCGGACGGTCGCCTTCGATCACGCATCGGAGGCCTGTCGACGCGTCGCGCAGGAGAACCCGCGCGTCCGCGTCGTGGTCGCGGATGCGAGCGCGCCGCCGTTCCACGACGCGACCTTTGCGCTGATCGTGCAGACGCGCTTCCTCGACCGCGCGATCCTGCCGGATCTCTTTCGCGTGCTCCGTCCCGGCGGCGTCCTGGCGATCGAGACCTTCCTCGTCGCGCAGCACGAGACCACCGGACACCCGCGTCGCGAATTCTGTCTGGAACCCGGAGAGCTCGAGCGGCTCTGCCGCGCGGCGTGGTCTCCGATCGAGGTGCTCGAGTGCCGCGAGGGTCTGGTCGGGGACGGCGCCGCGGCCGCACACCTGGCGGCCATCGCCGTTTGTAAGGTATAAATTTCTTTCCCGCAGAGGCCGAAATCGCTTGCCCGCCGGGGGCTGTCCGGCTACGGAAGATGCACGGCTTGACGCGGAGGGGAGCGGGGCGAGGGGACGCACATCGTGGAGCTGGCAATCCTGATTTCCGGTCGAGGGTCGAACCTCGGAGCGATCCTGAGGGCGGTCCGGGACCAGCGGCTCGACGCGCGCATTAGGATCGTCGTCAGCAATCGCCCGGCGGCAGGAGGTCTCGACCTTGCACGCGAAGCGGGTGTCGCCACCTCGGTGCTCGAGCACGGCGCCTACCCCGACCGCGAGGCCTACGACGCCGCGCTGGTCGCTCTCCTGCGGGAGCACGGCGTCGACACGATCGCGCTCGCGGGCTTCGACCGCATCGTCACCGGCGTGTTCCTGCGCGCGTTCGCGGGACGCGTGATCAACGTGCACCCGGCGCTGCTGCCCGCGTTCAAGGGACTGCACGCGCAGCGCCAGGCTCTCGAGTACGGCGTCCGCATCGCGGGCGTCACCGTGCACTTCGTCGACGAGCAGATGGACCACGGACCCATCATCGCGCAGGCCGCGGTGCCGGTCCTCGACGACGACACGGAGCAGACGCTCTCCGAGCGCATTCTCGCCGAGGAGCACCGGATCTACCCGCTCGCACTCCAGCGCCTTGCGCGCGGCGAGCTCCGCGTCGTCGGGCGACGCGTGATCGGAGGACTCCCATGACACGCACCGATCCCGACGCCGCACAGCGGCTCGCCGCCGTTCGTGCGCAGCGCGAACGCGGTGATCTGAAGCAGATCCTCGCGCGCTACGGCGCCATCGACCAGGAGCGCAGCCCGCTCTGGGACGACGTCGAGTTCGTCCTCGAGATCGCGCGGACGTACTCGCTGGTCGGCAACGACGCGAAGGTCGAGGCGTTCTTCCTCCGCTGCGCACAGCTGCACCCGCGCCGAGCCGCCCTCTACCGCTGCCAGATCGGCTGGTTCTTCCAGCGGAAGAAGCGCTGGGCGCGCGCATTGACCTGGTACGACCGCGCCCTCGAGACCTTCCCCGGCTACCATCTCTGCCTGTTCCGCAAGGGCTACTGCCTCGAGCGTCTGCATCGCCCGCGCGCCGCGGTCGCGGCCCTCCAGCAGGCATGCGCCGCGTTCGACAAGGCGCCGCCCGACCAGCGCGAGCGCAGCCGCGGCATCCAGGTGCAGATCCTCTTCCACCTCGCGCGGAACCTGCGCGAGGTCGGCCTCACCGACGAGGCGCGCGCCGCCCTCGACGGTTGTGCGGAGCTGGACGACCGGCTGCACGAGAAGGTCATCAAGCCGGAGCACCGCCTGGCGAGCTACGGCGAGACGTTCCTGCGCGATGGCGACGCGGAGTCTGCACTGCGCGAGCTCACGAAGGCTCAGGAGATCGATCCGGGGTCCGCCGTGATCTGGGAGCGTCTCGGTCGCGCGTACGAGCTGGCGGGACGGCTCGACGACGCGGAGGCCGCGATGGTGCGCGCGAGCAAGCTGCCGAAGGGCGCCGTCGCGCTGATCGCGCTCGCCCGGCTGCAGATGCGCACCGGACGCTACGCCGATGCGGCGCGCTCCCTCTGCGAGGCGCTGCGCCAGCACCCGCAGGGCGAAGTGCAGATCCGCATCGAGCTCGCGGAGCTGCAGCTGCTCCTCGGCCGGCCGGCCACGGCGCTGCACGACCTCGAGCGTCTGGCCGCGGGCCGCGTTCCGCCACAGTCGACCCTCGCGGTCGACGTCGAGACGCGGCTCGCGCGAATCCACCTCGCGCACGGACGCCCGTCGGAGGCGCTCGAGCATCTTCAGGCCGCGGCCGAGCACGACCCCGACGACGAGCACACGCGCGCGCTCCTCGAGCAGACGCGGGCGCGCCTGGTCCAGACCGGCGTGAACGAGACGCCGCGCCCGCTGGCGGACGCGCTCCTCCCCGCCGACGTCGCCGCCATTCTCGGCGAGCAGGAGCCGCCCCGCGTCACTGGCCACGTCGCGAACTACTTCGCCGACCGCGGCTTCGGCTTCATCACCTACGGCGAGGACAACCGCACCCTGTTCTTCCACGTCAGCCAGTTCGAGCCCGGCACTCCCGAAGGTCTCGGAACGGGGATGGCGGTGTCGTTCGTGATCGGCGTCAATCACCGCAGCCGCAAGCAGCAGGCCGAGCACGTGCGTGCGATCGAGCACGAGGCGGCCGACCTGTTCGGTGCGGCCGACGAGGACGGAGCCGTTGCCCCCGCGCTGCAGTCCGCGGCGTGGCGTTCCGGTCGCGCGCTGCGCGACGGCGGACTCTGAGCGGCGTGCGACGTCAGCGCGCGGGCCTGCGATAGGCTCGCGCGAGACGCTCGGGGGACACGCCGCACGCGTAAGCGAAGCGCAGCGCCCACATCAGGACGATCGTGCGCACCACGCCGTTGGTCTCCCAGCGGCGGGCCGAGGTGCGCACCCGGAGACGGAGCGCCGCGAGGGGTCCGAGCCGTCGCAGCCGTCTGGTGAGCTCGACGTCCTCCATCAGCGGGATCGCTGCGAAGCCGCCGAGCCGCGAGAACACGTCTCGCCGCACGAAGATCGCCTGATCGCCGGTCGAGATCCGCGTCAGGCGTGAGCGCGCGTTCATGAGGAACGCGATCACCTGCAGGAACGGGTGCTCACCCTCGAGCGCCACGTCGAAGCGCCCGCCGATCGCGCCACGCTCGATGGCGTCCTGGACCGCTGCCGCGAAGCCCGCGGGGAGCCGCGTGTCGGCATGCAGGAAGAGCAGGACGTCGCCGCCGGCGACGTCCGCGCCCGCGTTCATCTGCGCGGCGCGGCCGCGCACGGAGTGCAGCACGCGATCGGCGGCGGCCGCGGCACACTTCACGGTGTCGTCGCCGCTGCCGCCGTCGACGACGATGACCTCGCACACGCCCGGCTCCCGCACGGATCCGAGGGCCTCGACGATGCGCTCCGCTTCGTCGAGCGCGGGGACGACGATCGAGATCCGCGGCCCGATCCCGGGGCCGTCGACCGATTGTCTCGCCGGATCGTCCCGGCTATCAGGCGGCATGCGCGAGCCCTCCCCGAGCCGTCACCGTGTCCGCGCGGCCGTCCGGATCCTGGCCGCAGTGGTCTTCGCCACGTGCCTCGCCCACGCGACGCCCTGTCGTGCAGGCTTCGACGTCGTCCGCTTCGAGGGCGTGATCGGACAGAGCGGCCTGGCGGACAGCGTCGGCGACCTGACGCTCGCGATCGGCGACAAGAGCCTTTCGTACTGCGTCCTGAAGGCGCAGAAGATCAGCGGCAGCCCGGCGACCGGACCGGAGATCTTCAGCGCGCTCGGACCCGGCCCGCCGCCCCTTCGCGTCGAGGGGCGCGATGCCACGGTCGCGAAGATCACCGGCGCGAGTCCCGGCACGCGGCTCGTCATCACCGGCAATCTCAACGCCGGAAATGCGTTCCTGACGCTGATGGACGTGGAGGCCGCGCCGACGCCTTCACCGGCGCAGTAGCGCCGCCAGCACGACCACCTGCAGGACCATCGTCGCGACCAGCAGCAGCGTGAACACGTAGCGGCTCTTGCCGAGCGACTCGGCCTCCGCGACGCTCTTCTCCTCGAGGCGCGCGATCTCGCTGCGCACGTTGCTGGTCTCGACGTAGAGGCCGCGCACTTCCTCGCGCATCGGGGTCGCGGTCGCCTTGATGTCGTTCACGTCGCCGGAGAGGGTCTCGAGCTTGTCGAGGCGGCCGCCGAGCTCGTTGATGGCGGTGCGCAGCGACGCGAGGGAGGCGTTGACCTCGCGGAGCTCGGCGACGACGTTCTCCATCTCCCCGATCACCGGATTCGGGGTCGGCGAGGGCTTCGGGGCGACCGCGGCCGCGCTGGCCGTCGCGACGCAGAGCACGGCAGCCGCGCAGACCAGTCGCGTCGCCAGCAGCGCGCGATGCCGCCACTTCACGGGCCGTCCGTCGTCGTCTCGATCCACGCCGTTCCGCGCTGGTTCCATCGGAGGGTCTCCACCTCGAGGCACGGGCGAGCACACCACTCCGACCTCCCCCTGCAATCTCGCAACGTGAAAACGTAGATGTCGCCCGTGCGGGAAGCAAGATCGCGGGCCGCGCGCGGGCGTCTTGACCTCGTGGCGGTCCGGACGTACCCACCTCGCAGGCGCGACGAATCGCGGAAGGGGAGCGGGATGACGCTGCGCGATCTGCTTCTGGTGCTCGGAGCAGTCCCGTTGCTCGGGGTCGTGGCGATGCGCCTCGCGGCCGAGATGGGCTACGCGACGGACGCGCCCCCGGCGGACGCCCTGATGACCTCGCTCGGCCTGTTCGGCTTCGTCTTCGTCGTCTACGTCGCGCTGACCCTGCGCTCGATCGCGAGCGCGACGCGCGACATCCTGGCGCGCGAGTCCGAGACGGCACAGCGCGAGGCGGCGGCGCAGCGCAAGTCGGCGGTGAGCGACTTCGCGATCCACCTCGACCGCAGTCCGGAGATCGACCTCGCAGGAGAGGACGGCGACGGCGATTCCGAAGGCGATCGCGACGCCGACGCGACGGTCGCCGAGGCGGCTCCGGGACCGCGACGCGAGCTCTTCGGCGAGGTCAACGACCTGCTGACGCGGATTCCCTCGGCACGCTCGCGCTGACGCGCACGGCCGTCGGCGAGATCCCGCGCGCGAGACGGCGCGGCAGCAGCGGTCCTTCGTAGATCAGCGCGGTGTAGAGGGCGACCAGATCCGCACCGGCGGCGAGCTTCTCGTGCACGTCGTCGATCGTCGTCACGCCGCCCACGCCGATGATCGGAACGCCGTCGCCGACCGCGTCGCGGACGCGGCGCAGCACGTCCGTCGCGCGCGCGCGCAGCGGAGCACCCGAAAGTCCGCCGGTCTCCCCGGCAGCCGGACTCGTGCAGCCCGGACGCGTGATCGTGGTGTTGGTCGCGATGAATCCTGCGGCTCCGCCGTCGCGCGCTGCGGCGCAGATCGCGGGAATGTCCTCGTCGGCGAGATCCGGCGACAGCTTGACGAGCACCGGAACGGGCGCGGCCACGGCGAGCACCTCGATCTCGCGCAACACCGCCTCGACGAGGCGCGCGAGGCGCCGCGGCTCGTGCAGGTTGCGCAGTCCAGGCGTGTTCGGCGAGCTCACGTTGATCGCGAGGTAGTCGGCGAGCGGAGCCAGCAGTCGCGCCGAGAAGCGGTAGTCCTCGCGCTCCGCAGCCTCGTCCCCGACCGAGACCTTCGAGCAGCCGATGTTGAGCCCGATCGGGATCGCCGGCCGGACCTCCAGACGGTAGCGCAGCCGGCGCGCCACCTCCTCCGCTCCCTGGTTGTTGAAGCCGAGGCGGTTCACCACCGCGTGCTCCGCGGGAAGGCGGAACATTCGCGGCTGCGGATTGCCCGGCTGCGGACGCGCGGTCACGGTGCCGAGCTCCGCGAAGCCGAAGCCGAGGCGCGACCACAGGTGCGGCGCAATTCCGTTCTTGTCGAAACCCGCCGCGAGCCCCACGCGGTTCGGGAACGTCCGGCCGAGGATGGTGACCGGATCGCCCGGAGGTGCGGCAGGCACCACGCCCTGCGCGCCGTGCTCGAGCAGCCACTCCGCGAGCGCCGCGGACCGCAGCGCCAGATGATGCGCTCGCTCCGCGTCGAGACGGAACAGCGTCCGGCGGACGAGCCGGTAGAGCGCGCTCACCCGGCCTGCAGCAGCTCGTCCAGACGACCCGAGCGGTCGAGAGCAGAGAGATCGTCGTATCCACCGATGGAGTCTCCGTCGATGAACACCTGCGGCACGGTGCTGCGTCCGGTCCGCTCGGCGAGGTCGGCCCGGGCTGCGCTGTCGCCGGTCACGTCGATCTCCTCGAAGGCCACGTTCTTCTGTGTCAGCAGCGCGGTCGCGGCGTGGCAGTACGGACAGTAGCGCGTGGTGTAGATCTTCACTTCGGCCATGGCGTGCTTCGCTTCCCTCGAATCCCTAGGTAGTACGAGGGCCCCGTCGGGGCAACGCGGCGCCGCGCACGCCCGGACCGGCAGCCGTGCGAGGAGAGCCGGAGGAGAGTCGATGGAGTCGTTCGACGAGCTGATCGCGATCATGTCGCGCCTGCGCGCCCCCGGCGGCTGCCCCTGGGACCGCGAGCAGACCCATCGCTCGATCCGCAAGTACGTGATCGAGGAAGCCTACGAGGTCGCCGAGGCGATCGACCGCGACAACCCCGCAGAGCTCTGCGCCGAGCTCGGCGATCTGCTGCTGCAGGTCGTCTTCCACGCCGAGATGGCACGCGAGGCGGGACGCTTCTCGGTGGACGACGTGTGCCGCGGAATCGTCGACAAGATGCGACGGCGCCACCCGCACGTCTTCGGCGACGTCGAGGTCGACGGCGCGGCGCAGGTGGTGCGCAACTGGGAGGAGATCAAGAAGCGCGAGCGCGGCGCGGACGCTTCGGCGATCGACGGCGTGCCGCGCGCCCTGCCCTCCCTGCAGCGCGCGGAGCGCATCGGCGAGAAGGCGTCCCGGGTCGGCTTCGACTGGCCGGACGTCCACGGAGTCCTGCGCAAGGTCGACGAGGAGCGCGCGGAGCTCGCCGAGGCGATGCGCTCGGGCGAGCGCACCCGCATCGCCGACGAGCTCGGGGATCTCCTGCTCGCGACCGCGAACCTCGCGCGCAAGCTCGACGTCGAGCCGGAGCTCGCCCTCGGCGCCGCGGTGGACCGCTTCGAGGAGCGCTTCCGGCGCGTCGAGTCGGGGGTCCGCCGGGAGGGCCACGACATGCATGCCCTGCCCGCCGAGGAGCTGGACCGCCGCTGGGAGAAGGCCAAGCGGGAGCTCCAGGAGGGCAAAGATCCCGTCCCGGACCCGCCCACGACGGCGCCTTGAAGCGAGCGGCGCCAAAGGCTAAACGGCCTCGTTTCCAACGAGGGATTCATGGCCAATCATCCGTCCGCAGAGAAGAGACACCGTCAGTCGGTCAAGCGCGCGGCCCGCAATCAGGCGGTCCGCAGCCACGTCCGTACCGAAGTGAAGAAGCTTCGTACGCTCGTGGGCGCAGCCGACGCCGAGAGCTCGCGCGCCACGCTGCCCAAGGTCGCGTCGACGCTCGACAAGGCCGCGGCGAAGGGCGTGCTGCACAAGAACGCCGCTGCACGCCGCATCTCGCGCCTCGCGAAGCAGGTCGCGAAGCTGGGCTGATCTCGACGGTCCGCCGCGCTCAGGACGTCGCGCGCGGCGGACGCAGGTCGAGCAGGACCTTCTCGAGACGCGCCGGCACGCCGCCGCCGCCCGTCTTGGCTGCGACGTCCACCTCCGCGAGCGCGCGCAGCGCTCGCGTGAGCTCGGTGCGACGGTAGTTGCGCGCTCGCGGCACGACGTAGAAGCCGCGGCCACCGAGCGTCCGCTTCACGGACTCCTCGTCCATCCCGGAGTCGAGCAGCGCCCGCGCCCGGAGCAGCGCTCGCAACTCCGAAGCGATCTGCCCGACCAGCAGCTCCGGTCGGTCACCGCCGTTCAGCGCGGTGCGCAGCGCCGCGATCGCGTGCGCCACGCGCCGGTCACGGACGGCCCCCTCGAGGGCGAACGCGACCGGGCTGCGCTCGCCGCTCACCGTGTCGAGCACCTGATCGGGCCCCACCTCCGTGTCGGGAAAGCGCAGCGCGAGCTTCTCGATCTCCCGGGCGAGCATCTGCGGCTCGTTGCCCAGGTGATCGGCGAGCGCTTCCGCCGCACCGGCGCCGAGGCGCAGCGACAGCTCTCGGGCCATGCGCCCGGCGAGCGCCATCACGGCGCGGCGCGTGCCGGCGGCGTCGCGCGGGTTGCCGAGCTCGAGCTGCTCAACCGCGCCGCGCTTCGCCAGCGCCGCGAAGAGGCTCTTCCGCATGTCGGGCTCGAGCGCGACGAGGACGAGCTGCGCGCCCTTCGGGATCTCGTCGAGCGCCGCCGCGAGCGCCTTCTGCACGTCCTCCCGCATCCGCTCCGCGCGGCGCAGAACCACGAGACGCTGGCCGGTCGGGGAGAAGGTGCGCACCGCCGTCATCACGTCTTCCAGCGTCGCCTGGTCGCCCTGCAGAAGCTCGAAGGCGCCGAACGCCGGGTTGGCACCGACGCTCTTCGCCTGGATCTCGGCGAGCCGGCGATCGACGAGCAGACCGTCGCCCGCGAGGAGCAGCACCGATCCCGACTCCGCGCGCTCCCCGTCGCCCGCGGCGGCCCCGGCGTGGTCGCGCGCGGCAGGCTCCTTGCGCGTCCCGCCACCGCCGCGCCCGGCAGGCGCGCTGCGCGGCGTCCGCGTCAGAAGTTCTCCACCATCGCGTTGTAGAGGTCGCGCGACGTGTTCTGGAACACGCGGTCGAGCGCGTCGCGTTCCTGCGACTCGGAGAGCTGCACGTCGGAGAGCTGTGCGATGTCCTTCGGATTGAGCGTGGATCCGCTGAGGAAGTCCGGCGAGTCGGTGACGACCGTGCTCGACGTGGCGCCGTAGGACTCCCCCTCGCGCAGCTGCGAGATGCGCCACACGGCCTTGTTGTTGCGCGTGTCGCGCAGCACCGCGCTGATCGTGACGTAGGTCTGGTACTGCAACGCCTCGTCGCTGGACGAGAACGCGACCGGCCGCTTCTCGACCGAGAGGATCGCGCCCTCGAGCGTGAGCTGCGCGTCGCTGCGCTGCGGCTGAAGGGTGAACTGGCCGCGCCGCGCGATCTCCGTCTGGATCGCCTCGAGAAGATAGTTCTCGAGGCCCGCGTCGCGCGTCCGGTTCTCGAACTTCGCGACGTGAATCGACGTCGCACCGCCGGGCAGCGAGCCCTCGCCGGGGAAGTGGTACCCGCAGTGCGTCGTCGCGAGCAGCGCGAGCGCGCACAGCACGACGACGACGCGAGGACGGGTCGGTGCGGCCATCGCGGTCACACTACCAGATTCACGAGCTTGCCCGGAACGACGATCGCCTTGCGCAGCGCCTTCCCGCCCATCGACTCCCCGACCTTCGCACTCTCGAGCGCCCGCGCCTTCAGATCGTCGTCCGACGAATCGCGCGGCACGACGATCTTGTCGCGAACCTTGCCGTTCACCTGCAGCACGATCTCGATCGTGTCCGCGGTGAGCGCCGCCTCGTCCCAGACCGGCCAACCCGCATCGTAGACCGTGCCGGTGCCGCCGAACCACGCGTGCAGCTCCTCGGCGAGGTGCGGCGCGAACGGCGCGAGCAGCCGCGCGAAGGTCCACGCGGTCGCGCAGAACAGCGGCGTTGCCGTGCCCGCCGCCGCACGTTGCCGGCTCGCGTCGTTGAGCAGCTCCATCAGCGCCGCCAGAGCCGTGTTGAAGCCGAAGTGCTCGGTGTCGAGCGTGACCTTCTTGATCGTCGCATGAAGGCGCCGCCGCAGCGCAGCGCTCGCCTCGTCGAGGCCCGCCGACTCGTCGATGATCGCGGCGAACCCCTCGCTGCCGCGCTCCGCGCGAAGCGCAGCCACCGCCTCGCGGTCGGCACCGAAGAGCGCCACGACGCGGTTCAGGAAGCGCTCCGCCCCGCCGACGCCCTCGTCGCTCCACTCCATGTTGTTCTCGGGCGGCGCGGCGAAGAGGATCGTGATGCGCGCGACGTCCGACCCGTGCTCGCGCACGAACGGTCCCATCGGCACGCCGTTGCCCGCACTCTTGCTCATCGTGACCGGACCGCTCTGCGCCGCGAAACCGCCGTCGCGCTCGACCAGCGCGTAGCTGCGCTCGCGCAGCGCGCGCGCCATCTCGTCGCGCGAAAGCGGAGCGTCGGGGACGCCGATCGCCTTGACGAGCTCCTCCGGCGCGACCAGCCGACCGTCCGTCTCCGCGCGCAGCGGCGTGAGGACACGGCGCTGCACCATGCCCTGCGTGAACAACGCGCGGAACGGCTCGTCCTCGGGAACGAGTCCGGCGTCGTACAGGACCTTGGTGATGAAGCGCGAGTACAGGAGGTGCAGGATCGCGTGCTCGACGCCGCCGATGTACTGGTCGACCGGCATCCAGCGCCGGATCGCCTCCGGCGACCACAGGGCGCTCTGGTTCTGCGCGTCGGCGTAGCGCAGGAAGTACCAGGACGAGTCGACGAACGTGTCCATGGTGTCGGTGTCGCGCTGGACCGCCTCGCCGGTGACCGGGTCCTTCGCGTTGACGAAGCTCTCGCTCGACGCGAGCGGCGAGCGGCCCTTCGGCAGGTAGTCGTCGATCGTCGGCAGCACGACCGGCAGCTGCTCGCGCGGCACCGGAACGATGTTGCCGTCGGCACGGTGCAGCATCGGGATCGGGGCACCCCAGTAGCGCTGGCGGCTCACCAGCCAGTCGCGCAGCCGGAAGGTCACCTTCGGACGCGCGCGTCCGCTCTCGGCGAGCCACGCGACGATCGCCCTGCCCGCCTCGCGGTTGTCCTGACCGTCGAACTTCCCCGAGGACTGCATGACGCCTTCCTCGGTGAAGGCCTCGGTCATGGTCGCCGCGTCGACGTGGCCGCCGGCGGGCGCGATCACCGGGACGATGTCGATGCCGAAGGTGCGCGCGAACGCGAAGTCGCGCTCGTCGTGCGCGGGCACGGCCATGATCGCGCCGGTGCCGTAGCCCATGAGCACGTAGTCGGCGATCCAGATCGGGATCTCGCGCCCGTTGACCGGATTCACGCAGAACGCGCCGAGCGGCACGCCGGTCTTCTCGCGCTCGGTGCTCTGGCGGTCGATCTCGCTGCGCCGCCGCGCCTGCGCCACGTACTCCTCGACCGCCGCTCGATTCGCGTCGCTCGCGAGCTTCGCGACCAGCGGGTGCTCCGGCGCGAGAACGAGGAACGTCGCGCCGAACAGCGTGTCCGGACGCGTCGTGAAGACGGTGATGCGCTCGTCGCGTCCCGCGACGTCGAACTCGACCTCCGCGCCCTCGCTGCGGCCGATCCAGTTGCGCTGCATCGCCCGCACCTTCTCGGGCCAGGCGTCGAGCTTGTCGATGTCGTCGAGCAGGCGCTGCGCGTAGTCGGTGATGCGGAAGAACCACTGCGACAGCTCGCGCTTCTCGACCAGCGCGCCGCTGCGCCAGCTCCGTCCGGACGCGTCGACCTGCTCGTTCGCGAGAACGGTCTGGTCGACCGGATCCCAGTTGACCGTCGCCTTGGCGCGATAGGCGAGCCCGCGCTCGTAGAGCAGCAGGAAGAGCTCCTGCGTCCAGCGGTAGTAGTCCGGCTCGCAGGTGGTCACCTCGCGCGACCAGTCGTACATGATGCCCGCGATCTCGAGCGACTTCTTCGACTCCTCGATGTTGCGCAGCGTCCACGCGCGCGGGTGCGTCTTGAACTTGATCGCGGCGTTCTCGGCCGGCAGGCCGAACGCGTCCCAGCCGAACGGGTGCAGCACGTCGTGGCCGCGCATCACCCAGTAGCGGGTCAGCGCGTCGCCGATGAAGTAGTTCTTGCCGTGCCCCATGTGCAGGTCGCCGCTGGGGTACGGGAACATCTCGAGGATGTAGCGGCGCGGCGCGTTGGCGCGGCGTCCGGCCTTGAAGATTCCCTCGCGGGCCCAGAACTCGCGCCAGCGTGGCTCGATGGCAGGATCGAAACGAAGGCTCACGTGACGTTCTCCCCGGACGCTTCCACTGCACGCGCGACGCCGTCGAGGACGCCGTTCACGAACGCGCGCGCCTCGTCGCCGCAATAGTCGCGCGCGATCTCCACCGCCTCGTCGATCACCACCGGCTTCGGCGCGAGCCGGTTCGCGAGCTCGGCCGCTCCGACGCGAAGGATCTGCGCATCGAGACGGCCGATCCGGTCGAGGCGCCAGTTCGCGAGCGACGCCGCGATCAGCGCGTCGTAGCGCGGGCGATCCGCGCTCACCATGCGGACGAGCTGCTCCGCGTAGGCGACGTCGATCTCGGACGGCAGCGTCGCCTCGTCCGGTGGCGCCTCGTCGGGGCCGGTCATGCGCAGCGCAGTCGCGATCGCCTGCTCCTGCGCGACTCCGGCGACGTCCATCTGATAGAGCGCCTGCACGGCGAGCTCGCGTGCCCGGCGGCGGGCATTCAGACTTCCCTTCACGCGACCGCTCCGCGCCTCAGCTCAGCCGCGCGTGGTCGCGCAGCAGCGCCGCCATCTCGAGCGCCGTGATCGCCGCCTCGTAGCCCTTGTTGCCGTGCCCTTCGCCCGCACGCGCGAGCGCCTGCTCCATGTTGTCGGTGGTGAGCACGCCGAACGCGACCGGGATGCGGTGCCGGCACGCGACGTCGTTCACGCCGCGGCTGACCTCGCGCGAGATGAACTCGAAGTGCGGCGTCTCGCCGCGCACGACCGCGCCGAGACAGATGAGCGCCGCGTAGCGTCCGCTCGCCGCGCAGTGCTCGGCCGCGACCGTGATCTCGAAGGCGCCCGGGACGCGGAGCACTTCGATCGCGTCGTCCGCGACGCCGTACTCGCGCAGGCACTCGAGGGCACCGTCGAGCAGGGACTCGGTCACCGAGCGGTTGAAGCGCGCCACCACGATCGCGATGCGCAGCCCCGCGCCCGCAGGCTTTCCGACGATCTCGCGCACTCAGGCGCCCCTTCCCGGGCGTGCACCCGTCTCGAGCCCGGTCAGGATGTGACCGAGCTTCGCCCGCTTCGTGCGCAGGTAGCCGATGTTGAGCGCGTGCGGCAGGGCCTCGATCGGCACGCGCTCGGTCACCTCGATGCCGTAGCTGGTGAGCCCGCTGATCTTGCGCGAGTTGTTGGTCAGCAGCTTGACGCTCGAGATGCCGAGGTCGCGCAGGATCTGCGCGCTGATGCCGTAGTCGCGCGGGTCGTCGGTGAAGCCGAGCTCGAGGTTCGCCTCGACCGTGTCGAGCCCCTTGTCCTGCAGGGCGTACGCACGGATCTTGTTCGCGAGACCGATGCCGCGTCCCTCCTGGTGGAGGTAGACGAGAACGCCGCGGCCGGCCTCCGCGATCATCCGGACCGCGGCCTCGAGCTGCTCGCCGCAGTCGCAGCGGCGCGAGCCCAGCACGTCACCCGTCAGGCACTGCGAGTGCACGCGGACCAGAACCGCCTCGTCGCGCTTCGGTCGTCCGCGCACCAGCGCCATGTGCTCCGAATCGTCGACCTTGTTCCGGTACGCGATCGCCCGGAACTTGCCGCCGTACGCGCTCTCGAGCTCGCGCTCGTCGAGCCGCTCGACCAGCAGCTCGGAGCGCAGCCGGTGCCGGATCACCGCGTCCACCGCGACCATCTTGAGCTTGTGCTTGCGCGCGAACGCGATCAGCTGCGTGCCGCGCGCGACGTCGCCCTCGCGGTCGAGCACGGTGCACACGGTCGCCGCCGGACGAAGCGCCGCAAGACGGACCACGTCGAGCGCCGCCTCGATCCGTCCGGGCCGCTCGAGCGTTCCACCCGGCGAGACCTGGATCGGAGGCACGTGGCCCGGCATGACGATGTCGTTCGGGCCGCTGCGCTCGTCGATCGCGACGCGGATCGTCGCCGCGCGGTCGGCGGCCGAGATTCCGGTCGAGACGCCGCGCCGCGCCTCGAACGAGGTGCCGTAGGCGACGTACTCGTCCGCCGCGCGGTCGGCCGGCATCAACGGGATGCCGAGGCGCAGCAGCGTCGGTGGCAGGACGGCGAGGCAGACGAGTCCGCGCGCGTGCACCGCCATGAAGCCGATGTGCTCGGGGGTGGTCAGCTGCGCTGCGACGCACACCTCGCCCTGGCGCGGCTGCTCCGCGTCGTCCACCACGAGGATCATGCGCCCGGCGGCGAGGTCCGCCATCGCGGCGTGCAGGCTCTGCTCGCCGCGTGCGTTCCGGCTTGTCGAATCGCTGTTGCTCTTCACGGTTGCCTCATCGGGCCTCGACGCGCGCCGTGTGCAGCAGATCGTCACCAACCCGCTCGACCCGGAGGTCGGCGAGCGGAAACGCACCGCGCAGCGAGCGCACGCCCAATGGGCCGATCATCGGCAAGCCGTCGCCCCCGATCAAGAGCGGGGCCGAGAACCAGCACAGCTCGTCGACGTGCCCGCCCGCGATCAGCGCGGCGGACAGGCTCGCCCCTGCCTCGACCAGAACGCTGGTGACGTCGCGGCGCCCGAGGGCCGCGAACATCGCCCCGAGATCGACGTGCCGCCCGCGCGCGGCCACCGGCACGATCTCCGCCCCGCTCCGGCCCAGCCGCGCCGCGCGCGCCTTGTCGTGCCGGCTGCGGGTCGCGATCCAGACCGGAGCGCGTCCGTCGTGCAGCAGACGCGCGCGCGGCGGGATGCGCAGGCTGCCGTCGACCACGATCCGCACCGGGTTGCGCCCTCCGGCGCGCCGGCACGTCAGCTCGGGGTCGTCGGCGATCACCGTGTCGACGCCGACCAGGACCGCGTCCATCTCGTTCCGCCAGCGGTGCACGAGCCGTCGCGCGGGAGCGCCCGTGATCCAGCGCGACGCCCCGGTTCGCGTCGCGATGCGGCCGTCGGCCGACGCCGCGAGCTTCAGGCGGACGAACGGACGGCCCGTGACGACGTGCCGCGCGAACGACGCGATCAGCTCCTGCGCGGCCTCGCCCTCCACGCCCGTGGTGACGGCGATTCCGGCGCGCCGCAGCTGGGCGATGCCGCGCCGGCTCACCACCGGGTTCGGGTCGATGGCGCCGATCACGACGCGCTTCACGCCCGACGCGATCACCTGCGGCGCGCACGGCGGCATCCGTCCCTCGTGCGTGCACGGCTCGAGCGTCAAGTAGAGCGTGGCGCCGCGCGCCGCGGCCCCGGCCTGCGCGAGCGCGATCGCCTCGGCGTGCGCCGTACCCGCGCGGCGGTGCCAGCCGGAGCCGACGACGCGATCGCCGCGCACGACCACCGCGCCGACCGGAGGATTCGGCCGCGTCCGTCCGAGACCGCGCCGGCCGAGCTCGAGCGCGAGGCGCATGAACTCCGCGTCGCGGGCGCTCGCGTGCTCGCGCACCGTCATCCGTCGCGCTGCGGCTTCCGGGACGTCGGCCGCACCGGCTTCGGCGCCTTCGCGAGACGGCTCTTCAGCCCGCGCTGGCTGCGGCGCTCGCGCAGCAGGTCCTCGAGCTCGTTCATGAACTGCTCGACGTCCTGGAACGAGCGGTACACCGACGCGAAGCGCACGTAGGCGACCGTGTCGAGCTCGTAGAGCGCCTGCATCACGGCCTCGCCGATGACCGAGCTCGGCACCTCGCGCTCGGCGCGGTCGAGCAGCGCGCGCTCGATGCGGTCGACGTGCTCCTCGATGGTCTCGATGCTGACCGGCCGCTTCTCGCAGGCCTTGGTCAGACCGGCGACGATCTTCAGCCGGTCGAACGGCTCGCGGCGGCCGTCCTTCTTCACCACCGCCGGGAGGTAGTCCTCGACCCGCTCGTACGTGGTGAAGCGCCGCCCGCACTTCTCGCACTCGCGGCGGCGCCGGATGACGTCGCCCTCCTTGCCGAGTCGGGAGTCGATGACCCGGTTGTTCAGGTCACGGCAGGCGGGGCACTTCATCGGGCGCCGGCGCCGTCAGTGGTGATAGAGCGGGAAGCGCCGGCAGAGCGCCGTGGTCTCCTCGGCGATCTTCGCGAGCGCCGCCGCGTCGCCGATGGCCGCGAGACCGCGCGCGATCAGGTCGGCGATCTCGTCCATCTCCGGCTCGCGCATGCCGCGCGTGGTGACCGTCGGCGTGCCCATGCGCAGTCCGCTGGTGACGAACGGCGAGCGCGTCTCGAACGGAACCGTGTTGCGGTTCGCGGTGATGCGCGCGAGGTCGAGGGTCTCCTGCGCGGCCTTGCCGGTGATCTCCGTCTTGCTGAGGTCCATCAGCAGGAGGTGATTGTCGGTGCCGCCGGACACCAGCCGAAAGCCGCGCTCGGTCAGTCCCGCGGCGAGCGCCTTCGCGTTCTTCACGACCTGCTGCTGGTAGGCCTTGAACGCCGGCAGCGCGGCCTCCTTCAGGGCCACGGCCTTGGCCGCGATGACGTGCATCAGCGGACCGCCCTGGTTGCCCGGGAAGACCGAGCTGTTGATCGCCTTCTCCTCGCTCGCGCGGGCGAGGATCATGCCGCCGCGCGGGCCGCGCAGCGTCTTGTGCGTCGTCGTGGTGACGAACTCGGCGTACGGCACCGGCGACGGATGCTCACCCGCCGCGACCAGACCCGCGAAGTGCGCCATGTCGACGAAGAGCTTGGCGCCGACCTCGTCGGCGGCCTCGCGGAACGGCTTGAAGTCGACGATGCGCGGGTAGGCGCTGTGGCCGGCGACGATGATCTTCGGCTTGTGCTCGCGTGCCAGCTGGCGGACGGCGTCGTAGTCGATGCGCTCGTCCTCCTGACGCACGCCGTACGGAACGACCTTGAACCACTTGCCGGAAAAGTTCGCCGGATTGCCGTGCGTCAGGTGACCGCCGTGCGACAGATTCATCGCGAGGATCGTGTCGCCCGGCTGCAGCTGCGAGAAGTACACCGCCATGTTCGCCTGCGAGCCGGAGTGCGGCTGCACGTTGGCGAACTCGGCGCCGAACAGCGCCTTCGCACGGTCGATCGCGAGCTGCTCGACGACGTCGACGTGCTCGCAGCCGCCGTAATAGCGCTTGCCCGGGTAGCCCTCGGCGTACTTGTTGGTCAGGACCGATCCCTGGGCCTCGAGAACCGCACGGCTCGCCGCGTTCTCGGACGGGATCAGCTCGAGATTGTCTTCCTGACGCCGACGCTCCCGCGCGATCGCCGCTGCGATCTCGGGATCGACGTCGGCGAGGCTTGCGTCGATCGGGTTCACTTGTGGCTTTCGATGTAGGTCACGACGTCGCCGACGGTGCGGATCTTCTCCGCTTCCTCGTCGGAGATCTCGAGGTCGTATTCCTCCTCGAGCGCCATCACGAGCTCGACGATGTCGAGCGAATCGGCGCCCAGATCCTCGATGAACGACGCGTTCGGCTGCACCTCGTCCTCGCTGACGCCGAGCTGCTCGCAAACGATCTCTTTGACCTTCGCCTCGACTGCAGAAGCCATCAAGTTCTCCCTACCCGACCCGGGCCCGAGCGCGTGATTTCGGCTGCTTTACCCTGCGACACGCGCTCGCGCCACCTTCCGACACCCGCGCACGAGACACCGTTTCCGGGCCGTCGCGCGCCCCCTCACATCGACATCCCGCCGTTGATCGCCAGAACGTGCCCCGTGATGTAACCCGCCGTCGGACCGGCAAGGAAGCCCACCGCGGCCGCGACCTCCGCGGGCGTCCCGAGACGTCCCAGCGGCACCGTGCCGACGTAGACGGCGCGCGTCTCCTCGGACAGCGCGGCGGTCATGTCGGTGTCGATGAAGCCGGGCGCCACGGCGTTCACCGTGATCGAGCGCGACGCGAGCTCGCGCGCGAGCGCCCGGGTGAAGCCCTCGACCCCGGCCTTGGTCGCCGCGTACGCCGACTGACCGGCATTGCCGGTCGCGCTCACCACCGACGTCACGTTGACGATGCGCCCCGAGCGCGCACGGACCATGGTCCGTGCGGCGGCCTTGCTGCAGTGGAACACGCCGCCGAGGTTCACCGCGACGATGCGCTGCCAGTCCTCGGTCTTGTAGCGCAGGATCAGGCCGTCGAGCGCGATGCCGGCGTTGTTCACCAGCACGTCGAAGCGCTTGTGGCGGCCGACGAAGTCGGCGATGCCGGCCGCGATCGCGTCGGGATCGCCGACGTCGAAGCGGAGCGCCTCGGCGGAGCCGCCCTGCGCCTCGATCTCCGTGATCGCCGCGCGCGCCGCGTCCTCGCTGCTCTGATAGTTGACGGCGACGTGCGCGCCCATGCGCGCGAGCTCCAGCGCGATCGCCCGTCCGATGCCGCGCGACGCGCCGGTGACGAGAGCCGTCTGTCCCTCGAGCGGCCTGCCTGAGGTCGTCATCCCCGCATCCCCTCCAGCGCCGCTCGCACACCCGCGACGTCGTCGGTCGGCACGCAGCGGAAGTCCGGCGCGATCCGCCGCAGAAGTCCGCACAGGACCTTGCCCGGCCCGGCCTCGATGCCGCGATCCGTTCGCGCCGCGACGGCGCGCGCGCAGTCCTCCCAGCGCACCGCCGCCGTGATCTGTCCGCACAGACGATCGCGGACGGTCTCCGCACCGCCGTAGGGCTGTGCGTCGACGTTCGCGAAGACGACGCCGCGGGGTGCCTTCACCTCGATCTCCAGGAGCAGCTCGGCCATGCGCGCGCGCGCCGGCTCCATCAGCGGGCTGTGGAACGGAGCGCTCACCTTGAGCCGCATCGCGCGCACCTTGCGACCCGAGGCGAGCGCCTCGAGGCGGCCGACCGCCGCCGCGTGTCCGGACACGACGATCTGCCCCGCGCCGTTCACGTTCGCGGGCACCACGACCTCGTCGCCGGACGTGGCCTCGGCGCACAGCGCCTCGGCCGCCGCGAGGTCCGCGCCCAGCAGTGCGCTCATGGCACCGACACCCGGAGCAACGGCTTCCTGCATGAACCGTCCGCGCGCGCGCACCGCGCGCAGCGCATCCGCGAACGTGATCGAACCCGCGGCGACGAGAGCCGACCACTCGCCGAGGCTGTGCCCGGCGGCGACCTCGGGGACGATGCCGCCCTCCTTCTCGAGAACGCGCGCGATCGCGGTCGACGTCGTGAGCAGCGCGGGCTGCGCGTTCTCGGTCAGCGTCAAGCGCTCCTCGGGCCCCTCGAAGCACAGGCCCGACAGCGACTCGCCGAGCGCGGCGTCGGCTTCGGCGAAGGTCTCGCGCGCGACCGCGAACTCGCGGCAGAGATCGGCGCCCATGCCGACCCGCTGCGAGCCCTGTCCCGGAAACAGCAGCGCGGGCGTGGTCATGACTGGGGCTTCTCCTCGGTGGGTGGCTGCTCGGGCGCTGCGGCCGGGGCTGCCGGATCCACGGCGTCGTCCTGCTTGACGGGCGCCGGGCCAGCGGGCGTGGGCGGTGCGTCGATGCGAACGTCGACCTCCGGTGCCGCGCTCACCGCCCGCGGTGCGATCACGACCGGCGGCACTTCGTCGCCGTGCTCGGCGCCGCGGTCGCGACGCAGGCGCTCGCGCAGCGCGTTCCAGAAGCGGCGCGCGCGCGGCGTCGGCGGCACCATCTCCCCGGACGTGTCGAGCCCGACGGTGGCAGCGATGCCGTGCGCGAGCTGCTCGGTGACGCCGCTCTTTGCGAGGCTCGCCGCGACGGACAGCGCGTTGCGGATCGCGTGCGCGTCGGACGAGCCGTGCGCCTTCACCACGATGCCGTTCAATCCGAGGAGCAGCGCGCCACCGGTCTCGCGCGGGTCGAGCTCCTGTCGCAGCCGGGCCACGTGGCGCCGCAGCAGCAGGTACGCGAATTTCGTGCGCAGCCCGTGCTCGAACATCGCGCGCAGGCGGTCGCCGACGAGCTGCCCGAAGCCCTCGAGGCTCTTCAGGACGAGGTTGCCGTCGAAGCCGTCGCAGACCACGACGTCGACCGTGCCGGCGCCGATCTCGCGTCCCTCGACGTAGCCGACGAAGTTGAGCGGCAGCTGGCGCAGCATCGGCGCCGCCGCCCGTACGAGCGCGTTCCCCTTCGCGTCCTCGAGCCCGTTGGACAGCAGCCCCACGCGCGGCGCCGCGATCTGCCGGACGGCACGCGCGTAGGCATCACCCATCACGGCGAACTGCGCGAGGTGGACCGCGCGGCAGTCCACGTTCGCGCCGGCGTCCAGCAGGATCGTCTGCCCGCGGAGCGACGGCACCAGCACCGCGATCGCGGGCCGCTCGACGCCGGCGGTCCGGCCCAGCAGGTGCGCGCCGAGCACCATGCCGGCGCCCGTGTTGCCGGCGAACACCACGGCGCCGGCTTCGCCGTCGCGGACGGCGGCGAGGGCCACCGCCATCGAGGTGTCGGGCTTGCGCAGCGCCGCCGTCGGCGCCTCGTCCATCGCGACCGACTGGGTCGCGTGACGGATCTCGAGGTCGAGCCCGGAGGTGGCGTGGCGCGCCAGCTCGGGCTCGATGCGCGCGCGGTCGCCCACCAGCAGCACGGAGAGCCCGAGCTCGCGTGCCGCCGTCACGGCGCCTTCGACCGTCGCACGCGGGGCGGCGTCACCGCCCATCGCGTCGAGCGCGATCCGCATCCCTCCGCACCGCCTCCGGTCGCGCGACGCGGTGCTTACTCGCCGGCTGCTTCGATGACCTTCTTGCCGCGATAGACGCCGCAGCTCGCGCAGGCGCGATGGCGCAGGCGCGGCTCGCCGCACTGCGGGCAGGCGACGAACGCCGGTGCGGTCAGCGCATGGTGCGAGCGACGCATGTTCTTCTTGGACACCGAGGTTCTACGCTTCGGAACGGCCATCTCTCTGGAATCCTTTCAGGGGCACGCTACGAGGCGGAGCGTACCTTGGCATTGGCGAGCACCGCGAGACGCGGGTCCGCCGGCGCGGGCTTGCACGCGCAGGTCTGTTCGTTGCGGTTCACGCCGCAGCTCGGGCACAGGCCCTTGCACTCCTCGCGGCAGACGGCGCGCGTCGGCAGCGCCAGGATCGCCTGCTCTCCGACCAGCGGCCCGAGATCGATCTCGTCGCCCTCGTAGAAGCTCAGCGACAGGTCGTCGGTGTGCAGCTCCTGCGCGTGCTCCAGCTTCGGAGCGTGCGTCAGCACGAACTCGAACGGAGCCGCCAGCGGCAGGGTGAAGGTCTCGAGGCAGCGGGCGCAGGTGCCTTCCATGACCGTCGAGCAGCTGCCGTCGAAGTAGATCTCCTCGCCGGCGCGGTAGTAGCGGACGTCGACGTCGAGCGGCGCCGCGAGCCGGAACTCGTGCGTGGCACCGGTCTCGAGGCGCTGGTTCAGCTCGTCCGCCGGCACCGAGAACGTGCTCTCGGTGGACTCGTCGGTGATGCGGTCGACGCGCAGCTTCATGGGAACAGGGGATCATAGGGATCGCGGCCCCGAAAGCCAAGCCGGACCGGGGATTTGCGTCCCGCCCGGGGGCGGTCACTCGGCGTCGGCGCCCTTCCCGGCCTTGGCCTCGGTGCCCAGGGCCCGCTCGATGCGCCGGACGCGGCGCAGCAGCTCCGGGAGCTTCTGCACGGCGGCCGCGATCCGCCGCCACAGCCGGATGTCCATCTCGGGGTAGCCCCCGATGACGCTGCCGG
This sequence comes from Binatia bacterium, assembly GCA_046327915.1. Lineage (GTDB taxonomy): Bacteria > Desulfobacterota > Binatia > UBA12015 > UBA12015 > VGTK01. The sequence goes on along the minus strand of JAXLXO010000012.1, from coordinate 70,369 downwards.
CCGGGACGTCGTTGTCGATGCCGCTCTTGGCGGCGACCCGCACGTCGTCGCCGATCTCGAGGTGCCCCGCGGCGCCGACCTGCCCGCCGAACTGGACCCGCTTGCCGATGATCGTGCTGCCGGCGAGACCGCTCTGCCCGGCCAGCATGGTCTCGTCGCCGATCCGGCAGCCGTGCGCGACCATGACCAGGTTGTCGAGCTTGACGCCCTTCGCGAGGCGCGTGGTGCCGATCGTCGCCCGGTCGACCGTGGTGTTGGCGCCGATCTCGACGTCGTCGCCGACCTCGACCGTGCCGATCTGCGGCAGCTTGAAGATCCCGCCGCCCGGGAGAGGCAGGAAGCCGAAGCCGTCGCCGCCGAGGACGACCCCGGGCCCGAGCGTGACGCGCGAGCCGATGCGCACGCGCTCGCGCACCACGACGTTCGCGTGCGCGAGGAAGTCGTCGCCGATGGTCGTCTCGGGATAGATCACCACCCCGGGGTGCAACCGCGCACGCGCGCCGATCGTGACGTTCTCCCCGATGACGACGCCGGGTGCGACGCGCGCCCCTTCGCCGAGGTGCGCCGTCGCGGCCACGTGCGCGCCGGGCGAGATCCCGGCCGGCGGATCGACCGGTTTGTCGAACAGGCCGAGCGCGAGCGCGAACGCCATGTACGGGTTCGCGACGCGGACCACGGCGCTCCCCGGGCTCTCGACTCCGGGCCCGAGGATGACGGCTCCCGCCTGGGTCGTCTTCAGCAGCCCGAGGTAGCGCTGGTTCGAGACGAACGAGAGCGAGCGCGGCCCCGCCTCGTCGAGCGGCTGCAGGTCTTCGATCTCGAGTGCGGGATCTCCCTCGACGGTGCCGTCGAGCAGTCGTGCGATGTCTGCGAGCCGCATCGCGCGCTTCTATCAACCCGCGTGCGGCATCTCCACGACCGTCGCTCCCGGCGGGGGCACGATTGCGTTTCCGGGCAGCCGCCGATACGTACCCGCAATGCAGACCGGCCTGTCCCGCTGCCGTGCCGATGCCGTCCGGAGCCGCCCGTCCAAAGCGGCGCTCGTGCTCCTCGCCGCGTCGCTGCTCGGCCCGCTCGCCGGCTGCTCCGCGAAGCGCCCGCAGATTCCGCCGCGGCCGGCGCTGCCCGCGGTCTCGTTCGTGCCGCCGTGCGACCCGCAGGCGTCGATCGGCATGACCGAGCAGGGCGTCGCGCAGCTGCGCGCGCGCGACGAGGCCTGGCGTTCCTACGTCGAGGTCCTCGAGTCGATGATCCGCGGCGAGCGCTGACAGGAAGGTCTTCCGTGGAGCTCGATTTCAGCAAGGGCCTCGTGCCCGCGATCGCCCAGGACGCAGCGACCGGCGAGGTCCTGATGGTCGCCTACATCAACGAGGAGGCGTGGCGCGAGACGCTGCGCACCGGACGCGCGACCTACTGGAGCCGCTCGCGCGGCCTGTGGCGCAAGGGCGAGGAGTCCGGCAACCACCAGGACGTCAAGGACATCCTCGTCGACTGCGACCGCGACACGGTGATCTTCAAGGTCGTCCAGCACGGCGGTGCCGCCTGCCACGAGGGCTACCGCAGCTGCTTCTTCCGCCACCTCGACGGCGAGGCGTGGCAGACGACGCAGGAGCGCGTGTTCGACCCCAAGGACGTCTACAAGAAGCCGCACGCCTGAGGCGCGATCGCCTCGAGAAGAATCCGCACGAATGACCGCACGTCTCAAGACCCCGCTGAAGCTCGGCATCCCGAAGGGAAGCCTCGAGAACCAGACCATCGAGCTGTTTGCCAAGGCCGGCTGGCGCATCGCCACCAGCGGACGCAGCTACTTCCCGAGCATCGACGATCCCGACATCCGCTGCTCGTTCATGCGGCCGCAGGAGATGTCGGCCTACATCGAGGCGGGCGCGCTCGACGCCGGCGTCACCGGCCAGGACTGGATCATCGAGAACGAGTCGAAGGTGCACGTCATCCGCGACCTCGTCTACTCGAAGGTGAGCCTGCAGGGGACGCGCTGGGTGCTCGTCGTGCGCGACGACTCGCCGGTGAAGACGCCCGAGGACCTGCGTGGCAAGCGCATCGCGACCGAGCTCGTGAACGTCACCAAGCGCTTCTTCGCGAGCCGCAACATCGAGGTCGACGTCGAGTTCTCGTGGGGTGCGACCGAGGCCAAGGTCGCGGAAGGCCTCGTCGACGCGATCGTCGACGTGACCGAGACCGGCTCCACGCTGCGCGCGAACAAGCTGCGCATCGTCGCCGAGCTGCAGACGTCGAATCCGCAGCTGGTCGCGAATCACGACGCGTGGGCGGACCCGGCGCGGCGCGAGAAGCTGGAGCAGATCGCGCTGCTGCTGAGCGGCGCCCTCGACGCGCAGGGCAAGGTCGGCATCAAGCTCAACGTTCCCGAGGCGCGCCTCGACGCGGTGATCGCGTTGCTCCCGAGCCTCGCCGCGCCGACCGTGTCGCCGCTCTTCCCGACCGCGCATCTGCGGGGCGAGAAGTGGTTCTCGGTCGAGAGCGTGATCACCGAAGCGACCGTGCGCGACCTGATCCCGCAGCTGATCAAGACCGGCGCGAGCGGGATCATCGAATACCCGCTCAATAAAGTCGTATAGGAAGGGGCGCCGCCCCTTCCCTCCACCGCGGCAAAGCCGCGATGGAGCCTCCCTTCCCCGCTCGCTTCGCTCGGCCGCTGGGCTTCGCCTTCGCAGAGGGGCCGGTGCCGTTCGAATCCGTGCCTACGCGGCGTCCGGGGACTCTGCGCCGGGCTCGTAGCCGAGGGCCTCGAGGAAGGACTCCTTCTCGCCGCCCGGCATGATGTAGATGCCGTCCCAGCCGCAGACCTCTTCGCACAGCTTGCAGCCGACGCAGGTCTTCTCCTCGACGACCACCTTGCCGAGGAAGGTCGCGAGGTTGCCGGGCGCGGAGCTCAGGCTGTCGAAGGGGCAGACGTCGATGCAGACGCCGCACCCGTTGCAGTTGTCCGGGTGGACCACCGCCAGCGGACGCTCGGCGCGCTTCAGCACGCTGGTCATGTTGCCCCAGGTGTCGAGAATCGCCTCGTCGGGGCAGATCACGCCACAGGAGCCGCAGTCGATGCACAGCGTCGACTCGATGAAGTAGGCTTTCTTCGGGTCGCCGCTGATCGCGCGCGTCGGGCAGCGCTTCTCGCACGCGCTGCAGCCGGTGCAGTTCTCGGCGATGATGAAGAACGGCATGGTGCGCCTTACCTCTGCATGTCGTTCAGGATCTCGTCCTCGCGACCCTGAGCGGTGAGCTCGTCGTTGCGCCGTGCCTCGCGGAAGCCGAGCCACGTGAAGAAGAGGACCAGGAACAGCATCCCGACGATCGGGACGTTGTCCGGCCGGAACATCATCTCGAGGAATTGCCAGATCGCCGAAGCGTGGGCGTCGCCTTCCATGCGCCCGAGCTATCAACGCGCCCGCGGGGAGTCAAACCCGTGCCGCGTCGCGGGCTTGCGTCAGACCCGGGGATCCGGCTCGCCGCTGCCGAGCGCGCCCTTCATCTCGCCGAGCGTGGCGAGGCAGCGCGAGATCAGACGCAGGCGGTCGAGCAGCGTCGAGATCTGCAGGAGCGCCGAGTCGATCTCCTGCCCGGCGATCGTCTCGACCGCGCCGCGGATCTGCTGGTGCAGCGCCACGAGCTCGTCGACGCCGCGGATGCCGCGGTTCGCGAGGCGCCGCACCATCTCGCCGTACAGCCGCACGAGCTGGTCGGCCTCCCGTCGGAAGGCCTCCTGGTCCTGCATCGTGCCGGGCTGCATAGCGCGCGCGCCCGTCCCGAGGAAGGGAAAAGTTCGTCCCCAGCGGATGCTTGACCGTCCGGGCGCGTGCGGCCCGGCTCAGGGCCGGCGGTTCGCCTTCAGAACAGCGTGTAGACGAAGGGCGACGACGCGTTCGAGCGGCCGAAGTAGAGCAGCAGTCCCGTGATCAGCAGCACGCTGATCGCCGGCATCAACCACCAGATCTTGTGCCGCCACAGAAAACCGAGCAGCCCCGAGGAGGTATCGTCCTGAGCCATGGAATCCTCTGGATAGCGGGCGGGTCAGTGCTGTGTCGAGTGCGGCGGAGCCGCGATCTGGAAGATCGGCTGGTCGGCCTTCGAGCCGCGCATCCGGAACTCCTCGCGGCGCAGCCCGTACGACTTCATCTTCCGGTGCAGCGTCGCGGCGTCCACGAGTGCGTGCTTCGCGCTCGAGTTGATGCCGCCGCGGTACTTGCGCAGCACGTGCCCGAGGTAGTCCTTCTCCGCGCGGCGGAGGAACTCCTTGAGCGGCACCTCGTAGTCGAAGCCGCGGCGCGACGACGCCTCGGGTCCCTTCTTGCCCTCGTTGCCAGGCAGGTCGATGTCCTTGATCACCGGACCGTTGGTGCGCAGGATCGAGCGCTCGAGGACGTTGCCGAGCTCGCGCACGTTGCCCGCCCACGAGTAGCCCATGAGCTGCTGCAGCGCGCGGTTCGAGACCCGGTTGATGCCCTTCTCCTGCGCCAGCGGCGAGTTGCGCAGGAACTCGGCGACCAGAAGCGGCACGTCCTCGATGCGGTCGCGCAGCGGCGGGATGCGGATCGGGACGACGTTGACGCGGTAGTAGAAGTCCTCGCGCATCGAGCCGTTCGCGACCAGCGCCTCGAGGTCGACGTTGGTCGCCGCGATGACGCGCATGTTGACCTTGATGCGGCGGTTGCCGCCGAGACGCTCGATCTCGCGCTCCTCGAGAACGCGCAGCAGCTTGAGCTGCATGTTGAGCGAGATCGACTCGATTTCGTCGAGGAACAGCGTCCCGCCCGACGACAGCTCGATCTTGCCGACGCGATCGTGGACCGCACCGGTGAACGCGCCGCGCTCGTAGCCGAAGAGCTCGCTCTCGAGCAGCGTGTCGGGGAACGCGGCGCAGTTGATCGGAACGAACTTCCCGGCCTTGCGCTTGCCCTGGTAGTGGATCGCGCGCGCGCACAGCTCCTTGCCGGTGCCGGACTCGCCGGTGAGCAGCACCGTCGCGTCGTTCTGCGCGAGCGCGTCGAGCTGCGCGAAGATGTCGTGCATCTTCGGATTGCGCGACACCATGTTCGCGAACGAGTAGCGGTCCGCGAGCTGTCCACGCAGGTACTGGATCTCGTCGAGCAGGCGGCGCTTCTCGAGCACCTTCTCGGTCGCGAGGAGGATCTCCTCGTTCTGGAACGGCTTGGTGATGTAGTCCGACGCGCCGAGCTTGATCGCCTCGACCGCGCCCTTGATGCTCGCGTAGCCGGTGATCATGATCACGTCGATGTCCTGCCAGCGGTCGCGGATCTCGCGCGTGAGGTTCAGCCCGTCGGTGCCGGGAATTTTGAGATCGACGAGCACGAGCGAGTAGTCGTGCTGGCCGAGCTTGGCGAGCGCCGCAGGCGCCTCGGTCGCGCTGTCGACGACGTAGCCCTGGGCTCGATACAGCTCCTCGAGCTGCCGGCAGATGAAGGGGTCGTCGTCGATGATGAGGATCCGTGTCTCCATGCCGTGCAGTCCTACCTCGCGAGGGGGAGCGTCAGGACGCACTTCACGGGTCCCGGACGCTGTTCGTTGGTTTCGAGCTCGCCGCCGTGCAGCTCGAGCATGCGCGCCGCAACCGCCCATTCGACCACGCGTTGCGCGCGACGCGCCGCCGCCTCGGCGGATCCGCCGGTCGCGGCCACGACGATCTGCAGACGCTCGTTCTTGGTGCCCGAGGCGGTCACGTCGGCCTCGAGGCGGAATTCGGTACCAGGGCCCGCCGACAGAAGGTGCGCGATCGTGCGGAAGCCCGTCGAGAGCCGCGCGGTGTCCACCTGCAGCGCCGCGTCGGCGACGGCAGGGGCACACACGGACTCGACCGCGGCACCCGGATTCTCGGTGCGCAGCAGCGCCTCGAACGCCTTCGCGACGTCCGTGCCCCGCATCGCGATGCGGCTTGGCACCGCGGGCTCGAAGTACACCAGCGCCTGGTTCAGGAACGACTGCAGCCGGTGCAGCGTGTCGTCGAGCGCGTCGGTCGGCGACTGTCCGGCCTCGGCGTCGGTGACGCCCGTCCGGATGCAGTCGGTCCAGTAGAAGAGCTTGTGGAAGTAGTTGCCGAGCTCGTGCGACAGGTCGTGCACGACGGCCTCGTCGATTCGGACGAGGCCGCCCTGCGGCGCCTCGGCCGCCGGTGGCGTCGTGATCCCCGGACGGTGGCGGGTGACCGATCCCCGCGCCCGCCGCACTCGTGCGTTGGCTGCCCGCATCTCCTCTACCTTGCTCTGCCTGCGCCAGCGCGAGGGACCGCGCCTGCATCTGTTTCGGCGCTTCGCCGTGCGGCCTTAACGGTTCGAACGGCCTCGACGTCGCATTTCTGCCAGATTCCCGCTCGTGCGGGCGCGTCGGGGGCGATCGAGGAGACGGGGGGACGGGGATGAAGCGAAGGGGGTGGGAGGCGGCTCGCAGCGAACGTGAATGTGGTCCTGATCGTGGTGCTTTCCTGCTCTGGACTGCTCCTTGGATGGGTCGACCGGCTCCGTGCCCCGTCGCGCGGGTCCGGTCTCCGGATCGTACTGCTGGTCCGCCCCGGGCGGGGCGCGACGCGTCTACTCGAGCAGCCCTACCAGCCAGAACAGGATGTGGGTGCCCACGATGGCGGTCGCGATCCCGATCAGGACCATTGCCGATGGCCGATCTTCGTTCGGTGCCCGTCGCCTGCGCGGCGGCGGGTGGAACTCGATCCGGACGGCCATGGCGCATGGTTAAAGGCAAACGCTCCAAGCTGTCAACTTATTTTCAGCGCAAGCTGGCAAAATGGTCAGACGTGCCCGGGCGGCGTCGCACGAGCACCGCGCCGCCCGCTTTACCGCGCGCGTCGGGACCGCCTAGAGTGCGCGCCATGCGTCGTCTCGAGGGCAAGGTCGCCATCGTCACCGGCTCCGGCCAGGGCATCGGACGCGGCATCGCGCTGGTCTACGCGCGCGAGGGCGCGCACGTCGTTGTCGCCGAGTTGAAGGAGCACCGTGCGCAGCGCACGGCGGAGGAGATCGCGAGCGAGGGCGGCAGCGCGCTCGCGCTCGCGGTCGACGTGTCGCACCGCGAGCAGGTCGAGCGCATGGTCGCGGTCACGATCGAGCGCTTCGGGCGCCTCGACGTCGTGGTCAACAACGCGCAGGGAATGCACGCCCACAAGCCGTTCGAGGAGATCACCGACGAGGACTTCGACGTCTTCCTGATCTCCGGCCTCAAGGGGACGTTCTGGTCCATGCAGGCGGCGTTCCCGCACATGCGGCGGCAGGGCGGCGGCCGGATCATCAACTTCGTGTCGCTCAACGCGCTCAACGGCGCGCCGGGACTCGCCGACTACAACGCGACCAAGGGCGGCATCGCGGCGCTGTCGCGGACCGCCGCACGCGAGTGGGGCAAGCACAACATCCTCGTCAATTGCATCGCGCCCGGCGCGACGTCGAAGCGCACCATCGAGTTCTTCGAGCGCAACCCGCAGATGGCGGAGTACATCCGCGAACAGCGTCCGCTCGGCCGGCTAGCCGACCCCGAGCAGGACCTGGCGCCGGTCGCGGTCTTCCTCGCGTCCGAGGATTCGCACTTCGTGACGGGGCAGACCTACTTCATCGACGGCGGCGCGCATTTAACATAACGAGGGGGCCCCCGGCCCCCTCGCCCCGTCAAGCAAAGCTTGCCGGGGCCCCACTCCCCTGGCTCCCTCCGGTCGGACGCGCGCGGCTCGCGACCGAGCTCCGCTTCGCGTTCGTGCCCGCGGATTAGAGCTTCAGCTTGCCCGGCGCGAAGGCCTCGAGGGCGCGGTCGTCGGCCATCGGGATGCCGTCGGGGCGGAGCGGGAGGAAGCAGACGTGGCTCGCGCCCGCGTCGAGGTGGGCCTTGAAGCGCTCGGCGATCTTCTGCTCGCTGCCCCAGGCGACGATGTCGTCCACGAGGCGGTCGCTACAGCCGTCGGCGAAGTCGGCATCGCCGTAGCCGAGGTCGCGCAGGTTGTTGGTGTAGTTCGGCAGCGCCGGAACGTACGTCTGCATGTACTGGCGCGCGGCCTTGCGGGCGACGGCCGGGTCGTCCTCGAGCACGACGGCCTGCGCCACGCAGAGCCACTTGTCCGGGCCGAGGATCGCGCGCGCGCGGCGCGTGTGCTCGGGCGGAACGAAGTAGGTGTGGCTGCCCTGCGTCATCTCGGCGGCGAGCGCGAGCGACTTCGGACGGATCGCCGCGATCACCGTCGGCGGCGGCTCGGCGGGTCCGACCGCGAGGAACGGCGCGCGCTGCATCGCCTCGAGGTAGTTGCGCATGTAGGTGAGCGGCTTCTTGTAGTCGTGGCCGCGCACCGCCTGCACGAGCGGCTGGTGGCTGACGCCGATCCCGAGCAGGAAGCGGCCGCCCGACGCCTCGGCGAGCGTCTTCTGCGCTGCCGCCATCGTCATCGCGTCGCGCGCCCAGATGTTCGCGATGCCGGTGGCGAGAACGATGCGCTCGGTACGCGCCAGCAGCCAGCCGATGTTGGCGAACGGCTCGCGGCCGACCGCCTCCGGCAGCCACATCGCGGGATAGCCGAGCTTCTCGAGACGCTGCAGGAACGCGGCCCCGTCGCTCGAGGGCAGCGTGTCGAGGAAGAACCAGACTCCGAGCTTGCCGATGTCCATGCGGTGCTCTTAGCGGCGTCGCCCCGTCGTGGCCAGCGCCGCGCCTCGGCGCCTCACGTTGACAGCCCCCGGATCCGGGGCATCGTGAAGGCACGGATGCGCATCGCCCTGCACTGGTTCCGCCGCGACCTGCGGCTCGCCGACAACACCGCACTCCACGCGGCGGCGCGGCGCGCGGATCTCGTCGTCCCGCTGTTCGTGCTCGACGACCGGCTGCTGCGCGCCGCCGACACGGGCGCCCCGCGCGTCGCGTTCCTGCTGGACTCGCTGCACGCGCTCGCGCGCGAGCTCGGCGACGCGGGATCCCAGCTGATCGTTCGGAGGGGAAATCCCGCCGACGAGGTGATCGCGGTCGCCCGCGCGATCGGCGCGGAGGCGATCTTCGTCAACGACGACTACGCGCCCTACGGACGGCGCCGCGACGCCGATGTGCGGGCCGCGGCGGAGGCGGCGGGGCTCGCGTTTCACGGCCACGCGGACCTGGTCCTCGTCGAGCCGCACGCGTGCGTCAAGGACGACGGCAGTCCGTACACCGTGTTCACGCCGTTCGCGCGCCGGTGGCGCGCCGTCGAGAAGCCGGCGCCGCTGCCCGCGCCGAAGCTGCACGCGCTGCCGGCCGACGTCGCGCGACGCGCCGCGAGCGTCGCCCTGCCCGCCGCCTCCGCGGATCTCGGCTTCCCGCTCGGCGCGCGGATCGAGCCCGGCGGCGCCGCGCAGGCCGGACGGAGGCTCGACGCCTTCGTCCGCGCCCATCTGCTCGAGTACCGGAGCACGCGCGACGTCCCGTCGCTCGATGCGACGTCGCACCTCTCGCCGCACCTCAAGTTCGGCACGGTCTCGCCGCGTACCGTCTACGCGCGCGTGGCCGACGCCCTCGGCGGTGCGGACATCGCGCAGCTCGATCCGCAGAAGCCCGGGCGCGCCCTCGAGCCCGCGGTGGCGCGTCGCCTCGCCGAGGCGGGAACGTTCATCAACGAGCTCTGCTGGCGCGAGTTCTACCAGGCGATCCTGTTCCACTTTCCGCGCGTCGCGACCGGCGCATTCCAGGAGGGCTTCCGTGGCTTCGCGTGGCCCGAGAGCGACCAGCGTCTGATTGCCGCGTGGCGCGACGGACGAACCGGCTTCCCGATCGTCGACGCGGCGATGCGGCAGCTCGCGCAGACCGGCTGGATGCACAACCGGCTGCGCATGGTCGTCGCGATGTTCCTCACCAAGACGCTGCTGGTCGACTACCGCGTCGGCGAGCGCGTCTTCATGCAGCGCCTCGTCGACGGCGACCTCGCCGCGAACAACGGCGGCTGGCAGTGGTCCGCCTCGACCGGCACCGATGCGGCGCCCTACTTCCGCATCTTCAATCCGCTCTCGCAGGCGAAGAAGTTCGATCCCGAAGGCGAGTTCGTGCGGCACTGGATTCCGGAGCTGCGCGACTTCCCGGCGTCCGTGATCCACGAGCCGTCGCGCGAGCCGCTGCTGCTCGCGAGCACCGGCTATCCGCAGCCGTGCGTCGACTACGCCGAGCGGCGCGCACGCGCGCTCGCGATCCTCGCACCGCGCGCGAAGCGTGCTTGACGCGGCTCAGCGGAGCGTCGCGAGCACCTCGTCGCGCAGCGCGCGCGTCGTGCCGATGCCCGAGCCGCCGTCGATCCGCGTCTCGCCGCTCCAGTCGAAGAACGCGCCTCCCGCCTCTTCGAGAAGCGGCAGGATGGCCGCGATGTCCCAGGGGTTCAGCTTCGGGTCGACCATGACGTCGGCCGCTCCCCGCGCGACCAGAGCGTAGCCGTAGCAGTCGCCCCAGCCGCGGTGCCTCGCGGTGCGGCGCAGCAGGCGCTCGTAGCCGGGATAGAAGTCGCCGTAGTGCTCCGGCTTCGCGTCGCTGGTGAGGACGGTCGCGTCGGCAAGCCGCGCGACGTCCGACACGCGGATGCGCGTCCCGTTCATCCACGCACCGGCGCCCTGCGCCGCCCAGTAGGTCTCGCCGAGCGCCGGGAAGCCGACCGCGCCGACGACGCAGTGTCCGCGGTCCTCGAGCCCGAGCAGTACGCCGTAGAGCGGCACGCCGCGGATGAACGACTGCGTGCCGTCGATCGGGTCGATGATCCAGCGGCGTCCGCTGGTTCCGTCGAGCGCACCGAACTCCTCGCCGAGCAGTCCGTCGTCGGGGAACGCGCTCGCGAGCGTGGCGCGCAGCTGCTGCTCCGCGCGGCGGTCGGCGATGGTCACCGGTGATGCGTCCGACTTGTGCTCGACCTCGAGCTCGCCGCGGAAGTACTCCAGCGTGAGACGTCCCGCCTCCTCCACCGCGCGGATCGCGACCTCGAGCTCTCTCTCGTACGACATGCGCGTACTCGCACACGCGGCCCGCATCGCGTCAAGCGCGGTCAGTCGTAGCAGCCGTCGACGAACCAGGCCGTCTCCGCGCTGCGCGCGTCGAGATCGCGGTAGAGCCGGTACACGCCGCCGTCGGAGAGCTGCACCTCGTAGTAGTCGCGCCGGCACGGACGCGGCGTCCACCACTCGGCGTCGATGCGCCACGGACCGCTGCTCGCGACCGCGCGTCCGCCGAGCCCCGGTGCGCGCACGTAGACGATGCGTCCGGCCTCGACGAAGACCTGCGCCGCGCGCGCCGGACGGAGCGCACGCAGCGCGAGCGCCACGCACGAGCCGACCAGTGCCGGCTCGTCCGCAGGCCCGGTCGCGTCCGTCGCGCCGCGCCGCCGGCCCGCGCTGCCCGGATCGAAGGGCGCCATGCGGAACGCGTCCGGACGATGGCCCGGCGGCGGCACCGGCTTCCCGACCTTGCCCGCGCCGCACAGCGCGGAGAGACGCGCGAGCGTGGTCGCGAGCTGCCCGGGCGCCGGGCCGGCGGGCCGGAACAGGTCGAGCTGATCGGCGCGCGCACGATCGGGCAGCGCCTGCACCTGTACCGCCTCGACCGCGGCCGGCGGCGGCGACGACTCCAGCGCGGTGCGCACGAGCAGCAGCAGAGTCTTCACGTCGCGCGTCGGCGCGAGCACGCCGATGGTGCGGTCCGCGGAGCTGCCGTCGCCGAGCGTCAGCGACACCGTCAAGCCGCTGCACGACAGGCTCGCGAGCGCGAGGCGCGCCACCACGCGATCGAGCAGGCCGCGGATCAGGAACAGCAGCGCCTCGAGCGAGCCGATGCCGTACTCGAGACGCGTACCCTCGACGTAGCAGTGCGGCTCGAACGCGGCGCGCAGCTCGCTCGCGTCGGCGCCGGCCGCGATCGTGCGCATGCGCGCCGCCACCCGGCCGAGACGGCTCGCGACCTCGTCGGCCGACATCGCGGCGAGCTCGCCGCAGCGTGACACCCCCAGCCGCGCGAGCGCGTCGACGGCCGCGTCCCAGCCCTGTCGTCCCTTGCGCTCCGCGGGATCGCACGCACGGCAGAGCACGGCGAGCGGCAGCGGCGCGAGCCACGCGGCATCGCCGCCCGGTGCGACCAGGATGGTCTCGCCGCGCCGCGCGGCGACGCCGGCCGCGATGCGCGCGGTCGTGCGACCGTCGGCGACGCCGACCGCCGCGGGAAAGCCGACGCGCTCGGCGCGCTGCTGCAGCGCGGATGCGATGCCCGCCGGCGAGCCGAACAGGCGCTCGAGCCCGGACACGTCGAGCAGCACCTCGCCACCGTCGTCGGCGACGATCTCGACGCGTGGTGACACCGAGCGCGCGACCTCGGCGAGCGCCGCACGCGCCGCGGCGACCGCGTCGACGTCGAGCGGACGCACCACGAGGTCGGCGTGCCGGATCAGCGCCTGCGCGATGGTGAGCCCCGGCTGCGCTCCGGCGCGCTGCGCCTCGGCGGAGACGTCGACGACGCTGCTGCCCGCGGTCACGACGAGCGGCGTGCCGCGCAGCTCGGGCTCCGCGCGCAGCAGCGACGCGACGGCGAAGCGCGGCACGAGCAGGCAGGCGACACGACCGGACACGTGCGGCCCTTCAGGCGATCTCGAGAACGACCGGACCGGGGTTGCCGCGACCGCCGCGGTTGCGCGTCACGACGATGCGCGCGACGAGCCCGTCGAGCAGCGTCGGCGCGCCGCCCGCGCGATTCCACTTGACGCGCAGCGGCTCGATCTCGAGGCGCACGGCGGCCGAGAAGCTGGCCGATCCCGACGCGGCATCCGTGTCGCGCGCGCCGCTCGTGCGCGCGGGCGGACGACGCACGCGACGCTGCAGGACGACGAGCGCGCTGCGCGAGCTCGCCGACGCACGCGCGAGACGCATCCACACGTGCAGCGCGTCGTTCATGCCGTACGCGCGCCGGGCGTTGAACGCCGTACGCCCCGCGCCGTTCGACGCGAACGCCGTACGCCCCGCACCGTTCGACGCGAACGCCGTACGCCCCGCACCGCCCGACGCGAACGCCGTACGACGGGCACCACTCGACGGCGCCGGAGGCGAATCGCCCGAGGCGTCGCGCGGCCGGTACGGCGGCGCGCTCGCATCGAGCAGCACGAGCGGAAACCCGCCGAGGCCGAGCACTGCCTCGGCAGCGGTGAACGCGGTGGCGAGATCCGGCGGACGAACCCAGAGCAGACGCTCGAGATCGACGCCCGCGGTGACGGCGCTCGCCGGGTCGAACGCGTCCGGACCGTCGATCCAGGCGGCGACCTGCCCCTGCCCCGTGACGTGTCCGAGGAGGCGGTGGACGACGCTCGTCAATCCGGTCGATGCGGTTCCGACGAGCTCGGTGAGCTGTCCGCGCGGAAGTCCGCCGTCGAGAACCGCGTCGAGCGCCGCGAAGCCGGTCGCGAGACGCTCGCGGTGTCCGTGCGCGAGCGGCGCGTCGCCACGGCGGACGGCGCCGGGAAGATTCGCGTTGAGCTCCGCGACCAGCCGGGGTGCGATGGGCACCACGGCATCTTCGCCATTCGTTCGCCCTCAGGCAAGAGCCCGCTGGCGAGGTGCGGCACGCGCCGGACGGAGCAAGTCCGTCCGGCGCGGCACACGCTTCACTTCGCTCCGATCACCCCGCAGCCGACGCGCGCGTGCGAGTTCGTCGGCGACGAGAACACGACGAGCTGACCAGCGAGCTGGTCGAGCGTGGCCTTGTCGATCGAGGCCATCAGGATGCCCGAGCCGTCGTCCTGGACGCGCAGCTGCGGCAGCTGCGCGATCACGGTGTCGTCGTGTCCCACCGCCGAGCAGTCCGAGCCCTTCACGACGCGCGCGTCGAAGCCGACCGTCGCGGGAGCACCGTCCGCCGCCGGGCTCGCCTCGCGGCCGCCGAGCGGAACGCCGGCGACCTGCACCAGCACGTCCACCCGGCCCACGCCCTGCGTGAACTTCGCAGTGCCGTACGTTCCCTTGCTCACGCGGTCGAGCCCCGCGTCGACCGCATAGATCGTGGCACTCATCGACGCCGCGCTGGCGGCGGACGAAGCCATCTTCTTGCTGCCCGCACACGACATCGGGCCGAGACACAGGACGCCAACCGTGCCGAGCACGGCGATCTTCTTCAGGTTCATGTTCGTCGTCGCGGTTCCACGCATGGACCAGCCCTCCTCGTCGCGGCTCGTTACACCAATTCGCGAGCAAAGCCCATCAAAAGCGCTTCTCAATTGCGAAGGCCGGAACGGGATGGTAGCGACGCTGCCGATCCCCGGTAGCTCAGTTGGTAGAGCGCTCGACTGTTAATCGAGTGGTCGCTGGTTCGAAGCCGGCCCGGGGAGCTGCCGCACATGGAGGGGCCCGAGGGCTCCTCTTCGTGCGTACAGACGAAAACGGCCGCGCCGGAGAATTCCGACGCGGCCGTTCTTCGTTTCCGGGTGCCTTCCGCTACGGCAGGAAGCCCATGTCGAGGTTGATGCCGTTGGCGACGTTCCAGTACTCGCCGGCCAGCGGATCGGGGATCAGGATGTTCGACAGGATCTGCGGCTGGCTCATGTTCAGCCAGTGCTTGAGGATCGTGCCGAACACGTCGCGGAAGTCCGTCGAGCGGAACGGATGCGCGATCTGGCGGTACTTCGTGTTGCCGTCGTCCTCGAGGTCCGCGTCGTCGATGTTGGGGTGATTGCCGTACACCCCGCCGTTGAGCGCGGTCGGGCCGCCGACGACGAACATCGGCCCCTGCGAGCCGTGGTCGGTGCCGCTGCCGTTCTGCTCGATGCGCCGGCTGAACTCGCTCCACACCACGGTGAGGACCTTGTCGGCGACGCCCATGTCGGCGAGGTCGTCGTAGAAGGTCTTCAGCGAGTCGCCGACCTCGCGGTGCAGGTCGTACTGCTGTCCGGTCGCCGCACCCTGATCGGAGTGCGTGTCGTAGCCGCCGTTGTCGAGGCGGAAGAAGCGCGCCGACACGCCCGGCGCGCCCGAGCTCACGCCGTAGATCATCTTCGCGACCTCGCGCAGATCGTACGCGACGCTGCGGTCGATGTCGGCGTAGGCCTGATTGAACCCCGGACGATCGTTCACGTAGTTGCTGTGCAACGCGGGATAGCTGTTGGTGCTGGTCAGCGTCGCCGCACCGGCATTGCCGATGAACGCCTGCGTCGAGCCCGGCGTGCCGCCCGACGCGGTTCCGTAGAGTGCCGTGAACGCGGCCGCCTTCGCGGACTCGTCGCTGCCGTAGTCGTCCCACGGGAAGCCGAAGTTCTCGAGGTCGTTGATCGCGAGCACGCTGGTCGTGCTCTGACGGAAGTCGCTCGAGATCTCGTCGGAGATGCACACGGCGGGGATCTGGCTGCCGCCGTAGGTCGCGGCGAGGTGGCGTCCGACCCAACCGGTGCCGGCGAGCGTGCCGTTGCGCAGCGGGTTCGCCGACTGCCAGATCGTGCGCGCCTCGTCGTGCGACAGGCTGTACTCGGGATAGCCGCAGCCCTGGATGACCGCGAGCTGGCCCGCGTCGTAGAGCTGCTTCAGGCCGATGAAGCCGGGGTGCAGCGCGAGCTGACCGCCGGTGTTCGGGTCGTTGCCGATCAGCGTACCGGCAAGCGCTGCCGGCGTGAGACGGATGCCGCCGCCGCCGGCGAAGCGGTGCGCTTCGTAGTCGTTGCGCAGATTGCCGCCGCCGTTGGTGACCGGGATCACGGTGTTCTGGCCGTCGTTGCCGCCGTCGAGGAAGATCACCACGAGGTAGCGATCGCCGAGATCGGCGAACGCGCGGCGCACGAACGGGTTGGCGAAGAGACTCGGACCGAGCAGCGTGCCCGCGGTGGCGAGGCCGGTCCGGCGGATGAACTGTCTTCTGGTGATGGCCATCGTCGTCCCCTCCCCTCAGAACACCTGGTAGCCCGGCGACTTCATCACCAGCTCGAACAGGCCATGCAGCTTCTCGTTCACGTAGTCGTAGTCCTGCAGGTCGGGCGTCGTGGCGCCGTTGTCCGTCAGGTACTGCTCGCACACGAGACGCTCGCTCGCGGTGAAGTTGTGGCCACAGTCGAGCGCGTCGAGGACCGCGTCGACGATGTCCGTGGGGTCGGTGAGGGTCATGTCCATCACCTTGTCGGGACGGAAGCGTCCGCCGCCACGCGCCGCGACGATGTCGCGCGCGAAGTTGTAGCGCGCGAGCAGCGTCGAGCTCGACAGCCAGCTGGTCTCCCAGTCCCAGCCGAAGACGCTCGGCGGATCGAGCAGGATCTGCCCCATGTTCTCCATGTGGGTCAGGATTCCGGTGTAGCTGCCGCCGGGGATGTACTTGTTGCTGCCGGCGAACTTCATGCCCAGAAGACGCATCGAGCCGATCGCGAAGTCGACCGGCCACTTGACGGACTTGGTCACGCCGGGGCCGAACGGCTGCGCGGTCGCGTAGAACGCGTCGTTGCAGAAGATCGCGCGCACCAGCGCCTGCACGTCGAACGTGGTGTCGAAGCTCGACTGCGCGACGACGGCGTCGATCGTGCCGAGGGACGGATTCGGCCCGACGTAGAACTCGAGCAGACGACGCGCGGTGCGCCGCGCGATGGTGTTCTTGCCGTCGGTGTCGCGGTGCTCGAACAGGATGTCGACCACCGTGTCGATCTCGACCGGGCCCTCGCCGTTCGCGTCGAACATCCGACCGCCCGCGAACTGACCGGTCGTCTCGAAGATCTTCTTCGGTCCGCGGTCGCCCGAGAACTCGGCGTTGAAGTCGTGCTGGCCCTCGTCGAGATACGGCGTGCCGGTGCGCGTGTAGCGCCAGCCGGTGAACGCGCGTGCGATCTGGACGATGTCCTGCTGCGTGTAGTTCGGGTTGCCCGCGCTGTCGAAGACGCCGAGCGTGAACAGCTCCATCAGCTCACGCGCGTAGTTCTCGTTCGGGATGTCCTTGTCGTTCCGGACGGTGTCCAGGAACTCGATCATCGCGGCGTCCCTGCCCATCGCCTTGACCAGCAGCCGCATGTCGCCGCGCGCCATGGTGCGCAGCCGCTTGTTCTGCGCGGCCATCAGCTTGGTCGCGAGGCCGAAGTTCGTCGCGAGCAGCTTGGCGATCGCGGTCGCGAAGTGGTCGTGCCAGAAGAGCGTCAGCTTCTCCTGGACCGGCGCCTTCGTGACCAGCAGGTAGCGCATCAGGCTGTCGTGCTGCTTCTGCTGGTCGTTGCCGCCGGGCTTGAACGACTTGATTTTGTAATTGAGCAGCCTGTCGGCAGCGGCGCCTCGCGACAGGCCGCTGATGCCGGCGACCTGAAGCTCCTTGCGCGTCGCCGAGAAGCCCGCGCGCCGCATCAGGTGCCGCGCGTCGCCCTCGGACAAGACGGTATTCTCGTCTCCCATCACACTCCCCCACAGAATCCGCGGTGCCGGCGCGTCGCGCGCGTCTCGGTTCGAGTCGGTTCAGGAATCGGTGCCGGGAACCCAGCCGGTCTCGGGCGCTCCTGCCGCGATCCACAGCCGGATGATCTCGATCAGGTTCGCTGCGAGCGGCGGACGTCCGAGCGGCATGCGGGAGCCGAGCGCGACGGTCACGTCACCGGTGATCTTGTGGAACAGCAGGCTGGTCGCGGGGTCGCCTGGCGTCACGCGGTCCCAGCCGAGACCCTGCGCCGCGACGTTGGTCGGCGTGGCGCCGACGAGCTGCGTGTACGCGGCGCCGACCTCGAGCAGCATGCCGTTCGCCTGGGTCTGCGAGTCGTGGCAGCCGCTCACCGCGCAGGTCGTGTTGAACACCTGCTTCTGGACGCGGTCGAACGTGCCCGTGAAGAGCGCGGTCGGATCGCAGCTGTCCACGGCGGGCTTGCAGGTGAGCTTCAGACCGTCGGTGTCGGTGTAGAAGCGGCCGCCCTGGAAGGTCGACGTCGTGGTGAGCTTGAGCGTCTTGGTCGCCGAGCGGCAGCGGTTGCCCGGGTACGGGCCCTTCAGGCGGACGACGATGTTGCTCGGACTGGTGCACGAGTCCGGGTCGGGGCTCGGCGGGTCGATCGTGTTGTCGATGCGCGACTGCAGCGCCTGGAAGTCCGGATCGAACCTCGGATCGCCGTTGTCGTCCGCGTGCGCGAGGAACATCGACTGCACGCCGCTCAACGAGCACAGCGGCTCGAACGTCGAGTTGGCGCAGACGGCGACCGGGAACTTGCACTCGCCGTTGACGACGCCGTCGCCGTCGCAGGCCGGATCGCCGTCGACGCAGCGGATGGTGCGCATCGTCGGCAGAAGCGCTGCCGGCGTGTCGAAGACCGCGAGGCAGTCCTGCGAGCGCGGACCGCCGCCGGCAACCACACCGGCTCCGGCGAGAGACGCCGACGCGGCGATCCATGAGACGACGAGCACCGCGCGCAGTGCGCCGCGCGTGAATTCTTGTTTGAACATCCCGTACCCCCCTGCGCCACCCTCGTCGGCGCGGTCCGCCGCCCGGACCGAGGGCTCGTATAGGCCGGCCGTCGAACGGGGGGCAAGTGAAATTCCGCGCCGGGCGCGGCGCGGGAGCGGGTGCGGCGCGGTGCCGCACGTCGGCCGCCGGAGCGGCCGCTGCGCACCACCCCCGCGCGTGCGCGGGGATGCGTCGCGGGCGCGACCCATCGGGACGCGCGCCCGGGTCAGGCGATCAGGGTGTAGAGGCCGCCGAGGATCGTGACGCCGACGGCGAACAGGATCAGGAAATCGCCCAGCTGGAGCTGATTGTTGCGCTTCGCAAGAAGTCATGGTTCGTGTTTCCGTCGGGGTTTCGTGGTAGCCGCCGGCGACGTGCCGGCTCTGTCGAGGCGCGACCTATAGCAGCGCGCGCGGCGCATGAGAACAGGTTTTCTGGGAGAGTTGCCATGGCTGAGATTCGAGAGATTGCTTCGGGACTCGCCTTCCCCGAAGGGCCCGTCTGGATGCCCGACGGCACCGTGCTGGTGACGGAGATCCGGCGCGGCACGATCACGCGCGTCATGCCCGACGGACGCACGGAGGTCGTCGCCAACACCGGCGGTGGCCCCAACGGCGCCGCCGTCGGCCCCGACGGCGCGCTCTACGTCTGCAACAACGGCGGCTTCGAGTGGCACGAGGAGTTCGGCCTCGTCCTGCCCGGCAACCAGCCGGCGGACTACATCGGCGGCCGCATCCAGCGTGTCGATCTCGCGACAGGTCGCGTCGAGGATCTGTACACCGAATGCGACGGCCGCCCACTGCGTGGTCCGAACGACATCGTCTTCGATGCCGCGGGGGGCTTCTGGTGTTCACGGACCTCGGCAAGACGCGGCCGCGCGACCGCGACCGCACCGGCGTCTTCTACGCGCGCCCCGACGGCTCCTCGATCCGCGAGGTCCTCTTTCCCCTCGACGGGGGCCCCAACGGCGTCGGACTCTCCCCGGACGGGAAGCGTCTCTACGTCGCCGAGACCTGGACGGGGCGCCTGTGGGCCTGGGACGTCCCATCGCCGGGCACGGTCCCGCCAGCAACGCCGCTGGGCAATGGCGGCACGCTGCTCCACGCGCGGCCCAACGCGGAGATGTTCGACTCGCTGGCCGTCGACGCCGCCGGCAACGTCTGCGTCGCGACGCTGGTGAACGGCGGCATCACCATCGTTCCGCCGTCGGGCGAAGGCGTGCGGCACGTCGCGATGCCCGATCCGCTGACGACCAACATCTGCTTCGGCGGCGACGACCGCCGCACCGCGTTCATCACGCTGTCCGCGACCGGCAAGCTGGTCGCGACCGAGTGGGACGTCCCCGGCCTCGCGCTCGCCTACTGAGTCCGGATCGCGTCAAGCACCGTCGGGCCGCAGCGGCGCGGCCTTGACGGTGCTGAAGCGCCGCAGCTGCACCTTGCCCGCCGGCAGGCCGCGCGGCTTCGACACGTCGGCGCAGGTCGCGAGGTGCACGGCGACCTGACCGCCGCGGCACGCCTTCGAGAACCCGGCCGCGAGTCCCGCCGCGAAGCGCACGGTGTCCTTCGGCGGACGATCGAGGCCGTCCGGGTTGCGGATCACGACGTGCGATCCCGACTCGCCGGCGACGTGCAGCCAGAAGTCGCGCGGCGCGCCGAGCTTCAGGCTCAGCACGTCGTTGTCCTCCGCCGCCTTGCCGACCAGCACGACCATGCCGTCGGGCGACAGGAAGCGTCGCGCGACCTGTCGGCCGCGCCAGATCCCGGCGTCGGGATCGGTCGGTGCGTCGTGCTCGCCTCGTGCCACGAAGAACGGTTTCGCGATGACGGCGGCACTTGTCCAGATGAACCGGCACTGGCGCTCGGCTAGCGTCGCGTCCATGGCCCTCGCGACCCGTCCGCTCGGCTCGACCGGTCTCGTCGTCTCGCGGCTCGGCCTCGGTCTCGCCGCGCTCGGCCGCCCCGGCTACATCACGCTGGGCCGCGGACGCGACCTCCCCGCCGAGCGCACTCCGGACGCGCTCTATCGGCGCTGCGCCGATGTGCTCGACGCGGCGCTCGCGGCCGGCGTGCGCTACGTCGACGCCGCGCGCAGCTACGGACGCGCCGAGGAGTTCCTCGCACGCTGGCTCACCGAGCGCGGGCCCGGGGCCGATGCGATCACCGTCGGCAGCAAGTGGGGCTACCGTTACACGGCCGACTGGCGCGTCGACGCGGTAGTGCACGAGGAGAAGGAGCTGTCGCAGCGGCGCTTCGACGCACAGCTCGCGGAGAGCCGCGCCCTGCTCGGCCGGCGGCTCGCGCTGTACCAGATCCACAGCGCGACTGCGGAGTCCGGCGTGCTCGAGGACGCTCCACTGCTGCGCGCCCTCGTCGACGCGCGCCGGCGTGGCGAGCTTCGCGCGCTTGGATTGACGCTGACCGGCGCCGACGCACGCCGCACGCTCGACGCCGCCCTCGCATGCCGCGTCGACGGCGAGCGCGTCTTCGACGTCGTGCAGGCGACGTTCAACGTCCTCGAGCCGTCTCTGCGCGACGGCCTCGCGGCCGCGCACGCGGAGGGCCTCGGCGTCATCGTCAAGGAAGCGCACGCGAATGGACGGCTCACGCCCGCGAACACGCGCCCCGCCGACGCCGCGCTGCGCTCGCGGCTCGAGCGTCTCGCGCTCGAGGCCGGCGTCCCCTGCGACCGTCTCGCCGTGGCGTACGTCGCAGCCGAGCCGTGGGCCGACGTCGTGCTGTCGGGCGCCGCGACCGTCGCGCAGCTGCGCTCGCACGCGGACGGCGCGGAGATCGTGCTCGCCCCCGGCCTGCGCGAGGAGCTCGGCGCGCTCGCCGAATCCCCCGACCTGTACTGGGGGACGCGCGCCTCTCTGCCGTGGACCTGACCGCCGAAGCCTCGACCCGGTCCCCCGGACCGTGCCATAGGTGGCCGCGGAGCCAGTGCCGAGGGTGAGCCCGCGTCGCAAGATCGAGGAGCCGCCGGCCGTCGGGGTCGCGGAGCTCGCGCGCCTCGACGAGGATTCCCGGCGCGTGCGCAACTGGAAGCGCTGGGGGCCGTATCTCAGCGACCGTCAGTGGGGCACCGTGCGCGAGGACTACAGCCCGCACGGCAGCGCGTGGAGCTTCTTCCCGCACGACCACGCGCGCTCGCGGACGTATCGCTGGGGCGAGGACGGGCTCGGCGGCATCTGCGACCGGCACCAGTACGTCTGCTTCGCGATCGCGCTCTGGAACGAGCGCGACCCGATCCTGAAGGAGCGCCTCTTCGGCCTCGGCTCCGACGAGGGCAACCACGGCGAGGACGTGAAGGAGCTCTACTTCCACGTCGATTCGACGCCGACGCACTCGTTCATGCGCTTCCTCTACAAGTACCCCCAGCGCGCCTTCCCTTACGCGCAGCTGGTGGAGGAGAACCGGCGCCGCGGCCGCGACCTGCCGGAGTACGAGCTGCTCGACACCGGCGTGTTCGAGGACCGCCGCTACTTCGACGTCGAGATCGAGTACGCGAAGGCGGGGCCCGAGGACGTGCTGATCCGTATCGTCGCCACCAACCGCGGTCCGGACGCAGCACCGCTGCACGTGCTGCCGACGGTCTGGTTCCGCAACACCTGGTCGTGAAGGCTCTCGACGTGCGGCGACCCTGCGTGCGCGCGCTTCCGTCGGGCGCGCTCGAGATCGAGCACGCGTACTACGGACCGCGCTGGCTGATCGACGACACGCGCGGCGAGCTGCTGTTCACCAACAACGAGAGCAACTGGCAGAGGCTCTTCGGCGGCGAACACCTCGGCGCACGTCAAGGACGCATTCCACGAGTACGTGATCCACGGCAACCGCGAAGCGGTGACCCCTCGGGCGCAGCACCAAGGCCGCGTTCCACCGCGTGCTGCAGGTGCCCGCCGGCGAAGCACGCGAGATCCACCTGCGCATGTCCGACGACGCGTCGATCGCCGAGCAGCCGACGCGCTGACCACGGGCTTCGACGAGGCGCTGGCGCTCCGCCGCGCCGAGGCGGACGAGTTCGCCGCGCTCCGCCGCCCGGACTGTCCGCGGACGGCACCACCGTCGCCAGGCATTCCAGCGAGGCCATGAACTGGCGCAGTTCGCCTACGAGGTGATGCGCTGAAGCTCTGCAGGCGATGAACGCGCCAGGGCAACGAAGATCCTGCGCGCGGACGCAACTCCGACTGGACGCACCTCTTCAGCGAGGACGTCATCTCGATGCCCGACAAGTGGGAGTATCCCTGGTACGCCGCCTGGGACCTCGCCTTCCACTGCATCCCGTTCTCGCTGAACGATCCGACTTCGCGAAGCAGCAGCTCATCCTGCTGCTGCGCGAGTGGCCACATGCACCCCAACGGACAGCTGCCCGCGTGCAGTGGAGACTTCGCCGACGTGAAGACCCGCCCGTGCACGCGTGGGCTGCGTGGCGTCTACAAGATCGAGGAGCGAAGCGGCGCGGCGGCATACCCGGCGACCGGCACTTCCTCGAGCGCCGTGACCACAAGCTGCTGCTGAACTGCCCTGGTGGAGTCAATCGCAAGGACGCCGAGGGCCGCAACGTCTTCCAGGGCGGCTTCCTCGGCCTCGACAGCCAACGCATCGGCGTGTTCGAGCCGCTCGGCGCCGCTGCCGACGGGCGGACACATCGACAGAGCGACGCGACCAGCTGGATGGGCATGTACTGCCTCGGCATGCTCGCGATCGCGCTCGAGCTGCTGCAGGGGACCGCGCGCCGAGGACGGCATCCGCGACGAGTTCGCCGAGCACTTCGTCTACATCTGCCGCGATGAACAACCTCGCGAGCGGCGTCGAGCTGTGGGACAAGAGGACCGGAGTTCTTCTACGACGTGCTGTCCCTGCCCGACGGCCACCGGCAGCCGATGAAGGTGCGCTCACTGGCCGGTCTGATCCGCTCTACGCCGTCGAGACGCTCGACTCGGAGACCATCGACCGCCTGCCCGGCTTCAAGCCGCCGCGCATGCGGTAGTTCATCGAGAACCGTCCCGAGCTGAGCGACCACGCCGAGGCGCTCACCACGCCGGACCTGCGCGTGCTGCGACTGCTGGCGCTGGTCGGGACGCGACGCCGCCTGAAGCAGGTCCTGCACTACATGCTCGACGAGAACGAGTTCCTCGCCGTACGGGATCCGCGCGCTGTCGCGCCATCACCTCGAGCACCCGGCATGCGTACTGCAGGTCGACGGCACCACGCACCGCGTAGACCCGAAACCAGCGAGTCGCGCAGCCACCTGCAGCGGCAACTCGTTGGCGCGGACCGGTCTGATTCCCGGTGAGAACTTCCTGCTCATCGAGTCGCTGCAGCGCTACCACTTCTTCTTCGGCGACGACTTCAAGGTCGAGTTCCCAGGCGAGTCGGGCAGTACCCGGATGAACCTGTGGCAGGTGGCGTCAAGGCGCCCGCAGCGGCTGGTGCGCATCTTCACTCCCGGCGAGGACGGCGTGGCATCCCTGCGCGGATCGACCTTCCGCGACGGCCTGCGCCGCGACCTGCTCCTGTTCCACGAGTACTTCCACGGCGAGACCGGTGCAGGCGTGGGCGCCAACCACCAGACCGGGATGGGCCCGCACGGTGATCGCCAAGCTGATCCAGCAGAGTGGAAGTGAGCGCGCTCTCTCGACGGGAGAATCCATGCATCGACGAACGACGGTGCCTGACCCTCGCAGCCCTTCTCCTCCGGCGCCGCACCCGCGCTCGCGAAGACCGTACAGGGCGTGACCTTCCCCGACACCGCGACCCGTCGGCGGGCAGAGCGTGACGCTGAACGGCATGGGCGTCCGCATCGCCTACATCTTCGTGAAGGTCTACGTCGGCGGACTCTACCTCGCGACGCCGACCCCGCGACATGAGCGCCGCCGTGCAGACCGACGAGCCGAAGCGCGTGCTGCTGCAGTTCCTGCGCGACGTGGAGATGGTCGAGCGATGCGCCGAGGGCTTCGCGCACACGGCGTCCGCGTCGATGCAGCCGCAGGTCGACCAGTTCTCCGGCTTCTTCACCAGCCGCTGGTCCTGGGCTCGCAGGCGTCGTTCGACTACGTCCCCGGCACCGGCACGACGGTCATCATCGGTGGCCAAGACGAAGGGCACGATTCCCGGCGCGGACTTCATGCGCGCGCTGTCGATATCTGGCTCGGCGACAAGCCCGCCGACGCGAGCCTCAAGGCCGGCATGCTCAGCGCCGACGACGCCGCCGCCGCGGCGCCGCAAGCCGCCCTCGCGCCGCAGGCGCCGGCGTCGAAGCCGAAGCGCGAAGTTCGCCGCGCCGAGCAGCGCCGTGCGCGGCCTCGAGCGGCTGCGTGCACTGGAATGTCGTGCAGCAGCTTCTCGAAGCGACCCTTCGCGAGGTAGCCCTTCACGAAGGCGTTGCAGCGCGGGCAGGATCATGGCGCGATGCCGCCGCCGGGATAGACGCCGCCGGTCAGGCAGCGCAGCGCCATGTTGCCGGCCTCCGCACCGTAGATCTCGCAGAAGGAGATCCAGCGCACCGTCGCGAGCAGCGGGTCTGCGCAGCAACGTGCTGCAACGCGCCGCGACCCGCGCGCGCGCGCGCGGAACCACCACCGCCGCTGCGCTCGGGTCACCGCCGCCGCCCTGCAGCTCCGCCTTCAGCGCGGCCGACTCGGGAACAGCCCCGTCGTCGCGCAGGCGTCCTGGTGACCGTTGAAGAGCCCGGGGCCGGAGAGCACGCGCTCGTAGCTCACGTGTCCGCCGACCTTCTGCGCAGGCCAGCGCAGAAGTCCGGCCTCGTCGTCGTTGCGCGCCGCGATCGGCGTGTCCGCCCTCGAGGCGATCAGGTGGTAGTCCTTGCCGTCCCAGTACGCCTCGCCGAGGCCATGCCGCGGCGATCACCGCGATGTGGCCTTGACGCGTCGGCGTCGCCCAGATGCCAGACTCGCGACGTCGGACGGCGGCAGGTGCAGCATGCCATGCGCCGTCGCCTCGAGGTCGTTCAGCGGCTTGACGCGGGGCGTGCCGAGCCGCGACGCGCAAGCGCGCGCTCGTCGAGCAGCCAGGGCAGATTCGTCGTCTGCACGCGGCCATCGGCGACGGGACCGGCGACGAAGCACGCCGCATCGATGGTCTCACGCCAGACCCGCCGCGAGGAACGCATCGAGGATCTCCTCGAACATCTGGTGACCGCGACTGGGATACGACGCGTCGCAGCAGCGCGAGCGTCCGTTCTTCTCGTGGTACAGCGCAGGCAGCGTCGTGCCGCCGAGGTCGCCGCGACGATGGTCTCCGTTCCATCCGCCTTCACGCAGCGATCACACCTCGCGCCACTTGCGACCCGTCGTTCTCGATCAGCCTGTCACCCTCGACCGGTCCCGACCCGGCCGCGTACTCCGGCAGCCAGCGCGCGCCGCTCTTCTTCCGCGTCGAGGATGCGGTCACCCAGGCCCGCGACGCCTCGACCGCGTCGCGTCGCATGAAGAGCGTCGCGTCGCCGGCCATGACGTCGAGCAGCAGGCGCTCGTACGCCTCAGGCGACTCGTCGCCGAATGCCTCGCCGTGCTGGAGTCCATCTGCACCGGCGAGATGCGTACCCGCGGACCCGGCGCCTTGGTGACGATCTGCAGCGACAGGCCCTCGTCGGGCCGGATGCGCAGCACCAGCGTTGACTCGAGCGCGGCCCGCCTGTGCGTTGAAGAGAATCGACGGCACCGGCGAGACTGGATCGCACGATCTCGCTCGCCCGCTTCCCGGCAGCGCCTTGCCGGTGCGCAGGTAGAAGGGCACGCCGGCCCAGCGCCAGTTGTCGATCCACGCCTTGATCGCGACGTAGGTCTCGAAGTGGTCGAGTCCGACCCAGCGCGATCCTCGCGCCGGTAGCCCGGCACCTCGTTGCCGTGGTGCTTGCCCGGACCATGCTGCGCGCGCACGACGTGCTCGTCGATCCGCGCGTCGGCGAGGATCGGCCGCGGGCAGTTCAGCACACCATCTTCTGGTCGCGCACGACGTCGGCCGACATCGACCAGGGCGGCTCCATCGCCGTCAGGCAGAGGAGCTGGAGGATGTAGTTCTGCACCATGTCGCGCAGCGCTGCCGCCTCCTCGTAGTAGCCGGCGCGCGTGCCGGCCGCCTCTTCCTCGGACACCGTGATCTGCACGTGATCGATGCCACCTGGTTCCACAGCGGCTCGAAGATCGAGTTCGCGAAGCGCGGCCACCAGGAAGGCTCTGCACGGTCTCCTTGCCGAGATAGTGGTCGATGCGGAAGACCTGCTTCTCGTCGAACACGCGCGCGACGTCGTCGTTGATGCGCGGCGCTCTCGAGGTCGTGCCCGATCGGCTTCTCGACGATGATGCGCGTGAAGGGACGATCGGGATCAGGCGACTCGACAGGCCCGGCCTTCCCAGCTGGTCGACGCAGGTCGCGGTCGAGCAGCAGGCGGGATCGAGATGGCGTGGGCGGCGCGGTTCCCCAGGATGCCGCGCTCGCCGTCGATCTCGTCGAGCTTCGCCTGGCTCCGCGTGCGCCTCCGGATCGTCGAACGCGCCCTTCCGAATTGGAAGAGGCCCTTCTCGAACTCAGGCCACTTCGCCTCGTCGAGCTTGCGGCGCGAGTACTTAGCCACCGCTTCCTTCGCACCCGCTGGAACGCCTGATCGTCCCAGTCGCGGCGCGTCAAGGCCGATACCGCGAAGTTCTCCGGCGGGAGACCGTCGAGCTTCAGGTTCCACACCGCCAGCAGCAGCTTGCGGCGCGTGGTCACCCGCGCGCCGAAGATCACCGGCCGTGTTGAGCTCGGGCGTGATCCGCCCGAGGCTCAGGGTGCGAGGTGCACGTCCTCGGCTTCCGCCATCGTGGTCTCCTGTCAGGGCAGCGCTCATCCAGTTCGCGGCCGCCCGCGGCCGGCGTCGCGGACATCAGCCTCCGGTCGGACGCTCGGTGCCGCCGAACTGGTAGCGCATCGCGGAGCACACCTTCTCGGCGAACGTGGTCCTGCCGCGAGCGGAAGCGCGAGTACAGCGCCGAGGAGCCGAGCACCTCGCACGGCACCGCCTCCTCGATCGCCGCCATGATCGTCGGCGTCCCTCGCCGAGTCGGACGCGGCCGCTGAACTCCTCGAGGTCAGGGCTCTTCGCGAGCGCGATCGCCGCGAGATCGAGCAACCACGAGCCGACGACGCTGCCACCGCGGCGCTGAACCTCCGCGACGTCGGCCACGTTGATCGTGTAGTCGAGGTCGTGGTTCATGCGCGGCGCCGTCTCGGCATCCACCGCCGTCGGGCGCGTGTCGATGTCGGCGCTCTTCAGGATCGAAGCCTTCGGCGAACGCGGCCATGATGCCGTACTCGATGGTGTGGACCATCTTGACGAAGTGGCCCGCACCGGCCGGACCGCAGTGCAGGTAGCCGTCCTCGGCGGTGCCGCCGAGCTTCTCGCTGACCCCGCGGTGCGCTCGATGGTGCCGCGACCGGGCGCGATCGTGCGGAAGATCGGATCGAGGTGCTCGACGATCTGTGCTTCTCGCCGCCGATCATCAGGCAGTAGCCGCGGTCGAGACCCAGACACCCCGCTCGTTCCCGCGATCGACGTAGTGCAGGCCCTTCGGCTGCAGCTCCTTCGCGCAGCGTCGGTCGTCACGGGCGCGATTGCCGCCATCGATGACGATAACCCTTCTCGAGTGCTTCGGCCGGGTCGTTGATCACCGAATTCGGTGACCGCCGCGAGGACCATGATCCACGTCGCGCGCGGCTTCTCCAGCTTCTGCACGAACTCGTCGAGCGACGACGCCGATCGCGCCTTCGCCGGCCGAGATCCGCGACCGCCTTGGCGTTCAAGGTGTACACCACGCGGGTATGCCCGGCGCGCATCGAGCGCTTGACGATGTTGACCATCGACCCAGACCGATCATCCCCAGCTGCACGATTACCTCCTTCGCTGCCCGTCATGGCGTGCCGCTCGCCCAGCGTGCCGCCGCCCGGCCTTCGCGCATCCGCGCGCGGCCGGCTTCTTCCCGCCCGCAGCGACCTTCTTCGCCACGGCGCGCCCGCCGTCTTCGGCACCTTCCGCCTTCCGCCGGCTGCGCGGCGTCGGCCTGCTCGAGCGCGGCCGCGACCGCGGCGTCGACGGTGAAGCCGAACTTCTGCACCAGATCCTTGATCGGCGCCGACGCCACCGAAGGTGCGCATGCCGATCGTCGCGCCCGTCGAGCCGACCAGCGCTCCCAGCCGAACGTCGACGCCTGCTCGACCGACACGCGTACCGTCACCTCGGGCAGCAGCACGCCGTCACCCAGTAGCGCTGCGGCGCTCGAGCTCCGCGACGGCATGCCGGCGACGCGCGCGCACGCCGTCGGCGACGAGCCGCTGGTACGCCTCGACGCAGAGCGAGACCTCGCTGCACCCGGTTCAAATGGGGATCACCTCGGGCGTCTTCCGAGCCGCCGCTCGCGTGCCCGCGAGCACGTACGCCCTCCTTCGCGAGGCCGCTGGCCGGCGCGAACTTCACGCAGTCCGGCGTCAAGCGGGGTGCAGCGGCTCCAGGATCCGGCAGCGCCGGATCGTGCCGCAGCTGCCTGGAGACCACGCGCCACGCCTCCGTCACCTCCCGTTCGCATCACCCGGACGGATCGTGATCAGTCCGGAATCGCGCGCAGCGACGGCTGCTCGACCGGCTGGTGCGTCGGACCGTCCTCGCCGAGTCCGATCGAGTCGTGCGTGAACGCGTGAACGACCGGAATCTCCATCAGCGCCGCGAGCCGGATCGCGGGACGGCCCGCTCGTCGGAGAAGATCAGGAAGCCCGAGCCGAACGGACAGACCTTCGACAGGCTCATGCCGTTGAGCACGCGCCCATGGCGCGTGCCCTCGCGGATGCCGAAGTGCATGTTGCGTCCGCCGTAGGAACCGGCCTCGAAGTCGCCGGCGCCGTCGAACGTCAAGCGCGTCGCGAGGTCGACGGTGCGAGATCCGCCGCGCCGCCGATCAGCCACGGCAGGTTCTTCGCAGGCGCGTTCTGCACCTTGCCCGACGAGTCGCGGGTCGCGAGCCCTTGGTCCGGCGGGAAGACCGGCGAGTCCTTGTCGGCAATGCGGGCAGCCGGCGGTGCTGCGGCGCAGGTCGAGCTGGTCAGCGAGCCACTGAGAACTGCTTCCGGTAGCGCTTGAACGACGCCATCCTCGTCGCG
Organism: Binatia bacterium; assembly: GCA_046327915.1. GTDB lineage: Bacteria > Desulfobacterota > Binatia > UBA12015 > UBA12015 > VGTK01. The sequence goes on along the minus strand of JAXLXO010000012.1, from coordinate 40,835 downwards.
CAGCGTACGGCGCGCTTGCCGATGCCGCGCGCGAACTCCTCGCGCGGGCGGAATAGAACTTCGCGTCCTCAGGCCCAGCCAGCGGTGCGCTTCGCGGCCTGGATCTCGTCCTCGCCGAGCGGCTCGCCGTGCGCCGCCGACGTGTCCTGCTTGTTCGGCGCGCCCCAGCCGATGTGGCTATCGACGATGATCAGCGTCAGTCCGGTCGCTGGTCGCCCATGAAGACGTCGATGGCGCGCGACAGCATCCTCGAGGTCGTTCGCGTCGCCGACGCGCGAGCGTTCAGCCAGGCCGACGAAGCGCGTCGCGACGTCGTCGCTGAACGCAGGCACGGTGTGGCCCTCGATCGTGATGTGGTTGTTATCGTAGATCCAGCAGAGTTCGAGAGACGCGGGTGCCCCGCGAGCGACGCCGCACTCGTTCGAGATGCCCTCCATGGGGCAGCCGTCGCCGCAGAGCGGCGTACCGTCGTAGTCGAACATCGTGTAGCGGGGCGATTGAGCTACGACGCCATCCACTTTGCCGGCGATCGCCATGCCGAGCACGCTGGTCGCCACGCCCTGCCCGAGCAGGCGGTCGTGGTCTCGACTGAACGTCCAGCGGTACTCGGGATGACCCGGGCACTTCGAGTCGAGCTGGCGGAAGCGCTTCAGGTCATCGAGCGTGACCGGCAGCGCGACGCTTTCGTACTCGCGTTGACCGCCTTGACCCCGTCAAGTGCAGCATCGAGTAGACAGCATCGAGGCGGCATTCGTGGCCACCGCGAGCGGTCGCGGTTCGGCCAGATCCAGATCCTCCAGGATCAAGCGGAGGTAGCGCTGCCACACCCAGCGTATGCGACAGGCGCGAGCGCCATCGGCGTTCGGATGCCGAGTTCGCCGCCTGCACGGCGTCCATCGACAGCGTGCGGATGGTGTTGATGCAGGTGAGTCGATCGACAGTCCGCCGATCACCAGCTCGCTGGCCTCGAACCCGACGTGCAGCGGGGCGCCGACGCGCGCCGGGCCGCACACCGGGCCTGCCGCCGCCCGCCCTTCTCCGCGCGTCCGTCTGCTGCGCCATCGTCTCGCCACCTCTCCACCACCGCCGGGTCACCCCGCCGGCAGCGTTCGACGCCGCGGGCGGACTCAAGGAGGAGCCTGGAGCGTCCGGCGCTTCTTCTCGATGGAGTCGATCAGCTCGTTGAAGGGATCGATGAACTTCTTGATGCCTTCCTTGAGCAGCGTGTCGGTCACGTCCTTCATCGAGATGCCGACGGCCTCGAGGACTTCATCGTCTCCTTCGCGGCGGCGAGCGTCTTCGTCCAGTCGGCGACCAGAGCCACGCGTGCGGCTTGCGCTCTTGCGGTACTCGACGAAGATGCTCCTCGGGGATGGTATTGACGGCAGTGCTCGGCGCGATCAGGTCGTCGACGTACATGGTCTTCGGGTAGGCCGGGTTCTTCGTGCTGGTGCTCGCCCACAGCGCACGCTGCATCTGCGGCGCACGCGCCGCCAGCGCCTTCCAGCGATCGCCCGCGATGATGCGCTTGTAGCTCGTAGGCGACGATGCCGTTGGCGATCGCGACCTTGCCGTAGAGTCCTCGATCTGCTTCTTCGCGGCGTCGCCCGCCTTGTCGGCGACGCCTTGAGCCGCTCGTCGACCAGCGTGTCGATGCGGCTGATGAAAAGCTCGACGCGCGACCTTGCAGGTTGCGGCCGCTCTGGACGTACTTCTCGGGCCCGCGATGTACGCCTCGCGCAGGCCTCGCGGCGTAGGCGTCGACCGCGAACAGGAGCGTCACGTTGATGCTGATGCCCTCGCCGATCAGGGTCTGGATCGCCTGCATGCCCTCGGGCGTGCGGAGACGGTCAGCACGTTCGCGGCCGATGGTCGCCCGCGCGGCGCGCGTACTCGGTACCCTTGGTGTGTTGAGCGACGGCGCGACCTCGAGCTTTCCGCATAGCCGTCACGGCCGTTGGTGCGCTCATGCGCGGGTGCATGACGTCGGCGGCCCACTGGATATCCTCCATGGCAGAGCCGCTCGTAGACGTCCACCGACGACGCGACGCCCTGCCCGACCAGCGCCTTGATCGCCTGGTCGTAGTCGTGGCTGCCGACGACCGCCTTCTCGAAGATCGCCCAGTTCGACGTGATGCCCAGCTTGAACCGTCGTTGTCGACCATCGACTGGAGCTGCCCGGAGGTGATGATTCCGCGGCGGATGTTGTCGTACCAGATGCTCCTGACCGAACTTCTGAACCTCAACCAACGGATTCGCTATTGCGCACTCTCCAGCAGGATGCCCGACCGACAGTGTTTCATCGGCACGAGGCGAACAGGACTCCAGCAGTACCCCATTTGCCCCCAGGCTGCCGTTGCGGATGAAACCGCCTCGCATCCGATGCGCTGGGCCTTGCGCGGTGTCGCATGCAGCGTGATACGCTCGGCGGCTCGTGGCGAAGAGCCGGGGGAACGATCAAGAAGTGTCGGGGATGGACGCGTGATTCAAGGATGCGGTCCGCGTGGGCGGGCGCGACGCGCCGGAAGGACGGAGCAGGCGAGTGAGCACAGCCGGACCAGCCTTCACCCTGCACGCCGGCCCTCGCCTGCCCGACGACGCTGCCGACCGCGAGCTCACCTCGCGGAGTCCATCCGCCGACGAGGCGAACCCCGAGCCGACAGGCCGCTACAGCCTGGTCGTCCTCGGCGCGGGCACCGCCAGGCTCGTCACCGCCGCCGGCGCCGCGGGTCTCGGCGCGAAGATCGCGCTGGTCGAGGCCCAACTGATGGGCGGCGACTGCCTGGGCGTCGGATGCGTGCCATCAGGAAATGCCTGATCCGCTCGTCGCGTGGTCGGCGACGTGCGTGGTGCGGCCGGGCTCGGCTTCCCCGCGGCCGACGCCGTCCGCCGAAACGCCGCGGTCATGGAGCGGCTGCGCCGCATCCGCGCGCGCATCTCGCACCACGATTCCGCGCGACGCTTCCGCGACGAGCTCGGCGTCGACGTCTTCCTCGGCACGGCGCGCTTCGCGTCCGCGGACAGCTTCATCGAGGTCGGCGGCGGTCGCGCGCTGCACTCCGGCGCGCCGTAGAGTGCGACGGCGCGCCGCCGCACCTCCGATCGCGGGCCTGGCCGAGGAAGCGGGCTACCTGACGAGGAACGGGCGTGTTCACGCTCACCGCAACTGCCGCGGCGCGCCTCGCCGTGATCGGCGCGGGCCCGATCGGCTGCGAGCTCGCGCAGGCGTTCCGCGTCTCGGCAGCGAGGTCGTCCTGCTGCACGACTCGCCGCACGTGCTGAACCGCGAGATCCCGACGCCGCGGCGGTCATGCAGCAGGCGTTCGTGTGCGCGACGGCATCCGCCTCGCGCTCAGCGCGACGATCACCGGAATCGCGCGGCGCGGCGGTGCGAGGAATTGCTCGTGGACCTCCGGCGACGCGCGCACGGCGAGACCGTCGTCGACGCGATCCTGGTCGGCGCGGGGCGCGCACCGAACGTCGCGGGCTCGGCCCTCGACCGCATCGGCGTCGCCTGGACGCGCAGCCTGGTGTACGTCGACGGCCATCTGCGCGACAATCCGCCGCATCTTCGCCGCGGGCGACGTCTGCGCGCACCAGTTCACCCCCGCCGCCGACTTCGCGGCGCAGGTCGTCATCCAGAACGCGCTCTTCTTCGGGAGGAAGAAGCTCTCGGCGCCTCCATGCCGTGGTACCTGGCCAGATCACGTGGGCTGTACGCTACGAGGCCGAGGCGCAGGATCGCGGTGGACACCTTCACGGGTGCACATGCGCGACGTCGACCGCGCGCTCGCCGACGGCGAGGAGGACTACCTTCGTCGAGATCCATGTCCGCAAGGGCGGCGACGAGATCGTCGGCGGCACGATCGTCGCGCGCCATGCAGGCGAGATGATCGGCGAGCTCGCGCTCGCGATCGTGGGCAGATCAGGCTGGGCACGCTGGCGAGCGTGATCATCCCTACCCGACCCAGGCCGAGCTGATCCGCAAGGCCGGCGACGCGTACAACCGCGCGCCTCACCGCCCGACCGTCAAGCGCCTGTTCGACGCGTTCCCTGCGCCTGACCCGCTGGGCGCCGCGACTACGCCAGCGTCCGCGCATCACGCGCAGGCGCTTGTGCAGCATCGCCCGGGACAGACCAGAGCGTCGCCGCCGCGCGCATGCGTGCGCCGTGCGCGCGCGGCGTCCTCGATGTAGCGCTCCTCGAATGCCGCACGCCTCGCGCAACGGCACCGTGCGCGTCGCGCGCCGCGGCGCCGGGCGTCCGCGACGGCGCCCGGCGCCACCCGCCGCGGACGTGCCGGCGGGGGTGGCAGCGGCTGCACGTGGACCGACGGCGCCGCGCCCTGCCGGCTTGTCCGACAGGTGCTCGCGCCGGATGCGCAGCCCGGTCCCGAGCAGTGCCACGGCACGGCTCGATCAGTCCACCAGCTCGCGGACGTTACCGGGCCAGGTCGAGCCGCACCAGCAGGTCGAGGCCGCCGGGTCGATCCCGATCAGGCCACGTCGAGGCGCGCGCCGATCCCCGTGAATGAACGCCGCGAGTGCCGCGGCGTCCTCGATGCTCGCGCAGCGCCGGCAGAAGGATCAGGAATCCGGCGAGCCAGTGGTAGATCCAGCGGAAGGCGCCGCGCTTCACCTCGGCCTGCAGATCGCGGTTCGTCAGCAAGGATGACGCGCACGTCGACCTTCCGCGCACGCGCGTCTCGCCGACCGGCAGGATCTCGCTCTCCTGCAGGACACGCAGCAAGCCGACCTGCATCGAGAGCGCTCGCCGACCTCGTCGAGGGCAGGATCGTGCCGCCCGCCGCCGCCTCCATTGTCCTGGCAGTCCCACAGACCGCGCCGTGAACGCGCCGCGCCGGTGACCCGGCGAACAGCTCGGCACCGAGAAGCGTCTGGTAGGCGCGCCGCAGTTGATCGCCACGAACGGCGCGCGCCGCGCGCCAGGCCTCGCGTCGTGGATGCCGCGCCGCCGAGCTCCTTGCCGGTTCCGGTCGCCCTCGATCGGCACCGCGATCAGCGACGCCGCCGCGCTCGCCCAGGCCGCACGGCCTCGCGCATGGCTTGCTCGAGCCGACGATGTTCCGCCAGGCGATCAGTACCGTGCGGGGTCCTGGCGAGCGCGACGCGACCTGCTCCTGGAGGTCGGCGTGCGAAGGCGCGCATGTACGCGTAAGGGCGCGTTCTCGATCGCGACCGAGACGCTCGCGGCGAGCATCTCGAGGAACGACAGGTCCTCGTCGGAGAAGCGCCGTCCGCCGCGCTGGTTCACGACCTGGATGACGCCGATGCATCCGTGGCGCGTCGACAGCGGCACCAGTGAGCATCAGTCCGGTGCGCGAGTTCGTGCGCCAGTCGGCCTGGCGGTAGAACTGCGGCGCTGCCGATGCGTCGTCGACGCGCGCGCGTCCCGACTGCAGGACGTTTCCCGCGACGCCGAGGGTGCGCCGGGAAGCGCGTGCGCAACAGCTCCGCCGCGACCGACGGCCGCTCCTGCGCCACGTACGGAAGTAGAGCTCGTCGGTCTTCGGGTCGAGCAACAGCACGGCCGCGCCATGCGCGCAGCGCCTCGCGGCACCGGCCGCCACGAGCAGGATCAGCTCGTCGAGCTCGGTGCGCTCCGCGAAGGCGCAGCCCAGCTCGTACAGCAGCCGCAGCCGCCCCTCGTCGACGGCGCCCGGCGTGCGCTCCAGGCTGCGCGCAGGGTCTCGCCGCTCTTCATGCCGGTCATGCCAGGGACGGCTCGCCGCGCTCATTCCGGTAGCCCAGCCCGTTCAGGCGGCGGTCGTCCGCCGCACCCAGCCCACCGCGCCCATCGCCTCGAACTCCGCACGCGCACGCCAGGCTCGCTGCGGCCTCTGCCGCTGATCCCCGAGGAAGCTCGGCGACAGTCGCGGGTGATAGCGCGCGATCGCGGCGTAGCTGGTGAGGCCATGGCTCGCGCCGAGCGCGAGGACGCTGGTAGGCCTCGATTTCCGCCACCGCGGCGCCGCCTTCGCCTGCAGCAGGATCAGCCGCGCTCCAGGGCCGTCATCGACTCGCGCGGCGCGCGCCGCGCTGCCGCGCCACGTGCATCGCCTCGTTGCGACGAAACCGCGTGCACGCGACCTCGCCGCTGCAGCAGTGTCGCGCACGCGAGGGCCGGCGAGCAGAACGCTCTCGTGCTGCAGCCCGACCCGGTGGTCGCGCGCTGGCAGCAGCGCGCCGTGCAGGACACGGGACGCCATGCGCGCATCGCCCATGCAGATCTGCGCGAGACCGAGCGCCGCATACGCGAACACGCGCCCGTACGGCGTGCCGAGGTACTCGACGAGTTCCACCGAGCGCTGCGCCTTGACCAGGCCTCGGCCAGGTTCTCGCCGAGGACCAGCGCGACACTCGGGGCGTGCGAATACAGCGACAGAGGTCTCGACGTCGCCCCGACTGCCAGGCCGCGTCGGCCGCGATCGCGAGGTCGTCGCGCGCGCCGAGGGTTTCCCGACAGCACGCGCAGCGTGACCCCGGAACCCCAGTGGATCTGGGCCGCCTTCCGCGCCACGCGCCTGCCACGGGCGTGCGGGCTCCAGGACGAGCGCGTCAGCGTCTGAAGACCTCGAACTCACGGGAGTTCATCAGCGCGAAGACCAGCACGGCCACGATATCCGAGCAGGCGATGCGGATCGTTCGCTTCCTCCGCCGCACGGACCGCCTCGCGCGACAGCGCGAGGGCCTCGTCGGTCGCCGACGAACGCGCGCGCCTGAACGTACGCAGTGTACAGCGCCGCCCGCAGCCCAGGTCGCTCGACGCGCGCCAGCAGCGCGTTGCCTTCCTCGAAGACCTGCTCGAGCTCGTGCGGCGGCATGCAGGTTGCGCGCGCCGAGCTCGAGGATATCCGGCGGCGCGCCGCACGATCGCCATCTCGTCGATCCCGCGCGACGCGGGCGCACCGCTCGAGCAATGCGAACACCCGCCGCCATCCGCGCGCAGGCCTTCGCCGAGGTTGCGCTGCCCGACCCGCGGCGGCTCGCTGCGCACCCGCACGGCCTCGCGGAAGTTCCCCCGCGTGCTCCCCAGTGGTGCGCGATCAGCGCAGCGCGCTCGTCGAGGCGCTCCGCGTAGATCTCCGTGCACGCACGGGCGACCCGCGCGTGCGCCGCGGCGAGATCCTCCTTCACCTGACTCGCGGCGCACTGCTCCTGCATCATCCAGGTGGCGGAACGCGTACTCGTCTGGGCGCCGGCCGCGCGGTGATGAAGTCCCCCTCGAGGGCGCAGCCACGGCTTCGTCGGTATCCTCGCGGGGCAGGCTCAGGACACGGTACAGCAGGTCCGGCGAGAACGTGCGGCCGAGCACCGACGCCGCCTGCAGCACATTCTCGCGCGCTCCAGGAAGTCGATGCGCGACTCGGGCAGTGCCTGCAACGACGACGGCAGCGTCGCGCGGCCTCGATTCAAGGCCCGGACGATACGCACCGCGGACACCGATCAGCGCACCGGTGTCGGCGAGCATCGTCACCAGCTCCTCCATGAAGAACGGGTTGCCGTGGCTGCGCTCCCAGGTCTCCAGGCGCGAAGATCCGCCAGCGTCTCGGAGTCGCCGAGGAGACGCGGCAACAGCTCGTTGGCGGCGCGCGGCCCGAGCGGCGGCGGCGCGATCTCCGCATGGCGGAACACCGGGCCGCTGAACTCGGACGAGTTCAGCAGCAGCAGGACACGCGTGCCGGCGACGGCATCGAGGCGAGCTCCACGATTCTGGGGGCTGGCCTCGTCGAGCCCGTGCGCGTCCTCGATGAGCACCACGGCCGCTTGCCGGTGTCCATCGCCGCGAGGAACGCGTTCGGCATCAGGCGCATGCGGCGGATCATTGGGGTCGGCCGCGGGCTGCGAATCGGACGCGACGCCGAGCAACCGCTCGAAGAAGGGCGCGGCGCTCGTCGCCCCGGGGGCCCAAGGCGGCGAGGCGCTCGTGCAGAACGCGCCGCCCGGCGCCCTGATCGTCGGGCGAGAGCGAGAACAGGCGTCGCAGCTCCGCGACGAGGCTCAGATACGGCGTCCCCCGCAGATGCGACAGGACGCGCCAGCGGAACACGCCGACGCCGTCGCGCGCGCACTGCGCGAGGAACTCGTCGCACAGCCTGCTCTTGCCGACGCCGACCTCGCCGCGCACGCCGATCGCAGCGCCGCGCCCGGAGCGCGCCGCCTCGAGCCCGTTCTCGAGCTCGCGCATCTCGCGGCCGCGTCCGACGAACGACAGCAGGCCGCGCGAACGCGAACGCTCGAGGCGCGTCGAGTAGCTGCCGACGCCGACCAGCTCGTAGACGCGTCCGATCACGCCGCGCGTGCGGCCCGGCTGACCGCGATCGGCGAGACGGAAGTACCCCTCGACGAGCTGCGCGGTGCTCTCGGAGACGAAGATGCGCCCCGGCGTCGCGATGCGCTCCATCTCCGAGGCGAGGTGCACCGTCGGCCCGAGCGCCGTGTAGCCGCCGCGGCCCTGCCGTCCGAGCGGGCCCGCGACCACGTCGCCCGAATGGATGCCGATGCGCACCGCGAGGTCGACGCCGCGGGTCTCGCGCAGCTCGCCCGAGTAGCGGTCGAGCGCATGGCGCAGTCGCAGCGCCGCGTAGCAGGCACGCTGCGCGTGGTCCTCGAGCGCGACCGGCGCGCCGAACAGCGCCATGATGCCGTCGCCGGTGAAGCGGTTCACGACGCCGCCGACGCGCTGCACGCCCTCCGCCATGATGACGAAGAAGCGCGTGACGATGCGGTACCACTCCTCGGGATCGAGCCGCTCCGACAGCGTCATCGAGCCCTGCACGTCGGCGAACATCACCGTGACCTGCTTGTGCTCCGCGCGCTGCGCGTCCGGCTCGCGCGCCGCCGGCGCGTCCTGGCCGAGCGGCTGTCCGCAACGCCGGCAGAACCGCGCGCCCATCGGCGCATCGGCTGCACACGCCCCGCACCGAAGTGCGGGGTCCTTGAGAAAGGCGATGCTGCGTTCGGGGGCCATGTGGTGACGCTTCGGGCCGGAACCCTAGCATCTTTTCGCAGTCATCGGCGCGCGAAACTTGCCCGATCGCGTCAACCGTGCGACCCGCGCCCGCGCGAACCGGTGGACCCGATCGCCGCCGCGAGCCGTGCGCGGATCTCCTCGGGCGCAAGCCCGCGCACCGAGACGATCTTGTCGCGGCTCGCGCCGCCCACGACCAGCGCGACCTGCTGTGCCGGAATGCCGAGCGCGTCCGCCAGCACGCGGAGAACGGCCTCGGTGGCGCGTCCCTTCTCGGGCGCGGCGCGGACCGCGAGTTTCAGAGCGTCACCGTGCGCGCCGACCAGTCCGTCGCGGCGGGCCCCGGGGGTCACGCGGAGGCGCAGCCGGACTCCCTCACCCGTCGGGGTGAGGACCAGCTCAGCGAGATCCACCTTCGACCGCGGCCGCCGGCGCGTCGGACGGGGACCGCTCGGCCGGCCCGCTGCGCACTCCGGTCACGGCGTCCCGAGCGCCGGGCGCGACGACCAGCGGCGGGCGCCCCGACTCCTCGCCGAGGTAGAGCTCCGACTCCTTGTACTGCGCGATCGCGAAGCGCGTCAGGACGCCGATCGCGGCGCACACCGGCATCGCGATGAGGATACCGAGGAAGCCGAACAGGGCGCCGCCCGCGAAGAGTCCGAAGATGACCCACAGCGGGTGCAGCCCGATGCGGTCGCCGACGAGCCGCGGCGTGAGCACGTAGTCCGACAGGATCTGCCCGGTGAAGAACACGCCGAGCACCACCGCGATCATCACCCAGTCCGGCCAGAACTGCACCGCGGCAACCCCCGCGGACGTGACCAGGCCGACGAAGGTCCCGACGTACGGGATGAAGGAGATCCCGCCCGCGATGAGGCCGATCGTCAATCCGAAATTCAGCCCGACGACGCTCAGCGCGACCGCGTAGAACGTGCCCAGCGTGAGGCACACCGTCGCGACGCCGCGCACGTAGCCTGCCAGCACCATGTCGATCGCGCGCGCCTGCTCGCGGATCGTCGGCGCGTGCTCGAGCGGCAGCCAGCCGTCGACGGTCTCGAGCACCTTCGGCCAGTCGCGCAGCAGGTAGAACGCCACCAGCGGCGTCACCGACAGCAGAGTCAGGACGTTCACGATGCGCAGGCTCTGGTCGAACACGCCGTTCAGGAACCCTGCCAGCAGCTCGGTAAGGCGCTGCACCGCCGACGCGAACGGCGTCTTCAGCTGGTTCACCTGCGCCGGGTCGAGCATCGACATCGTGCGCTCCCAGAGCGAGCGTCCGAGGTCGAAGAGCGCCGAGAAGTACTGCGGCAGGCGCGCGACGAGGCCGACCACCTGCTCGATCACGGTCGGCAGCAGCAGCACGAGGCCGAGCGTCGCCAGGATGAAGAAGCCGACGATGATGATCACCGCCGAGAACGTCCGCGACAGCCCGAGCCGCTGCAGGCGGTCGGCGACCGGATCGAGGAAGTAGGCGATCGCCATCCCGAGCACGAACGGCAGCAGGATGTTGCTCAGCAGCCAGAGCAGCACGAGGCTCCCGCCGAGGATCGCGAGCCATACCTTGGCTTGTCGTTGCACCGTCTTCCCCGTCGCGCCGCCGGGCGCCCTCCCTCGGCGAACATCCCGGCTCGGGGCTCGCAAAGCAAGCGTCGCGCCCTTTCCTCGCCGGACCGAAAGCGGCACACTCCGCCGCGGACGGAGGAGGAGGCCATGGACGTGTCGAAGCTGATCACCGCGCTCTTGTCGGGCATGAAGGAGATCTCCGTGTCGGAGACCGTGGTCGGGGCGCCGATCCGCTCCGGGAACTCGACGATCATCCCGGTGAACAAGGTGACGCTCGGCTTCGGCACGGGCGCCGCCGGGACGCGGCCCGCGCCGGCCGCGCACGTGAACGGACTCGAGTCGACGGCGGTCGGCGGCGGGCTCACGGTCGACCCGCAGGCCTTCATCGTCGTCAACGGCGAGGGACAGGCGCAGCTGCTGTCGCTGAAGGACTCGCGCGGAGCAACCGTCCTGCGCGCGTTCGAGCTGCTGCCGAGCGTGCTGAGCCAGCTCGGGCTTCCGGTCGGCGACGCCGCGCGCGCGCTGCCGGCCGAGGACGCCAAGCCGAAGGGCGACGGAGACACCGAGAGCTGAGCGTCGCGATCGCCATCGCGGCGGCACTGCTCGCCGTCCTCCTGCTGCTCCTGCTGCTGCCGGCACGGGTCGTCCTGCACGCATCCGGCGACACCGACGCCGGCATCGACGTCGCGCTGTCGTGGCGCCTGCTGGTGCTGCACGGCAGCCGCCATCGGCGCTTGACGCTGCCCGCCCCGGGCGCCCCGTCCGTTCCGCGTCTCGCCGCACAGCCGCAGCCTGCGCCGCCGGGGCCTTCTCCCGCAGGCGCTGCGCGGACGAAGACACCGGCAAGCCCCACGCCGAAGCCGCGTCGCGGGCTGCGCGATCGGCTGCTCGATCTCGAGCACGGCGTCGCCGTCGTGCGTCGGCTCGTCGAGCGGGGCGCGCTGCGCGTCGCCCGCCTCGAGGGCTGGCTCGAGTTCGCGCTGCACGACGTCGGCGAGACCGGCCGCGCCTACGGCTTCCTGTGCGCGCTCGCGACGCTCCTCGATCCGACCGGCCGCTTCGCGGTGCAGCCGCGCTGGGACGCCGAGGACCGCCTCGCGGCCGACGTCGAGCTCGAGCTGCGCGTCCAGCCGCTGCGCACGCTGCTCGTCCTGCTCGGCGAGCGGCTGCGACGCCGCGCACCCGCCGACGCCAGCGATGCGGGCCGCGCCGCCGGAGGGTCGCTTGCGGCGTGAGGAGGACGTGGTCGCGGGCGTCGCGATCGCATGCGGCGCACTCGTCCTGGTGCCGCTGCTGCGCGTCCGTGCGCACGCCTTCACCGGCTGGGCGGGTGTCGGCGAGGGCGACGCGATCGGCTTCGTCGCGTGCGCCGGCGACGCGACGCCGCGGCTGATCGCGCTCGACGATTCGCTCGCGGATGCGGCCGCGTGGAGCGCGTGGCTCGCGGATCGGCCCGCGCTGCTCGCGTCGATCCGCGACGCCATCGCCCGGCTGCGCTGAGCGTCGCGCGCGGCGCGGTTCGATCCCGGTACACCGCCGCGAGCGCCGCGCCGCCGTGCGCGCTATGGACGGCAGCGGTCGCCCGCCGTCACCGGCGACCGAGGAGGAGGATTCCATGGCACCACTCGTTCCGATGCGCTTCGCGGGCGCGGCACTGCTGATCTCCCTGCTGGCGATCGGCGGCTGCTCGTTCTCGTACAGCTCGAAGAGCATCTCCGACTCGTCCACCGGCAGCAGCGCGAGCAGCTCCGACTCGAGCACCAGCAGCTCGCCGTCCAGCGACGACAAGGCCGACAAGAAGGAGACCTCGTATCGCGACGACGTGCGCGGCTACACCGCCGCGTGGGTGCGCGACGGCGGCGACGTCGCGTCGTTCCAGCGCGGACTCGCGACCGTCGCGCAGCGCTACGGCATCAGCGACTGGGAGGCGTCCGCCGCGACGTGGACCGGAGTGGGCGCAGGGCTCCGCGCCGCCGACGCGCCGTCCGCGAAGCGCACGGCACTCGTCGACGGGCTCGCGGGCAGCGACCGCGCGAAGCGCGACGCGATCGAGCGCGGCTACGCGGGCTGAGCCGCACGCGATGCGTGCGGCCCTCGCCTGCGCCCTGCTGCTCGTTGCCGCGCCGGCGGCAGCGCAGGACGCGACCTTCGACTACCTGCACGTCGAGGCGAACGAAGGCTCGTCGAGCGGCGGGCACGTCGCGATCCGCTTCGGCGACGAGACCTACCACTTCCAGCACCACCCGGGCGGCCTGCTGCGCCTGCACCGCGACGACTACGCGGCCTTCGTCCATCAGTACACCCGCCTCGAGAATCGCGCGCTGCACGTGCGGACCGTCGCGGTCGACGCCGACGTCCGTGAGCGCCTGCGGCGCCGCTTCGCCGACCGCTTCCTGCTCGAGGAGGCGCAGCACGCCCGCCTCGCGGCGCTCGAGCGGGATCGTGACGTCCTCGCGGTACTGTCCGACGGAGGAGCCCCGGACGTGATCGTCCGTGGCGCGCGGTTCTTCGCGGGCGACGCCGCCGCGCCGGAGCTCGGACAGGGGCCGGACGCGGCCGCCGATGCGATCGCAGCCGTGACGCACGCGATCGCGACGAACGATCCGCGCCTTCTCGGCGCACGGCGCGCCGACGTCGACCGCGAGCTGGGTGCGCTGGCCGCTGCGTACACACGCCCCGCGGCTGCGGACGAACCATCGCGCCTGGATCCGCACCGCTTCGCCGCGACGCCGCCGTCGTTCGTCGAGCGCGCGACCGAGCTGATCGAAGCGTCGCTGGCGCTCGACGTGCTGCGCGGGCGCGCCACGCTTCGCCGCGAGGCGCTGCGCGACGACGGCGGCGACCTGCTGCTGCTCGGCGACGCCGAGCGCGCCGCGCTCCGCGCACTCGACGACGACCTTCGCGAACGCGCCGTCGCGCTCGCCGCCTCGCCGCGCCCGGACTGGGGGCGAACGCTCCTCCTCACGCTCGCGCGCCTCGGCGCGGTGGCGGAGAGCCTCGCCCGCGGGCGGCTGGTCGTGCTCGACGCCTACCCAGCCGACGCGCCGGCGCTCGCGCCCGACGAGGTGCGCGCGCAGGCGTCCGTCGTCCCCGCGCTGCTGCGCGAGACCGGCGCGGAGCTGGCCGAGATGCGCCGCTCGCTCGCGACCGGACGGGCACCGCGCGAGCTGCAGTACGCGGCGCTCGAGGCCGCGGTGAACCGCCAGCTCGAGCTCGCCCGCGCGAGCGCCGGCCGCGCCTCGCTTCGCCTCTCGCGCGGCGCGCTGGTCGCGAGCGGAGATGCGCCGATGCCGCTGCAGGCAGCCGCGGTCGCCGCGGACCGCGACGCGCTCGTCCTCGCCCGGGACGCCGCCGCGCGCCGCGCCGATGCATACGCGGCCGCGATGCACGCCCGCTACGGCTACGACCTGCTGACCCGCAACTGCGTGTCGGAGCTGCTGCGCGAGATCGCGGACGCGCTCGCGACACCGGGGCAGGACGACCAGGCAGGGACCGGAGATCGCGTGGATTGCAGCGGGTCGAGCGCGGCGCTCGGCGGGTGCGTCGATCCGACGTCGCGGTTGCGCTTCATCCCGTTCGTCTCGGCGGACGCCGTCGACGACGAGTATCGCGTCGTGGCGCGCACCGACGTCCCCTCGTTCCGGCAGCAGGAGCTCGATCGCCTGTCGGAGCGCGACGGCAGCTTGACGGCGCTGCTGCGCGAGGTGACCGTCCCCGGCTCGACGCTCTACACGCCGCGCGACGAAGACTCGGTCTTTCTGTTCTTCACCGACGACTTGCCGTTGGCGCGGCCGCTCCTCGGCGCCGCGAATCTCGCGACGGGGCTCGGCGCCGCTGCGGCCGGCCTGGTCGTGGCGCCCGCCGACGACGGGACGCTGCTGGTGCGCGGGCTCCGCGGTGCGCTGTTCAGCGTACCCGAGCTCGGCTTCGTGTCGCTCCGCAAGGGCAGCTTCGCCTGGGCCCCGCGCACCGCCGAGCAGGCTCCCTGAAACGACGAAGGCCCCGACTCGTCGCCGGGGCCTTCGCCTTCCGTCTGTCGGCTGCCTGCTACGGAGCCTCGTCGACGACCAGCATCGGGACGTAGCTCAGGTTGCCCGCCGCGGCCGCGCCCTCCTTCGAGTAGTACGCGACCGAACCGAGGCCCTTCACCTGGATGAAGAAGGACATGAACTTCGTGTCTTGCGGACCGAGTCCGGCCTGCACGTCGGCGGTGACGTCGAAGACGATCTTGGTGCCGTCGAGCATGTCGTTGGTCTGGATCGCCGGGCCGCGCAGCGGACCCTGGTACTTCTTGCCGCCGGTCTTCCAGCGGTCGATGCCGGTGCAGTCCGGCTTCTCGTTCGCGATGTTCGTGTCGGTGGAGCAGTTCCACGTCACGCCCGAGCCGGTCCCCTTCGGGTTCTTCGGCGTCGGGTAGTTGTTGCCGTTGCCCTCGGCCCAGTCCTCGAAGCCGTCGTCGAGGCGCGCGACGTAGGTCTCGCCGCCGCCGAGAGGCCAGTTGGAGCTGGGCGAGTACGGCGGAACGTCGAAGCCGTTGTTCGACACCGTCAGGATGAGCTTCGCGCTCAGCACCTTCGCGAAGTTCACGGTCGAGACGTCGAAGCCGAGCAGCGAGCGCGTCTGGTTCTCGACGCGCAGCGTGAGCGCCGCGCCGTTGTTCTGGTTCTTCCGCGTGTGGAAGATCGTCGCGTCCTTGTTGGAGCGGAACTCGTCCTCGTCGCGCGGCGGCGATCCGCACTGGACCGACCCGCCCTGGATCGAGTGCTCGATGTCGACCATGTTCGAGAAGAAGCGGCCGATGAAGCTGCCGACCGAGCCGCCCGAGCCGATGTGGATCTCGCCGTTCGGCGCGAACACGTCGCCGATCCAGTTCGAGTTGCCGCCGAACTGCACCGCGTTGTCACCCGAGGCCTTGGTCTCGAGGTAGAAGTCGCAGGGGCTGTTGCTCTGCGTCTGCAGCGTCACGTTGACCGAGCCGAAGCGGACCGGGCCGCACACGTAGACCTTGGTGCCCGGCTGCGTGACGGTGATGGTCGAGCCGTTGCCGGCGGTGATCGAGTCGAAGAAGTAGTTTCCGGCGCCGTTCAGGGTCAGGTCGAAGCTGCCCCCGAAGTTGAGCGCGCCGTACGAGCCGGGCGTCAGGACGCGCGCCTCGTTGTTGCCGCCCGAGTCGTTCGCGCCGCCGGTCGGGCACGCGAACACCGTGTTCGGCGGGAGCGTCGGCAGCATCGGATCGGCGACGACGTTGGTGCCGACGCTGGATCCGTTGTTCAGCGTCAGCGTGGTTCCGGCCGGGTGGATCACCGATCCCGAGACCGACGCCTGATTCTGCAGATTGACGTCGCCGCCGCTGCGCACGTCGCCGTCGACGGTCGACTGGCCCTGCAACCGCACGGCATCGCCCGTCACCGGGTCCTCGTTGCGCGCACCGACCAGACCCTTGATGTCGGAGTCGAAGCCGATGACGACGCCGTTCTCGCCGAAGATGGTGTACTCGGCGAGCAGAGGCCCGGCCGCGGACGCGACCGAGGCGACGAAGAGGACGCATGCGCCGAGAAGGGGCGCCAAGACCCTGAGCTTGGGGGTCTTCATTTCAGGTTCTCCATTGGGTGACGGGATGGCGCGGCCCGAATGACCGTGGTCCCGTCAGGCGCCGTGCGCCCGCCCACGTCGGGCGGCATAGCAGAGGGGCAAGGCGTCGGGAACGCAAAATTCGACGCCGTGCGCCGTGCCGCGCTCGGCGTGTGCGCCGTGTCTCACTCCGCGGGCCGACGCTGCAGCGGAACGCCGCGGCGACCCTCGGCAGCGCGAGGCGCGGCGCTGCGCGTCACGTGCGGCTCAGGCCCCGAGCAGGAATCGGGCGGTCGACTCGAGACGGCGCGCGACGTCGTCCGCCGCGGCACTCGCGCGCTGCGCGATCACCCCGGCCGCGGCTCCCGCGAGGTCGCCGCGCAGTGCCGCGTGCGTGCGTGCGAGATCGCGGCCCAGGTCGTCCAGCACCGAGCGGATGCGCGACGCATCCTCGGGCGAATCCTCGCCGCGCGCGGCGAGCTGCTCGAAGAGCCACCACAATCCCTCACGGCCGGGTGCGCCCTCCTCCCCGGCGCACAGCAGCGTCTCGGGCAGCGCCCCGGCGAGCAGCAGCGGGAACCACACCGACGTGCAAGGACGTCCGAACGCGAACCAGACGGTCCGCGGCAGCTGCGGTGCGCGCTCGAGCGCGACGGTCATGCCCATCGCCGTGCGGCTCGGGCCCTCGTGCATGCAGATCGTGTAGAACTGCTCCTGGTCGGGTGCCGCACCTCGAGCGAAGCACGAGCCGTGCGCGTCGTGGTCGGCGAGCACGCGCCGCAGCGAGTCGAGGGTGTGCCGTCCGCGGCCGTCCTGCAGCAGCTCCCGCGAGCGACGCAGACGGCCGGACGAGAGCACGGGCGGCACCATCGAGGCGTCGCGGTAGGCAAGTGCAAAATCGAACGGCGCGGCGACCGTGAGGCCGACCGCCCGCGCGCGCGCCTCGGTCGCGTCGCCGAGACGGTCCCAGTCGGCGCCGATCGAGACGTGATTCGAGATCGAGTCGGTCGCCGTGGCGCGCCGCGCGGCCCAGTGTCGCCCCGCGACCTCGAGGATCCACGCCTCGCCCGGATCCGCGATCAGGAACGAGTTGTTGTACGGCCAGTCCATGTCGCGGTAGCCCGATCCGCCCTGACCGTGCTCCTCGACGAGCTCGATCACGACGTCGAGCGCCTCGGCCGCGCTGCGGCCGCGCTCGAGGCCGAGGCGGACGAGGTCCATGCCGATGAGCCCGACCGACGCGGGCGCCTCGTGCGCGAAGATGGTCTCGTTGCCGATCGCGACGCCGTGCTCGTTGACGCCCATCTCGAAGCCCCAGAGCCACGTCGGACGCGAGCCGAGGACGCGCGCCGTCTCGCGCACCTGCGGGATCTCGAGGTACTGGCAGCGCACGGTCGAGCCGGGGGCGTGCGTGGCGCGTTCGATCAGGACCGGCGCCTGCGGCTCGCCGGGCGGACGGTCGCTGTTCTTGCCGAACAGCACGACGCCGTCGGCGGCGGCGTCCGCGAGCGCGACGATGGTGTCGCAGCCGAGGAGAGCGGGAGGCGGAGCGGCGCACGTCTGCATGCGCCGCTCCTATCACACGCGATCGTCAGCGCGACGACAGTCGTGCGGCCTGCTGCTCGAGTCGCTCGGTGCGGCTGGCGCACGCGGCGACCTTGTCCGCGACGCAGACGCCGTCGTCCTGGTACTGCGCCTTCGCGCCTCGACAGCCGAGCCCCTCGGCGCAGCGCGCGAACCATCCACACGCCTCGCCCTCGCCACGCGGCGCCTCGCAGTGGCCACCCGTGTAGCGGTCGTCGCTGCAGCCGTGGGCGCTCGTACCCGGCGGATCGTGGCACTCGTGGCCGGTGTTGCGGCAGTAGAGGCCCTTGCTGCACTCCCAGAACGTGCTCGTGCACTCTTCCCCGGCGGCCCCGGCCGCGACGCAGACGTGGTCGACGCAACGGTCGTACGGCGCGCAGTCGCCGGCGTAGCGGCATGCCGAACCGGTCGTCGGGAACGGCTGGCACGTTCCGTCCCTGCAGGTCAGGCCCTCGTCGAACGGGCAGTCGGCGACGATCGAGACCGTCGTCGGGTCGGCCGGCAGCGTGAAGTCGTGCACGCACGGATCACCCACCGCCCCGACCTTGCTCGCGTAGCCGAAGCACAGGCCGCGGCCGTCCGCGGCCTCGCGACAACGCGCCTCCGGACGGCACGCATCGCAGCGCCCGAGCTCGTCGGCGGGCATCAGCGGACACTCCTCCCCCGCGGCGAGCCGCGTCGTGCAGCGTCCGTGCAGGCACGCCGTGTCGCCGCGCAGGCTGCCGCGGCACTGGATCTTCGCCGTACACTCTTCGCCGAGCTCCTTCGTGCCGTCGTAGGTGCGGAAGCACTCGCTGACGCGGCGTTCGGAGCCGCAGCTCGCGGGCGTCTCGGCGAGCTTCGCGACGCAGGTCGCAGCCATGGCCTCGTCGAACGCACGGCCGGACTTCTCCTCCTCGCGTACGACGCGGTGCAGCTCGGTCGCGCGCCTGGTCGCGATGCATGCGTCGCGGTCGAACGACTGGCCGGTGCCGTCGCAGCATGCCGCGAGATCGTCGCAGAGCCACTCGGCGAGTCGTGCCGCGTAGTCCTCCCGGGTCGTTCCGGTGACCGTCCCGGGACCGCTCTGCGGCGTGCCGCCGCCGCTTCCCCCGGAGCAGGCGGCGAGCATCAGCACCACCAGCAGCACCGTCGATCGAAAGCCGTGCGTCATGTTCCGAATCCTCCTGTCGCGTCGAATGGGCGCTGCGGTCGGGTTCGGATCCCGTCGGTCGGACGGTGGCAGGGGCCGGGCAGCGAGCGCACGGTACGGATCACGTCACGGCGCGCGCAATCGCATTCTTGTCTCAACGCGTCGTCGTGCTCCGCTCGCGGCGGGATCCGCGTCGGTGGGCTCGTCCGTGCCGGCGAGCCCGCGAAGGCGCCGCCGCTCCAGCCGCGTCTGCGCTTCCCCTGGAGAGCGCTATGGCGGCGCCGCTCCCGCGCGAGGAGGGAGGTCCCCACAACGGGAGCGGCGCTTGGTCGCCGGGAAGAAAGGCGCGCGAGGGAGGCGCGCGCTGTACGCAGATAGACGAAGCGACCCGGCGGCCTCTGACAGCGGCGCCGCGAGATTCTTCAGAGCAGCTCGAAGCGCGGCAGCCGGACCTCGGTCGCGCGGCCTCCGCCGAGAATCCGGTTCACCGTCCTCAGCATCTCGCGGCGCAACGCCTCGCGCGACGTCGTGGTGCTGACCATGTAGCGGCTCTTCGACTTCAGCAGGTCGACCAGCGCGGAGCGGATCGACAGCTCCTTCATCCCGAACGCGACCCGGCCCCAGCGGGTCGAGAGGTCGACGTCGGCCGAGAACTCGACCTCACCGTCGTAGAGTACCGCCTGGACGTCGGAGATCCGGGCGCTCCTTCCCGTCGGTCCGCTGCCCGCGTCGCGGCCCCAGAAGGCGACGGCGAGGACGACGAGTCCGATGGCGAGCGACGTGACGACGGGCGCGGAGCGCAGCTGCGCGAGGATCGTATGCTTCATTCGTGGGGCGCCGCCGGAGCAAGGTCGGGACCAGTTCCGACCGATCGTCCGGACGGGACTTTTTCGTACGCCGGGGTGCAGCGCGTGTCGCGGACGGCACACCCGGGTGGCACAGTCGGCCGGTTCGGGGTCCGGATATGGCACACCTTCTGGCGCACTCCAGAGAGCGCGCCCCGTCAATCCCGGATTCCAGGCGCCGTGCGATCCGCCGTGCGCCCCACGGCGTCACGCGGAAGGGCTCGCGCCGACCCGCAAAGGGAGGCTTGCCGATCTCGTCAGTCGCAGGAGCCAGACGCTGAGCAGGAGCCGGAACAGCATTCCTGATCCTGGCCACACGCACCTCCCGTGGGGATGCAGCAGGTGAGGAGGAACCCGGAGGCATCAGGTCGCTCGCAAACAGAACCCGCGCAGCATGGCTGGAGAGTCTGTCCCGTCAGCGTGAACAGGCACGGATTCTCCGGCAGGCCGCAGCAGTCGCCGCTTGGCAGGCATTCGGCTCCCGACCCGCAGGTGTACGGTGCATCGCAGCGAAGCGCCGCGCACGTCCCGCCGCCCGCCGGTCCGAAGGAGACTGCGACCGAGGACGGATTGCAGCATCCGAGGAGTGTCACCATCTCGCCATTCGCAGAGCAGCAGCTGCACTGGTTCGAAAAACCGGGCGTGCCACAGGAGCCGCCGATCTCTCCGCATGTGCCGAGCGCAGAGCCGTCGCACTCCTCGCTCACGTCGATGACGTTGTCTCCGCATTGCCCCGACAGAGGCGGGGTGAGCGAGGCATCGGAGCAGTCGGCCAGCTCCGACGCCGATGCGCCTTTCGCCAGGAATGCGCCTGGTTCATCGCGCCTTACTGACCGGGGCTGGAACAGCGCGCAGAATCGGCTCCCGCCCATCGTGATGCGGATGCCCACGCGATGTTCGTTGCCGCCGAGCGCGAGCCCGGCGCGCTTTCCGACGAAGCGAATTCCCCCGGTTTCGTGCAGGCGGATGGACGCGAAGGCGGACACGGGATCGGGCGCGGCCTTGTGCTTGAACTGATATCCGCGCTTGACTCGCTTCCAGCCCGGATCGCTCGCGTTGCGCGGTGCAGAAAACGTGACGATTTGCGTCGCCCCCAGTGAGAACAATTCGATCGTGATCCCACCGGGACTACCGCTGGTGGGATCGTCCGGGCTACCTGGCGTCGGAAGCAGGAGATCGTCCTTGGTCGAGAACACCAGCCGCTCGATTCCGCTCTTGGAGCGCCTCGCGCCGAGTTCCACTCCTCCGATCGGGTGGTCTGCAGCCGCCGCCAGCGTGCTCGCGGCGAACAGGGCCGCGCCGACGATCGCAACGTTCGAGACACGCATTTTGTCCTCCAGGACGTGAGTTGCTGCCACCAACCGTGCGCTCCGTCGTCGCGCACCGAGATCGTTCCAGGCCGGCGCAGGACCCTACGCTCGGACCATGGAGGATCGCAAGGCAACGTCGCGGCTCACCGCGGGGCGGCGCACGGGCGAATGAACTCTCGCCACCGGGTGATGAGGGTGACCGGCGGCATCCCCCTTCGGCCCGCCTCGACCTGGCTCGAAAGCCGTACGGAGGCTGGCCCACCAGTCCGGGTCGCGAGGCTGGTTGTTGTCACCCGTTGTCGTCAGCGCACGATCCGCGCCGTCGCCCCGATCCCCGGACGCAGAAAAGCCCCGGGGTCACCGGGGCCTTTCCGAACGCGCCCTGAGAGATTCGAACTCCCGACCTGCTGATCCGTAGTCAGCCGCTCTATCCAGCTGAGCTAAGGGCGCCCGCTGCGAGACGGTACAGGTAGCCGTCGCGACCTCACGTGTCCAGAGGCCGGTGCCCATGGCGCTGCTGAAGTCTTTCGACAGGAGGACGATCGCGCAGCCTTGCGACCCCCGATGCCTCCGAGTACGTAATGGGGCCGTCCGGTCGGGGAAACGGACGGCGTGCTTGGAGAGATGGCCGAGTGGTCGAAGGCGCGCGCCTGCTAAGCGCGTATACGGGTAACACCGTATCGAGGGTTCGAATCCCTCTCTCTCCGCTCTTCCCCGCACCACCGCCCGGCAGCTCCGGCCCGCTGCCCGCACGACGCGAAACGCCTCGTCCCGCATTGGCGGTCGACATGGCGATCCTGCACGACTGCACGCCCGCGTGAAGCTCGCGCGACTTTGATCGATTCACGCATCCGCGGGGGCGCGCACCGCGCCCCGACGCGCGGCCTCCCCGTTCGGGGCAATTTCCTGCGCTTTGCATGAGGGACGTTGCACGAAGGGAGACTTCTTCTGCGCGCCCGCCACAGCGGCTGCGAAGCGAACCAACCGGGCACGGGGCGGAGGTCGGTGGCACGTCGCTTGTTTAGGCACCCCGCCATGAACGAGACCTCCTCGACGACCGAAACCGACACCTTCCTCCTGGTCCTGAACGATCCCGAGTTCGTCCGCGTGGGTGCGCTCCTCGGCCTGCGGGCGCGAGCGACGCATCAAGCCGACTCCCACCTCGTCGACTCGTTCATCGACAGCGACGTCCAGTTCAGTGGCGCGCGCAGAAAGCTTCTCGTCACGTCCGTCCCCAACATCCTTCCGCAGTAGGTAGCCCGCTGCGCGGTCGTCCCCTCCTCCCTCCCCGAGGGGATTCCGATCGCGCGGGGCACGCTCGCTGCTGCGCTCGCGTCCGGCCACATACGCCAGGTCGACCACCCGGTCCGCTTCTCCCGCCCCCCCACCCCAGGCGAAGCGGCACACCCCCGGGCTCGACCCCCGGCGGCCGGCGCGAGCGCGGCAGTGCAAGCGCACGCGCGGCGGCGCTTCACGCTGCCCGCGAACTCGCCACGCGACGGCGCTGCTGCACAGCAGTTCGGCAGCGCCCACGTCCTCCGGCCGAAAAGGCCGCGCCGCTGCAATGCGCGCCGTCTGGACACGATCCTGCATGGCGTCCGCGGCATGAAGGCGAGGAAGCCATGGCTCGCGTCTCTCTCGACATGGCTCGCACGACACCGCCGACGCTGGCGGCGACGTCATCTGCGCGCGGTCGCCGGCGGTCTGCAGCGCATGCCCGTCGCAAAGCGGCTGCGCGACGGCAACGAGCCGAGAGTGCTGCGCACCGTCGCGCAGCGCAGCGTCAAGGCGTCGTAGCGCCCACCGGCACGAGCACCTGCCAGATCTCCGCCGCCGCGTCGCGGTAGACCGGACGCACGCCCGGGCTGCGCTCGAGCAGCTTGCGGAACGCCTGGTCGCGCGGCTGCGTCGTCACCCAGATCCAGCGCGCGCCGAAGTCACGCGACACGATCGCGGTCGCGTTGCCCGTGCCGCGCGACAGACCGAGGTTCTTCGCGAACAGCGCGGGGTCGTGCTGGTAGAGGAAGATCGGGTCGAGGCCCGAGATGTAGCGGCCGTCCGGACGGAAGCCGTAGAGCACGGCGAAGTCCATCCACGAGTTGTGGTAGACGACGTCGCCCGGCGCCGCGAGCGTGCCGAGCGCCGCGACCGCCGGCGCGAAGACGTCGCCCATTGCTTGACGCCCGAAGTTGTCGCGCATGCCCACGACGCGGCTTCCCGCCCAGCCGGCGAGCGCGAGCAGTGCGAGCGCGCACGGCACGAACACCAGCGCGCGCTCGCGCAGCAGCGCGCCCATCGTGCGCCCGCCCGCGAGACGCGTCCACAGCGCGCCGGCGAGCAGCAGCGCCGCGACCACGAAGACGTCCACGAAGCGGCGCGAGCGCGACGCCACGACCAGAAGCCCGCCCGCGACGAGTGTCAGGTAGAGATCCCCCGCCGGCCAGCCGCGCACGCCGTACACCGCGACGACGAGCACCAGCCCGGCCAGCGCCGGCAGCCAGCCCGGAGTCTGCGCGAGGAACGACTGCCAGGTGATCGGACCGAGCTCGCTGCCGAACGCCTCGCGCGGAATCTCCGCACGGTTCGCCGAGACGTTGCGCACGATGTCGACGATCTGGTCGGCGAGCGTCAGGTTGTTCGGGAAGTACGGGTGCAGCAGCGAGCCCACGACGATTCCGCCCAGCACTGCCGCGGTGACCAGGCGCGGAAACGGCTCGCGGCGCAGCAGCGACGTCGCGATCCGCGCCACCAGCAGCGCCGGCAGCAGCAGGAACGACGAGTGCGCGAGTACGTGCAGGTACGCGACCACCGCCAGCGTCTTCCAGCGGTCGCGGAACAGCAGCGCGATCTCGACGGTGACGAACGCGACACCGAGGATGTGCGGGCGCACCGACGACAGCCGCGTCAGGTAGTACGGGCTGGTCGCGATCAGCAGGAAGACCCACAGCGCGCCGAAGCGGATGCCGAAGGTCCGGATCGCGAGCGCGAACGACGCGAGGACCAGGAAGTCCAGCGCGACCACCGCCCACTTGCCGCCGGCGAACAGGTCCGCGCGCACGAACGGGATCAGGAACGCGTGGAAGAGGAAGTCCTTGTCGCTGTAGCGGTCGAGCCACGTGCTCTGCGTCGCCTGCGGGAACGTCTTCTGCGGTCCGCTCAGCGAGAGCTGCTCGGCGGCGCGGACGTGGAAGTAGCTGTCGAGGTCGTAGAGCCCGTGAAACGAGAGCTGCACCGACGCGAGCCACGCGGTCGCGAGCAGCACCACCGCCCACGTCAGCGCCCGATCCGCGCCGCTCGCCCCGTCGAGCCCCGGATCCACCGCCCACGTCCCCTGCCCGTCCGCCACCGTCATCCGCGGCACCCTGCCTCGCCGGCGCGTCGTCGTCCAGCGCGGCGCGCCGACGCCGGGATCACGGCAGCTGTCGCCGCGCGAAGGTCAGCGCAGTTCGCGCGCCGCGAGCCGCCGCACGATGCGCAGCGCTGCCGGTCGCGTCTCGTCCGGGCTGAACGCCGGCTCGCACATCGTCAGCAGCACGCTCTCGAGGACGTCGTCGAGGCGGATGGCGCGCAGCTCGCCGTCGCGGACGAGCCGCATCGACCAGCCCGGAAAGTTCCGCTGCCCGATCTCGCCGAGCTCGAGGATGTTGCGGATCCGGTGCCGGTCGTCCTCGGCGATCTCCGCCATCAGGCCGCGGACCGCCTCGCGTGGTCCCTCCAGGTACTGGAAGAACGTGTGTCGCTCGGGCGCGTAGTGAAGGTAGCCGGTAATGCGGAGGCGGTCGTTCTTCACGGCGGAGCGCACTGCAAGCTCCTCCAGCTCGGCGTCGTCGAACGACCGGTCAGCCTCGCTGACGTAGACCAGGGCGAACACGACTCCACAGTACGCCCGGTCCCCCGGGTCGTGAACCACCCTGCGGCGGATTCCTCCGCCGCAGGGCGCCTCGTCCTACGGGAGAAGGGACCGTGCGTGCATCAGGGCAGGCTGCGCACGCGCTTCGCCTCGCCGGCGATGAACGTGCCGGGGTCGATCTGGATCAGCAGCACGCTGTTGCGGTCGTCGGTCCAGACCGCGTCGACCGTGACCGGGTTGATCGTCGTCGGCGCGTTCGGCGGCAGCGTCACGACCGCGCGCCCGGTGCAGTCGGGCGAGACGTCGAGCGTGCCCTCGTAGTGGCGCTTGATGACCAGACCGCCGAAGCTCGCGGTGTCGTCGAGGATCGCCTTGCCGCTGCCGTCGTCCTCCGCCTCGATGCGAACGGCGCCGCCGCCGGAGAAGAACGCCTCGGCGATGAACTGCCCCTGGATCGTGATGTTCTGCACGATCGCGTTGAACGCGTAGCCGTAGGTCGAGTCCACGTTGGCGATGTTGCAGCCGCGCGCGACCTTCTTCGCCTGTCCGGTGACGATCGCGTCGAGATCGGTACGGATGATCTCGAGCTGCGCCCCCTCGCGCACCGCGACGAAGTTGAAGTACGGCTTGCCGCCGACCAGTGCGGTGCCGCGGCAGTTCTCGTCGACGGTGTACGTGCCGGAGCTCGGCGAGATCGGCGACACGTCGCCGCCCTGCGTCTGCGTGCCGGTCATCGAGAACGTGCCGTCGTCGTTCAGCGTCAGGACGCCGCCGGCCGCGTAGAACTCCGGATCGCCGAAGTTCATGATGTGCCCGGTCAGCAGGTAGCCGTAGCGTCCCTGCGTGCGCGACAGGTCGCAGCCGTTGCCGGGCAGGATCGAGAGCGGCTGTGCGCCTGCGTGCGAGGCCGCCGCGAGCGCGGCGAGCGCGATGCCGAAGGCGAACGCCTTCAGCGAACGGGTCGAGCGGATCTGGTCCATCGAATCCTCCTTTGACGAGACGTTTGATGGTCCCGTCGTAGGGAGGTCCCCGGTCCGGAGTCCTCAACGATCGGTAAACGTTCGGTAAAACCGGCCTCAGCCGAGCGCGGCGAGCCGCCGCTCGAGGAAGCGCCGCTCGCTCTCCTGCCGGGCCAGCTCCAGGGCCCGGACGTACGCGACGCGCGCCTCCACCACCCGGCCGAGCCGCCGGCACAGGTCGGCCCGGGCCGCGTGCGCGAAGTGATAGGAGCCCAGCTCGCCGCGCTCGAGGATCGCGTCCACGAGGACCAGCCCGGCCTCCGGACCGTCCCGCATCGCGACCGCGACGGCGCGGTTGAGCTCGACCACCGGCGACGGCTCGAGACGCAGCAGCACGTCGTACAGCGCGACGATCTCGCCCCAGTCGGTCGCGCCCGCGGTCGGGGCCACCGCGTGCACCGCGGCGATCGCCGCCTGCACCGAGAACGGCCCGAAGCGACGCGACGCGAAGGCGCGCCGCACGCGCTCGAGCCCCTCCGTGATCTGCTCGCGGTTCCAAAGCGAGCGGTCCTGCTCGTCGAGCAGCACCAGCTCGCCGTCCGCCGTCGCGCGCGCGAGCCGCCGCGAGTCGTGCAGCAGCATCAGCGCGAGCAGCCCCTCGACCTCCGGGTCGGGCAGCAGCTCGACCAGCAGCCGCGCCAGACGGATCGCCTCGCCCGAGAGGTCGGCGCGCGTCACCGAGTCGCCCGACGACGCCGAGTAGCCCTCGTTGAAGACGAGGTAGATCACGTGCAGCACGGTCTCGAGCCGATCGGGCAGCTCGGCGCGCGACGGCACGCGGTACGGGATGCCGGCGTCACGGATCTTGTTCTTGGCGCGCACGATGCGCTGCGCGACGGTGCTCGCCGAGGTCAGGAAGGCGCGCCCGATCTCCTCGGTCGTGAGGCCGCAGATCTCGCGCAGCGTCAGCGCGACCTGCGCGTCGGGCTGCAGCGCCGGGTGGCAGCAGGTGAACACGAGCCGCAGGCGGTCGTCCTCGAGGTCGCCGAGCTGTGCGCGCGCGGCCTCGTCCTCGGCGTCCGCCGCGAGGCGGTCCGCGATCTCCGTCTGCGACGCGTCGAAGCGCGCGCGGCGGCGGATCGCGTCGATCGCCTTGAAGCGTCCGGTCGAGACCAGCCACGCGCGCGGATTCGCCGGCTCGCCGTCGCGCGGCCAGCTCTCGGCCGCGGCGATGAACGCGTCGTGCAGCGCCTCCTCGGCGAGGTCGAAGTCGCCGAGGAGCCGGATCAGCGTCGCGAGCACGCGCCGCGACTCGGTGCGGTACACCTCCTCGACGCGCGCGGATGCTCCGCCGGGCGCCTCGCTCATCGTGCGCGTCCCGTCGGCGGCTCCTTCACCGGCCGCACCTCGACGGCGCCGAAGCGCGCAATCGGCAGCCGCGACGCGATCTGGATCGCCTCGTTCAGGTCGCGTGCGTCGAGCAGCAGCACGCCGCCGATCTGCTCCTTCGTCGCGGCGAACGGGCCGTCGGTCGGCGACGCGTGGCCGTTGCGGATGCGCACCGTGGCCGCGGCCTGCGGACGCTCCAGACGATGCGCCGCGAGCAGATGGCCGCTCGTGCGCAGCTCGTCGTCGTACGCGGCGGCGGCCGCGCCGAGCGACGCGAGCTCGTCGGACGGAAGGGTATCGAGACGGTGCGGGTCGAAGAAGATCATGCAGAGGTACGTCATCGGTCTCCCCGGTTCGTGGCGGCCGCTCGCGCCGCTCGTCCGGTAGTCGAGATCGCCGGACGGGAATCGACACGAGGATGTCGATCGTGCGATCCGTCGTTCGACCAGGGACGAAGCCGCCCACATCGGGGCGGTGCTCGAAACGGTGAAGCAGCTTCGGGAGGATCCGGAATGAGCGGGGTACGCGTACTGGTCGGAACGCGCAAGGGAGCGTTCGTGCTGACGTCCGACGGCAAGCGCGAGCGCTGGACCGTCGACGGTCCGCACTTCGGCGGCTGGGAGATCTATCACGTGAAGGGCTCGCCCGCGGACCCGAACCGCATCTGGGCGTCGCAGACCAGCGGCTGGTTCGGACAGGTCGTGCAGCGCTCCGACGACGGCGGGAAGTCGTGGCAGCCGGTCGGCAACGAGTTCGCCTACGACGGCGTGCCGGGCACGCACCAGTGGTACGACGGCACCGCGCACCCCTGGGAGTTCGCGCGCGTGTGGCACTTCGAGCCGTCGTTCACGGATCCCGACGTCCTCTACGCCGGCGTCGAGGACGCGGCGCTGTTCCGCTCCGCCGACGGCGGCGCCACCTGGCGCGAGCTGTCCGGACTGCGCGGGCACGGCTCGGGTCCGCACTGGCAGCCGGGCGCCGGCGGCATGTGCCTGCACACGATCCTGCTCGATCCGACCAACGCGCGGCGCATCTTCGTCGCCATCTCCGCCGCCGGCGCGTTCCGCTCCGACGACGGCGGCGACACGTGGAAGCCGATCAACCGCGGGCTCAAGTCCGAGGGCATCCCCGATCCGAACGCCGAGGTCGGTCACTGCGTGCACCGCATCGCCATGCACCGCTCGCGTCCGGAGGTGCTCTTCATGCAGAAGCACTGGGACGTGATGCGCAGCGACGACGGCGGCGACTCCTGGCGCGAGGTCAGCGGCAACCTGCCGACCGACTTCGGCTTCCCGATCGACGTCCACGCGCACGAGCCCGAGACCATCTACGTCGTTCCGATCAAGAGCGACTCCGAGCACTACCCGCCCGACGGGCGCCTGCGCGTCTACCGCAGCCGCAGCGGCGGCAACGAGTGGGAGCCGCTCGTCAACGGGCTGCCGCAGCGCGACTGCTACGTCAACGTGCTGCGCGACGCGATGGCCATCGACACCCTCGACGAGTGCGGCGTCTACTTCGGTACCACCGGCGGTCAGGTCTGGATGTCGCCCGACGGCGGAGACTCGTGGCGCGCGATCGTCGAGACGCTGCCGGCCGTGCTCTCGGTCGAGGTCCAGACGCTGCCATGAGCGACGCAGCTCTGCCCGCACGCGGCACGCACGCGGTGCGCGTCGTCCTGCCCGCGCACCTGCGCAAGCTCGCGCGTCAGGAGCGCGAGGTCGTGCTCGACGTCGCAGCACCGCTCACGGTCGGCGCGGTGCTCGACGCGCTCGAGGCGGCGCATCCCGTGCTGCGCGGCACGATCCGCGACCAGCGGACGCGCAAGCGGCGACCGTTCGTGCGCTTCTTCGCCTGCGAGCAGGACCTGTCGCACGATCCCCCCGACACTCCGCTGCCGGACGCGGTCGCGCGCGGCGACGAGCCCTTCCTCGTCGTCGGCGCGATGGCCGGCGGCTGACCCATCCCCGACGATCACCACGGAGAACGATCCATGAAGTACATGCTGATGGTCTACGAAGACGAGACCCGCCTCACCGACGAGATCCAGGAGACCTGCCGCATCGAGGCGTCGCAGATCTGCCACGAGCTCGCGAGCGCGGGGAAGTTCATCGCGGCCTCGCCGCTGCAGCCGACGTCGCTCGCAACCAGTGTGCGCGTGCGCGAGGGCAAGCGGCTGGTCACCGACGGTCCGTTCGCCGAGACGCGCGAGCAGCTCGGCGGCTTCTTCCTGATCGACGCCGCCGACCTCGACGAGGCGATCGCGGTCGCGTCGCGCCTGCCGATGGTGCAGCGCGGGACGATCGAGGTGCGTCCGCTGGTCGAGATGCCGGGGCTGCCGCCGGCGAAGCTGTGAGCGCGGCGCTCGGCCGCGCGTTCAGCCGCGGTCGAGCTTCAGCGCGCGGACCGCGTTGTCGCGCAGGAACTTCGGCCAGACGTCGTCCTTGAACGGCACCTCGTCCATCTCGCGGAAGATGCGCTCCAGCGTGAGGCCCAGCGGGTAGTAGCCGGCGTAGAGCACCTTGTCGGCGCCGCGCGTGTTCGCGAAGTCGACGATCTCCTTCGGGTAGTACTTCGGGGCGAAGGCGCTGGTGCTGTAGTAGAGGTTCGGCCACTTCAGCAGCAGCTTGACGGCGAGGTCGGTCCACGGCTCGCAGCCGTGGCGCAGGATGAAGCGCAGCTCGGGGAAGAACCAGCACACCTCGTCGACGAGACCGGTGTACTGCGCGTCGAACGGCAGCCGCGGACCCGGCACGCCGCTGGTGCAGAGCACCGCGATGTCGAGCTCGACGCACTTCGCGTACAGCGGGTACATGCGCTTGTCGTTGATCGGCACCGGCGGCACGTAGCCGACGGGAAAGAGCGTGATGCCGACGATGCCGACCTCGGCGTGCGCGCGCGCGATGGCGCGCACCGCGTCCATGCCGGCGTTCGGATCGACGAAGAGCACCGGCTTGAAGCGCGTCGGGTACGTGCGCGCCGCGTGCAGCTCGGTCTCGGTCCAGCCGTCCTTCGTGAGATTGAAGACCGCGGTCTCGATGCCGAAGCGGTCCATCTCGCGCAGCGTGTCGCCGACGGGATCCTCGCCGGGCGTGCGTCCCTCGGGCGTGTCCTTGAAGAGATAGCCGGCGGGGTGTCCGCCCTTGCCCTGCAGGCTGTCGGCGTCGCGCAGATTAGCGAAGCGCTCCTTCGCCGCTTTGTCCTCGCGCGGCAGGTCGAGCAGGGTGTCGATGATCCGGATGTCCCTCGGGTACGGCATGGCGCGCTCAGATCCCCGGCAGCAGCAGGCGGTTGTTGTCGATGAAGAATTGACGGTGGTAGCTCGCCGGGAGCTTCGCGAGGTGCTTCTCGAACTTGCCGAACGGATCCTTGCTTCCCTCGAGGTGCGGATAGTCGGAGCTGAAGCAGTACACCTCCTCGAGGCCGTAGCGCTCGATCATCTTCGGCAGGTCCTCGTGGAAGAACGGCGGCACACGGACGTTGCGCCGCACGACCTCGCTCGGCTTCAGCTCGTACCTGACGCCGACCCGGGCCATGAAGTCGCACCACAGGTCCATGCGCTCGACGCACGGACCGACCCACGTCGAGCCGCACTCGACGATGCCGAAGCGCAGCTTCGGGTGGCGCTCGAAGACCTTCCCCATGACCATGGTCTGCAGGTAGAGCTCCGGCGCCATGTGCACGACCAGCATGTAGTACGGGCTGATCGCCTCCTCGCCGCCCGCGCGGAACGCGGGCTTGTTCACCAGCGTGGACGAGAGCCGCCACGCGGGATGCGGGAACATCGTGTCGTCGACCGTGTCGTTCTCGAGCAGTCCCTGCCCGCCGAGGTGGATGATCGCCGGGACGTCCGCCTCGGCGAGCATCGCCCACAGGGGATCCCACATCTCGTGCGCCGGCGACACGCCGCCCGGCGGCTGCGTGCACGGCAGCGACACTGCTTTCGCGCCCTTCGCGAGGATCCGCTTCGCCTCGCCGATCGCGAAGTCGACGTCGCTGGTATTGACGTGGCACACCGCGCGACAGCGTCCGCCGGTGCGATTGGTCACGTCGAGCGCGAAGTCGTTGTACCGCGTGCTCGCGTTGCGGGCGACGGCGGTGGTGCCGCGCAGGTCGTAGAGGCTGTTGTTCGCGAACAGCAGCTGCGCCTTGATGCCGACCATGTCGAGCGCCTCGACGCGCTCGTCCGGATCGTACGCGCCGAGAGCGCCGAGTCCCTTGGTCCCCCACAGGTCGTCGCGATTCTTCGCGCGGCGCTCGTGGAACTCCGGGTGGTTCACGTAGCCGGCGAGGAACTCGAAGTTCACGCCGAACGCGAGCTCGGGCAGGATCTCCCTGTAGAGGTCGGGGTGAACGTAGAGGTGTCCGTCGCTGTCGAGGGTCTCGCCGGGATACGGGTTCGGCGCGGCCTTCTGCTCGGGACGCTGCGGCGTGACGACCGTCATCTCTCGTGTCCTCCGTGCGTCGATCAGCGGCCCTGGAAGCGCGGCTCGCGGCGCTCGAGGAACGCGGTGATGCCCTCGGTGACGTCGGCGCTGGTGTAGGTGACGTGCTGGCAGCGCGCCTCGTCCTCGACCGCCTGCTCGAAGGTGCTCGTCCAGCTCGCGTCGAGCAGCTTCTTCGACAGCCCGAGCGCCAGCGTCGGCCCGCTCGCGAGGCGGCGCGCCCACTCGCCGGCCACCGCGTCCAGCTGGTCGGGCGGCACGACCTTGTTCACGAGCCCGATCGCCTCGGCCTCGGCGGCACCGATCATGTCGGCGAAGAGCGCCATCTCCTTCGCCTTCGCGAGCCCCACGCGGCGCGGCAGCAGCCACGACGTTCCGCCGTCGAGCGCGAGCCCGCGCTTCGCGAAGATCGAGCAGAAGCGCGCGCGGTCGCTCGCGACGATCAGGTCGCAGGCGAGCGCCAGCCCGAGCCCGACGCCGACCGCGACGCCGTCGACCTTCGCGACGGTGGGCTTGGTCATGCGGTGAAGCCGGATCACGATCTCGCCGATGATGCGCATCTCCTGCACGATGGGCTGCAACGGTCCGCCGGCGAGCCCTTCGCCGGCGCCGTCCCCGGACAGGTCCGCGCCGGCGGAGAAGTTGCCGCCCGCGCCGCCGATCACCAGAGCGCGTGCGGTCGGGTCCTTCGCGACCTCGGTGAACACGCGGTCGAGCCCCGCCCAGGTGGCGCGGTCGATCGCGTTCTTCCGCGCGGGACGGTCGAGCGTGACCTCCACCAGTCCTTCGTGCCGCTCCACGCGGATCGCGTCCATCCCGAGCCCTCCCGCGGCCGCACGCCTTCGCCGCCGCGGCGGAGCACGTCTCTTGTCGGCCGGATTTCGGTAGTCTATTTGTTTAGATATTTCTTGTCCACCACGCGGGCCCTTCCGGGCGTGGCGGCGACCCGGGGCGAGGACCATGCCGAGAGCGATCGACTGTCTCGTGAACGTGGACATGGGCGACATGAAGCCGCCCGAGTGGATGATTCGCGTCAAGGAGGACACGTTCAAGGGCGGTGACTCGTTCCTGAAGAGCCCCGAGCTCCCCGAGCTGCTCGACGACTTGGACGCGAACGGCGTCGAGCGCGCGATCCTGCTCACGCGACTCGGCAAGGGCGACGACCGCGCGCGGCGCTATGCGAGCGCGCGTCCGGACCGCTTCTCGCTCGGCGTCGGCAATCTCGACCTGCTGCGGCCGATGCCGACCCTGCGCGAGCTCGCGTCCTTCGTGCGCGATCATCCGGTGTCCTACGCCGTGGTCGGGCCGAGCTTCTGGGGCGACGGCATGTATCCGCCGAGCGACGCCGTCTACTACCCGCTGTACACCAAGTGCTGCGAGCTCGAGCTGCCGCTCTGCATGAACACCGGGCTGCCCGGTCCGCCGATCCCCGGCGAGGCGCAGAACCCGATCCACCTCGACCGCGTGTGCGTGCGCTTCCCCGAGCTGAAGCTCTGCATGATCCACGGCGCCGACCCGTGGTGGGACGTCGCGATCCGCCTGATGATCAAGTACCGGAACCTGCGCCTCATGACCTCGGCGTGGTCGCCGAAGCGTCTGCCGCCGCAGCTCCTGCACTACCTCGCGACGCGCGGCCGCGACCGCATCCTGTTCGCGTCGGACTACCCGGTGCTCTCCATGAAGCGCTGCCTCGACGA
Source organism: Binatia bacterium (assembly GCA_046327915.1). Classification (GTDB taxonomy): domain Bacteria; phylum Desulfobacterota; class Binatia; order UBA12015; family UBA12015; genus VGTK01. The sequence goes on along the minus strand of JAXLXO010000012.1, from coordinate 7,502 downwards.
GGTCGCGGCGCTCGATCTCCCGTCCGAGGCACGCGACGCCTGGCTGCACGGCAACGCCGCGCGCTTCTTCTTCCCGGACGCGCCCAGCGGCGCGGAGGAGCGGAAATGAACGTCCGTCCGATCGACGCCGACAATCACTACTACGAGCCGCTCGACGCGTTCACGCGCCACCTCGACAAGGCGTTCCGCAAGCGCGGCGTGCGGACGCTGCAGGAGGGCAAGCGCGTCGAGCTGGTGATCGGCGGGCGCGTCAATCGCTTCATCCCGAACCCGACCTTCAACCCGATCATCGTGCCCGGCTGCCTCGACCTGCTGTTTCGCGGCAAGATCCCCGAGGGCGTGAGCCCGGCGGAGCTGATGAAGGTCGAGCCGCTGCGCACCGAGTACCGCGACCGAGACGCGCGCATCGCCGTCATGGACGCACAGGGCCTCGAGGCGGCGCTGCTCTTCCCGACGCTCGGCTGCGGCGTGGAAGAAGCTCTGCGTCACGACGTCCCGGCGACGATGGCCAGCCTGTCGGCGTTCAACCGCTGGCTCGAGGAGGACTGGGGCTTTGCGTACCGTGGGCGCCTCGTCGGCGTGCCGATGCTGTCGCTTGCGGATCCCGCGGCCGCGGTCGCCGAGGTCGACTCGCTGCTGTCGCGCGGCGCGCGCATGGTGCACGTGCGTCCCGCGCCGGTCCCCGGTCCGAACGGCACCGGACGCTCGCTCGGCGACCGTGCGCACGATCCGGTGTGGGAGCGCCTCGCGGAGGCGTCGCTTCCGGTCGCGTTCCACCTCGGCGACAGCGGCTACAACCAGTTCGCCGCCGCGTGGGGTGCCAGCGCCACGTTCGAGGGCTTCGGCGACATGGACGTGCTGAGCCGCGTGCTGGTGTCGGACCGCGCGATCCACGACACGGTCGCGAGCCTGATCCTCGACGGCGTCTTCCATCGCCATCCCGGGCTGCGCATCGCGAGCGTCGAGAACGGCTCCGACTGGATCCACCTGCTCGTCAAGCGCCTGCGCAAACAGCGCAACCAGACGCCGTGGATCTTCCACGAGGATCCGCTCGACACGGTGCGCCGCCACGTCTGGGTGACGCCGTACCTCGAGGAGGACCTGCGCGCGCTCGCCGACCTGATCGGCGCCGAGCGCATCCTGTTCGGATCGGACTGGCCGCACGGCGAAGGCGTCGCGGAGCCGCTCGACTTCGCGGCGGAGCTCGGTCCGTTCACCGACGCGGAGAAGCAGCGCATCCTGCGCGACAACTGCGTCGAGCTGCTCGGTCGTCCGCTCGCCTGACCTCGCGCGCCCCGCGCGACTCGGCTAACGACCCGGACGACCCTTCGCGAAACGACGACCCGCCACCGACGGAGCAGCCATGGACTTCTCTCTCACCGAAGAGCAGCAGCTCTTCCAGACCAGCGTGCGCGCGTTCGTCGCGAACGAGTGTCCGCCACAGACGACGCGCGCGGTCTTCGACCGCCGCCGCGACGCGGACGACCTCTGGCAGGGCCTCGTGCAGCTCGGCGTCGCCGGCATCGTCGCTCCCGAGGAGCACGGCGGCGCGGGACTCGAGCTGCTCGAAGCGGCACTGGTCGCGGAGGAGCTCGGCCGCGGCGCGGTGCCGGCGCCGTTCCTCGGTCACACGCTGGCGACGCTCGCGATCGCGCGCGGCGGGACGGCGGCGCAGCGGACGGCGTGGCTGCCGCGTCTCGCAAGCGGCGCCGCCCGGGCGACGGTCGCGTTCGCCGAAGGCGACGGCCGCTGGCTGCCCGACGCATGGCGCGCGACGCACGGCGGAGGGCGCGTGTCCGGGACCAAGCGCCACGTGCCCGAGGCCGAGCGCGCCGACGTCTTCGTCGTCGGCTGCGAGGGCGGCACGCTCGCGCTGGTCGAGCCCGGGTCCGGCGTTCGCGTGACGGCCGAGGCGTCGATGGACCACGGGCGTCCGCTCGCGACCGTCGCGTTCGACGGCGCCATCGCGGAGCCGCTCGCCGGCGACGCGACGCAGCTCGTCGACGCCGGCTGCGTGCTGCTCGCCGCCGACGCCTTCGGCGCCGCGCACCACCTCGTGCGCGCGACGGCCGAGTACGCGAAGACGCGGCAGCAGTTCGGCCAGCCGATCGCGCAGTTCCAGGCCGTCAAGCACCAGCTCGCGAACATGGCGCTCGACGTCGACCCCGGACGCGGCCTGTGGTGGTACGCCGCGCACGCCTTCGACCACGCGCCGGAGGACGCGTCGCGCGCGGCGGCGCTCGCGAAGGCGCACATCACCGACCGCGCGCAGGACGTCGTGCGCAGCGCCGTCGAGGCGCACGGCGGCATCGGCTTCACCTGGGAGTGCGACGTGCAGATCTGGTTCAAGCGCGTGATGTTCGACCGCCTCTGGCTCGGCGCGCCCGACGTGCACCGCGAGCGCTACGCGGCCCTCGAGGGGTGGTGAGATGAACCTCCAGTTCGGCGAGAAGTACGAGAAGCTGCGCGGCGAGGTCCGCGCGTTCTGCGCGGACACCTGGCCGCCGCGCGGCAGCGACGCGGCCGGCGACGATCGCGCGAAGGCGATCGCGTGGCGCAAGCGCGCGATGTCCGCCGGATGGCTGCACCGCACGATCCCGCAGGCGTACGGCGGCGCCGGGCTCGAGCCCGACGTGATGGCCGACATCGTCATCCGGCAGGAGTTCGGCCGTGCCGGCGTACCGTACGCGGGTTCCGTGCAGGGCACGCACATGCTCGTCCCGACGCTGCTCGAGTGCGGCACGGAGGAGCAGCGCCGCGAGTACATCCAGCGCACGCTGACCGGCGAGATCCGCTGGTGCCAGGGCTACAGCGAGCCGGGTGCGGGCAGCGATCTCGCTTCGCTGCAGTCGCGCGCCGAGCTCGTCGGCGACGAGTGGGTCCTGCAGGGGCAGAAGATCTGGACCAGCCAGGCCGACCAGGCCGACATGATGTTCGGCCTCTTCCGCACCGAGCCGGACGCGCCGAAGAAGCACGGCGGCATCTCCTACCTGCTGATCCCGATGACGACGCCGGGCATCGATGTGCGGCCGCTGCGCATGATGCAGGGCGGGACGGACTTCTGCGAGGTGTTCTTCGACGGCGTGCGCATCCCGGCAGGGAGCATCGTCGGACGCCGCGGCGAGGGCTGGAAGGTCACGCGCGCGACGCTCAAGCACGAGCGCATGCTGATCGGCGACTCGACCGGCACGCGCATGAACTTCGAGTCGCTGGTCGCGCTCGCGCGGGAGACCGAGCGCGACGGCGTGCCGTCGATCAAGCACCCGGTCGTCCGCCAGCAGCTCGCGGAGCTCGCCGGGCACGTCGCGACGCAGGAGTGGGCGGTCGCGCGCATGCTCACCGCATTCCACCAGGAGCGCGACATGGAGGTGCTGAGCGAGATGCTGATGACGAAGCTGTTCGGCACCAACCTCCAGCAGCGCATCGCGAAGCTCGCGCTCGAGCTGATCCCGGATCAGGGCCTCCTCGAGCCCGTGTCGGAGGACGCGACGATGAGCAATCGCGGCTTCACGCGCGGGCGCTGGGTGTCGCACTACATGTTCACCCTCGCCCTCGCGATCGCCGGCGGCACGTCGAACGTGCAGCGCAACATCATCGGCGAGGTGATCCTGGGGCTGCCGCGCGACAAGCGACCGGGGTAGGTCAGCTGCGAGCGCCGACCTCGACGTTCACCGAGTCGAACCTCGAGTCTCCCGGACGGTACGACAGCAATTCCAGACCGATGGGCTCACCCGTGATCTCGTCCTTGATGAGGACGACGCCGTCGTCGAGCTCGGTGCAGACCTGCGACGCTCGCGGCTCCTGCCAGAACACAGTGAGAAGCTCGCGTTCAGGCTCGTAGAACACCCTCACCGTGGCCATAAGCGCTCTCCTTCCTGGATCCCGTGCGTCGGTACGCAGCGACCAGAAACGCGTCCGCGTTCTCGTGCTTCGTCACGGCCACGACCCACCGGCGCCCGTGTACGCGGCGGGAACGGGACTAGCTCAATGTCGTCCTTATCCACTCGACAACGAGGGTGAGCACTTCCGGAAGCTTGGTGGTCGCGCAGTGTCCCGCATCGGGGATCAACCGGACCTCGGTCGCTGCACGGCCCTCGAAGACCAGCGCGTCGTGCCGTGGGACGTGGACGTCGTCGGCGCCGTTGACGACGAGCATCGGGGCGTTGGTGGACCCGTCCAGCAGGCGGCGTAGCGAGAAGCTGCCAAGCCGCGCCGCAAGCGCATCGGCGGAGGGAGGGGCGTCAAATCCGAGCGCATTCCCGACGATGCCATCCATTCCGAAACGCGCTTCCCGCCGGGCGAACGCGGCCTCGACCGGACCACCCCAGACGGTGCCCGCTGCGAGCAGCTCAGAGCACGCACGACGGCGCGGTGCCGACGGCTCGATCCACAAGATTTGACCACACCTCTCGACCAGTACGAGAAGCTGTCGCACCGAGACTCCGAGTGGCGTCTCGACGGCGAACAGGTCGGCCGGGTTGTTTGCGACAGCCATCGTGTGCCGACGAGACAACAGGAACACGGCCCGTACCGTCAGCAGCGACGGAACGGGCCCTCAGTGGTGATGCATCAGGTCGATCACCGTCTTCGCCCCCTGCTTCACCAGGAACTTGCCGACCACCGTCATGTGCTCGCGCCAGTGCGCCTCGGCCTCGGCCGCCTTCCCCGCCTCGATCAGCTCGACCAGCCGCTCCTGCGAGCGGATGCCGCGCCGCCGCGTCGCCGCCGAGTCCGGCGCGGGGCCAGTCTTGCTGATCGCCGTCACCGCACGCGTCACGACCTCGTTCAGCATCTCCGCGACGATGCTCAGCGTCTGGTTGCCGGCGAGCGCGACGAGGCGCTCGTGGAAGCGCGCATTCGCCGGACCGAAGGCGTCGGGATCGAGGATCACCCGCACCTCCTGCTTGACGAGCTGCCGCAGCTCCTTCACCGCTGCGCCGCGCGAGCGCTGCGACGCGATCACGCGCACGGCGATCGGCTCGAGCAGCGTGCGCGCCTCGTAGACGTCGGCGAGCGAGACGTTCCGCGCCTGAAGAACGAGTGCGGCGGTACGCGCGGTCATGCGGCCGTCGGGCTCGTGCACGATGATGCCGCCGAGCATGCCGCGCACGACGGTGATCAACCCTTCGGCCTCGAGGATGCGCAGCGCCTCGCGGAGCGATGGTCGTGACACGCCGAAGCGCTCGACCAGGTCGGGCTCGTGGCCGAGCGAGTCGCCCTCCGAGAGCTTGCCCGTCACGATCAGCCGGCGCAGCTCGTCGGCGATCTGCTGCGGCTTCTCGCGGAGCCGCCCGCGCGGCGTCCGGCTCGACTGGACGATCTCCTTCTTCGCTCGCGGCACGTGTGCGGCCTCCGCGTCCACGCCCGCCACCGCCCTGCCTCCCGATGCCGCGAACGCGAACGGGGTGGCGTTGCCATACGGCCCGGGACGCGGCAAGCACGACGCGGCGGTGTCGCGGCACGCGGTCCGGTCGCACCTCCGCGAGGCGTCAAAACGTCTAGACTTTTCTCCGGACTCGCGATACGAGCGGCCCCGCCCGATGGCTTCGATCGCCGACCGGGACGCCTCGCGGCGTCTCGTCCGCAGGAGGGATCCGTCATGCAGGCACCGAGGACGCGTTGCAGGTTCCTGGCCGCCACCGCCGGCCTCCCGCTCGCACTTCTGCTGTTCGTGCTGGCGCCGCATGCGGGGGCGGCGTCGATCGACGAGGTACCGTCGGGCACGATGCTCTCGAAGGACAACTGGGAGATCGCGAAGGGCATGCTCCCCGACGAGGTGCTCGACCTCTACAGGAAGGGCGAGTACGCGAACCCGATCATCAAGCTCGAAGCGGTCAACCGCACCGTCGCGCTGCCGAACCTCGCCGCTGCGTCCGAGCAGAACCGCGCCAAGTTCGACGTCGACGAGCACGGCACGGTGATCGACAAGGCGACCGGAAAGCGGCCGCCCGTGATCACCGGCTGGCCCTTCCCCGACATCGACCCGAAGGATCCGAACGCGGGCGTGAAGGCGGTGTGGAACTGGTTCTACACGCTCTACTGGGAGGGGTCGTTCTACACGACGTCGCCCGTGAACTGGATCTCGCGCGACGGCCTTCTGCGCCGCATCTCCACGGACGTTCACTTCAAGTACTACGACGGCCAGCCGCCGTTCTTCCAGCAGCGGCTCGCCGAGAACCCGCTGAACATCCTGTCGCGCACCGTCGGCACCGTGAAGGAGCCGGCGGACGTGAACGGCATCGTCAATCTCAACTGGCGCTTCCGCGAGGGCGACAAGCAGGACCAGGCGTGGACGTACGTGCCCGCGCTCCGCCGCGTGCGCCCGATCAATCCGGCGAACCGCTCCGACGGCCTGCTCGGCTCGGACATTTCGCTCGACGACGGTCCGTACTTCGACGGCAAGCCCGAGGACTTCACCTTCAAGCTCGTCGGCGAGCAGAGCATCCTCGCCCACTTCGACAAGCCCGCGCTGGAGAACGGCTCGCCGGTCAGGAAGGTCGAGCCCGGCACGCCGATCTCCGACTCGATCGACTCGTCGGACGTCGGCTGGCGGCTGCAGGTTCCGGAGTACCAGCTGCTGCCGTCGGAGTGCTCCGCGCAGCTGAAGGAGGCCGGCAAGTGCATGCCGTGGACCAAGGGTGAGGGCCTCGTCGCGTGGGCGCCGATCCAGTGGGCGCTGGTCCCGCGACAGGTGTGGGTCGTCGAGGCGGTGCCGAAGAACCCGTACTACCTGTTCGGCAAGCAGGTGCTCTACATCGACAAGGAGAGCGGTCGCGGCTACTGGAAGCAGAAGTACGATTGGAAGGGCACCGCTCTCGTGGATTACGCGATCTCGCAGCTGCCGACCACCAAGGTCGACGGCGAGCCCTTCTACGTGCGCACCGGCGGCGGCGGCAATGCGGGCTTCTCGGTGAACTTCAAGCTCGACCGCGCGACGGTCACCGGCATGCCGGTCGCGCCGACCGCGTATTACATCGACATTCCCGACGCGATGTTCGAGACCGATCGCATCGTCCGCAGCGGCAAGTGAACGACAAGCTCTACATTCACGAGTTCATCGACATCCTCGGGCAGAACCGCGCGCGCTACATGAACCACATGACGGCGAACTTCTCGCCGATGGCGCAGGAGGACCGGAACCAGCTCTGCTTCGGGGTCTGGGGCGTGCTCGGCAGCACCGGACGCTGGCCCGAGGTCGTGAACGTGTGGGAGATCGACGGGCTCGACGGCGCCGTCGACTACTTCCGCCACGAGCTCGGCTCGCCGACCATGCAGGACCCGCGCATGGCGCGCTGGTGGGAGGCCGCCGTGCCGATGCGCTCCGGCGGCAACGACCGGCTGCTCGCACCCGCGCCGTGGACGCGCACCATCACCGAGCTGTGCACCGACGGCGTGCGCGGCGAGATCTACGCGCACGACCGCATCGCCGTCCGTCCCGGATCGGCGATGGACTACCTCGAGATGCTGCGCGAGCGCGGCCGGGCGGTGCACGAGCACTACGG
>JAXLXO010000011.1:0-169755 GCA_046327915.1 Binatia bacterium | reverse complement strand
CATGGCGTCATCGAAGGCATCTGCGACCCGAAGTTCATCGCGGTCGCGGACGAGTTCGAGCGCAACTTCCGCGATCGTGCCGAGGTCGGCGCTTCGGTCTGCGTGCAGCACGAGGGCCGCACCGTGGTCGACCTCTGGGGCGGCCTCGCGCGCCCCGAGGAGCGCGTGCCGTGGACGCGCGACACGGTGTCGATCGTGTTCTCGTGCACCAAGGGCGCGGTCGCGATCTGCGCGCACGTGCTCGCGTCGCGCGGGCTGCTCGACATCGACGCACCGGTCGCCGAGTACTGGCCGGAGTTCGCGGCGCACGGCAAGGAGAACGCGACCGTCCGCATGATGCTCGATCACTCGGTCGGCGTCCCGGTGTGCCGCGAGCCCGTCAAGCCAGGCGGCTGCTACGACTTCGACTACATGACCGGGCTGCTCGCAGCGCAGCAGCCGTACTGGAAGCCGGGCACGCGCAACGGCTACCACATGGTCAACTTCGGCTGGACGGTCGGCGAGATCGTCCGCCGCGTGTCGGGCCGCTCGCTCGGCACCTTCTTCCGCGAGGAGATCGCGCGCCCGCTCGGCATCGACTTCTGGATCGGCCTGCCGGAGGAGCACGAGACGCGCGTCGCGCCGATGATGCCTTTCGTGCCGTCGCCGACCGACGGGCTGAGCGACTTCGTGATGGCGCTGCTGTCCGATCCGCAGTCCATTCAGGCGCTGTCGCTGCTCAACGTCGGCGGCTTCGACCCGAACGCACGTGCGGCGCACGAGGCCGAGATCGGCGGCGGCGGCGGCATCTCGAACGCGCGCGGCCTCGCCGGACTCTACGCACCGCTCGCCAACGGCGGCACGCTCGGGGAAGTCAAGCTGGTCGACGAGAAGCAGCTCGCACGCATGGGCGAGGTGTCGATGGCGACGCACGAGGACGCGACGCTGCTGCTGCCGACGCGCTTCGCGCTCGGCTTCATGAAGTCGATGGACAACCGCCGCCGCCCGAAGGGCGACAAGGACAGCGTGCTGCTGTCGTCGGCCGCGTTCGGGCACGTCGGCGCGGGCGGCAGCATCGGCTTTGCCGATCCGAAGGAAGGGCTGTCGTTCGGCTACTCGATGAACCGCATGGGCAACGGGCTCATGCTGAACGAGCGCGGGCAGTCGCTGGTCGACGCCGCGTACCGCGCGATCGGCTACACCTCGAACGAGTCGGGGGTGTGGGCGCGGTGAGGGCGGCGCTGACCGGCGCGTCGGGGCTCGTCGGCGGCAACCTCGCCCGCGAGCTGCTGCGGCAGGGCTACGCGGTGCGCGCGATCCGGCGCAGCGCCGCGAGCACGGCGCACCTCGACGGCGAGGCGATCGAGTGGACATCCGGCGAGCTCGGCGACGTCGCGAGCCTGCGCGCGGCGTTCGCGGATGCGGACGTCGTCTTCCACTGCGCCGCGTCGGTGACGCTCGACCCGCAGCCGACGCCGGAGGTCATCAGGACCAACGTCGCGGGCACGCGCAACGTGATCGAGGCGGTGCGCGCCGCCGGCGTGCCGCGCCTCGTGCACTGCTCGTCGGTGGTCGCGGTCGGGCTGTCGGAGAACGGCCTGCCGTGCGACGAGAACGCGCGCTTCAACTTCGCCGAGCACGGGCTCGCCGACGGCTACACCGTCACCAAGCGCGAGTCGGAGGATCTGGTGCGCGTCGCAGTGAAGGACGGGCTCGACGCGGTGATCGTCAATCCCACGTTCATGCTCGGCCCGTACGACGCGAAGCCGAGCTCGGGACGGCTCATCGTCGGCATCGTGCAGGGGCAGTCGCCGGGCTACACGACGGGCGCCAACAACTTCGTCGACGTGCGGGACGTCGCGCGCGGCATGATCCTCGCGTGGCAGAAGGGGCGCAGCGGCGAGCGCTACATCCTCGGCGGCCACAACATGCCGTACAAGGAGATCTTCGAGCGCATCGCGCGCGTCGCGGGCGTGGCTCCGCTGACGTGGAGCGTGCCGTACCCGATCGCGTATCTGGCCGGGCTGCTCGGCGACGTGCAGCAGTGGATCACCCGCAAGGAGCCGCTGGTCAATACCAGCTCGGTGCGCTGGGGCTACTGCCCGACGTTCCAGTTCACGTCGGCGAAGGCCGAGCGCGAGCTGGGCTACACCTACGGCCCGATCGAGCCCGCGATCGACGACGCGATCACCTGGTTCCGCGCGCACGGCATGCTGCCGACGCGCTGAGCGCGCCGACCCGGATCGCTGCGGTCAAGTACCTGCGGCGACGGCGGCCTCGCCGACGTCCTCGAGCGAGCGACCGCGCGTCTCGGGCACGAAGGCGAGCAGCGCGATCCCGGCGAGCGGTCCGACCGCGAACAGCGACGCCGCGCGCCCGAGCCCGCCGAGCGGTCCGGCGAGGAGCCCGATCACCAGCGGCGACAGCATCCAGAACAGCTGCCCGATGACCTGCACCGTCAGGCTGTAGCCGGTGGCGCGGATCTCGGTCGGGAAGAGCTCGGTCGAGAGCGCCGACGTCGCGGTGCGCGACGCCTGGTAGGCGAACATCGTCGCGACCTCGGCAAACAGGATCTCGGCGTGCGCGTCGCTGGTGAACAGCATGTACATGCCCGCCGCGGACAGCGCGTAGAACATGCCCGCGGTGACGCGGCGTCCGATGCGGTCCATCAGCACGCCGCTCAGCAGGCTGCCGAGCGTGCCGCCGACGTAGGCGAGGATCACCGTCGTGCCGAGGTCGTCGGCGCTCCAGCCGTGATCGCGCCGCGCGTAGAGGCTGAAGTAGGTGATCGTCGGACCGCCGACGAGGCCGATCGAGTTCCACAGCCCCGCGACGACCAGCAGCCGCGAGCGGTACGGCCCCAGCAGCAGCGCCGACGTCGCGCGCAGCTGCGCGAGCAGCGGCGGACGCGCCACTCCGGCGAGCGCGCGCTTCTGCTCGAGCGCATCGAAGCGCGCCGTCTCGCGCAGACCACGGCGCAGGAACGCGACCAGCACCAGCGGCACGACGCCGAGCGCGTACATGCCGCGCCAGCCCCACGCCGTGCCCGACATGACGCCGTAGACGAGCCCCGCCGCGATCACACCGACGATCGCGACCATGTGCAGGCCCGCGACCGCGCGTCCGCGCCGGTCGTCGGGGAACTCCTCGCTGATCATCGTCACCGCCACGCCGAACTCGGCGGCGAGAAAGACCTGCGCCGCACTCTGGAACAGCGTGAACGACACGACGCCCGACGACATCGACGTCAGCAGCGTGAACACCGTGTAGCCGAGCACGGTCGCGGACAATACCGGCTTCCGCCCGTAGCGGTCGGCGAGCAGCACGAAGAAGAACGACGCCATGCCGCCGATGCGCACGATCGACGCCATCATGCCGACAGCGGGATCGCCCATCGCGAAGGTGTGCGCGATGTCGGGCGTGCACAGGTGGAAGATCGTGATGTCGTAGCCCTCGAACACCGTGGCCGACATCAGCAGCGCGAACAGGAAGCGCAGGTATCCGCGCTCGCGCGGCTCCCAGCCCTCGGCCGCGCGGTCGTGTTCGATGTGCGGTCCGGCCTTCATCGCGCTCGGGACTTCCCGGACGCTATCGGCTCTGCGGGTCGGGAACTTCAGCCGCGCCCGCGCCGTCCGGCGCCGGCTCCACGGCAATGTCGGTCTTCTTGAAGGTCTGGCGCACGACGCAGCCGCGGCGGAGCAGGCTCGCGAGCGGCTGCCAGAGGACGAAGAGCGGCAGCAGCAGGGCGAACAGCGGCACGCTCGCGAGCGCCCACACGCGCTCCGCGGAGTCCGTGGAGCGTCCGCGCAGCAGGCGGTAGAGCGCGTCGCGCTGGAACGGCAGCAGCGCGTTCACGATCGACTGCGCAAAGACGAAGAACGAGTACTCGAGCGAGAAGTGCTCCTCGCGCAGCAGGCGATAGTTCGCGAGACCGAGACGGTCGGCGAGGACGACGGGATTCACCTGCAGCCGATGGTACGGGGGATCGTACCCGAACCAGCGCCAGCCGAGCGCCTTCTTCAGCAGCGAGCGTCCGTTCGGGTACTCGAGGACGAGGTAGCCGCCCGGACGCACGAGGCGGTCGAGCTTCGCGAGCGTGCGGCTCAGGTTCGGCGTGTGCTCGACGACGTGGAACATCGTGACCACGCCCGCGGCGAGCTCGTCCGGCAACTCGTCGACGTCGCCCACCACGACGTCGATGCCGTTCGCGCGCGCGAGCGCCGCGTCTGCCTCGCTCGATGCTGTGCCTTGCGTCGTCCACCCGTCGCGCGCCAGCGCGCGCACCAGCTCGCCGCACCCGCAGCCGATGTCGAGCAGCGTGCGCTCGGGCGCTGCGAGGCGCCGGATCCGCGCCGCGCGGCGGCGCCGCAGCCACGACTGCAGCCCGCCGAGCTCGCCGACCAGCTGCTTCTCCTCGGCGCGCGCGACGGCGTGCGTCGCGAGCTCGGGCAGGATCTTCTCCGAGCCGCAGTAGCCGCAGCTCTGCAGCGAGTAGCGGTCGAAGAAGCGGTGGAACGTCCAGCGTCCGTGCTCGCACACCTCGCAGACGTCCGACTGCGTCCGCTTCTGCGCGAGCACGAAGAGCTCGAAGCCCCAGAACAGCGACTCGAAGTAAAGGTCGAGGCGCCGCACGACCGTCCACGGCACGAGGCTCTCCGCAAGCGCCACCGGCGTGCGGCCGGTCGGGCTCCACGGCGTGTGGCGCGGCGAACGAAAGGAGCGCTCGATGTCGCTCGCCGCCTCGGACGCATCGCTCGGCGCGAGGCCGAGCGAGCCGCCGCCGAAGTGGCGGAGCAGCAGATACGCGCGGCGGATCGCCCACATCGTCGGGAACGTCGGGTCGAGCACGCGGATCACGCTCCAGCCGTTCTGCTCGAGCAGCGTGATCGCGCCGCGGCGGCTGAGGCGCCGCAGGTGGCCGTAGAACTCGTCGTCGACACCCCATTCGTGCGCGTTGTACGGCACCGTCATCGCGAGCCAGCCGTCGTCGCGCACGTGCGCGTGCAGCTCGCGCAGCGTCGCCGCTGCGTCCGGCACGTGCTCGAGGACGTCGAACAGGATGCCGACGTCGATCGGCCCCTCGACCGCGTCGAGCGTGCGCGTTCCGGTCAGCTCCCCGCTGCCCGGTGGCGTTGCTTGACGGCCGACCTCGTCGTCGTGCAGCGCCGGATCGTAGGCGTAGCCCGCGGGCAGCCCGCACTCGCCGACGAGGAAGCGCGCCACGTCGCCCGGACCGGCACCATAGTCGAGGAAGCGGCCGCGGATCCCGAAGAGCTCGAGATTCATCCGCAGCACGTAGAGCAGACGGTCGCGCATCGGGGCGAAATTCGCCATCAGAATGCTCCCGCGAGGTCCGGCCGCAGATAGACGGTGAAGCCGATCTCGCCCTGCGCGTAGTCACCCGTGAACGCGGGATCCAGCCAGGTGTAGAAATCCGACTGCAGGTAGTGAGAACGCCAGGTGGCAACCGGCTCGTAGCCGCTGGCGCCGCTTTCGAGCCGCGCCAGCGCTTCCGTGTCGACGCTGCCGGGGTTGTCGCGCTTGAGGCGCACCGCCGTGAGCTCGGGGACGACGAAGACCTCCGGGCGATCGTCGAGCCAGTGTCCGGACGGGGCCGCGACCGGCGTCATCCCTGCCCAGATCACCGGCTGCCGGAGCCCGTAGTAGGGGTCGAGTCCCTGCGGGTAGGCGACGCGGTACTTCGTCCCGGACGGCGGCGGGGGGAGCGCCTCCTTCACCCAGCTCGCCAGGCGCATCTGTTGTGCGAACGAGTAGCGCTGAACCTGCGTCAGCGTGAGGATCGCCGTGTAACCCCACACCGTCGCGAGGAGCACCGCGCGGACGCGCGGGGCAGGCAGCTCGTCGAGCATTCGCGCAACGAAGACCAGGGCGATCGGCACCATCGGGATGTAGTAGCGCGTCGCCTCGACCACGAAGGACATCCCGACGGACAGGAAGTAGGCAGCAAGGGTCACCAGGAGCACGCGATCCGTCACCCCGCGGCGGCGGACGGCCGCCACGACGCCGGCGACGATCGTCAAGTAGAGCGGCCAGCCGAAGCCGAACGGCAGGCCCGCGACGAGCTGGTAGAGGTACGGGCGTCCGTACCAGCCGAGTGTCGGGACGAGCTGGACGTTCCAGAAGGCGAGGTAGCTGGTCGATGCGGCCTGCCGGATGAAGGCCATCGCGCGGAACATCAGCTCGCTCTGCAGCACGCACGGCGGGCACGCGAACAGCACGAAGACGAGGAAGCCCGCGATCGCCGCCGGCAGCAGCCGCAGCAGCGGCACGACCGAGCGCTCGCGCGCGCACACCTCGAGGATCGCCCAGCCGCACGCGCCGAAGGTCACGAGCCCGGTGTACTTGGCGCTGAACGCGAGCCCCGCCCCCGCACCCGCGGCGACCGCGGCGAGCAGCTTCCCGGAGCGCGCGAGCTCGCACGCGAACAGCAGTGCGAGCGTCGTGCACAGCCCGAGCAGCGGATCGACCGACACGTAGTGCGCCTGCATCGCCTCGACCGGCACCACCGCGGCGAGCGCCGCCGCGATCAGCCCCGCGCGCGGCGTCGCGACGCGCCACGCGAGCACGCCGATCAGCGCGACGTTGAGCAGGCTCGCGGACGCGGCCACGATCCGCGCGACGTAGAGCGCAGGGAAGACGTTCACCGACGGCGCCGGGATCATCCCGAGCGCGTGCGTCACCGCGACCGCGCCGCCGGACAGCAAGCCGTAGAACGCCGGATAGAGGAGTGCCGCGGGCGAGTCCTCGCGCAGGAACGACGTCGGCCGCAGCGGAACGAAGGCCGTCAAGTAGGACGGCCACATCTGCAGCTCGTCGACGAACGCCATGCCGTCGCGCAGCCCCCAGCGCAGCTTCCAGAAGCGCAGCGCCACCGCGACGACGAGGATCGCCGCGACGACGAGAACGGTCCGCGCGGACGGCCGCCGCTGCGCGACGAGGCCCTCGCTCATGGCGTCGCGACGGGTGCTGCGACGCCCGCGGGCACGGCGCGCGCGAGGTCGGGCCGGCGCGCGAACGCGGGCTTCCGCGCGACGAGGTTGATCGTCGCACCGCGCCGCGCGACGATGCCGAGCGCGGTCGCGACCACGGCGAACGGCATGAGCAGCACGGCGAGCACGATCCCGGTGTAGAGATCCCACCCGCGGTGCGGCAGCGGCTTCCGCGTGAGCCAGTTGAAGAACAGGTTCGGCGTCGGCAGCAGCGCGTTCAGCGTGCTCTGCAGCCAGCCGAAGAGGTCGTACTCGATCTCGTGGTGGTCCATGCCGACCACGACGAGGCCGCGGCTCTCGACCAGCTCGCGCAGCGCCGGCTGCGTGAAGTGGTGCACGTGGCGCGGCACGTCGAGGTGGTACCAGGCGCGCCCGAAGATCCGTGCCTGAAAGCCGCCGAAGTCCGGCACGATCATGATCAGCGTGCCGCCGTCGGCGAGCAGCTCGACGATCTTGTCCAGCTCCGCGGCGGGATCGGTCATGTGCTCGAAGCTGTGCCAGAGCGTGATGACGTCGAACGTTCCCAGCCCGCGCAGCTCGTCGAGCGAGCCCCGCACGACGAGCTCCTGGCGCGCGACCTCTTCCGCGCGCTCGCCGCGCTCGACGCCGGCCGCACGCCAGCCCGCGCGCGCGGCGGTCACGAGGAAGTCGCCGTCACCGCAGCCGACGTCGAGCAGACGTCCGGGCTTCCCGACGTGGCGGCGCAGCAGCCGCATGCGGCGCCAGCCGCGGTAGCGCACCGTGAAGCCGTGCCGCTTGCCGTAGTAGTCGGCACCGTAGAACGGACCGAAGTCCTCCGGAACGGGCGTGATCACGCCGGACCCGCAACGCGGGCAGCGCAGCACGTCGAAGCGCTCGCCGGTCTGCGGATCGGCCGCGGCGGGCAGATACGGCTCGAGCGCGACCGCGCAGACGGCGCAGACGGGTTGATCGACGGTGCTCATGGGGTGGGAGTGGACGCGTGGCGGGATCGGCGTCCCCGGTGGTAGCGCGCCGGCGCCGGTCGACGCCAGCAGGTTGACGCCCCCGTCATCTAGTTGCACTGAGTGTGCAAATACCGCTACGACGGAGCCGACGGAAGGAGACGGCTTTGCGCGTACTGACCTGGATCAAGCGCCTCGGCATCGGCGTCATCGTGCTGGCGGGCGTCCTGTACCTCTCGTTCGACTGGATGGTCCTGCACGTACCGGGCTGGCTCAACCGGTGGCGGAACCCGATCGCGCCCAACCACGACGTGTCGTGGCAGGCCGGTCCCGCGCAGGCGAGCGCTCCGCCCGCGGAGCGTCCGCCCAACGTCGTCCTGATCGTCGCCGACGACCTCGGCTTCAACGACCTCACCTGGAACGGCGGCGGCGTCGCGGGCGGCACCGTCCCGACGCCCAACATCGACTCGCTGGCGCGCGACGGCGTCGACTTCCGCAACGGCTACACCGGCAACGCGACCTGCGCTCCGTCGCGCGCCGCGATCATGACCGGACGCTACCCGACGCGCTTCGGCTTCGAGTTCACGCCGGCACCGAAGGCGTTCATGCGGCTGATCGCACGCTGGGGGCACGACGACGCACGCCCGCCGGTCTACTTCGCGGACCGCGAGAAGGACGTGCCCGAGCTGGACGTCGAGGGCCTGCCGGCGTCCGAGATCACGATCGCGGACGTGATGAAGCAGAAGGGGTACCGCACGCTCGGCATCGGCAAGTGGCACCTCGGAGAGGCGCCCGCGATGAAGCCGACCGCGCGCGGCTTCGACGAGTACCTCGGCTTCCTCGCCGGCGCCGCGATGTACCTTCCGGTCGGACATCCGGACTCCGTCGAGTCGCGGCAGCCGTTCGACCCGATCGACGCCTTCCTCTGGCCGAACCTCGACTACGCGGTCACCAAGGACGGCGGCCAGCGCTTCGCGCCCACCGGATACTTGACGGACTACCTCTCCGAGCAGGCGGTGCGCGCGATCGAGGCGAACAGGAACCGTCCGTTCTTCCTCTACCTCGCGTACAACGCGCCGCACACGCCGCTGCAGGCGTCGCGCGAGGACTACGACGCGCTGCCGCAGATCGGGAACCACACGCTGCGCACGTACGCCGCGATGATCCGCGCGCTCGACCGCGGTGTCGGCCAGGTGCTCGACGCGCTGAAGAAGAACGGCCTCGCCGACGACACGCTGGTGATCTTCACCAGCGACAACGGCGGCGCCAACTACATCGGGCTGCCCGACATCAACGTCCCGTACCGCGGCTGGAAGATGAACTTCTTCGAGGGCGGCGTGCACACGCCGTTCTTCGCGCGCTGGCCCCGACGCATTGCCGCGGGAAGCAACGTCGTCGAGCCGGTCGGCCACGTCGACCTGTTCACCACCGCCGCGACCGCCGCCGGAGCGTCCGTTCCGTCGGATCGCCCGATCGACGGGGTGGACCTGGTCGCGATCGCACGCGGTGACGCGGGCGCGAAGAAGCACGACGCGCTCTTCTGGCGCTCGGGCCACTATCGCGCGATGCGCGCCGGCGACTGGAAGCTGCAGCTGTCGGAGCGTCCGAAGAAGACCTGGCTGTTCGACCTGCAGAACGACCCCGACGAGAAGACCAATCTCGCCGACGCGCGACCGGATCAGGTGCGCGCTCTCACCGAGCAGCTCGAGAAGCTCGACGGGGAGATGGTGAAGCCGATCTGGCCGGCGCTCATCGAGGGTCCGATCGCGATCGACCGCCCGCTGGGAGTTCCCGCGGTCCCCGACGAGGAATTCGTCTACTGGGCGAATTGACCGCAATCCGCGGCGCGCGTCGTCTCGTCTGCCGTATTGCGGCGGCCGGCGGCCCGTGAAAGGCCGTACGAAACGTCTCAATACGTCTCCAGAACGTCTCCAGGAGGAGTTCCATGGCAGATCAGAAGCGGACCAGCGGATGCATGTGCGGCGCGGTGCAGGTCGAGATCACCGGCGATCCCGCGGTGCAGGCCTTCTGCCACTGCAGCTCCTGCCGCGGCTGGCTCGGCGCGCCGATCCACGCGGCGGCGCTGTGGCCGGCGTCGGCGGTGAAGGTCGTGAAGGGCAAGGAGAAGCTCGGCCTCTACAAGAAGACCGAGGCGAGCCACCGCCAGTTCTGCACCTCGTGCGGCGCGCCGGTGCTGGTCGAGCACCCCGCGATCGGCATGGTCGACATCCCGGCCGGCACGGTGCAGGGCCTCGCGTATCAGCCGTCGCTGCACGTGCACTACGGCGAGAAGGTCATGGCCGTGCGCGACGGGCTGCCGAAGTTCAAGGACTTCCCGAAGGACTTCGGCGGGTCCGGGGACGTGCTGCCGGAGTGAGGCTGCCGGCGCGCGCTCGCCCGCCCGCGCGGGTGTAGCGCGCGCTACGCGGGCCGTGGCATCCTCCCGCACGGAGGATCGCTTCATGGCTCTGGATCTCGTCATTCGCGGGGGAACGATCGTCGACGGCACGGGTCTTCCCGGCTACGTCGCGGACATCGCGGTGCGCGGCGGGCGCATCGTCAAGATCGGGCGGGTCAACGAGGGCGCGACGCGCACGATCGACGCGTCGGGGCTCGCGGTCACGCCCGGCTTCATCGACGTGCACACGCACTACGACGTGCAGCTCGACTGGGACCCGCTCGCGACGCCGTCGTCGTGGCACGGCACGACGAGCGTCATCGCCGGCAACTGCGGCTTCGGACTCGCGCCCGCGAAGCCCGCCGACGTCGACTGGCTCGCGGGCATGCTGTCGCGCGTCGAGGGCATGTCGCGCAAGGCGCTCGGCGAAGGGCTCAAGTTCCGCGGCGGCAGCTTCGGCGACTACTGGCGCCGCTTCGACGGCAAGCTCGGCATCAACGTCGGCAGCTACGTCGGGCACAGCGCCGTGCGCCGCTTCGTGATGGGCGACGACGCGTCGTCGCGCACCGCCACGCAGGACGAGATCGCGGCGATGCAGGACCTCGTGCGGCAGGCGATGCGCGACGGCGCGCTCGGCTTCTCGACGTCGCAGATCCCGATCCACGTCGGTGAGGACGGACGCGAGGTGCCGAGCAACCACGCGAGCCGCGAGGAGATCCTCGCACTGTCGGCGGTGCTCGCGGAGTTCGACCGCGGCGCGCTCGAGATCATCCCGCGCAGCTTCGCGTCGGGCTACGACGACGCCGATCGCGAGCTCGTGCTCGAGATGTACCGCGTGTCGGGACGTCCGGTGGAGCTCAACATCCTGGTGCCGACGCCGGACAACCCGATGGGCTGGGACCGCACGCTGCAGTTCGCGAAGGAGGCGTCCGCGCAGGGCGTGCGCCTGCACCCGCAGTTCACGACCAACGAGCTCGGCCTGCACCTGAAGCTGTCCGACACCTTCATCTTCGACGAGCTGCCGACGTGGCGCAGCGTGCTCACGCTGCCCGAGCCGGCGCGCTCGGAGAAGCTCCGCGACCCCGAGGTCCGCGTCAAGCTCGCGGCCGAGTTCGACTCGCCCGACGGCCGCGCCGCCGCCTTCTCGTGGGACCTGCTCGAGGTCGAGGGCGTGTGCGACGAGCGGAACCGCGCCTGGATCGGCCGCACGGTGACCGACATGGCCGCCGAGCGCGGCGTCACGCCACTCGACGCCTTCCTCGACTGCGCACTCGCCGAGAACCTCGAGACGCAGTGGCAGACCGGCCTCAACGAGATCGGGCGCCAGTTCATCGCGCACGTCGTGCGCAGCGGCATCAACGAGCCCTTCGTGATGGCCGGCTCGAGCGACGGCGGCGCGCACCTGTCGTCCTTCGTCGGCGCCGACTACACGACGCGTCTGATCACGGAGTGGGTGCCCGACCCGCTCACGTTCGAGCAGGCCGTCTGGCGCTTGACGGGCATGCCGGCGACGGTGCACTCGCTCGAAGGACGCGGCTTCCTGCGCGAGGGTGCCTTCGCGGACGTCCTGCTGCTCGACCGCGCGAAGCTGAAGGTCGGCCCGACGCGTCTCGCGCGCGACTTTCCGGCCGGCACCGAGCGCTACGTCGTCGACGCCGAGGGCTACGTCGCGGTGATCGTCAACGGCAACGTCGTGCTGGAAAACGGCCGGCACACGGGCGCGCTGCCGGGACACGTGCTGCGCGGCGCTTGACGCGCGCCGCAAGCGGCGACCACGAACCGAGGACTCTCCGAGCTAGTCGCCGGACGAGTCCTCGCGACCCTCGGCGCGCACCGCGAGAGCTCCCGACAGCGCGATGCGCCTCTGATTCGCAGCGATGAGCCCTGCCGTCGTCGCCGAAGCGGCCTGGAAGATGTTGTCCACTTGACGCGCCACAGGGTTGCGCCCTTCGGCGGTGCCCGGTGCGCCCTTCAGCGCGTCGAGGAGCAGGTTGGCGACTGCGTCTGCCATCGGTCGAACTCCTATCGGATCCGCTAGGGAGCGACAACGTCGGCGATGAGGCGCCGACGCGTCTCGAAGACCAACCGGTTGCCGAACGTCTCCAGAATGAACGACAGGACCTCCTCCTGCCCCCGAGAGAACGTCCCCTCACAGCTGCTGTCGACACAGAGCACGCCGCAGACGCCGGCGCCGTCGAACATGACCCGGTCCACCACCGGGAACGCAACGATGGATTTGACCTCACGCTCGTGGGTCGGTCGGAACTGACAGAAGACCGAGTCGGGCCGCTGCAAGTCCTCGGCGGTGTCGGGAA
Source organism: Binatia bacterium (assembly GCA_046327915.1). Classification (GTDB taxonomy): domain Bacteria; phylum Desulfobacterota; class Binatia; order UBA12015; family UBA12015; genus VGTK01. The sequence continues at coordinate 157,130 of JAXLXO010000011.1, read as the reverse complement.
CGATCACCATCCTCCCGGTTCGCCAGACCAGAGAAGCCAGAGACTGCCCATCCAGCGCCAGGTAAGGATTGCTCTGCCACAGTCTCACCGACCGGGGCGGCTGCCCCGTACCGTCGAATACGCTGGCGAGCCTCAGATCGCGGTTGGCCGTATCGACGACGAAGAACGCCACCCGAACGTCGACGCGCGGAGAGCCGACGTACGTCTGCAGCATTCGCTGGAGCAGGCCGACGATGCGGTCGACATTCTGTCGTATGTTGTCGCCGTCGGCGATGGCCGCTGCGGCCTCCTGCTTCGCTGCCGGGGTAGAGCCGCCCCGGATCAGCACCTCGTAGGCCTTCGCGTACGTCCCCGACTTGCTGATGACCAACTCGTTCAGCACGTTGTTGAGCGTCGCGTAGAGGTTCGCCAGACCCATCCATCCGGACACGGCTCCTCTCAGCTCCGTCGCCTCCTCGGCCTTGCGTGCCTTCGCGGCTTCGTCCCAATGGCTGACCAGTCCCGATACCAACGGCGCGACTGCCGTGACGATCAGTCCGCCGATCACGAGTGCGAGGCTCGCCGACGGATGCTCGCTCGAGAAGGTGGCCGGTACGCTCCGTGCTCCATAGAGGAACACCGCCACGAAGAGAGGAATCCCCACCCGGGTAACGTGCCGGAACCAGCGCGAATCCTCGTACAGCTGGCGAGGGCTACGCCACGTTCGGCTCATGGCGCTGCGCGTACTTCGCCCGACCCCTCAACGTCAAGCACTTCCGCACTGCACCGACGTCAAAACATTCCGAATCGGACGCGCCGACCAGCCGTTGTCATCTACTTTCTCAGCCCGTCGGCGAACTGCGCTGCCATCTCGTCGACCGCGCGCTCGAGCCGACCGACCGCCGCCTCGAGCCGCGCCACCGCCTCCTCTGCCTTCGTGGCGGCCTCCTCCGCCCGCGCCGCCGACTCCTCGGCACGCGCGAGACCCTCGTCCTCGAACGGCAGCTCGAAGCGCACGCCGAGCCACGCGAGGTGCTGCTCGCGATCGAGTCCGCCGACGCGCTCCGACGCCCAGCGGAACTGCCAGCGCCCCTCGAGCATCACGGCGTCCGAGAGGAACAGCACGACGCCGGCCTCGGGGCCGACCGTTCCCGCGGCGTCGCGGTCGCCGTAGAGCGCGCCGCCCGCGACGCCGACGAACGGCGACAGCACCGGCTTCGGGTCGTCGAGCGGATGCCAGTCGGCGAAGGCGGACGTCGCGAGGTGCCAGCCGCGGCCGCGCGTCGCGAAGCCGCCCTCCTGACGGATGCCGAGCGCCGCGTACGGTCCGACGAAGTGCTGCGCCGCGAGCTCGAATGCCGGCGACGCCGGATCGAACGCGGCCGCCGCGCCGACGCCAAAAAACGTCCTGTCCGCGACGTCGACCTCGAGCGGCTCGTCGGCGTGCGCGCGCACGGCCGCCGCCAGCACGAGGAACAGCACGACCGCGAGCCGGAGCACGTCGCGGCCGCGCCGACGCCGCCGCGTCACTTCGCCGCGTTGCTCGACGCGACCGCGGCGCCGGTCGTCGGGTAGCCGCGCTCCTTCCAGACCAGCACGCCCTCGTCGAGCACCGCGGTGTTCGGATAGCCGCGCTTGCGCAGCTCCGTCACGACCTCGCCCGACGCGTGGTGCGGGCAGGCGCAGTACGCGACCACCCACGTGCCGTCGTTCGGCACGCGGTCGAGGCCGCCGAGCGCGTAGTACGGCACGGAGATCGCGCCGGTGATGTGCTCTCGGTCCCAGTCGGACGCGACGCGCGCGTCGATCAGGATGATGCGTTTCTTCTCGTCGAGCGCGCGCTTCACCTCGTCGGCGGGAACGTAGGTCTGGTCGCGCAGCGTGAACTGCGGCGCACCGCCCTCGGGGTTGAGCACGACCGGACCTTCGGTGGTCGACGTGCTGGCGCGCAGCAGCGTCGGCGGCGGTCCGCTCTGCCAGCTGCGCAGGTACGCGACCACGTCGGCGATCTGCTGCGGCTCGAGCTGCTCCGAGTACGCCTTCATCTTGGTGCCGTCTCGTCCGCGCGCGATCGAGTCGTAGAGGAAGGTGTCGCTCGCGAGGCCGAGGAAGGTCTGGTTCGCGAGGTACGGCGCCTCGCCGCGCTTGCTGCGGTCGCCGTGGCACTTGACGCACTCGGTCGAGTAGATCGCGGCGCCGGCGCGCGCGCTCCCGGTCGGCGGCTTCGTGGGCGCCGCATAGGCCGGTCCGTGGCTGCGCAGGAACGCGACGATGTCGTCGATGTCCTGGTCCGACAGCGGGCCGCCCGCGAGCTTCGCGAACGCGCCCATCGCCGTGTCGGGACGGCCGAGCGCGATGCTGTTCACGATGAAGGCGTCGTCGGCGCCGGACAGCCACTGCGGCGTGACGAGCGACGGCGCGTTGTCGGCCGCGTAGCCCTGCGCCGTCGGACCGTGGCAGAGCGCGCAGTACTTGTCGTACAGCGCGGAGCCGTGCGCGACCCGGTCCCCGGCAGGCGGGTCGGCAAGGCCCGTTGTCGGCGCGAGCAGCGCGAGCGCGAGCACGATCAGGGACGGACGAAGGACCTGCGACCACCTCGGGGACATCGGCGGATCATGCAGTACCGGACCGGCGCGTGCCAAGCGAAGAAGGCGCGTCCGGCGCAGTTTCGCGTCCGACGCGCCTTCTTCACGCCGACGGTGCGCGTCCGACGTGTCAGCGGCGCACGAGCGGCCGCGGCGTCGCGCAACGGCGCCCCCGGGAGCAGTACGCACGCGCCTCGCGTGCCGCGACGTCCACCAGCGTGCCCATCGCGGCGTTGGCGTCGACCAGGTGCAGGCCCCACTCGGGCGTGATGTCGGCGCCGACCAGATCGTCGATGCGCGGGTCCGACGGATCGCCGTTGACGCCGATCGACAGGAAGGAGAATCCGTTCTCGACCCGGCACTCGGCGTCGAGGAAGCCGGGCAGCGAGACGAACGGCGTCGTGATCTGCACGCCCAGCGCGGGATCGATCCAGTCGATCTCGCGCGACGGGAAGATCGACAGCGACTTGCCGTCGGCCGGCAGGTACGGCTCGAGCGCGCCCTTGCCGCCGCCGAGCGCCGCGGGATTCGTGCACGCGGCCTGCAGCCCCGCCGCGCGCGACCTGCCGAAGAGCGAGTTCGCCGGCGGCGGCGCATCCGAGCGGAAGCTCGAGTAGCTGATCGCGCAGCCGGTCTGCGACGCCGAGCGGCACAGCGGGACGTTCTGGAAATCGCCGCCGACGTCCGCACCGACGGGCACCTGCAGGCTCGTGCCGAGCAGGATCGCCGAGACGAGACGCGCGCGCAGCTCGGGATTCGGATCGATCTCGTTCCTGACCAGCGCGGTGAGGTGTCCCGCGCCCTGCGAGTGGCCGATCAGGATCACGCCGCGGCCGTGGTTGTCGTTGGCGACGTAGTGCTTCCACGCGTCGACCACGTCGCCGTAGGCGAGCGCGGGATCGTTCGGGACCGTCTGGCCGCCGAGCCGGGCGGTGAGCGCGGTCAGCGTGATCTGCCGGTACACCGGCGCGAACACGCGGCACACGGAGCCCAGGCGCGCCGCCTGCTGCCGCGCGACGAAGAGCTCCTGGTCGTCGCCCGGCACGAGATCGCTGTTGCCGCCGGGGTCGGTCGAGATCGTCGGGTAGACGTAGAAGCAGTCGATCTTCGGGCTCGACGCCTCGTGCCAGCGCTCGCGCCGCGTCGTGCCGTTGGCGCGCACGATGGTCGCGTCGAGGTCGTGGTCGCAGACGTCGTCGGTGTCGCCGCGGCACAGCCAGTTGGCGGGGTCGGCGTAGATCTCGCTTCGATAACGCGGATACGGCTCGCTCGACGCCGCGGCCGGCGGCGCCGCCTGAGCGGTCGCGGCGAGAAGGGCAACGACGGAGACGACGAGCATCGATCGGAAGGAGTGGCGCATCGCGCGACCTTAGATCCGCGACGCGGCACGCGGCAAGGGCCATTCCGCGTCGTGGACAGACCGCCGCGCACGCGATAGTCCGCGCCCATGGCGGCGCGACCGAACATCGTCCTCATCCTCGCCGACGACATGGGCTACGGCGACTTCGGCTGCTTCGGCGACGGCACCGCGCGGACGCCGGCGCTCGACCACCTCGTCGCGACCGGTACATGCTTGACGCAGCACTACTCGGCGTCGCCGGTGTGCGCGCCGGCGCGCGCGTCGCTGCTGACGGGCCGCTACCCGCACCGCACCGGCGTCGTCGACACCACCGAGATGCGCGGCCTCGACCGCATGGCGCCGTCGGAGGTGACCGTCGCACAGCTGCTCGGCGCCGCCGGCTACGCGACCGGCCTCGTCGGCAAGTGGCACAACGGCGCGCTCGACCCTCGCCACCACCCGACGACGCGCGGCTTCGCCGAGTTCACCGGCTTCTGCGGCGGCTGGTCGCCCTACTTCGGTTGGACCATCGAGCGCGGCACGTCGCCCGCAACGCAGTCCGTGCAGGACGGCCGCTACCTGACCGACGTCTTCACCGAGGAGGCGGTCGCGTTCGTCGAGCGCCACCGCACCGAGCCGTTCTTCCTCTTCCTGAGCTACAACGCGCCGCACTATCCGTTCCAGTCACCGCCCGAGAACTTCGCGCGCTACGCGGAGGTCGGCGGAATGACGAAGGCTGTGTGCCACATCCGCGCGATGATCGAGCGCATGGACGCGGGCATCGCGCGCGTCCTCGACACGCTCGACCGGACGGGGATCGCCGACGACACGCTGGTGCTGTTCACGTCCGACAACGGCCCGCAGATGCACGGCTCGGGGGACATGGACACGACGCGTCCGAACTGCGGCTACCGCGGCGCCAAGCTGCTGGTCTACGAGGGCGGCATCCGTCTGCCGATGGTGCTGCGCTGGCCAGCGGGCCTCGACGGCGGCGGCCGCACGCTCGACACCATGATCCACTTCACCGACTGGCTGCCGACGCTGCTCGCGATCGCCGGCGCCGAGGCGCCGCGCGACCGGCTGCTCGACGGCGCCGACGTGCGCGGCGTCCTGCAGGGCGAGCGCGGCACGCTCGACGAGCGCCGCTTCTGGCAGTGGAACCGCTACGTGCCGCACGGCGAGTGCAACGCCGCGATGCGCGACGGCGACTGGAAGCTCGTGCGTCCCGCGATCGACGCGCTGATGCAGGTGACGCCCGAGGACATGGCGATCGACGTCGCGGCGAAGTTCGATCGCGTCAAGTACAGTGCGATCTCGCGCGACCCGCTGCCCGAGCAGCCGCAGGTGACGCCGCCGCCGGCGCAGCTCTTCGACCTCGCGCGCGACCCGGGCGAGACCACCGATCTCGCGGCGCGCGAGCCCGAGCGCGTGCGTCGCATGGAGGCCGACCTCGCGCGCTGGTTCGAGGCCGTCGAGATCGACCGCCGCGCCGCGGCCGCGCAGCTGTCGCTCTGACGCGACGACCGCCCGCGTCGTTGCGCGCGCTGGCTCTCGGCGCTGATCCGGCGATAGGGTGCGCGCCATGCCTCATCGCGTGATCGTCTGGGGAACGGGCAACGTCGGCGTGCCGGCGCTGCGCATCGTGCTGTCGAATCCGGCGCTGGAGCTCGCCGGCGTGATCGTGTCGAACCCGGCCAAGGTCGGGAAGGACGCGGGCGAGCTCTGCGGACGACCCGCAACCGGGATCCGCGCGACCAACGACGTCGCCGCCGCGCTCGCGTCCGGCGCCGACGCGGTCGCGTACTGCGCGTCGGGCGACTTCCGTCCGACCGAGGCGGTCGACGACATCGAGCGTTGCCTGCACGCCGGGCTGAACGTCGTCTCGACCGCGGTCTACCCGCTCTACGACCCGACGTCCGCGCCCGCAGATCTCCGCGAGCGCATCGGCGCCGCGTGCACCGCGGGCAAGGCGTCGATCTTCGTCTCGGGTGTCGACCCCGGCTTCATCAACGACATCCTGCCGGTGCTGCTCGCGGGCTTCTGCGAGCGCGTCGACGAGGTGCGCGCCTTCGAGCTGTTCAACTACTCGAGCTACGCGCAGGAGGACGCGGTCCGGAATCTCGTCGGCATGGGCCAACCGATGGACGCGACGCCACCGATGCTGATCCCGGGCGTGCCGACGATGGTGTGGGGCGGCGCCATCCGCCTGATGGCGCGCGGCCTCGGCCTCGAGCTCGAGGACATCCGCGAGACGCTCGAGAAGCGCGCGCTGCCGCGCACGGTGGAGACGCAGCTCGGCCGCTTCGACGAGGGAACGATGGGCGCGTTCCGGCTCGAGATCCAGGGCATCGTGAAGGGCCGGCCGCTGCTGGTGATCGACCACGTGACGCGCATCGTGAACGACATCGTGCCCGAGTGGCCGATGCCGAAGGGCGACGGCGCGCACGGCGTCAAGCTCACCGGACGCCCCAACCTCACCGTGACCTTCGATCCCGAGGAAGACGGCAGCGCCGCGGGCGGCGGCAACACCACGGCGGCGGCGCGCATCGTCAACGCGATCCCGTTCGTCTGCGCGGCCGCGCCCGGCATGCTCGACGCCCTGCAGGTGCCGCTGGCGACCGGCCGCGGACTCGTGGGGTAGCGGCGCCTACGCGAGCAGCGTCCGCAGCAGCCGGATCGCCGGGCGGTGATCCTCCTCGACCAGGATGCCGCGCATGCCGAGCTTCTCCGCCGCGGTCACGTTGCCGTGGAAGTCGTCGAGGAACACGGCGTCCTGCGGCGCGATGCCGCCGAGCCGCTCCAGCGTCAAGTGGAAGATGCGCGGGTCGGGCTTGCGCATGCCGACGTGCGCCGAGTCGATCACCGCGTCGAAGAGCTCGTCGACCGGCAGCATCGAGCGCCAGCCGTCGCCGAACTCGCGCACGTTGTTGGTGACGATCGCCGTCTTGACGCCGCTCGCACGCGCCTCGCGCACGACGTCGATCACGTCGTCGCGGACGGTCGCGCGCGTCAGCGCGCCGAGCGCCTCGAAGAGGTCGATGCGGTGCTCGGGCTCGCCGAGAGCCATGATGGCCTCGCGCGCGTCGGTGAGCGACAGCTCGCCGCGCTCGAGGCGGTGCCACGGGTGGTCGGTGTCGGTGTCGTAGGCGCCGAAGATCAGGTCGAGCACGCGCTCGGGGCCGATGCCCTTCTGCGTGCCGAAGGCGCGGACGGCGGCGAAGGGCGAGTCCATGAAGACGCCGCCGAAGTCGAAGAGAACCGCGTGCACGGATGGCATGGGCGGTGATCCTCGCGGTTTCGCGCCGCGCTCTCAAGCGGGCCGCGAGAGCGCCCTCCGCCGGACGGTGCCTCCCTACTTCAGCACCTCGAACGGCCCGCCCTTCGCGAGTGCCGCGACGTACGCCGGGCGCGCGTGGATGCGGTCGAGGAACGCCATGGACCTCGGACGCGAGCGGTCGAGGCCCGCGCGTCCGGCCGCGACCTCGAGCGGGAAGCTCATCGCGACGTCGGCGGCGGTGAACTCGCCGCCCGCGAACCACTCGTGCTTCGCGAGCTCGCCCTCGATGAAGTCGAGGTGCAGGTCGATCTGCGGCTGGATGAACGTGCTCTTGGTGCGGCTCGCGATGCCCTTCGCGACCGGACGCACGAAGAACGGCATCGGCGCGGTCTCGATCACGTCGAACACCAGCTTGAAGAGCAGCGGCGGCATCACCGAGCCCTCGGCATAGTGCATCCAGTACAGGTACTGCACGCGCTCGGGCGTGCCCGGCGCGGGCTTCAGCCGGCCGCCGCCGTACGTGTCGACCAGGTACTCGAGGATCGCGCCGGACTCGGCGAGCACGAGCGAGCCGTCGGTGATCACCGGCGCCTTGCCGAGCGGATGCACCGTGCGCAGCTCGGGTGGCGCCAGCATGGTCTTCGGATCACGCGCGTAGCGCTTGATCTCGTAGGGGATCGCGAGCTCCTCGAGCAGCCAGAGGACGCGCTGCGAGCGCGAGTTGTCGAGGTGGTGGACGACGATCATGCGGACCTCCTCGCCGCGACGGCGGCTCGAGGAAGCTAGCAACTGCGCCGACTGGAACACACTGCCGGCCCGTGCTCGTGGCGGGTCAGGCCGGCGCGAGCGTCAAGCGTAATCCCAGCGGTGTCCGCCCTCGTCCTTGTCCGGCACGCCGAGCAGCGCACGCACCTCGTCGAGCGGCTGGTCGAGGTACGGTCGGAAGTCCCAGCCGTCGGACAGGTCGATGGACAGCGCGGTGCCGCGCTCGATCGCCTCGAAGAACTGCCGCGCGACCTTGCCGACGACGCCGCCGCGCGAGCCCGACGGCAGCGGCCGTCCCTCGACGCCGAAGTCGCCGAGTGCGTAGAGCAGCGTGAAGAAGCCCTGGTCCGGACGCCGCCAGCGGTAGCCCGCGATGAACGCGCCGACGAGCGTCTCACCCTCGGGGGTCGCGTTGTAGCCGGAGATGACGTGGCTCAGGTCGTGATAGACGCCGACCTCGGGGAAGCTGCCGCGCTCGCCGGGAACGCTGAAGCCGTTGTCGCGGTAGTGCCGCCACAGGTGCTTGCCGAGCGTCTCGTCGGGCAGCGACTCGAGCGCGTGGTAGCGCGCCGCCATCTCCGGGTCCTCGCCGTAGCCGCCGATGCCGAACACCGCCTTCGCGAGCCCCGTCAAGCCGTGCTTCGCGTACTCGGCGCGCAGCATGTCGGGCATGTGGCCGTTGCGCAGCACGCACAGCCGGTAGAGCAGCAGGTCCTGGCTCGCGAGGTGGTGCAGCGCGCGCAGCGCCGGCGTCTCGACGCCGAGCTCCTCGGCGAAGCGCTCGACGGCCCGGGCCTGCACCGGCGAGCTCTCGCCCGACGCCATGCTGACCAGGATCATGCCCTGCACCAGCTGGCGGCGCATGCCGCGGCGCTCGAGCACGCAGGCGACGTCGGCCGGCTCGATGCCTTCGATGCGGTCGACGTCGAGGTCGGTCCCGAGCAGGAAGCCCTGCGCCGCGTCGATCAGCGCGCGCGCCGGCGGCGCGATCCAGCCCGGCGCGCGGGCCACGGTGACCATGGCCCGAAGGCCCGCGCGGGCCTCGTCCGGAGTTGGTCTGATGAGCTCCATGGCGTGTCTCTCTGCTTAGAAGTTCGGCCTCGTTCGCCGGCCGCTTGAGACCTCGATGCAGGTTCGCGAGGGCGCCACAACCCCCCGGAATCGCTGGGCTTGTACGATGTTCAGGCGCACGGCGGGACGCACTGCAAAGGCTTCCGGCAGGATCGGGAGCGCGGCTTGAAAATCCTCCCGCCGCGGCCTCGTCGGGGCGTGTCCTGCCGCGTGTGGCGGGGTGCGGCGACGGCAGCGGACGCCGGCACGGATGCTGCTCCCTCGCGCGGGCCATGCAGAACACAGCACGTCTTGCCGACCGGGCCTGCACCGTCGGCTTCGTCGAGATGCCGTGCCCGCGCTGCCGGCCGGGCGACGTCCGCTGCACGAACTGCGACGGCACCCGGCGGATCTGGATGGACGGCCCTGCGACGCTGAACGACGCGGGACTCGAGCGCCTGCTGGCGATGAACGCGAGGATTCTCCTCGCCGGCCAGCGGAGCCCGTTCCGCCACCGCCATCCCGAGGCGATCCACTGGCCGCCCCGGCACCCCGGCGCGACGCACGCCTACGCACATTCCTGACGGCGCGACGCCGCGCTCAACGCGCGTCGTGGAAGATCAGGCCGAGCGTGCTGCGCCCGCCGGAGCGCAGCACGCTGACGCCGTGACGCACGTTCGCGCGGTAGAAGCCGCGCGAACCGCGCACCGGTCGATGCCGCACCGCGAACGCGACCGCGTCGCCGCGCACGAGCGGCACGACGTGCACGCGTGACTGCTGCCGCGGACGCTGCTCGGTCAGGACGAATTCGCCGCCGGTGAAGTCGCGCTCCGGCTCCGACAGCAGCACCGCGACCTGGATCGGAAACACCAGCTCGCCGTAGACGTCCTGGTGGAGACAGTTCCAGTCGCCTTCCGCGTAGCGCAGGAGGAGCGGCGTGGGCCGCGTCTGTCCCGCGGCGTGGCAGCGCGCGAGCCAGTCGTCGAGCAGCGGCGGATGCGGAGCCTCGCCGCCGAGCCGCTCGCTCCAGCGATTCGCGATCGCCGCGAGCGGCGGATAGAGCGCCGATCGCAGCTCCGCCACGACCGCGGGCAGCGGATACGTGAAGTACTTGTACTCGCCGCGCCCGAAGCCGTGCCGCGCCATGACGACGCGGCTGCGGAAGTGCGCGTCGTCGGCATAGAGCGCCGCGAGAGCGCTGCACGCGCCGGGCGAGAGCAGGCGCGGGATCACGGCGAAGCCGTCCGCGTCGAGCCGATCGAGCACGTCGGAGCCGAGCTTCGACGCGGCCGTCGCGTGCGCGGCGCCCGCGTCGCTCATCGCTGCACCGTCGCGCCCTCGAGCGACAGCAGGCGCTGCTTCGCATCCGTGCCGCCACGGTACTGCCCGATGCCGCCGCCCGACGGCAGCACGCGGTGGCACGGCACGACGATCGGCAGCGGGTTGGTCGCGAGCGCGCTGCCGGTCGCACGGAACGCCGCCGGGCTGCCCGCGCGCGCCGCGATCTCGCGGTAGGTCGCGGTGCGGCCGAAGGGAATCTTCGCGGTCGCGCGCAGCACGTCGCGCCGGAAGCCGGTCGTCAAGCACCAGTCGAGGGCGACGTCGAAGGAGCGCCGGCGGCCCGCGAAGTACTCGTCCATCTGACGGCGCGCATCGTCCAGCACGGCACGCGGTGCGCGCAGGACGCGCGGCGAGATCCGCGCCGCGAGCTCGTCGAGCACCGCGTCCTCGTCCTCGACCGGCAGGCCGACGCGGACCAGGCCCGCGTCGGTCGCGCCGAGCACGATGCGTCCCAGCGGCGAGTCGTGCAGCTCGACCGCGACGTCGGCGAGGCCGCCTGCGACCGCTCGTGCCGCGACGCGCGCGCGTGCGCGATTCCACACCGCGTCGTCGTCGCGATCGGGCGTGCGCAGCTGCGCGGCGAGCGCCGCGATCTCCGGAGTCGTGTCGTCGTTCGTCATGTCCGTACGACGCTCGCGGGCCGGCTTTCGTGAGATCCGCTCAGCCATCGGACAGCTCCTTCCGCAGCCGCGTCAGCCCCTCGAAGACGTTGCGCCGCGCCGCGTCCTCGCTGGTCTGCATCACGTCGGCGATCTCCCGGTGCGACAGGTCGCCGCGGTAGCGCAGCGACACCGCGAGGCGCTGCTTCTCCGGCAGGCGCGAGACCCGCGCCCAGAGGACACCGTCGCGCGGCGCATCGGCGACGGCGCCGTGCGCGTCGACGTCCGCGACCGGCTCGGGCGCGCGCACGCCCGCGCGGTGCGCGTCCACGACCTTCCGCGCCGCGATCGCGAACAGCCACGCGCGCACGGCGTCCGGGTCGCGCAGCCCGGCGTACGCGCGAAGAGCCGCGAGCACGGTCTCCTGGAAGCAGTCCTCACCGCGCTCCTGGCCGGCCTCCGCGACGCAGAAGCGCAGCACGGCGCGTCCATGCTGCTCGAGCACGCGCTCGAAGGGCGGCAACGCGGGCGCGGCGGCGCGGGATCGGCTTCGGCTCGTCATCGTGACGTCAGGACGCACGGCACGCGCGTTTCGTGAGATCGGGACGGCGGCCGCCCGGTCGGCTCGAGCAGGTCGGCGTGCGGAGCGTCCGCGATAGCAGGATCTCGCGCGCCGGAACACGCGCACCGCCGCTCGGATGCCGACCAGCGGCACGCGCAATACGCGGGCGGGAACGCCTCGTCCTGTGTCCTGGTGGCGGCTCCCTGGAACGCAGCACTCGTGGTGCCGGTCACGCCCGGGACGGCCACGGCGGACCGCCCGCCACGCACGGACGCGGAGCAGGCTGTCGACGCGCGCGGCCGTGCGCTCGGACTTCCGGCCGCGCTCGCGCTCGCGGGCATCGGCGGCGTCGCGTACGGCGCCGGCTTCCCGCCGCTCGCGGCGACGGCGGCGCCCTGGCTCGCACTGGCGCCGCTGCTGATCGCGTGCGCGCGGCTCTCTCCCGGCAGGGCGGCACTCGCGGGCCTGTGCTGGACCGCTGCGGCCGCCGCGATCGTCTGCCGCTTCCTGCCGGGCATGCTGTCCGGCTACTTCGGGATGTCGCCCGCATGGAGCCTGGCCGCGTCCATCGCTGCGGTTGCGGGACTGCACGGCTCGTTCATCGCGGCGTGGGCGGCGTGGGTCGCGTGGCTCGTGCGGCGCGACGCCGCGAATCCGTGGCTGATCGCGTGCGGTTGGGTCGCGTGCGAGGTCGCGCGCGCGCACGGCGTGCTCGGCAGCCCGTGGGCACTCGCCGCGTACTCGCAGGTGCGCGTGCCGCTGCTGATCCAGACCGCGGACCTCGCCGGACCGTACGGCATCGGCTTCGCGATCGCGGCCGTCAATGCGTGTCTCGCGGCGTGGCTCGCGCCGCGCCTCGGTGGCCACCGGCTTCGCGCGACGACGCTCGCCACGGCCGCACTCGTCACGGGCATGATCGCGTACGGCGCGTGGCGCCTCGCACGGACGTACGACGGCGGCGATCCGGTTCGCGCGCGGGTCGTGCAGGCGGGCGCGCCCACCCCCGACCACGCGCGTCGCGCGGAGCGTCTCGCGCGCCACCTCGCACTGTCGCGCGGCGGCGGCGCCCCGCCGGATCTGATCGTCTGGCCGGAGCACGCGCTCGACGGCTACCTCGACGAGCCGACGCACGCGCGCGCCGCGGTGCTCGATCTCGCGCGCGACAGCGGCGCCGACGTGCTGCTCGGCGGCCCGCACTGGGAGCGCACCGCGGACGGCACGCGCTACCACAACTCGGCGTATCTGGTGCAGCCGCGGGACGGCGTCGTCGCGCGCTACGACAAGCACAGGCTGGTGCCGTTCGCGGAGGACGGCCGCGGCGGCGCCGGTGCCGTCCGCTACGCCGCCGGGCACGGCACGCACGTGCTCACGTCGCGCGTGCGCGCGGGCGTCCTGCTCTGTCTCGAGGCGATGCTCCCCGAGCTCGCGCGCGACGCCGTGCACGACGGCGCCGACGTCCTGCTGAACCTCTCCAACGATGCCTGGTTCGGACGCGAGGACGCGGCCGCACTGCAGCTCGACATCGCCACCCTGCGCGCGGTCGAGAGCCGCCGCTACCTCGTGCGCGCGGCCGCGACCGGCATCTCCGCGGTGATCGACCCGCACGGACGCACGCTCGCGCGCAGCGCGTTCGGCAGCACCGAAGCGCTCGACGCCGTGGTGCACCCGTCGCACGCGCACACGCTCTACCAGCGCCGGGGCGACGCTCCGGCCTGGCTCCTGATCGCCGCCGCGCTGCTCGCATCGCTGCGCGCGGCGATCCGTTCCGCACCGACGATCGACGAAAGGAAGAAACGATGAGACGCTTTCCCCTCGCCCTCTCCGCGCTCGGCCTCGCGCTGGCGCTCGGCTGTGCACGCGGCGCGCTCGCCGGCGGTCCGCTGCCGGACAGCCGCGAGGACGACTTCGCACACGTCTGCAAGGGCGGCGACGCCGACGGCCAGAGCTGCTCGACGTTCACGCCGGAGACCGACTGCCCGCGAGGACGCTGCATCCCCGTCGCCTTGACGAAGGCGCTGCGCGGCACGGTCACGCTGATCGCGCACGACGCCGTCACCGACTGGGCCACGGGCGGCGCGGGCAACCAGGCGCTGACGCTGCTCCTCGAGGTGCGCTCGCCCGACGGCGTGCGGCAGCTCCTGTCCGCGACCTACCAGGATCTGCTGTCGCCGCAGAATCCGCCGACCGCGCCGGGCAGCGTGGTGGTGCTGCCCATGGACGAGGCCGCGCTGCGCGACCTCGCGGCCGCGACCGGCGGGCTGCTGTTCGTGCAGCCCGAGTCACGGCTCGCGGAGCAGCTGCAGCAGGTCTTCGGCACGACGGGTGCTCCCGCGCTGGTCCTCACCGACCGCCGTCCGCAGCTCGCCGATCACACCGGTGACCCGCTCGCGACGGTGCTGCGCTTCAAGGTGCAGATCCAGTTCCTCGCTCCCGCGGCCTGAGCGCGGCGTCTCGAGCCCACCCGGAGATGCGCGTGCGACGGCGGACGGCAGACCTGCTGCTGCTCGCGGCGGTGCTCGCGGTGTGGACCGCGTGCGCCGTCCTGCACGTCCGCCAGGTCGTGCACGGACGGCTCGCGTGGGTGCCGGTGTACGTCGACACGCCCGCGGACGCGGCAACGCATCCGCGGGTGCGCGGCTTCTGGCCGGGTGTCGACGCATCGCACGCGGGCGGCCTCGCGCCCGGTGACCGTCTGCTGCAGGCCGGCGACGAGCCGCTCGCCGGCGTCGGTCCCGTCGGCTTCTTCGCGCGCGTTCACGAGGTCGCGGCGGCTTCGCCCGAGCTCGCGGTGCCGGTCGCCTTCGAGCGCGACGGCACGCGCGGCACGGCGACGCTGCACCTCGTGCCCGCGGCGTTTCCGTGGCGCATGCTGCCGCTCGCGTGCGCGCTCGTCGTGACGGCGGCGCTGGTGCTGCTGCGGCGCGGCGAGACCGACGTCGCGCGCGCGTTCTTCCTCGGCGCGACGGCGTTCGCGACGCACTGGACGTTCTTCTTCGGCGGACCGCGCGCGCAGACGTACGCGTGGCTCGTCGTGTTCGCGGCGTCGTCGCTGGTGATGCTGCCGCTGGTGCTGCGCGCGGCACTCGCCTTTCCTCCGGAGGTCGCGACGGCGCGTCCGGCACGCTGGCCGTGGGCGTTCGCGATCTTCGGACCGCTCGCCTTCGGCTGGGTGCTCGGCGTGCCGATCGCGCCAGAGGCCGCGGTGCGCGGCGCCTTCGCGGTGAACGTCGCGTTCATCGCGGCGTTCCTCGGCGTGCTCACGCGGAACTACCGGCGCTCCGGGCCGATCGGACGGCGCCGGCTCAAGTGGGTGATGCTCGGCATGTACCTCGGCCTCGTGCCGGTCCTGCTCGCCGACGCGGTGATCGCGGTCGATCCAGCGTTGTGGTGGCTGCACGAGGCCGCCGCCGTCGCCGAGATGGTGATCCCGGCCTTCATCCTGATCGCGATCGTGCGCGAGAACCTGTTCGACATCGACCGGCTGATCACGCGTGCCGCGGTGTGGACGCTGCTTTCGATCGCGGCGCTCGCGGCGGCGCTGTTCGCGCTGCCGCACGTGGCGAGGCTGGTCACCGCGGCGAGCGGGCTCGAGCCGCAGCTCGTGCAGCCGATGCTGTCGATCGCGGTGGCCGCCGGCATCGTGCCGGGCGCGCGTCTCCTCGAGCCGCGCCTCGAGCGCCTGCTCTTTCGCGAGCGGCACGCGTTCCGCAGCGGCGTCGAGGGGCTGCTGCGCGAGCTGTCCGCGGCGGTGGACCGGGACGCGCTCTTCGGCCTCGCCTGCGCGCGGCTCGACGAGGTCCTCCGGCCCGGCAGCTGCGCGATCTACGCGGCGACGGACGGCGATCTGCTGCCCGTGGTCGCGGCCGGAGAAGCGGACGACGAGGTCGTGCTGCCGATCCTGCCCGCCGGCTCCGCGCTGCTCGCGGCCATCGCCACGCGCACGGCACCGCTCGACGTCGCGCGCTGGCTGCGCGCGCGCGTGGACGGCGCGCACGGCGTCGACACGCTCGACGCGGCCGTGGTGGTTCCGGTGCGTCCCGGCGGCACGCTCGCGGCCGCGATCCTGCTCGGCGCCAAGCGCTCGGGCGACGTCTACACGCCGACCGACGTCGCACTTCTCGCCGCGGTCGGCGACAAGCTCGCCGGCGAGCTGCTGCGCATCGACACCGACGCGCGACTGCGCGCCGAGCGCGAGATGCGCGAGGCGTTCCGCCGCTACGTGCCGGCACCGGTCGCGGCGCGGCTCACGCGCGGGCAGACGGTCGAAGGCGGCGAGCGCGACGTGTCGGTGCTCTTCGTCGACATCCGCGGCTACTCGACGCTCTCGGAAGGACGCGGCGCCGGTGCCGTGTTCTCGCTGGTGAACCGCTACACCGAGGCCGTCTCGGCGACGATCCAGCGCCGCGGCGGCACCGTGGTGGAGTTCCTCGGCGACGGGCTCATGGCGGTGTTCGGTGCTCCCGAGGCGCTGCCCCGGCACGCACACGCGGCGGTGGAGGCGGCGCGCGAGGTGGCGGCGACGGTGCGCGCGATCGCGCTCGCGCCGGATGACTCGCGGCCCGGCGGCTCGACGCCGATCGCGGTCGGCGTCGGCGTCGCGAGCGGACGCGCGTTCGTCGGCAACGTCCGCACCAACGACCGCCTGGTCTACACCGCGATCGGCGACGTCGTGAACCTCGCGTCGCGCATCGAGCGACTGACGCGCGAGCTCGACGCGGCGGTTGCCATCGACGCGCGCACGCACCGCGACGCGGGGACCGCCGGCGACGGCTTCCGGCGCCATCCCGCCGTGCCGATCCGCGGCCGCAGCGAGGCAGTCGACGTGTGGACGCTGCCGCTCGCCGCGGCGTGAAGGTCAAGCACGTCCCGGCCGAACGCCGGGCGGGCGCTTGCGATCGCGTCCCGCCCGTTGTTTGAGGACGCATGCCGCACCGGCCTGCTTCGTTGAGCCGGCTCCCGCACTACGGGACGCTGCTCGCCGCCCTGCTGCTCGACCTCCTCGTCGTGCCGATGCTGCTGGCGCTCGGGGCCGGGATGCCGGTCGCGCGGGCCGTCATGGCGATCGTCATGCTCGCCGCCTTCGTCGCGGTGGGTGCGGACTGGATCGCCGGAATCGGGATGCTGATCGCGGTGACCGCGATGGCGTTGTCCGAGGTCCTGCGCAGCGACGCCGCAGTCACGGTCGAGTTCGCGCTGCGGATGCTGTTCATCGGCTACGTCATCTTCGCCCTGACGCGCGAGATCCTGCGCCAGGGCGACGCCGTCACGCTCGACACCATTGCCGGTGCCGCGTGCGTCTACATGCTGATGGGCGTCATCTGGGCGAATGCGTTCATGCTGCTGGAGCACCTGCGACCCGGATCGTTCGTCATCCCGGACGACTGGCGGCTGCCCGGCGACCAGGTCGGCCCCGCTCTGGTGTTCTTCAGCTACGTGACGCTCACGACGGTCGGCTACGGCGACATCCGCACCTCCGGCCCGGCGGCGGCCGGCATGGCGGTCGTCGAGGCGATCGTCGGACAGCTCTTCCTCGCGGTCACGATCGCGCGCCTCGTCGGCCAGCACCTGTCGAAACGCCCTTGACGGAGCGTCGCGTTGCGATAGGCCCGAGAGGATCCATCGCCGCGCGGGAGGCGGCAGAACCATGGGCCGACGCCTCGACGAGGACACGCTCGCGACCTTCCACGACAGCCTCGATCGCGTGCTGCAGCGCAGCGACTTCTTCGACCTCTTCTACGATCGCCTGCTCGCGTCCTCGCCGGAGATCGCGCGCAAGTTCGACGGCGTCGACCTGCGGCGCGTCAAGCGTCACGTGCGCGACTCGTTCTACCTCAAGATGATGGCGTCGGACGGCAACCGGGGCGCCACCGCCCGGCTCGAGAAGCTCGCCGAGCAGCACGCCGCGATCCACGTCACGCGCGCCATGCACGACCAGTGGACGTCGGTCATGCTGACGTTGGTGGAGGAGCTCGATCCCGGCTGCGACGCGGAGGTCGCGCAGAGCTGGCGCGAGGTCCTGCGCATCGGCACCGACATCATGAAGGCGCGGGCGCCGGCCTGACGGAGCGCCCGGCGTCCCACACCGCGTGCAGCGCGCGCGGATGGCGCAGCGTGCCGCCCTCGGGTGCGGCGCCGTCGTCGCGCACCAGGCGAAGCCCCGGCAACCGCTCGAGGACCGTGTCGAGCGCCGTCAGCAGCTCGCGTCGCGCCAGGTGCGCGCCCGGACAGTACTTGACACCAAAGCCGAAGGTCAGCACGTCCTGCGGCGGACGGTCCGGGTCGTAGCGGTCCGGATCGGCGAACACGCGCGGATCGCGATTCGCGCAGGCGAGCCCGAGCAGCAGCAGCGTCCCCGGCGGCACGTCCTCGCCGGACACGCGCAGCGGCCGCGACGAGAGGCGCGGCAGGTTCGCGACCGGCGGCTCGAAGCGCAGCAGCTCGTGCACCAGCGCCGGACGCAGCGCCGGCTCGTGCCGCGCGCGCTCGAGCAGCGCGGGCCGCGCGAGCAGCGTCGACAGCAGGTTGCCCATCGCGTGCGACGTCGTGGTCGCGCCGACCGCGAACAGGAGCCGGACGTGCGACAGCACGTCCTCGTCCGAGAGGCGCTCGCCGTCGATCACGGCGTGCGCCAGCGCCGACAGCAGGTCCTCGCGCGGCTCCTCGCGCCGCGCCGCGAGGATCGGTCCGAGCAGCGCCGTGAACTCGCGCGCGGCCGCGGCAGCGCCCGCCGGATCGCGCGGGTTCAGCAGCTGGTCCGCCCAGTGCCGCATGTCCTCGTCGCGGGCGCGCGGGATGCCGAGCTTCCGCGTGATCGCGTAGTACGGCAGGACGCCGGTCAGCTCGGCGACGAGGTCGCCCTCGCCACGCTCCGCGAAGCGGTCGAGCAGCTCGTGCACCAGCTCGACCAGCGCGCTCTCGTTGAAGCGCGCGATCGCACCGGACTGGAACGCCGGCATGGCGAGCTTGCGGTAAAGGTGGTGCTCGCGGTCGTCCATGCTGATGAAGGTGCGGCCGACGATGCGCTCGACGGTCTGGCGGTACGTCGGACCGCCGGGCAGCGACGCGTCGTCGCGGAACGCCTCGCGCACGTCGTCGGCGCGCGTGACGAGCAACGCCGTCGTGCCGAAGAACGGCACCGGCACCAGCGGTCCGCGCTCGCGCAGCTCCGCGTTCAACCGGTGCAGCTCGTCGCCGGCGAGCGGATCCGTTCCGATGTCGAAGCCGGACGCGGGTGGAGCGCCGTCGTTCATCCTCCCGCCAAAGAGCAAAGCGCGAGTCGGGTCAAGGCGGCGCGGCCCGGTCCCGCGGGTCGGGTCGAGGCGGCGCGAGCAGCGGCAGCCTCATCCCGACTGCGCGACCCGCTGCGGCGCCGACGCGGCGTTGGCCGCGGCGAGCAGCTCGTCGAGCGCGTCGGCGAGCCCGTCCGCGATCTCGCGCGGCGTCGCGACGTGCTCGGGGCAGGTCAGCACGCCGACGTCGAGCCGGTCGACGTAGCTCCACGCGGTGACGTTGACCGCCGCGCCCTCGATCAGCGGCCCGACCGAGAACAGGTGCCGCAGACGCCCGCCCGCCCAGCGCAGCGGCCGCCGCGGCCCGGCCACCGACGACACGATCACGTTCACCGCCGGCACGTGCCGGTCCGCGAGGTGCAGTCGCGAGTACAGCTGCATCAGCCCGGACAGCGCCCGCGGCGGCGCATAGTCGGTCCACTCGCGGTAGAGGTCCGGGCCGAGCGCGAGGTTGATCTCCTTCGCCGCGCTCGTGACGTCGTGGATCCGCAGCACGCGCTGCACCGGATCGGCGACGTCGGTGCACAGCGACGTGAAGAGGTTCGACACGCGGTTGCCGACGCGGCGGCGCGGGCCGTCCGCGGGATCGGTCGAGGTGGGTACCTCGGCGACCAGCGGGCGCTCGGGCAGCTCGTCGCGCCGCGCGAGGTAGCGGCGCAGCGATCCCGCGACCAGTGCCAGCACCACGTCGTTGAGCTTGACGCCGAGGCTCTCGCGCACGTGCCGGACGTCGGCCAGCGGCAGCGACACCACCGCGAAGCCGCGCGCCGGGCGCAGCGCACCGTTGAGCGACGTGCGCGGCGCGTGCAGCAACGGCAGCGGCGGCGACAGCGGCAGGCCGCGTCGCAGCCGCGCGCCGTCGCGCAGGCCGCGCGCGGTGCGCGCGAGCAGCTGCGGGAAGTGCTTGACGTTGGGCGCGTGGTCGCGCAGCGCGTCGCGGACGAGGCGTCCGCGCGACGGCAGCGGCTCCGGCGTCCACGGATCGGCCGGCGACGGCACGCCGTGGACCGCGTCGCCCTCTTCCATCACCGCGCCGAGCAGCTCGGCGGCCGCGACGCCGTCGGCGAGCGCGTGATGGATCTTCGCCACCAGCGCGGTGCTGCCGTCGGCAAGGCCGCGCAGCAGCCACAGCTCCCACAGCGGGCGCGAGCGGTCGAGCGGCCGGCTCGCGATCGCGGCCACGGCGTCCTCGATCTCGGCCCAGCCGCCCGGCGGCGGCAGGTCGACCGCGTGGACGTGCTGCGCGATGTCGAACGCCGGGTCCTCGATCCACACCGGATGGTGCAGGCCGAACGGCACCTGCACGGCGCGGCGGCGGAACTGCGGCAGCAGGTGCAGGCGCTCGCGCATCGCCTGCCTGACGTCGTCGAGCGACGACGCCGCGCCGGGCGGCGTGTCGAGCACCGCGACCTTCATGGTGTGCATGTGGGCCGCGGCGGTCTCCATGTAGAGGAAGTTGGCGTCGATTCCGGTGAGGCGTTCCACTTCAGCCTCCGTTTGTGCCGGCGAACGGCAGCAGGCTGCGCAGCCGGCTCAGCACGGGATACGGACGCTCGGCCGCGAGCGCGTCGAGCGTCGCCTGCATGGTGCCGACGACCTCGTCGTAGCAGCGCGCGACGGTCGCCGGATCGTCGGCCGCGGCTGCGTCGAGGTCCGGCCACGCGATCGCCGGCAGCACCCGCGTGGTGATCTTCGCCGGCAGCGGAATGCTCGGCATCCCCAGCGGAGACACGCCCCACGGGATCTGCAGCGCGATCGGGAACGCGCGCGTGCGCACCCGCGCCGAGCCGAACAGGTCGCCGAGCCACTCGCCGCGCGACAGGATCACCACCGAGCTGTGCCCGCCGTGGCTCACCACCGGCACGATCGGCACCTGCTTGCGCAGCGCGAGTTCGACGAAGCCCTTGCGTCCGTCGAAGTCGATGCGATCGCGCTCGGTCCACGGCCGCGAGATCTCGTGGTCGCCGCCCGGGTACACGAGCACCGGCAGGCCCGCGTCGAGCGCACGCGCCGCGTTGCGGCGGTTCGCCGGCACCTCGCCGATCCGGCGCATCAGGTCGCGGAAGCCGGGGATGCCGAACGCGGCGTCGAACGCGAGCGCCACGAGCGGCGACTCGAGACCGCGCGCGCGGTACCACGCGGTGAAGAACGCCGTGGTGTCGGGCGTCAGCACGCCGCCCGAGTGGTTGCCGACCAGCAGCACGGGTCCGCTCTCGGGAACGTTCTCGAAGCCGGTCACCTCCGCATCGAAGTACCGGTTCATGATCTCCATCAGCGGTAGCAGCCTGCGCAGGAACTCCACGTCGCGCTGGAACGGCTCCTCCCGGATCTCGCGCTCGGTGGCGGCGGCCCACGCGGCGATCGGATCGAGCGCCCGCAGACGGTCGGCGAGCGCGCTGCCGAGACTGGTGATGTCATCCAGCATGACGAATCCCTCCGACGGCGACCTCCGCGAGCTCGGGGGTCGCCGCGTCGTCGACGAGACACGGACGATGGTGCAGACCGACGCCACCGATGCGGTGCACCGGCTCGGTGTCGTCGGCCGCCGCGCGCGCCGGGTCGTGCAACGTCGCGACGAGGCCCGCGACGGCCTCGGCGAGGCAGCGGTGGTGTGCGCCGTTGAGCCAGTGCCCGACGCACGGCATGAGCACCTGGAACGCCCCGGGCAGCGAGCGCTCGACCGCCTTTGCGAAACGCGGCGTGATCAGCAGGTCGCGCTCGCCCCAGACGAAGACCTTCGGCACGTCGAGGTCCGGCAGGCGCGTCCAGAATCCGTCCGGACCGAGCGGCGGATCGACCGCCAGCTCGCGTCCCGCGGAGAAGAACGCGGCGCGCGTCGCCGGACACGAGAGGAAGTAGACGAAGCGCGCCGCCGACTGCGCGATCTCGTCGTCGCGCACGTACGGCGTCGACTCGAGCACGCCCGCGAGCCAGCGCAGCACCGGCCAGATACGCTCGAACGGCATCATCGCGCTCAGCATCTCGGGCGTGATCCACGACAGGCCGCCGGGCGAGACCGTGCGGTAGCGCAGCCAAGGCAGCCCCGGCGCGATCGGGATCACCGCGCGGAACGCGTCGGGTGCGGTGAGCGCGGCCTCGATCGCGACGCGGCCGCCGAGCGAGATGCCGAGCACGATCGGCGGCTGCTCGAGCGAGCGCGCGAGCTCGATGACCGGCTCGGCGAGCACCGCGGGACGCAGCGGCTCGTCGGGCGCGATCGAGCGCCCGAAGCCCGGCAGGTCGGCGGCGATGGTGCGCAGGCCGCGCCGCGCGAGCACGCGTCCGAAGCCCTCGAAGCCCGACGAGTCGAGACCGAGCGGGTGCAGCGCGATCACCGGCGCACCGCTTCCCCATTGCCGCACGAACATCATGACGTCCGCCTCGCGCACGCGTAGGCCGCGTCGATCAGCGCCTTCTGGCGCTCGTCGCCCGCGACCTCGAGCTTCATGCGCGTCGTCACGTAGCCGAACCCGAGACGCGCATCGGGATCGGCGAAGCCGAGGCAGCCGCCCGCGCCGGGGTGGCCGAAGCTGCGCGGCCCGAGGTCGGGCGCGAGCATGGGCGGCAGCATGAAGCCGCTGCCGAAGCGCGACGGCACGAAGAGCACGCGGTCCGGACCGTCGGACTGCACGACGCACGCGTCGACCACGGTCTCCGGACGGAGCAGGCGGATGCCGTCCACCTCGCCGATCAGCGCCGCGTAGAGGCGGGCCAGCGCACGCGCGCTCGCGACGCCGTTCGACGACGGCATCTCTGCCGCGAGCAGGTCGCGCCGGTTCCACATCTCGTCGTAGGCGAAGAGATCGCTCGGCCCGCTCATCACGCGCGCGGTCAGCGAGTCCGCGCCGAGCAGGTCGGCGATCGACGGCAGCCCGCCCTCGGGCGGGATCACGCGTGCACACCGCGCCTGCTCGCTCTCCGGAACGCCGACCCAGAGGTCGAGGCCCAGCGGTCGTGCGATCTCGTCGGCGAGGAAGCGTCCGAGCGAGCGTCCGGTGACGCGGCGCACGACCTCGCCGAGGATCCAGCCGTAGGAGCGCGCGTGGTAGCCGTGCGCCTTGCCGGGCGGCCAGTTGGGCGCCTGCGCGGCGATCGCGCGGACGACGGGATGCCACGCGAACACGTCCTCGAGCGTCAAGTCGCCGTCGACCGCGGCGAGGCCGGCGCGGTGCGACAGCGCCCAGCGCACCGGGATCGAGCCCTTCCCCGCGGCGGCGAACTCGGGCCAGTACGCCGCGATCGGCGCGTCGAGGTCGATCGCGCCGCGCTCGGCGAGCACGTGCAGGCAGACCGCCGTGACGCCCTTGGTCGCCGAGAAGATCAGCTGCACGGTGTCGTCGTGCCAGGGACGCCCGCCGGCGAGGTCGGCGAATCCGGCCCACAGGTCCACGACCGGACGGCCGTGCAGGTACACGCAGCACGCCGCACCGATGTCGCCATGGTGCTCGAAGTTGCCGGCGAAGGCCTCCTGCACCGGCTCCCATCCGGGTGCGACCCGTCCGCCCGACGGCAGCATGTCGATCGTTCGCATCGAGGCGCCTCCGGTACGGACCGGCCGCGACAGTGGTGCTGGTGAAAGCGCTGGTGACGATCCGTCACCGGCAGCACGAACCGCGCCGGGGACCCGCCGATGGGCAAACGTTCGTTCGGCGAATTTTCGAGGCGCTCCGTGGCCCGATTCCCAGACGAGGGAAAGCGCCGCACGGTCCGTTGCGACGCGTGCGAATCGACGCGGCGCGGCTCGAGCAGGAGGCGGCGCGCGTCGTTGACCGTGCCGCACCGCGTCCGATACCTCCGCGAGGGTGAATCTCCGCCACCGCCTCGGGCGCGGGCTCGTGCTCGTCCTCACAGCTCTCGCGGTGTTCTGGACGCTCGGCGAGATCGTGACGCGCTCCCTCGATCTCGTCGACCGGCTGAACGGCTTTCCACGCGCGCAATTCGTCGCGACCGACGAGCCGGACCTCGGCTACCGCCTGCGCGCGAACGTCGACATGCAGGCGCGCGGCGTGCACGTGGTCACCAACTCGCTCGGACTGCGCGGCCCCGAGGTCGCGCGCACGCCGGCGCCGGGCACCGGGCGCGTGCTGGTGATCGGCGACTCGGTCGCGTTCGGCTTCCGCCTCGAGGAGGGCGAGACGTTTCCCGTCCTGCTCGAGCAGGAGCTCGAGCAGCGCGACGGCGGCTCGTGGGAAGTCCTGAACGCCGGCGTCGAGGGCTACAACACGGTCAACGAGCTCGCGTACCTGCGCTCGTCGCTGCTCGAGCTGCAGCCGAAGACGGTCGTGCTGGTCTTCAACCTCAACGACTACGACTACGGCCCCGTGATGGGACCGCTCGGCGTGCTGACGCTCGACCAGTCGCAGCGCGTCGAGAGCGACTCGCTCGCGATCCGCTCCGAGTTCTGGCTGCTGCTGCGCTGGCTCGTGGCGACGCAGGGCCGCGTGTGGATCGGCCAGGGTCCGGCGCCGACCGTGACGCCGGCGCCCGGCGACGAGAGTCCGTTCAACCCGTTCGACCGCTTCGTGTCGGTGCTGCGCAAGAAGTTCTACGCCGAGCCGACCGACGATCGCTGGCAGCGCATGGTGGACGCGCTGCGCGACATGGCGGCGCTGTGCCGCGAGCGCGGCATCCGGCTCGTGGTCGCGATCGTTCCCGACGGCGACCAGATCGGCGTCGCGTCACCCGATCTCACGCCGCAGAAGAAGCTCGCCGAGGTCTGCCGCACGCTCGCGCTCGACTGCCTCGACCTGCAGCCGAGCTTCGCCGCCGCGCAGACGCCGATGCTCTACCTCGACATCATGCACCCGAACGCGGAAGGCCAGCGCATCATGGCGCGCGACGTCGCGTCGCACCTGCTCGCGAACGGACGCTGACGGCCGCGCAGGCGCCGCGCCGGTCCCCCGGTCGGCACCGACGTCGCGTCAAGTACGGGCGGCGCCGTACGTCACGTCGAGCGCCGCGAGCAGCAGGCTCGGCGGGTGCGACACCGTTCCGCGCGCGCGCAGCGCGACGTGCTGGTCCGGTCGCACGAGCAATGCGCCGTCCGCCGGCATGCCGAGCACCCTGCTCCACCAGTCGTCGGGATCGGTGAAATCCGTGCCGACGCGGATGCAGCGCGGCGCCGGCGACGCACCGCGCGCGGCGGCGAGCCAGGCGTCGCCGGCCGGTCCCGCGATGAGCGTCGGACGGTCGAGCCCGATCAGGTCGAGCGTCGAGCGCCGCGTGCCGTGCACGTCGACCCAGCCGTGCGGCAGGCGCGCGCCGGGACGGCTCGTCGGCACGTACTCGCGCACCGGGTTCGCGGGCTGCGCCTCGTCGATCCCGTCGGAGACCAGCGCGCCCTGCGCGTAGACGTAGCCGAGCTGCAGGCCGAGCATGTCGAAGTGCTCCGCCTGGTTCGCGATCGCGGCCGCGACCGCGCGCCGCCGCACGGGATCGGCGAGCACGTCGGCGTAGGCGCGCCGCGACGCCTCGGGATCCGCACCGAGACCGAACGCCTGCGGCACCTCGAGCAGGCGCAGCGCGTTCTTCAGGCTCTGCTCCGCGTTGTAGCGCGCGACCGGCCGGCGCTCGGCCTCGTAGGTGTCGAGCAACGATTCCGGGGCGCGGCCGTCGAGCACCGCGGCGAGCTTCCAGGCGAGGTTGTGCGCGTCCTGCACGCCGGTGTTGAGGCCGAGTCCGCCGGTCGGCGGGAAGCGGTGCGCGGCGTCGCCGACCAGGAACACGCGTCCGTCGCGATAGCGCTCGGCGACCTGGCAGGTCATCACCCACGGCGAGATGTTCAGGATCTCGAGCGGCACGTCGTCGCGCGTCATCGCGGCGCGCACGATGCGCTCGCAGCGCGCGCGGTCGTAGCTCTCCGCAGGCTCCCTGTCGGGATCGTATGCGTGCATGAAGACCCACTCGTTCGCGAGGTCGTGCGCGACGAACACGCCGCTGCACGCGGGGTCGTTCACCCAGAAGAGCACGCCGGGGCGCGCGCCGATCAGCGGGCGCAGGTCGGCGCGGAAGTGGATCATCACGAAGCACTGCAGCCGCTCCGGACCTTCCTGCGCGATGCCGAGCCACTTGCGGACGGGGCTTCCGGCGCCGTCCGCGCCCAGCAGCCAGCGGCTGCGGATCTCGCGCGTGCGGCCGGACGCGTCGCTCACCAGCGACGTCACGCCGTCCGCGTCCTGCGTCGCGGAGATCCAGCGCGTGCCCCACGACGGCTCCTCCGCACCCGATGCGCGCAGCGCGTCGAGCAGGATCGGCTCGAAGCGGTGCTGCGACAGGTTGCGCAGCGGCGTCGGCGTCAAGGCGAGAACGGCGTCCTCCTGGCGCTCGTACGGCAGGCTGCCGAGGATCTCGCCGCCGAGGCGCGTCACCCAGTGCGTCTCGCCGGCGTCCGCGGGAGACTGCGACGCCGCCGCGATCGCGTCCATGTCGACACCCGCCTGCCGGCAGATCTCGAAGGTGCGCGCGTTGATGGCGTGCGCGGCCGGCGCCTGCGACGTCGCCGTGCGGCGCTCGACGATGCGGGCCTCCACGCCGAGCCGCTTCAGCAGCAGGCCCGCCATCGCGCCGGTCGGCCCGGCGCCGACGATGAGAACGGGAACGTCGACGGTCTTCATCGTCGCCCCTACACCAGCCCGGGGTACGCGCCGCCGTCGAGCTGCAGGTTCTGTCCCGTGATGTAGCCCGCGCCCGCGCCGCACAGGAACGCGCACGCCTCGCCCATCTCCTCCGGACGGCCGAGCCGGTGCGCGGGAATGTGCTGCTTCATCTCGTCGTACGCCTGCTCGACCGTGATGCCCTTCACCGCCGCGGTGAGATTCGCGATCTGGACCTGGCGGTCGGTGTCGATGCGCTCGGGCAGCAGGTTGTTGATCGTCACGTTGGCCCACGCGACCTGCGCCGACAGCGCCTTGCACGCCGACGTGAGGCCCGCGCGCGCGCCGCACGAGAGGCCCATCGGCCCCTGCGGCGCCTTCACCATCGCAGACGTGATGTTGACGATGCGTCCGAAGCGGCGCTCGACCATGCCGTCCACCACCGCGCGGATCATCGCGATCGGCGCGAGCATGTTCGACTCGACCGCGCCGAGCCACGCGGCGTGGTCCCAGTCCTGGAAGCGTCCGGGCGGCGGGCCGCCGTTGTTGTTGACCAGGATGTCGGGCTCGGGGCACGCCGCGAGCAGCTTCTCGCGCGTCGCCGGGTCGCCGATGTCGCCGGCGACGGTCGCGACGCGCACGCCCGCGTCCGCCGCGATCTGCGCCGCGGTCGCGGCCAGCGTCTCGGGGTTGCGCGCGTTGATCACCAGCTCGACGCCCTCGTGCGCGAGCGCGGTCGCGCACGCGCGCCCGATGCCCTTGCTGGCCGCGCAGACGATGGCCTTCCGGCCGCGGATCCTGAGGTCCATGCTCGCTACTCCCTCTTCGCCCGCGTCAGAAGTCGAGGTCGGCCGGCGGCTGCGGGCCCCACTGGCTGCCGCCCGCCTCGAAGATCGGGAACGACTTCGCCGGCACGCTCGCGTCGAGCAGATCGCCGTCGGTCCAGTGCTCAACGGTGAAGCCGAGCGGGTCCTTCCAGTAGTCGAAGATCTGGCTGCCGAGGATGTGACGGCCGATGCCCCAGTAGTGCCGCGCGCCCGACTGCGCGAGTCGGTCGTGGCCGAGCATGAGGTCGTCGAAGTCCGCCACCTCCCACGCGACGTGGCCGAGCTTGGCCTCGCCCATCTCGACCAGCAGCAGCGTGTGGTGATCCGCCGGCGCGTCGCCCTTGTCGCAGCGCGCGAAGCGCCCGATCGGCTTGTCCGGTCCCTCGAGGAAGAAGTCGTCGGACACCAGCATGCCGAGGGTGTCGCGGTACCACTGCCAGAGGCGCGGCAGGCTCGACGTCTTGATCGCCGCGTGGCCGCAGCGCTTGACCTGCGACGGACCAGCCGCGACGCGCTGCAGCGCGCCGACGCGCACCCGCGCGGCACCCGTGTTCAGCGGCTCGTGGCCGCGGACCGGCAACGTCGGCAGCGTGGCGATGCCGTGCACGACGTCGATGCGGCGCCCGTCGGGATCCGTGAGGCGCACCACTTCGCCGCCGCCCGGCTCGTCGAGGTTCTCGACCTTGCCGCCGACCGCGGCGGCCAGCGTGCGCAGGTCGGCGGCGCTCGCGGCGTGGAACGCGAAGCCGAGGAAGGCCGGCTCGCCGCGGTGCGTGACGTGCACGTGGTGCTGCCTGTCGGTGCCGCGCATGTAGAGCGCGTCGTCGGTGCGCGCCGCGCGCTGCATGCCGAATTCGAGCAGGAACTTCTCCATCACGTCGAGGTCCGGCGCCGAGAAGCGCGGGAACGCGAGGTCGGTGACGCGGATGATCGGATCGCTCATGGTCGGGGAGCATACGCCCGTCCGCTTTGCCTTGCTGTGCCGCGCGGGCCATTGTCTTGGCCGCGCGAGCCAGAGCCGAAGAAGCCGCCCGGCCGTGCCAGCCAGCGCCCATGCAGTCGCGACCGGAAAGCACCCGCTCGACCCTCGGCACGTGGAGCGCCGCCCTGCTGCGCGCCGTCGAGGCACGCGGCGCCGACGCGGACGCGATCGCCCGCGAGCTGGGACTGGATCGCACGGCGCTCGGCCCCGAGCAGCGCGTGCCGCGCGACACGCTGAACCGTCTGTGGGAGCTCGCCGTCGCCGCGACCGGCGACCCCGCGCTGGGGCTCGACGCGCCGCGCCACACGTCGCAGACGACCTTCCACGCGCTCGGCTACGCCGTGCTCGCGAGCGCCACGCTGAAGGACGCCTTCGAGCGCATCGTGCGCTGGCGGCGGCTGATCGGCGACGTGCTGTCGATGCGGCTGGTCGACCTCGGCGACCGCTACCGCCTCGAGATCGACGTGTCCGGCGATCCCGGGATTCCGTATCACGCGGTCGACGCGATCGCGTCGCTGTGCGTGCGTCAAGCACGCGCGCTGCACCGGCCGCGGCCGTGCAATCCGCTGCTGGTGACGTTCGCACGACCGGAGCCGTTCGACGTGAAGCCCTACACCGAGGTGTTCCGCGCGCCGGTGCGCTTCGGCGCCGAGGCGAACGCGATCGAGCTCGCGCGCGCCGACGTCGACGATCCGCTGCCCGCCGGCAACGCCGAGCTGGCGCGCGGCAACGACGAGGTGCTGGCGCGCTTCCTCGCGCGCCAGGAGCAGGCGCGCGTCGCGACGCGCGTGCAGCAGGCGCTGCTCGAGGCGCTGCCCGACGGCGCGCCGTCGAAGACCGTCATCGCGCGCCGGCTCGGCATGAGCGCGCGCACGCTGCAGCGCCACCTCGCCGACGAAGGCACCTCGTTCAAGGACGTGCTCGACGACGCGCGCGCCGACCTCGCGAGGACCTACGTCGACGAGCAGCGCTTGACGGTCACGGAGATCGCGTTCGTGCTCGGCTTCGCCGACACCAGCGCGTTCTCGCGCGCCTTCAAGCGCTGGACGGGGACGTCGCCGCGCGACTGGGCGAAGCGGCGCTCGCGCGCCGGCTGAGCCGCGGCGATCTGGCCGAGGTGGACGCAGTCGTCTTGTCCTCCGATTTCGAGGCTGACTCCTTCGGCACGCTGGACGAGATGCAAAGATTCGTGGGGATCGACGTCGCCGACATCCTCGATCGTACTGCGACCTTCACGTCGGTCCGCGGGCTGCGCGCCTGCGCCTGCGCGGCGCGCGGCGTCGACCCGAGGTGCAACGACTTCGCATGCGCCGCCCGCCGAACCGACCCGCGCGTCATCGGTCCTCTCACTTTGCCGATCTTGACGGGTACACCCATCGGGTGTACCCGTCCAACCTGATGATTCACCGAGCCGAGATCTCGAAGCTCGCGACCAAGCAGCTTCGGAAGCTCCCTCGGCACGTCGTGGACAACCTGATGATCTGGGTCGCGGCGGTCGAGCACGACGGACTCGAAGAAGTCCGGAAGGTGCCCGGCTACCACGACGAACCTCTGAAGGGCGACAGAGCCGGGCAGCGATCCATCCGGCTGAGCCGAAGCTACCGGGCCATCTACGAGGTCAAGAAGGACACGGCCACGTTCGTGTCGGTCGAGGCCGTCAGCAAGCACGAGTATTGAGCGAGGAGCCCATGAGCAAGGCCACGAAAAAGAAGAGTGATGCGATGCGAATCCTGGAGAAGATCTCGGGCGGGCCGCTTACGCTGGGGCGCGCCATCGAGTCCATCCGCAAGAGCGAGGAGCTGTCCCAGGACGAGTGCGCCAGGAAGCTCGGCGTCTCGAAGTCGCACCTGTGCGACGTGGAGAAGGGGCGCAAAACGGTAAGCTCGGAGCGGGCGGCCAAGTGGGCACGCATCCTCGGTTATCCCGAGTCCGTACTGGTCCGGCTGGCCCTACAAGGCGAGTTGGACGCGGCTGGCTTGAAGTACCGCGTCGACATCAAGGCGGCGTAGAGGAGCGTCAGGCGGTGCGCTTCACGGACCGGCAGGCTGCATGAAGCGGCGATATTTGCAGGACGGCGGACATCGCGAGCCTGACTCCGCTCGGCCAAGCGCCCGCAAACCACGGCCTCTCGTGCCACCCTTTTTTTGCATTCACCAGAGTGCCACTTTAGTGTCGTTCGAATGCGCACCGAACTCGTCACTGCGCTCAAGCGTCAGGCGACCGACCTGCTGTCCGACATCGAACGCAGCAAGGAGCCCATTCTGATCACGCGGCACGGACTCCCGAGCGCCTACCTGGTGGACGCCGAGAGCTATGAGTCGATGCAACGGCGGATGAGCGTGCTGGAAGGGATCGCCCGCGGTGAGATGGCGCTGGCCGAGGGGCGCGGCGTTAACCATGCCGACGCCAAGGTCCGCCTGGCAAAGTGGCTGAAGTAGTCTGGTCCGAGCCGCCGATTGCGGACCTCGAAGCGATCGCGGACTACATCGCGCTCTAGAATCGCGTCGCTACGCCGGAGCTGCTCCGGCGCGTGGTCTCGCACGTCGAGCAGTTGGCGCGGCATCCGGAGAGCGGCAGCCGCGTTCCCGAACTGGGGCGGTCGCGATACCGGCAGATCGTCGAGCCGCCGTGTCGCATCTTCTACCGCTACGACGGAAAGCGGGTCTTCATCCTCCACGTCGTGCGATCCGAGCGTCTGCTGCGCAGGAGCAGGCTGGCCAGGGGGCGACAGAGGAAGGCCTGACGAAGCGGTTCACATCCGCCTCATCCCCCGGGCCTCAACAGACGTCGTCACGAGGAAGCCCTGCAGTCGTGCACGCCGATCGTCGCCGCGTCGGCACCTCGTCGCACGACACCAGGCCATGAGTGTGGACGGTCGGCCTCGCGTGTCCGACGGGAGCGCGGGGAACCAGCTAGAATCCCTCGCCCGCGGGTTCGCCGACACCCTCAGCCGACCGCTCGGGCCGCTGCGACGGCGCGTCCGGCACCAGGTCCGGGTCGTCCGGCGCCTTCCGGTCCGGCTCCTCCGGATCGTAGGGCAGCGCCTCGGGTGTCGGCGTCGGCTTCGGCTTGCGCGTCGCACCCGGCGATCCGCCCGGCCCGGGCGACGCGCCCGGCGGCGTCGGCGTCGGACGTCCCGGCAGGTCCACGCCCTCCGGAATCGGCAGATCGCGCACCGGACGTCCTTCGAGCGCCTGCGCCATGAAGTCGGTCCAGATCGGCGCGGCGAGCTTGCCGCCGGTCGCCTTGCCGAGCGTGCGGTCGGCGTCGAAGCCGACCCACACGCCGGTCACGAGATCGGGCGTGAAGCCGACGAACCACGCGTCCTTCGAGTCGTTGGTCGTGCCGGTCTTGCCCGCCGCCGGACGACCGAGCTTCTTCGCCGCGGTCGCAGTGCCGCGCTCGACCACCGAGCGCATCATGTCGCTGACGATCCACGCGGTGCGCGGGCTCAGCACGTTCTCGTAGCGCGCACGCAGTCCGGGGAACTCGACCGGGTTGCCGTTCGGATCGGTGACGGACGTGACGAACACCGGATCGAAGCGCTTGCCGAGTGTCGCGAACACGCCGTAGGCACGCACCATGTCGAGCAGCGTCACCTCGCTGCTGCCGAGTGCGAGCGACAGATTGCGCGGGAAGTCGGTCGGGAAGCCGAACGCGCGCAGATGGTCGCGCAGCTGATCGACGCCGACGTCGAGGATGAGCCGCACCGACACCGTATTCAGCGAGTTCGTCAGCGCGACCTTCAGCGGGACCGAGCCCATGTAGCGGTTGCCGAAGTTCTTCGGCGTCCACGAGCCGCCGCGTCCGTCGGGCAGCGAGATCGGCGCGTCGAGCACGACGGTGTCCTGCGTGTAGCCGTGGTCGACCGCCGTCGCGTAGACGAACGGCTTGAACGACGAGCCCGGCTGGCGGCGCGCGAGGACCGCGCGGTTGAACACGCTGCGCTGGTAGTCGAGGCCGCCGACCAGCGCCTTCACCTGCGCGTTCTCCGGGTCGATCGCGACCAGCGCGCCCTCGATGAACTCCGACTGGTCGGGCGTGTCGTCGTCGCCCTTCTTCTTGCCGCGCTTGCCGCCGAGCCGCTTCTGCATCGGCGCGAGCGCCTTCTGCAGGGCCTCCTCGGCCGCGCGCTGCATCTTCAGATCGACGGCGGTGGTGACCTGCAGGCCCAGCGCCGCGTACTCGTCGCCGAACTCCTCCTCGAGCAGGCGGCGCACCTGATCGACGTACCAGGACGCGGCCGGGTCCATCACCGCTTCGGGCGGCGGCGCCAGCACGATCGGCGTCGCGATCGCCTCGTCGTACTGCTGCTGCGTGATGAAGCCGGCGATGCGCATGCGCTCGAGCACGTAGTGCTGGCGCGCGATCGCCTCGTCCATGTGACGGCGCGGGTCGTAGCGGCTCGGCGCCTGCGGCAGGCCCGCGAGCAGCGCCGCCTGCGGCAGCGTCAGCTCGGACGGCGGCACGCCGAAGAAGCCGTTCGACGCCGCGGCGATGCCGTACGTCCCGGAGCCGAAGTAGATGTGGTTCAGGTAGAGGTAGAAGATCTGGTCCTTGGTGAGCTTCGCCTCGATCTCGAGCGCGAGGATCATCTCCTTCGCCTTGCGCTCGAAGCTGCGCTCGGGCGACAGCAGCAGCTGCTTGACGACCTGCTGCGTGATCGTGCTCGCACCCTGCACGATCTCGCCCTTGGCGACGTTCATGTAGACGGCGCGCGCGATGCCCTGCAGGTCGATGCCGCGGTGCTGGTAGAAGTCGGCGTCCTCGGCAGCGAGGAACGCGCGCCGCACCTCGAGCGGCACCTGATCCATCGGGATCAGGTAGCGGCGCTCGACGTAGAACTCGCCGATCAGCGTGCCGTCCGCGGCGTAGACGCGGGTCGCGGTCGGCGGACGGTAGTCGAGCAGCTCGGACGCGTCGGGCAGATCCTGCGTCAGCTCGCGCCACACCGCGAACGAGGCCGCGGTCGCGAGCACCACGACCACGAGGATCGTGAGGAACACGACGCGGAAGACGAAGCGGAGCGTGCGGCGGATCACGGAGTCACTCCGATCGTCGTCGGCAGCGCCACTCCGGGTTGGGCGCTCACGCGCGCGCGCACGCCGGGCGACGCGTCCTGCGACGGCGTGCGCGACAGCGACACGCGGCTCCGCGCGACGCCGTTGCGTCCCGTGAGCAGATCGAGCACGCGCGTCAGGCGCGCGGTCGAGAGCGCCAGCAGCCGCTCCTCGGGGATCGGCGGACGCTCGGCGACCAGACGGTCGAGCACCGCCTGGTCGTCCGCGTCGAGACGGCCCGTGCCGCCCGACGCACGATCTTCGAGCGCGTCGCGGATGCGCTTCTCGTCGTCACGCACGCCGAGCGCGCGCATGAAGCCCATGAAGCCGCCGCCTTCGGCGAGGTCTTGCGTGATCGCCTGCTCGCCGAGCCAGCGGCGGTCCTCCGTGGTCACCGGCGCCGACAGCTCGACCACGAGATCGGGCCGGCGCGCGAGCATGTCCGCGATCGCCGTGATCTGGCGCAGGCCGGCCGGCGTCGGGTCGGATCGTCCCGGGAAGCACGCGACCAGCAGAGGCCCCTGCGGCAGCGGCTGGCGCGCGCGGTTCACTGCTTGACGAATGCCGGACGCGATCTGGTCGGCGAGCGGCGGCACCGTCGCCGGATCCGCCGCACCGCGCAGCGACAGCGGCAGGACCACCGCGCCGTCGCTGTCGCGCATCTCGGTCATCGCGGCGTCGAACGACATGCCGATCTGGCGGCGCAGGTCCGCGTCGTCGCCCTCGAGGTGCGGACGCGAGAGGACGAGCGTCACGTCGGCGTTCCAGCGCTCGCGGCCGATCCAGCCGTTCAGCATGAAGGACGCGGTGCCGTCGTCGAACGGGTACGGCACGCCCGCGTCCTGCAGGAACGGTGCTGCCTGCTCGAGCGGCACGGCCTGTCCCGCCGCCTGCACGTCGACGCCGCCGTTCGCGGCGATGCCGCCGATCTGCAGCGTGCCGAGGCGACGGTCGCGCGCCTGCAGCACCACGTACGACACGTCGCGCTGCGGCAGGCGGATGCCGCGCGCGGTCGCGTCGAGGATCGTCATGTCGAGCAGCGGCTTCGGCCGCAGGACCTGCACGACCTCCTGCTGCGCCGGCGGCCCGGTGAACGCGTCGATCACGATCGGCTGCATCGTGCGCACCGGCTCCAGATCCGTCAGCACGATGCGTCCGCTCGACGCACGTACCGCGTCGAGCACGATCTCGGTGGCGGGCTCCGCGGCAGTCGCGCCGGCCGCGCCGGCGGCCCCACTCGGCACCGGCGCCGGCGACGCGCTCGGCACGGGCGACGGCGTCGCGAACGGCGACGTAGCGTGCAGCGTGTCGGCCGCGGGCGCGAACATCTCGGGCGGGAACGGCGGCAGCACCCAGCCGTAGTCGGGGTGGCGGACCAGCTGCACGTACGCGGTGCGCAGCACCGCGTCGGAGAACGCGATCTGCGGCGGCTCGAGCGCCCCCTTCTTCTCCATCGCCGGACGCACGTGCTTGAGCTTGACGTCGAGGCTCGCCGCTCCCATCGCGAACATTCCGGGATCGGGCGCGGCGAGCCAGAGGTCGGTGATGCGCACCGCGCCCTTCACCGCCACCGGCGGCTCGTCCTTGACGCGCGGCTCGATCTCGATCTCGAGGTCCACCGACGCGCGTCCGGACTGCGCGAGGTCGGCCCACGACACGCCCGACGCGCGCACCACCGACGGCACGTCGATGTCGGCCGCGGTCAGGTGCCCGGCGATCGACAGGCCGCGGCCGATGCGCGTCGTGCCGTCGAACGTCGCGCCGACCGGGCCGTAGCGCAGCGAGGCGCGCAGCGGCGACCAGTACGCGGCGGGTCCGAGGTCGTCGGCCGACATGCTCGCCGGCACGATCGCGACGCCGTCGCCGCTCGGCACGCGCACCTGCGCGTGCGGCGCGGTGAGCTTGCCGATGCGCCACGTCCACGGCGACGCGGATTTCGGCACGCGCCCCCGCGGCGCCGCCGGACGCTGCGGCTCGGGCGCGGCCAGCATGCCCGCGAAGAGCGGCAGCGGATCGCTCACGTCGGCGCGCCCGGCGATGCGCGCACCGAACAGCGTCACCGATTCGGCGACCACGCGCCGCGACTGCAGGTCGATCGCGTCCACGTCGACCTCGGTGCGGCGGACGGTGAGCGCGGGCTCCTCGATCGACGCGACGCCGAGCGCGAGGCGGCGGATCGAGAGCTTGCCGGACGCGCGGTCGCGGCGCCCGGGAT
The DNA here is from genome assembly GCA_046327915.1 of Binatia bacterium. Classification (GTDB taxonomy): domain Bacteria; phylum Desulfobacterota; class Binatia; order UBA12015; family UBA12015; genus VGTK01. The sequence goes on along the minus strand of JAXLXO010000011.1, from coordinate 121,668 downwards.
CGCGCTGGTAGTGCAGCTGGCCCGACAGGCGTCCGACGACGTCCGTCAAGCCGAGCTCGGGCAGGTAGCGCTTCAGGCGCGACACCGGGACGTCCTTGGCGCGCAGCAGCGCGTTCACCACGAGGCCGTTGTCGCGCATGTCCGAGCTGCCGTCGACGCGGATGCGGCCGCCGTCGAGCACCGCGTCGATGCGCAGGTTCGGCGCGCGGCCGAACGCGCTCGCACGGCGCGGCTGGGTCGCGAACTGCGCCTCGCGCACGCCGACCTCGATCGGCTCGGTGCCGCCGTCGAAGGAGCCCGGCAGACGGAGCCGCGCGTCGCGCAGCGCGACGCGGTTGAGCTCGAGGCTCCAGCCCGGCGCGATCGGCGTCGCGGGATTGCTCTCGAGCAGACGTCCCAGCTCGACGCCGCCCTCGGACAGGCGCGCGACGTCGATCATCGCCGACTCGAGGCCGATCTCGCGCACGACCAGGGCGCGGTGCAGGAGCGGCAGCCACTGCAGGTCGGCGCGCACGCGGCGCGCCTTCAGCGCCGGCGGCCCGTCGCTCAGCCCGAGCGCGCGCACGCGGACGTCGTGCAGCGTCAGCACGCCGTCGATCGGCGCGAACGTCATGTCGCGCACTTCCACGTTCGCGCCGAGCGTGCGCGACAGCCGGTCCTCGACCATCGGCGCCAGCACGACCGGCAGCGCGAGCCGGGCTGCGACGACGAGCCCGACGACCGTCAGCCAGAAGACGGTGCGCCGGCCCCAGCGACGACGCCGCCGGGGCGGTGCGGCGGGCGCGGCTCCGCCGTCGGGCGAGGGCCCGTCCGGAGGCGGCGAGGAAGGCGGATCGGACAGCAAACCCGACGATGGTATCGTCCCGGGATCGCCAGACAAGCGGAGAAGATGCGTATGTCGGCGGGGCGCTCGCGCCCCGCCTTTCGCGCCTCAGCCGCTCTCAGCCCCCGGGGACCGTGACCGTGTCGGTGTCGCGGCCGGAGCGGATGATGCGGCCCGGCGTGTCGCCGGTCTCCTTTCCCTCCACCACGATGTCGCGGCCGTTGACCAGCACGCGCGACACGCCCGTCGCGTCGCAGAACATGCGCTCGGTGCCGCCCGGCAGGTCGGCGCGCGTCTGGATCTGGCCGCTGCCGACCGTGGCCGGGTCGAACAGCACCAGGTCCGCGGCCGTGCCCGGAGCGACGCGGCCGCGGTCGCGCAGGCCGAAGAGCGCGGCGGGGACGCCGGTCATCATGTGCACCGCTTCCTCGAGCGGCAGCAGCTGGCGCTCGCGGACGACCTCGCCGAGGAACGCGGTCGGGTAGCCCGAGCCGCACATGCGGTCGAGGTGCGCGCCGGCGTCCGAGCCGCCGATCATCGCGCGCTCGTCGCGCCAGACTTCCAGGCGGAGCTTCCACGAGTCGACGTCGTCGTCGGTCGGCAGCGGCCACAGCGCGGTGCGCAGCTCGTCCGCGACGACGATGTCGAGCAGCGTATCGAACGGGTTCCTGCCGATCTCGGCGGCGATGTCCGAGACCTTCCGGTGCGCGAACTCGCGGTTCTGCGGCGCGAAGGTCTCGCCGATCTGGAAACGCTCGCCCTTCGCGAGCGCGCCGAACACGCCGGCTTCCGGCCGCCGTCCGCCCTCACGCATGCGCTCGCGGACGGCGGGGTCCTTCAGCTTCGCGATGCGCTCGGGCACCGGCAGCGCGAGGATCGGTCCCCACTCGGGGATCGAGTTCAGCGCGCAGTAGTCGAGGAAGCTCATCTTGAGGCCGACCAGGGTCGGCATGGTGAGCGCCACGATCTTCGCGCCCGCGGCCTTGGCCTTCGAGCCCGCCGACAGCTGGTGCTCGTGCTTGGCGCGGTTGGTCGAGCTCACCTGCATGACGTTCCAGTTGAGCGGACGGTTCGCGGCGAGCGACATCGCGATCATCAGGCCGATCTCGCCGTCCTGAAAGCCGTTGAGGCAGCCGTCGATGATGAACTCGAGCGTCGTGCCGGGGTGCTTGCGGACGGCCGAAGCGAGCGCGAGCGTCTCCTCGCGCGAGGCGTTGCGCGACGGCACCGGCGCGTCGTCGCCGTCGACGTGCGTGAACGCCTGCGACGACGAGAAGCCGAGCCCGCCCGCGGCAAGGCACTCGTCGAGCAGGCGCACCATCTGCACCGTCTGGTCGAGCGACGCCGGACCGCCTGCCGCGTCGCCCATGACACGGCGGCGCAGCGCGCAGTGCCCGACGAGAAATCCTGCATTGACGCCGATGCGGCCGTCGAGCGCGTCGAGGTACTCGGCGAACGACGACCACTTCCACTCGATGCCGTTCTCGAGCGCCGCGAGCGGCATGCCCTCGACCTTGGCCATCATGCGGCGGATGTAGTCGGCGTCGTTCGCGCCGAGCGGCGCCAGCGTGAAGCCGCAGTTGCCGCCGATGATCGTCGTCACGCCGTGCAGATTCGACGGGCTCGCGAACGGGTCCCAGAAGAGCTGCGCGTCGTAGTGCGTGTGCGGGTCGATGAAGCCCGGCGCGACCACGAGGCCGTCGGCGTCGATGGTGCGCTTCGCCGACTCGGTGACGCGTCCGATCGTCACCACGCGGCCGTCCTGGATGGCGACGTCCGCGCGCACGCCGGGCGCGCCGGTGCCGTCGACGACCGTGCCGTTGCGAATCAGGGTGTCGAGCATGTCGCCCACCGTGACAACCGGAGCCGAAGGACTCAAGTGCCGTTCGCGATTGCGAACGAGGTCCGCGCGGTCGGTCGATGACGCGCCGCGCGAGGGGCGGCATCGACACCGGGCCGCGCGTCAGCACCAGGTCGCGATCGTTCCGAGGAGGCGGTCGAAGTCGATCGGCTTCACGAGGTAGTCGATGGCGCCGAGCGTGGCCGCGCCGTCGCGCGCGTTGCGGTCCGCCGACACCACGACCACCGGCACCCCGGCGATGTCCGGATCGGCCATCTGCTCGGCGCGGAACTCCCAGCCGTTCTTCACCGGCATGAAGAGGTCGAGCAGCACGAGGCAGAAGCTCCCCGACGAGGCGCGCAGCTTGCGCAGCGCGTCCTCGCCGTCGACCGCCTGCACGACGTCGTACCCCTCGCTCTCGAGCAGAAGGGCCATGGCCTCGCGGATGTCGTCGTCGTCCTCGACGAGAAGGATGGCGAGATGTCGTGCACCGCGCCGCGGCGGACGTCCTGCGGATTCGGGGGAAGCGTGGCGATCGGGCACGAGGTCACTCCGGCGATGCGTGCTCCACGGCGGCCGCGGCGTCCACGAGGGCGGGACGCGGCGTCGCGGCGAGCGGCAGCGCGACCGTGACGACCGCGCCGCGACCGGCACCGTCGCTCGCCACGGCCACGGTGCCGCCCTGCTGCTCGACGAGGTTGCGCACGATTGTGAGTCCGAGCCCGAGGCCGCCGCACTTGCGCTTGCGGACGTCCTCCGCCTGACGGAACGGCTCGAACACGAACGGCAGGAACGCCGGCTCGATGCCGACGCCGTCGTCGCTGACGACCAGTGCCGCGTGCTCGCCGCTGCGTCCGAGCGACACGCGCACGTGGCCGTGCTCGGGCGTGAACTTGACGGCGTTCGCGATCAGGTTGGACACCACCTGCTGCAGGCGCGTCGCGTCGCCGACCACCGTCGCCGACACCAGCGACGCCTCGAGCTGCACGCCCTTCGCCACCGCGTCCGGACGCAGCGCCTCGATCGCGGCCTCGCACGCCGACAGCAGGTCGACGTGCTCGAGCTCGAGCCAGAGCTGTCCGCTGACGATGCGCGACACGTCGAGCAGGTCGTCGATCAGCTCGCGCTGCACGCGCCCGTTGCGCTCGATGGTCTCGAGCGCGCGGCGGGCGCCGTTCTCGTCGAGGCGGCCCTGCCGCAGCAGCGTCACCCAGCCCATGATGGAGGTGAGCGGTGTGCGCAGCTCGTGCGACACGATCGACAGCAGGTCGTCCTTCGCACGGCTCGCGGCCTCGGCCTCGGCGCGCGCGTGACGCTCGGCCTCGTAGAGGCGCGCGTTCTCGAGCGCGTACGCAGCGAGCGCAGCTTCGGCGCGGCGGCGCTCGGTGACGTCGCGCGCGATCTTCGAGGCACCGACGATGCGTCCCGACGCGTCGCGGATCGGCGACACGGTGAGCGATACCTGGATGCGCTCGCCGTCCTTGCGCACGCGCTCGGTCTCGAAGTGCTCGACGCGCTGGCCGTCGCGGATGCGCGCGAGGATGCGGTACATGTCGTCCACGCGGTCGGGCGGCATGATGCGCTGGATCGGCTGGCCGATCATCTCGTCGGCCGTGTAGCCGAAGAGCCGCCGCGCCCCCTCGTTCCAGCTGGTGATGATGCCGGTCAGCGTCTTGCCGACGATCGCGTCGTCGCTGCTCTCGACGATCGCGGCGAGCCGCGCGAGCGGATCGCCGAGGCGCTCGGCGGTCACGTCGCGCAAGGTCAGCACCCAGCCCGGCGATCCGGTGGCGCCGTCGGGAATCGGCTCGAGCCGGACGCGCAGGATGCGGCCCGGAAATGCCGGGTGGTCGACCTCGACCTCCACGTCGACCGGCTCGCCGTGCGGTGCCGCGGCGAGCGTGCCGGCGATCGTCCGCTGCGCGCCCGCGCCGACCGCGTCGCCGAGCGGTGCGCCGGCAAGACCGTCCGGCGTCCGGCCGAACAGGCGAGCGCAGGCCACGTTCGCCCAGTGGACGACGAGGTCGCGGTCGCACTGCGCGATCGCCACCTCCGACAGCCGCAGCACGAGGCGCAGGCGATCGAGCTCCGCGTGGGCGGCGTCCGGCCTCGCGCCGTCGGTCATTGCGTCGCGGTCTCCCGCGATCCGGGCGTCATCCCGCGACGTATCTCAGCGCTCCGGAGCCGTCGCAAGGCGGTTCGGCGGCCGCCGGGCCGGGTCGAGCCGGCGGCCGCGCGCGTTCGGACGTCAGTACCAGGGGCCGAAGCCGCCCCACATGCCCCAGTCGAGCGCCGCGTCCTCCTGCGCCTCGGCGGCCTCCATCTGGTCCATCGCGATCTGCTGCTTGACGGCGAGCTTGCGGTACTCCTGGTACTGCGCCGGTCCGCCGACGTAGAGGCACTTGCAGTTGTACGGATCGGCGTAGCTGTAGCCGACCTGTCCGTCCTTGCTGCGGACCTCCATCTGCAGCGCGGGCAGCGCCTTGAGCTGCGCGAGCTTCGCCGGCGTGTCGGCGGGGCGCGCCTTGAAGCCGGCGGCGATCAGCAGGTTCTCGTCCTGCTGGGCCTCGTCCTTGCGGATCGCCGCGCAGCCGAAGGTCATGCCTGCGAGTGCCAGCGCCGCGACCGTCGTGCGTACCCACCCGATCCTGCTCGTGCCGTTCATGCCATCCCCTTTTCTGTCCGGGCGTAGAACGCCCGCTGTAGCATCCTTCGCGAGCGGATGCGCGCTCGCGGGAGGAGCTTCGGACGGAAGGGGACGCGGCTGAAGAGGTGCGCAGCCGGTCAGGGAATTCGCAGGACCGTCTCGCAGTCGCCCTTGTCGACGTCGCCGAGGCTCATGCCGCCGTCGCAGGTGTCCTTGCCGGTGCCGCCGCTGAGAATGTCGTCGCCGCCGCCGCCGTCGAGCGTGTCCTTGCCCTTGCCGCCGCGCAGCGTGTCCTTGCCGGTGCCGCCGTGGATCTCGTCCGCGCCGTCGTCGCCCGACAGCTTGTCGTCGCCGTTCGCGCCGAACAGCTTGTCGGGGCCGTCTCCGCCGCAGATCACGTCGTTGCCGCCGCGGCCGCGAATGGTGTCGGCGCCGCCCCGGCCGACGATCACGTCGTCCGCCGCGGTGCCGAGGATCGTGTCGTCACCGTCGGTGCCGCACAGCGTGGCGGGACGTCCGAGGCACGTCGGGGCCGGGTTCGGACACGGCCACGCCGCCTGCGCGACGCGCGCGCCGACGGTCAGCGCGGCGGCGGTGGCGAGGAAGGTCGCGGCGCGCAGCGCGAGCCGACGGCGAGCAGCTCCGGGCGAACGGAAGGGTCTCGGGATCATGAAGTCGGGTCTCCGGATTCGTTGCGCCCGGGCGGGAGGAAGGAGGTGGGCGGTCGGGACGGCAGCAAGCGACGCGCCAGCGCGGCGTCAAATCACCGCGGCGCCGCGAGGCGCGAACCGACGCGGAACGCGACGCGCGCGCACGATGTGGCGTGCGCGCACGATCGCGGGGCGGTTCGTCGCGGTGGTCCCGGGAGCCCGCCTTGTCACCTGCGCGGCCCTCTGGAAGAACCGACCCATGGCCGTTGCCTCACCCGTGCCTCCCGCGCGCGACTTCGACGCCGTCGTCATCGGCGGCGGGCCCGCCGGCGCCTCCGCCGCGATCCGGCTCGCCCGCCGCGGACGCTCCGTGCTCGTTCTCGAGCGCGACGTGTTCCCGCGCTTCCACATCGGCGAGTCGCAGGTGCCGTGGACCGACGAGGTCTTCCAGGCGCTCGGCATCGACGGACTGGTGGCGCAGGGCGGCTTCGTCGAGAAGTGGGGCGCGAGCTTCACGACCTCGGACGGAACGGTCGAGAAGTACGCCGACTTCACGTCGGCGTACGAGACGCCGCGCCCGCAGACGTACCAGGTGCGCCGCGCCGAGTTCGACCACCTGGTCCTGCAGCACGCGCAGCGCTGCGGCGCGACCGTCCTGCAGGGCACGACCTGCGGCGACGTGACGTTCGCGGCCGATCACGTGGCCGTGCGCTGCTCCGGGCCCGACGGCGAGCGCACCGTGCGCGCCGCCGCGGTGATCGACGCGTCCGGGCGCGCCGGGCTGCTCGCGCATCGCTTGACGGAGCGCCGCTACGATCACCAGCTGAAGAACGTCGCGCTGCACGCGTGGTACGAGGACGTGCCGCGGCATCCGGGCCGCCGCTCCGGCGACATCCGCATGGTGACGCGCACGGACCGCGGCTGGTTCTGGCTGATCCCGGTGTCCGACACGATCACCAGCGTCGGCGTCGTGCTGCCGAAGGACGTGCACGCGGCGCGCGGCAGCGCATCGGACGCGTCGGGCAAGGCGGCGCTGGAAGACGCGCTCGACCGCTACGTGCGCGACACGCCGGCGGCGTGGTCGCTGCTGTCGGGCGCGCGGCGCGTGTCGGAGGTCCGCTTCGACGCCGACTACTCGTACGAGTCGCGGAACTACGCCGGCGATCGCTGGCTGGTCGCGGGCGACGCCGGCGCGTTCCTCGATCCGATCTTCTCGACCGGCGTGCTGCTCGCGATGCAGGCCGGCATCGACGCCGGCGACGCGCTCGCCGCGGGGCTCGCCGCGAACGACGTCTCCCACGCGCGCTTCCACGCGTACGAGCGCGGCGTCGAGCAGCGCTACCGCTGGTTCCGCCGCTTCGCGATCGGCTTCTACGACCCCGCGTTCCGCGACATCTTCTTCGTGTCCGACGTGCCGCTCGGCATCCGCGAGGCGGTGCTGTCGGTGATGGCCGGCAACTGGCGGCCGTCGCTCGCGACGCGGCTGCGCCTGATGGCGTTCTTCGCCGTCATCGCGGTGCACCGCCGCTTCCCGATCGCGCCGCGCGTCCCGGACCTCGCGGCGGGCACGGCGCCGTCGCCGACGGCGGCAACCGGCTCCGCGAACTGATCACGGGTCATGCGGCTTCCAGCTCGACGCGAACTCTGCGACCGAGCGCGGCAGCGACCTTCTCGAGGACGTCCAGCGACGGCCGGTAGCCCGGGCTCTCGACCTTCGCGATCATCGCCTGCGACAGGCGTGCGCGCCGCGCCAGTTCGGCCTGCGTCAGGCCGGCCTCGTGTCGCGCCCATCGCAGCGAGAGCTTGACCGCGAGATTCGCGGGAACGGGAACCATGACGATCCGCCCACGACGCCGGCTCGATGGCGCCTTCGGCACGTCGCCGTGCGAGAGGCTCGACGCGAGCCAGCCACGCAACGCGTCCGCGGCGCGGACACGGATGTCCTGGCCCGGACGTGCGAACGTCTGACAGCCCGGACAGTCGGGGAACTCGGCCAGGACGTTCCGTCCCTCCCTCGTGATCACGGCCGGGTACTGCATGTCGAGTCCCTTCTCCCGAGGCGTTCGGCCGCGGAGCTCAGACGAGCCGAACTCCCGACTGTCTCGCGATACCCCTCAGCGTCCCGACGGGGATGTCCTTCTCCGGATGCGGCACCGTCACGGTTCCACGTCTCACGGCATGGCGCAGCTGGACGTGCGAGCCGACCTGTCGGTCGCGGAACCACCATCCCTGCACAGACGTCGCAGCACCTCCCGAGAGCTCACCGCGGTGAGATAACCGATCGGTGATTGGCACGGAATGACGGCCCGCGTGCAACCCGGAGATCGATGCGGCGCAGCCACCGGCATGCGCAACATCAGCAAAGGAGTCGCTACAGCGTCTTCAGGTACTCGATCACCGCGCGGCGCTGCGCGTCGGTGAGGTGGTCGCCGAAGGTGTGGCCGGCGTTCGACTGGCTCCAGTAGCCGGTGTCGTAGACGAACTTCTGCTCGTCGGCCGGCAGGTCTGCTTGACGGACGTCGAGCGCGACGAACGGCCAGCCGAGCGCCTCCTCGTCGAGGTTGCGGCTGTCGAAGTCGACCCGGCGCCAGACGCTCGGGCGCGCCTTGCTGTTCAGCACGAGCTCGACCGTCGGCACCGAGCCGTTGTGCAGGTACGGCGCGGTCGCCCAGATGCCGTCGAGCGGCGGCGGCATGTAGCCGGGGAACGGATCGTTCGGGACCATGCGCGTGATGCCGCCGTAGAACGACGCGTTGTACCAGTCGACCAGCTCCGGCGCGTGCACCACGCCGGCGTTCGCGACCACCGGATCCGTGCCGATGACGTCGAGCGGGATCAGCAGGCTCGGGTAGGAGTCGTGCTCGTCGTCGAGCGCGTCCTCGGCATAGGTGCCGTGGCAGGGCGCGCAGTTCGCCTCGAAGATCGCCTTGCCGTCCGCGGCGAGCGCAGCATCGATCGTGTGCGGGTACACGGGCGCTCGCACCGACTGCACGAAGGCCTGGATGTCCGTGAACCACGCGTCGACGCGCGCCGCCTGGTCGAGGTTGTCGACGCAGACCGACGTCGCGAGCGCCATCGTGCCGCGGTGATCGCCGCGCGCCATGCCGTTGTAGAAGAGCGCGTTCTTCTTGTGCACGCGCCACCACGGCGGCGGATCGGACGTCACGACCGGGTTCTCGATCGGGCTGCCGTCGACGTCGCGGATCACGAGCGGCGTCAGCGGCTCGTCGCTCCACGCGAGCGTGTCGCGGTCGTGGTGCACCATCAGGATCACCGCGATGGTCTCGGCCGGGTTCTGCCCGACCGTGCGCATGATGGTCTCGGGTCCCAGCACCGCGCCGCGCTGCAACATCTTCTGCAGCTGGCCCTTCTCGCCTTCGGTCAAGCCGAGCGCGTCGAGCGCCGCCGGCGGCAGCGTGCCGATGCCGCCGCCCGCGCCGCGCGTGAAGTCGGCGTTCGCGTTGCCGAGACCGATCACCATCTCGCCGTTGGCGTAGCCGCCGTGGCACATCAGGCAGTTCGCGTTCACGACGTCGACGCCGTCCGTGGTCGTGAACCCGGTGAGGAAGTACGGCAGGTCGGTGTTGATGCCCTCGCGGCCGGGGATGCGCGGCGCGTCGGCCGAGTTGCCGAACGATCCCGAGATCAGCCGCCCGACCGGCGTGTCACCCCACAGCTTGTACGGGATGCCGCAGGTCATGAAGCCCTCGTGCAGCAGCGCGTGGCGCCCGCGGACCGGATCACCCGCGTGCTGCGGCTCCGCCGGGAGCGGCACGCCCGACTCCCAGGCCGCGTTCGGTGGTGTCGGGACGCCACTGCCGCCGCCACTGCCGGAGTCGGAGCAGCCCGACGCGACGGCGAGCGTGACCGCGAGCGGAAGGAGAGCGAGGGTGCGCGGCGAGAAGCGGTGGGTCACGGGGCCTCCGGATGGTCGGGCGGGCGGGCGGCGGAATGCAGCGCGCTGTGCCTACCGCGGGCTGCCCGCGCACCGCAACGCATCGGCCCCCCGGACGGCCGACACGTGTCAGCTGGTGAGCCGACGCGTACGGAAGCTCGGTCAGCGGTCGTCGCGGCCGATCAGGATGCGCTCCAGGTAGCGCCCGAGCGCCGTCGCGTCGTGACGGTCGGCGCGGAAGGCCACGTGCCGATCCGGACGCAGCAGGTAGAGGCAGCAGCCGCGCGCATCGTACGCGGCACGAAACGCGCCCGCCGCGTCGCGCAGGATCGGGAAGCGCTCGTGGTCGACCACGCTCGCGCCGGGTGCGACGACCGCGTCGATCGTGATCGCGTCGGCGTGCCGTCGTGCGAGGTCGTCCGCGAGCGAGGCCGCGCGCGCGAAGTCGTCCGCGGTCGCATCGGCGTCGAACCAGAGCAGCAGCAGGTGCCCCGGGACGCGCATGCGCTCGGCGAGACGGATCGGCTCCGCGACCCACGGCGCGCGCAGGCCGCCCGCGTCGGGCGCGCGGTCGCCGGGCTTCGGCCCGCGTGCGAGCGCCTCCGGTGACGAGATCTCCTCCGCGACCCAGCGGCTGTCGCGATAGTCGATGAAGAGCTGCGAGTCCTGGAGCCACTGGTCGAACTTCACGTCGCCGGTGGTCACGGCAGCGTCCATCCGGTGCGTCGTGCGCTGCACGACGTCGAGCCCGACCGGACGCCGCTCCTCCGCGTATCCGTCGAGCAGGCCCGGTGCGGCCCGTCCGGCGGCGGCGAGCGCGAGCCGCCACGCGAGGCCGTGCGCGTCCTGCAGGCCGGTGTTCATGCCCTGCCCGCCGATCGGCGGATGGATGTGGGCCGCGTCGCCGGCGAGGAAGCAGCGGCCGCTCGCGTAGCGCGACACGATGCGGTGGCTGATCCGGTAGTACGACGACCAGCGCAGATCGGTGATCGCCGTTCCCGGCGGCAGGATCGGCAGGCCCTCCGCACGCAGCACGTCGAGCGACGGCGGCGACGACAGGTCGGCGTCGTCGCTCTGCACGTCGAGCGGCGCCATCAGCGAGACCCGCCAGCGCCGCGGGTCGCCGGGGATCGGGATGCAGACGAGAACGTTGCGCAGCGAGCCGTCCTCGAGGTGGGTGATGCGCTGCCCGTACGCGTGCGGGCGATCCCAGTCGAGTCGGACGTCGCCCAGCATGAACGTCATCGCGTAGGCCTCGCCCTCGTAGTCGAGCCCGAGGCCCTTGCGGACGACGCTGTGCGCCCCGTCACAGCCGACGACCCAGCGGCTGCGAATCATTTGCTTGCTGCCGCGGGCGTCCTCGAGCTCCGCGGTCACGCCGTCCGGATCCTGGACGAAGGACGCCAGCCGCACGCCCTGCCGGACGAAGCCCCCGCGGCGCGCGAGGTGCAGACGCAGCACCTCCTCGGTGTCGTACTGCGGCAGCGAGAGGAAGCCGTACGAGAGGCCGTCCGGCGGAACCGACTGGCGCTCGACGGGTCCCTGGTCGGTCGCGGCTTCCATGCCGGCGAGGAACGCCCCGCGGCGCTGCGCGTCGTCGAGAATCCCGCACTGATCCCAGATCTCCTGCGTGCGCGGCGTGATTCCCAGGGCCTTGCAGTAGTATTCCGGCGCCTCGCGCTGGTCGATCGCGATCCAGCGTACGCCGCGCCGCTGCAGCTCGAGCGCGAGCTGCAGGCCGACCGGGCCCGCGCCCGCGATCAGGACGTCGAGATCCTCGCCCATCTCTCCTCCGTCGAATGGCGCCGCTCGCGGTGGCGGTCTCGTTCCCGGACGACATCGGCGGAGCGCGTCCGGCGCACGAGTGTGCCACCGGTGCGCACGTCTCCGTACGGCGCGTCACCGAAGTGACGCTATCGGAAACTCGTGCAGGATTTTGCATGGATTGCCATGGCGATTTTTGTACGGAACGCCTCAAGAACGTCGCATCCGGGTCCGATTTTTTGGTCGAGCACGCCACCGCGCGACGCTCCGATGACGGAGGCGGAAAAAGCACATGCAGGACCTCGCGACCGAAGACATGGCCCGGATCGTATCACGCGTCACCGAGCCCGTGCTCGGCATGACGTTCGTCGCCGCCGTGAACGGCGACGCCGCGATCGGTGACGCGTGGAAGACCGCCGCCCTCCCGATCAACGGCACCAATCCGCTGACCGTCGCGGTCTCGGCCGACGACGCCTGCGCCCGCGTGCTCGGCGGAAACATGTTCGGGATGGAGGCGGCCCAGGTCGACGAGGCCATGGTCGCCGACGCGCTCTGCGAGCTGGTCAACATGACCGCCGGACTTCTGAAGTCCGCGATGGCCATCGACCAGTCGCTGGGACTGCCGTCGATGCGGCGGCCCGACCTGCTCTCCGCCGACGACGGCGGCTGGAAGCATCACTACCTGCGCGCTGGTGCGCTCAACCTCGTGCTCGCGATCGCGACGCGGATCTACTGAAGCGGGAGAGAAGCGATGGCACGTGTCCTGACGGTCGATGACAGCCGCGCGGTGCGCAGCATCGTCGTGCGGCAACTGAACGAGTGGGGCGTCGAGACCGACGAGGCCGAGGACGGCATCAAGGGTCTCGAGAAGCTCGACGAGGTGCTCTACGACCTCGTCCTGCTCGACGTCACCATGCCCGAGATGGACGGGCCGACGATGCTCGCCAGGATGCGCGAGGCCGGGAACAAGACGCCGGTCCTCATGCTGACGTCCGAGGCGAAGCGCTCGATCGTCGGCGAGGTGATGAAGCTCGGCATCGACGACTACATCCTCAAGCCGTTCAAGCCGGAGGAGCTGAAGGCCAAGGTCTCGAAGGTCCTCAAGGACCTCGGCGGTGCGGGCGCCACGCCGGTCTCGGCCGCGGCCGCGATCGGCACGGCGGCGGCGGCACCGACCGCGAACGAGGTGCCGACGGAGCCGGGCGCACGACGCTTCGTCGACGTCTTCCTCGTCGACGACATGGACAACGTCCACAAGCGCCTGCGCGGCCTGCTGCCCGAGAACATCTCGATGGACGCGTGCTCGTCCGCGCAGGACGCGCTCAACCGCGTGCGCGAGCGCGTCTATCGCCTGGTCATCGTCGACAACCAGATCCCCGACGTGAACAGCGTCGCGCTGATGAACCAGATGCGCGCCCTGCAGCCGCGCGCGACCATGATCAACCTCTGCCTGCGCACCGCGGACAACGCGCTCGAGGAGGCGAAGAAGGAAGGATACGACGGCGTCCTCTTCAAGCCGCTCACGCAGGACCTCGTCGACGAGCTGGTCGCGTCGTACTTCGACACCAGCGAGATCCTGACGCTGGAAGGCAGCTCGATGCGCGTCAGCGCGTACACCGGCCGCGAGGAAGGCCTCGACCGGTACTACACGAAGCTCACGCAGCGGGTGCACACCGACATGCTGAAGATCGCCGAGGCGTGCTTCGACAACGTCGAGCTCGATGCGGTGAAGATGCCGCTGCGGCCCGAGCGCGCGATCAAGCTCATGGTCGAGCTCGCCAGCGAGGCCGGGCGCCTCGGGCTCGACGTCAAGCTGCGCGGCACGCCGGACCTCGGCTCGCTGCTCTCCAACCTCGCCGAGACCGCGAAGATCCCCTTCGAGGTCGTCGGCTGAACCGATCCCATGAGTGCAATCGAAGTACGCGGCAACCGGCTTCTCCCGGGCTGCATGTGAGGTGGACATGACTGAGGCGGCGGAGCTGGACGAAGTCGTTCGCGAATTCCTCGTGGAGAGCCACGAGAGCCTCGACCAGCTCGATCGCGATCTGGTCGCGCTCGAGAAGGACCCGACCTCGAAGGACCGTCTCGCGAGCGTCTTCCGGACCATCCACACCATCAAGGGCACCTGCGGCTTCCTGAGCTTCGGGAAGCTCGAGCACGTCGCGCACGTCGGCGAGAGTCTGCTGAGCCGGCTGCGCGAGGGACGCCTCGTGCTCAACGCCGAGATCACCAGCGCGCTGCTCGCGATGGTGGACGCCGTGCGGCACATGCTCGCGGACATCGAGAGCACGGGCAGCGACGGCGATCAGGAGTACGAGGATCTCGTCGCGCGCCTCAACGAGCTGCAGGAAGCGCTCGAGGGCCCGACGGCGACGCCGCAGGCGGCCGCCGCGAGTACGAACGGCGTGAGTGCGAACGGCGTGAGTGCGAACGGCGCAGGCACGAACGGCAGCACGCCGCACGCGGCGGCGCCGGAGCCCGTCCTCTCGGTCGCGCCCAGGACGCCGGTCGCGGAAGTCGCCGAGCCCGCGCCCGCCTCCGCGCCCGTGACGGGGAACGGCGAGCAGCCCGAGGCGCACGCGTCCGCGGTGGCGGACACGACGATCCGCGTCGACGTCCACCTGCTCGACAAGCTCATGAACCTCGTCGGCGAGCTCGTCCTCGCACGCAACCAGATCCTCCAGTTCACCTCCACACAGGAGGACTCGAGCTTCGTCGCGACGTCGCAGCGCCTCAACCTCATCACCACCGAGCTGCAGGAAGGCGTCATGAAGACGCGCATGCAGCCCATCGGCAACATCTGGTCCAAGTTCCCTCGCGTCGTCCGCGACGTCGCTCTCGCCTGCGGCAAGCAGGTCCGCGTCGAGATGGAGGGCCGCGAGACCGAGCTCGACAAGACCATCATCGAGGCCATCAAGGACCCGCTCACGCACGTCGTCCGCAACGCCGTCGACCACGGCGTCGAGTCGCCCGAGAAGCGCATCGCCGCCGGCAAGCCCGCCGAAGGCCGTCTCTTCATGCGCGCCTTCCACGAGGGCGGACAGGTCAACATCGAGATCTCCGACGACGGCGGCGGCATCGACCCCGAGAAGCTCCGCCAGAAGGCGCTGCAGCGCGGTCTCGTCCACCCCGACCAGCTCGCGCGCATGGGCGAGCGCGAAGTGCTCAACATGATCTTCCTGCCCGGCTTCTCCACCGCAGAGAAGGTCACCAACGTCTCCGGTCGCGGCGTCGGCATGGACGTCGTGAAGACCAACATCGAGAAGATCGGCGGCGCCGTCGACATCCACTCGAAGGTCGGCGTCGGCACCACGCTGAAGATCAAGATCCCGCTCACCCTCGCCATCATCCCCGCGCTGGTCGTGACCAGCCGCGGCGAGCGCTACGCCATCCCGCAGGTCAGCCTGCTGGAGCTGGTGCGTCTCGAGGGCGAGCAGGCCAAGCGCTCCATCGAGAGCATCCACGGCGCGCCCGTCTACAGGCTCCGCGGAAACCTCCTGCCGCTCGTTCACCTGTCGCGCGAGCTCGGCTGCGACGACACGAAGAGCGGCGACGGCGTCGCACAGAGCGCCTCGAGCGCCGACGACGACGCCGTGAACATCGTCGTGCTGCAGGCCGACGGACGCCAGTTCGGTCTCGTCGTCGAGGACATCAACGACACCGAGGAGATCGTCGTCAAGCCGCTCGGCAAGCAGCTCAAGGGCATCGCGACGTTCGCCGGCGCCACCATCATGGGCGACGGCAAGGTCGCGCTCATCCTCGACGTGCTCGGCCTCGCGCAGCGCGCACGCGTCGTCTCCGAGGTCCACGACCGCGCCGTCGCCGAGAAGAAGGCGGACGAGCGCGATGCGGAAGGCGCCGAGCGCCGTACGCTGCTGCTGCTCGGCATGGGCGAGAGCGGACGCTTCGCGGTCCCGCTCGATCTCGTCGACCGGCTCGAGGAGTTCGCGGCCGACTCGGCCGAGCGCTCCGCCGGGCAGGAGGTCATGCAGTACCGCGGCCAGATCCTGCCGCTGGTCCACCTCGCCGACGTGCTCGGGCTGCCGCGCTCGGCGCAGGGCAGCGAGCCGATGCAGGTGGTCGTCTCGACGACGCACGACGGCCGCACCGCGGGCATCGTCGTGGACCGCATCCTCGACATCGTGGACGAAGCGCTCGAGGTGCGCCGCGGCGTGCACCGTACGGGCCTGCTCGGCTCCGCCGTGATCCAGCAGAAGGTCACCGACCTGCTCGACGTGCACGGCATCGTCGCCGACGCGTGTCCCGTCTACGAGCACGCGGCCTGACGAAAGGAATTCCCGAGATGTCCGACTCGCGACAGTTCTCGACGTTCTTCCTCGGCGACCTCCACTTCGGGATCGAGGTGGAGAAGGTCCAGGAGATCATCCGCTACCAGCACATGACGCGCGTTCCGCTCGCGTCGACGGTGGTGCACGGGCTGATCAACCTGCGCGGGCAGATCGTCACCGCCATCGACCTGCGCGAGCGGCTGCAGATGCCGCCGCGCGACGGCGACCGCCTGCCGACCAACGTGGTCGTGCGCGGCGACGACGGCGCGGTGAGCCTGCTCGTCGACGAGATCGGCGACGTCCTCGAGATCGCGGACGACACATTGGAGCAGCCGCCGGCCACCGTGACCGGGCTCACGCGAGAGCTCGTCCGCGGCGTCTGCAAGCTCGCCGACCAGCTGCTGCTGGTCCTCGACACGGAGCGCGCCATCCAGGTCGACGGCGCCGAGACGGCAAACGGTCATTAGAGCGGCACGACCGCCGAGGAGAAGTACGATGAGCACCAAGCTGAAGCGCCAGGATTCCGCAGCTCCCTATGCGCGCCTGCGCCCGGTCACCGCGAAGGACGACGGGGCGCTCGCGCGATATCGGGCGATGCTCGACGCGGCCCCGATCAACGTGATCTGGGCCGACAAGGAGTGCGTGATCCGCTACCTGAACGCGGCCTCCGTCCGGACGCTCGAGACCATCGAGCACCTGCTGCCCGTCAAGGCGTCGCAGGTCGTGGGGCAGTCGATCGACATCTTCCACAAGCATCCGGAGCACCAGCGCCGCATCCTGGCCGACCCGAGGAACCTGCCGCACAAGGCGGTGATCACGCTCGGGCCCGAGAAGCTCGAGCTGAACGTCAACGCCATCCGGGGCGACCGCGGGGAGCATCTCGGCGCGATGGTCACGTGGGCCGTCGTCACCGAGAAGCTCGCGCTCGAGGTGACGAACGTCGACTATGCCGGCCAGATCCAGGCGATCGGCAAGACGCAGGCGGTGATCGCGTTCGACCTCGAGGGCAAGGTCCTCGACGCGAACGCCAACTTCCTGAACGCGCTCGGCTACACGCTCGACGAGATCAAGGGCCGTCCGCACGGCATGTTCGTCGACGACGACTACCGCCGCAGCCCCGAGTACCGCGAGTTCTGGGCGGCGCTGAACCGCGGCGAGTTCCAGTCCGGCGAGTTCCGGCGCCTCGGCAAGGGCGGCCGCGAGGTCTTCATCCAGGCGTCGTACAACCCGATCCCCGACGCGAGCGGCAAGCCCCTCAAGGTCGTCAAGTACGCGATCGACGTCACCGACCGGGTCACCGAGCGCAACGCGTCGGCGGAGCGCGAGCGCCGGCAGGCCGAGGAGCTTCGCAGCAAGGTCAATGCGATGCTCGACGTCGTGACCGCGGCGACGCGCGGCGACCTCACCCGCGAGGTGACGGTGCGCGGCAGCGACGCGATCGGCCAGATGGGCGAGGGCCTCGCGGCGTTCCTCTCCGACCTGCGCACGAGCGTGAGCGGCATCGCGCAGAACGCGCAGTCGCTGGCCAACTCGGCGGAGGAGCTGACGTCCGTCAGCCAGCAGATGAGCGCGAATGCCGAGGAGACCTCCGCACAGGCAGGTGTGGTCTCGGCGGCCGCGGAGCAGGTCAGCAAGAACGTCGGCACCGTCGCCACCGGCGCCGACGAGATGGGTGCGAGCATCCGCGAGATCGCGAAGAACGCGTCGGAGGCCGCGAAGGTCGCGACCTCCGCCGTCAAGGTCGCCGCGGACACCAACACCACCGTCGCCAAGCTCGGCGAGTCGAGCAGCGAGATCGGCAAGGTCATCAAGGTGATCACGTCGATCGCGCAGCAGACCAACCTGCTGGCATTGAACGCGACCATCGAGGCCGCACGTGCCGGGGAGGCCGGCAAGGGCTTCGCCGTAGTGGCCAACGAGGTGAAGGAGCTGGCGAAGGAGACCGCCAAGGCCACCGAGGACATCAGTCAAAAGATTGAGGCGATTCAGGCCGATACCAGAGGTGCGGTGGACGCGATCCAGGAGATCACCGGAATCATCAACCGCATCAACGACATCTCGACCACCATCGCGAGTGCGGTGGAGGAGCAGACGGCGACGACCGCCGAGATCACACGCAACGCCGGGGAGGCCGCGCAGGGGAGCAACGAGATCGCACAGAACATCACGGGCGTCGCACAGGCGGCGCAGAGCACGACGTCGGGCGCCAACGACACGCAGGGCGCCGCCGGAGAGCTCGCGCGCATGGCTTCCGAGCTGCAGAGCCTGGTCGGACGCTTCACCTGGTGAAGTGACGCCGCGGTGAGATCGATGGAGAGATGGGCAGCATCCGCGTACTGATCGTCGACGATTCGGTGGTGATCCGCCGATTGCTCGCGGAGAGCCTTGCCCGCGACCCCGAGATCGAGGTCGTGGGCAAGGCTCCGTCGGGGAGGATCGCGATCGCCAAGGCGACGCAGCTCTCGCCCGACGTGGTCGCCCTCGACGTCGAGATGCCGGAGATGGACGGACTCGAGACCCTGGCCGGCATCCGCGGCGTCCGTCCGACCCTGCCCGTGATCATGCTGTGCAAGAACACCGAGCCCGGCACGGCGCGCGCGCTCGCGGCGGTCGCCGCGGGCGCGAACGACTACGTCATCAAGCCGGACAGCGCACTCAGCACGGCGGTCGCGATCCAGCGGCTGCACGACGACATCCTGCTGAAGATCAAGACGCTCGGCGCGGGCGCGCTGACGCGCGTCGCGTCGGAGGCCGTGCCGGTCGCCGAAGCGCAACCGCCGCAGGAGCCTCCCGCCGAGCGGCCGTCGCCGGGCGGCGTGCTGCAGCTCGCACGGCCAGCGGGGGCGGCCAGCGGGTCGCCGCGTCCGGGACCGGCCGTCTCGGGGATCAGCGGTCCCACCGACGCGCTCCGTGCGCTGTCGGCGAAGCTCGTCACGTCCGCGGCGCGCGCGGCCGCCGTGTCGGTGCAGGTCGTCGGCGCGGTCGCGCCGGTGCCGCCGGCACCGGCCATCCCCCCCCTGACGCGACTCCCTTCGGGTGCCGACGGCGAGCCGCGCGGCGTGCTCGCGATCGGCGTGTCGACCGGCGGGCCGAACGCGCTCGCGCACGTGCTCACCGACCTGCCGGCGAACTTTCCGCTGCCGGTGCTCGTCGTGCAGCACATGCCGCCGACGTTCACTCGGCTCCTCGCGGAGCGCCTCAGCCGGCGCACGCCGATGCCGGTGCGCGAGGCGCAGGGCGGCGAGGTGGTGCGTCCGGGCGAGGTCTGGATCGCGCCGGGCGACCATCACATGGTCGTCGAGCGCAACGGCGCCGGTCTGCAGATCTCCCTGCACCAGGCGCCGCACGAGAACTCGTGCCGTCCCTCGGTGGACGTGCTGTTCCGCACGGTCGCGGACGCGTGTCGCGACCGCGCGATCGCGGTCGTCCTCACCGGCATGGGACAGGACGGACTGAACGGCTGCCGCTGGATCAAGGACCGGCACGGCCGGATCATCGCGCAGGACCAGGAAACGAGCGTGGTCTGGGGCATGCCGGGCTTCGTCGCACGCGCCGGGCTCGCCGATCACGTGCTGCCGATCGGCCACATCGCGAGCCAGCTCCTGAAGATGACGGACTCGGGCGTCGGACCACCAACGAGACGCTCTTCTTCCGCGACGTCCACCCGTTCGAGGCGTTGCGCGTCAAGTTGCTGCCGGAGCTCCTCGCGCGGCGGACGACGCGGGAGCTGCGCATCTGGTCGGCGGCCTGCTCGTCGGGCCAGGAGCCGTACACGATCGCAATGCTGCTGCGGGAGAGCTTTCCGCAGCTCGCCACGTGGAAGGTGGAGATCCTCGCCACGGACCTGTCGCCGACGATGGTCGCGAAGGCCCGCGCCGGCGTCTACGGGAAGATCGAGATCAACCGCGGCCTGCCGCTGCCGCTGCTCACGAAGTACTTCGAGCAGGAGGGGCCCGACTACAGGATCAGCGACGAACTGCGGTCGATGGTCACGTTCCGCGAGCAGAACCTCGCGACGCAGTGGCCCGCGATGGGTCCGTTCGACCTCGTGTTCCTGCGCAACGTGCTGATCTACTTCGACGTCGAGACCAAGAAGTCGATCCTGTCGCGCACCCTGCGGCTGATGCGCCCCGACGGCTACCTGCTGCTGGGCGCCGCGGAGACCACGCTGAACCTCGAGGACCGCTTCGAGCGCCTGCCGCTCGACCGCGCCGGCTGCTACCGCATCCGTTCCTGACGCGGACGCCGCAGCATCCCGCATCTCGGCCCACGTGGTGAGAGGCCGGGGAATATTTTTCAAGGCCGCCGTCACGCGTCAGACACGGGTCATCCGTCGCCGCCCCCAGCCGGCGGCCGGCCTCGGCATCGGCGGTGTCGGCACGCAAGCGTGACGCGCAGCGGAGGACCGACAGCCGTGCAACGCACACGCGCCGGATCGACCTCAACGGACGATCGCGGGCGCGTCGAAGCTGCCCGCGGATCGGGCAGGCCGGCCGCGACACGGTCCCGGGTTCCGACGCGCCGCGTGGCCCGTTCGATCGGCCGCAGCACCACCGGTTCGCCGGATCCGCGCTGCGGAGGCGCCCTCCCCCGGGCGGCCGAGGCGGTGCAGCCCCTTGCGGCACAAGGACCCCACGCGCCACCGCAGGCGCCGCGGCGGGCGCCCGCCGAGCGGCCGGGGCGCCGGAGCGCGATTTGTCCGTTCGGGCCACGCTCGCCGTCCCGGACCGGCGCCGCCGGCGCGCGCACGTCAAGTACAGCTTCCCACCCCGCCGCGACGACGCGCCGGAGCCGCTCGTCAAGTAGTGTCCGGACGCCGCCGTCGACTCCGTGCAACACCCCGCAACGCGCTGCAGGGTTTTCCGTCCCCCTTGCGCTGCAAGGGCTTTTCGGCGGCCGACGCCGCCGCGGGCCGATCGCACAACCACCGCACACGGCACCTGCGGGGTATGGCGGACGCGCCCTTAAGTGCAATGCACGGATAGTCGATTCGAGGGACGTGGGCGGGATGCTTCCGCCACGAAACCTGACCTCCGGGGACGTCCCGGCGCGCGCGTGAGCACGGAGCGCAAATGAACCGACTGGAAACGGCCGAGATGGCCCGAATCGTCTCCCAGGTGACCGAGCCGGTGCTCGGCCTGACCTTCACGGAAGCATCGTCGCCGCAATCGGAGATCGGGGCGGACTGGCGCACGGCAGCCCTGCCGATCGCCGGCGGTACCCCGCTCACCGTGGCGGTGGCCGCGGACGACGCGTGCTGCCGCACGCTCGGGGCGACCATGTTCGCGACGAAGACCGAGGTGGTCGACGACGCGATGGTGGCGGACGCGCTGTGCGAGCTCGTGAACATGACCGCCGGACTGCTGAAGTCGGCGATGCGCATCGACCAGGCCCTCGGCCTGCCGGCGATGCGGGAAACGGACATCCTGCACCGAGCCGATGGAGGCTGGTCGCAGCACTACCTGCGGGCGGGCCAGCTCAACCTGGTTCTCGCCGTCGCTACCAGACTGTGTTGAGGGCGCTATGGCACGCGTGTTGACAGTGGACGACAGCCGCGCGGTACGAAGCATCGTCGTACGGCAGCTGAACGAGTGGGGCGTCGAGACCGACGAGGCCGAGGACGGCATCAAGGGTCTCGAGAAGCTGGAGGAGGTGCTCTACGACCTCGTCCTGCTCGACGTCACCATGCCCGAGATGGACGGGCCGACGATGCTCGCCAAGATGCGCGAGGCCGGGAACAAGACGCCGGTCCTCATGCTGACGTCCGAGGCGAAGCGCTCGATCGTCGGCGAGGTGATGAAGCTCGGCATCGAGGACTACATCCTCAAGCCCTTCAAACCCGAGGAGCTCAAGGCCAAGGTCTCGAAGGTCCTCAAGGATCTCGGCGGCGCGGGCGCCACGCCGGTCTCGGCCGCGGCCGCGATCTCGCCGAGCGTCGCTCCCGATCCGGTCGCGGGCGAGCCCGCCGCGGAGCCGGGCGCACGCCGCTTCGTCGACGTCTTCCTGGTCGACGACATGGACAACGTCCACAAGCGCCTGCGCGGCCTGCTGCCCGAGAACATCTCGATGGACGCGTGCTCGTCCGCGCAGGACGCGCTCAACCGCGTGCGCGAGCGCGTCTACCGCCTGGTCATCGTCGACAACCAGATCCCCGACGTGAACAGCGCGGCGCTGATGAACCAGATGCGCGCCCTGCAGCCCCGCGCGACGATGATCTCGCTCTGCCTCCGCACCGCGGACAACGCGCTCGAGGAGGCGAAGCGCGAGGGCTACGACGGCGTGCTCTTCAAGCCGCTCACGCAGGACCTCGTCGACGAGCTGGTCGCGTCGTACTTCGACACCAGCGAGATCCTCATCGTCGAGGGCAGCTCGATGCGCGTCAGCGCGTACACCGGCCGCGAGGAAGGCCTCGAGCGCTACTACAACAAGCTCTCGCAGCGGGTCCGCGCCGACATGCTGAAGATCGCCGAGGCGTGCTTCGACAACGTCGAGCTCGACACGGTGAAGATGCCGGTCCGTCCGGAGCGCGCGATCAAGCTCATGGTCGAGGTCGCGAACGAGGCCGGGCGCCTCGGGCTCGACGTCAAGCTGCGCGGCACGCCGGACCTCGGCTCGCTGCTGTCCGGCCTCGCCGAGACCGCGAAGATTCCCTTCGAGGCGGTCAACTAGGGGATTCCCTGGAACCGCAGGTCCAACAACGTCCGCAGCCCGGAAGAGATACCAACGTGGGCAGTGACACGCTTCTTGATGTCCTGCGCGGCATCGTTCTCAAACGCGTGGAGACGGACACGCTCGTGATCCCGAGCCTCCCCGAAGTGGCCAGCAAGTGCCTCGAGCTGCTGCGCCACGACGAGGTGGACCTTCGCGAGGTCGCCAAGCTGATCGAGCGCGACCCCGTGCTCGCGACGCGCCTTCTCCGTCAGGCAACCAGCGCCGCCATGGGCGGCGAAGGACACATCACGATCCACCAGGCGACGACGCGCCTGGGCTCGAAGAACGTTCGCACGATCATCCTCGACGCGTCGGCGGCGCAGCTGTTCCGCTCGCGCGACCAGCGCATCGCCGCGGCGGCGCGACAGCTCTGGGAGCACTCCCTCGCGGTCGCGCTGCTGTCGCGCGACCTCGCCGCGATCCTCGGCGGCGGGCTCGACGCCGAGGCCGCGTACCTCGCCGGCCTCGTGCACGACGTCGGCAAGCCGATCGCGGCGGCGATCCTGCTCGAGGCGGAGCGCGCGAGCGACAAGACGAGATTCAAGCTGACCGTCGACAGCTGGCTCGCTGTCGTGCAAGGCGTGCACCGCACCATCGGCGTCGCGCTGGCGGAGAAGTGGCGCCTGCCCGACGCGGTGGCTGCCGCGATCCGCGACTCGAGCGAGTACGACAGCTCCGAGCGACTCTCGCTCGGCAACGTCGTCTGCTTCTCGAACAGCGTCGCGAAGCTTCAGGAGATCTACGCGGGGAGCTTCGACAAGCCCGACGCCGAGGCGCTGATCATGCTCGGCCGGTCGCTGCTCGGGCTCGAGGACGACGTCATCTCGCGCCTGTCGAACGGCCTCAGGAGCCGCGTGGTCGGCGAGTTCGCCGCCTAGGAAGACTCAGGAAGAAGGCAAGGAAGGAAAGACGATGGCTGCAGTCGATGAGCTGGACGAAGTCGTCCGCGAGTTCCTGGTGGAGAGCCACGAGAGCCTCGACCAGCTCGATCGCGACCTGGTCGCGCTCGAGAAGGACCCGACCTCGAAGGATCGTCTGGCGAGCATCTTTCGCACGATCCACACCATCAAGGGCACCTGCGGCTTCCTGAGCTTCGGAAAGCTCGAGAGCGTCGCGCACGTCGGCGAGAATCTGCTGAGCCGGCTTCGCGACGGACGCCTCGCGCTGAACGCGGACATCACGAGCGCGCTGCTCTCGATGGTGGACGCCGTACGGCGCATGCTGTCCGACATCGAGACCACCGGCAGCGACGGCGACAACGACTACGCCGAGCTGGTCGCGCGCCTCAACGAGCTGCAGGAGATGCTGACGCCGTCCGCCGAGGAGGAGCGTCCGAGCCTCGTCGAGGAGGCGGCGAAGCTCACCGCCACCGCGTCGCTCGAGGTGCAGGAGACCGCGAAGGCGGTCGAGGTCGCGCTTGACGCGGCACACGAGAAGGTCGCGGCGGAGCGCAATCCGAGCGAGCAGCCCGAAAGCCACTCCGCGGTGGCGGACACGACGATCCGCGTCGACGTGCACCTGCTCGACAAGCTCATGAACCTCGTCGGCGAGCTCGTCCTCGCGCGCAACCAGATCCTCCAGTTCACGTCGACCCAGGAGGACTCGAGCTTCGTCGCGACGTCGCAGCGCCTCAACCTCATCACCACCGAGCTGCAGGAGGGCGTCATGAAGACGCGCATGCAGCCCATCGGCAACATCTGGTCCAAGTTCCCCCGCGTCGTCCGCGACGTCGCGCTCGCCTGCGGCAAGCAGGTCCGCGTCGAGATGGAGGGCCGCGAGACCGAGCTCGACAAGACCATCATCGAGGCCATCAAGGACCCGCTCACCCACGTCGTCCGCAACGCCGTCGACCACGGCGTCGAGTCGCCCGAGAAGCGCATCGCCGCGGGCAAGCCCGCGGAAGGCCGCCTCTTCATGCGCGCCTTCCACGAGGGCGGCCAGGTCAACATCGAGATCTCCGACGACGGCGGCGGCATCGACCCCGAGAAGCTCCGCCAGAAGGCGCTGCAGCGCGGACTCGTCCACCCCGATCAGCTCGCGCGCATGGGCGAGCGCGAAGTGCTCAACATGATCTTCCTGCCCGGCTTCTCCACCGCGGAGAAGGTCACCAACGTCTCCGGGCGCGGCGTCGGCATGGACGTCGTGAAGACCAACATCGAGAAGATCGGCGGCGCCGTCGACATCCACTCGAAGGTCGGCGTCGGCACCACGCTGAAGATCAAGATCCCGCTCACCCTCGCCATCATCCCCGCGCTGGTCGTGACCAGCCGCGGCGAGCGCTACGCGATCCCGCAGGTCAGCCTGCTGGAGCTGGTGCGTCTCGAGGGCGAGCAGGCGAAGCGCTCCATCGAGAGCATCCACGGCGCGCCCGTCTACAGGCTCCGCGGAAACCTCCTGCCTCTCGTTCACCTCTGCCGCGAGCTCGGACACGAGGACACGGAGCTGCTCGGCGAGAGCGCGGTGAACATCGTCGTGCTGCAGGCCGACGGACGTCAGTTCGGTCTCGTCGTCCAGGGCATCAACGACACCGAGGAGATCGTCGTCAAGCCGCTCGGCAAGCAGCTCAAGGGCATCGCGACGTTCGCCGGCGCCACCATCATGGGCGACGGCAAGGTCGCGCTCATCCTCGACGTGCTCGGCCTCGCGCAGCGCGCACGCGTCGTCTCCGAGGTCCACGACCGCGCCGTCGCCGCGGAGAAGCACGCCGCCGACGCGCAGGACGCGGAGCGCCGCACGCTGCTGCTGCTCGGCTCGGGCGAGAACGGACGTCTCGCCGTGCCGCTCGACCTCGTCGACCGGCTCGAGGAGTTCCCGCGCGACGCCGTCGAGCGCTCGGCGGATCAGGAGGTCGTGCAGTACCGCGGCCAGATCCTGCCGCTGGTCCACCTGTCCGACGTGCTCGGCACCATGCGCGAGGAGGACTCCGAGCGTCCGCTGCACGTCGTGGTCGCGACCGAGCAGGGACGTACGATCGGCATCGTCGTCGACCGCATCCTCGACATCGTCGAGGACAAGCTCGAAGTCCGGCGCGGCGTCGCGCGGCACGGGCTGCTGGGCTCCGCCGTGATCCAGCAGAAGGTCACCGACCTGCTCGACGTGCGCGGCATCGTCCGCACCGTCGCCTGCGACGCGTCGCTCGAGGACGCCATGGAAGACAACGGCCTCGCACCCGCCGAGGCGGCCTGAAGCGAAGGAACGGCCATGATGAACACATCACGACAGCTCGCGACGTTCTATCTCGACGGCTTCTTCTTCGGGATCGAGGTCGAGAAGGTCCAGGAGGTCATCCGCTACCAGGAGATGACCCGCGTCCCGCTCGCCTCGTCCGTCGTCAAGGGCCTGATCAACCTGCGCGGACAGATCGTCACCGCGATCGACCTGCGGCGACGCCTCGACCTGCAGCCGCGGCCCGACGGCGAGCTGCCGATGAACGTCGTCGTCCGCAGCGACGACGGCGCGGTGAGCCTGCTCGTCGACGAGATCGGCGACGTCCTCGAGATCGAGAACGAGACCTTCGAGCAGCCGCCCGAGACGGTCAGCGGGACCACCCGCGAGCTGGTCCGCGGCGTCTACCAGCTGCGCGACAAGCTCCTGCTGGTGCTCGACACCGAGCGCACGCTGCACATCGACGGAACAGGCACGGACCGCGAGGCCTGAGCGTCAAGGAACGCCCGAACCCCGCCCGAGGTACCGAGCGCGGGCCATCACGAGATCGAGAAGAAAAATGTTCAAGAATCTGAAGATCGGAACGAAGCTTCTGCTGCGCATCGGCGCGCTGGTCGTCGGCCTGCTCGTGTTCATGGGCTACGCCTACTGGAACCGCACCCAGGTCCAGGTGGACGGACCGATGTACTCCGAGATCGTCGAGGGCAAGGACCTCCTCGCCGACCTGCTGCCGCCGCCGCTCTACATCGTGCAGGCACACCTCGACTCGGCCGAGATGCTGACGGCCAAGCCCTCCGAGCTGCCGACGCTCGTCGAGCACGCGAAGAAGGTGCAGGGCGAGTTCGAGGCGAGACACGACTACTGGGTGAAGACCCTCGAGCCGAACCGGCTCCGCGACGTGGTCGTCGATGACATCTTCAAGCCGGCCGAGCAGTGGTTCACCGTCTTCAACAACGAGTTCGTCCCGGCGGTCCTCGCCGGCGACCTCGAGAAGGCGCGCGCGCTGCGCGACGGCCCGCTCGAGGCGAAATACGACGAGCACGAGGCGAGGATTCTCGAGGCGGTCCGGCTCGCCACCGAGCAGGCGAAGTCGAACGAGGAGCACGCCGCCGAGGACATCCGCCAGGGCAACTACGTCTTCTTCGGCGTGGTCGCGGCCATCCTGCTGCTCGCCGCGCTGATCGCGAGCAACATCTCCGGCGGCATCACCAGGCCGCTCGCCGACACCGTCGGCGTGCTCGAGGCGGTCGCGCAGGGTGACCTGACGCAGCGCCTCGAGAGCACCAGCACCGACGAGATGGGCACGCTGGCCGACGCGCTGAACCGCGCGGTCGCGAGCATGCGCTCCGCGGTCGCGTCGATCGCCGAGAACTCGCAGGCGCTGGCCGGTGCGTCGGAGGAGCTCGCGTCGGTCAGCACGCAGATGAGCAGCAACGCCAACGAGACGTCGGCGCAGGCCGGCGTCGTGTCGGCCGCGTCCGAGCAGGTGAGCCGCAACGTCGAGACCGTCTCGACCGGCGCCGACGAGATGAACGCGAGCATCAAGGAGATCGCGAAGAACGCGACGGAGGCCGCGCGCGTCGCGACCGCGGCGGTGGCCGCGGCCGAGTCGACCAACGCCACCATGGAGCGCCTCGGCGACTCGAGCAGCGAGATCGGCAAGGTGATCCGCGTCATCACGTCGATCGCCGAGCAGACCAACCTGCTCGCGCTCAACGCGACCATCGAGGCCGCGCGCGCCGGCGAGGCGGGCAAGGGCTTCGCCGTCGTCGCGAACGAGGTCAAGGAGCTCGCGAAGGAGACCGCGAAGGCGACCGAGGACATCAGCCAGAAGGTCCAGGCGATCCAGGCCGACACCACCGGCGCCGTCAGCGCGATCGCGGACATCAGCTCGATCATCACGCAGATCAACGACATCTCGAACACGATCGCGAGCGCCGTCGAGGAGCAGAGCGCGACGACCAACGAGATCGGCCGCAACGTGGCCGAGGCCGCGAAGGGCAGCGCCGAGATCGCGCAGAACATCGTCGGCGTCGCGCAGGCGGCGTCGAGCACCAACAGCGGTGCCAACGACGCGCAGCAGGCGGCGAGCGAGCTCGCCCGCATGGCGTCGGACCTGCAGAGCCTGGTCGGCCGCTTCAAGTACAAGGGCGAGCACGTCGCGCAGCCGCGTGCGGCGGCGAAGCGCGGCGACGCCGCGCAGGGCCGCACCGCGGATCACTGGCTCGGCGATCCCTCCTCGGATGCGTCCCTGGCGCACGGCGTGGCCTGAGCCAGGCCGCGCGCGAGTGGAAGAGAAGGAAGGTACGATGGTTCGCGCACTGGTCATCGACGACTCGCGGGCGCTGCGCTCGCTCATGGGACGCATGCTCCGCGATCTCGGGTTCGAGGTCGTGGAAGCGTGCCACGGCAAGGACGCTCTCGAGCGCATCCGCGAGGGAGCGCCGCCGACGATCGCGCTCGTCGACTGGAACATGCCGGAGATGAACGGGCTCGAGTTCGTCCGCTCGCTCCGTCAGGACGACAGCTTCAAGGACGTGCTCGTCATGATGGTGACCACCGAGACGGAGGCCACGCAGATGGTCTCCGCGCTCGATGCGGGCGCCAACGAGTACCTGATGAAGCCGTTCACCCGGGAAGCCCTGGTCGAGAAGCTCGATCTGCTCAGCGTCGAGCACGCGTGACGTCATGCGCAAGATCCGAGTTCTGATCGTCGATGACGCGGTCGTGATCCGACGGCTGCTCACCGACTGCCTCGCCGGGGATCCGGACATCGAGGTGGTCGGCGCGGCGGCGAACGGACGGATCGCTCTCGCCAAGATCCCGCAGGTCAATCCCGATCTCGTCACGCTCGACGTCGAGATGCCCGATCTGAACGGGCTCGAGACGCTGGTCGAGATCCGCAAGACCTGGCCGAAGCTGCCGGTGATCATGTTCAGCACGCTCACCGAGCGCGGCGCGGCGGCGACGCTCGACGCGCTGACGGCAGGAGCGAACGACTACGTCACCAAGCCGTCGAACTGCGGCAGCGTGACGATCGCGATGCAGCGCGTGCGGGACGACCTCCTTCCGAAGATCAAGCACCTCACGGGACGCGTGCTGGCGCTCGACGCGCCGCCCGCCGATCTCCGCAAGGCCGCCGCGGCGACGGCAGCGAAGCCGGCGCCGGTGGTTCCGCTGCAGCGGCGTCCGGTGGCGGGCCCGCGTCCGAACGTCCCGATCGAGGTCGTGACGATCGGCGTGTCGACCGGCGGACCGAACGCGCTCGCCGAGCTGATCCCGCAGCTGCCCGGCGACCTGCCGGTGCCGATCGTGATCGTGCAGCACATGCCGCCGCTGTTCACGCGGCTGCTCGCCGAGCGCCTCGACGGACGCTCGCCCCTGCGCATCCGCGAGGGCGCGGCGGGCACGGTGCTGCGCGCCGGCGAGGTGTACATCGCGCCCGGCGGGCACCACATGACCGTCGTGCGCAACGGCAAGTCGGTCGAGCTCGCCATGAACGACGATCCGCCCGAGAACTCGTGCCGCCCCGCCGTCGACGTGCTGTTCCGCAGCGTCGTCGCGGCCTACGGACCCGCCACGCTCGGCGTGATCCTGACCGGCATGGGCCAGGACGGGCTGCGCGGCTGCGAGCACGTGCGCGATGCCGGCGGGCAGGTGCTCGCGCAGGACGAGGCGAGCAGCGTGGTGTGGGGAATGCCCGGCTTCGTGGCGCGCGCCGGGCTCGCCGACCGCGTTCTCGCGCTGTCGGCGATGGCGGGAGAGATCGTGACCCGGGTGCGCAGCGGCCGTCTCGCGATCGCCGCCCGTATGGCCCGATGAAAGGACCCGGCTCCAGATGAGCCTCAGCACCACAGACTTCGACTACGTCCGGAACCTCGTGAAGGAGCGCTCGGCGATCATTCTCGAGCCGAGCAAGACGTACCTCGTCGACTCCCGCCTGACACCGCTGGTGCGCAAGCAGAACATGGCGTCGCTCGGCGAGCTGGTCGCGAAGCTGCGCAGCGAGCGCTTCGGCGAGCTGCACCGCTCGGTGATCGAGGCGATGACGACGAACGAGACGTCGTTCTTCCGCGACGTCCACCCCTTCGAGGCGTTCAAGAAGAAGATCCTGCCGGAGATCATGGCGAAGCGCTCGGCCGAGCGCGCGCTGACGATCTGGTGCGGCGCCTGCTCGAGCGGCCAGGAGCCCTACTCGCTCGCGATGCTGATCCGGGAGAACTTCCCCGAGCTCACCGCGTGGCGCCTGCAGATCATCGCGACCGACCTCTCGACCGAGATCCTCGACCGCGCGAAGCGCGGCGTGTTCTCGCAGCTCGAGGTGAACCGCGGCCTGCCCGCTCCGATGCTGGTGCGCTACTTCTCGCGCCAGGGCCTCGAGTGGCAGGTCAATGACAACATCCGCAGCATGATCACGTTCCGCGAGCTGAACCTGATCGAGCAGTGGCCCAACATGCCGCGCGCCGACGTCGTGTTCCTGCGCAACGTGCTGATCTACTTCGACATCCCGACCAAGAAGGGGATCCTCGCCAAGATCCGCCAGGTGCTTCGTCCCGACGGATACCTCTTCCTCGGCGGTGCGGAGACCACCATGAATCTCGACGAGTCGTTCGAGCGCGTCCAGCTCGACAAGACCGGCTGCTACCGCGTTCGCGACGCCGCCGAGCGAAGGCCCGGATATGCAACCGCTTGAAGACCAGATCGCCGAGATCACCCGGATGGTTTTCGACACCGTGCTCGGCCTCGAGGCGGTCCCCGCGGACGGCGCGTCACCGGCCGCGGACGACCCGGGCATGCTGGCGGGCGCCGTCCAGATCACCGGCGCGTTCGAGGGCACGGTGACCGTGTCGTGCACGACGGCGCTCGCGGTCCACGCGGCCGCGATCCTGTTCGACGTGCCCGACGGCGCCGCGACCGAGAGCGACACGCGCGACGCGCTGTCGGAGCTGGTCAACATCACCGGCGGCAACCTGAAGCCGCTCGTGCCGGGACCGAGCAGGCTGTCGCTGCCGCAGATCGGCGGCACGACCGGCGACGGCAAGCTGCTCGGGAAGGTCCGCTTCGACTGCATGGGGCAGCCGTTCGAGGTCGCCCTGCGGGAGAGCTCGCCCGGCTGAATCGGCTGCGCGCGATGCGCGGCGGCGGCCCTTGCGGGCGGCGCCGGATTCCGCTTCGCATCTGCGCGCATGTCGCTGCTGCTGAGCTGCCAGGAGATCGGCAAGGCGTACGGCGCCGCGCCGCTCTTCTCCGGCCTCTCGTTCGGTCTCTTCGAGGGCGACCGTGCGGGGTTCGTCGGACCGAACGGCAGCGGCAAGTCGACGCTCGTCAAGATCCTCGCCGGAGTCGAGGCGCCCGACACCGGCACCGTGTCGCTGCGCCGGCAGGTGAAGCTCGCGTACGTCCCGCAGAACGAGGAGTTCCCGGCGGGGAAGACCGTCGAGGAGGTCGTCGAGGCGGCGCTCGCCGCCGAGCAGGTGGACGACGTCGAGCGCCACCAGCGCATCGCGGTGATCCTCGGCAAGATGGCGTTTGCCGATCCGTCCGCGCGCGTCGAGACGCTGTCCGGCGGCTGGCGCAAGCGCCTGTCGATCGCGTGCGCGCTGGTCGTGAACCCCGACGTCGTGCTGCTCGACGAGCCGACCAACCACCTCGACCTCGACGGCATCCTCTGGCTCGAGCGCCTGCTGCGCGGCGAGACCTTCGCGTGGCTGGCGGTCAGCCACGACCGTGCGTTCCTGTCGAACGTCGCGAATCGCATCCTCGAGCTGAACCGGCGCCACCCCGGCGGGCTGCTCGACTCGCGCGGCACCTACCCCGAGTTCCTCGTCCGCAAGGCCGAGCTGCTCGAGGCGTTCGAGCGCCACGAGGAGACGCTCGCGAACCGCGTGCGCCGCGAGATCGAGTGGCTGAAGCGCGGACCGAAGGCGCGCACGACGAAGTCGCAGGCGCGCATCGACGAGGCCGAGCGCTTGAAGGGCGAGCTGCGCGACGTGCGCGAGCGCGGCCGCGAGCGCACCGCCGCGATCGACTTCAGCGCGTCCGACCGCAAGACGCGCCGCCTGGTCGTCGTGGACGGCCTCGTCAAGCACTACGGCGGACGGCCGATCCTGTCGGGGCTCGACCTCGTCATCACCGCCGGCATGCGGCTCGGCCTCATGGGTCCGAACGGCAGCGGCAAGTCGACGCTGCTGAAGCTGCTCTCGGGCGAGATCGCGCCCGACGCCGGCACGATCACGCCCGCCGACGATCTGCGCGTGGTCTACTTCGACCAGGACCGCGAGCAGCTCGATCCCGCCGTCACGCTGAAGCGCACGCTCGCGCCCGACGGCGACCAGGTGATCTATCGCGACCGTCCGCTGCACGTCGCGACGTGGGCGAAGCGCTTCCTCTTCGGCAGCGAGATGCTCGAGATGCCGATCGGACGCATGTCGGGCGGCGAGCGCGCGCGCGTGCTGATCGCGCGCCTGATGCTGCGCCCCGCCGACCTGCTGATCCTCGACGAGCCCACCAACGACCTCGACCTCGAGACGCTCGAGGCGCTCGAGGAGAGCCTGCTGGACTTCCCCGGCGCGCTCGTCCTGGTCACGCACGACCGCTTCCTCTTCGATCGCGTCTCGACCACCGTGCTCGCGCTCGACGGACGCGGCGGCGCAGGGCGCTTCGCCGACGCGGCGCAGGCGATGGAGGCACGGCGTGCCGCCGAGGACGAGGCGCGCGCGCAGGCGACCGAAGCGCGACGCGCAGCCGGCGACGACGCGCCCGCCGCGCGCGACAAGGCCGCGCCCTCCGTCAAGCGCCTGTCGTACAACGAGCAGCGCGAGTGGGACGCGATGGAGGAGCGCATCCTCGAGGCTGAGTCCGCGCTCGAGACGGCGCAGAAGGCCGCCGCCGATCCGTCGGTGGCGAGCGACGCGGGCGAGGTGTCGGCGCGCTACGCGGCGCTGCAACGCGCGCAGGACGAGGTCGATCGGCTGTACGCGCGCTGGGCGGAGCTCGAGGACAAGGGCGGCGCCGCGCGGCGCTGACGCACGTGACACGCGCCGGCACCGCACGACGCGCCGAGGGGCCCGCCTTCTGGACCACGGCCTTCCTCGTGACGCTGGCGCTGGTGGTGTCGCGCCGCCCCGACGGCATCACCAACCCGCAGTTCTGGGCCGAGGACGGCAAGCTCTGGTACGCGCAGGCGCACCAGCACGGGCTTGCGGCGCTGGTCCTCCCCGCCGCCGGCTACCTGCAGAGCTTCTCGCGGCTCGTGGCCGGGGTGAGCCTTGCGGTCGACCTCCGCTGGGCGCCGCTGGTGTTCAACGTCGCGGCGGCCGTCGCACAGACGCTGCCGCCGCTGCTGCTCGTGTCCGAACGCTTCGCGTTCGCGATCCCCGATCTCCGCGTGCGGGCGCTGGCCGCGCTGCTCTGGATCGGCGCCCCGAACGGCTTCGAGATCCAGAGCAACGTGACCAACACCCAGACGCACCTGGCGCTGCTCGCGCTGCTGCTGGTCCTCGCGACACCGCCGCGCACGGCGGTCGGGCGCACGTGCGACGTCGCGCTGCTCCTGCTCGCGGGCTTCAGCGGGCCGACCTGCGTGCTGCTCGTGCCGGTCGCGCTGCTCGCCTGGCTGCACGACCGGGAGCGCTGGCGGCTGGTGCTGCTCGCGACGCTGCTGCTGCCGGCGGCGGCGCAGACGATCACCTACTTCACCAGCGGCGGACGCGGCCGCGAGCACACCGAGCTCGGCGCGGGACCGGTGACGTTCCTGCAGATCGTCGGCGGCCAGATCGTCGTCGCGGGAACGTTCGGCCTCGACGGCTACCGCGCGCTGCGCTGGTTCCGCGGCTGGATCTATCCGGTCGGAGCCGCCGCGGCGGGCCTCGCCGGCCTCGCGTTCGTCGCGCGTGCGCTGTGGCTGTCGCGCTCGGCGCCGCTGCGGCTCTTCGTGCTGTTCGCGACGCTGGCGCTCGCCGCCGGACTGGCGAGCCCGGCGATCATCCACGTGCCGCGCTGGGAGGGGCTGCGCATTCCGGGCGGCGGCGTGCGCTACTTCGCCCCGCCGATCCTCGCCTGGCTCGCGACCCTGCTGTGGAGCGCCTGCAGCGACTCGTCGGTCCGCGTCAAGCAGCTGTCGCGGGCGGCGCTCGCCGCCGTGCTGCTGCTCGGCCTGCCGCTCGACTGGCGCGTCGCTCCGCGGCCGGACCTCGACTTCGCCGCGCACGCAACGCGCTACGACGCGGCCGAGCCGGGCACCGTGGTGCGCATCCCGATCCCGCCCGTGGGCTGGGAGATGCGCCTGAAGAAGCGCTGACGTCTCAGCCGTCGCGGCGCACGATCGACGGCGGCTCGAACGCGCGCATCGGCGGCGGCTCGCCGGCGAAGCGCTCGACCTCGACCAGCGCGTGCTGTCCGGAGCAGCCCTGCGCGAGGCGCGACGTGCCGACGTCGCGCGTCAGCACGTTCGGGTTGCCGTGCACGCAGGTCGCAGGCTCCGCGGCCGCGTCGTCGGGATCGAACCACGCGCCGGTGGCGAGCTGAACCACGCCCGGACGGACGTCCTCCGACAGCACCGCGCCGGCGAGGCACGCTCCGCGATCGTTGAACAGGCGCACCACGTCGCCGTCCGCGATGCCGCGCACGCGCGCGTCGCCGGGATGGATGCGCACCGGCTCGCGGCCGCGGACCTTCGACGCCTGGCTGTACGCGCCGGCGTCGAGCTGGCCGTGCAGGCGCGTCGCCGGATTGTTCGCGACCAGCGCGAGCGGGAAGCGCGACGCGAGCGGCGCGCCGCGCCACTCCGCGCTCTCGAGCCACGCGGGATGCGGCGGGCAGTCGGCGTAAGCGAAGCCGGCGATCGTGTCCGACCACAGCTCGATGCGGCCGCTCGGCGTCCGCAGCCGGTTCTTCTCCGGGTCGGAGCGGAATGCGTCGAAGAGCACGCGGTCGGCGTCGGCGTCGGGCATCGCGAGCGAGCCCGCGTCCCAGAAGGCGTCGAACGACGGCGCCGCGATGCCGGCCGCGCGCAGATTCTCGGCGAGCTGCGCGTAGAGATGTTCGAGCCAGTCGCGCTCGTTGCGGCCCTCGGTGAACTCCGCGTGCACGCCGAGCCGGGCTGCGAGGTCGGCGAGAATCGCGTGGTCGTCGCGCGCGCCGTCGACCGGGTCGAGCACGCGGTGCATCGCGACGATGCGCGCGTCGGCGCGCCCCGAGCCGATGTCGTTGCGCTCGAAGGACGTCGTCGCGGGGAGCACGACGTCGGCGTGGCGCGCCATCGGCGTCCAGTACGGCTCGTGCACGACGATCGTGTCGGGACGCGACAGCGCGTGGCGCAGCCGGTTCAGGTCCTGGTGGTGGTGGAACGGATTGCCGCCGGCCCAGTACACGAGACGGACGTCGGGATACGTGTACGCGCGTCCGTCGTAGTCGAAGCGCTCGCCCGGCTGCAGCAGCAGGTCGGCGATGCGCGCTACCGGAATGAAGTCGCGCACGGCGTTCTTCAGGAGAGGCGCCATCGGCAGGTCGACCAGCGCGCTCGGGCTGCCGAGGTCGCCCATCGAGCCGTAGCCGTGCCCGAAGCCGCCTCCGGGAAGGCCGATCTGTCCGAGCAGCGCCGCCAGCGCGATCGCGGCCCACACCGGCTGCTCGCCGTGCTCGGCGCGCTGCAGCGAGTACGACACCGTGATCAGCGTGCGGCTCTGCGCCATGCGGCGCGCGAGCGCGCGCAGGTCGTCCGCGGGGATGCCGGACAGGCGCTGCGCCCACTCCGGCGTCTTCGGCGTGCCGTCGCTCTCGCCGAGCACGTAGGCGACGAAGCGCTCCCAGCCGTGCGTGCAGCGCGCGAGGAACGCGCGGTCGTGCAGGTCCTCGGTGACCAGCACGTGCGCGAGCGCGAGCATCACGGCGACGTCCGACAGCGGCACCAGCGGATACCAGCGCGCGTCGCACTCGCGCGCCGCGTCGTCGCGCAGCGGGCTGAACAGCGCGACCTCCATGCCGCGCGCGCGTGCCGCCGCGAGGTGGCCGCGGATGGCGTGCCGCGCCATGCCGCCCGGCGCGACGAAGGTATTCTTGACGGGCACGCCGCCGAAGGCGACCAGCAGATCGGTGTGGCGCTCGATCACCGGCCACGACGTCGCCTTGCGGAACACGGCCGCGGCCGATCCGACGACGTGCGGCAGCAGCACCAGCGACGACCCGATGCTGTAGCTGTTGCGCGACGACGTGAAGCCGCCGAGCAGCGCGAGGAAGCGGTGCAGCTGACGCTGGCTCTGGTGGAAGAGCCCGGCGCTCGCCCAGCCGTAGGAGCCGCCGAAGATTGCCGCGTTGCCGTGCCGGTCGATCACGCGGCGCAGCTCGTCGGCGACGCGGTCGAGCGCCTCGTCCCACGACAGCTCGACGAACGCGTCGCTGCCGCGCCCGCGCGACGGGCCGGGTCCGCGCTCGAGCCAGCCGCGGCGCGCCACCGGCTGCGCGACCCGGGTCGCGTGGCGCACGCTGCCGGGAAGGTTCCGCAGCAGCGGCGACGGGTCGGGATCGTGCAGCGGCTCGACCGCGGCGAGGTCGCCGTCGGCGACGTGCGCGGTGAAGGCACCCCAGTGCGAGCTGTGCGGCAGCGCCATCGGCGCGACCATCCGTCGGTGCGCGTCACGCGTCAAGACGTGCGCGCTCCGTCACGGGCCCCGATGATTGGACGCGGCCGGTGCGCGACGTGTATCGCAGGACGCGGTGACGCACGGGACGACGTTCGCGACGGGGAGCGGCTCGATCGCGGACGCGGGGGGCGACGCCGCGCGCGCGCGGCGCAGCTCGCTGGCAGGTGGAGCGCTGCTCTACCTCGCCGCCGTGGCGCTGGTCGTGTCGCGGCGTCCCGACGGCCTCACCAACCCGCAGTTCTGGGCCGAGGACGGCATGGTCTGGTTCGCGCAGGCCTACAACGAGGGCGCGATCTCGGCGCTGTTCTCGCCGTGGACGGGCTACGCGCAGACGTTCTCGCGCCTCGTCGCCGCGACGAGCCTGATGGTGCCGTTCCGCCACGCGCCGCTGGTGTTCAACGTGGCCGCGGTGCTCGCGCAGGCGCTGGCGCCGTTCTTCCTCGCGTCGTCGCGGCTCGCGGCGATCATCCCCGACCGGCGGGTCCGTCTGCTCGCGGCGCTGCTGTGGATCGGCGCCCCGAACGGCTTCGAGATCCAGAGCAACGTGACCAACGCGCAGACGCATTTCGCGCTGCTGTCGCTGCTGATCGTCCTCGCCGACGCGCCGCCGACGCGCGCGTGGGCGGTGTTCGACGTCGTCGCCGTCCTGCTCGGCGGGCTCAGCGGTCCGACGTGCGTGCTGCTCGTGCCGGTCGCGGCGCTCGCGTGGCTGCGCGACCGGCAGCGCTGGCGGCTGGTCGTGCTCGCGACGCTGGTCGTTCCGGCGCTGGTGCAGTTCGGCGTCTACTTCGGGACCGGCGGCGCCGGACGCGAGCACACGCCGCTCGGGGCGAGCGTCGTGCGCTTCCTGCAGATCGTCGGCGGGCAGGTGGTTCTCGCGGGCATCTTCGGCGCGAAGGTCTACGAGCGCCTGTTCCTGTTCGGAGGCTGGCTCTTCGCGACGATCACGCTGCTCGCCGGGATCGGCGGGCTCGCGTTCGTCGCGCGTGCGCTGCTCGTCTCGCGCTCGGCGGCGCTGCGGCTGTTCGTGCTGTTCGCGACGCTCGCGCTCGGCGCGGCACTGGCGAGCCCCGTGCTGAGCGCGGTGCCGCGCTGGGACGGCCTGCGCCTGCCGAACGTCGGCATCCGCTACGTCGCGCCGCCGATCCTGGCGTGGCTCGCGGTGCTGCTGTGGAGCGCGTGCTCCGATCCGTCGTCGCGCGTCAAGCACTTCGCCCGCGCGGTGCTTGCCTGCGTGCTGCTGATCGGCCTGCCGCTCGACTGGCGCGTGGCGCCGCGTCCCGACCTCGAGTTCGCGCGCCACGCGGAGCGCTTCGAGCGGCGTCGGCCGGGGAAGAAGATCCGCATCCCGATCCCGCCCGAGGGCTGGAAGATGCACCTGTGGAAGCACTGACCGCCGCACGCGCGCGGTCTCAGGCTGCGTCCCTCACCAGGTAGCAGCTGATCGACGTCGGCTGGGCGGCGGTGAAGCCGCTCGCGCGGTCCTGGCGGTAGTCGTCGAGCGTCGCGTAGCCGAACACCTCCCAGCGGATCGCGGGATCGGGCTCGTCGTGGTGGTGTCGCAGGTGGATCACCGCGTAGCGGCAGCCCTTCGGACGCCGCTCGAGCGCGAACGTCAGCGCGCGCGCATTCCCGTCCCGCTCGTCGTCGACGATCCGGTAGCGGGTTCGCGGACACTGGCTGAACGGCGTCAGCCAGGCGATGGTCTTCGTGCGGACGAAGAGCCGCCCGTAGCAGGCGCGTCCGGTGCCGCTGAACGCGCCCGTGAAGCGTGCCTCGCGGGAGGACGCGCCACGCGCAGCGACGGCATACGCGAGCAGCGCCCCGACGGCGATCGCCGCGATCCCGACCGTGCGCGGCTCGCGGCTCATGTCGGGTCAGGCGTCGCGCCAGAGCTTGCCGCGCGCGCGTACGGGACCGAGCAGGCTCAGATCGTTCGGCGGCATCGTGAAGCCCTGCGGGTGCGGCGGGCGCGGCTCGAGGTCGAGCGCCACGAGCACGCGGTCCTCGACGTAGTACGTCGTGTACGCGAGGAACATGAGGCTCGGCACGAAGCCGCCATCGGCCGCTGCGACCTCGTTCAGCACCGCGAGGCGGTCGGCGTCGCCGAGCGACACGTAGTCGGCCGCACCGCGCTTCCGTGCGACCTCGTCGCACGCGGCGAGCCCGCCGACGAGACCGAGGTCGAGGCCGGGCAGCAGGCGGATCACGCTGCCGAAGCGTTCGCCGTGCGCGAGGAAGCCCGCGCCCGGCAGCCGGCCGTTGCTGCTCGGCGGGATCACCTGGTCGAGCACGGCGGCGAGCGTGTCGAGCTCGTGCGCGGAGAACTGGTGGACGTCGCTCATGATGCCGCTCCGCTCACTCGAAGAGGTTGGCGAGGTTCTTCTTCATCGTGTCCGCGACGTGCAGCGCGAGCGCCTGGATGGTGTTCGTCGGGTTCACCGCACCGGCCGTCGGGAAGATGCTGCCGTCGATGATGAAGAGGTTCTTGACGTCGTGGCAGCGGCCCCACTCGTTCACCACCGACGTCTTCGGATCGGCGCCCATGCGCGCGGTGCCCATCAGGTGCCAGCCCGCGACGCGCAGCAGCGGCTCCTCGATGACCTTCTTCGCGCCCGACGCCTCGAGCACATCCCTCGCGCGCGCGATGCCGTGCGCCATCAGCTTCTGGCTGTTCTCGCCGAGCCGGTAGTTGATCTTCGGCGCGGGGATGCCGTTGGCGTCCTTCAGGTCGGGATCGAGCGTGATGCTGTTGCACTCCTCGGGCAGGTCCTCGCCGATCACCACCATGCCGGCGGTGCGGTCGAAGAGGTCCGCGTAGGCGCCGTGGTGGTCCCTGCCCCACGGGATCGTGCCCCAGCCCATGCCCATGAGAGCGGTGAACATCGGACCGAGCCCGCGCAGGATCTCGAACGAGTAACCGCGCACGAAGTCCCGCTTCGCATCGGTCTCGTAGAACTCCTGGCTCATGATGCAGCAGCCGATCGCACCCTTGTAGCCCTCGAGCGGCTGGTCGAAGACGCCGGTCGCCATCGCATACGGGTGGAACATCAGGTTCTTGCCGACCAGCCCGCTGCGGTTCGCGAGGCCGTCGGGGAAGTCCTTCGACTTCGAGTTCAGCAGCAGGCGCGGCGTGCCGATGCCGTTGCACGCGACGACCACGACGTGCGCCTTCTGGCGCTGCTCGCGACCGTTCTCGTCGTAGTAGATGACGCCGTCGGCAAGGCCGTTCGCGCCGAGCGTGATCTCGCGCACGCGCGCGTGCGTCCGGATGCGCACGCCGTTTCTCAGCGCCACCGGCCAGTACGTGACGTCGGTGCTCGACTTCGCCCCCTGCGCGCAACCCGTGATGCAGGTCCCAGCGTTGATGCAGGCCCCGCGGCCCTCGTAGTCCTGGCTGATGATCGCCGAGTCGGACGGCCACCAGTGCCAGCCGAGCTTGTTGAAGCCGCGCGCGAGCGTCTCGCCGAGCTGTCCGAGCGGCAGCGGCGGCAGCGGCGGCCGCTTCGGCGGATCCTGCGGGTACGCGGGATCGCCTTCGAGCCCGGACACGCCGGTCATGCGCTCGTTGAGGTCGTACCACGGCGCGAGCGAACGGTAGTCGAGCGGCCAGTCGGTGGCGACGCGGTCCAGCGAGCGCACGCGGAAGTCCGACGGGTGCAGCCGCGGGAAGTGCGCCGCGAACAGGATCGTGCTGCCGCCGACACCGTTGAACATCGACGCCGCGATCGGCGACTCGGAGTCGTTCACCGGGTAGTCGGACGCGAGCTTGCGGTCGTTCGGGCTGAAGCCGAAGTCGCCGAGGCGGCGCAGCTCCCAGTCGGTCGCGTTGCTGGGGTAGTCGTCCGACTTCACCCAGTCGCCCTGCTCGAGGCAGAGGATGTTCATGCGCGTCTCGGCGAGGCTCCACGCGAGCGCCGCGCCGGACGCACCGGCGCCGATGATCAGGACGTCGACCGGCTCTTCGGACATGGCTTCGTTCACTCCTGCGCGAGAGCGGCACCGGCGCGTGGCGCCGGTGCGTCCCGCATCCGGCCTCAGGCCTTGCCGGCCTTCTTCTTGGCCTTCTTCTTCGCCTTCTCCTTGGCGGTGAGCTTCGGCTTGTTCGTGGTCGCTTTCTTCTGCTCGCCCTTGGGCATGACGGCCTCCTCCGGCGCGACGACGCGTCGCGCCCTCCGGAAGCAGTTGTCGCCCAAACCCGCCGGACGCGCAAAGGACACGCACGGCGTCGTCGGAGGCGCCCCCGCGCGCGCAGCGCGCGGCCGACCGAAGGGAGCGCGGGGGTGGGGCCTCTCGCGGCTTCGCCGCGTGGGGCGAGGGGGCGCGTGCCCCCTCGTTGAACTACACCGCAGTGCCGTCGCGGCGCGCGATCGGACGCGTGACGGAGCGCGATCCCGCACCGAAGGTCGGCAGCCACACCGAGTGCCGTCCCGCACCTCCCGCGACCATGATCATCAGGTACTCGGGCTTGCGGAACATCGGCAGCGCCTGCGCGTCGGGGAAGTGGTTGTTGCCCGAACCCGGCATGCCGAACATGCCCGCGCTCTGCCACTCCGCGCGCGGCATGCGCGCGTGCTCGAAGAGGTGCTGCCGGATCTTCGTCTTGTCGTAGCCGTCGCGCGCGAGGATCGCCGCGTGCTCCGGTCCGAGGCAGAGGATCGGCTCGCCGTAGAGGTAGGCGTTGTTGGTCCCGATCGCGGCGATCGAGCTGCAGATCATCGTGAGGATGCCGGCCGCGGAGGTCGAGATGTGGTCGTTCAGGTTGTGCGGGTTCTCGCACGCGCCGATCGTGACCGTGCTGACGCCGGGCGCGAAGCCGCGCTCGACGTGCAGCGGCTCCCACGGATTCTCCTCCTCGTTCTCCGCGACGCAGAACGAGTACTTCGACGGCATGCCGTGCGTCGCACGGTCGAGCACGCCCGGCGCGCCGCCGCCGACGTTGATCAGCGCGAGACGGATCGCGCGCCCGATGGTCGCGTTGGCGCGGAAGCCCTGCCCGAAGACGTTGTAGCGCGCATTGATGCCGAGCTCGCCCGCGAGCGGGCCGTTGACGATCACCAGCGGCGCGCACGGGTGCGTCGTCGCCTGCACGCCGTAGAGGTTGAACTTCTCCTCGAGCATCGCCTGGATCGCGGCGATCACGACCGGGAAGTACGCGGGCTTGCAGCCCGCCATCACCGCGTTGATCGCGAGCGACTCGATCGTCGCCACGCCCCACTTCGGGCCCATCAGCCCGAGTTCGTCGGACGGCTGGAAGTCGGTCCCGGCGAGCATGCGCTCGACGCGCTCGGGCGTCGGCGGGACGATCGGGAGACCGTCCGTCAGGCCCTGCTCGTAGAACCAGTCCTGGACGGCGTCGAGGTCGTCGTCGAGCGCGATGCGGCGCGCGTCCGACACGGCGTCAGGCGCCCGCGCCAACGGGCGCGCCGGTCGGATCGGCGATGCAGACGTCGTCGACGCAGGTCGCGCCGCGCTTCAGTCGCGTCTCCGCGAGGCGCTGGTAGAGCGGGCGGTACTTCGCGTCGAGCTCGTTCGCGTCGCGCGTGAGGATCGCGACGATCTCGTCGGCGATGCGCTCGGCCTTGGCGCGCACCTCGTTCGGACGGTTGTCGGCGATCGGGTGCGGGATCACGGCGAGCGGCAGTCCGCCCATGCCCTTCGCGACCGACTCGGCGCGCGCGAGCGGCGCGAACTCGTCGGTGCACAGCAGCACGCTCGGGATGCCCTTCCCTTCGAGCACCACCGCGTCGTGCAGGCTCCACGACGTGCACGAGCCGCAGTCGGCCATGCCGGTCAGCACCGCGGAGCAGCTCTCGAGCTCGGCGAGGAACTCGGGCGGCACCGGAACCGCCGCGCCCTTCTCGCCGTAGACCGCTTCGAAGTCGCCGAAGCGCGCGTGCAGAAGGCGCTCGATCTCCTGCAGCAGCAGCGTCGCGTTGGCCTTCTTGTTCGACAGGAAGCCGATGCGGGTCCGCGCCAGCCTTCCCTTCCGGGGAGCGAGCGGCTGCTCCGTGACGCGCAGCGCACCGCGGGGATCGAGCACTTCGATGGTCGGCATGCGTCAGGGATACCGCCCGGCTGCGCGCCCGGTCAATCTCCGGGAGCCGGCGTCCGTACGTCCGCGCGAGTGCTCAGTCGTCGAGGCGGAGCTGCGCCTGGTCGGTCGTGCGCAGCACCGCGTGCGGGCCACCGATCCGGCGGCGACGGCGGCGCGGCGCGTCGTCGAGCGGCGTCACGGTCGCGGGCTGCGCGGGGGCGGCCGCGGGCGTCGCGCTCATCCAGCGGCGCACCGTCTCGCGGACCCACACCGGCTCGATGTTGAGCAGCTGGCAGAGCCGGATGAACGAGTACGGGTTGCGCGCGTCGTTCGAGCGGATCCAGACCAGATCCTCGGCGATCAGGCGCCGGTACTTCGGGTCGGCGTGATGGTCGCGCACCTCGATGAGCGCGTCGGCCAGCACCGCGCCCGCGAGGCGCTTCTCCGCGGACCAGAAGCACCCCGTGGGGAGCTGCGCCGGCATCATGCTGCCGCCGGCCATCAATTCCGCGAGAGCCTCGGTACCGCTCCAGTCCACGCGGTCAGTGTACGATTTACACCGTGTCTACCCATGCTCGTTCGGGCCAATCGGTTGTCGATTCGGGCCGCTGCGAGTAGACAGGAGCCCCGGTGGCGACCGTCGGAAGCATTCAGGTGGCCGACGCTCTGCTGGCGCTGGAAGCGATGGGCGCCAACGCGGCATCCCTGCGCAACCGCGCCGGAATCCCGGGTGCGGTACTCGACGATGCGGCGAACCGCCTTCCCGCCGAAGCCGCCGTCCGCCTCTTCGACCTCGCCGCAGACGACCTGCACGACCCGATCGTGGGCCTGCGCGCCGGCTTGCACCTCCGCCCGCGCGGACCGCTGGTCTTTCTCCTGCTGGCCGGACCGGACACCCGGCACGCGCTGCGGTCGTACACTCGGCTCGCGCGGCTCGCGCTCGATTCCGTCGAGGTCCGCCTCGTCGAGCGGACGAACCACGCCGAGCTGACATGGGACCTCGGCGATCCCGCGCTGCGCGCGAGTCATCACCTGTTCGACTTCGCCGTGACCAGCGGCCTGAGCGCGATGCGCGTGGCGATTCCCGGCATGGCACCGCTCGGAATCGATCTCGCGCATCCCGAGATCGGCGTTCCGGGCGAGTCGGCCCGCGCCCTCGGATGCACCGTCCGCTTCGACCGCCGGGTGGCGGCCGTACGGATCTCGATGGCCACGCTCGCTGCGCGGACGCTCGCGGCCAATCCGCTCGTCGCCGAGCAGCTCGAGAAGATGCACCAGGCGCTGCTCGCCAACGTGACGGCGTCGAGCGCACGCGACCGCGTCGCGGCGACGGTGCGGCGGATGCTCGCGTCGGGTGCCGCACCGCACCGCTCCGACGTCGCGAAGCACCTGCACGTGAGCGAGCGCACTCTGCAGCGCCAGCTCGAGCAGGAAGGCGCGACCTTCAAGCAGGTCCGCGACGGCGTCCGCACCGAGTTGTCGCAGGCGCTGCTGTCCGACGGCTCGATGAAGGTCGAGGCGATCGCACACAGCGTCGGCTTCTCCGAGGTGGCGTCCTTCTCGAAGGCCTTCGCGCGCTGGTCGGGCGGATCGCCGACCAACTACCGAGCGTCGATCGCCGCGCGGGGGCGACGGCGCGCGAGCGCCCGCGCTCCCCGACGGCGCTGACCGCGGCGCTCACCGCACGCGGCAGTTCGTGCCGAGGTTGCGCTCGATCAGCAGGCGATCCTTTCCGTTGGTGAGTCCGTCGAGGTCGACGTCGTACCAGCTCGACGGTCCGGTGCCGGCGGCGTAGACCTGCCAGTCCTGCAGGTCGAGGTCGTCGACGACGAGGTCGATGTTGCCGTCGCCGGTGCACGTCCGCTGCGACGCGAGCAGCGCCGTGAGCCCGGACGACAGCGCGTCGTAGTGGCGCTGCTGCTCGTCGGTGAGGGCGCCGAGATCGAGCTCGGTGCCGGCGAGGTCGATGCGCGGCGTCGGCACCGCCTCGTCGATCTCGTAGAACTCGGTGGACGTCTGCTCCTCGCAGGGGACGTCCTGCGAAACGTAGTACCTGCCCGAGTTCTGCACGACCTTGTAGTGGTCGTCGCGGATCGCGAGCGACGACAGCGGCAGGATGTTGAGCGTCGCCTCGCCCTGTGCCGCGAGGAACGCGTTCACGTCGCAGCAGAAGCGGAAGCCCTCGGCCGGCACGCCCGGGACGTCGGGCTCGGCGCCGTACCACGTGCCGGCGTTGTCGTGGCAGACGCCCTTGGTCACCGGGATCTGGCTGCAGCTGTTCGAGATCTGGCACGGCCCGTTGACCGCGCCGTTCGCCTGCAGGTTCGGGCCGACCTGCGTGAAGTTCGACCGCCGGATCGCCGGGTGATCGGCGACCGTCAAGTAGGGCAGCAGGGGCTCGGCGTCGAT
Source organism: Binatia bacterium (assembly GCA_046327915.1). Classification (GTDB taxonomy): domain Bacteria; phylum Desulfobacterota; class Binatia; order UBA12015; family UBA12015; genus VGTK01. Next base: position 76,798 of record JAXLXO010000011.1, on the reverse strand, counting down.
CGGTCGCGGCACGACGGCGCGCACGTCGTCGATGCCGGCCAGCTCGCCGAACAGCGTGTAGAGGTCGGCGATGTTGACCATGTGCTCGACGTCGCGGCCGGGACGGTCGACGATCCTGCCCGCCACCACCAGCGGCACCCACACGCCGGTCTGGTAGGCGGTGCCCTTCGAGCGCGACGGATCGAACGGCGGCTTGACGGTCGCACCGAGGCTGCCGTTGTCGCCGACGATCACGACGATCGTGTTGCTCGCCTCGGGCCGGTAGACGAGGCTGCCGTCGTCGGCGCGGTCGGCGATCCCGGTCTCCGTCAGAAGACGTCCCACCTGCGCGTCGATCGACTCGACCATCAGGTTCATGATCACGCGCTGCGCATCGGAGTCGTTGCAGTCGAGGTCGCTCGCGTCGCGGTTCTGCTCGCCGAGGTCGGTCGCCGGCGGCTGCATGAGCGGAGTGTGCGCCGACGCGAAGCTCACCGTCGCCATCCACGGCTTGCCGGCGGGACGCGTGTGGATCCAGTCGATCGCGGCGTTCACGTCCTCGTTGGCGCGGAAGCGGCGCGAGCGCGGATCGGTCGGCGGCACCTGCACGACCCGGCCGTCGGGGAAGTTGTAGACCAGCGGCGAGACGTAGTGTCCGCTGAGCGTCGTGAAGTCGAGGGACGACGGCACGGCTCCGCCGCACGCGCCGTCCGGAACGAGGATGCCGCCGCGGTCGCGGCAGGTACGTCCCGGCGGGACCGGCCCCTCGGCGACGAGCTCCTCGCAGCTGCCGTCGGGCTGCCAGCACGCGCCGGCGTCGGCGCCGCCGACCGCGGCGCTGCCGACGTAGCCGCACGACCAGCGGCCCGCCGCCGCGACGCCGCCCGCGGTGGTGTCGATCGACGACGGATCGCCGGTGTCGTCGAGCCAGCCCTGGAACCAGTCCCAGCCGAGATCGTGCACCATGCCGTAGCCCGCGGGGTCGTTGCCCTGCAGGCCGATGTGGAACTTGCCGAACAGCGCGCTGGTGTAGCCGCGCGTCGCGAGCAGCTTCGGCAGCGTGACCTCGTACGGCGACACCATCGAGTTCGCGAGATCGTCCGGGCCGAGCGCGCCGAGCACGTTGGTGCGGAACGGATAGCGCGCCTCGAAGATCACCGCGCGGCTGGTCGAGCACGCCGGCATCGACCACGTGTTGCGGAACTTGACGCCGCCGTCCGCGAGCGCCGCGATGGTCGGCGTCGCGGGCGGATCGTCGCCGCCGTAGCCGAAGGTCTGCATCTGGTCGATGCCGACGTCGTCCATGATGACGAACAGGATGTTGGGCTGCTGCGGCGCGGGTGCATCCGAGCAGCCGGTGATCGCGGCGACGAGCAGAGCGGCGATCATCACGACGAGGCGACGGTGTGGGTGGAGCATGCGGGGCGCGACCGTATCGCAACTCGTGTGGTGGAGACAGCGCCCGCTCGCGACCACCGTTGACCGGACGCGCACGATCGCGGTACGCGAGCGCGTGATCGTCGATTCGCACACGCACGTCGTCGCCGCGGACGAGAGCCGCTATCCGCTGGTGCCGTTCGGCCTCGATCAGGGCGTCGGCGCGGAGCGCAAGCAGGCCGCGTGGTTCCGCGACGTGCCGGTGAGCGGCGAAGGCCTGCTCGCGAAGATGGACGAGGCCGGCGTCGGCGCGGCGCTGCTGGTGCAGGGTGTCGGCGCGTACTCGTACGACAACGCGTACACCGTCGACGCCGCGCGCGAGCACCCGCGGCGCTTCGCGAGCGTCGTGTGCGTCGATCCCCTCGCCGACGGCGCGACGGCGACGCTGCGCCGGCTGGTCGAGGAGCACGGCGCGCGCGGCGTGCGTCTCTTCACCGTGACCAATCCGGAGTCGACGTGGCTCGACGAGGACGCGGGCCTCGCGCTGTGGAGGGAATCGCTTCGGCTGCGCATTCCGGTCGTGGTGACGATCCTGTCGCGGCAGATCGTCAAGCTCGCCAACGCGCTCCGCCGCTTCCCCGACGTGCCGGTGGCGCTCGATCACTGCGGCTTCCCCGACCTGCGCGGCGGACCGCCGTACGAGCGCGCGAGCGCGCTCGGCGATCTCGCCGCGTTCCCGAACCTGCACCTCAAGGTCACGACGCACGTGCTGCGCCTGGCGGAGAAAGACCCCGCGGGACCGGCGCCGTTCGTCGAGCACCTCGCCGCGATCTTCGGCGCGCACCGCCTGCTGTGGGGCTCGGACTTCTCGCAGACGCACGACCGTCCCTACGCGGACATGGTCGCGCTGGCGCGGCGCGCGTCGGCGGGGCTCGGCGCGAGCGGACAGGCGCGCTTCCTCGGCGACACCGCTCTGGAGCTGTGGCCCGAGCTGCGCGCACGCTGACGGCGGCGGCGCTCGCGCGCCGCACGGGCGGCGTGCGTGGCTTGCAAGGCCGCGGCGCTCGTGGTCCGCTCGCGCGATGAACGAACCCACCGTCTTCGTCCGCTCGACGTGGCGCCGCACCGCGAGTCTCGCGCTCGGCGCCGCGATGGTCCTCACGCTCGGCTCGGCGACGTCCGTGCGCGCCGCGGGAGACGATCCCGTGCCGGTGCCGAAGCCGACCAGCTCGCCGTCGCTCAAGACCAGCGCCGCGCTGCTCACCAACGAGGGCATCGCGCTGTCGAACGACGGCGACTGGCAGGGCGCCGAGGAGAAGTACCGCGCCGCGATCGCGGCCGACCGCGGCATCCCCGAGGCGTGGAACGGACTCGGCCACGCGCTCAAGATGCAGCGCCGCTACGACGGCGCGCTGCTCGCGTACGACGAAGCGCTGAAGCTGCGCCCCGACTACCCGAAGGCGCTCGAGTACCTCGGCGAGACCTACGTCGCGATGGGACGCCTCGACGACGCACGCAGCGTGCTCGCCCGCCTCGAGAAGCTCGACGGCCAGCTCTCGGTCCGCCTCGCGAAGTCGATCCAGGGCGAGACCTCGCAGACCGCGAGCTGGTAGCCGGTCCCGTGCGCGCGCCCCGGACGGCGACGGTCCGGGGCACGTTGCTTGCGAAGCGTGCCCCGGGTCGTCGTCGCGAAGGGAGGCAACGCATGGTCGCCGGGCAGAACGTTCAATCCACCGCCGGTCGTACACGCACGTCGCGACGGCGTGTGATGCGCACCGGCCTGCGTCGCGTCGCATCCGCGATCGTGGCCGCGGCGCTGCTCGCCTCCCCGGCCGGCCCGCTGCGCGCCGCGCACGCGGAGGACACCGCACCCTCGGGCGGTCCTGCCGCGAGCGGCGACGTCGCGCGCGGCCGCTACATCGCGAACTCGGTCGCGATGTGCGTCCAGTGCCACACGCCGCGCAACGCCGACGGCACGCTCGACGAGACGCGCCTCTTCCAGGGCGCCGCGATCCCGGTCGAGTCCCCGTTCCACGGCCAGGAGTGGGCCTTCCAGGCACCGGCGATCGCCGGCCTCGCCGGCTTCAACACAGAGGACGAGTTCTCGCTCCTCACCACCGGCCACCGCCGCGACGGCCACGTGCCGAAGCCGCCGATGCCGCCGTTCCGCCTGTCCCCGGACGACGCCCGCGCGGTGATCGCCTACCTGCGCTCGCTGCGTCCTTGACGACGGCGAGCGTCAGGTAAACAGCACGCTCGACAGGTAGCGCTCGCCGGAGTCCGGCAGGACGGTGACGATCGTCTTGCCCGCGAACTGCGGCTCGCGCGCGACGCGCAGCGCGACCGCGACCGCGGCGCCGCACGAGATCCCGCTCAGGATGCCTTCCTCGACCGCGAGCCTGCGCGCGGTCTCGAGCGCCTCGTCGTCGGTCACCGTTTCGACGCGGTCCACCATCGCGAGGTCGAGGTTCGCCGGCACGAAGCCCGCGCCGATGCCCTGGATCTTGTGCGGCGACGGCTTGAGCGGCTGCTTCGCCAGTGTCTGCGAGATCACCGGGCTGCTCGCCGGCTCGACCGCGATCGACACGATCTTCTTCTGGCGGATGTTCTTGACGTAGCGCGACACGCCGGTGATCGTCCCGCCGGTGCCGACGCCGGCCACCAGCACGTCGATCTCGCCGTCGGTGTCGTTCCAGATCTCGGGCCCCGTCGTGCGCTCGTGGATCGCGGGATTCGCCGGGTTCCGGAACTGCTGCGGCATGATGTAGCGGCCCGGGCTCGCGGCCATGATCTCCTCGGCCTTGCGGATCGCACCGCTCATGCCCTCGGTGCCGGGTGTCAGGACCAGCTCGGCGCCGAACGCGGCGAGGATCTTGCGCCGCTCGAGGCTCATCGTCTCCGGCATGGTCAGCGTCAGCTTGTAGCCGCGCGACGCGCACACGAACGCGAGCGCGATGCCGGTGTTGCCGCTGGTTGGCTCGATCACCTCGACGCCGGGCTTCAGCAACCCGCGCTCCTCGGCGTCGTCGATCATCGAGGCGCCGATGCGGCACTTGACGGAGTAGGCCGGATTGCGGCCCTCGATCTTGCCGAGGACGCGCGCGTCGAGGCCGCGCGCGATCCGCTGCAGGTGAACGATGGGGGTACCGCCGATCGAGCGGGAGTTGTCCGGGAAGATGCGTGCCATACGTGCGCCGATTGTTCTCGAAGATCGACCTCTTGACCAGCGGATTCGCCTTCCGTGGCGACGAATGGACCGGTCCGGGGCGCGAGCGGTTCCGGCTGGCGGCGCGGCGCCGGCCGCCGTATGGAGGTCGCATGGTTCGGCCAACGACGTCTGCATCGCGCGGGCTCGCATGCCTGGTGCTCGCGCTCCTCCTGCATCCGGCCACCGCCGGCGCGCTGAGCGACGGCGAGATCGCCGGCGGCGCGCGCCGTGCCCCGCTCGGCACGCGCGAGATCACCGCGACGCTCGCCAGCGACGCCTTCGAGGGCCGCAACAACCAGACCGAGGGCTCGCGGCGTGCGCGCGCCTACCTGATCGGCCTGCTGCGCGAGATCGGTCCCGGCGTGTCGGGCGGGACTGCCGACGCAGACTACGAGCATCCGTTCGCGAAGGGAACCAACCTCGCCGCGGTGATCCGCGGCCGCGAGCTGCCCGACGAGTGGGTGCTGATCGGTGCGCACTACGATCACCTCGGCGTGTCGGGCAGCGGCAACGTGTTCAACGGCGCCACCGACAACGCCGCGGGGACCGCCGTCGCGGTCGCCGTCGGACGCGCGATCCGCTCGCTGCCCGAGGCGCCGCGGCGCTCGGTCGCCGTCGTCCTGTGGGACGCGGAGGAGGATGGCCTGCTGGGATCGATCGCCTGGGTCGGCGCACCGGCGATCCCGATCGAGCGCACGGTCGCGTACGTGAACCTCGACATCCAGGGCGCGAACCTGACGCAGTCGCTGTCGCGGATCAGCATCGCGGTCGGCGCGGAGACCGGCGGCGATCTGCTGTCCGGCATCGTCGCCGACTCCGTGCGCAGCGAGCTCGCGCAATTCCCGCGCGGCGTGGAGACGCTGCCGGTGAGCTTCATCTTCGGGCAGCTGCGCAGCGACTACGCCACCTTCGTCGGTGCGGGAGTTCCGACCGTGTTCTTCAGCGACTCGACCGGAGCCTGCTACCACACCGTGCGCGACGAGACGCGCTTCGTGGACTTCGAGAAGCTCGCGTCGCAGAGCCGCATCGCCTACCGCACGACGATCGCGCTCGCCGAGGGCACCGACACGCCGCGGTTCGTCTCGCCGAACCCCGCGCTGGCGACGTACGCCGACGCGATCACGCTCGACACGATCTTCCGGCGCGCGGTGCCGGACCTGAGGCAGTTCGACGGCGACCCGCGGCGCTCGCTGCAGGAGGTCTTCGACGCCGTGCACGCCATCGTCGAGCGCGGACCCGACGCGTTCGGTCCGAACGACGTCGGCACGCTGCTCGACGCGGCAGTCCAGACGCTCGACACGCTCGGCGGCGAGCTCGCGTGCGCGGGCTACTTCCCGCGCCGCGGCCCGACGTTCGTCCCTGGCGATCGCGCGGGCACGTCCCGCCCGCTCGACGGGCCGCGCCTGCCGTCGTCCGGTGCGCGCTGACCCGCGCAGTCGCGGCCGATTCATGAGAGACGCCTCGCTCCCGCGCCGCGGCCGCGCCATCCGTCTCGCGACCGGCGCCGTCCTGCTGCTCGCGACGCAGGGCACGCCGGTGCGCGCCGAGGCGCCGCCGCCGCCCGGGGAGCCGCGCGAGGACTGCATCGCGACCTACTGCCAGCAGGACGCGATCTACCAGTTCGGTCCCGCGGCGGGCTTCGCCGCGAGCCTGTACGAGGGGCCGACGCACTTCTCCGAGGTGCTGCGCCTCGGCGACTTCGGCCTCGGCGCGACGAGCCCGCTCGACGGCGAGGTGATCATCCTCGACGGCACGCCGTACCGCGCCGCCGTGACCGGCGAACTCGAGATCCTGTCGCCGACGACGCGCACGCCGCTGGTCTTCGTCAAGCACTTCCGCGCCGACCGCACCGTCGAGCTGCCCGCGGTCGCGAGCCTCGACGATCTGGTGCGTACGCTCGACGAGGAGATCGGCTCGAAGAACCTGCTCTGGGCGGCGCGCATCGACGGACGCTTCACGCGCATCGAGCTGCGCAGCGTGCCGCGGCAGGAGCGTCCCTACAAGCCGCTCGCCGACGTCGTCGCCGGACAGAACGTGTTCACGGCGAGCGACGTCACCGGCACGCTGGTCGGCTTCCGCTTTCCCGCATATCTGGGCGGCGTCAATACCAGCGGCTGGCACTTCCACTTCGTCGACGACGCGCGCAAGCTCGGCGGCCACGTGCTCGACGTGCAGGCGCCGGATCTCGTCGCGGCGCTCGACCGGAGCCGCGTGCTGACGCTCGCGCTGCCCGACGATCCCGACTTCGAGAGCGCCGACCTCGACGCCGCGCGCGGCGACGCCGCCTTCCGCGCGGCGATCCGTCCGAAGCGCACGGTGCCGGACGCGACTCCCGCGCCCGGATCGACGGACCTGCGCGGCGAGCCGGAGAACGGTGCCGACGTGCACGCCGCGACGCGGCCGGCAGGCGAGACGGAGATCGTGGTCGAGCCGGCGACGAAGCCGGGATCGCGTGCGGCGTCCCCTGCTGACGCGGCCTCGGGGCCCGCCGACGACGTCGTGCGCTGAGCGCGGCCGCGCGGCGCGCCGTCAATCCGTGTAGCGGATCAGCGTCCCGCGCAGCTCGTTCACCTCCTCGACGTTGGTCGTGGTGGTGTCGGTGTACTGCGTGTTCTTCTTGTTGCCCTTCTTCTTCGAGGTCGCCTGCCCTGTCGTCGTCGCCGTCGATCCCACCTGGCGGGTGGTGATCGACCCCAGGATCACGGCGTTCGCGCCGCGGCTCTGCGCCTCCTGAAGGAGCTTCTGCTGCAGCTGCTCGGCGGGGCTGGTGAACGGCAGCGCGTCGACCTGCGCGCGCGCCTCGCCGATCACCTCGTACGGCCGCCTCACGTCATCGGGTGTCATGAAGAGCTCGACCGACGCGGTCGGCGGAAACGACTTGCCGACGTAGTCCACCGACACGCACCCGGCCCAGAGCGCCGCACCGAGAACCACCGCCGCGATCCCACGCCAGCTCGACATGGCGGGCGTCCTATCGCGGGATGCCGCCTACGCCAAGCGCAGACTCGCGGAAGCTGCGCAGCGACGTGCGCTTCGCCGCCGCGGTTGGCATAAGGCGGGTGCCTTGAGACGCAATCCGATTCGCGGCCTCGCGCCGCTGATCAGCCTCGCGGCGCTCGCACTGGTGTCGTGGGTGCTGAACGACCAGCTGCGCGGCCACAACTACGCGGCGATCCGCCGCAGCCTCGCCGCGATCCCGTCGGCGAAGCTGTTCATCGCGCTGGTGCTGACGGCGCTGAGCTACGCGATCGTCACCGGCTACGACCGGCTCGCGCTGCGCTATCTCGGACGCACGCTGTCGTACGCGCAGACGGCGCTGGCCTCGTTCCTCGGCTTCGTGTTCAGCCGCAACATCGGGCTCGCACTGCTCGGACCGTCCGCGCCGCGCGTGCGGCTCTACGCGGCGTGGGAGGTATCGCCGCTCGAGATCGTGCGCCTGATCGCGTTCACGTCGCTGAGCTTCTGGCTCGGCGGCATGACGATCGCCGGAACGTCGCTGGTGCTGTCGCCGACCGCACTCGCGGACCTCGGCATCCCGCCCGACGTCGCGCGCATCGCCGGCTGCGTCGTGCTCGTCGCACCGGTCGCGTACCTGCTGCTCGCGGTGCTGCGCCGCACGCCGATCGTCGTGCGCGGCGTCGAGATCGCGATGCCCGAGCCGGGAACCGCAGCGGCGCAGCTCGGTCTCGCGGTGCTCGACTGGATCGTCGCGGCGTCGGTCCTCTACGTGCTGCTGCCGGGCAACGTGCACGTCGCACCCACCGCGTTCCTCGCGGTGTTCGTCACCGCGATGGTCGCCGGCGTCGCGAGCCAGATCCCGGGCGGGCTCGGCGTCTTCGAGTGCATCGTGCTGGCGAGCCTCGACAACCGCACCACGGTTCCGGCGGCGCTCGCGGCGCTGCTGGTGTTCCGCGCCGTCTACTACCTGCTGCCGCTCGCGATCGCGCTGCTGCTCCTCGGCGGCTTCGAGGCGGCGGAGCGCCGCGGCTCGCTGAAGCGGATCGGCGGTGCGGTCGGACGCTGGATCCCGCTGGTCGCACCGCGGCTGCTCGCGGTCTCGACCTTCCTCGGCGGCGTGCTGCTGCTCGCGACCGGAGCGCTTCCCGCGCGCGAGACGCGCCTCGGCTGGCTCGCGGCGATCGTGCCGCTGCCCGCCGTCGAGCTGTCGCACTTCCTCGCGAGCCTGGTCGGGCTCGGCCTCGTGCTGCTCGCGAGCGCGCTGCAGAACCGTCTCGACGTCGCCTGGCTGCTGAGCGTCGTGCTGCTCGCCGCGGGGTCCGCGCTGGCGCTGCTGCGCGGCCTGCACTGGGAGGAGGCGCTGGTCCTGCTCGCGACGCTCGGCGTGCTGCTGCCGTGCCGGCGTCTGTTCTACCGGCGCGCGCAGCTGCTCGGCGATCTGTTCAGCCCGGGCTGGATCGCGGCGGTCGCAGCCGCCGTCGGCGGCAGCGTGTGGCTCGGCATGTTCGCTTACCGGCACGTCGACTACAGCCACGAGCTGTGGTGGGAGTTCGCGCTGTTCAGCGGCGCGCCGCGCTTTCTGCGCGCGACGGTCGGCGTCATCGTGCTCGCGATCGGCTTCTCGCTCGTGCACCTGCTGCGGCCGGCGCAGGCGGTCGCGTCGCCGCCGGACGTCGCGACGCAGCAGAAGGTCCGCGAGGTGGTCGCTGCGTCGCCGTCGGCGATGGCGAACCTCGCACTGCTCGGCGACAAGTCGTTCCTGCTGAGCGACAGCGGCCAGGCGTTCATCATGTACGGCGCGAGCCGCGGCTGCTGGGTCGCGATGGGCGATCCGGTCGGACCGATCGCGGAGCGTACCGAGCTGGTGTGGCGCTTCCGCGAGCTCTGCGACCACTACGACGTCCATCCCGTCTTCTACGAGGTGTCGCCGGCGAGCCTGCCGCTCTACCTCGACGTCGGCTTGACGCCGTTCAAGTTCGGCGAGTGCGCGCGCGTGCCGCTCGCGTCGTGGTCGCTCGAGGGTCCGCGCCGCAAGGGGACGCGCTACGTGCTGAAGCGCCAGGAGCGCGACGGCTCGACCTTCGAGGTGGTGCCGCCGGGGGGCGTGCCGGCGATCAGCGCCGAGCTGCGCCGCGTGTCGGACTCGTGGCTCGACAAGCGCAACACCCGCGAGAAGGGATTCTCGCTGGGCGCGTTCTCCGAGGAGTACGTGCGCAACTTCCCGACCGCGATCGTGCGGCGCGACGAACGCATCGTCGCGTTCACGAACCTGTGGTGCGCCGCGGGACGCGAGGAGATCGCGCCCGACCTCATGCGCTACGCGGCCGATGCACCTCCGGACTCGATGGAGTTCCTGTTCGCGAAGGTCATGCTGTGGGCGCAGTCCGAGGGCTACCTGTGGTTCAACCTCGGCATGGCGCCGCTGGCCGGCCTCGAGGGCCGCGCGCTCGCGCCGTTCTGGCAGCGCGTCGGCGCGTTCACCTACCGGCACGGCGAGCACTTCTACAACTTCCAGGGCGTGCGCTCGTACAAGCAGCAATTCGACCCGCAGTGGGAGGCACGCTACCTCGTGGTGCCCGGCGGCCTCGTCCTGCCGCGCGTTCTGGCGAGCGTCGGTGCCCTGGTGTCGGGCGGGCTGCGGGGGCTCGTCACCCGCTAGGGTCTGCGCAGGCCCGGGCCCCGCGCCCGAATCGACGTTGCGGCTTCCCGCCGACGGCCGATACTTCTTCTGAGGATCGGAGCCCGGAGGTCGAGGATGCAGCGGATGGTCAAGTCGTGGATGTGCTCGCTCGCGGGCACGCTCCTCGTCGCACTTCTTCTCGTGCCCGCGTCGGCCGCGCCCGCGCGCGCCGCGGACGGAGCGTCGACGCCGACCCCCGACCTGCTCACGTTCCTCGTCAGCAAGGACGTCGGCGTCGAGCGCTGGGTCGTGAGCCTGAACCTCTCGCCGAGCGACCCCGGCGTGGTCGCGAACGTCACGGGCAACGTCTTCAAGAGCGACGGCAGCGCGCCGTCCTTCGTCGTCTGCCGTCCGCGCCCCGACTCGCAGGGCAGCCTGCTCGACCGCGACTCGACCTTCCGCTTCGTGTGCGACGGCGCCGGCGCCTGTGCCACCACCGCGCGCGAGTGCGCGATGAACGACTGGCGCCGCATCGCCGACGACGTCGCCCTGCCCGCGCGCTTCTTCCTGCCCGACGCGGGGCTCGCCGCGGCGGGGCAGACCGGCATCGCGGCGCGCGCGGCGATCGCACTCGCCGACCTGCGCACCTGGAGCAGACGCCTCACGGCGCCGTGGCTGGCGCTGGTCGCGCCGAACGCGGCCGACGCGCAGGCGAACGATCGCGGTGCGACGCTCACCTTCGACCGGCTGAGCTACCTGGTGAACAAGGACCTCGCGAGCGAGCGCTGGTCGATCGGCCTCAACTACGTACCGGTGCGCACCGCGAACGGCGGCGTCGTCAACCGGCTCGCGGGCGTCACCGGCAACGTGCTGAGCGCCGACGGCGCTCCGAAGTTCGTGTCCTGCACCGTGCGCGACGACTCGACCGGCACGCTCGACGATCCGTCGAGCACCTTCCGCCTGTCGTGCGCCGGAGCCGACGACTGCACTTCGGCCGCTGAGGAGTGCGCGCGCTCGGGCTGGACGCCGATCGCCGACGACGTGGCGATCAGCGCCGCGTTCTTCCTGCCGCCGGGTGGGTTGACGGCGACGCCGCAGTCGGATCCGGACATCGTCGTGATCGGCCGCACGTCGGACCCGCCGTCGTTCGAGACCACCGACTACACGACCGGCGGGTCGCCGAGCGCCGCGGCCGCCGTGGCCGCGAGCTGCTCCGGCGCGTGCTTCGTGCCGCGCGTCGGCGCCTGCGACGACGTCCGCGGGCGCCTCGTGCAGGCGGACGGCGAGTGCCGTTGCCGCGTCGACGAGGTCGACCCGCAGTGCATCACCTGCGGCGGCGGCGCGAGCGGCCAGTGCGGCGGCGACTGCGAATTCGCGCTCGGCGACGCGACCGCGCGCGGCACGTGCCTGCCCGAGTCGTCCGGCAGCGCGGACTGCGTCTGCTACGCAATCGGCGCGGGCAGCACGCTGGCGCTCGAGTCGTGCGGTGGACCGCTCGCGGGCCAGTGCCCCGATGCGCACTGCTGCACCGACGATCCGTCGGACGGCTGCGAGAACGACGGCACCGCGCCGTGCGCGGGCATCTGCGTCGCGGGAACCTGCGACGACGCGAGCGACAGCTGCGGCAGCTGCTTCCCGATCGGCACCGCGCCGACGCCGCGTCCGACGGCAGAGCCCACGCCGTCGCCCGAGGAAACCGATCGGCCGACGCGCACGCCGAAGCCCACCGCGACGGCGCGTCCCACGGCGACGCCGCGCCCGACGCAGACCGCGGTCGGTCCCACGCCGCCTCCCACCGCGACCGCGCAGCCGACCGCGACGCCGGCACCGACGACGAAGCCGAGCGCAACGCCGAAGCCCACCGCGACGGCGCGTCCGACGGCGTCGCCGAACCCGACGCCGACGAAGACGCAGCAGGCGGCCTGCAACGACGGCATCCTGCAGCCCGGCGAGCAGTGCGAGCCCGGACAGGGCCAGTGCGGCTCGCAGCTGTGCTCGCTGATCACCTGCGAGTGCTACTCGTGCTCGCCCCGGACGCTGCGCCTAGACGACGGCACCAGCTCGACGGTGACCTACGACCTCGGCATCAACGTCGGCTCGTTCGAGTTCACGTACACCGGATTCGAGGCCAACCCGGACCGCTTCATCGTCCGCTACCAGGGCCAGCAGCTGTTCGACAGCGGCTGCGTGACCTACGGCGAGACGACGTACATCACCCTGCCGGGCGGCCCGTCGAGCGAGATCGAGGTCGAGGTGCAGGCGGCGTGCGACGACTCCGGCGCGGGCTCTTGGCAGTACCTGGTCGCGTGCCCGGACACTCCGGACTGAGCCTCCCGCGGCGCCGTTCCTTGACGTTGCTTGACGATGCCGCTCAGCCCGCCGGCGTCGGCCGATCCTCCGGGAGCGCCGAAGGCGCCGGCGGCACCGCACCCGGCGCACGCTTCTCGATGCCGTCGAGCACGCGCTGCGCGAGCGCCTGGTAGTCGCCGTCGAAGTGGTGTCCGCCGGCGGTGCGGATCACCTCCGCGCCGGCGAGCGCGGGCAGGCGGCACAGCGAGCCCTCCTCGTCCTCGCCGTAGAAGCACTGCACGCGCGACAGGTCGAGCTTCAGCAGCGCGGGCAGCACCTCGGGTGCGGTCGCGTCGGGCTCCTGCCCGAGCCAGCCGGTGAAGTGGATCTCGAAGTCCGCGCGCGCCTCGACGCCGAGGAGCGAGATCAGCACGATGCGCGCGCGATCCGCCGCCGGCAGGTGCCCGATCGCGAACGACAGGATGCCGGCGCCGAACGAGTAGCCGATCAGCACCACGCGCTTCGTGCCCCAGCGCTCGCCGTAGGTCTGCATCAGGTCGGCGAGGTCGGACGCCAGCTCCTCCGGCGTGCGGTGCGACCAGAACGAGCGCAGGCTGTCGACACCGACCACCGGCAGCCCGCGTGCGGCGAGGTACTCGCCGATCTGCTTGTCGAGGTCGCGCCAGCCACCGTCGCCCGAGTAGATGATGGCGAGCACGTCGGAGCCGCTCTCGCTCGGATACTCGACCACCGACAGCCCGGTCTGCCCGGCGTCCTCGTCCGCGCCGACGGCGTCGGAGACCAGCGCGACGAGACGGTCGCCTGCGGACGCTCCCGGCGCCGCGGTCTCGACCACGGCGGGACTGCCCGGCGTCGGTGACGCGCCCGCCGGCACCGACACGCGCCACCAGCCCGGCAGCTCGGCCGACGCGCCGTAGGTGAATCCTCCGCCCGCGGCCGGCGTCGCGGGTGCGCCGGGACAGATCGGCTCCTTCGTCGCGAGCGTCGCGACCGGGTCGACGCCGACCGCGCCCGCGACCGTCGCGGCGGGCGCCTGCGCGAGCGCCGCGTACGCGAGCGTCGCGCCCTCGCCGACGCCGGCGAGGACCGGCAGGCGGTAGCGCACCAGACCCTGCTCGCGCTCGAGGCGGTGCGCGAGATCCTCGACGTCGCCGACCACGTAGGCGCAGCCGGGCTCGCTCGCGAGCTTCGTCAGGTACGTCGGCAGGTCCACCCCGACGACGATCACGCCGCTCTCGGCGAGACGCCACGCGGCGCTCGACAGTGTGCGGTCGAAGCCGGCCGCGCCGGAGAACAGCACGACGAGGCTGCCGTCGCGCTCGCGCGGCACGAACAGGCGTGCCGTGCCCATGCGGCCCGCGTCGGTGGTGGTCTCGGTCGCGCGCCGGGTGCAGCCGCTCGCGCCGAGCGGAAGCAGCGCGAGCGCGAGGAGCAGGCTCGCGGCCGCACCGCGCAGCGAGCACGTGCGGCGACGGCGGGACGACGTCATCGCGTTCAGCGTCGCACGCCGCCGGGCGCGACCCAAACGCGGGTCCCGTGACGCGGAAAGCCCGCGCGGCTCTCACCGCGCGGGCCTTCCCTTCGGCTCCGTCCCGGCTCGGGACAGAGGCTCAGAAGCAGTTGTTCGGGCTGGTGAACGACGGGCACTTCTCGGGCGGCGGCGGCGCGCCCGTCGGCGTCACCGTCGGCACGCCGGTCGGCGTCGGCGTCGGGGTCGGCGGCACGAACGGCTTGGTCGGCGTCGGCACCGGGGTGGTGGTCGGCGTCGGCGTCGGCGTGACCGTCGGGGTCGGGGTCGGAGTCGGCGTGGGGCTCGGCGTCGGCGTCGGGGTGCGCGTCGGCGTCGGGCTCGGGGTGCGCGGCAGGTGCACGCCGAAGATGTTCATGCCCTCCGCGTAGGCGTTGCCGATGAACGTCGCGCGCACGCCGAACTCGAAGCCCGGATCGTTCGGGGCGACCACGCGGCCGATGAACGTCGACTCGTTGCCGATCTGGTTCTGCTTGCCGCCCACGAAGATCATGAGGTCGGCGGGATCGCCGCTCTGCGGTGCGAAGAACGAGCGCAGCTCGGTGGTCAGCTTCTGCTGCACGGTGATCGTGCTCGCCGACTGCGCGTTGAGCTGCGAGTCGACCTCGACGAGCAGGTTGCGGAACACGTAGGTGCCGCCCGTGAGGTTCAGGGTCGCGTTGTGCGAGACCTGGACGTCACGGTAGCAGCCCGGCGCGAGGCTCTTCGTCTGGCTCGCGGCGATCGTCACGTCGACGCCGGACTCGGCGCACGGGCTGCTCGCGTTCGCCGGCAGCGGCGGCACGTTGATGTTGAGCGGCAGCGCGAGCGGCGTGGTCTTCGTGCCGCGCACCTCCGCGGTGCCGTTGAGCTGCAGCGAGTTGACGAACACGTTGTTCGCCGACGCGCCGGTGGTGAACTCCATCGTGTCGGCGGCGAGGAAGCTGTCCGCCGGCACGGCGTCGTGATACAAATTCGTGCCGAGCGTCAGGCTGCCGCCGGCACGCAGCACGGCGTAGTTGCCGGCGACGAGGATGTTCGAGCCGATGTCGAGCCGGCTGCCGGCGATCGCGGTGTAGTCGAGCCAGTCGCTCGACACCGCGTGGGCGTTCGCGGCGAAGCCGAGAACGGCCAGCGCGGCAACGGCCGCGCGCGCGGCGCCGCGCACGGGCCGGACGCGCCGACGGATCCCCGGAACGTTCAGGGTCTTTCGCGGTGTCATCGGAAGTTCCTCTCGGATCACCGCCGACCCGTGCGCCTTGCGGGTCGTTGCGGCACTCGTCGTCTACGTCAGGGGCGCGATCGGAGGTCGATGATGATGATGTAGGGTCTCGTGCAGCGTCCGGGTCGGGGAATGACGCGGCTTCTGCACGAGGTCCGTTCCCAGCAACTTCAGCAGGTCCGGGCAAGGCAACTCTAGTGCCACCGGCTCCGGGAATTCCAGCCGAAAAGATTGAATTTTTTCGTACGCAGAGGGTGCCTGGTCCGTGCGGACGTGCACGAAGCCCACGCGGCTGCCACGTCCGTCACCGAGCCCATGCGCTCCGCCATGGCGAGGCGAAGGAGCGCACGCCATGGCGTCCGCGCTGGCGTGCGCGCCGCACCATCGGCGTGCCGACCTTCGACGGAACGATTTACAACGGACGCGCCGGCTGCCGCCCGCAAACGGCAGCGCTTCGCGGGGCCTCCGTCGTGGCATGCGCGGTGCACCGGAGTCCGCTTCGACCCGAATCGGTCGAAGGGAGGTCTCATGACCCGCCTCATGCAGAGCGCGCGTTTCGTCGCCGTGGCCGGCACGCTGGCCCTCGCAGCCAGCGCCGCAGCGCAGGACGCGCCGAGCGACCGCCTGCCCGGCAACGACGCCACGCTGCGCGACACCCCCGCGGTGAACTCCGCCCTGCCCGCACCTCTTCCCGCCGCCCGGGACTCGACCACGGGGGATCTCGGCGAGCACCAGGTGACCGGCACCGTGCGCGAGCTCGACTCGAGCAGCGGCACGCTGGTCGTCGACGTGAAGGGGAAGGAGGTCCGCGTGCTGTTCCCGGGCTCGGCACTCGCGAAGCTCGAGAAGGGCGATCAGGTGACGGTCACCGTCGGCGTGCACCGCAACGCCGGCGCGTCCACGCGCTGAGCGCGGCCGCGGACGTCGCGCCGCTCGTGCATCATCCGCGCGCACGACCGCAGGTGATGGACAAGCGGCGTCGCGATGCGCGATGACCGTCGCGCCCGGCGGCCCTCGCTCACCGCCGGCGACGGGGGCATCGTGCGCTACGGCATCGTCAGTCCGGTGATCATCGCGAACCCGCGCGTCGTCAACGCGTGGGAGCACGACGCCTCGATCGACGCGTTCGCGGAGATCGCGCGCGCCGCCGACCGGCTCGGCTACTTCCACCTCACGGCGTCGAACCACGTCGCGATCCCGCACGCCGCCGCGCCGCGCCGCGGACGCCGCTACTGGGATCCCGCGGTGACGCTCGGCTACGCCGCCGCGATCACCGAGCGCGTCAAGCTCGCGACCTACGTCCTGGTGCTCGGCTACCACCACCCGCTCGAGATCGTGAAGCGCTACGGCACGCTCGACGTGGTGAGCCGCGGCCGCCTGATCCTCGGCGTCGGCGTCGGCTCGCTCGCGGAGGAGTTCGCGATGCTCGGCCGCGACTTCGCCGGACGCGGGCCGAAGGCGCGCGAGGCGATCCGCGCGATCCGCGCGTCGTTCGGCAAGCGCGAGCCCGCGTTCCACGGCGAGTTCTACGACTTCGCCGACGTGACGATCGATCCGGTGTGCGTGCAGGCCGACGTGCCGATCTGGATGGGCGGCCGCACCGCGCGCTCGCTACGCCGCGCGATCGAGCTCGACTGCGACGCGTGGGTGCCGTTCGCGCTCGAGCCGGAAGAAGTCCGCGAGATCCTCGCACGAGCGAAGGACAGCGACGCGTACGCGCGCCGTACGCGTCCGCTCGACGTCGGTCTGTCGCCCGAGCCGCCGCTCGATCCGATCGGCGAGCCGCAGCGCGTGCACGACGCGATCGCCCA
Source organism: Binatia bacterium (assembly GCA_046327915.1). Taxonomy (GTDB): domain Bacteria; phylum Desulfobacterota; class Binatia; order UBA12015; family UBA12015; genus VGTK01. Next base: position 59,806 of record JAXLXO010000011.1, on the reverse strand, counting down.
CCATGCCGCCTGCGGCGCGACCATGCTGAACCTGCGCTTCCGCAGCAGCTCGCTCGCGCACCACGTCGAGCAGATGGCGGCGTTCGTCGAGCTCGCCGGCCGCAGCGACTGACCGCGCGTCAGAGGTTCGACAGCAGCGCGTCCTCGGGACGCTCGTACTTCGGCACGGCGGCGATCGCGCGCACGACGTCGCGCTCGACGCCCGCGTTCTGCGCGTCGTGGTTCTGGTGGATGCAGATCGTCTCGTCGCCGAGCTCGGTCAGGTTTTCCATGCCGAGCGCCTGGCGGCGGTGCAGGAAGTCGACGTCGACGCTGCCCCAGCCCTCGAACTCGCGCAGCCCGCCGAACCAGCGCCAGGTGTCGCGCGTCATGGCGCCGAACAGCAGGCTCTCCCAGACGCGATGGCGATCCATCGCGCCGTGCGCGAACGCGTTCTCCGGAGCGTCGAGGTCCGCGGGACCGACGTAGAACCCGGGAAGCTCGCGCACACCGAGGTTCGACGCCTTCCAGTCCACGCCGTCGAGTGCCGCCTGCTGGTCGACGTTCAGGTAGTACGCCTTGCACGCGTGGTACGCGCGCTCGCGCCGGTGCGCGTGCATCGAGCGCAGGCTGTCGAGCCCGGGGATCACCTCGGGATGCGTGCTCACCACCAGCTCGCCGGCCGCGGCGCGGAACCCGATGTTCAGGACGGTCGCCGAGTCGCGCCACGTGCCGGGCTCCTTCCACGGCGGCCGGATCACGACGATGCGCATGCGCTTCGCGTAGGTCGCGAGCACGTCGGCGGTGTCGTCGGTGGACCAGTCGTCGATCGCGATGATCTCCAGCCGGTCGAGCGGCAGACTCTGGCGCAGGTAGCCTTCGAGCGACCGCGTCAGCAGCTCGGCGCGATTGTACGTTCCGAAGACCACCGAGACCTGCACGTCATCCTCCCGCAGCGGCGGCACGCCGCGCGTGCGACGCGAGCCAGTCGCGCTCGATCGCCGTGAACGCGTCGAACGCCGCGAGCACCGCCTGGTCCATGTTGATGTACGCGTACGTCGCGAGCCGGCCCGCGAAGTACGTGCGCTCGGCGTGCCGTGCGTCCTCGGCGAGCTCGCGATACGCGGCGTGCAGCCGGCGGCTCTCCGCGCTGGGCACGGGGTAGAACGGCTCGCCCGTCGAGCGCGGGTACTCGTAGCCGACGACGGTCGCCGGATGCCGCTGCCCCGTGACGTGCTTGTACTCGATCGAGCGCGTGTAAGGCTGCTCGTCCGGGTAGTTGATCTGCACGCACGGCTGGCGCCACTCCTGCTCGTACGCGACCAGCTCGAAGTCGAGCGAGCGCCACGGCAGCCGTCCGAGGCGGTGATCGAAGTACTCGTCGATCGGTCCGGTCCACAGCGTGGCGACGCGCGGTCGCACTGCGTCGCGCAGCTCCGCGAAGTCGCAGCCCAGCAGGACCGTCACCAGCGGCGACGCGAGCATGCGGCGGAACATCGGCGTGTAGCCGTCGCGCGGCATCACCTGGTGGCGCTGCTCGACGTAGCGCTCGTCGCGCGTGAAGCGCACCGGAATGCGGCCGCACACCGACGGGTCGAGCAGCGCGGGCGAGCGGCCCCACTGCTTGCACGTGTAGCCGGCGTAGAACGCCTCGTAGAGCTCCCGTCCGACGCGGCTCAGCACCAGCTCCTCGGAGTTGCGCGGCGTCGCGATCGTGCGGTCGCGCTTCTCGTCGAGCAGGCGTCGCGCCTCGTCGGGGGTCAGCGACGTCCCGTAGAACTGCTCGAGCGTCGTCAGGTTCACCGGGAAGTCGAACAGCCGGCCGCGCGTCGCGACCTTCGCGACGTATCGTCCGGGGATCCACTCCGTGAAGCGCGACAGGTAGGCGAGCACCTCGTCGGAGTCGGTGCGGAAGTAGTGCGGGCCGTACGTGTGAACGCGCACGCCGCTTTCGTGCACCCCGTCGTGGCAGTTGCCGCCGACGTGGTTGCGACGATCGACCACGAGGCTCCGCCAGCCGCGCTCGCGCGCGGCCCGCTCGGCGACGGTGCATCCCACGATGCCCCCGCCGACGACGAGAAGATCGATGTCGGCCTCCACCACGTACCCCGCAGGTGCTTCGCCGGAAGCAGTGCCGAATTCAAGCCGGGGCCGGCGCAGACCGGCGTCGTGTGGCGCTCCGCGCGACGCTCTGCGAACCTGCCCGGCGGAGGGACTTCCACATGCGCACACGCGTCACCGAAATGCTCGGGATCGAGTTCCCGCTGCTCGCGTTCACCCACTGCCGCGACGTCGCCGCCGCGGTCAGCGCCGCCGGCGGGCTCGGCGTGCTCGGCGCGGTCGCGCACTCCCCGGAGCAGCTCGCGGTCGATCTCAAGTGGATCCGCGAGCACGCCGGCGGCAAGCCGTTCGGCGTCGACCTGCTGATCCCGCGCAAGTACGCGGGATCGAACGAGGGCGGGCTCGGCGTCGATGACCTGCGCGGCATGATCCCCGACGAGCACCGCAAGTGGATCGACGACCTGCTCGAGCGCTACGGCGTGCCGGCCATGCCGGCCGACGAGGGCGAGCTGACGCGCAGCGGCCGCACGATGGCGGTCGATCCGAAGTCGATGGCGCCGCTGATCGACGTCGCCTACGAGCACGGCATCTCGCTGTTCGCCTCCGCGCTGGGCTCGCCGCCCGAGTGGCTGATCGAGCGCTCGCGCAAGGAGGGCGTCCCGGTCGCGGCGCTCGCCGGACGCCTCGACCACGCGATCGCGCACCGCGACGCGGGCGTCGACCTGATCATCGCGCAGGGCACCGAGGGCGGCGGCCACACCGGCGAGGTCGCGACCATGGTGCTGGTACCGCAGGTCGTGGACGCGGTCGCGCCGATCCCCGTGCTCGCCGCGGGCGGCATCGCGAGCGGGCGCCAGGTCGCGGCGTCGCTGGCGCTCGGCGCCGAGGGCGTGTGGTGCGGATCGGTGTGGCTCACCACGCACGAGGCCGAGACCGCGCCCAGCGTCAAGGAGAAGTTCCTCGCCGCGTCGTCGAACGACACCCGGCGCTCGCGCTCGCTCACCGGCAAGCCGGCGCGCATGCTGCGCACGCCGTGGAGCGACGCGTGGGAGGCGAAGGGCGCGCCCGACCCGCTGCCGATGCCACTGCAGAGCATGCTGGTCGCGGACGCGCAGCGCCGCATCCACCGCGTCGCGCACCAGGCGGGATCGGGCGGCAATCAGCTGGTGACGTACTTCGTCGGACAGGTCGTCGGACAGATGAACGTCGCGAAGCCGACGCGGGCGGTCGTGACGGAGATGATCGAGGAGTTCGTCGACACGATGGAGCGCCTCGAGGGGCTGATCGGGGTGGAGTAGCTGTTCCGCTGATGCCGCGCTTGGTGCTCGTGAGGCGCGGGCCGGTGGGGCGGTCTGCTGCTCGGGTTCGCCGGTTCGGCGAGCTTTGCTCGCCAAACCGGCTCACGCCTGCGGCACTCGCTGCAGCCCGCCCCACCGCCCGCGCCTCACGACACGGACCTCGCGTACGCGCGCAGCCGCTGACGCCCGGAGCGCTCACGCGATGGGGCGGAGCGCTCCGTTGCGTCGGGGGTGGGGGGAGCGGCAGGAGGATCCTGCCGCTCCGGTGACTCCCTGCCTACTTGACGTCGAGGCGTAGCGTGGCGACGCCGGTGAGGGGGCGCTCGCCTTCGGGGCCGCCGTCGTCCTGGTAGCGCAGCTCGACGACCATGAAGAGTGCGGACGAGTTCGCGTGGTCTTCGGGAATGTCGACCACGAAGGCGCCGACGCAGCCGTTGAACACCTTCTGCGGGTGCGCGTGCGCGTTGTGGCCGAGGCGGATGTCCCAGTTGAGGCGGTTGCAGGCCGCGTCGCCGTCCTCGAGGTCGGTCGCGTGGCCGCGCACCTCGATGCGCGAGCCGCGCGCGACGACGGCACCCGCCGCGGGCGTGTCGATGGTCACCACCGGAGGCTCGTTGCCTGTGGTGATCTCGACGACGTCGGGGAAGCTCTTGCGGCCCGCGCCGTCGGTCACGACGAGGCTCGCGTACTGCACGCCGCCCTTCGTGAACGTGTGGTCGACCTCGGGCGTGTCGTAATCCGTGGTGCCGTCGCCGTCGACGTCCCAGGCGTACGACACGATGACGCCGTTCGCGCCCGGTGCGCGCGAGCCCGCCGCCGAGAGGTGCACCGCGAGCGGCACCACACCAGCGGTCTTCGACGCGGCCGCGGACGCGACCGGCGTCAGGTCGCCGTCGGCCGAGTACTCGAGGCGGACCAGCTGCGCGTCGTCGTTGTCGCCGCCGAAGCCGGAGCCGTACTCGAGCACGTAGAGCGCGCCGTCGGGACCGATCTCGAGGTCGACCGGGCGGTGGAACGGAATCCACGGCACGACGCGGCGCACGCGCTGCAGCTTGCCGGCACGATCGACGTTCACCGCGGCGATGATGTCGCGCGTCCACTCGGTCATGAACAGCGCGCCCTCGTAGGTGTCGGGCAGGCGGTAGGGCGCCTTGCCGGACGGTCTGCGGACGACGACGCCGGCCATCGCCGAGCGGCCCGTGAGCCCGCCGTCGACGCCGCGCGCGTTGCCGAGCGCCAGCTCGCTGACCGTCGTGTAGTCGTAGGCGAGCGCCGCCGGAACGTAGCCGTCGCAGGAGAACGGCGCGCCGACCGCGCCGGTCGCGTAGTCGTACTCGTTGTACGCGCGATTCTGGCCGATGCAGAACGGCCAGCCGTAGTTGCCCGGACCGTCGACGACGTTGATCTCGTCGTAGCCGCGCGGGCCGCGCGGGCCGTCGATCGCGGAGTCCGGACCGACGTCGCCGAAGTAGAGGCGTCCGGTCTTCGAATCCGCGGCGCTGCGGAACGGGTTGCGCGCGCCCATCACGTAGATCTCGGGACGGCCCTCGGAGCCGTTGCGCGGGAAGAGGTTGCCGCGCGGGATCGAGCCGTCGCGGTTCACGCGCAGGATCTTGCCGCGCAGGTCGTCGGGGTTCGACGCCGTGCGGCGCGCGTCGTAGCGGTCGCGCTCGGGACGGGCGTCGAGCGGCGCGAAGCCGTTCGCGTCGCCGAAGGGGTTGGTGTTGTCACCGACCGACAGCACCAGCGTGCCGTCGGGCAGGAAGGTGATCTGGCCGCCCTCGTGACCGCCGACGCGCTCGCTCGGCGTGCGCAGCAGCTCCTCGCGCGAGTCGAGGTCGAGCGTTCCGTCGTCCTTCAGCAGGAAGCGCGCGAGCACGTTGGTGCCGAGCGGTCCGTCGTAGGGCAGCGCGTCGGCGTCGTAGTCGGGCGGCGGCTGGAAGTCGTCGAGCGCGTAGAAGAGATAGACCCACGGCGTGCGCGCGAAGTCCGGGTCGAGGCCGATGCCGAGCAGGCCGTTCTCGCCGTAGAGCGACACGTCGAACTGCGCCGCGAGCGAGACGCGGCCGGTCTTCGGGCTCCACGACCAGACCTCGCCCGTGCGCTCGACGTAGAACACGCGTCCGTCGGGTGCCACGTCCATCGTCAGCGGGTTGCGTGCTTGACGCGACACCGGGATCGCGTTCCAGGTCGGCGGACCAGCCGCCCAGCGGATGCCGTCGAGCAGATGCTCGGTGAAGCGCGGATCGCTCCACGACTCGGGGCGATGGCCGAGGTTGGTGTAGAACGAGCGCCCGCCGTCGTACTCCTTGTACCAGGCGACCGGGTGATCGGCGCCCATCGACGGCCCGCCGGGGAAGTTCGGGTAGATGAATCCGGCCTCGTCGACGGTCAGCAGGATCGCGTTGTCGAAGCGCGGGTTGCGGTCGAAGTTGTAGATCTCGTCGGTGAAGAGGAACTTGCCCGGGAGGTGGTCGGTCGACGGATGCTCGGCGTCCTCCGTCGTGACCTCGACCTCGACCGGCAGGATCGGGTGGCTCGTGAAGTACGCGCCGACCAGCGCCCCGTACCAGTTCCACTGGTACTCGGTGTCGGCCGCGGAGTGGACGCCGACCCAGCCGTGTCCCGCGCGCACGAAGCGCTCGAGCGCGCCCTGCTGCTCGTCGTTCAGGATCTCGCCCGTCGTGTTCGCGAACACGACGACGTCGAAGCCCGCCAGCGTGTCGTCGGTGAACGTCTCGGGATCCTCGCTGAGCGTCGCGGCGATGCCCTCCCTCTCGGGCAGCGTGCGGAAGAACTCCTGCGCGTCCGCGATCGACGGATGACGGAAGCCCGTCGTGCGCGAGTAGACCAGCACGCGCAGCGGCTCGCCCGCCTCCGCCTTGTCGCAGGCGCGTCCGCCGGGACGCACGATCCCGTTGCCGCCGGGCCGGACGGCGCCGGGCAGCGACTTCGAGCAACCGTGCACCACCGGCCTCGCGTGTGCGAGCAAGGGCTGCAGGAGCAGGATCGCGCAGAAGGCCGGAAGCGCGAACAGGGTGCGGCGGACGGACGGGCAGCGGCGGGAGGCGGGTGAGACGTCGTTGCGCATCCGGGCGGACTATCCGGTCCCCGGCGCGTGCCGCAAGACACGGAATTTCCGTCGCGACGCGTCACGCGCGCGGGGCAGGAACCTCGTCAAGCGTCGCGGGCGTGATCCGCGGGCTGCGCGAGGGCGGTCAGCAGCGCCGCGAGGACCACCAGCGATCCGGCCGCGAGCAGCGCCACGCGCATCGCGGCCACGAACGACGCGGCGTCGCCCCAGCCCGCGGCGCCGGCCGCCACCGCGCCGAGCGCGCTCAGCGCCGGCAGCCCGACCGCCGCACCCACCTGACGGGCCGCGTTGAGCACCCCCGACGCGACGCCCGCGTGGTGCACCTCGAGGGCTCCCATCGCGACCGCGGAGATCGCCGGCACCGCGGCACCGTAGCCCGCACCGAAGAGCGCGTAGGCAGGGACGGCCTGCAGGTACGACGAGTCGGTGCCGAGCAGCGCGAACAGCAGGATGCCGGCGCCGCCCGCCGCGAGCCCCGCGACCGACACGCGCCGCGCACCGAAGCGCTCCTGCAGCCGGCCGGCGCGCGACGCGACCACGAGGAACGGCACGTTCATCGTGAGCCACGACACGCCGGTCTGCAGCGGGCCCCAGCCGCGCACGTTCTGGAAGTAGAGCGAGACGAAGAACAGCGTCGCCGCGAGCGCCGCGTAGGCGAGCGCGAAGTCGAGGTTCGCGGTGCGGAACGCCGCGTGGCGGAAGAAGTGCAGCGGCAGCATCGGCGCGTCGGTGGTCGCCTCGCGCACGAGGAAGGCCGCGCCGAGCACCAGCGCGGCCGCGACGAACGGCGCCACCGCGCCGCCTTCGGACGCGTGGTGGCCGAGCCGTACCAGCGCGAACGTCAAGCAGAAGAGCGCACCCGACACCAGCACCGCGCCCGGCAGGTCGAGGCGGTGCGCGTGCGGATTGCGCGACTCGCCGACGAAGCGCGCCGTCACGATCGCTCCCGCGAGCCCGATCGGCACGTTCACCCAGAAGATCGCCGACCAGCCCGCGAGCCGCAGCAGCAGCCCCGCGAGCACCGGCCCCATGCCGAAGCCGAGGCCCGAGATCATCGACCACATGCCGATCGCCCACGGCCGCGAGAGCGGCGGGAACGCATGCGTCAGGATCGACAGCGACGACGGCGCCATCAGCGCCGCGCCGACGCCCTGCAGCGCACGGAACACGATCAGCGTGTCGTCGTCGGGCGCCAGTGCGCAGCCCGCGGAGAAGATGGTGAACGCGACGAAGCCGGCGAGGAAGACGCGCTTCCGGCCGAGCCGGTCGCCGAGCGTGCCGCCGACCAGGATCAGCGACGCGAGCGGCAGCACGTAGGCGTCGACGATCCAGACCAGGCGTCCGGGCCCGACCGCGAGCGCGTGCTGGATCGACGGCAGCGTCACGTTCACGATCGTCACGTCGAGCTGGATCATGAACTGCGAGAAGCAGGCCGCGGCGAGCGTCCAGATCTGGCGGCGCGTGACGGTGGAGGAGGACATCGCGGACACGGGCCGGTCGGACCGGCGCCCCGTGCCGTTAGCACGCCGCCGCCCGGCCTCCGAGAGCCGCGCGCGCGCCGTGCTGCTTGACGACCTCTCCGCGAGCGGGAGGCCCGCGGAACGGCCCGTTGACTTGTCCCCCTTCGGGTGGGGAGGATGCCCCACCAACCACCCTTCCGGCACACGGAGAGCGCACGCCATGAACGACTTGATGAGCAGGATGGACAACCTCGTTCGCTTCGCGAACGACCTCGAGTACCGGATGTCCGAGAGCGGCTTCGGCGGCGTCTTCGCGGTCGCCGAGCAGGTGCGCCGCATCCGTCAGGCGCTCGACCGCGTCCAGACGCAGGAGATCCAGTGGGCGCGCAACGAGGTGCAGTCGCTGATCGCCATCCTGAGCGACGTCGGACGGAGCCTCGACGAGCTGAACCAGGTGAAGATGATGTTCGGCGACGACCTGCCGCAGCCGTCGTACTCCGGTACCGGCAACACCGACGGCTACGTCACCGGCTGATCCCGCGCAGTCTGCGGAACGCGGAGCAGAACGGCCGCCGCGCGGCCGCTGGAGGGGAGATGGACTTCCGCGAGGTGATCCAGACCACGGGCGCGTGCCGCCATTACCGGCCGGACCCGGTGCCCGACGACGTGCTCGCGCGCGTGCTCGACGCCGCGCGCTGGGCGCCGACGGGCGGCAACCGGCAGGGCGTGCGCTTTCTCGCCGTGCGCGACGCGGTCAGGAAGAGGGCGCTGCGCGACCTGTACGTTCCGCTTTGGGAGCAGTACGTCGCGCGGGCCGGTGCGCGCCCGGGCGCGCCGCTGCCGAAACTGGTCGCGGCCGCCGACCACATGGCGCGCCACCTCGACGAGGTGCCGGTCCTGCTCGTCGTGTGCGCGCACCTCGGCGACCTTCTCGCGACCGACCGCCACCTCGACCGGCTGACGGTGGTCGGCGGTGCGTCGATCTACCCGTCTCTGCAGAACGTGCTCCTCGCCGCCCGCGCGGAAGGGCTCGGCACCGCGCTCACCACGCTGCTGTGCGCGGTCGAGCCGCAGGTGAAGGAGCTGCTCGACATCCCCGCCGACGTGCTCACCGCGGCGCTGGTGCCGCTCGGCTATCCCGTGGAGCCGTTCCCGAAGAAGCTCGCGCGCCGCCCGCTGTCGGAGATCTGCTTCGGCGACGCGTGGGGCGAGCCCGCGTTCCGCTGAGCACGACGACGACGTGCGGGACGACGGGAACGATCACGCGCTGATCGCGCGGCTGTGGCGCGATGCGGGCGGCGCCGACGCCGCGCGTCCGCCACTCGCGCTGTCCGGACCGCAGGACGTGCTGCCGTCTGCGTTCGCGGTGACGACGCTCGCCGGTGCGTCGGTCGCACTGGCGACGCTCGCCGCGGCCGAGCTGCACGCGGCGCGGACCGGCGAGACGCCGCGGGACGTGCACGTGGACCGCGCGCACGCGGCGCTCGCCTTCCGGCGCGAGCTCTACACGACGCCGTCCGGCTGGGAGATGCCGCCGCTGTGGGATCCGATCGCCGGCGACTATCCGGCGCGCGACGGCTGGATCCGGCTGCACACGAACTACTCGCACCACCGCGACGCCGTGCTGCGCGTGCTCGGCACACCGCCCGAGCGCGAGGCGGTCGCGGCGGCCGTCGCGCGGCGCGACCGCGATGCGCTCGAGCAGGACGTCGTCGACGCCGGCGGGTGCGCCGCCGCGATGCGCGATCTCGACGCGTGGCGCGCGCACCCGCAGGGACGCGCGGTCGCGGCGGAGCCGCTGCTCGCGCGAAGCACCGGCGATGCACCGTCCTGGAATCCCGCACCCGCGCCGCTGCCGCTCGGCGGCGTGCGCGTGCTCGACTTGACGCGCGTCATCGCGGGTCCGATCTGCACCGGCTTCCTCGCCGGCTGGGGCGCGGACGTGCTGCGCGTCGATCCGCCGGGCTTCGCGGAGGTTCCGGCGCTGCTGCCCGAGACCACGGCCGGCAAGCGGCGCGCGTTTCTCGACCTGCGCTCCGCGGAAGGCCGCGCGACGCTCGATGCACTGCTGCGCGACACGGACGTGCTGATCGCGGGCTACCGCGGCGGCGCGCTCGACCGGCTCGGCCTCGACGAGGCGTCGCTGCGCGCGCGCCGTCCGGGACTCGTCGTGGCACTGCTCGACGCGTACGGCTGGAGCGGTCCGTGGTGCGGCCGCCGCGGCTTCGACAGCCTCGTGCAGATGAGCTGCGGCATCGCGGCGCGCGGGCAGGAGGTCTACGGCAGCGAGCGGCCGCATCCGCTGCCGGCGCAGGCGCTCGATCACGGCACCGGATATCTGCTCGCCGCCGCGGTCTGTCGCGCGCTCGTCGAGCGTCTCGCCGGCCGCGCCACCACGGTGCGCGCCTCGCTCGCGCGCACCGCGGCACTGCTGCTGTCGCTCGGCGAGAGCACCGATCCGCGCACGCCGCAGCCGACACCGGCCGACGTCGAGCCGTGGCTCGAGGAGGTCCCGACGCACTGGGGGCCGCTGCGGCGCGTGCGGCAGCCGGGAGCCATCGCCGGGCTCGCCGTCGTGCGCGGTCGCGAGCCCGGTCCGCTGGGCAGCGACCGTGCCACGTGGAGCGCTTCCTGATTCCGTCACTTCCCTCGCAGGAGAAACGATTGCTCGCGCTCCGCTTCGCGCAGAGGCACGTCCTCGCGCCCGTCCTCCTCGCTCTCGCTGCACTCGCCATCCTTTCCGACGCGCACGCGCTCGCCGCGGACGCGCCGGTCTCCGCGGGGCACGTCAGCGCCGCCGATCGCCTCGACTGCAGCGCGGCGACCGACGACACCCCGCGGCTCCGTGAATTGATCGAGGCCGGTGGTGCCGCCGCGGGACGCACGCTGTTCGTGCCGTCGGGCTGCAGGATCCTGCTCGGCTCGCCGGGAGCCGGGAAGTCGGTCGCGGACGTGGCGTCCGACACGACCATCACGTGCGAGGACGCAACCGCCGGCTTCGTGCTCGCGCGGCGCGCCTGCGACGACGCGAGCGACACACCGGGTGCCGCGTGCACCACCGACGCCCAGTGCCGCCACGGCCACTGCACCACCGACGGTTCGGCCACCGATGCCTTCGCACCCGACGCGTCCGCCACCTACGCCGTGTTCGGCGCATCGGCCGGAACCTCGCGTCAGTCGATCGTCGGCTGCGGCATCTGGGTGAACGGCGGCTCCGGCGACGCGCTCGCCATGGGCGGCGCCGGCAAGCGCTGGGGCTGGTGCGACGGCGGCGGAACGTCGGTGCCCGGCGAGGGCTGCTTCAACGCGTGCAGCGCCGCCGCCGGCCCCCGCGCCGGGCTCGCATGCTTGACGGACGCGGAGTGCGGCGGCACCGCGGCGTCGTGCGAGGCGCGTGCCGGCGACTGCAAGTCGCGCGGCGGCTCGTGCATCGCGGTGCCCTCCTCCACGAGCTGGGGCGCGTCGGGCCCGGGCCGCATCGACGTCATCGCGTGGGACAAGGCTCTGGTGCCGCGCGTGGAAGGCGTGACCGTGTACGACCACCGCCGCGGCAACGCCAGCATCGCGGTCGGGTCGGGCGGTCTCGTGCGCGACACGAGCAACGCCGGCAACAGCCTGCCGACGGCGCAGTTCGGGGCCCTCTTCGGCTCGACGCTCGCGGCGCCGGGGGGCGGCAACGTGGTCTGCTCGATGGCGTCGTCGCCGTGCCTCACGGCCACGGTCGACGAGGGCATCGTCGTCGGCTCCGAGACCGCCGTCGATCGCTCCGTCGGCTACGGCTGGAAGGCGGGCATCCACGCCAAAGGCCTCAACGCCGTCTCCGACTCGACCGGCGGCGGCTACGGCAATCCCGGCGAGCCGGGCTGGTCGGGAAACAGCGACCTGCTGATCTCGAACGCGGGCGTCGTCGCGCGCGGCTTCCGCGGCGGCACGAGCCTCTACTGCGTCCTTCCCGAGGTCGGCTCGGGCTTCAACTTCATCGTGCAGAACGCGTTCTGCGACGGCAACGTCGGGGCGAAGTTCATCGTCCAGAACGCCGGCAACCAGTACCTCGGCGTGCGCGGCGCGTGGCACGGACGCGGCGCGGTGATCGGACTCGGCGACCAGCGCGGACGCTGCGCGGGCGGCGCGCGTGCGGAGCGGGTGTGCGTGTTCGGCGCCGGCGCCGACGCGAAGATCGGATGCCCCGGCGGTACGTGCGCGGCGCACGCGGACTTCCGCGCGGGAAGCTCCAATCACTTCGTGGTCGGCGGCGGCTCGCTGCTGCAGTCGCAGCTGGGCGCCGATGTCGCGTTCCTGCGCGCGACGGACTCGAAGCGCTGCACGGCGGCGTCGACGCCCGCGTACGGCGCACCGTGCACCGCCGACGCCGACTGCCCGGGCGGCACGTGCGACTACTTGACGTGGACCAACGGCCTCGTCGAGGGCGTCCTCTTCTACAACGGCACGGGCGCGACCGCGTTCGACTTCGCGACGTCCGGCGTCGGCGTGAACCGGACCGACGGCCCGTCGATCGGCAACTGGCTGGTCTCCGGCGTCGAGCTGCAGGGCTTCGACACCGGGTTCGCGTTCCCGCCGCTGGCGCGCTCGTGCACGGGTGGCGTCGGCGGCGCGAGCAACAACGGCTCGGCGTGCCCGGACGACGCGGCGTGCAGGAGCACGTGCCGCGGCGGCACCGGCGCCGGCCGACCGTGCAGCACGAGGGCGGACTGCCCGGACGGCGCCTGCGCCGGCACGCCGCGCTGCACGGGCGCGATCGCCGACGTGACCGTCATCGGTGACGCCGGCGGCGTGACCACACCGCTCGCGCACTGGGACTGGAGCTACGGCGACGTGTCGGGGCTGAAGGGGCTCGCCGCGACCGACGACCAGGCGACGATCGTGCGGCTGGTCGCGAGCGAGACGCTGACGCGCGGACAGCTGGTGTCGGTGTCGGAGGCGATGGACCGCGCCGTCGCGAGAACGGCGACCGGCGCGCCCGAGCGCGCGGTGGGTGTAGCGCTCGCGGACACCGGTCGCGGCGACGTCGCGAAGATCCAGACGTCGGGCGTCGGACCGTGCGTCGCGAGCGCGGCGGGCGGCGTCGAGCGCGGAGCGCCGCTCACGCCGTCGACGACGACGGCGGGCACGGTGGCGACCAGCACCGCGAAGGGAGACCCGATCGTCGCGACGGCCCTGGAGTCCGCTGCCGCGAACGCGCCGTTTCGCTGTCTCGTGCGCATCCGCTAGCCCCCGCTTCGGCGAGCGACGGCCGCGACGCTGCTCGTGACGCAGGGGAGCCCTCCTCGCGCGGCACGTCGTCGATCGCTAGAGGATCGCGGCACGCCTGCACCGCACTCCCGCCCGCGTCTTCATCGCTCACCCTTCGTCACGCGCCATTCCCACCATGCAGCCGCTCGCTCATCGCGCCGCTCGCGTCACGCTGGCCATGTTCACGGCGCTCCTGCTGCTCGCGCCGTACGCCGGTGCCGCGCGCCGTGACGCGCAAGCGCCGGGGACTGCACCGTCGGCCGCGCCCCGGGTCGAGCTCGCGCGCGAGGGCACGACGCCGTTCCGCATCGAGCTGCGCTCGTCGGGCGTCGAGGCACGCTTCGCCGCTGGCGAGCTCGCGACGTACGCAGGACGCATCAGCGGCGCGACGCTCCCGATCGCCGATGCGAAGTCGCCGTCCGGACCACGCGTCGTGATCGGCCTGCGCAAGGATCTGTCTGCATCCGATCAGAAGCTGCTGCCGCCCGCGGCGAAGGGCTTCGACGGCTATGCGATCGCGGTCGTCGCGGGCAACGCCGCACCGCGCATCGTCATCGCAGGCGACCAGCCGCGCGGACTCGTGTACGCGGTCTACGACCTGCTCGAGCGTCTCGGCTGCAGCTTCACCCATCCGCGCCTCGATCCGACGGACCCCGAGGTGATTCCGTCCGCACGCGACCTGGCGCTGCCCGTCGGACGCTGGGCGGTCGCGTCGCCGCTGCGCTTCCGCACCCTCGCCTGGTTCGAATGGCGACGGCGCAACCCCGACGATCTCGCGACGACGCCCGACGAGCTCGCCGCGCAGATCGATTGGGCGATGAAGAGCCGCTACAACGTCTTCGAAAGCGCGGCGATCGAGCTGCCGCCGGACCATCCGCTCGCCCGCGCGCTGCACGCCGCCAAGGAGCGCGGCATGCTCCTGCAGGCGCCGGGACACAACTTCGATCTCTTCCTGCCGTCCGATCCCGCGACCTTCGCCGCGCACCCCGACTGGTTCGGGCTGCGCAAGGGCGAGCGCGTGCCGCACGCCGCCCACGGCGCGCAGTTCTGCTGGACGAACGCGGGCGCGCAGAAGGCCTTCACCGACAACGTGGTCGCGTTCGTGAGGGCGCGCCCGGACCTCGACATCCTCGAGCTGTCCGGCCTCGACGGCGGCACCATGGCGCCGGCCTGCGAGTGCGGCGAGTGCGCGAAGCACGGCGCGACCGACAACGTGGTCAATCTGCTCAACGGCGTCGTGGCACGCCTCGCGAAGGAGCGCCCCGATCTCGTGATCGAGACCCTCGGCGGCTACCAGTACGCCGAGACGCCGCCCCGGACCGCGAAGCCCGATCCCCGCCTGCGCGTGTTCTGGGCGGACTGGGACCGCGTTCCGATGGCCGGCTACTCGTCGCCCACCTACGCGAAGCGGATCACGGGTCTCGAAGCGTGGGCCACGGCGTTCGACGGACGCATCACCGTGTTCCAGTACTACGCGGACCACTACAAGCACGCGTGGTTCATGGGACCGCTCGCGGTGCAGATGCTCGAGGATCGCGAGTACATCCTGAAGCACCGCATCGACGGGCTGCTCACCCTGCTCTACCCCGACGGCTACTGGTGGCGCTCGTCGCTCAACGCGTGGCTCGCGGGCCGGGTCTTCTACGACGCGTCGACCGACCCGTTCGCGTTGCTGCGCGAGTACGCGCTCGCCTACTACGGTCCCGCCGGCGAGCCGATGGCCGCCTACCTCGACGAGTGGGCGCGCGATCCGCAGCTCGGCATGCGCACGCGCATCAATGCGCTGCCCCTCCACTTCGGAAAGCTGCGCGAGCAGCGCGGCAAGCACCTCGCCGAGGCGGCGCGGCGCGCCGCGAACGATCCCGTCGCGGCACGCCGCGTCGCGACCATCGGCCGCATGCATCTGCTCGCGGAGGCGCTCACCGCGGTGGACGTCATGGCTGCGAACTCCGACGAACGCCGCGACCAGGGCGACCTCGTCGGCGCGCGGCGCGAGCTCGACGCCGCGCATCGGCGCCTTGCGGCCGCGAAGGCGATGTCGGCCGACCTCGTCGCCGAGAAGCGCGGCCTCGTCGATCCCGAGATCGCGTCGTCCGTGCTGGTCTTCAAGGATCAGGCGCTCGACGCGCGCGAGAAGGCGCTCGCGAAGGCGACGACGGAATCCGCGGCGCAGGCGCCACGGAGCGCGTCCTCCCCCGCCGCACCGTAGCCGGACCTCGCGCGGCGGCGCGAGCGAGGCCCCGCGTGCGGCCGGTCAGCGACGGACCGGCCGCACGCGCATGCTCACGGGTTGCGCACGAAGCGTACGCCGAGGCTCACGGGTTGCACTGGACGAAGTAGCGCGACGAGCCCGATCCGTTCAGCGCCGCCGAGCACGACGGACGGCCCGAGCAGCACGAGCCGATGCCCGCCGGCGGGCACGACACCGGCTGGCAGCCGTCGCCGTCCTCGCCACCCGTGCCCGAGCAGCTCGAGTAGCCGCTGAACGAGTTCACCGAGAACGGCGCCGCCAGCGTGCACACCTTGTCGATGTTGTCGTTCGGCCGGTTGATGGTCACGCTGCAGCCCGTCGGACCGCTCAGCGTCGCGGTGCCGCCCGGCCACTGCGCCGAGCTGAACGCGCCGCCGCTGCTGCTGCTGACGTTGAACGTGAACAGCTGGCTCGGACACTTGCAGAGGCCGCCGCTGCAGAAGTTCGTCAGGCAGTCGCTCGCCGCGAGGCAGGACTTGTTGAGCGCGCAGTCACCGCAGGTGGCGCCGCCGCAGTCGACGTCGGTCTCCGTTCCGTTCTTGACGCCGTCCGAGCACGTCGGCGCCTGGCAGACGTTGGCGACGCAGACCTTGCTCGCGCAGTCGTTGGCGACGGTGCAGCCGCCACCGGCTCCGCAGCCGGCGCACGAGCCGCCGCCGCAGTCGATGCCGGTCTCGGCGCCGTTCCTGACGCCGTCCGAGCACGTCGCCGCCTGACACACGTTGCCGGTGCAGACGTCGCTCGTGCAGTCGCCCGCACCGAGACACGCCTGGCCGGCGCCGCAGTCGGCGCAGGTGCCGCCGCCGCAGTCGACGTCGGTCTCGGCGCCGTTCCTGACGCCGTCGTTGCACGCCGGGACCTGGCAGACACCCGCGAGGCAGACGCCGCTCTGGCAGTCGCCGGCGTTCAGGCAGTCCTTGCCGTTCGCACAGTCGCCGCACGACGGGCCGCCGCAGTCGACGTCGCTCTCGCCGCCGTTCTTGACGCCGTCGCTGCACGCCGGCGCCTGGCAGACGTGGCCCGTGCAGACGCCGCTCGTGCAGTCGCCCGCGTTGCCGCACGCCTGGCCGTCGTTGCAGTCGACGCAGATGCCGCCGCCGCAGTCGACGTCGGTCTCCGCTCCGTTCTTCACCGCGTCGTTGCACGCCGGGGCCTGGCAGACGTTGCCGGTGCAGACGTCGCTCTGGCAGTCGCTGCCCGCGGTGCACGCGGCACCCGCAGGGCAGTCGGCACACGTGCCGCCGCAGTCGACGTCGCTCTCGCTCTGGTTCTTGACGCCGTCCGAGCAGGTCGGCGCCTGGCACAGGCTGCCGGTGCAGACGAGGCTCGAGCAATCGCTGCCAGTCGTGCACGGACCGCCGTTCGCGCAGCCGGGGCAGCCGCCGCCGCAGTCGGTGCCGGTCTCGGTGCCGTTCTTGACCGTGTCGGTGCACGACGGCACCTGGCAGACGTTGCCGGTGCAGACGCCGCTCGTGCAGTCGCCCGCGGCCGAGCAGGACTTGCCGTCGGCGCAGTCGCTGCAGCTGCCGCCGCAGTCGACGTCGGTCTCGTCACCGTTCTTGACGGTGTCGGT
The DNA here is from genome assembly GCA_046327915.1 of Binatia bacterium. Taxonomy (GTDB): domain Bacteria; phylum Desulfobacterota; class Binatia; order UBA12015; family UBA12015; genus VGTK01. The sequence goes on along the minus strand of JAXLXO010000011.1, from coordinate 42,840 downwards.
GCACGACTCGGGCTGGCAGACGTTCGCGTTGCAGACGCCGCCCGCGCAATCGGATCCGACGTTGCAATCCTCGCCCTGCATGCAGCCCGGGCAGGTGCCGCCGCCGCAGTCGACGTCGGTCTCCACACCGTTCTTGACGGTGTCGGTGCACGACGGCGCCTGGCAGACGCCCGCAGTGCAGACGCCGCTCGCGCAGTCGGCTGCCGCCCCGCAGTGCTCGCCCGCGTCGCAGCGGCTGCACGACGCCTCGGGTCCGCCGCAGTCGACGTCGGTCTCGTCGCCGTTGCGCAGCCCGTCGGCGCAGTTCGGACACGCGACGTCGACGCCCTTGCGCGCCGTCAGCCGGTATCCGGTCGCCGTGACCTTGTGCTGGATGATGCTGCCGCTCGACGTGCGGTACAGCGAGCACATGCGGTGCTTCGAGCTGTCGGCCGCGTTGTCGATCGTCAGCACTGTGACGATGCCGCCCGGCCCCGGCGGGGTCGAGAGGTCGAGGCCGCCGAGCCCGCTCGCCGTGACCCTCGCGAGCTTCCCGTAGTTGATCGTGGCGCTCTTGACGGCCGACGGTCCGGCCGGCGCGAGCGTGTTCTTGAACTTCGCCGTCTTCGCGTTGGTCTGCGCGAACGGCGCCGGCATCGGCAGCGTGCCGGCGTTCGTCGGCGTGTCGACGTAGTACACCTCGAGCTCGGCGCTCAGGTCGAACGGACCGGGAGCCGCGCCGACGTGGATGTCGGGGTCCTTCTGAACCGACGTGATCGTCTGCTTGCCGGTCGTGCTGCTCTTCGAGATCGCGAGCCGCGTGCCGGCGACACCGACGTCGGTCGCGTGCGACGCCGCGAAGCAGATCAGGGACGTCGCGATCGCGGCGACGAAGCCCGCGAGCGCGGGATGCTTGAGCTTGTTCACGTACGGGACCCCTTTCACGAGGTGGTGGAGGCGGTGGTCACTCGAGACAGGTGACGAGGTAGCGGGCCGAGCCGGAGCCGTTGAGCGCGGCCGAGCACGACGGACGCGACTCGCAGCACGAGCCGATGCCGGCCGGCGGGCACGACACCGGCTGGCAGCCGTCGCCGTCCTCGCCGCCTGCGCCGAAGCACTGCGAGAAGCCCGCGAAGCTCTGCACCGAGAAGCGCGACGACAGCGAGCACACGAGGTCGATGTTGCCCGAGGGCCGCGCGATGGTGACGCTGCATCCGGTCGACGAGCTCTGCGACGTCGTGCCGCCGGGCCACTGCGCCGAGCTGAAGGCGCCGCCCGTGTTGCTGTTCATGGTGAACGTGAAGCTGCGGTTGCCGCACGTGCAGCGCGCGTTGGCGCCGCACACGCTGCTCTGGCAGTCGCTCGCGGCTCCGCAGACCTTGCCGAGGCCGCAGCCGGGGCAGCTCGCACCGCCGCAGTCGACGTCGGTCTCGGTGCCGTTCTTCAGGCCGTCCGCGCAGCTCGGTGCTTGACAGACGCCCGCGCTGCACACGCCGCTCGCGCAGTCGCCGCCGGAGCCGCACGTCTGGCCGTCGGCGCAGCGCACGCAGTACGGCGACGGGCCGCCGCAGTCGACGCCGGTCTCGGTGCCGTTCTGCGAGCCGTCGGCGCAGTTCGCGACGCGGCAGTAGCCGCCGAGGCACACGCCGCTCGGGCACTGCGCGTTCGTCGTGCACGCGGGCTGGCAGACGCCGCCCGAGCACCCGCCGACGACGCAGTCCGTCGGCAGGAAGCAGCCGTCGCCGGTCGCGCAGCCGGGGCAGCTGCCGCCGCCGCAGTCGAGATCGGTCTCGGCGCCGTTCTGCAGGCCGTCGCCGCAGCTCGCCGCCTGGCACGCGCCCGCGAGGCACACGCCGCTCGGACACGTCGAGCCGTCGGTGCACGCCGGCGTCAGGTCGGCGAAGATCGCGTAGTACTGGCCGTTGCGCGAGACCTCGACGCCGGACAGCGAGAGGCCGAGGAACGACGGCAGCGGGAAGCTCTGCAGCGCGCTCGCGAGATCCGGCAGGAAGCCCGCCAGCACGCTCGGCAGGAAGCCCTGCAGCGCCGCCTCGCTCACGCCCAGCGGATTCTTCAGCAGCGCCACCGTCACGTCGCTCGCGGTCGGCGTCGACAGCGCGAAGCCGATGCCGCCCGGCTGGAACGCGAGGTTCAGGCCGATGCGCGCATCGACCGCGAGCACGAGGCGCACCTGCTCCGACGGCTGACCCGCGTCCTGCACGAACTCGACGCGGATGTGCGACGCGCGCAGCTCGCCGAGCTCGCCGGCCGGACCCGGATCACCGGTCAGCACCGGCGCGATCGTCGGCGACACGCGGATCGAGATCGGCGTCGCCGGCGGGATCTGGTTGAACGGCGTGAACAGCGCCCCGAGCAGGCCCGCGGTGAGCGGGATCGGACCGGTGCCGAGATCGATCTCGGTGATCGTGCTCTGCAGGAGCCCGCCCTCGATCTGGCTCTTCAGCAGCTGGTTGAAGCCCGACGTCGAGATGCCGAGCCCGATGCCGTACGGCAGGTGCTGCACCGGCGACGTCGTGCCGAAGGCGGGGAACGCCTCGGGCACGTGGTAGCTCGCGAGCAGGTCGGGCGCGCCCGGCGCGACCGCGACGCTGGTCGCCGACACGTTCGCGGAGAAGGTGATGCCGTTCGGGTCTTCGTTGATCGCCGTGAACGGCGCGTCGAGATCGAGGCCGAGACCGCTGCCCACGGGGCCCGCGATGTCGACACCAGCGAGCGCCGTCTCGATCGCACCCGCGATCGCGGTGTTCCCGTTGCCGTCGACCTCGTTCAGGAAGTCCTGCATGCCGCCCGCGAAGAGCGCGCCGACGTCGCCGATGGCGGAGCCGATCAGCGACTCGGTGATGTCGCCGAAGAGGCCGCTGCAGTCGGTCTGGTAGGTCGTGTCGCTCGCGGTGACGGTGACGTTGCCGACCTGCGTGACGTCCACCTTGGTCGGCTGCGGCGCCAGCGGCGAGAGACCGTAGTTGCCGTCGATGTGCGTGAGCCCGACGGTGATCTTGAGCTCGCAGTGGATCGGGATACCGCTCGTGCTGTCGAGATTGACGGTGACGCGCAGATCCTCGATCGAGATGTCGCCCTCGATGGCGCCGGTCTGCGAGTCGATCGCGATCGCGAGCGGTCCGACGCTCGGCGGCGGCGTGCCGCTGATCGCCACGTCCACGGTGCCGATGCACAGGCTGCCGAGCGACGCGTAGCAGTAGTCGGACATCACCTTCGTGCCCGGCGAGACCAGCGTCGACGGGTCGATGGTCACGAGCGTGGTCGCGATGGGCTCGATCGAGTCGAAGCCGCGGTCGTTGATGCGCATCGCCACACCGTTCGGCGAGTAGTCGCCGTCGGCGATCGCCTGTCCCGCGACCACGACCACGCGGTCGTACGCGGTGAGTCCGTCGAAGTGGCGCACGAGGCGCGCGTTGATCGGGTTGAACACCAGCGGCGCGTAGAGCGGCACCGTGGTGGTGAACGTCCCGCCGGGCGCGAGCGCGACGGCCTGGTTGTTGATCGTGAGGTCGGCGCCCGCCGGTCCGACGCCGGTCACGTGACCGTTCACCGTGGCGTTCGCCGCCTCGGTGAAGAGTCCGTGCGCGGGCGTGTCGATGACGACGGTGAACGGTACGCACGCGCCGCACGAGCCGCCGCAGTCGACGTCGGTCTCGGTGCCGTTCTTCACGCCGTCACCGCACGACGGCGCCTGGCAGACGTTCGCCGTGCACACGCCGCTGGTGCAGTCCGCGCCGGTGTTGCAGCCCTGGCCCGGAGGACAGTCGGGGCACGCGGGGCCGCCGCAGTCGATGCCGGTCTCGCTGCCGTCCTTGACGCCGCCGGTGCAGGTCGGGTGCTCGCAGACGCCGTTGGTGCAGAGTCCGCTCTGGCAGTCGGAGCCGGTGAGGCAGCCGCCGCCGGTGCCGCAGGTGGCGCACGTCGGTCCGCCGCAGTCGACGCCGGTCTCGTCGCCGTTCTTGACCGTGTCGGTGCACGTCGGACACGCGGTCGGCACGCCGCGCGACAGCGCCAGCTTGCCGCGGCCGAGCGCGAACTTGTGCTGGATCTTGCTGCCCTGGGCCGCGCGGTAGAGCGTGCACATGCGGTGCGTCGAGCCGTCGCCGGCGTTGTCGATCGTCAAGACAGAAACCACACCGCCCGGACCCGGGGGCTGCGACAGGTCGAGGCCGCCGGCGCTCTTCGCGCTGATCTTCGCGACCTTGTCCTTGCGCACCGACGCGCTGCGCACGCCGGTCGGACCACCGGGGGCCGAGGCGTTGAGGAACTTCGCCGTCGCCGCGTCGACGCTCGACCACGGCGTCGGCAGCGCGAGCGTGCCGCGCCGCGACGGCTGGTCGACGTAGTACAACGTGAACGAGCCGCTCATCTCGCTCGCGGCGCTCGCCGCACCGAACGCGATGCCGACGCCCTTCTGCGTCGACGACAGCGACTGCTTGCCGGTCGAGGCGTTGGTCGTGACCGAGAGCTTGCTGCCCGCGACGCCGACGTCGGTGGCACGCGCGGGCACGGCTGCGCCCGCGAAAGCGATGGTCGCGCACACGACGACCAGCCCGGCCGGAAGTGTCCTGGTCACGAAGGGGCCTTTCTCGCTGCCGGGCGGTGAACGGGATCCCGAGTCAGCAGGTTCGAGGTACGGTGCGGGCGCCTTCGTAGAACGAACGTCACGAACGAGGCAAGCCGGCGCTTCGGGCTCCCCCTGCCCGAGGACCCCGGCGGCGCGCGCCGTCGCCCCGTTCGTCTCACTGGGTGACACCAATCTCGCGAGTCGCCCGATTCGGGCGAACGGGGTTCCCACCGACCCGGATCACCGGCACGATAGCGGGATGCGCCGGGCCGAAGCTCTTCTCGTCCTGGTCCTCGCCGCGATCGCGGGGTGCAGCGCGCATCGGCCGGTGGCCGACAACGGTGCACCCACGTGGAGCGAGGACGCGTTCGCGCGGAAGGACATCCCGTCCTTCGTGCTCGACACCGATGCGAAGGGCGTCCCGCCGAGACCGTCGTCGGACGCACCGCGACCTACCGCGTCCGCGACGGGGACACCCTGCTCGACGTCGCCCGCTGGTACGACCTCGGCTACAACGAGATCGTCGCGGCGAACCCGGGCGTCGACCCGTGGGTCCCGACTCCCGGCACCGAGATCGTCGTGCCGACGTCCTTCGTGCTGCCGTGCTGCGACTACGACGGCATCGTGGTGAACCTGCCCGAGATGCGGCTCTACCAGTACCGCCGCGTCGAACAGGCCCCGGGCAAGGTCGAGGTCCTGACGTATCCGGTCGGCATGGGACGCGACGACCGGCGTACGCCGCGCGGCACGTACCGCGTGCGCGGCAAGACCGAGAACCCGCAGTGGAACATCCCGCCGTCCATCCGGCGCGAGCACATCGCGGAGCGCGGCGACAAGCGGACGTTCATCGCGGGCGGTGCCGCGGACAATCCGCTCGGCAGCCACCGCATCGAGCTCGCCGACACGCTGTACGCGATCCACGGCACCAACATCCCGTGGGGCATCGGCATGCTGGTGAGCCACGGCTGCCTCCGCCTGTACCCCGAGGACATCGCGCGGCTCTACCCCGACGTCCCGGTCGGCACGAAGGTGCACTTCGTCTATCAGCCCGTGAAGGCGGGCACGCGCGACGGTGACGCCTTCGTCGAGGCGCACGCGGACGTCTACCGCTACACGAGCTCGCTCGCGGCGGACGCGCGCACGGCGCTGCGCAAGCGCGGGTTGTCGCGCGGCGTCGACAAGTCGCGCCTCGACGCGGCGCTGCAGGAGCAGCGCGGCGTGCCGGTCCCGCTCGCCGCGGAGACCGAGCGCACCGCGGCGCTCGCACCGCGCGCGCCCTGATGAGCGATCGCGCAGCGCAGCGCGTTACGACGGAGCGCGTTTCCGTTTGAAGCCCCCTCGGGTCCCGACTAGAAGCGAGCGGTCGATCGACTGATCAGCCCGCCCCGCGGCGGCCCGGACCCGAAGGTGTCATGGCTACGACCAAGAGCACATCGCGCCGCACGCTCACCCGCGTCAATTCGAGCCCGCGGAAGGCGAGCGGTGGCTACCGGGTCGGCATCGACGTCGGCGGGACCTTCACCGATCTCGTCCTGGTCCGCCCGGATCGCTCGATCCACCTCGACAAGACCGCGACCACGCCGCAGGACCAGAGCGAGGGCGTGATGAACGGCCTCGAGCGCCTCGCGCGCAGCGAGGGCAAGGACCTCGGCTCATTTCTCGGCGCGACCGACCGCATCGTGCACGGCACCACCACCGCCGACAACACGATGATCCAGATGAACGGCGCGGTGACCGGGCTGATCACCAGCGAAGGCCACCGCGACGAGATCGAGATGCGGCGCGGCTTCAAGGAGAGCATCTGGGATCCGTCGTACCCGCCGCCGCCGCCGATCTGTCCGCGGCGCCGGCGTCTCGGCGTGCCCGAGCGTCTCGACTACGAGGGCAAGGTCGTCGAGCCTCTCGACGAGGACGCGCTGCGCAAGGCCCTGCGCCGCCTCAAGCTGCAGAACATCGAGTCGCTCGCGATCGTGTTCCTGTTCTCGTTCGTGAACCCGGCGCACGAGAAGCGTGCGGCGGAGATCGCGGCGGAGGAGCTGCCCGGCGTCGACCTGTCGCTGTCGCACCAGGTGATGCCGCAGGCGCCGGAGTTCGAGCGCACGTCGACGACGCTCGTCAACGCGTTCGTCGCGCCGAAGATCAAGCGCTACCTGCGCAACCTCGAGCGCAAGCTCGCCGACGCCGGCTTCACGCGCGAGCTGCTGCTGATGCAGTCGAACGGCGGCCTGATGACCGCCGCGTACGTCGCCGACAAGGCGGTGTCCGTGCTCGGCTCCGGTCCGTCGGGTGGCGTCGTCGGCGCGTGCAACGTGGCCCAGGCGGCCGGCATCGAGGACTTCATCTCGGTGGACATGGGCGGCACGAGCTACGACGTCTGCCTGGTGCGCGGCGGACGCCCGCAGATCACGTCGTCGTGGAACTGGCACCACCGCTACCTCGTCGGGCTGCCGATGGTGGACGTGCAGTCGGTCGGCGCGGGCGGCGGCTCGATCGCGAGCGTCGTCGAGGGCGCGCTGCACGTCGGACCCGAGAGCGCCGGCGCCCAGCCCGGACCGATCTGCTACCGCCGCGGCGGCACGCGTCCCACCGTCACCGACGCGAACCTCGCGCTCGGCTACCTCAACCCGGACTACTTCTACGGCGGCGAGCTGTCGCTCGACCTCGAAGGCGTGCAGCGCGCGATCGACGAGCAGATCCGCCGTCCGCTCGGTCTCGGCAGCGTGGAGGAAGCCGCCTACGGCATCTTCCGCATGGTCAATGCAAACATGGCGAACGCGATCCGGCGCGTGTCGGCGACGCGCGGCGTGGATCCGCGCGAGCTGCCGCTGGTGGCGTTCGGCGGCAACGGCGCGGTGCACGCCGGCATGCAGGCGCGCGAGCTCGACATCAAGCAGGTGCTCGTGCCGAAGACCGCGCCGACCTTCTCCGCGCTCGGCCTGCTCTTGACGGACCCCGTCGTGATCGAGCTGCGCTCGTACATCACGCCGGCGAAGGACGCCGACCTCGCGCGCGTCACGGCGCTCTTCGCCGAGATGCGCGAGTCCGCGACCGCGTCCCTGCTCGCCGGCGGCTTTCCGGCGCGGGAGATCCAGCACCAGCGCGTCGCCTACATGTGCTACCCGGGTCAGACCTTCGACATGCCGGTGCCGGTCGAGGGCGACGGCGCGTTCGGAGCGCGCGACCTGAAGCGGCTCGTCGAGGCGTTCCACCACGAGCACGAGAGCCTGCACACGTACGCATCGCGCGACCAGATGCCGATCCTGCGCGGGCTCGGGCTGCGCGCGACGGCCGTCACGGCGAAGCCGCAGCTGCCGCACATCACGGCGTCGTCGCGCGACGCGAGCGCCGCGCTCAAGGGCAAGCGGCGCGCGTACTTCGACGGCAAGTGGGTGTCGACGCCGGTCTACGACGGCGTCAAGCTGCGCGCGCGCCAGACGGTGAGCGGACCGGCGATCATCGAGGAGCCGCTGACGACGATCGTCGTCTACCCGGGCCAGCGCGCGCGCCTCGACACGCTCGGCAACTACCACCTGACGGTGTGAGCGGCCGCGGCGCGTCTGGCGTTTCGCGGGGCTGCATGCGAAAGCTCGGGCGCTGGCCATGCGCACCATCCTGAGCTGGGTCGGGACCGTCCTCTTCGCCGTCGCCTTCGGGCTGACGCTCCTGGTCTTCGACGTGATCATGCGGATCACGTTCCTGTTCGGCCGCACGCCGAGCGACTACGTCATGGGCGCGCTGCAGAGCGTCCTGATCGCGGACATGCGCCTCGCCGGCATCCGGGTCGAGGTGGAGCGCTCGCCGAACATCAAGCCCCGCACGTCGTACATCATCGTCTCGAACCACCAGAGCATGTTCGACATTCCGGTGTTCGGCTGGCAGTTCTTCACCAACTTTCCGAAGTACATCTCGAAGCTGGAGCTCGCGAAGTGGATTCCTTCGATCTCGGTGCAGCTGCGCCGGGGCGGGCACGCGCTGATCGACCGGAAGGACCGCGAGAGCGCCGTCAAGGCGATCCACAAGCTCGCGCGCGAGGTGGTCGCGTACGGCTGCTCGGCGGTGATCTACCCCGAGGGCACGCGGGCGCGCGGCGGCGAGCTCGGACCGTTCAAGCCGGTCGGGACCGTGACCCTGCTGAAGGAGGCGCCCGACGCGCCCGTCGTGCCGGTCTGCATCGACAACTCGTGGCGCATCATGCAGCACGGGATGAAGCCGATCCCCTGGGGCGTCCGCCTGCGCTTCTGGGCGGGCGACCCGATCGAGCGCAAGCCGGGCGACGACCCGTACGCGATCGTCGCGGAGTGCGAGCGCCAGATCCGGGACACCATGGCGCGCTTCCGCAGCGAAGCCGCCGCCGCCTGACGTCCGGTTCCGGGATGGGCGGCCCCGCCCCGGCCTGATATAGGGGTGCGATGCGTCGCGGGTTCGTTGCCGGGGCCCTCGTGGGCGCGGTCCTCTCGATCGCGGTCGGGGTCTTCGCCGCGGTTCTGCCGAGCACGCCCACGTGGGCGCTGTGGCGGCTGAAGTCCGCGATCGACGCGAACGACACCGAGCAGATCGGCAAGATGGTCGACATCGCGTCGGTCACGCAGCGCGCCGTCGACGAGCTCGACGGCCGCAACGGGCTCGACCTCGGACAGCTCGCCGCGGTGGTGATGGGCGGCGGCAAGGTCACGACGGTCTTCACCGACCCGGAGCACCCGCTCGAGATCACCGGCGGCGACATCTTCGCGGCGTGGTGGGGCATGCGGCGCGACGGCGACCTCGCGTACTTCACGCTGCCGACCGGCGAGAAGACCGTCGACCTGGTTCTCGGCAACCAGCCGAGCAAGGGCTGGCGCATCGTCGGCATCACGCCGATCACGGCGCTGCTGCGCGTGCAGCCGCGCGAGCGCAAGTCCCCGGCGACCGCGACCGCGCCGACGAGCCGCGCCGTTGACGCACACCGCGGCGAGGGTTAGCGAGCCGGCATGCAGGCAGGACAGCTCAAGACCCTCACCGCGGCGGTCAAGGACGTCGACGCGGCGCTCGCGACCTTCCAGAAGAACTTCGGCTTCGCGCTCGCGCGCCGCACGACCGACGCGAAGACCGGCTCGTCGAGCGCGTTCCTGACGATCGGCAAGGCCGAGATCGAGCTGCGCTCGGGCACCAGCGGGCCCGCCGCCGAGAGCGTCGCGACGCGCGGCGAGGGCCTCTTCCAGATCGAGATCGAGGTGCCGGACCTGAGCGCGGCGCAGGTGACCCTGAAGGAGCGCGGCCTGCGCTCCGAGCTCGAGACCGATGCCGGCGGGCGTCGCGTGCTGCGCGTCGACGTCGCGCACACGCACGGCGTTCCGCTCGTCCTGAGCCAGCCGGCCTGAGCGCGCACCCGCATCGGATGCCGGAAGCGCGCCGCGCGCGCGGATCGGCACGAGTCGCGCGCGGCGCGGCGTGCGTCGCCGCGTTCGGTACGTTGCTCTGTTGCGCGTACGCTTCCTCGCACGCCGCGGCGGCCGACGCCCCGCCCGCTCCGACGGCCGCGACGAATCCGCACGCGGCGCACCAGGCCGACGAGGTGATGGTGCACGATCACACGCCGCGGCACGGCGGCGTGGTCGGCATGGCGGGCACGCGGCACGTCGAGGTCGTGCTCGGTGCCGGCACGATCCGCGTCTACCTGTCGGATCTGCACCGCGCGCCGCTCGCGCTCGACGGCGTGTCCGGCACCGCGACGCTGCGCGACGCCGCGTCGCCGCAGACGCCGCGCACCGTCAAGCTGGCGCGGAAGGGCGACGCGCTCGAGGCGCCGCTGCCGAAGCTCGACGGTCCGACCGTCGACGCGCGGGTCGATCTCGCGACCGGCTCCGGTCCGGTGCTGATCGAGTTCACGCTGCCGATCACGACCGCGAAGCCCTGACCGGCAGGCCGCCGCGCCTGCCTCGCGCGGCTACCGCCGCGGCAGTCCGAGCACGCGCTGCGCGACGATGTTGCGCTGCACCTCGCTGGTGCCGCCCGCGATCGTCATCGAGCGGTCGCCGAGCATCTGCTTCGCCCACTTGCCCTCGAACGGCGCGCGGCTGTCGTTCATCAGCACGCCGTAGGGTCCGAGCAGCTCGACGCCGGTCTCGGAGAACTCCTGCACCAGCAGCGTGCCCATGAGCTTCATCGCCGCCGACAGGTGCGGGTTGAGACGCTTGTTCAGCGCGTCGGTCATCGAGCGCAGGCCGGCGCAGCGCATGATGCTGCCCTTGATCGCGAGGTCGGCGATCTTCTGGCGCACGTTCGGATCCTTCGTCTTGCCCTGCTGCTGCGCGGTCTTGATGATCCAGTCGAGCGTCTGGTCGGAGCGGATGCTGCCGGCGATGCCCGAGCGCTCGTTGACCAGCGCGCTCGACACGATCTCCCAGCCCTGGCCTTCCTCGCCGAGACGGTTCGCGACCGGGACGCGCACGTCGGTCATGAAGACCTCGTTGAACTCCGAGCCGCCATCGATCTGCTTGATCGGCTTGATGGTCACGCCCGGGCTCTTCAGGTCCATGAGCAGCATCGTCAGGCCGGCCCACTTCGGACCTTCCGTCGAGGTGCGGACGAGGATGAAGTACCAGTCCGAGATGTGCGCCAGCGTGGTCCAGATCTTCTGGCCGTTGACGACGTAGAAGTCGCCGTCGCGCACGGCGCTGGTGCGGGCCGCGGCCATGTCCGAGCCCGACGACGGCTCCGAGTAGCCGGTCGCCCAGATCTCCTCGCAGGTGAGGATCTTCGGGATGAAGCGCTTCTTCTGCTCCTCGGTCCCGTACTTCATCAGCGCGGGTCCGACCCACCAGATCGCCATCTGGTTGATCGCCTGCGGCGCGCGCGCGCGCGGACCATCTCCTCGTTGAGGATCGCCTGCTCCATCTCGGAGAGTCCGGCGCCGCCGTACTCCTTCGGCCACGCGGCGCCGAGGAAGCCGCCCTCGTGCAGCTTGCGCTGCCAGGCGCGCGCGCTGTCGAGGGTCCGGTTCTGGTCGTGGGCCGGGACGTTCTCCTGCAGCCACTTCCGGACCTTGGCGCGGAACGCTTCCTCTTCGGGGGTGTACGACAGATCCATGGCTCGTCCTCGTGGGCTGCTTCGGCTCGACAGGTGGTCGCCTTGCTTGATGTTGGCGACCGCAGCCGAAGAAGCTTGAAATGAAGTGTTCAGCCCCGCGCACGACCCGCTTGCCCTCGGGGCGTCGCTCCGACTAGCTTCTCCCGACACCGAGTAGGGCGATCGCCCGAACGAGCCGGAATCCAAACCCAGGAGACGTGAGCGACATGAAGAAGGGAAGAGACGTCTGCGTGATCGGGGTCGGCATGACCAAGTTCGAGCGCTGCAACCGCAACTACGTCGAGCTCGTGGAAGAGGCGGTGCGCGGCGCGCTCGACATGTCGAAGACCCCGGCCGCGGACTTCGAGCAGGCCTACTGCGGGTACGTCTCGGGCATGAGCGCGCAGGGACAGCGCGCGCTCTACTCGATGGGCCTCGGCGGACTGCCCGTCTTCAACGTCCACAACTACTGCTCGACCGGCTCGAACGCGCTCTTCCTCGGCTGGCAGGCGATCACGTCGGGCATGAGCGAGTGCGTGCTCTGCTTCGGCTTCGAGAAGATGACCAAGGGCTCGCTCGACTCGCAGCTCGAGGGCCTCAAGCAGAACTACAAGGAAGAGGAGAAGAAGCCGCCGCAGGCCGCGGTCATGTTCGGCAACGGCGGACGCCAGCACATGGAGCTGTACGGCACGACCGCCGAGCAGTTCGCCAAGGTCAGCGTCAAGAACCACCGCCACTCGGTGAACAACCCGCGCTCGCAGTACCGCGACGCGTGCACGCTGGAGGAGGTCCTCGCGTCGCGCATGGTCTACGACCCGCTGACCATCATGCAGTGCTGCCCGACCTCCGACGGCGCGGGCGCGGCGATCCTGTGCTCGCCCGAGTACGCGGCGAAGCACGGCATCTCGAAGCCCGTCAAGATCAGGGCGATGTCGATGCAGACCGACCGTCCCGAGGACTGGAACCTCGGCTTCCTCGGCATGATCGGCGTCGGCATGTCGCGGCGCGCGGCGCAGGACGTCTACGAGATGAGCGGCTACGGCCCGAACGACGTGCAGGTGATCGAGCTGCACGACTGCTTCTCGACCAACGAGCTGGTCACGTACGAGTCGCTGCAGCTCTGCCCCGAGGGCCAGGGCGGACGTCTCATCGACGAGGATCAGGTCACGTACGGCGGCAAGTGGGTCGTCAATCCGTCGGGCGGACTGCTGTCGAAGGGCCACCCGCTCGGCGCGACCGGTCTCGCGCAGTGCTTCGAGCTGGTGAGCCAGCTCAACGGCCAGGCCGAAAAGCGCCAAGTCGAGGGCGCGAAGCTCGCGCTGCAGCACAACGTCGGCCTCGGCGGGGCCTGCGTCGTCGCGATGTACGAGAAGGGGTGAGAGTCGGGCGCGGCGCGGAGGCACTGCGCATCCGCGCCGCGCCCGGCGAAACGGGATCGGTCAGCCGAGCTTGATCAGCCGCCAGCGCACCAATCCCGATCGAGAACAGCGCGCTGACCCGCAACGTCATGCGCAACTCCAGCGCGCGCATGTCCTGCCGAACGGCGGCGAACTCGCCGCTCATCTCCTGGCGCACCGACGCGAACTCGCTGCTCATCTCCTGGCGCACCGACGCGAACTCCTCCTTCGTCGCCAGCTCGAGCCGGTGCAGGTCGTCCTTCGTCGCCAGCTCGTTCAGGTCCTGCTTCGTCACGAGAATCTCGCCGAGCGCCGTGGCAAGCGCCTCAGCGTGCACGAAGGCCTGCTCATCGGTCAGGCCCGCACCGCGCAGGCGCTTGGCATAGGCCAGGGTGTCGAAGGTCACCACGATGGGCGAACTCTAGCCCCGCCCCCGGGGTCCCGGAAGGGGCGGGAGTAGCGCCGCGAATACAATTTGTCGCCGGTCGGCGGTCCTACGAGCGCCCGCCGAAGTTCCAGCCCGCGGCCTTCACGAAGCGCTCCATGAACGACGCCTCGTAGGCCTCCTCCGGCGTCTCGCGGACCATCTCGTCGAGGACCTCCGCGTCGTGGCCGACGAGGATGCGCCAGCGCTCGGCACGCACGCCGTCGAGGATCACCTTCGCCGCGTCGGACGCCGACATCGGCGCCTGATCGCGGAACGCCTCGGCACGCTGCTGCAGAAGCTCGCGCAGCATGTCGTCGGGAACGGCGCCGACCTCGAAGCCCATGCGCGCGATCATCTTGCGCGTGTCCTCGAGCTGCTCCGAGCTCAGATTCTGCGGCTCGCGTCCCATGATGCGCGCGGTGTTGATCACGATCGACGTGCCGATGTGCCCCGGCATCACGAGCGACACCTTCACGTGCGGCGCGTTCAGGCGGCAGTCGTTGACCAGCGCCTCGGTGAAGCCCTTCACCGCGAACTTCGCGGCACTGTACGCGGTGTGCGCCGTCTGCGGCCCGAGCGACGCCCAGAAGCCGTTCACGCTGCTGGTATTGACGAGGTGTCCCTCGGTGCTCTTCAGCAGCAGCGGCATGAACACGCGCGAGCCGTAGTACACGCCGTACCAGCAGACGCCGAACGTGCGCTCCCAGTCCTCGCGCGTGTCGCGGATGAAGCTGCCGCCGGCGCCGATGCCCGCGTTGTTGAACACGAGGTTCACGTGGTCGGTCGCGTGCTCGCGGATCACCGCGTCGCGGAACGCTTCGAGCTGCCGCTCGTCGGCGACGTCCGCGACCGTCGTCGTGACGCGCGTCCCGGCGGGAGCCTTCTCGAGCGCGAGCGTGCGCGACTCGGCCATGTTGTCCGCCGACACGTCGCACATCGCGACGTGGCAGCCCTCGGCCGCGAGCTGGCGCACGAGCTCGCGCCCCATGCCCGTGCCGCCGCCGGTGACGACCGCGATCCTGCCGCCGAAGTCCTTCATTGACCGTCTCCCGCCGCTCAGCGGCCGCGCTTCGGCATCAGCTCGAAGTAGTCCATGTCGAGCAGCACGCGCGGGTTGTAGCGCTCGCCGCCCTTGCCGTCGGAGACGCGCATCTGGAAGTCCGACTCCTCCGACGGATCGCCGTCCTTGACGGCGACGAGGCGAAGGCGCAGCGCGCCCGCAGGAGCATCGCCGAGCGCGTGCGTCTCCAGCACGTCGGTGTACGAGTAGATCGTCGTGCCGGCGTAGCAGGGGTTCGCGTGCGCGCCCGAGTTCATCGCGACGATCCCCGACCGGTTCTCGAGCCCGTTGAACGCCTGCGCGTACGCGACCGACAGCGGGAAGCCGCCGTAGACCAGCGGCTTGCCGTCCGTGCGCAGCTCGTCGAAGTGCACCTTCGCCGAGTTCTGGAAGAGGCGCGTGTACGACATGTGGTCGGAGTGGTTCACCGTCATGCCGTCGTGGTGGTAGATGCGCTCGCCCGCGGCGTAGTCCTCGAAGAAGAACTTGCCGCCGGTCTGCGCCGTGGTCGGCAGCGCGCCCGGGAACGCAGGCAGATCCTCGACCGCGACCTGCTTCGGGAGCTTCGGCGTCACCGGCTCGTCGAGGTACTTCGTCGCCTTCGTGTCGTCGCGCTTCTTGACCATCACCCAGCGCGTGTACTCGAGGACGGTCTCGCCCTTCTGGTTGCGGCCCGTGGTCGCGACGAAGACGTTGCCGGTCTGCTTGTTCGAGTTCTCCTTCAGGCCGACGATGCGGATCGTCGTCGTGATCTCGTCACCGTGGAACACCGGCGCGCGCCAGATCATGCCGGCGTAGCCGAGGTTCGCGCGCGCGTTGAGCGACACCTGGCGAACCGTCTGCGCGATCACGAGGTGGAACACGACCAGCGGGTGGACGTTCCTTCCGCGCCGCAGAAGCGCGGCGTGCGGTCGTTGGTGGTCGCGATGTGCCACGCGGTCTCGGCCGACGTCAGCACGCGCGGCGTCGGACACACGAGCTCGCTGCCGACCTCGAAGTCCTCGAAGAAGTTCCCCAGGCTGCCTTTGGATTGACTCGACATTTCCTCGCTCCGTGATCCGTGAAGATGAGCTAGCTGCGCGGCAGGCCGAGCATGCGCTGCGCGATGATGTTGCGCTGGATCTCGCTGGTGCCGCCGGCGATGGTCGCGGCACGCGAGAACATGAGGTGCTGCGCGAAGCGCCCCGACTTGACCGAGTGCGGCGAGCCGCGCAGCAGCAGGCCGTGGTCGCCGAGGAGCTCGACGCCGGCGTCGCCGATCGCTTGCGAAAGGTCCGCCCAGAACGTCTTGACGATCGAGGTCTCGGCGCCCGGCGTCTCGCCGCGCCCGACCCGCGTCAGCATCTCGAGGTTCATGAAGCGCATGATCTCGGTCTCGAGGTAGAGCTGCGCGAGCCGCTGGCGGACGTTGCGCTCCGACGACCGCCCGGCCTGCGTCGCCTGCGCGAGCAGCTCGTCGACGTTGATGCGTGCGATCACCTGCTCCTTGATCGCGTAGTTGGTGCCGCGCTCGTGCGCGAGCGTGACCTGCGCGATGCGCCAGCCCTCGTTGGCCGCACCGATCAGGTTCGCGCGGGGCACGCGCACCGCGTCCATGAAGACCTCGTTGAACTCCGACGCGCCGGTCATCTGACGCAGCGGCCGCAGCTCGATGCCGGGCGCCCTCATGTCGACGATCAGATACGAGATGCCGCGGTGCTGGCGCGCGTCGGGATCCGTGCGCGCCAGCAGGATCGCCCAGCGCGCGTGCTGCGCGTAGCTCGTCCAGACCTTCTGGCCCGTGACGACGTAGTCGTCGCCGTCGAGTTCGGCGCGCGTGCGCAGCGACGCGAGATCCGATCCCGCGCCGGGCTCCGAGTAGAGCTGGCACCAGATCTCGTCGCCCGACAGCATGCCGGGGAGATAGCGCTTCTTCTGCTCCTCGGTGCCGAAGTGCATCAGCGTCGGGCCGACGTTGTTGATCGCGACGCGGTTCACGATCTGCGGCGCGCGCACGCGCGCCATCTCCTCGGCGAAGATCGCCTGCTGCATCGGCGTCGCGTCGCGGCCGCCGTACTGCTGGCCAGTGGATGCCGACCCAGTTGCCCGCGTGCATGCGGCGCTGGAACTCGAGCATCCACAGGAACTCGTCGTCGAAGTCCTCGGGCGGCTCCTCGCGCGGGACGCTCGCCTCGAGGTGCGCGCGCAGCTCGGCGCGAAAGCGCTCCTCCTCTTCCGTGTACGACAGGTCCACCGCGCTCCCCGTGCTACTTGGTGGCGACCGGATTGACCGGGCTGCCGACTCCGCCGACCACCGGCTCCGGCGTGGCGCTCAGCAGGAACTCGTACACGCCGTCCGCGGCGCAGTCCTCGGCGAGGCCGTCGAGATACCAGTTCTGCCCCTGCGTCATGCCCATCTCGACGAGGTGCAGCAGGTGCACCGGGAACAGCACCGTCTCGTCCTCGCAGGGATAGACCTCGAACGGCATGGTGTCGGTCGCGACCGCCGCGACGTCGCGCTCGCGGAACCACGGCGCCGTGGCGACGGTGAGGCCCGGGCTCGGCAGACGGTACGCGTCCTTGTCGCCGGTCTGCAGGTGCTCCATCTGCCCCGTGCGCACGAGCAGGACGTCGCCCGGCTCGACCGACAGCTTCGCCATCGCGAGCGCCTCGTCGAGATCCGCGGGCTTGATCGGATAGCCCGCGTCGAGCCGCTTGACGCCCTTCGCGCGCGCGACGTCGAGCAGAATGCCGCGCGTCACGACCGGTTTCAGCTTGTGGATGCCGCACCTCGTGGCACCGGCCTCCGCGACGACCGTCGCGGCGGAGAAGCCGTTGTAGAGGCGGTTCTCGTAGCTCGCGTGCGCGAGACCGTCCCAGTGCGTCGCCGCCTGCAGCCCCATGACGATCATGTCGTCCGACAGGCACACCTTGTCGCGATCGCCGGTGAACGCCGTGTTGATGCCGATCATGGTGTGGATCGGGTTCACGCGGTTCGGGATGCGCCCGGTCTGCACGCCGTCGTGGTGCAGCGGCAGCGCGAGCGAGAACGACGCGCCGCGCTTGACGCAGGCGGCGCCGCGCCGCGTCGCCTCGGGCGTGATCAGGTTGATCGTGCCGATCTCGTCGTCGGCGCCCCAGCGTCCGCGGTTGCTGACGCGGCGGGCGACCTCGTGGAACCAGTCCGGTAGCGGCATCCGTTTCTCGTCCTTTCGGGTGTGCCGACGGTCCTAGAGGAGCGCGCCGCGGGCTTCAAACCACGCCGGCGGCGCGCAGCCGCGCGATCTCGCCGGCGGAGTAGCCCGCCTCGCCCAGGATCGCGTCGGTGTGCTCGCCGAGCCGGGGCGCGCGGCGATGGACCGGCGTCACGCCGGCCATCTTGAGCGGCGTCCCTACCTGCCGGAGCCAGCCGAACGTCGGGTGGTCGATGCCGGTCACCATGTCGCGTGCGATCGCGTGCTCGTCGGCGAGCGCCTCCTCGACCGAGTACACCGGCCCGCACGGCACGTGGCCGCGCAGCAGCTCCAGCCAGTCGCCGGTCGTGCGGCGCGCGAAGTCGGACGCGAGCAGCGGGATCAGCGCGGCGCGGTGCGCGTAGCGGTCGGCAAACGATGCGAAGCGCGCATCGTCGCGGAGGTCCTTGCGCTCCATGCGCTCGCAGAGCGCCTGCCAGAACTTCTCCTTCAGGCACATGACGACCATGAAGCCGTCCGACGTGCGGAAGGTCTGCGCCGGGACGAGCGTCTGGTGCGCGCCGTCCGCGGTGCGCTGCGGGTGCCAGTCGCGGTTCAGCGTCCAGCCCGCGAGGTAGTTCAGCATCGACAGCGCGGTGTCGTAGAGGCTCACGTCGACGTCGCAGCCCGCACCCGTGCGCTGCGCCTGGTGCAGGCCGATCATCAGCGCGAGCATCGAGAGAAGGCCCGCCGAGAAGTCGACGATCGACACGCCGCAGCGCTCGGGCGGACCGTCGGGTGCGCCCGTCAGGCTCATGAAGCCGGCATACGCCTGGATCACGAAGTCGTAGCCGGGCTCGTTGGCGCGCGGTCCGGTCTGGCCGAAGCCCGACAGCGAGCAGCACACGACGCGCGGATTCGCGTCGCGCAGCGCATCGTACGTGAGGCCGAGACGCGCGGGCTCACCGCCGCGCAGGTTGTTGTAGACCGCGTCGGTCGTCGCGACGAGGCGGCGCAGGACGTCGCGTCCGGCGTCGGAGCGCAGGTCGAGCGTCAAGCCACGCGCGCCGCGGTTCAGCGACTGGAAGTAGATCGAGTCGTCCGCCTCGGCGAACGGCGGCACGTTGCGCGCCTCGTCGCCGCGCCCGGGCGGCTCGATCTTGACGACGTCCGCGCCGAGGTCCGAGAGCAGCGTGAGCGCCCACGGTCCCGCCCCGAGCTGGCTCGCGGCGAGGATGCGAACGCCGGCCAGGGGCAGCGCGGCCATGCCGCAGAGCTAGCCTACGGCAGATGCATCCGAAAGCATCGCGGGCGGACGCACGCGGACCAGCGGGCGATGGCCGAGACGCCGCGACACGTCGGTCGCGACGCGCTGCAGCTGCGCGGCGATGGTCGGCACGTTGGCCGGCGTGATGCGGCGCGCGGCGCCGCTGACGCCGATCGAGGCGACGGCCGCGCCGGTGCGGTCGTGGATCGCGACCGCGATGCTGCGCACGCCGACCATGAACTCCTGGTGGTCGACCGCGTAGCCCTGCTCGCTCGCCATCTCGAGCTCGCGCTCGAGGATGCGCGGCACGACGATGCTGCTCTCGGTGCGCCGCACCAGGCGCGACGCGAGATACTCGGCACGCTCGTCCGCGGGGAGAAGCCCGAGCAGCGCCTTGCCGGACGCGCTGCAGTGCGCGGGGTAGCGGCGTCCGAGAGCGGCCGACGCCGCGTCGACGCCGCGGTCCGCCTTGTGCAGGAAGACCAGGTCGCGGCCGAGCAGCACGGCGAGCGTGACCGTCTCGCGCAGCTGCGCCGCGAGCTTCTCGACCGCGGGCTCCGCCTGCGCGTAGAGCGGGCGGTGGCGCGCGGCCAGCGTGCCGAGCTCGAAGACGCGCAGACCGAGGCGGTACTTGCGGCCGTGATCGACGCGCTCGAGCAGGCCGAGCTCGTGCAGCGTGGCGACGAAGCGGCTCACCGTGCTCTTGTTCAGGCCCACGCGGCGGGCGAGATCCATCACGCCGAGCTCGGGTGTGGCCTCGGAGAACGCGAGCAGCAGACGGTTTGCCTTTTCCAGGGACGCGTTGCGGCGGATGGATGACTGGCGGTTCATGTCCGGATTTCGGGGCCCTGCGGTGTAGGTTCGTGACGGTCTTGCTAGTATCGGGTGGCGCGCGATCGTACGGGGCGCGAAAGATCGAAGTCAACGATGAATCATCCGCATCCACCCGTTGCGCGCGGCCTCGCAGCCGACCGCATAGCGGCCGCGCCGAGCGGCCTCGCGAGCGCCCGCGCGCGCGACGCGCCGTCGCGGTCCTGCTGCTCCTGCTCGCGTGCGCGGGCCCCGCCGGGGCGGCCTGTCCGGGGGCCGACGGCGCCGCGGGCGAGCCCGCGTGCCCCGGTGACGCCGCTGCGACGACCGCATCCGACGCGCCGTCCGCGCAGGCAGCCGTGCCCGCGGGCGGCGGCACCGCGATCGCCCCGGGCGCCGCCAGCGACGACGGCCCGCGCGAGCTCGCGACCGCGAAGAAGCTCATCGACGCGGGCGAGGCGGCGCACACCGACGACGAGCGCAAGCGCGCCTACGAGGACGCGAAGCGCCACGCCGACCGCGCCGTCGAGCTCATGCCGAACGACGCCGACGCGCGCTTTGCAGTTCGCCGCCGAGGGCCGCATCGCGCAGATGGGCGGCATCGCGGTGGCCGCCCTGCAGCTCGTCAAGCTCAACAAGCAGCTCGACGAGGTGCTGCGCCTCGACCCGAACCACGCCAACGCGCTCGCCGCGCGCGGCGGCATGCTGATGAAGCTGCCGCGCCTCTTCGGCGGCAACACCACCAAGGGCGTCGAGTACCTCGAGAAGGCGGTGGCGCTCGATTCCACCGCGGTCGGCAAGCGGCTCGAGCTCGCCGAGGCCTACCACATCGTCGGACGCGACGACGACGCGAAGAACACCGCCCAGAACGCGCTCGAGGTCGCGAAGCAGCTCAACGAGCCGGAGCGCGTCGCCACCTGCGAGCGCTTCATCGTCGAGCTCCAGAAGAGCTGCAGCGGCTGCGCGGTCGCGTCGATCGGGCGCTGAGCTCCGGAGGAAGCATGGTCGAGAAGATCATCGATCTCACCGGCACGTCGACGACGTCGATCGAGGACGCGGTCGCGCTCGCCATCTCGCGCGCCTCGGTGACCATCTCCGGCATCCGCGACGCGGTGATCACCGAGACGCGCGCGCTGGTCGAGGACGGCCGCGTGACCGGCTGGAAGGTCACGCTGCGGGTCACGTTCGAGATCAAGGACCGGCTGCACGAATGAAGCAGCCGAGCTCGCCCGCGGATCCGGCCGCTCCGGGCGAGGAGCCGGCTCCGGCCAAGACGCGCGAAGTCGCACCGGGCGTCTTCGAGATCTTCCTGCCGCTGCCGTCGAAGCCGACGATCATCAACGTCTGGCTGGTCGACTGCGGCGGTCCCTGGGCGCTGATCGACACCGGCGTCGCGCTGCAGACGAGCCGCGACGCGCTCGCCGGTGCGCTCGCGTCGCTCGGCATCACGCCGTCGAGCGTCACGCACCTGCTCGCGACGCACCACCATCCGGACCACTTCGGGGCGTCGCGTCCGCTGCGCGCGGAGTCCGGCTGCCGGGTGCACATCCATCCGGCGGAGCTCGAGCGCATCGACTACGCGCTGCACGCCGGGCCCGAGGACATGGTCCGCCACTCGCGGCGGCACGGCATGCCGATCCCGACCGAGCCCGTGGACGCGCCGAAGCCGATGGACTTCTGGGCCAACACCTTCCACCCGGTCACCGAGGCGGACCATCTGCTGACCGACGGCGAGGTGCTCGAGATCGGGCGGCGACGCCTGCAGGTGGTCTGGACGCCGGGCCACACGCCCGGCCACTGCTGCTTCCTCGACCTCGACGACCGCGTGCTCTTCGTCGGCGATCACCTGCTGCCGCGCATCACGCCGCACGTCGGCGTGTACGCGACGGGCCCGCAGAATCCGCTCGGCGACTTCGTCGCGTCGCAGGAGAAGGTCGCGGCACTCGACGTCCGGCTGGTGTGCCCGGCGCACGGCGGCGTCTACGAGGACCACCGGCATCGCGCGCGGCAGCTGATCCGCCACCACGAGGCGCGCGCGGGCGAGATGAAGGACGTCCTGCGTGCCGCTCCCGCCAGCGCGTGCGACGTCGCGCGACGCGTCTTCCGCTGGGTGTTCGAGAACCCGAAGGACCGCTTCCAGGCGGGCGCCGCGGTGATGGAAACCATCGCGCACCTCGAGATGCTGCGCGCGCGCGGCGAGATTCGTCGCGAGGAACGCGACGGAATCCTCCTCTACGAAGTCGGGTGAAGGCACCGGCGGACGTGAGCGGCAGGGGAGAGGAGGAACCCCACCGCCCACGTCCACCGATCGGAACGGCCCCGTCGCTTACGAGGTCGAAGCACGAGTACAACGGTCGGAGGGGGTGGCGTTAGCCCTTCCTGAACCGAGAACCTCGTACTCACTCGTCATAGACGCGCCGCCCGAAGGTATATTCGCTTTCCGCGTAGTTTACTCAACCGCTCCTTTTACCCGGAGCGACAGCGCCTTCCCGTCGGGGGCGATCTCGAGCTCGGCGGGCATGCCCACCACGATCGATTTCAGGGAGACCTCACGGCCCTCGCTGGTGATCGAGGTTCCGGGGACGATCAGGCCCCGCCGGCCGGAAACCTCGACGACGTCGCTCGCGACGTACGTCACGGCGCCGCTGACGACGGTGACGTCCGCGGCCGGCGCGCTCGCGGGCAGCGCCATGCCGATGGCGATCAGAAGCCCGACGATGCAGTGCATCATCGCGCCGTGCCGTGGTTTCATGCGCTTTCCTCCTCCTACCAACCCTGGCGCCAGGACACCGGGATCACGTTCGAGGCGATCTGCGGCAGCAGCAGGGGCTGCAGCGCGATGCCGCCGCCCTTGGTCACGCCGAAGAACGCCTTGGTTTCGTTGTCGCCGAAGGTGACCTTCAGCGACGTCGGGATGCTCTGTCCGACGGACACGAAACGGTCCGCCGCGATCAGGGCCCCGCTCGCTCCCGAGCCGAAGCCGCCGCCGGTCGACGTGCCGCCGCCGAGGCCACCGCCCGTGGTGTTGGCGAGGTCGGTCGTCGGACCGCCGACCAGCGGATCGACCACGTAGACGCGCGCCGTGCCGCCGGCCTGGCAGACCGCGGTCGACGGGATGAACGTCGAGAACGCGATGTTGAAGTAGACCGTCGGCGGCGACAGGACCTTCTCGCCGCTGCCGCCGAGCACGAGGAACCAGCCGTGATCGTCGCCGATCTCCTCGAGCAGGTCGTCGTACTGCGTGCTGCCCGGCTGGACGACCCGGCTCGTGACGTTCACGAGATCGCTCTCCTGCAGGTTGTTCGTGCCGTCGTCGCGCACCGCGTAGAAGCGATCGGTGAAGTACGTCGACATCGGGCTCGAGCGGTCGCCCGTGCCGAAGTAGACCATGACCGAGCCGTTGTTGATGACCGCGTCGGGCTGGTAGAAAATTCGCTGCCCGTTCGGCGTGCTGAACAGCTTCGTCATCGTGAAGCTGTCGGAGAGGCGCCACAGCTTGCCGCCCATGTCGCCGACGTAGCCGCGGTCGAAGATGCCGTCGCCGTTCACGTCGAACAGCAGCGGATCGCTCGGGATCGCGTGCGTCTGCACGCCGCCGCTCGCGATCAGCGCGCCGGTGATGAGGTTCACCATGTACACGGTGCGGCCCATCGGCGAGCTCGGGTTCGCGGCACTCGTGTCCGGCGTGTCGAAGTACGGATCGTAGCCGCCACCGAACACCGCCACGTCGACCGGCGAGCCGCCGTTCGCGGCGCGCGACAGGGCCGGCGTCGACCACGTCTGGCCGAGCTCCGCGAAGCCGCTGACGGCGTTGTTGACGCGCCAGAGCAGCGTCGGTGCGGTCTTGCTCGTGATGTCGAGCGCGTAGTACGCGCGACCGCCGCGGCCGAGGCCGAACACCAGGATCTTCTGCGAGCCCGCCGTGACGATCTTCATCTTCGGCGACGAGTCGACGAAGAAGGGATGCGTTCCCGACTCTCCGGGACGCAGGTTGTTCAGGTTGGCGAGAATGTCGGGCGGGACGAAGGCCCACTGCTCCGCACCGGTCGCGTCGTCGAACGCGTGCAGCATGCCGTCGTTCGCGCCGACGATGATCAGCGAGTTCGTTCCGGTGCCGTCGTAGTTCACGATCAGCGGCACGGAGTGGATGATGTCGCCGAGGATCCAGCTGCGCTTCTCGGTCGTGTTGCCGTTGCTGTTCCGGTCGTACGAGTCGTACCCGTAGACGTAGTCGATCAGCTTGTCCTTCTCGGCCGTGGTCGCTTCGACGCCCGTCAAGCCCAGCTTCGCGGGCGTGATGTTGGTGTTCGCCTTCGCGAACGCCTGCGCCGCGGCGGTGAGCGCCACGCCGCCGAGGTTGCCGGTCGCGGTGCCGGTGTAGGTGTAGATCTTCCGGGTCGCGACGTTCATCTGCTGCAGCACCGCGCCGACGCCGCCCGACGTCACCGAGCTGCCCGATGGGCCGCCGGTGCTCGAGTCCCAGTACGACTCCGCGGTGCCGAGGATCGTGCCGTCCGCGGTGGTCGCGGCGCCGGCGCCGCCCGACGTGCACGTCGTCACGCTCGCGTTGCAGATGGTGCCGTTGTTGCGGTCGAGCCGGTACTTCTTGATGTTGCCCGGCCACTCCTGCTGGCCTTCCCGCGGCGCGAACAACGCGACGTACAGACGGTCGCCGGACTCGGTGCGGTTGGTCTGGCTGACCGGCACGACGGGTGCGACGAACGACTGCGCGTCGTTCTTGATCAGGTTGATCGCCTCGCGGATCGCGTCGTCGAGCTCGTCCGGCTCGGTCGCCGACAGGCAGTCGCCGCCGCCGTACTTCTTCGATGCGCGGTACAGGAGTGATCCACCGCCCGGGCTCGTGTCACCGCTCGCCGGCGGCTGGCAGTAGTCGAAGCCGAACGACACCGCGTACAGCGACAGCGGCTGATTCTGCGAGTTCCCCAGCGGGAACAGACCGCGGATCTTCTGCATCGCGTCGTCGAGGTAGTCCGAGCCGCAGTTGAACATCTCGCCGGTCGTCGCGAGATAGTTCGGGCTCGCCGGATTCTCCTTGCCGTCGCCGTTGAGGTCACCGGGATTGCCGACGAAGCCCTTGACGCGGTTGAACGTGCACGAGGACTGCGGCGTCGTGTTGAAGTCGGCCTCCACCTCGGGGATGCCGTCGGTCACCATCAGCACGTAGTTGCGCTGGCAGGTGTACTGCACCGGCGACGACCAGCCGGACTTGGTCACGCTGCCGTTGAAGTAGTTCCACGCGTCGATCAGGCGGTGCACGGTCGGCGTGCCGCCGTTCGCCGTCATGTTCGAGATCTGCGTGGTCAGGCTCGAGCGCGACGACGGCGGTGTTGTCCTGCACCGGAACGAGGAACTTGTTCTGGTTGGTGACGTGCCACGTCGTGATCGCGGTCGAGCTCGAGTAGTTCATCGAGTTGTAGTCGATGCCCGACGGGTTGAAGTTCATGAGGCCGAAGCGGACGTTCGCGTTCGCGGGGTCGTTGATGACCGACGTCATCACGCCCTGCGCCACCGCCATCTTGTTCTGCGCCGAGCACAGGTTGCCGGTCCCCGGGCACTGCGCGTTGCTCGTGCACGGATCGAACGGATCGAGCGTGCAGTTCTTCGGCGGAGTGGTCTCGAAGTTCAGGCGGTTGCCGACCTTGCGGCGCGACTCGCGGTCGTCGATGTCGTCACCGGACGGCGGCGGCAGGATGTCGACGACGCTGGTGCGGCAGGCGCTGTTGTCCACCACCCAGTTCGTCTGCACGTTCCTGCACGTGCAGTTCGCGTTGACGTCACCGCCCGACACGCCGCTCTTGTTCGCGCAGCGCGAGTAGACGGTCCCCGACGCGTACGTACCGGTGTAGATCGTGTTCGGGTACGTGTTGTACGCCTGCAGACCCATCGATCCGGAGTTGTCGAAGACGACGAGGACGTTGGGGTCGACCTGCGTGCCGGTGAAGATGTCGGTGTCGAGCGCGCGCGCCGGCGTCGCAAAGAGGCACGCCGCCGCCACGATGACGGCGATCGCGCGGCCACGCACGAGAACGCGGCCGCGACACGTCGAACTGCCCATGGTCCACCCCCGACGGCCGGGACGCATTCAGGAACCGCAATCAGCGCAGGGACCCGGCTTCGCGGCCTGCATCTGCACCGCGCCCTTGGGGTCGACACCTGCGTTGGTCGGGTTCTTCACGCCGTCCACGGTGAAGAAGTACATCTTCCCGAGGCCCTCGTTCTGGCCGAACTGGCCGGGGCGCACCTTGCCGTCCGTCGTCCGCACCAGCAGGTTGCCGGGCAGGGATCGGTACAGCGCGAATTTCACGTAGGCCGAGCTGTTCATGGCGGTCGATCCGCCGGACAGGTCGACCTGGCGAGTCGTGTTGTCGGGCACGTAGAGCGTCGCATCGCCGAGCGCGTGGTACGCGGCGCCGTCCGCGAGGTAGAACGCGTTGGCGAGCTGCGCGGACAGCGCTCCGGTCAGCGTCGACGTCTGCCCGCTCCGCGCGAGCGTCAGGGACATCGCCGCCAGCGCGAGCACGATGCCCAGCGCCACCACCATCACGATGCCCCGCTCGTTGCGCACGCTCTTCATGGCCTTCAGCTCATCGAGAAGCGGAACGCGAGATTCCGCATGTTGGCTTCCGTCGTGACGTTCGACTTCGCGGCCGGATTGTCGGGCAGCGCCGACGGCTCGGCGGCCTGAAAGTTGATCGTCACAGAGCGCACGCTGTCGCCCGGTGTGGCGGAGACGGTGCCGTCGTCCGCGACGTACTGCAGCTGGAACACCGGCGCGTTCTCGGCGACGACCTGGCCGTTGCGTCGCAGCACCTTCTTCCCGCTCTCGGTGCCGTACGTGTAGTTGACGACCTCGAGCTGCGTGACGAACGGACCGAGCGGGTAGGCGTTGTGCAGCTGGCCGGACAGACCGATCTGGATGAGACCGGCGTTCGACCCGACGCTCGTGATCGTGAAGACCTCCGACGAGAGGCCGCTGTCGACGAGGACCAGGTTGCCCGTGGAGAAGGTGCCCGACGTCGGCGGGTTGACGCTGAGAGTCGTCTGCCCCGCGCTCGCCGCGCCGGCGAGCGTCGTGCTCACGTTCGCGAACGCGCCGCGCAGGGTGACCGTCGTGACGCCACCGCTCGTGTCGACGTCGATCGGCGGATAGTTCTCGGCGTCCGACGGCGACACGCCCAGCATGCCGAAGCCGGCCATGCGCATGTCCTGCAGGAGCAGCTCGCCGGCGCCGCGGCTGGTGATCTGCGCGTCGGCCATGCCGGTCTGGTACGCGGCGCTGCGGCCCTGCACGCGCACCGCCGCGAACACGGTGCCGATGACGTACAGCGAGATGCCCGCACCGACGAGCAGCTCCATGATGGTCATGCCCGCTTCGTCGCGCAGACGCCCGCGGCGCTCGCGATGCAGCCCGCAGCCGGGACGAGGGCGGCGGACGCCTGCACGACGGAGGCAGGAGGAGATTCCTTCGAGAAGCATCATGACGGATTCGTCACCTGGCTCACGATGGTCGTGAGCGTCAGCGAGCGCGGGCCGAAGCGGTCGGTCCACGTCGTCGTGACGACCACCTTCTTGCCCATGGTCACGTTGGAGACCGTCCGCGTGATGCCGAAGTTCACGCCCTGGACGGTGGTGCTGCCGGTGTAGGACTGGATGGCGCCGACCGCGGTGCGGCGCATGAGCTCCAGCTGCTGGTCGGCGACGAAGCGCGCGAGGCCCTCGTTCTGGCCGAGCGACTGCGCGCGCGCCGAGATGGCGTGCACGCTCGCCATGCCGAGGAACGCGACCGCCATGATGCCGATCGCGACCATGGTCTCGACGATGGTGAAGCCGCGCTGGTCACGCGACGCGCGCTTGCGGCGCACGATCCGGAAGATCTTCATCGCCACCCCGCTCCGACGCGGCGGCAGAGCCGCGCCCTTCCGGCGCCGGTCACCGAGACGACGTAGGTGTTCTTGCCGTCGTCGGAGCCGACGAAGTAGGCCGAGGAGGCGCTCGGCAGGCCGCGCGTGTTGAAGACCAGCTGCGTGCTCGGCGTCGCGGTGCCGCGGCTCGTTCCGAAGCAGTCCACGGCAGTGCCGTTCTGCGCGAACGAGACCCTCGGCATCTTGGTGCCGAGGGTGACCGTGCGCACCGTCGGATCGGTGCCCGGCGCGATCGCGAGCGGGTTGACCGCACGCTGCACCTTGTAATTGACGCCGGTGCCGCCGGTCACCGTGATGTAGTACGGCGTGCCGGTGCGCTGGCTCATGGTGCGGGCGTACTCGACGTCGCCGAGCAGCTCGTTCGCGGCCGACCCGGTCTGCATCTGAACGGACAGCGCGCTGAACTGCGGGATCGCGATGGCGGACAGGATGGCGATGATGCTCGTCACCACCATGGTCTCCATCAGCGTCCAGCCGTCCTGCGCGAGCAGACGCCGCCGCAGGCTCCCATTGCCCGTGCGTGCCCCCGCAGTCCGCTCCGTCGCTCCCGGAGATGGCCGTGTCCGATCCACGTGCTCCACCGAAACCCTCCCGGCTTCAGCCTTTTGCAAGCACCGTTCCGCCGCGCGTCTTCCCCTGCAGATCGCAAGCCCTTGTTCGGCCAACGGTTTTCAGTAACGTCCGGTCGGCACGACGAGCGGTGGGCGACAAATTCTTGACGGAGCGCGCGATCCTTCACGCCAACGACGCGTCGGTGCAGCGCAGATCATGATGCGGACGCCATCCAACGATCGGCCCTCGAACGCGACGCGCGCGGCCCTGATCGCGCTCGGTCTCGTCCTCGGAGCCCTCGGGGGCGAGCTTCTCGCACGCGCGGTGGGCTACGAGTTCCGCCCCCACATGCGGAACCGGGTGTACTTCGCCGAGCCGCATCCGCTGTTCGGTTGGCACAACCGCCCCGGGCTCGCCGGAACCTACGGCGGTGACGAGTTCGTGACGTTCGTCACGATCAATGCCGACGGGCAACGCGGTCCGTCACACCCGACGGAGCGGATCCCCGGCAAACGCCGCATCGCCGTCCTGGGCGACTCGCAGACGTGGGGCGACGGCGTCGGCGACGACGAGACCTACGTCGCCCGGCTCGACGGCGGCGACGTCGAGATGCTGAGCTTCGCGACCCCGGGCTGGGGAACCGACCAGCAGCTCCTGGTGCTCGACGAGGAGGCGGCGCGCTGGTCGCCGGACGTGGTCGTCCTCGCACTCTTCATCGGCAACGACCTGAACGACAACATGAGCCGCGGGACGTTCCAGTACCCGAAGCCGTGGTTCACCGTCGGCGCCGACGACACGCTCGAGCTGCACGGCGTGCCGGTGCCGTACTCGCGCCCGCTGCACGCCGCGATCGAGGTCTACCGGTCGATCATGCGCCGCTCGGCGCTGCTGAACGCGATCGCCGAGCTGTCGCGGAAGGACTGGCCCACCCTGGGCGTCGGAAGCGAGGGCGACGCCGCGCGGACGCCGTACCTGCACCCGATGTACGCCGACCCGCTGCCCGACGACGAGCGCAAGCGCTACGCGATGACCGGACGGCTGCTGCTCGAGTTCGTGCGCCGCACGCGCGCGATCGGCGCGCAGCCCGTCGTGCTGATCCTGCCCGAGCTGTGGCAGGTGGAGATCTTCGCGGACCCGGCACGGCGCGAGGCGCTGCGCCGCCTCGGCGCCGACTTCCAGCGACCGCAGCGCGTCTTCACGGACCTCCTCCGGCAGCAGGGCGTGCAGGTGATCGACGCCCTGCCCGCCCTCGGGCGCGCGACGCGGGCGAGCGTCGCCGCGGGAGGGCCGCACACGTACTACCCCGAGTGGCGGCACCTGAACGCCTACGGGCACGCCGTGGTCGCGGATCTGCTCGGCACCCGGCTCGGCGTCAAGCATCATCGAGCGCCAGCAGCGTCGGCAGGCGCGGCAGGCGCAGGACTCCGTCCGCGGCCGTCACCGCCGCCCGATCGAAGCGCAGCGAACAGCCCGTCGTGAGACGGAGCGCGTTCGCCCAGACCACGCCGTCGACGCGGCACGCCGGACCGCGTACGTGCAGCTCTCCCGCGACGTAGAGCACGCCGCGCCAGTCGAGCGGCCCGTCGACGACGAGATCCCCGACGACGAGCACCACGCCGTGTCCCTGCAGCAGCGGGGCCGCTCCCGGCGCGACGCGCAGGGCAACCGGAGCTCCGGCGGTACCGCGTGCCGTCGTCAGCTCCTCCGCCTGCACCGCGGCGAGCCCCGTCGCAGCCGCGAACGCGGTGACGTCGAAAGGCCGCACACGCACGCGCGCGGTGCCGCCGAGCAGCGTGGCCGCGCTCGCGGCGAGGCTCGACCACGCGGCGGCGGCCGCATCGCCGTCCGACGCGGCGACGACCGCCTGCGTGCCGTCCACCGGGCTCGACGCGTCGACGAGAACGCCGCCCGCGTCCGGGGCGAGCCCGGACAGCGCGGGGGCGATCGCGATCGTCCCCGACGGTACGACCAGCGCGGCCGGCGCGTACGGATCGGCCGTGCGTCCGACGGTCGCGTCGACGACGCGCCGTGCGCCGCGCACCGACGTCGCGGTCGAGCGCAGACGAACGCGCTCGGAGTCGATCGCGTGCACCGTGACCGCGTAGCCGAACGGCGGCCCCGGAAACTCGACGAAGCCGCCGCCGGGCATCGGCAGCGGCCCCGGATCCGCTGCGTCGGCGAGTCCGCCGGTGCCCGCGAGCAGTGCCGCGAAGTCGCCGCCCGGCGCGATCCGTGACAGCGCGTGCCACGCGCCCGCCTCCGCAGACAAGCGCGCCTGCGCGAACGCCCGCGCGCTGCCCGCGACCCAGAGCTCGCTGCGCACGAGCCACAGCGTCGCCGTGGTGATCGCCGCGAGCAGCGTGAGGATCAGGACCGCCGCGAGCAGCGCGAGCCCGCGCTCGTCACGCGGTCGGCTGTGCCGCACGTCAGCGTCCCTCCATCCGCGTGCGCAGCGCCGCGGCGCCGCGCAGCGCGGTGCTCGCGGCCATCGTTCCGGACTGCTCGGTCGCTTCGAGCGCGACGGTGACGAGACGCACGCGCTGCCGCGTCGCCGCGTCGAGCACGCCGCCCGGACCGGTGAGCTCGGCGCCCGCGCCGTCGAAGTAGCGGAAGCGAAGATCCGTCGAGCGCACCGTCGCCGCGATGCCGACCGACTGGTTGCCGAGCCAGCGCACCAGCCGTCCACCGCCGCTCGAGGACCACGCCAGCGTCACGCGCTCCGCGGTCGCGGGATCGACAGACCCGTCGCCGTCGCGATCCGCGCCGAGGATCGCGCGATCCACAGCCGCCGTCGGCAGTGCGTCGACACCAGCGCGGCGCGGGTCGCCACCGGCCGTCGCGACGTCGCGCGACGCGACCGTGAGTGCCCACGCGGTGCCGCCGAGCGCCGCGAGCCGCACCTGCAGCAGACGCGCGACGGCGACGTGGACGCGCAGCAGCTCGAGTCCGCCGACCAGCACCAGCGCGCCGACGGCACACGCGACCAGCAGCTCGACCGCCGTGAAGCCGGCTTCGCCATGCCGCCGCGTCACGGCAGCACTTCGGCGCCCGGGACCGCCGCGACGATGGTGAGGAGCGTCGTGCGCGGGCGGTCCCAGCGCGCCGTGACCTCGAGCCGCTCGAGCCCCGGCGCGGGCGCGCTGTCGATCACCCGCCACACGCGCGTGACGTGCACCCCGTCGAGGTCGGTCTCGTCGTTGCCGCCGGCGCGCGCGTCCGGACGCCGCGACATCAGCTCCTCGAGCTTCTCGCCGGCGACCGCGAGCCCCACCGCCTCGGCGTGCGCGGCACGCTCGAGGCGCAGCATCGCCACCGCGGCGAGCGTCGCGACGATCCCCGCCGAGGCGAGCAGTCCCGCCGCCGCGAGCACCTCGATCAGCGTGAAGCCGGACTCCGAGCGCAGGCCGAACGATCGCTTCACCGTCACACCAGTGCGCATCGCTCACTCCACCGTCACGCGGCCGCGTTGATTGACGATCACGCGACGGCGCGCGTCGCCGATGCCGAGCGTGAAGGTCGCGTTGTCCACCAGACCCGAGGGAAAGAAGCGCACGTCGCCACCGGACGTGGCCGCGGCGAAGAAGGCGCGATCGGGCAGATCCTCGGGTGTCGCGTCGCCGTCGAGCGGCGCGATCACGAAGCGCGTGATGCCGTCGAGCCGCAGCCGCCACGCGCGGCCCTCGGTCAGCGCGGCGATGCGCCCGCGCGACAGCGCCGCCGCGAAGCGGACCGCCGCCGAGCGCAATGCCACGACGTCGAGCAGGTCGGCCGCGCTTGGCCAGGCCGCACCGAGCAGGATGCCCGCGACGGCGAGCACCACGACGGTCTCGACGAGGCTCGCGCCGGACTCTCGCCCACCGGCACGGTCCGCGCCGGAAATCGTTCTTCGTTCCATGCCCGCTCCCGCGCCGCACTCGCGTGGCGGCCGCCGGACCGAGGGCTCCGAGGGGAATGCGTCTCTAACGCACCGCCGGAGCGGCGCGCCATGGCACGAACGTCAAAGAAGCGTGGACAGGTACCAGCGCACGATCTCGTCGCCCCAGAAAAGCGACACCATCGCGCCCATCGCGAGGAACGGTCCGAACGGGATCGCGAGCTTCGCGTCGCCGCCGCGCCCGACCATGATCGCGACGCCGATGATCGAGCCGATGAACGACGCGAGCAGCAGCGTCAGCAGCACGCCCTGCCAGCCGAGGAACGCGCCGATCATCGCGAGCAGCTTGATGTCGCCGCCGCCCATTCCCTCGCGTCCGGTCGCGAGCGCGTAGCCCCACGCGACGAGCCACAGGATGCCGCCACCCACCAGCGTTCCGATCGCCCACTGCTCGACCTGGTGCCAGCGCATCTCCGGCGGCGCGTACCACGCGCTCACCAGCGCGAGCGCGAGCGCGACGACGATCCCCGGCAGCGTGACGCGGTCCGGGATGATGCGGTGGTCGAGGTCGATGTACGTGACGACCAGCAGGCTGCACGCGAAGTAGAACGCGAACGCGAGCCCGATCCCCCAGCCGAACTGCAGCGACAGCGCGAGCAGGATCACGCCGGTCAGCGCCTCGACGATCGGGTAGCGGATCGAGAACGGCTCCGCGCAGCCGCGGCAGCGGCCGCGCAGCAGGATCCAGCTCAGGACGGGGATGTTGTCGTACCAGGGGATCACGCGCTCGCACTTCGTGCAGTGCGAGCGCGGCGCCACCACCGACTCGCCACGCGGCAGACGGTAGATCGCGACGTTGAGAAAGCTGCCCGTCGCGGCTCCGAGCGCGAGCGCCATCGCGTCCAGCATCAGCGTGTTTCCTTCCATGGTCCCGCGGCGCGCTCCGCGTCGTGCATACTACGCGAGCGCCGTCCGTTCACTCCGGGCGTCGGCGCGCTCATCCGCGCACCTCCGATCCCGATCTCTCCGAATGCAGCGCGGCCTGACGGCGGTCGATCTCCTCGCTGAGCTCGCGCAGGTCCGCGCGCGACGCGTCGAGCGCCATCAGCTCGTCGCGCATCGCCGCCGCCTGCGCGAGGTTGCCGCGCCGCAGCGTCGCCGCGAGCAGCCCGACGCGCGCCTGCACGCGGCTGCCGTCGGCGTTGAGCGCGCGCACGAAGAGCCGCCCGGCCTCGTCGACGCGTCCGTCCTCGAGCTCGAGCGTGCCGAGCATCTCGAGACTCGGCGCGAAGCCGGGATCGAACGACAGCGCCCGCTCGAGCCAGGCCCGGCCCTCGGTCCGGTCGCCCTCGGCGAGCTCGATCAGCGCGATGCCGTGCGCCGCGTGCATGTGCGTCGGATGAATGCGCAGCGCCTCGAGGAAGTGCGCCCGCGCCGCGTCGGGCGCGCCGGCGCGCAGCAGCTCGTTGCCGAGGCCGGCGTGCACCCACGCGCTCTCGGGCGAGGTGCGCAGCTCGTAGAGGAAGAGCGTCCGGTTGTCCTTCCAGACCTGGCCGTACGAGACGCTCAGCCCGGCGAACACCACGACGACGCCGGCCGTGACCGCGCGCCGCACCGGCGTGCTCGACACCCGCAGGAGCATCCACGCGAGCAGCGCGCAGATCGCGACGCTCGGCAGGTACGACAGCCGGTCCGCGAACACGACGCCGATCGGGAAGGCGACGTTCGACGTGATCGCGAAGCTCGCGAAGAACCAGCCGCCGACGAAGATCCACAGCCGCGAGCGACGCCGGAGTCCGAGGAGAGTCGCCGCGAGCACCGCGATCGCGGTCGCGAGGTAGAGCAGCGAGTCGGGTGCCGCGAGATCGCGCAGCACGCCGTGCGTACCCGAGCTGTAGTCGGCGCTGAGGCCGTGCGGCGCGACCAGGATGGTCACGTAGCGTCCGAGCAGCGCGAACGCGCGCAGCATGCGGTCGAGCGGACCGACGGTCACGAGCCAGTTGTCGATCGGCGCGATCACCGAGTCCGCGAGGACGCGCGTCAGGACGCGGCTTCGCAGGACGAAGTACGTGACCGACGCGAGCACCAGCGCCGCGACGCCGACGCGCGCGTCGCGCAGCATCCCGCGCCCGAAGCGCGCGCTGGCGACGCCGTGGTCGAGCAGATCGGAGTCCCGCCGCGTCGCGACCAGCACCGGCAGCAGCAGGAAGAGCGTCGCCGCGCTCTCCTTCGAGAGCAGCGCGCCGAGGAAGAGCAGCGCGCCCGCGACGAGCCGCGCGCCGGTCTCCGCGACGCTCCAGCGCCGTCCGTCGGACGACGGCAGCACGACGAGCAGCCCGCCGAGGCCGCACACGGCGACCAGCAGCTCGGTCCGGTTCGCGATGCTGGCGATCGCCTCCACGTGCGCCGGGTGGACCGCGAACAGCAGCCCCGCGAGCGCCGCGACGTCGTCGTCGAGCACGCGCCGCACGCACAGCCAGACCAGCACCGACGCCGCCGCGTGCAGCAGGATGCTCGTCAGGTGGTAGAGCCACGGGCTGTCGCCCGCGATCGCGTACGTCAGCGCGTAGGTGAAGGTCGGCAGCGGGCGATAGACGTAGCCCGGCCAGGTCTCGCGGCCGAAGATGCCGAGCGCGCCGGCGAGGCTGCGGATGAAGACGTTGTTCTCGACCTGGATCTCGTCGTCGAGCGGATAGCCGCCGCCGAGCGTCCCGGCGTGAACGAGAGCCGCGACCAGCGCGATGCCCGCCGCGATCAGCCACGGCGAGATCGCGGCCGAAGCGCGCACGCCCGACGCGGCGCCGCGCAGCGCGCGCGCGTCGCCGGCATGGGCGCCGACGGTCATGCGGCCTGCGTCCCGCTCTGCGAGCGCACCGTGTCGCTGCGGCGCAGCTCGAGAACGCCGCCGCCCTCGCGCTCCTCGTGCACCAGCAGACACGCGGCGATCCACGACACCAGCGCGATCGCCGCACCGGCGTAGCCGTCGACCGCGTAGTGCCAGCCGAGCGCGAGCGAGCCGACGAACGTCACCAGCGTGAGCAGCCACAGCACCGCCGACGCGAGACGCCAGCGCGCGGTCGCGATGGCGAACAGCGCCAGCACGCCGACGTGCAGGCTCGGCAGCGCCGCGACGCCTTGATAGAGCTTGACGGTGTAGAAGGTCGGATCGGTGCGGAAGCGCACGTAGTCGCGCATCAGCATGTCCTGCAGATAGGTCGCGTACGGCGCCTGCTCCGCGAGCCAGAAGCGGCTCGAGCGGTAGTAGACCGGCCCGAGCGTCGGCCACGCGACGTACATCGCGCCGCCCAGCATCCACAGCAGACAGTAGGCGAAGAAGAAGCGGCCGCGCTGCGGCCGCAGCGGCTTCGCGACCAGGAAGACCAGCGGCACGATCACCTGCGCCGGGTAGAACAGCAGGTACGCGCGGTCGAGCCACGGCAGGACGCCCCACTCCGCCGCGAGCTCGCTCGCGCGGACGGCCGGATCGACGCCGAAGTGCAGCCAGTTGTCGAGACGCCACATCGGCGAGTCGTAGAGCCGCTCGTTGATCGCCGGGATGAACTGCTTGAGATTGACGAACATCATGATGGTCGCGTTCACGACCGTCATCGCCACCGCGAACTCGAGGAAGAACCCCGGCGACAGCACGAAGCGGCGGCAACGGTGCCACAGCTCGCGCTCCTGTCCCGCGTACGCCAGCAGGCATCCCATCATCAGCGGACCGTACGTGACGAGGAAGATCCACTCCGCCTGCTTCTCGAGGTGCGCGACCGGCCAGTGGATCGGAAGCCCGACCGAAGCGGCGACGACGTAGCCGATCGCGACGTACGCGGCGACCAGCACGATGCAGCGCCCGACCCAGCCGTCGCACGCGCGCTCGACGGCCTTCGTCAGCCCGAATCCGTCGCGGCGCCGGCGCAGTCCGACGAGCGCGACGCTAACCGTTCCGGGATCGGACGAGAGCTCCGGTCTCATCTCCCACCTCCACGACGAAGCCGTCCGCGACGAAGTCCGCCATCGCCTGGCGAGCCCGAACGGTCGTGGGCGCATCGGGGATCACGAGGACGCAGCGTGCCGCCGCACATCCCCGCCCCTCGGCCCAGTCCTCCATCGCGCACAGTTCCCCCCGCTTGAGCTTGTCCGGCGCGCGCCACGCGGCGAGCGGCAGATAGGCCAGCGGCACGACCGCTGCCCCATCGCACGCCGCATCGTGTGCGATCGCCTCCACCGCATCATCGGCCAGCCGCGCGTGCTCCTCGAATGGCCGCAGCATGATGCGCTCGCGCCAGCGCTGATCCGCCATCCGGTCGCCGAGCAGAGCCGCGATCAACGCCATGGCGAAGGCCGCACGAAGCGGCGTCGAGACCGGCAGCCGGCCCGCGAGCCAGACGGTCGCGTACCCGGCGAACACCGACAGCACGAGCGCCAGCGGCCAGAAGAAGCGCGTGAACACGATCATCGGCTGCACCCTGGCGAGCGCCAGGTAGGCGCACGCGAGCAGCAGCGGCACGATCAGCACCGGGCGCCGCGCGTCGGCGGCGTCCTGCGGCGGACGGATGACATAGAGCACGACGCCCAGCACGACGAGCGGCCAGGTGTGCGCGAACAGCGTGCCGCCGAACCACTCACGGACCAGCAGCGACAGCGTGTCGGAGAAGCCGAGCACCTTCGCCTCCGCGACGCGCACGAAGAGCTCGTGCTGGTTCGGCAGCGTCGGCGCGGTCAGCACCGACGCGAGCGCTCGCCCGCCGAGCAGCGCGTCGAGCGCCGCCGTCAACGGCAGCGCCGCGAGCGGCAGCAGGCACGCCACCGTGCGGCGCGCGCGCGAGGCACCGGACACGAACGGCAGGATCGCGACGCACGCGAGCGCCGGCGGCTTGCCGAGCGCCGCGACGAGAATCATCGCCGACGCCGTCAACACCGCGCGGCGCTGCAGCGCCGCGATCGCGCCGAGGATCGCCACCCCCACCACGAGGTCCACGCTCGAGCGCAGCGTGAGCACGCCGCGCATCGGATCGAGAACGTAGAGCAGCGTCGCGAGCACCGCGACGGCCGTGCCGAAGCTGCGCCGCGCGATCGCGTAGAGCAGCGCGCCGCCGATGGATGCGATCGCGATGCTCAGCACGAGCGCGACACCGGGGCTGGCGAGCGGCCCGAAGAGCAGCATCGGCAGCAGCTTCGGCACCGTGTAGCCGAAGGCGACCGGGGTCCCCGCGCGCAGGTCGCGCCAGTACGCGAGGTACGACAGCAGGTCCGCGTCGAGGTACGCGGCCGGGTAGAGCCGCGCGAGCACCACGCTCTGCACAGCGACGGCGAGCGCCGCGAGCAGCGGTCCGGCGAGGCCGGCCGGCGTGGTGCGCGCGCCTTCCGTCATGGGAAGACCGTCTCGTTGCGCGGGAAGTCGAACCGGTCGCTCACCGACGCGAGCCGCTCGAGCGCGGGATCGGTCGCGGGCGAGCGGCGCACGAAGACGAGCGCCGCGGGGTCCGAGTAGACGTTCTGGAAGTCCGGGTGCGTGAAGAGCCGCGGGTGGATGTTGCGCCAGCGCTGCACGACCACGACGTCGGTCGGGTACGCGTCGAGGAGACGCTCCCAGCCGTCGGTGCCGTGCATGAACGCGAAGTAGTCGTCGATGACCTGCGGCGGATAGACCGCCTCGAAGCGCCCGTCGATGAACACGCGCGAGTCGGGCGCGAGCTTCGCGATCGCGTAGGCGCCCCACTCGAACGGCATCGCGACGTTGCCGTGGATGCCGTGCGTGCGCATGAACTCGACGGCGTCGATCGGGTAGTCCATGCGTCCGTAGCGGATGTCGAGACCGTCCTGGACGAGCTTCGTGCCGAAGCCGTGCAGCTGCACGAGCGCGATCGCGAGCGCACCGCCCGCGATCGCGGCGAACACCGGACGGCGCGGTCGCAGCTCGGGCCGGCGCGCGAGCGCGGCACGGCGCAGATGCTCGACGCCGACCACGAGCAGCGGCGCTGCCGCGATGGCGAACAGCACCGTGTGCCGCTGGTGGCGGAACGCGAGCACGGCCGCGACCGCGAGGAACGGCGTCATCCACGCCAGCAGCACGCGCGCACGCGCGCCCGCCGGACGGATGCGCCACGCGATCGCCGCCGACGCGGCGGCGGCGAGGCAGAGCAGCTTGAAGCGCAGGAACTCGGTCGTCAGCAGCGTGACCGGGAACCACTCCGAGATCTCGCCGTGCATGTCGAGCGTGTCGGCGAGGTACGTGTAGAGGTGGATTCCGTACGGATTGATCAGCGGTGCGGCGAGCGACAGGAGCCCGACGCACGCGACCGCGATCATCTGCTGCGGCTCGAGATCGGCGGCGACGCCGCGCAGGCGCTGCACGAAGGACGTCACGATGTGCGTCGCGCACCACACGCCGAGCAGGCCGAGCCCGACCAGGAACCCGCCGTGCAGATTCGCCCAGGCGAGCATCATCGGCGGCATCGCCGCGAGCTGTGCCGGGACGGTGCTCCCGGACTCCAGTCGTCGATCGGCACGCAGCAGCATCGCCACCTCCAGTGCGAGGAAGACCATCGTGAACAGCTGCGGACGGAACGTCGCACCCGGCGCGATGACCGCGAGTGACGCGATCAGGACCGCGGCGATGGTGAGCGGGTGCGGGCGCTCGTCCGGCGTGAGACACGCGACGGTCGAGCGGGTCGCGTCCAGCATGGCGACCAGCATGATCGCCGAGAGCAGCAGCTTGAGGACGACCAGCGCCGCCGAGCCGCCCACGGAGAACAGGCTCGCGAACACCAGGTCGGTGAGCCACTCGTGATCGTAGAACGGCGCGCCCGGCGCCGTGTACGAGAAGACGTCCTCGCGTGGCAGCCCGTGCCCGTCGAGGATCATCTGTCCGTAGCGGACGTGTCCCCAGAGGTCGGGGTCCGCCACGTTGCCCGCGAGGAAGTGCAGCGCCGTCGCGATCACCAGGAACGATGCGAGCCAGACCATCCGGGTTCGGCTATCGGCGTGCTGCAGGAAGTTCCGCACTTCGCTCCTCGACGTGCCTTGCAGGCGTTGCCCGGGAACGGCCCGGGGCCCGCAGGTGGGTGACAAGAAAACGGCGCCGGCCCCTTCGAGCCGGCGCCGTCTCGACCGACGTTGCTAGACGTTCATCACGGCGCGTTCTGCAGACCGCCGTTCGCCGAGTCCCAGTTGAACGTCTTGTTGCCGCTCGTGTGGAACGCGCTCGCCGTGAAGGTCGTGCCCGCGGGCGAGATGCTGATGGCGACGCCAGGCGACTGCTTGAAGCCGGTGAGCGTCGTCGACGCCGTCGAGCTCGTGTAGGCCGCGTTGGCCGCGAAGTACGCTTCCTCTGCCGTGGCGAGGTTGCGCAGATCCGACGATGCGCGGGCGTTGAAGCCCTGAGCGCGATACGCAGAGAACTGCGGAATCGCGATGGCCGCCAGAATGCCGATGATGGCGACGACCACCAGAAGCTCGATCAACGTGAAGCCCTTCTCGTTCCTCATCTCCTACCTCCCGGTCCCTTTGGCGCTCGGCCTCATATGGCTGCGCACTGCCCGTAGACTTTCGCCGCACTCGAGTGTGCGACTGCTGGCAGGCACCGGGAGCAAGGGGGGTGCCACGGCTGTCCGGCCGACGCGCGTCAGTGCGGTGCCCGTGAATTCTGGGCTTTTCGCGAGACGCTCCGCGAGGAAGCGCGCGCTGGCGTCGTCGGCGCGACGTATCCTTGCCGCTCCCGACCAACCGGTGACGCAACAGGTCCGTCACCCAGGTAACGGTGCCGCGCAGCGGCACGCTGCGTCTTGCCGCGCGCAACAGCGCCCGTCACACCAGCCACGAACGCGCCACCGGCGCGCTCCCGCGCCCTTCCGCGCACGCGCCATCGCGGACGGCGCATCACGACCCGCAGCAACACGACACGAAGCGCCCACCAGGCCGTCGCCTCTCTGACGCCACGCACTCCGCACGGCATCACGCGCAGCAGTCGCCGCCGCGGCGAGCAAGCTCACGTGCAGCGAACGGCGACCAGTCGCGCGTGCGAACCGATGGCGAGCGCGGAGCGAAGCGACCGCGGGGAGTGGGACCCTGCGCGGCTTCGCCGCGCAGGGCGGGGCGTCGTGGCCCCTCGTTGCGACTAATGTCCGGCGGAGAAGCGCGAGGGCATCATCTCGTCACCCTGCGCATCGAGCCCGTACTTCTGCAGGCGATGCCGGAACGAGCGATAGTTGATGCCGAGCAGCGTCGCGGCCTTCTTCTTCACGCCGGCCGCACGCGCGAGCGCCGCGAGCAGCGCTTCCTTCTCCTGGCGCGCGAGCTGGTCGTCGAGGCTCGCGCCGTCCCCCTCGTCGATCGGCAGGACGACCGGCGCGCTCAGCTCGCGCAGCATGCCGCTCTCCACGTAGGACGGCACGTCGTCGTTCGACGGATCGCCGAGCCCGACGTAGGCCTCCTCGACCGCGTCGAAGCGGCCGTCGCGCGACGTGACCAGAGCCACCGGACGCATCCCGCCGGCGTCGCGCACCGAATCCGGAAGATCGTGCTCGCGGATTGCGTCGCCGTCGGCGAGCGTGGTCGCGTGCTCGATCACGTTCTCGAGCTCGCGGACGTTGCCCGGGTAGCGGTAGCGCAGCAGCTGCTGCATCGCGCGGCCCGCGACGCGCGTCACCGACTTGGCGTGACGCACCGACGCCGTGCGGACGAAGTGCTCGATCAGACGCTCGAGATCTCCCTCCCGCTCGCGCAGCGGCGGCAGGTGGATCGCGATCACGGCGAGACGGTAGTACAGGTCCTCGCGGAACTGTCCTGCCTTCACCAGATCCTCGAGCACGCGGTTGGTCGCCGCGACGACGCGCACGTCGACCGCGACCGGCGTGTTGCCGCCGACGGGCATGACCATGCGGTCCTGCAGAACGCGCAGCAGGCGCACCTGCAGCTGCAACGGCAGCTCGCCGATCTCGTCGAGGAAGATCGTCCCGCCGTGCGCGCGGCGGAACAGTCCGGGACGGTCGCCGACCGCACCGGTGAACGCCCCGCGCACGTGGCCGAAGAGCTCGCTCTCGATCAGGTTCTCGGGGATCGCGCCGCAGTTCACCACCACGAACGGCGCGTTGGCGCGCGCGCTGCGGCGGTGGATCGCGCGTGCGACCAGCTCCTTCCCCGTGCCGCTCTCGCCGGTGACGAGCACCGTCGCGTCGGCATGCGCGACCTTGTCGATCAGCTTCGAGACCGCGCGCATCGCGGCGCAGGTGCTGACGATGCCGTCGCGCTCGTCGTCGCTCGGCTCGCCGTCCTCACCCGGCAGCGCGACGATCGGACCGTCGTCACCGATCAGCAGCGTGGCGTTCTCGTCGAGCGCGACGCGCTCCTCGAGCTCCTGGATGCGCGTGACGTCCTGCAGCAGGACGATCTCGCCGATGCGGTTGCCGTAGGTGTCGAACAGCGACGTGCGCTTGATGCGCAGCCGGGACGAGCCGCCGTCGGGCGCGCGGTACTCGCACTCGCGCAGCTCGCCGCCCGG
Organism: Binatia bacterium; assembly: GCA_046327915.1. GTDB lineage: Bacteria > Desulfobacterota > Binatia > UBA12015 > UBA12015 > VGTK01. The sequence continues at coordinate 1,245 of JAXLXO010000011.1, read as the reverse complement.
ACTCTCGTCCTCCGACGTCACCAGCATCGGCACGAGCCAGTTGACCTCGCGGCCGAGGATCGACGCGAGCGGCAGCCCGAGGATGTCCTGACACGCGGGGTTCGCCGAGCGCACGCGCCCGGCGGGGTCCGCGACGAGAAGCCCGCTCTCGAGCCCGTTGGCGAGCGCGCGCTGCAGGCCCTCGAGACGGCTGACCTCGTGGTCGCGCAGCGACAGCTCGCGCTCGGTCACGGCGAGGCGCCGCGCGAGCGAGCCGATCAGCACCGCCGCGAGCGTCAGGCAGGACGTTCCGAGCAGCGCCGGCGCGACCACGTCGAGCAGCACGCCGTCGTTCGCACCGGCGAGCGCGGACTGCTGCGCGACGAGGAACACGTAGGCGATCGACGACGCGAGCGCGCTCACCAGCGCGCCGCGCATGAGCAGCAGTCCGGCCGCGTTCGCGATCGCGAGGACGTACAGCACCGCCATCGGCGAGCCGACGCCGCGCGCGAGCACGATCGCTCCCGTCAGCAGCAGGACGTCGAAGACCGTCTGCAGGTAGGCGAACGGACGCAGCCAGCGCACCTGACGGACGCCGAGCGCCGACGCGACGCTGAGCGCGTAGGCGGCGATCACGGCCATGAACGTCTCGCGCCCGATCACGCGGTAGCCCTGCGACACCGTCAGATGGTAGGCGCCGGCGCCCGCGAGAAAGACCGTGACCACGAGGACGCGCGCGAACAGCAGCACCCGCAGCCGCTCGCGCAGCGTCTCGTCCTCGGAGGGCAGCGTCGTCGCGTTCATGCTCACGACCCCAGCAGCGAGCCGAGCTGGAAGATCGGCAGGTACATCGACACGACGAGTCCGCCGATGATGGTACCCAGCACGACGATGACCAGCGGCTCCATGAGGGCGGTGAGATTGTTCACCGCGACGTCGACCTCCTCCTCGTAGAAGTCGGCGATCTTCTGCAGCATCTGGTCGATGGCACCGGTCATCTCGCCGGCGCCGATCATCTGGCAGACCATCGGCGGGAACACGCCGCTCGCCATGAGCGGCTCGAGCATCGTGCGGCCCTGGCTGATGCTCTCGCGGATCATGAAGCCGGCGCGCTCGACGACCTTGTTGCCCGCGGTGCGGGCGGTGATCGTGAGCGAGTCGAGGATCGGGACGCCGGACGCCACCAGCGTGCCGAGCGTGCGCGAGAAGCGCGCGATCGACGCCTTGCGGATCAGGTCGCCGATGATTGGCAGGCGCAGCATCAGC
>JAXLXO010000010.1:0-176565 GCA_046327915.1 Binatia bacterium | reverse complement strand
GGCGACGTCGCCCTTCAGCAGCGAGCGCACGACGTTCCACAGGAAGAACGTGAGGCCGATCAGCTGCACCGCGACGCCGAGCGACGAGATCAGGTTCAGCGTGTCCCAGCCGCGTCCGGCCTCGTAGGTGTAGATGCGCCGCGGCATGCCGAGCAGGCCGGGGAAGTGCATCGTCACGAACGTCACGTAGAAGCCGATCGCGAAGAACCAGAAGTGCAGGCGGCCGAGCTTCTCGTCGAGCATGCGGCCGGTGACCTTCGGGAACCAGTAGTAGATCGCGGCGAAGATGTTGAAGAGCAGTCCGCCGATCAGCACGAAGTGGAAGTGCGCGACCACGAAGTACGAGTCGCTGAGCTGCCAGTCGAACGGCACGACGGCGAGCATGACGCCCGTCAAGCCGGCGATGACGAACGAGAACAGGAACGCCGTGCACCAGATCATCGGCATCTTGAAGCGGATCTTGCCGCCCCACATGGTGCCGAGCCAGTTGAAGATCTTGATGCCGGTCGGCACCGCGATCGCCATCGTCGACAGCGTGAAGAAGGTGTTCGCGGCGGGGCTCAGGCCGACGACGAACATGTGGTGCGCCCACACGCTCAGGCTGATGAAGCCGATCAGCACCGTCGCGCCGACCATGAACGGATAGCCGAACAGCGGCTTGCGCGAGAACACCGGCACGATCTCGTTCGCCATCGCGAACGCCGGCAGGATCAGGACGTAGACTTCGGGGTGCCCGAAGAACCAGAAGAAGTGCTGCCAGAGCACGGCGGAGCCGCCGGCCTGCGTGTCGAAGAAGTGCGCGCCGAGATAGCGGTCGAAGAGCAGCATCACCTGCGCCGCGGTGAGCGGCGTCAGGATGATCAACGTGAGCAGGCAGTTCACCAGCATCAGCCAGACGAAGAGCGGCAGCTTGCCCCACGTCATGCCGGGACAGCGCATGGTGAGGATCGTCGTCGCGAGGTTCAGCGCCGTTCCGGTGCTGCCGAAGCCGCTGACCAGGATGCCGAGGATCCAGTAGTCGGTGCTGTTGCCGCGCGAGAACGCCTTGCCGGTGAGCGGCGCGTAGGCGAACCAGCCGACGTCGGGCGCGGTGCCCGCGCCGTAGAGCCCGTCGCCGCCGAGGAAGCTGAAGTAGAGCAGGATCCCGCCGAACAGGAACAGCCAGAAGCCGAACGCGTTCATGCGCGGGAAGGCGAGGTCGCGCGCGCCGATCATCAGCGGCGTCAAGTAGTTCGCGAAGCCGAAGAACATCGGCATGCCGACCAGGAACACCATCGTCGTGCCGTGCATGGTGAACAGCCGGTTGAAGGTGTTCGGCGGCAGGAAGTCGTTGTTCGGCACGGCGAGCTGGATGCGCATCAGCGTCGCCTCGAAGCCCGCGATCAGGAAGAACAGCAGCGCCGACGCGATGTACATCACGCCGAGCTTCTTGTGGTCGACCGTCGTCACCCAGTCGTGCACGACGCTCCACGCCGACGTGCGTTCCGACGCGTCGTGCGGGCGGGCGAGGCCTTCGTCGAGGACGGTCACCGTGCTCCTCCGATCATCTCAACGTCAGAAGGTAAGCGGTGAGCTTGTCGAGTTCGCCGTCGTCGAGCTTCATCGCCGGCATGAGCACGCCGGGCTTGAAGTGATCCGGCGAGTCGATCCAGGCGCGCAGGTTCTCGGGCGTGTTCGCCGCGGCACCCGACCCGATCGTGGTGCGCGACATCAGGTGCGTGAGGTCCGGTCCGAAGCGGCCGTTCGCGTTGGTGCCGCCGACCGTGTGGCAATTGATGCACGCGGTGGACTGGAAGACCGCGCGTCCGGCGGCGACCGCGTCGACGATCGCCGCGGGCTGCTTCTGCGACGCGACCCACGTGTCGAACTCCGACGGCTCGTGCACGATCACGCGCAGCAGCATCTTCGCGTGCTGCGTGCCGCAGTACTCGGCGCACTGGCCGAGGAACGTGCCGGTCGCGTTGGGCTCCATCCACATCAGGTTGCGGCGGTTCGGCACGACGTCGGTCTTGCCGGACAGCTGCGGAATCCAGAAGCTGTGGATCACGTCCGCGGACTCGAGGTGGAGGTACGTGGGCTTGCGCGCGCCGTCGCGGCTCACCGGCAGGTGCAGCTCGTTCGCGGTGAGCACACCGAGGTCGGGATACTTGATCTCCCACCACCACTGGTGGCCGACGATGGTCACACGCAGCGCCTCGGGCGGGACGTCGCTCGCCTGCAGCTCGTTGATCGTGCGCGCGGTGGCGAGGAACAGCACGAGGACGATCAGGATCGGCACGATCGTCCACGACCACTCGATCTGGTTGCTGCCGTAGACCTGCGGCGGCTCGTGGTCGTCGTCGGGGCGCGCGCGATACCGCCACACGCACCAGAACAGGACGGCGCTCACCGCGACGAAGATCGCGGCCGCGATCGACAGGACGAGGAACGACAGCGAGCGGATGCCCTCGGCCGGCGGCGACACCGGCGCGAACATGTTGGGGATCGCGTGGACCGGTGACTCGGCGAGAGCGGCGCTCGCGGCCGCCGCGCAGAGAACGACGGCGGACACCGTGGTCCGAACCGCGCCCGTCAGGCGCGCTCGTGCGACGCTTCGAATCTGCACGCCGGCCCGCTTCCCCTCGGTCTCCCCCGCGGAGACCCACCCGCCGCGGACACTAAACACGATCCTCCTGCGGCGTCAAAAAGGCAGGACTTTAGCGTGGCGCGTGCGGGCAAGGAGCGGGACGATCACCGCTTCGTCGCGAGCCACCCGAGCACGGCGCCGTACACGAGGTGCACCACGAGGCTCGGGTACACGACGTCGAAGCCGAGGCGCCACGGCGCGGGGTCGCCGAAGGCGAGCGGCAGCGCCCAGGCGTTGAGGAGCGCGTACATGGCGGCCCCGTAGGCCATGCCCAGCAGGGCCGCGCGCCGGCGATCCTCCACGCCGCGGAGCACGAGGAGGAGCGGCACCGCGAGGATCCAGCTGATCACCAGGTGCTGCACGAACGTCAGCGCGTCGTGCAGCCGCGGCGGGACCTGGCCCACGACGAGCTCGAGGGTCTTCCGCCCGTACTCGTTGATCCGGAGCCCGCGCGCACGGAACACCGCGGCGAAAGGGATCATCGCGATGCCGGCGAGCGATCCGGAGCGCAGTGCCTCGCGCACGAGCCACGCGCGTCCGCGCGCCGGGATCGCCGGACGGCCTGCGGCCCCTGGAAGGTCAGACACGTGCGGGCTCGGCCGCGACCCGCGTCGCCAGCGCACGGTACGCGACCGGCACCACGACGAGCGTGAACGCCGTCGACGCGATCAGCCCGAAGATGAGGCTCCACGCGAGCCCCGAGAAGATCGGATCGAGCGTGATCGGCCAGGCGCCGAGCATCGCGGCGCCGGCCGTCAGCATGATCGGCCGCAGCCGATGCACGCCGCTGTCCACGATCGCCTCGTCGAGCGCCACGCCCTCGGCCTGCCGGTGGCGGATGAAGTCGATCAGGATGATCGAGTTGCGCACCACGATGCCGGCGAGCGCGATCATGCCGATCATCGCCGTCGCGGTGAACCACACCGGGTCGGGGTAGCCGCCCACGGTGTCGCCGGCGAACAGGTTCAGCAGCCAGAAGCCGGGTGCGATGCCGATCGCCCCGAGGGGAATCGCGAGCATGATGATCAGCGGCATCAGGAAGGAGTGCGTCTCGACCACGAGCAGCACGTAGATCCCGATCAACGCCGCGCCGAAGGCGAGGCCGAGGTCGCGGAACACGTCGACCGTGACCTTCCACTCGCCTTCGCCAGCCCAGTTCGCGGCGAAGCCCGGCGGCAGCGCCTGCTCCTGCTCGGCTTCCATCGCGAGCACGGCTTCCACCGGCGGCCGGCCCGCGACATCGCCGACCACGTACGCCACGCGCTGGAGGTCCTTGTGATAGACGGGCTGATCGTCGGTGCCCTCGACGAACGTGCCGAGCTCGCCGAGCGGCACGAGGTTGCCCGCCGCCCCCTTCACCTGCAGGCGCGACAGCTCCGCGGCACCGCTGCGCCGCGCGCGGTCGACGCGGATGTCGAGACGCAGCGGCGTGCGCTGGTGGGGCTCGTGCACCGTCGCGGCCTCGTTGCCGGCCAGCGCCAGACGCAGCGTCTGCACGACGTCGCTCGCGCGCACGCCGTTCAGCGCCGCCTTCTCCTTGTCGAGCACGAACTCGAGGCGGGCGTGGTCGGCCTCGCCGAGGTCGCGCACGTCGACGACGCGCGGCTCGCGCGCGAGGCGCTGCTCGAGCGAGCGCGCCGCGGCGAGCACCTGGTCGTACGACGCGCTCGCCGGACCGGTGACCTCGGCCACCAGCGTCTGCAGCACCGGCGGTCCCGGCGGCACCTCGACCACGGTGAGCTTCGCACGATGGCGCTTCGCGATCGCCTCGAGGTCGTTTCGCAGCCGCAGTCCGATCGCGTGGCTCTGCTGGCTGCGGCGCTCCTTGGGGACGAAGTTGACGCGCACGTCGGCGAGGTGCGGACCGCGACGGTAGCCGTAGCGGCGCACCAGGCCGTTGAAGTCGATCGGGCTCGCGGTGCCGACGTACGAGGCGAAGTTGGTCGCCTCGGGAACCGTCGCGAGGTAGCGCTCGACGTCCGCGACCGCGGCGCTGGTTGCCTCCAGCGTCGAGCCCTCGGGCAGATCGAGCACGATCTGCAGCTCGCTCTTGTTGTCGTACGGCAGCATCTTCAGCGGGATCGCGCCGGTTGCGAACAGCCCGACGGCGAGCACGAGCAGCGCGAGGATCGTCCAGAACATGCCCCAGCGCGCGGCGCGGCTCTCCAGGAAGAGGCCGAGGAAGCGGCGGTAGGCGGTCATGAAGCGGCCGTCCTCGGGCTCGTGCGACGTGCTCGACGCGTGGTCGTACTCCGCGCGCAGCATGCGGAACGCCATCCACGGCGTCACGGTGAACGCGACCACGAGGCTCATCGCCATCGCGACGGGAACGTTGAGCGCCATCGGCCGCATGTACGGCCCCATCATTCCGGTGATGAAGAACATCGGCAGGAAGGAGATGATGACGGCGAGCGTGGCGACGATCACCGGGGGACGCACCTCGTTCACGGCGACCAGCACCGACTCGAGCGCCGAGCGCTTCCGCTGCGCAAAGTGGCGGTGAATGTTTTCCACGTCGACGATCGGGTCGTCGCAGACGAGGCCGAGCACGAGCACCAGCGCGAACAGCGTCACGCGGTTGATGGTGTAGCCCGCGAGCAGATTCACGAAGAGCGTCAGCGCGAACGTGATCGGCACCGCGGCGGCGACGATCAGCCCCTCGCGCCAGCCGAGCGCGTACGCGACGAGGCCGGTCACGGTGACGATCGCGAGCAGCAGCTCGCGCAGCAGCTCGTTGACCTTCTCGTTCGCGGTCTCGCCGTAGTTGCGCGTGACCAGCAGGTGCACGTCGGACGGCAGGATCTCCCTCTCGAGCGCGTGCGCCCGCTCGACGAGGTCTTCCGCGACCCCGACCGCGTTTGTGCCGCGCTTCTTCGCGAAGCCGAGCGTCACCGCCGCGAACGGCTCGCCGACGCGGACGCCCGGCGGTGCGCCCGCGGGGCCGAACGTCAGGCGCACGTGCGACGTCGCCTCCTGCGGTCCGTCGATCACCGTCGCGACGTTGCGCAGATACACCGGACGATCGCCGGACGCGCCGACCACCAGCTGCTCGGCGGCCGACCGGCTCTCGACGAACGGACCGGCCACGACCGACACGTTGCGGTCGGCGCGGTCGAATGCTCCCGCGGTGAGCGCGGCGTCCGAAGACGACACCGCGCCGGCGACCTCGAGCAGCGACAGCCCGTGGCCGGCGAGCGCCTCCGGATCGACCTCGGCGCGCACCTCGCGCGGACGCCCACCGACGATGCTGGTGCGCGACAGGTCGGGCGTCGGCTCGAGGCGTGCCGCGAGCTCCTCCGCGACGCGGCGCAGGCCCGCATCGTCCATCGTCGGCGACCACAGCGTCAGCGAGACGATCGGCACGTCGTCGATGTCCACCGGACGCACGAGCCAGCCGGTCACGCCGCGCGGCACCTCGTCGCGGTGGCCGTCGATCTGGCTCTGGACGCGGACGAGGGCGCGCTCGCGGTCCTCGCCGACGAAGAAGCGCACCATCACCAGCGCGCTGTCGCGGCGCGAGATCGAGTACACGTGCTCGACGCCCTGCACCTGCCAGAGCAGCTTCTCGAGCGGCGTCGTGACGAGCTGCTCGACCTCCTCGGCGCTGGCGCCGGGGAAGGACACGAACACGTCGGCCATCGGCACGACGATCTGCGGGTCTTCTTCGCGCGGCGTCGCGAGGATCGCGATCGCGCCGACCACCGCTGCGACGATCAGCAGCACGGGCGACAGCGGTCCCGTGACGAACACGCGGACGATGCGCTGGACCAGTCCCTCGCGCGGAGCTTCGCTGCCGGTGCTCATGGTGCCGCCGTGCCCACGGTCTCGCCGCCCGCGAGTCCCGACAGAATCTCGACCTCGCCGTCGGGCAGCTTCGCGCCCGTCGTCACGAGGCGGCGCTGCCAGCCGCCGTCGCTCTGCACCAGCACCGTCTCGAGCTGTCCGGTGCGCGCGACCGCGGACGCCGGGATGCGCACCACCTCGCGCTCGCCGACCGGCAGCTGCAGCCTGCCGAACATTCCGGGGTAGAGTCCGGGCTTCGCGGGAAGATTGACGCGCACCTCGAAGGTGCGGCTGCGCGGATCCGCCGACGGCAGGATCTCCGCGACGGTTCCCGGCAGCGTGATGCCCGCGGCCGGAACAACGACGTCGAGCGTCGCGCCGGGCACGATGCGGCCGATGAGCCCCTCGCGGATCTGCGCCTCGAGGCGCAGCGAGCCCGGGTCGAGCAGCATCAGCAACGGGCGTCCCGGCACCGCGAGATCGCCCGGCTCGACGTGGCGCTCGGCGACCACGCCGTCGACCGGCGACGTGATGCGCGTGTGCTCCATCGCGACCTTCGCCTGCGCGTACTCGGCTTCCGCCGTCTCCATCTGCTCCGGCGTCGCGGCTTTCTGCGCGAGGAAGCTCTTGACGCGCTCGTACGCCGACTTCGCGCGGTTGAAGCGCGCGACGAAGTCGCCGTCCTCGAGCACGACGAGCGGACTGCCCGCCTGCACGCGGTCGCCGACCTTCGCGTTCACCGCGGTGACGCGTGCGGTGACCTGCGCCGCTACCGCGACCTCGCGCAGCGAGCGCACCGTGCCGACCGCTTCCTCCACCAGCGCGACGGCGCCGCGCTCGGCTGCCGCCGTGCCCGACGGCGCCGGGAGCCCTTCGGGAGCTGCGGTCCGGCCCGGATGCACCTGGCCGCGGTCGAAGGCGCCGGAGGCGTAGAGGATCACGCCCGCGCCCAGCACGAGGATCGTCGCCCAGCGGCCGACGTGTCTGGGTTTCGTGGTCATGCCGCATTACCTCCATCGGAGACCGATCGAACGAGGCCGCCGACCGCGCGCTGGGCGTCGATCGTGGCGCGATCGACGTCGAGCCCGGCCTGGATCAGGGTCGTCTGCGCCCGCGCCGACGCGCCCTCGGCTTCGAGGAAGCGGGTCACGGTCGCCGCGCCGCCGCGGAACTGCACCGTCACGAGTCGAAGCGACTCGGCGGCGGCGCCGACCGCCTGCTTCGCAACCCCGTGCCGCGCCTTCGCCTCGTCGAGACGCAGGTACGCGGTCTCGACGTCGCGTGCGATGGCCAGCAGCGCCGCGCGGTCGGATTCCGTCAACTCGTCGACCACGGCCGTCGCGCGGTGGATCGCCGCTTCGCGCGAGCCGCCGTCGAAGAGGTCGATCGAGAGCGCCACGGCCACCGTGTAGTTCGGCTCCTTCACGCCGTCGGACAGGCTCGGCGTGTCGCCGTACACGCGGCTCAGGACGTCGACGCGTGGCAGGTAGGCGCGCCGTGCAGACTCGAGGTCCATGCGGGCACGCTCGACCGCGCTTCGGGTCATCGCCGCCTCCGGACGGTAGCGGTATGCCTCGGCGAGCGCGTCGGTGGTCGTGACCGGCAGCTCGCCGGCGGAGTAGGTCGAGTCGGCGAGCGTGATGGTCGCGTCGGGCGGGAGAGCGAGGATCTCGCGCAGGGCCGCGCGCGCGAGCTTGCTGGCCGTCTCGCTGCGCAGCCGCTGCTCGCGTGCCTCCGCGAGCCGGACCTCGAGCGACAGCAGGTCGGAGCGCAGCGCGCCGCCGCCCTCCACCTTGACGCGGCTCTCGTCGACCTGTGCCTCGACGGTGCGGACGGTCGCGTCGTCGGACGCAAGCAGCTGCTCGGCCGCGCGAGCGTTCAGGTACGTGCCGACCACTGCCATCACCAGAGTGTTGAGCGCGGCATTGCGCGCCATGCCCGCCGACTCCACTGCCGAGTCCGCGCCCCAGCGCGCGAGGACGTCGCGGCCGCCGTTGAACAGGTTCCACTGCAGGGCCGCGCCGCCCTCGAAGTTGCTGAACGTGCCGGGGTCGTTGAAGTTGACGTTCGCCGGGAGGCTGCGCGCGTCGATCCGCTTGAAGAGGTACGCGGACGGTGCGTTGCCGTAGAGATAGCTCACCTCGGCTCCGACCTTCGGCAGGAACGACGCCGTCGTGCCGTCGAGCATGGCGCGCGCCTGCGCGATGCGCGCCGTCGTGGCCTGCAGGTCCGGATTGCGCGCCACGGCGAGGTGCACGGCGTCGGTCGCGGTCAGCGGGCCCGACGGCAGCACCGTCTCTGCGGCCGGCTGCTGCACGATCGGCACCGGAGGGGGCGGCGGGACGAACGCGCTGCGCTGCATGCAGCCCGCGAGCGCGAGCGCGCATCCGATGACGGCCGCGGGTCTCACTTTGCGTGCGGCTCCTGCAGCCGTCCGCCCGTGGCCGGTGGCGCGCTGCCGACCCCGATCCAGCGCAAGATATCCTCCATGAGGCACCAGCCCGTGAACCCGGACTGGAAGAGGTTGAGTCCGACGAACGCGGTGAACCAGAGCCACGTGGGCCCGGCGAAGAGCTGCACGCCGTTCACCCGCCAGGCGAGACCCAGCGACAGCAGCACGAATGCTCCCGCGATGATGCGAATCACACGCTCGATGCTCATCGGAACCCTCCTGCGTAGCCGATCGTCATGGCCACTATGTATGCGTATACACGCATACGAGGATATTGAACAGTGCCTTTGCGAGGAGTAGCTTCGATGCATGACGACACGCCCCCGACGACACGAGCCGCTCTCTCCCGAAGCCCTGAGCTTCGTTGCGGCGCGCTTCCGCGCCCTCGGCGATCCCTCCCGGCTTCGCGTTCTGAACGTCCTGCTGGCCGGCGAGCACTCGGTGCAGGAGGTGATGGACGCCACGGGACTCTCCCAGACGGCGACGTCCCGGCAGCTCGGCGTGCTGCGTGCCGCTCGTGTCGTCGACCGGAGGACGGAGGGCAAGAACGCGATCTACCGCGTCGTCGACCCGTCGGTCTCGAGGCTCTGCCGCATCGTTTGCAGCGGGCTCGAGCAGCGCCTCGCCGACGACCTGCGCGTGATCGCGCGGCCGGCGTCCGCGCCGAGCCCGTCGTCGCGTGCGGCTCGCAGGAGACGCGCGTGACGGCGCGTGCGACCCTGCGGTACGTCGTGAGCGCGCTGGCGGCGCCGCTCGTGCTGGTGGCGCTGCTCACGCCTCGGACCGCGCTGGCGGCCGGCGCTGCGGACGCGCCGCCGGCGATCCGCGCGCAGATGCTGGTCGACACGGCGTGGCTCGAAGCCCGCCTCGACGATCCCGGGCTCGTCGTTCTGCACGTCGGCAAGTCGCGCGACCTCTACGACCACGCCCACGTGCCGGGCGCGCGCTTCGCCGCCTTCGGCGAGGTCGCGACCGCGCGCGGCACCGTTCCGAACGAGATGCCGTCGGTGGAGGAGCTGACGGCGCTGGTGCGCCACTTCGGCCTCGCCGGACGCGCGGCGCTGCTCGACGGCCAGTGGGCCGCGTGGCAGGCGGAGGGCCGGCCGGTGACGGCGGAGGTGCCCGCGGTCGTCGCGTCGAGCGTGGTGCCGCGCGCACGTCCGGAGCGCATCGCCTCGCTGGCCGAGGTGGATGCGCTTTCGCGGCAGCTCACGGCCTCGCCCGACGCGCGGGTTGCGCTCGTCGACGCGCGGCCGCGCGAGCAGTTCGAAGGTGCGGAAGCCGGCGAGGGCGTGTCGCGTCCGGGCCACGTCCCCGGTGCGGTCGATGCATTCTGGAAGGACGACCTGGAGGCCGGTGACGTGCCGCGCCTGCGCTCCGCGGACGAGCTGCGCGCGCGCTGTGCGGCGCTCGGCGTGGCGCCGGACGACGTGGTCGTCGCCTACTGCCGGACCGGCGTGCAGGCCTCGTACACGTACTTCGTGCTGGCCTACCTCGGCTACGACGTGCGCCTCTACGACGGCTCGTTCGCCGAGTGGAGCGCCGCTCCCGGGACGTGCGGCGCGCCGCGGAGCCCGGCGCGCGACGGACGCGCCACCTCCACGCCGTTGGCGTCGGACGCGATCGAGAAGCTGCCGGGGAGGCGCGCGGGCGCTCGGTCCCGTCGCTCTGGATCGACGGGCGCGGCATGAAACCCTGCGGCGTCCGCCGCCCGGGCACCGCACGGCGCGGCGTACTGAAGAAATTTGCAGGACAAAATCCGGTCCGAGGCGGGCCACTGACCATCAAGTTCGTCGCACGCCGACCCGAATCCTGTTCGTCACCTCGGAAGGAGTCGGAAATGGTCCTCGAAGTCGAAGTCCTGGAGTCCTCGTTCGCCCTCGTCGCCGGTCGCGCCGACGAGCTCTCGCTGCGCTTCTACGAGCGCCTGTTCGAGAGGTACCCGTCCGTGCAGCCGATGTTCGCGCACCTCGACATGGTCGAACAGCGCAAGAAGCTCGTGGCGTCGCTGGCGCTGATCGTCGGCAACCTGCGCAAGCCCGACGCGCTCGGCGACTATCTCGGAACGCTCGGCCGCCGCCACGGCGAGATCGGTGCGGTCCCGGCGCACTACGACGCGGTCGGCGAGAACCTGCTCGCCGTCCTGCAGGAGATCGCAGGAGACGCGTGGACTCCGGAGGTCGCGCAGGCCTGGGCCGACGCCTACGGCGCGATCCAGACCACGATGATCGAGGCCGCCGACGCCGCGCACGAGCCGCGCCGCGGACGCATGGCGCGCGAGTCGCGCTCGCCGAGCGGGGAGCGCGCCCCGGTGCGGCCGTCGCGCGTCGCCGACGGCACGTCAGGCAGCGGCACGACGTGACGCCACGACCGGCATGCCCTCCGACGGTGCCAGCGTGACCGAGCGCCGCACGACGCGCGCCTCGTAGCCCGGCTGCAGCTCGAGCTCGACCCGTCGCACGATCTCCGCGAGCACGATCTTCATCTCGTAGAGCGCGAACGCGGCGCCGACGCAGCGCCGCACGCCGCCGCCGAAAGGCAGGAATTCGTACGGCGTCGGCTTCGTGTCGAGGAAGCGCTGCGGCGCGAAGCGCGCGGGGTCGGGCCAGCGCTCGGGGCGGCGGTGCGCGAGCACGATCGACGGCGCCGCCGTGACGCCGGCCGGCAGCGCGTGTCCGCCGATCGTCATCGGCCGCGTCAAGCGCCGGCCGACCATCGGCACGATGGGCGTCAGGCGCAGCGTCTCCTTCGTGACGGCGTCGAGCCAGTCGAGGCGCGACAGCGCGAGCGGGTCGTCGACGCCGCGGACCTCTTCCGCGAGGCGTGCGCGTACGTCGGGGTGGGTCAGCAGGTGGTGTACCGCCCACGACAGCGCGGTCGCGGTGGTCTCGTGCCCCGCAACAAGCAGCGTGACCAGCTCGTCGCGCAGCGCCTGATCGGACAGCGGCGCGCCCCTCTCGTCGCGCGCCGCGAGCAGCATGGACAGCACGTCGGTGCGGCTCTCGTCGGCCAGCGCGCGACGCCGCGCGATCTCCGCGAAGAGCAGCGCGTCGACGCGCTGGCGCGCCTCCAGCGGACGCGCCGCGGCGCCGCGCACCGCACCCCCGCCGGACTGCAGCGACGCCAGCAGCAGCTGCGGGTTCGACGACACCGCGAGCAGGTCGACCAGCTCGCGGCGCAGCTCGGTCATGCGCGGCCCCTCGTCGAGCCCGAACACGGTGCGCAGGATCACGTCGAGCGTGATGCTCTGCATCTCGGGCTGGATCGCGAACGAGCGTCCGGCCGGCCACGCGTCGATCGCGCGCCGCGCGATCTCCTGCATGACGCTGCCATACGCGACCATGCGCTCGCCGTGGAACGGCGGCTGCACGAGACGGCGCTCGTGCAGGTGCTCGTGGCCGTCGAGCAGCAGCAGCGAGTGCCGTCCGAGCAGCGGCTCGAGGATCGCGTTCGACTCACCCGCGTGCAGGTCGTCGGCGTCGCCGGAGAAGATCTCGCGGATCGCGTCGGGGTGGCTGAACATCACCAGCGGCGGACGTCCCGGCAGGCGCACGGTGAACGTGTCGCCGAAGCGCCGCGCGCACTCGTCGAGGAACGGGACCGGCCACTGCACGTAGCGCATCGCCTGCAGGAGCGGCGGTGCGTCGGGTCCCGGCGGCAGCCCCGGCCACTCCGGCTCGGGTGCGACGTCGGCGTTTGCGGCGACGACCTCGAGCAGCGCCTGCTGCACGACCATCCGTCCCGGCGCGAGCTGGTGCGACAGCCCGTTCAGCAGAATCATCACGCGGCCGATCAGCGCGAAGTCGGGCGGGATCGCGACCAGCGGCGAGTCCGCGAGCAGCGACGTGAAGCTCTGCTCGCCGTCACGGTCGCCGAGCATCGCCAGCACGAGACCGGGCAGGGCGCTCGCCTGATCGTCGCGCACGGTGAAGCCGGCGCGGCGCGCGGCGTCGAGCGCGCCCTGCGCGTCGCTCGCGAGTGCGCGCACCAGCAGCGTCGCGACCGCGCGTCCGAAGCCGTCGGGCAGGCCCTTCGCGAGACCGAAGTCGAGCAGCCCGATCGCGCCGTCGCGCAGCACGAGAAGATTGCCGGGGTGCGGATCGCCCTGGAAGAAGCCGTCCGCGAACACCATGCGGCCGTAGAGCCGTCCGACGCGGCGGCCGACGTCGTCGAGGTCGAAGCCGCTCGCACGCAGCGTCTCGAGGTCGAGGATGCGCGTTCCGTCGAGGTACTCGAGGACCAGCAGACGCGGCGTCGACAGCTCGCGGCGGACGCGCGGCACGCGCACCGTCGGATCGTCGGCGAGCAGCACGCGTGCGCGCTCGGTCGAGTCGGCCTCGCGCGCGAAGTCGAGCTCGAGTGCCACGTAGCTCGCGAGCTCCTCGACGATCGAGCGCAGGTCGATGTCGCGCGCGACGCGATCGGCGAAGCGCACGAAGAAGCGCAGCGCGCCGAGGTCCACGCGCGCGAGGTGCTCGATCTCGGCGTACTGCACCTTGACCGCGACGACGCTGCCGTCGTGCAGCGTCGCGCGGTGCACCTGCGCCAGCGACGCGGCACCGAGCGGCGTCTCGTCGAACGACGCGAACACCTCGCCGGGCGGACGTCCGAGCTCGCGCTCGACCAGTGCGCGGATCTCGTCGAACGAGCGCGGCGGCACCGCGTCGTGGAAGCGGCCGAGGTGGGTGATGAACGGCGCGGGGAAGACGTCGGCGCGTGCGCCCACCACCTGGCAGACCTTCACGAGGAAGCCCTTCAGCGCGATGCCGAGGTCGTGCAGCGCGCGGGCGCTGCGGTCGTGCGCGGCGTCCCAGTCGGCCTGCGTCGCCGCGTCGCCGCGCAGGAGCAGCAATCGGTAGCGGACGACCGTCGGCACGGCGACCGCGGCGATGCGCGCGACGCGGAGTGCGGGCAGGTTGCGGGCCGCGACGAGGCCCGCGGCGACCGCCACGGCGGCGAGGATCGACAGCAGCATGAAGCGTCCTTTCGGTTCGTCTCGATGGTCGCGCTGCAGTACCCGCGAGTCTGCCCGCGGGTTCAGCCGACGAGACGAAAAATCGCCTGAACCTTTCCGCCGCTCACGGGTACCACGGACGCCATGCTAGCGAGCGACCCGGATGAGCGAAGGCCAGGAGCCGACCGACGACGCGCTGTGCGCGGCCTGGCTGGCCGGCGACGAGCGGGCCTTCGAGCGGCTGTTCGCGCGCTGGCAGACGCCGCTGGGGCGGCATCTCGAGCGCATGCTCGACGACGCGGCCACGGCCGAGGACTTGGTCGTCGAGACCTTCTTCCGCCTGCACCGCAGCCGCGACCGCGTGCGCCGCGACGTGCCGCTGAAGCCCTTCGTCTGGACCATCGCGCGCAACCTCGCCCGCAACCGCATCCGCATGCAGCGGCTGTGGGGCTGGCTGCCGCTCGCGAGCGCGGAGCGCGAGGCCGGACCGGCACCGACGTCGGCCGCGGGGCTGGGCGAGGTGCAGGTGCGCGTCGCGGCGGCCTTTGCGGCGCTGCCGGCGGCGCAGCGCGAGGCGTGCTCGCTGCGCGTCCTCGGCGAGCTGTCGCTCGAGGAGATCGCGGCGGTGACCGGAGCGTCGGTCGGCACCGTCAAGTCGCGGCTCTTCTACGGACTGCGGCGGCTGCGCGAACTGCTCGCCGATCTCGACCCGTCGCACGGATGAAGGTGAGCGCATGAGAACGATCCGGGCCATCCGCAACGCCGCGCGCGCGCCGCGCCGCGATCTTCTGCCACGGCTCCGCGTCCGTCTCGACGATGCGCACGGCGACGACCGCGTGCGCATCGAGCTGCCGGCGTTCTCGTGGCCGTGGCGGATCGCCGCGCTCGCAGCCGCGTGCGTGCCGTTCGTCGTGCCGGAGCCGCTGCGGTTCCTGGCCGCGTCGGGGTTGCTCTGATGCCCGCGATCCGCCGTCGCGATCTGGCCGCGTACGTCTGCGGAGCCGCAGTCGCGGGCACGGCGCTGATGATCCCGTACGCCGGACGCGCGTTGCTGAGCGTCCTGTGGCCGGGCTTCGTCACGCTCGACGCGCCGTTCTACCTGCTGCCGATCGTGTGGGGCGCATGGAACGTCGCGTGGGTGCGGCGCGGCGCGACCGCGCCGCAGGCGTGCGGAGCCGCGCTGGGAGTGGCACTCGCGACCGGCGGCAACCTGCTCACGCTGCTGCGCGGTGCGTGGGCGCCGTCGCTGCTGCTGCTGTTCGCGTTCCTGCCGACGGTGTACGCGCTCGCGTGGACGTTCGTCGTGGCGCCGCTGAACGAGGCGCTCGACCGAAGTGCTTGACGTGCTGCTCCGCTACGGCTGCGCGGAGCGGTCGGCCGCGGAGGGCTCGTCCTCGGGCGAGGCCAGCACGCGCACCGGCATCGCGCTCAGCCGGTCGTAGAGCTTCGCGTTCGCGCGAATCGGCCACCAGTCGTAGAGGAAGATCTCCAGCGGCCGCCACAGGGCGACCCAGCCGCCGATCAGCAGGCTGTGCGCGATGATCTCGCCGTACGCGTAGCGGCCCACGTATCCCGACAGCAGATCGCCGAGCACCATGGCGGCGGCGAGCACGCCGAGCCCGATCGCGAGGCTGACGCGGCCGATGTGCAGCATGTGGCGCAGCGCACGCCGCTCGGCGGCAGCGCGTTGCTCGAAGTAGTCGTGCACCGCGCGCTGCAGAAGGTCCGCGTCGCCGCCGCAGGGATGCCCGAGGTGAACGACGAGCTCCAGCGGCCGGCGCGGCGGCAGCTCGCGCGCCCAGCCGACGATGTACTGCTCGACCTTCGGGTCGAGGTCGCGCTCGCGGAACGGCGCCGGGTCGAGCGAGTCGAACAGGTTCTGCACGGTCGCGACGTGCACCTCGATCGACTCGCGCGCGCTGCCCGCTGCCGGTTCGGCTTCCGAGCGCGCCCGGGGCTCCGCTTCCGACGGTCTCACGACGGAGTCGGCTACCACGCTGGTCGTCGGGAAGGCGAGGGCGCCAGCCCTTCCCGGAAGCCGTGCCGCGCACGGCTCGGGGCAACATCCCGGAAACGCGTGACTCTTGAGTGAAATTGACTTTCATTTTCATTTTGAGTAGCGATCGGGCTCGACAGAGGAATCGTTCGTCCCAGAGCCTTCCGGCCGACCCAGGAGTTTCGATGCTTCACCCTGCCTTGCCTCCGGCGTGGCCCCGATTCGCTTCCGTCCGGCTTGCCGCCGCACGTGTCGCCCGTCTCGTCGTGCTACTCACCTTCCTCGGCGCCGACCCGTCGTCCGGCGCGCCGCCGTCCGAGCCCGAGTCGCTCCTGCGCTGGTTCGGCGACGCGTCGAGCGCGACGGGCTCCGCCGTCGCGCACGGTTCCTGCGACATCGACAACGATGGCTTCGCCGACGTGATCGCGGGCGCGTGGTTCTGGGACAAGGCCGGCGTCGCGAACAACACCGGCGCGGTCTACGTGCTGCGCGGCGGACCCGATCTCGCCGGTGGCGATCTTTCGAATCCGGCGCAGGCGCGTGCGATCCGCATCGAGGGACCACCGGTCGCGAACCGCTTCCTCGGTTTCTCCGTCGGCTGCGCCGGCGACGTGAACGGCGACGGCATCGCCGACCTGCTCATCGGCGACTACGTCGCGGAGCAGGCGTGGATCGTCTTCGGCTCGACGACCTTCGGTCCACTCGATCTCGGTGCGCTCGGCACCGCCGGCTATCGCGTGCACCTCGACGACGCGAATGCGAGCTGGAACTTCGGCTACGCGGTCGCCGGCGTCGGTGACGTGAACGGCGACGGACTCGGCGACGTCGCGATCGCGGCGGTGGTCGCCGACACGCTCGGGCGGACCAACAACGGCCGCATCTTCGTGCTGCCGGGGAAGGCCGATGCGTCCGACGTCGTGCTGCCGACCGATCCGGCGGCGGCGACGCCCGCGCTGCTCGTGCTCGACGGCTCGTCGAGCGAGGAGCGCCTCGGGCAGATCGCGCGTGCCGGCGACGTCGATGGCGATCACGTGCCCGATCTCGTCGTCGGCTCGTACACCGCGACGCCGCACGGTGCTGCGGTCCCCGTGCCTGGCGCGGCGTGGGTGATCTCCGGTACGGCGCGCGGCGCCGTCGACCTGGCGTCGCCGGGAGACCTCGGCTTCGCGGTGTGGGGGCCCGAGCGCGGGCGAGACCGCCTGGGCATCGCGGTCGCGGCGGCCGGCGACCAGGACGGCGACGGCTTCGACGACGTGCTGCTCGGCGGCGATGGCGTCTACAACGCCGCGACCGGACGGCGTCCGGGCTCCGCGTGGGTGGTCTACGGCGGCGCCGGAATCTTCACCGCGCTCGACGTCGTGCGAACCGACGCGACGCCCGGTGCATCGCCGACGGTGTACTCGCTCGAGCCCGGCGCGGGCTCCGGAGGGCCCGACGTCAAGCAAGCACGCGGCCGCTGGATCGCGGGTCCGGTCACGCACACGGGCACGTCGGGTGAAGCGTTCGGCTACGCGCTCGACTCGATCCCCGACCTGAACGGCGACGGAGTTCCCGAGCTGCTGATCGGCGCGTACGCGCATCGCACCGGCGACGCCGCGGCACCGGTGAACACCGGCGCGGTGTGGGTGCTGTACGGGCGCGGCGGCACCGACACGCTCGACGTCTCGGCCGCGACGCCGGCCGACGGCTATCGCATCGACGGGCTGGCGAGCGGGGATCGTTTCGGAAGGCAGGTCGCGAGCGTCGGCGACGTGGACGGCAACGGTGTTCCGGACTTCGCCGTCGGCGCGGACTTCGCTGCGCGGCCGCTGGGCGATCCCGCGCCGCGCTCGCAGAGCGGAGAGGTGACCTTGGCACTGCTGCACGACCCGCCCGGTCTTCCCGAGCCGGGCGACGTGATCGCGGATGCACCCGGACACGCGACGCTCGCGCTCTCGTGTCCCGAGGCGCGCTACGAGTGTGCTGGCGACCTCGAGCTCGTCGCGGGAAGTGCCTGGCAGCTGCGCAGCACGTTCGCGCTCGCTCGTGGCGCCGTGTCGGAGATCTCCTTCGTGACCGGCGCGGAGCTGGAGGCGGCGCTCGTACGCGACGGCAGCGCCCCGGGTACGCTGCGCCTGCGCGGGACCGGCGCGCGCGGAGCGGCGCTCGACGAGGTCGTTCCGGTGACGATCTCGCGGCCGGGCTGGAAGCGCTTCGGACTGCCCATCGTGACGCCGGCGGTCACCACGATGAGCGCGCTCGGGAAGGTTCCGGTGCGGCTCTTCTGTCCGGAGACCTACGACCGCTGCCGCGGCGAGGCGCAGCTGAAGCTCGGTGGCGACGCGTCGACCGTCCGCTTCGCGCTGGGCTCGGGCGAGAGTCAGGTGCGGAAGTTTCCGGTACCGGGCGCCGCACACGCGAAGCTCGCGCGGGACGGCTTCCTCGTCGGCTCGGTGCGGACGCGCGCTCTCGTCGGCGGGACGGAGGCGACCGCGAAGACGCGCGTCGTCGTGCGGGGGGCGCCGTGACGCCGCGCGGAGCGTTGTCGCTGGCGGCGACGGTCGTGGCCGCGCTCGCAATCGCGATCGCCGCGCATGCGGCGCCGCCCGGTGTCGCGGTACCGCGCGCGGCCACGCTGCGCGCGGCGGCGGACGGCACGGTCGCGTTCCCGCTTCGGTGTGCGGACCGTCGCGTCCGCTGCGAGGGAGTGGCCGAGGTCGTGCTCGACGGCGCCGCGGCGGGTGGCGGTGCGTTCTCGATCGCGCCGGGTGAGCGGGCCGTCGTGCCGCTCGTGCTCGCGAAGGGGCTGCGCGCGCGGCTCGCGGCGGAAGGTGCGCTGGCAGGGGAGATCACGACCGCAGACGCGAGCGGCGAGCGCACACGCCGCGCGAACGTCGTCGTGCAGGCGTCCGCGATCCCGGCGGAGGTGCCGGCGTCGAGCGCCGTCGGCCGCTGGGCGCCGACCGCGTACGACACGTGTTCGGCCGAGCTGCACGAGAGCTTCGCGGTCGTCGGCCCCGACGGGCGCCGCTATCCGACCTGGCATCCGCCGGTCGTGCTCGATCCGGTGACCGGCAGCGCGTGCACGTTCGGGCACGAGCACGGCGCGGATCCGCGCGGCTCGGACATCCACCGCTGGGTCGTCAAGCACTTCACGCGCAAGGGATACGCGGCGTTCGCGGGCATTCCGTTCGGCCTCGTGAACCAGGCGCTCGACGACTGGGCGGGCGAGCCCGGGAACGAGGGCACGCCGACCCGAGCCGAGGACAACGTCGGCCACAAGATCGACTGGGCGAACGACGTGCAGCTGCTCGCGGCTGATGGCCGCACGCCGCTCGGCGTCGAGTGCGACTTCCTCTTCAAGCTGCACCAGGGCTCGCACTCGTCGGATGCGACGCGCAACAACGTGCACGAGCTGATCTACGCGGCGAAGTGCTCCGACGGAACGAAGATCATCGCGTCGACGCTCTCGGCGTTCGGCGCGCCCAACGAGTTCCACTCGTCGTGCGCGCCGGGCGGCGTGGTTCCTTCGAGCGGCGCGCCCGCGTACCCGACGGGTGAAGGCTCGCGCTCGATTCCGGATCGGCGCTGCGTCGACACGTACGTCCTCGTGCCGCCGAGCCAGGGATCGTCGCTGTGGGCGGTCTACGAGAGCTGGCGCTCGAGCAACGTCCTGCGTGCGGCCGACGGCAGCGCGCTCGCGTTCTTCGATCCCGACTTCGCGGTCTTCAACCCGTCGCGCTTCGCCGACATCACGCCGGCCGCGCCGCAGGGCGTCGGCCGCATGGTGGAGCTCGCCTGGCTGGAGGAGGGCGAGCGCGCGAACCGCTGGCCGTGGACCGAGGTCTGGAACGTCGAGCCGTTTCCGTACGCCGACCCGCGATCGCCGTTCGACGGCGCGCAGCGCGAGTTCTCGCTCGGCCAGACGCGCGTCGCGAACGGGAACGGTCCGCGCTGGTGGTTCACCGATGCGTACGGCGGTCGCGGCGCGACGGTGCCGTTCCCCGGCTCGGTGCGGCAGCTCGTCGGATCGGTCGACAACTCGCACCTGCCGGCGCTCGAGCGGCAGCTGTTCGGGCGCGGCGTCGATCACGGCGGACACGGCACGGGCGTTCACGCGCCGAACTGACACGACAGCGCGTGCGGCGCCGCGACGGTTGCGGTGCCGCACGCGCCCCCGATACAGTCGCGCCCGCGATGGACCTGACGTTCTCTCCCGCCGCCGAAGCCCTGCGCACAGAGCTGCGTGCGTGGCTCGCGAGCAACGTGCCGGCGGAGTTCGCGACCGGCGACGCCGTCGAGTTCGCGACCCTCGACGACGAGTTCGCGTTCCTGCGCGAGTGGCAGGCGCGGCTCGCGCGCGACCGCTGGGTCGGCGTGCACTGGCCCGAGGCGTACGGCGGGCGCGGCGCCGGCGTCGAGGCGAATTACATCTTCCAGGAGGAGATGGCGCGCGCGCGGGCGCCCGAGGTGATCAATCGCATCGGCGTCAATCTGGTCGGACCGTCGCTGATGAAGCACGGCACCGACGCGCAGAAGGAGCGCTACCTCGCGCGGATCCTGTCCTGCGCGGACGTGTGGTGCCAGCTGTTCTCCGAGCCGGGCGCGGGCTCCGACCTGACGTCGCTGCGCACCGTCGCGGTGCGCGACGGCGACGTCTACCGCGTCACCGGACAGAAGGTCTGGACGAGCTGGGCGCAGTACGCCGACTTCGGCATCTGCATCGCGCGCACCGACCCGGCGGCGAGCAAGGCGCGCGGTATCTCGTACATGATCGTCGACATGCGTGCGCCGGGCGTGGAGGTGCGGCCGCTCAGGCAGATGACCGGCAGCTCCGAGTTCAACGAGGTGTTCCTCGACGACGTGCACGTCCCGGTCGCGAACCTCGTCGGGGAAGAGGGGAAGGGCTGGGACATCGCCCAGACCACGCTCGCGCACGAGCGCGGAACCGCGCCCCGACAGCTCGTGATTCACCGCATGCTGCTCGAGGACCTCGTCCGCATCGCGCGCGAGCAGGAGCAGGCGGGCGCGAGCGATCTCCGACAGGATGTCGCGGCGGCGGCGATCGAGGTCGAGATCGCCAAGCTCAACAACTGGCGCACGCTCACGCGCCTCGTGCGCGGCGAGCCGCTCGGACCGGAGAGCTCGTTCATCAAGCTCTACTGGAGCGAGATGAGCCAGCGCATGCACGACACGGTGATGCGTGCGCTCGGTCCGCGCGCGGCGCTGTGCGGCGCCGACGCACCCACGCGCGGCCGCCTCGCGGACTCGTGGCTGTACTATCGCGCGGCCTCGATCTTCGCCGGCACGAGCGAGGTCCAGCGCAACATCATCGCGCAGCGCGTGCTCGGTCTGCCGCGGTGAAGCGCACGACCAGGTCGCCCGCGAAGCGGGCCGTGGCGGCGAAGCGGGCTGCGAAGCCCGCGCCTCCGGCGAAGCGCGTCGTCGCCGGGAAGGCAAAGAAGGCCGCGCCGCGCGCCGCGGTGACCAGGCGCGCGGCGAAGCCGAAGCGCGCGACGGCGCCGAGACGCGTGGCGCGCGCGGCGGGACTCGCGACCGCCGCGCTGCCGCTCGAAGGCGTGCGCATCCTCGACCTCGGGACGCGCATCGCGGCCCCGTTCGCGGCGACGCTGCTCGCCGACTTCGGCGCCGAAGTCATCAAGGTCGAGCAGCCCGGCGTCGGCGACTTCATGCGCACCATCGGCCCGTTCGAGGACGGCTACTCGCTGTGGTGGGCGGTCGAGGGGCGCAACAAGAAGTCGATCACGCTCGACCTGCGGAAGCCCGCCGGACAGGAGCTGCTGAAGCGCCTCGCGGCGGAGTCCGACGTCGTGGTCGAGAACTTCCAGCCCGGCACGCTCGAAGGGTGGAACGTGGGCCCCGACGTGCTGCGCGCGGTCAACCCGCGTCTCGTCGTGTCGCGCGTCAGCGTCTACGGCCAGACCGGTCCGTACCGCGACCGTCCCGGCCTCGACCGCAACGGCATCGCGATGGGCGGCATCCTGCACCTCACCGGCTACAAGGACCGCCCGCCGGTGCGACCCGGCATCATCGTGTCCGACTACTTGACGGGCATCTTCAACGCGCTCGGCGTGATGATCGCGCTGTACGAGCGCGACCGCGCACCGCAGCCACCGGCGTCGGCGAAGCACGGCGGACGCACGCGCCCGCGTGCGAAGATCGGCAGCGGACGCGGCCAGGAACTCGACCTCGCGCTCTACGCGTCGATCCTGCGCATCCTGGAGCACACGGTCGCGGCCTACGATCACCTCGGCATCGTGCGCGGACGCGAGGGCAACCGCCTCGCGAACTCGGCGCCGCTCGACAACTGGGAGACGAAGGACGGCCAGTACGTGAGCGTCGTCGGTGCAGGCGACGGACTCTTCCCGCGGCTCGCGAAGCTCATCGGACGTCCCGAGCTGACGCAGGATCCGCGCTTCGCGACGCTCGAGAAGCGCGTCGAGAACAGCGACGAGATCAACGGCATCGTCGCCGACTGGTGCCGTTCCCACGACTCCGACGAGATCGAGCGCCTCTGCATCCCGGCCGGCGTGCCGTTCGCGCGGACCTACACCGTCGCCGACATCGTCGCCGACCCGCAGGTGCAGGCGCGCGGCGACCTCGCCGTCGTGCCGGACCCGGTCGTCGGCGACGTGCGCATGCAGGGCGTCTATCCGCGCCTGTCGCGCACGCCCGGCCGCATCCGCAGCGGTGCACCGCGGCTCGGTGCGCACAACGACGAGATCTACGGTCGGCTGCTCGGCCTGTCCGCCAGGGAGCGCGCCCGGTTGCGTGCGGAGCGCGTGATCTGATGCGCGCCGCGCGCACCCGAGCCGGCGCGGGAACCACGGCGGGCTGACGCGATGCAGCTGCCGCGCTCGACCTGCCTCCTCGTCGAGGAGATCGCGGCGAACGCGGTCATTCCGACGACGGTACAGGTCGTCGACGGCTGGCTGCTGCGCGCGTGCTCCGCGGCACCGTTCCGGCGCGCCAACTCGGTGCTCGCGATCCGCGGCGACGCGCACGGCCTCGACGCGCGCATCGCGATCGCGGAGGACTTCTACCGCAGCCGGGACCTGCCGGTGCGCTTCCAGCTCGGACCCGTGATCGAGCCGCGGGAGCTCGAGCAGCACCTCGCGGGCCGCGGCTACGAGATCGAGGTGCGCTCGCTGATGCAGGTCGCGCAGGTGGCCGACGTCGTGCGCGGGACCGCGGACGCCGCGCACGGGCCGCTTCGTGCCGAGGTCGAGGAGCGTCCCGATGCGGCGTGGATCGAGGCCGCGGCCGCGGGGCACGGCGACGAGCGCGGCGCGCGCCGGCGCGTGCTGTCGTACGGCGAGGCGCTGGCGCGGATCGGTCCGCGCGGTGCCGCCGCCGTCGTGCGCGACGCGGACGGCGCGGTGTGCGGCACCGGCTTCGTCGTCGTCGAACGCGGCTGGGCGGGAGTGCTCGGCATGGGCACGCATCCCGCGATGCGGCGCCGCAAGGTCGCGACGCTGCTGCTGCACGCCCTCGCGGAGCACGCGTCGCGACTGCACGCGAAGCGCCTGTACCTGCAGGTCGAGGCCGACAACATCGCGGCGCTCGCGCTCTACGCGCACGCCGGCTTCGACGCCGCGTACGGCTACCACTACCGGAGCCTGGGCCTGCGGCCCGGGTGAAGAGGCGAAAGGAGGATCAGCGATGACGGCAAGGACACCCGAGGACGTCGATCGCCTGTTCGGCGAGCGCGTGAACGCCGACGACGCGGCCGGCGTCGCGGCCCTGTACGAGAGCGAGGGCGTGCTCGTCTTCCAGGGCACGACCTTTCAGGGACCCGAGCAGATCCGCGGCTTCCTCGAAGGCATGACCGCGGCGCACGCGAGGATCGCGATGAACGTCAAGCACGTCGTGCGCGCCGGCGACGTCGCGGTGCTCTACAACGACTGGGCGATGACCGTCACCGGCCCGGACGGGAAGACCGAGGCGTCGAGCGGCAAGGCGATCGAGGTGGTTCGCCGGCAGGCCGACGGCAGCTGGAAGTTCGTCGTGGACGACCCGGCGGCGCGCGACTGAGCGCGCGTCCCGGGATCAGGAGCTGGTCGGGAAGCCCTCGAACCCGATCACGGTGCCGGTCGAGCCGTTCCAGCGATGCTGCGACAGCTTCTGGTACTCCGGCGATTCATACCAGCGGCGCGCCTCGGCGTCGTCCGGGAAGCGCAGCAGCACCGCGCGCGTGAACGGCCACTCGCCCTCGATGACCTGCGGCGCGTCGGACACGCCGAGCAGCTCGCCGCGGTACTTCGCGAAGATGTCCATGAAGCCCGCCTGATACTTGTCGTACTCGGTGCGGTCGGTGATGCGGATGCTCGCGACGATGTAGACCGGCATCGCTCGTCGATATCGGGGTGGCGCCGCCGCGACAAGGCGACGTCGCGCGCGTCGCGGGCGATTTGCGCGAGCCCGCCGACCTGTGGCCAATGGACGGCATGAGCACGACTCCCGCGATCGTCGTCGGCAAGCGTCCGGGCGGACCCGAGCTGGACCTTCTGCCCGGCATGGCGAACCGGCACGGCCTCGTCGCCGGCGCGACCGGCACCGGCAAGACGGTCACGCTGCAGCTGCTCGCCGAGTCCTTCAGCCGGATCGGCGTGCCGGTGTTCGCGGCCGACGTCAAAGGCGACCTGGCGGGCATCAGCCAGGCGGGTGGCGGCAACGCGAAGATCGAGGCGCGCGCGACCGAGCTCGGCATCGCGCCGCTCGCGTACGCGGCGGCGCCGGTCGTGCTGTGGGACGTGTACGGCGAGCTCGGACAGCCGGTGCGCGCGACCGTCTCCGAGATGGGACCGCTGCTCCTCGGACGCCTCCTCGACCTGAACGACACGCAGACCGGCGTGCTCACGCTGGTCTTCAAGGTCGCGGACGACGAGGGCCTGCTGCTGCTCGATCTCAAGGACCTGCGCGCGATGCTCGAGGACGTCGCGGGGCGCGCGAAGGAGCTCACGACGAGCTACGGCCGCGTGTCGGCGGCGAGCGTCGGCGCGATCCAGCGCGGGCTGCTGCAGCTCGAGGAGCAGGGCGGCGATCGGCTGTTCGGCGAGCCCGCGCTCGACGTGCACGACCTCATGCGCGTCGACGGCGGACGCGGCGTCGTCAACGTGCTCGCGGCCGAGAAGCTCTACCGCTCGCCCAAGCTCTACGCGACGTTTTTGCTCTGGCTGCTGTCGGAGCTCTTCGAGCAGCTGCCCGAGGTCGGCGATCTCGACAAGCCGAAGCTCGTGTTCTTCTTCGACGAGGCGCACCTGCTGTTCGCCGACGCGCCGGACGCGCTGCGCGACAAGATCGAGCAGGTGGTGCGGCTCATCCGCTCGAAGGGCGTCGGCGTGTACTTCGTCACGCAGAACCCGACGGATCTTCCGGACACCGTGCTCGGCCAGCTCGGCAATCGCGTGCAGCACGCGCTGCGCGCCTTCACGCCGCGCGACCAGAAGGCGGTGAAGGCCGCGGCGGAGACGTTCCGCACCAACCCCGGGCTCGACGTCAAGCAGACCATCGTCGAGCTCGGCGTCGGCGAGGCGCTGCTGTCGTTCCTCGACGGGAAGGGCATGCCGTCGCCGGTCGAGCGCGCGTTCGTGTGCCCGCCGCTGAGCCGCGTCGGCGCGATCACGGCGGACGAGCGCACGCGGCTCGTCCATGCGTCGCCGCTGCGCGGCAAGTACGAGCACGCGATCGACCGAGAGTCGGCGTACGAGCTGCTGCGCGACCGCGCGGCGCGCTCGACGGAGGACGCGGTGGCCACGTCGTCCTCGCGCGGCGCGCGCACGCGTGACGACGACGCTCCGGCGCCACGTCCGCGCAGCAGCAGCGGCGGATCGTCGCAGCGGCAGAGTGTCGGCGAGGCGGTACTGAAGAGCGTGCTGCGCTCGGCGGGCACGCAGCTCGGTCGCGAGGGTACGAAGGTCGGCGCGAAGCTGGTGCGCGGGATCCTGGGCTCGCTGTTCGGCGGGAAGTGATCGCGCGTCGCGACGCGCTCGTCAGCCGCGCTGTCGCGGCCAGAGCTGGACGAGCTCGATCTCGAGGCCGGGGAGGGTGTCCGGTGCGAACCGCACGTCACCCTCGAGGTGATCCGCGAGCTCGAGAGCTCCCCTGCTGCCGAGCACGTAGCGATCGAGCGTGCGCGTGGTGGGATCGACGATCCAGTACTCCGGCGTCCGGATCGACGCGTACCACTCCAGCTTCACCTCGCGGTCCCAGCGCCGGCTGCTCGGCGACACGACCTCGACGGCGAGGTCCGGCACGCCGCGATCGAGCCCTTCCTTCGGCAACGGACCGAGCCCGCCGCGGTAGAACTGCACGTCCGGCATCACGCCGCGATCGGCGCGAATGCGAACCTTGTAGCCGGATGCGAAGGCGACCCCGGCGCCGCGCGGGTGCGCCCAGACCGTCAGATTCGTCACCAGCCAGGTGACGATCCACTCGTGAAACTCGTTCGGCACCTCGATCTCCAGGAAGTGTCCGTCGACCAGCTCGCGCAGGTCGTCCTCGTCGAGCGCGAGGAAGTCCTCCCAGCGGTGGGGGCCCGCGGGAATCCGGACCGCTTCCGGTGCCATGGGCCGGAATGTGCTCCCCGGGAACGACCCGCGCAAGGGCAGGGAACGCATCGATCGCGTGCTGCCGCGCCGCGTCGGTCGATCGCTTTACGGTGCGCGCGGTCCGTCGTAGGAAACCCGGATGGAGATCCTGAACGGCATCCGCGTCATCGAAGTCACCGAGTGGGGCTTCGTCCCGTCCTGCGCCACGGTCCTCGCCGACTGGGGAGCCGACGTCATCAAGATCGAGCACCCCGCGCGCGGCGACTCGATGCGCGGACTCATCACGTCGGGCATGATCCCCGGCGCGAAGGGCGTGAACTTCTTCGTCGAGCAGCTGTTCCGCAACAAGAAGAGCGTCGGCATCGACTTCACCAAGCCCGAGGGGCTGCAGGTGCTCTACAAGCTGGTCGAGAAGGCGGACGTCTTCGTGACGAGTTTCCTCCCCGAGGCGCGCGAGCGGCTCAAGATCACCTACGAGGACCTGAAGAAGGTCAATCCGAAAATCATCTACGCGCGCGGGCACGGCCAGGGGCAGAAGGGCCCCGACGCGAACCGCGGCGGCTACGACGGGCTCTCGTTCTGGGCGCGCGGCGGCGTCGTCGACGTGCTCACGCCTCCGGGCCAGCCGTTCATCCAGCAGCGTCCCGCGTTCGGCGACTTCACCGGCGGCATGTTCCTCGCCGGCGGCATCGCCGGCGCGCTCTTCCACCGCGAGCGCACGGGGCAGGGTATCGAGGTCGACGTGTCGCTGCTCGGCGAGGCGGTGTGGATCCTGTCGCCGGACATCGTCGCGGCGATGACCTACGGCTTCGAGCTGCCGAAGGGCGGGCAGGGCGGCACGCCGAACCCGCTGGTCGCGACCTACGAGTGCGGCGACGGACGCCACCTCGTTCTGATGATGCTGCAGCACAACCGCTTCTGGCCGATCTTCGTGAAGGCGCTGAAGCGCGAGGAGCTGCTGTCCGACCCGCGCTACAACCCGGACGCCGAGCGCGCGAAGAACGGACCGACGCTGCTCGCCGAGCTGCGCGAGATGTTCAAGTCGCAGCCGCGCGCGCACTGGGCCGCACTGCTCAACGACTCCGAGTGCATCTGGGGACCGGTGCAGTCGCCGCTCGAGGTGGTCGAGGATCCGCAGGTGAAGGCCAACAACTACATCCTCGACGTCGACCATCCGGAGTTCGGAAAGGTTCGCGTCGCGGCGAGCCCGGTGCAGTTCGCGAACGAGCCGCCGACGGTGCGCAACCACGCGCCGGAGATCGGCGCCGACACCGAGACGGTGCTTCTCGAGGCCGGGCTGTCGTGGGAGGAGATGGGCACGCTGAAGGACGGCGGCGTCATCTCCTGATCGCGCCGCGGCGCCCACTTCGGCACCCTCGATGAGGACGTGGCGCAGCCGTACGGCCTGCATCGCGCTGACGGCGCTCGGGATGCTCGTGCGGGCCGCGTGCGCCGCGGCGGGAACGGCCGGCGCCGACTACGCGCAGGAGGCGCGCACGCTCTACCGCGCGGCGGCCTGCGGCAGGACGGGCGATCTGCCGCGCGACCTGCCGCCGCAGGTCGTCGACGCGCACTGCCGCCAGCTCGCGAAGGACTACGCCGCCTACCGCGC
The DNA here is from genome assembly GCA_046327915.1 of Binatia bacterium. Taxonomy (GTDB): domain Bacteria; phylum Desulfobacterota; class Binatia; order UBA12015; family UBA12015; genus VGTK01. Next base: position 148,592 of record JAXLXO010000010.1, on the reverse strand, counting down.
GAAGTGGCTCGACCTCGCGATGCCGTACCTCGCGACGCTCGTGCCGCCCGACGTGCCGACGACCGTGCTGTACCCGTTCGGCGGCGGCGACCTGGTCACCGCGCTCGCGACGTTCCCCGACGCGACCGACTTCACGACCATCTCGCTCGAGCCCGCCGGGGACGTGCGCAAGGTCGACCGGCTGTCGACGCTCGAGTGGGAGCAGGTGCTCGCGATGACGCGCGCGACGCTCGGCGTGCTGTTCGCGAAGGCCTACAACACCAGCAGGACGCTGCGCACCGTGCGCTCGCCGCTGCCCGAGGAGCTGGCCGACACGATGGCCGCGCTGGTGCTGTTCGGATACGAGCCGGTCGCGCTGCGCTACTTCGCGATCGAGCCGGACGGGACGCTGCGTTACCTCGAGCCCGACGCGCAGGGCGCGCTCGACACGAGCAACATGGAGCTCGCGTTCCGCCGCCTCGGCGACGCGGCGGCTCCCGTCAAGTTGCTGCACCACATCGCCGCCAACCTGAACGACCGCCATCTGCAGCAGGACCCGCGCGTGCTCGCGTACCTCGCGTCGGAGGGGCAGGTCGCGGCGATGACCAAGGCCGCGATCCACCTGCTCGGCAGCGACGACTTCGCGCTGCTGCGCGGCGTGCTGCTGACGCACGTCACGTGGATGATCTCCGACGACACGGGATTCCTGCCGCGCCACGCGCGCGCCGCGGGCTTCGTGCAGGAGGGGCACGGGATCTATCGCGGACCGTCGCGCTACGGCACCGTCAAGGCGGACGACGCGGCGGAGCTGCGGAAGCTCTTCGCGACGCAGCAGAAGCTGCCGTTCTTCGCTTACGGCTACGCCGACGCGAGCGGCAACGGACACCTGATCGTCACGCGTCGCGCCTCGGACTGACGCTCACGTCGCCCCGCGACCGGCGGCACGGTCGCCGCTCGCGAGCGCGCCGGTCGCGGCCAGCGCGAGCAGCAGCGGCTCGGTGAACGGCAGGCGGAAGCGCAGCACCGTCTGGAACGGCAAGTGCGCGAGCCCCGCGAGGAGGACGCCCGCGACGAGGAGCACCACGAGCGCGCGGTCGCGCCGCCACAGCGATGCCGCACCGCGCAGCGCGAGCGCGCCCAGCACGAGGAACCACACGGCGCTCACCGCGACGGCGATCGGTCCGTGCGCCCGTGGGTCGAGCGACGGACGGAAGAACGGGACGACGTTGCGCGTGAGGACGCGTGCCGCACCCACGCCATCCGCGTCGAGGTTCGCGCGTGCGGCGGCCCACCATGCGCGATCGCGCGCGCCCGGCGACGTCTCGGTGCCGAGCCCCGCCTGGTGCGCGAGCCGGTCGAGATCCTGCTCGAGCGCGCGGCTGTCGTCCGCGAAGCGTGCGGGCGTCGTGCTCGACAGCATCTCGTGCACGCGCGGATGCGTGCCGCGCCACGCGTTGTAGCCGCCGGCGTCGTTGACGACGATCGGCTCGCCGAAGTGCCACAGGTTGCGCAGCGTCCACGGTGCGAGCGTCGCCGCGAGCGCGAGCGCGGAGGCGAGCACGGCGGCGATCGCGGGCGACGTGTGCGCGGCGTCCGTCGGGTCCGTGCGCCGGAGCGGCGGGATCAGCAGCCACACCGGCGCCACGGCGAGCGACGCGGGCCGCGTCAGCGACGCGAGGGCGAGCATCGCACCGCCGAGGCACGCGAACGCGATCCCGGCACGGTCGGAGGACGCCGACGCGCGCCGCGCGCGCAGCAGCGCGCACAGGGCTCCGGTGAGCAGCAGCGTCGCGAGCGGCTCACTGGTCACGTCGCTCGACGCGAGCACGAGGAACGGGTCGACCGCGACCAGCGCCGCCGCGAGCAGCGCCGCACGCTGCGCGCGGTTGCCGACCAGCAGCAGGACCAGCGCGCACGTGAGCGCGGCGGTGGCGACGTCGCACGCCGCGAGCGCGACCTTCGCGGCGACGACGTAGCGCGGATGGCAGAGCGTCGCCGCGGCGACGAAGAAGGGCAGACCGGGCGCGCGGAAGAACGGCATGCTGCCGCGGTCGGGGTAGCGGCCCTGCTCGCAGAGCGACGCCGCCGCGTCGACGTAGTCCTGTGCGTCGCCGAAGCGCAGCGTCGCGGGCCCGGTCGCGACGATCGCCGCGACGCGCAGCAGCAGGGCCGCGAGCAGGATCACGACGAGCCAGCGGCGCATGCGGGTCGGCGTCACGCGGGGACCACAGCGGACCTTCGCCGCCGCTGCAAGCGCGCGGCGAACGGACGAGCGCGAGGCGCTGCGTGAAGAGCAAGCACGGCAAAGACGCGCGTCGCGAAACCCACTATGCTCCGGCACCGTGAACGACACGCTGCAGCGCATCGCACGCGGGCTCGACCTCGCGGAGCGCCGTCTGTTCGACGAGCGGCTGGTGCCGGCCGACCTCGCGCGCGCCGCGGCCTTCTCGCCGTGGCACTTCCACCGCGTGTTCCAGGCGCTGACCGGCGAGACCCCGGCGAGCTACGTCCGGAAGCGCCGGTTTGCCGAGATCTGCCGCCGGCTCTGCGAGACCGAGATGCCGATCGCGGCGCTGGCGCTCGACTGCGGCTTCGGATCGCAGGCGACCTTCACGCGGGCGTTCACGCGCGAGATCGGCGTGTCGCCCGGACGCTACCGCGGCGCGGGGCAGATCGCGCCCGCGCACGACTTCGGACCGCTCGACGTCGAGGAGATCCTCGCGCGGGCCGGGAGGCTGAGCATGGAGCCGCGCATCGCGCATCGTACCGCGTTCAACATCGTCGGCATGGCGGAGCGCTTCACGCCGTCCACGTCGAGCCGGATCCCGGAGCTGTGGACGCGCTTCGTGGCGCGCATCGACGAGGTCCCGCATCGCCGCGGCGTCGAGACGTACGGCGTGTGCGTCGACGCCGACCCGGCGTCCGGCGAGGAGGCCGGCTTCACCTACGTGGCCGGAGTGGAGGTCGAGGGAATCGAGTCGGTTCCCGACGGGATGATGGCGATGACCGTTCCGGCGGGGCGCTACGCCGTGTTCACGCACGAGGGCCACATCTCGCGGCTGAAGGACACCGTCAAGCAGATCTGGGGAGGCTGGCTGCCCGCGTCGCCGTACCGTCTCGTGCGGCGGCCGGACTTCGAGCAATACGACGCGCGCTGGGACCCGCAGACGGGGCTCGGCGAGATCGACGTCTGGGTGCCGATCGCGGAGGAGTGAGCCCCGCGCTTCGCGTTGCGCCCGCGATCGGCGCTATGACGGCGGCATGACGCCGCAGAGCCTGCCCCGCCTCGACGGGAGAGTCGCGATCGTCACCGGCGCGTCGCGCGGCATCGGCCGCAACATGGCGGTCGCACTCGCCGACGCCGGCTGCGCGGTCGTGATCGCGGCGCGCAGCACGGAGGAGAACCCGCAGCTGCCTGGGACGATCCACGCGGTCGCGGCGCGCATCGAGGCCGCGGGAGGACGCGCGCTCGCCGTGCCGTGCGACGTGACGAGCGAGGAGAGCATCGCGGCGACGGTCGCGCAGACCGTCGAGCGCTTCGGACGCATCGACTGCCTGATCAACAACGCGGGCGTGATGTCGCTCGCGAGGACCGAGCAGACGCCGCTCAGGCGCTGGGAGCTGGTGATGCGCGTCAATCTCACCGGCACGTTCCTGTTCACGAAGGCGGTGCTGCCGGTGATGCGCGCGCAGAGTTCGGGCAGCCTGATCGCGATCACCACCAACGGCGTGCTCATGACGGACGCCGGGAAGAACGGCGGCAGCAACGCCTACTGGGTGTCGAAGGCGGCCGTGGAGCGGCTCTACGCCGGTCTTGCGAGCGAGCTCGCGCCCGACGGCATCGCGGTGAACTGCCTCGCGCCGAGCGGCGTGGTCCTCACCGAGGGCTGGCACTTCGCGAGCGGCGGCGTGCGCGTCCCCGAGGAGTACGTCGAGGAGCCCGGGTTGATGGGTGAGGCGGCCGTTCTTCTCGCGGCACAGGATGCGCGCGGGATCAGTGGCCGGGTCCTGTACAGCCGGGAGCTGCTCGCGGAGCTGCGGCAGTCCTGATTCACCCCCGCGGCCAACGCGGGTTGCCACACGGTGCTGCGCCGTGGCCACGGCCGTTGCCACGGCGCAACGGAAAATCGCGGAAAATCGCGACGCCGCGTCCGGCATCCGGTTTGCGGGAGCGCGGGGGCGACATGGACACCGCCTTCCTCTCGCTGGCGCTGGCCGCCTCGGCCCTGATCCTCGCGGTCGTGTGCGCGGCGGCGATGGCGCCCGACGCGGACGACCACGAGTGACCCCGGCCGCGCGCCGCTTCCACGGCCGCGGACCGCGCGCTAGACACGCCGCATGCCGCGACACGAGCAGCGCGCCGACATCCGTCTGACCGACGGCGACTTCTACGCGAGCGAGCCCTTCGCGCAGTACGCGTGGATGCGCGAGAACGCTCCGGTCTACTTCGACGGGGAAGTCTGGGGCGTCGCGCGTCACGACGACGTGCAGACCGTCTCGAAGGACTCGCTGACCTTCTGCAACCGGCACGGCATGCGCCCCGACTCGCCGCCGGTGCCGTCGATGATCAACATGGACGACCCCGACCACAAGCTGCGTCGCGGGCTCGTCAACAAGGGCTTCACCCCGCGCCGCGTGGCGGACCACGAGCCGCGCGTGCGCGAGATCTGCCGCGACCTGATCGCGCGCGTCGCCCCGAAGGGCCGCTGCGACTTCGTCGCCGAGGTCGCGGCCCCGCTGCCGATGATCATGATCGGGGACATGCTCGGCGTTCGTCCGGAAGACCGCGACATGCTGCTGCGCTGGTCCGACGACATGATCAAGGGATCGGCCGCGTCGGCACCCGTCGAGCTGCAGATGGGCGCCGTGAACGCGTTCACCGAGTACGCGGCCTACAACAAGGACGTGGTCGCGGACCGCCGCAGACGCGGCCCCGGCGACGATCTCATCAGCGTGCTCGTGCACGCCGAGATCGACGGCCACCGCCTCGACGACGACGAGCTGCTGCAGGAGAGCCTGCTCATCCTGATCGGCGGCGACGAGACCACGCGCCACGTGCTGACCGGCGGCATGGAAGCGCTGCTGCGCAACCCCGGCGAGCGCAGGAAGATCCTCGACGACCCGAAGAAGCTGCCGCTCGCGATCGAGGAGATGCTGCGCTGGGTGTCGCCGATCAAGAACATGGCGCGCACTGCGACGCGCGACGTCGAGCTGCGCGGCGAGACCGTCCGCGAGGGCGACAAGCTGCTGCTGCTCTACCACTCGGCGAACCGCGACGAGCGCGTCTTCCACGAGCCGCAGCGCTTCATCGCCGATCGCGAGCCGAACCAGCACCTCGCTTTCGGTGGCTACGGAGCGCACTTCTGCCTCGGCGCGAGCCTCGCGCGCCTCGAGCTGCGCGTGATGTTCGAGGAGCTGCTGCGCTGGCTCCCCGACGCGACGCTCGCGGACGACGCGAAGCTGCCGCTGCGTCCTTCCAACTTCATCGTCGGCATCGAGCACATGCCGATCGCCTTCACTCCGCGCGAGCTGCACTGAGGATCCGATGTCCACCACCACCGGCAACCCGAAGATCGCGTTCTGGTTCGAGTTCGCGAGCACCTACTCCTATCCCGCGGCGATGCGCGTCGAGGACGCGGCGCGCGCGGCCGGCGTCGCGCTCGAGTGGCGTCCGTTCCTGCTCGGTCCGATTTTCGTGGCGCAGGGCTGGAACGACTCGCCGTTCAACGTCTACCCCGCGAAGGGCCGCTACATGTGGCGCGATCTCGCGCGCGTCTGTGCGAAGCTCGACCTGCCGCTGCAGCACCCGTCCGCGTTTCCGCGCAACGGCTTGACGGCCGCGCGCGTGGCGCAGATCGCGATCGACGAGGGCTGGGGCGCGGACTTCGTGCGCGCGGTCTACACCGCGAACTTCGCGGAGGACCGCGAGATCGGCGAAGTGGACGTGATCGCCGAGATCGTAGCGTCGCTGGAGCGCGATCCGGACGCGGTGCTCGCACGCGCGTCTGCGCCGGAGAACAAGGAGCGCCTGAAGCGAACGGGCGAGCAGGCGGCGCGGCTCGGCGTCTTCGGCGCGCCGACGTTCGTCGTCGGCGAGGAGCTCTTCTGGGGCAACGACCGGCTCGAGGACGCGCTCGAGTGGGCGAAGGATGGCGGTGACGCCGCCTGAAAAGCCGAGCCGCCGGCAGCGTCCATGTCAGGAGTGAGACCGGCCACGACGCTCGTCCTGGTCGCCACGCTGCTCGTCGCAGGGTGCGGCAGCGATCCGTCGCGGTCCGGTCCGGCCGCGAGTCCGACGCCGGGGCCGACCACCAGCCCGCTCGAGACCGCGACGCCGGTCGAACCCACTCCGTTCCCCAGCGCCGCGCCGTCGCCGACGGAGTCGCCCGGTCCGGTTGCGCCGGTGGCACTGGTCGCGACCCAGCCTGCGATCCTGCGCTCCGACGACGCCGGCCGCACGTGGACCGTCGCGCTGCCGATCGCGGACGCACGGCTCACGCTCGTCGACGCGAACGTCGGCTGGGCGTGGGCACGAGGCGACGTCTTCGAGACGCGCGACGGCGGACGCACCTGGGCGAGCCACGGCGAGGCGCTGCGACTGGCGTCCGTCGAGTCGATCGCCTTTGCGGACCCGCAGCGCGGCGCCCTGCTCGGCACGTATACCGATGCCGACGGCGTACCCGGGAGGCGACTCCTGTTCACGACGGACGGCGGTACGGTCTGGACCCCCTCGATGGTGGCGCCGGACGCGGAGAAGTGGCTTGCCAGCTCGTCCCTCCGCGCGCTCTGCATCGACCGCGCGGGCGGCGGCTTCGCGGCCGGCATCCATAAGGCGTCGAAGCTGGATCAGGCGGCGACCGTGCTGGTGACGCACGATGCCGGCGCGTCCTGGGTCGATCGCAGCGACCAGGTCGTTCCGTCGTTCGAATGGCCACCCGATCAGCTCGCGTGTCCCGGTGAGGACTCCCTGTGGGTCGTATCCGGCGGCGGACTCTTCCATTCGGGGGATGGCGGCGAGAGCTGGGAGCTCGCGGCGCCGCCCGCCTACCCGACACAGTACGGCCGTGCTGCGGGCGTCACGTTCATCGATCCCCAGCACGGCTGGCTGGCGGCGACGGACGAGCTCGACGTGCTGATCTTCCGGACGACCGACGGCGGCCGAACGTGGCTCGAGCAGCTTCGCGTCGAGCATCCGCAGCCGCGTGGCGCGGTCATCGACTTCGCCGATCGCCTGCACGGTCTCGTGGGCGTGATCGCGCCGCCGGACTATCCCCAATTCCCGCTTACCCCGATGCCGATCCCGGCGCAGCTGATCGTCACCGAGGACGGCGGAGACACGTGGCAGTCCGTCGACCTCTCGGACCGGTGGCCGCCATCGATCCGCGGGGCGGTACCCAGCATCGGTTTCGAGAGCCTCGCGTGGGCGCAGAAGCCGGAGCCCGCGCCCACCCCCGAAGCCGCGCTCGCGTCGGCGCTGCTGAGCGCACGCGCGCTCGGCGTTGCCCGATCGGACGACGGCGGCGCCAGCTGGCACGAGTCGTTCAGCCTGCGCCAGCAGCCGGGCTCCTCCGATCCCGCTCCGCTGCTGCGTGCCGTGTTCCTCGCGGACCGCGACCGCGGCTTCGCGGTCGGCGATGGCGGGATGATCCTGCGCACCGACGACGGTGGCCGCACGTGGTCGAGTCAAGCGCAGAACGCGGCGCTGCCGAATGCGCGCAACGTCGCGTACGAGGAGGTCGTGTTCCTCGACGCCCAGCGCGGCATCGTGGGTGGCGGGGTGGACCCCGACGTCACGAACTTCACCCGGTCGCCGGTGCTGCTGTACACGACGGACGGTGGCGCGACGTGGAGCCCGGCCACGATCGTCGGCCTCGACTCGCCGCCCGCAGGCGACTCCCGTGTGCCGCGCCATGCGTGCTTTACGCGCAGCGGTCGCGGAGTCGCCGCGGATACCGTGTCCGGAACGTTCTCGTCCGATGGAACGGTCACCACCGGCTTCGAGGGCAGATTCGTCCTTGTCACGAGCGACGCTGGCGCGAGCTGGAACAGCATCGAGCGCGAGATGCCGTTTCCCGACGACTTCCGGTTGTGGGACGTCGCCTGCGCGGGTGAGGCGGACTTCTGGCTCGTCGGCGGCCTGCAGCGGCTGCCGTCCGACGTCGCGACGCCGTACGCGCTGCACTCGACCGACGGCGGTGCGACGTGGGCGGAGGTCGCGGTGCCGCTACCAGGCTCGCTGACGGTGGGGCGAAGCGTTTCGGGCGCGTCCTTCGTCGCGCCGGAGCACGGGTGGTTCGCCGCACCGCCGCTCGGCGATCCGCTGGTCGTCTTGCGCACGCTCGACGGCGGCGACTCATGGCAAACCTCGCTGACGGCCGACGGGACCGACTTCGCCGACGCGTCCGTCGTGTTCGCGGACGAGCAGAACGGCGTGGTCGCAGCGTCGCGCGTGCTCGGCCCGCTGAACCAGCAGCCGGCTGTGTTCTCCACGCGCGACGGTGGTGCGACGTGGTCGCTGACCGACTTCGGCCGTCAGCCGACGTCACATGGGTTGCTCGACGTGACGCTCGCGCGCTGACCGCAGGAGTCAGCTGCAGAGAGTCCGGCTGGCGAAGGCCTGGAGCAGGTCGCGTGGCTACGGCGCAGCGAGGTCGTGGCTGACGCGCTCGATCGGTCCTGCGAGTCGCGCGAGATCGGCGAGGCCGACGTGATCGCCGAGATCGTCGCGAAGCGCCGGAGGATCGTCAGGGGGAGGATCGACGGCCGGACCGTGTCCGGCCGTCGACGGCCGATCCCTCGCGGACTTATGGGAAGACCCAGCCGGTCTTGCAGACGGTTGTGCCGAGCGCGAGCACGGCCTGGGGGGTCGTGCACGTGGTCATGGCCCCGTAGGCGAGCGGTGCCGTGAACTTGAGCTTGCCCTTGGCGTCGGGCCCCGGGCCGGCGAAGTTGGAGAACAGCCCCTCATCGCACGAGAACTGAAAGACGTACGAGTCTGCCGGCAGGCCCTTGAAGGAGCCCTTCAGCTCGAAGGGCTTCCCGCTCTTGGTGGGCACGTTGAGCGTCACGCTGCCGCTGCCCGCGGGCATGCAGTACATCGGGATCTTGACGTTGACGGCCGCGGCGACGCCCGGGACGAGGGCGATGCCGAGGGCGATTGCGGCGATGGCGGTGGCGGATCGTCGGAGTATGGGTTGCGGTCCTCTGGCTGGTGGGTTTCGGGGGAGGCGACTCGACCTGGCGAGCGCTGCTTGACGAACAGGTAGTCGAGGTCGTGGCGCGCGGCAAGCCTGAATCTGGTGTGGCGCGCGCAGGTCGAACGGCGCCCGACTACACCTCGAGCCCCGCCGCGCGCATCAGCGCCAGCGCGTTGCTCTTCTGCACGACGCCGTCGCGCATCCGATAGTCGAAGCGCATCTCGCCGTCCTCGACGTGGTCCTCGAAGTGGACGTTGGCCATCGGCCGCGGCGCGCGCGGCGTGATCTGCGCCAGCGCGAGATCGTGCGTCGTGACGAGCCCGATCGCGCCGCGCTCGAGCAGGTGGAAGATCACCGCTTCTGATCCGATGCAGCGGTCGTGCGAATTGGTGCCGTGCAGGATCTCGTCGAGCAGGAAGAGCAGCGGCAGAGCGCCGCGTCCGAGGTCGGTGATCTGCTTGAGGCGCAGGATCTCGGCCTGGAAGTGCGAGCGTCCGTCGAGCAGCGAGTCGGCGATGCGGATCGACGCCCCGACCGCGAGCGGCGTCAAGCGGAAGCGGGACGCGCGCACGGGGGCGCCCGCCAGCGCCAGCGCGACGTTCAGCCCGACCGCGCGCAGCATCGTGCTCTTGCCCGACATGTTGGACCCGCTGACGACCAGCGCCGCCAGCTCCGGTCCGAGCGCGAGGTCGTTGCGCACGCAGCGCGCGTCGAGCAGCAGCGGGTGCCCGAGCGCGGTCGCCTCGAGCAGCGGGTGCGCCGCGTCGTCCACGATCTCGGGAAACACGTCCGCCGGGTGCTCGTACGCGTAGCCGGCGAGCGAGCCCAGCGCCTCGATCTCGGCCAGCGCCGCGATCCAGCGCGCGATCTCGCGTCCGTGCCGCGCGCGCCAGCGGTCGATCACGCACGCGAGCTGTACCGGCCACAGCAGCACGAGGGACACGGGCAGGAAGAGCAGGTTGCGGCCCGAGTCGTTGAGCTCGATGCGCCGCTGCAGGCCGCGGATCAGGCGCGACGCCTCGACCCCGTCCTCGCGCAGCTCGGCCGCGAGACGCACCAGCAGCGGGCTCGTGAAGCGCTCCGACTCCAGGCGCAGCAGGATTGCGCGCAGCATCGTCAGCTCGCGTCCGGCGCGGTCGACGCCCTTCAGTGCCGCGTCCATGCGCTCGCGGACGTACAGCAGGAACGCCGTCTGCAGCCCGGCCGCCAGGATGAACGGCGTGATGCTCGCGTGCGGACGCAGCGACAGCGCGAGCGTCGCGAGCGTGAGGACCGACAGCACGGCCGCGATCGCGGGGACGGTCCAGCCGGTGAGCGTGGACGGCCGCGCACCCCACGCGACCAGTCGATCGGGCGCGACCTCGGCGCGCAGCTCGGCGGACGACGCGGCGAGCTCCTCGCGCAGGTCGAGCCGCGGCCGCAGCTCCGCGACCGCCGCCTGCCGTGCGCGGATCGTCGCCGGATCGGCGGGTGCCGCGAGCCACGAGGCGAGCAGGCGCTCGCCGGTCTGCGTGCGCGTGTCGCACACCAGATCGAAGAGCGAACCGCGGCCGAAGAGGTCGAGGTCGGCCGCGTACGGGTGGTCGCCGGGGACGAAGTCGGTGCGAATCGTGCCGGTTCCGGGCCAGCTCTCGCCGAGGCGTGCGAGGCCGCGCTCGTAGTAGCGCACCGCGCCGCGGCAGCGGTCGCGCTCGTGCGTGATGCGCCCGTGGCGCAGCACGAGTCCGACGAACGCCAGCACCGGCACGAGGATCGCGATCGCCGGCAGGACCGCACGGTCGAGCGCCAGCCACGCGACCACGAGGCCCGCGACGAACGTCAGAAAGCGTGCGGTCGCCGTGCTGCGGTAGGCCGCGTCGGCGAGGGCGAGGCTCGCGCGTCGTGCCGCGAGCCTCGCCTCGTACTCCGCGGCCGGAGAGGGGGAGTCCGTCAAGCGAAAGCCGTGCTCAGCGCTTGAAGATCGCGCGCTCTTCCTCGATGCACGTCGCGAACGACGGCCGCGCCAGCGTCCGGTCGACGTGCGCCGCGAGCTTCGGCCAGCGCTTCGCGTCGATCGCGTAGCCCGCGTGGTGGAAGTTCACGAACTGCGTCGCGACCGCGACGTCCGCGAAGGAGAACTTTCCGCCGACGAAGCCCGCAGCGTCGCCGATCTCGCCCTCGAGGTAGTCGAGCAGCGGCGGCAGCTCCTCGTTGACCGCCTTCTCGACCATCGCCTCGTCGGTCGGGCGGTTGAAGAACATGGGATTGACGACCTTCTGGAAGAAGATCTTCGGTCCCGTGACCGCGACCAGCGCCGAGTCCGCGAACTCCTCGAACCAGAGCGCGCGGCCGTACTCCCAGGGATCCTGCGGGTAGACCGGACGCTCCGGGTACTTCTTCTCGAGGTAGGCGCAGATGACCGACGAGTCGGCGAGGCTCCTGCCGTCGTCGCTCAGCGCCGGGATCTTGCCGAGCGGGCTCATCTTCCGGAACTCGGGGTTCGGGAGGAACGGCATGACGGGGTCGAGCGTGTACTCGAGGCCCTTCTCGGCGAGGACGACGCGAACCTTGCGGACGAACGGCGACGCGGGAGACCCGTGCAGGGTGATCATCGGTGATGCTCCTTCTCGATCGGGGGTGTCGAAGCTGGCAGGATGGCACAATGCACTCGGTGCAGCACGCAGGCGCGGCGGGCTTCGACCCGGCGGCGCGGCACGAGATCCGTGTCGACGACGTCGAGTACGTGCGGCGCGGTGACACGCCGCTGCTGGCGCGCGTGTACCGCCCCGTCGGGCGCGGTCCGTGGCCGGCGCTCGTCGACGTGCACGGCGGCGCGTGGTGCCACTTCGACCGCACGGTGGACGCGGCCTTCGACCGCCCGCTCGCCGCGTCGGGAATGGTCGTCGTCGCGCTCGACTTCCGGCAGGGCGGCGCGCATCAATTCCCCGCGTCGGTGCGCGACGTGCTGAGCGGCGTGCGCTTCGTGCGCCGCGAGCGTGCGGCGCTCGACGTCGCCGACGCGCCGCTCGGCATCATCGGCGGATCGAGCGGCGGACACCTGGCGCTGCTCGCGGCGATCTGCGCCGACGAGCCCGACTTCCGTGAGCCGGGCGACGTCCACACCGACGCCCCCGCGACGATCGACTACGCGCTGCCGCTGTGGCCGATCGCCGACCCGGTCGCCCGCTACCGCTATCTGGAGCCGCTGCTGGCGGGCTTCGAGCGCCGCGACGACGATCCGATGTTCGATCCCGCGCGGCTGCGCGCATCGCAGGAGGCACACTTCGGTGACGAGTCCGCGATGGCGCGTGCCAGCGTGCCGTGCATCCTGCGCGAGCGCCGCTTCGCGTCCCTGCCGCCGATCTGGGTCGCGCACCCCGAGCGCGACCGCAACGTGACGGTCGCGATGTCGGAGGATCTCGTCGCCGCGTACCGCGGGGCGGGCGGCGAGGCCGAGCTCGAGATCTTCCCCGGGGTCGGGCATTCCTTCGCGAACTACCCGGGCGAGGCGTCGGAGCGCTGTGTGGAGCGCATGCGCGCCTTCGTTGCGCGATGCCTCGTGCGACCGCGCGCCACGTCCTGAGCGAAGCCGCGAAATCCCGCGCGTCCGGCGCGCATCCCATCAAGTCGAGCCTGCTTCGGGTCGAATGGGACCCGTAGGCACTGCGTCTCTGCGCTCAGAGGAGGCTCGATGAACGACCGTGCGGCGGCCCTGCCGGGGGCGGAGTGGGTGCTTCGTGCGATGTACGGCGTCGCGACGTCGATGGGGCGGCGGATCCCGCTGCCGATCGAGCGCGAGCTGATGATCGCCCTCGACCGCGTGCTGCTGCACTCGCGGGCCGACGTGGACGCGCTCGCGATCGCGAAGCCGCGTGAGCTGCGCGACGCGATCGTCGATCCGGACCGTCGCGCGCTGGTCGTGCGCTGCGCGATCCTGGTGCCGTACGTCTCGCTCGAGGTGGACCAGACCAAGGTCGCGTCGCTCGACGGGCTCGCGCTGCAGCTCGGCCTCGCGCCGGGCCTGCTGCACGACCTGCACGCGCACCGGGCGGCGCTCGCGGCGCGCATCGCGCGCGACCAGGCGCGCCGCGGAGCGCGCCTCTTCCTGACCGTGCAGACGACGCAGCCGCTGCGCGGGATCGTCGAGGCGCTCGCGCGCCACCGCGCGGACGCAGCGCTCGCCGCGCGCTACCGCTCGCTCGCGGACCGTGCGCCGGGCTCGCTCGGCCGCGCGCTGTTCGAGCTGCATCGTCGCAACGGCGTCGCCCTGCCGGGAGAGCGCGGCTGTCTCGACGAATCGCTGGTGCAGCGCGACCTGCTGCGCATCCTCGCGGGCTGCTCCTTCGACGACGACGGCGAGCAGCAGCTGGTCGGCTTCGTCGCTGGTGTCGAGCGGCGGACCATGGGCAGCGCGCTGTTGCTCGACGCGCTCGCCGAGATCGCGACCGTCGCGCACCTGAACGGAGCGCTGTCGCGCGGCGCGCGGCCGCGGCTGGACCGTGCCTCCTTCGAGGCCGCGTTCGACGCCGGCGTCAACGCCAGCACGGCCCTGGCGCGCGACTGGCCGTGGTGGCGCGACATCGGCGTCGACGTGAACGAGCTGCGGCTCCGCTACGGCGTGCGTCCGCCGCGCATCGTCAAGCATGCGCCGCCGCTGCGCGTGGTCGCCGGCGTGGCGCCGCGCGCTGCGTAGAGCCGCCGCGCATCGAGAGCGGGCGGCTGTTCGCGCCGGATCAGGACGCGTCGTTGAGCGCGCGGGCGACGAGCTTCGTCAGGCGCGCGCCGGCGTCGGGCGCGATCTCGGCCAGCGGCAGCAGGTACAGATCGAAGTAGCGCAGCAGGGCCGCGTTCTCGTCGTCGATGCGCGCGATCGCCCCGCGCAGAGCGCGCTTCGCGCGGCGCGGCAGCGTCGCCGCGTCCTCGCGCCGCACGTGCACGCGCGCGATCGCCGCGCCGTGCAGCAGGGCCGCCGCGGCGAAGAAGGCGAGGGCACGGTCGGCGCGTGCGTCGTCCGCGACGCCGCGCAGGTCCAGCACCGGGTGCTCGAGGCGGACGTTGGTGAAGCCGCCGATGTGCAGTGCGTCGCTCGCGAGCTCGCGAAACTCGCCGGGGGCACCGCGCAGCAGGGCGGCGAGCCCGTCGCGCCAGGCGGCGTCCGCGGTAGTCACGGCTCGCGGACGACGACCGCGCTCAGCTCGCGCCCGAAGCCGCGGGCAGGACCGGGTTCGAGCACTCGATGACGAGGTTGCCGAACGGGTTCGAGCGCGGCGCCACGCTGTTCACGATGCGGTAGCCGCCCGGACAGACGCGGTTCGCCTCCTGGTAGCAGTCGTCGAGCGACTGGATCATGCGCGAGCAGTCCAGGTAGACGTACGGCTTGCCGTCGCTGCCGTGGATCGGGACCGCGGACACGCTGCAGCCGGCACCTGCGAGAGCCGCGGCCAGCAGGCAGGCGCGGCGGAGCGTTCTCTTCATGCGTTGCCGTTAACACGGAACTCGCCCGCAGGAGAAGCGCCGCGGCGCGGTTTGACAGCGCGCGTCGGGCCGTGATTCGTGCGGCGCGGTGCGCATCGCGGCCGTGATCGTCGTGCTGCTCGCACTCGCGGCGCCGACGCGCGCCGACGAGGGCAACGAGCGCCCGTCGCTGCTCGAGAGCGAGAACCTGAGCGGCGACTGGAACGGCTGGCGGCCGCGCCTCGAGAAGGACGGCATCCGTCCCTACCTCGTCTACACGGGCTCGATGTGGTCGAACGTCTCGGGCGGCATCCGGACGGGCACGGAGTTCGACGGCTACGTCGACGCCGGGTTCGGCCTCGACCTCGAGAAGCTCGGCGCGTGGAGGGGGCTCGGCATGCAGATGAGCCTGCACTGGTTCCAGGGACGTCAGCCGACGATGGTCCTCGTCGGTGCGAACGTCGCGCAGGCCGTCAATCCGTGGGAGGCGTCGAACGCGATCCGCGTGTTCGACATGTACCTGTCGCAGACGTTCGGCACGGTCGCCGAGATCCGCGTCGGGCAGCTCGCGGTCGACAGCGACTTCATGCTGTCGCGCTACGCGGCGACGATGCTGAACGCGGCGTTCGGCGACCTGCCGTCGCAGAACGTGAACCTCGACACGCCGGTCTATCCGGTCGCCGGTCCGGGTCTCTACGCGGACGGCGACCTGGTCGACGACCGGCTCGCCGGCAGGTTCGGCGTCTACACCGCGGCCACCGCACCGGACGTCGCGGGCAACCACGGCTTCGAGTGGCGGCTCGGCAACAACGCCGGCTACGCGTTCTTCGCCGAGCTCGAGGCGACCGCCGAGCCGGGCGGGCTGCCGGGCGAGTACACGATCGGCGGCTACTACGCGTCGGTGCGCGAGCCGAAGTGGGACGCGGACGGCTTCGTGTACGGACAGTGGAGCGGCTGGGCGATCGTGGATCAGGCGCTGCGCGTCGACGCCGAAGGGGATCCGCGGGTCGGCGTGTTCGCGCGCTTCAGCTGGTCGCCGAACAACGGCCGCGACGCGATCACGCTCTACGGGGACGCCGGGATCAACGTGTGGGGCGTGATCGCGAGCCGTCCCGACGACGTGCTCGGCTTCGCGGGGACGATCGGCCGCTACTCCGACGCGTTCCGGCGCGGCACGCAGCCGCCGTCCGGTGGCGCCGCGGCCCTCGAGCTTACCTACCAGATCGCCGCGACGCCGTGGCTCGTCGTGCAGCCGGACCTCCAGTACATCGTCGACCCGATCGCGGCCGACGCCACCGACGCGACGGTCGTCGGGCTGCAGATGGTGGTCACGTTCTGAGTGCGGCCGCCGTGCGCGCGTGGAAGCCGCCGCCGGAACGGGCTACGAGAACGGCGTGCGGAGCCGGGGGTCGAACGACGAGCGCTTGACGCTCGTCCTCGTGGCGGGCGATCTCGCGATCGCGCTCGCGGCGTTCGCGGCGGCGTTCCTGATCCGCATCTGGGTGCCGCTGCCGCTCACCCTGTCGCTGCTGCCGCCGGAGCGCGCGGGGCTCCTGCACCCGTCGCTGACCGTGATCCTCGCGACGCAGGTGCCGCTGCTCTACCTGTTCGGCCTCTACGACCGGCGCCAGCTGCTCCGTCCCGGCGGCCGCGTGCTCACCGCGGCGGCGGCCGCCGCGGTGCAGGTGCTGGTGGTTGCGGCCGCGTACTTCTTCAACCGCGACGCGTTCTTCCCGCGCTCGGTCCTCGTTCTGTTCCTGCTGATGAACGTCGCCGGGATCGTCCTGCTGCGCGCGCTGGTGCTGCGCCGGCTCGCGGGCTTCGGACGCGCGCTGCGCATCGCGCTGGTCGGTACGCCGCAGGACGTCGCGGACTTCCAGACCGTCCTGCGCGCGACCGATCCGCAGGGCCGGCACTGGCAGGTGGTCGCGACCAGCACCGTCGGTACGCTCGACGATCCCGCGCTGCTCGCGGCGGGCGGCGAGATCGACGAGGTGATCCTGGTCGCCGCCGAGTCGTGGAAGGACGGCTTCCTCGGCAGCCTGCTGTTCGACGGCTCGACGCTGGCGCGGCCGCGCGTCGCCGTCGTGCCGACGGTCTACGACCTGCTCGTCGGGCGGCTGTCGTCGCTGCAGGTCGCCGACGTGCCGCTCATCGAGGTGCTGAAGGACCCCGGTGACAGCGTCGCGTGGGCCGTCAAGGCGTTTCTCGACTACGCGCTCGCGCTCGTGCTCGCGGTGCTGCTGGCACCGCTCTGCCTGCTCGCGATGCTCGGCATCGTGCTCACGTCCCCGGGCCCGGTCTTCTACCGGCAGCAGCGCGTCGGACGCCGCGGGCGCACGTTCACCATCTGGAAGCTGCGCACGATGCGCGTCGACGCCGAGGCCGACAGCGGCCCGACGCTCGCGGACACCGACGACGCGCGCGTGATCCCGATCGGACGGCTGCTGCGCGCCGCGCGCATCGACGAGATCCCGCAGCTGTGGAACGTGCTGAACGGCACCATGAGCCTCGTCGGACCGCGCCCGGAGCGGCCGGAGTTCGCCGAAGCCTACCGGCGCGACATCCCCGGCTACGGCGAGCGCTGGCTCGTGAAGCCCGGCTTGACGGGCCTCGCGCAGGTGCGCGGCGACTACCACACGCCGCCCGCCTACAAGCTCAAGTACGACCTCGCGTACATCTACAACCACTCGCTGCTGCTCGACCTGCGCATCCTCGTCGAGACGCTGAAGGTGCTGGTCACGCGCCGCGGCGTGTGATCGCGGAGCGCGGGTGGCGGACGGGATCGCGGGCCGCGCGCTGCGCGGCGGGGCGGTGCTGGGCGTCCGGCAACTCGTCGTGCAGGGCGCGAACGTGCTGGGCATCGTGGCGCTGGCGCGGCTCCTGTCGCCGGACGACTTCGGGCTGATCGCGATCGCGACCTTCGTCTCCGGCGCGCTGTCGAGCGTCGCGGCACTGGGGCTCGGCACGAGCCTCGTCCGCCTGCCCGACGAGCCGGTCGACGACGACCTGCGCGTCGTGCTCGCGGCCCAGCACGCGGTCGCCGTCCCGCTCGCGCTCGGCCTGTGGCTGCTCGCGCCGGTGATCACGCAGATCCTGCTGCGTCCGGACGGTGAGACCCTGCTGCTGCGCGCGGTGGCGATCGCGGTGGTGCTGGTGCCGCTGCAGACGGTGCCGTTCGCGCGCCTCGAGCGGCGTCTCGACTTCGCACGCCTCGCGTCGGTCGAGATCGTGCAGGCGCTCGCGTTCAACGTCGTCGCCATCGCGGTGACCGCGGCCGGCGGCGGCACGGCGGGCGTGGCGCTCGCGATCGTGCTGCGCGCGCTCGCCGGTGCGGTGCTCGCGACGCTGCTCGAGCCGTGGCGCGTGGGCTGGAAGATCGACGTCGAGCGCCTGCGTCCTCTGCTGCGCTTCGGCGTGCCCCTGCAGGCGACGACGTGGATCTCGCTCGTCAAGGACTCGCTGACGCCGATCCTGCTCGGCGCGACCGCTGGCGCCGCCGCGGTCGGGCTCGTCGATTGGGCGCAGATGCTCGCGACGTATCCGGTGATCGCGCTGATGATCCTGCAGCGCGTGTACGTTCCCGCCTTCGCGCGGGCGCAGCACGATCGCGCGGAGCTCGGGCGTCTGGTCGGGCACGCGGTGCAGGCCGCGAACGCCGTCGCGGCGCCGATCGCCGTGCTGACGCTCGTGCTCGTCGGACCGATCACCGATCTCGTGTTCGGCGCGCGCTGGCAGGCGGCGCGCGAGCTGTTCTATTGGCTCTGGTGCGCGAATCTCTTCGTTCCCACGGTGACGCCGCTGGTCGGGCTCCTGACCGCGACCGGACGCTCGCGATCGGTGCTCGCGCTGTCGCTGTCGTGGATGGCGGGCACGTGGCTCGCGGGCGCACCGCTGGTGCTGTGGCTCGGCGCGCGCGGCTTCGCCGTCGCGAACCTCGCGGTGCAGGCCACGGTGGTGTGGGTGGTGCGCCTCGCGCGCGAGGAGGTGGACGTCGCGCTGCTGCCGCGCGTCCTGCCGCCATGGCTCTGCGCCGGTGCGGCGGGGACTCTCGCCTTCGCGGCGATGCGCGCGTGGCCGCCGGCGTCGCTGCCCGCGCTCGCAGCGATCGTCATCGTCGCGGGCGGGCTCTACGTGGCGGCGCTGGCGCTCGTCCTGCCGCGCGAGACGAGGCTCGCGTGGGCGGCGCTGCGGGGGGCCGTGTGAACGTCGCGGTCGTGCGCGTGGTCGCCGCGCGCTGCGCCGAGGCGTGCGGCCTCGCCATGGACGTGGTCGCCGCGTCCGGGAGCGTCGTGCGCCGCGTGCGCGTCTGCCGGGCCTGCGCGCAGGGAGCCCTCGCGTGAGCGCGCGCAAGCGCGGTGCAAGGGCCGGCGCGTCCGCGAGCACGGACGCCGTGCGCGGCACGCGCGACGCTGCGCGTGCGCCCGTGACCGACGTCGGTGCGCGCGTGGCGCTCGCGGTGCTGGCGCTCGTCCTGCTCGTGGCACCCCTCGCGGTGGACACCTCCGCGGAAGCCGCCTTCGACGCACCGAAGCGCTTCGTCGTCCTGCTCGGCGCGGCGATCGCGGCTGCGGCGGCTCTCGTCCTGCCGCGCTTCGGCACGCACGATGGTGCAGCGCCGGACACATGGCGGTCGGCGGGCGCACGCGCGCGCACGATCGCGATCCTCGCCGCGGCCGCGCTGGCGGCGGCGGTGATCTCGGCGCTGCTGTCGCCGCGTGCCGCGTCGTCGCTAGGTGCCCTGCGCGCGGTCCTGCCGATGGCGCTGCTGCTGCCGCTCGGGGCGTCACGCGTCCTCGGGCGCGGCGGCGGTGCCACGCTGCTCGCGGCGTTCGTCGCCGGTGCGACGGTCGACGCGCTCGCGTCGCTGCTCGAGCGCGCGGGCCTCGTGCAGCTCTTCGCCGTCGAGTCGGCGGCGGGACGCGGCGGCACCGGCGCGTTCGTCGGCAACGAGGGCAGCCTCGCGCTGCTGCTCGCGCTCGGCGCGGTGGCGGCGCTCGCGGTGCTGCTGCAGGCGCGCGCGACGACATGGCGAGCGGCCGCCGGCGCGGCGCTGCTCGTCCTGCTGCTCGGCATCGCGGTGAATCCGGGATTGACGGCGCTGCTGGCGCTGCTCGCGGGCGCGTCCGTGGTCGCGATCGCGGCGCTCGGGCGTCGCGCGCTGCCCGTGATCGGCGGCGCGGTGGCGCTGGTGGTCGTCGGCGCGGTCGCGATCCCGCAGCTGCGCGTGCGCGTCGCCTCCGCGACGGCCGCCGCGCAGGCCGGGGACTGGGACGCGATGCTGACGTACCGCCTCGGCCCGTGGGCCGCTGCGACGGAGATGACGCGTGCGCGCCCACTGCTCGGCTTCGGCCCGGGCACGTTCGGCGCGGAGTTCGCGACAAGGCGTCTCGACGCGGAGCTGCGCCACCGGCGGCGCTTCGTCCTGCCGCGCGAGACCAGCACGTTCTCGGAGGCGCACGACGACTACCTGCAGCTCGCGGCGGAGTGCGGCGTGCCCGCGCTCCTCGCCGCGCTCGCGGCGCTCGGGCTGCTGCTCGCGTCGCTCGGCGGAAAGCTCGTCCGCGACGCGGACGGCGACGACGACGGGACGCGTGCCGAGATCGTCGTCATCGTCGGACTGGTCGCGAGCGGCGCTGTCGCGGCGCTGGCGTGGTTTCCGCTGCAGCTCGCATCCACGGCCCCGGTGCTGCTGCTCGCGCTCGGACGCGGCTGGCGTCTGAGCGCGGACCAGTCGCACGTCGCCGCGCGCGCCGGCTCTGAGGCGGCGGACGAGCGCGCGAACGAAGCCGATGCCGTGCTCGAGCAGCCGTCCGTTCGTGCCGCGCGGACGTTCGCCGCCGCGGTGCTGGTGCTGATCGTCCTCGTGCCCGAGGCGCGGCGCTGGGGCGCGGAGCGCGACCTCGCGCGCGCGACGGGGCTCGCGCGCGGCTATCTCGCATCGAAGGGCGCGGCGCCGCCGCGCATGCTCGACGATGCACGCGCGGCGGCACGCGCGAGCGCGGCCGTCCTGCCGAGCGATCCGCGACCGGTGCTCGCCGCGGGCGCGATCGAGCTGGTCGCGAAGAAGCCGCAGGATGCGCTCGCGCACTACCGCGACGCGATGGTCCTCGGCGAGCGTGCGGAGACCGATCTCAACGCGGGGCGCGCGCTCGCGATGCTCGACCAGCGTCCCGAGGCGCTCGCCGCGTTCGTGCGCACCGGCTGGCTGAGCCCGTACCTCGTGCTGTCGATGCCGACCGCGGCGCAGCCGCTGGTGGAGCAGGAGAACGCGCGCCTCGAGGAGAAGCTGCGCGCGGGGGAGCTGACGGCGGCGCCGCCGCTGCCCGACGTCCTGCGCGTCCCGTGAGCGGGCCCGCTCCCGATGCGGCACGGCCGCGGCTGTCGGTCGTCGTGCCGACGCACGGCGACGCCGCTGCGACGGCGCGCTGCTTCCGCGCACTCGACGCCGCGTGTGCGAGCGTGGCGGACTGCGAGCGCATCCTGGTCGACGACGCGAGCGGCGACGGCACGGCGGAGGCGATCGTGGCGGCGCACGGCGACGTGCGCGTCGTCCGGATCCTGGAGCCGCAGGGCTTCACCGCGGCGGCCAACGCGGGGCTCGCGGCCGCGCGCGGCGAGATCGTGTGGCTGCTGCACGCCGACACCGAGGTCGCGCCCGACGCGGCGGGGCGGCTGCTCGGCGCGCTCGACGGGTGCCCGTGGCTCGGCGTGGCCGGCGCGGCGCTGGTCGCGCCGGACGGCGCCGCGCGCGTGAGCGGCGGCAGCGTGCCGGGCGCGCGCACGCTGCTCGTGCTCGATGCGTTCGTCGAGGCGCTTCTCGGCCGGCTGTCCGGTACGCGGCAGCTCGCGTCCACGGACGCATCCGCGAAGCCGGTCGAGGTCGACTGGGTCTCGGGCGCGTCGCTGGCGCTGCGGCGCGCGACGCTCGAGCGCACGGGCCTGCTCGACCCCGCGTTCCGCGTGCACGGCCAGGACGCGGACCTCTGCCTGCGCGCGCGTGCCCTCGGCTGGCAGGTGATGCTGGTGCCGCGCGCGCGCGTCGTGCACCACGAGGCGTCCGCGGCCGCGCACGGCCGCCTGGCGGCGGCCGAGGGCCGGCACGTCGAGCCGCCGTGGCCGGACGTCGTGCGGCTCGTCGTCAAGCACCGTGGCGTCGCGACGGCGCGGCGCGTGCGCGCGGCCTTCGTTGCGGGAGCGGCGCTGCGGGTCGCGCTGCGGCGCGCGGCGCTGCCGTTCGTCGCGGCGCCCCGGCGCGCGGAGTGGAGGCGCGACACGGAGGCGGCCGTGGCGGCGCTCGCGGGCCTGCGCCGTCTCGATCTCGCGGGGCTCACCGTCGAGCACGTGTGAGCGTCACCGCATGTCGCGCGAGCGGCGCCTACGGTGCGCTGTCGCGTGCGCGTCGCGCGGCGTCCGCGTAGACGTCCTCGAGCCGCGCCGCGATCGCGTCCGGATCGTGCCGCGCGGCGAGCCGGACGCGGCCGGCGTGCGCGAGGGCCTCGGCGAGCGCGGGCTCGCGCTGCAGGCGGCGGAGTGCCGCCACGAGCGCCTCGGGCGTCGCCGCGACCAGCAGCTCGCGTCCGTCGCGGACGTCGAGTCCGTGCACCGCCTCCGGCGTCGCGACGACGGGCACGCCGCGCGCCCACGCTTCCAGGATGCGCATGCGCACGCCGGACCCGTAGCGCAGCGGCACGACGCACACCGCGTCGGCGGGGAACGCCTCGCGGCTGTCGGTCGGCGCCGCGTGCTGCACGACGCCGGCAGCGCCACCCGCGTCGCCTTCCCCGTAGACGTGCAGCACCGCCTCGGGCAGCGCCGCGCGGACCGCCGGCCACACCTCGCGCAGCAGCCACGCGACGCCGTCCTCGTTCGGACGCCAGCCCGAGCTGCCGAGCGTCGCCAGCGCAGGACGTCCCTCGACGGACATCCCGGGCGCGAGGCGTGCGGGGAACGGCGCCGGGATGGTCGCGATCTCGATGCCGTCGGACAGCGCGTGCAGACGCTCGGCGTCCTCGGCGGTGAGCGCGATCGCCGCCGTGGCGCGGCGCAGCGCGCGCGCCTCGAAGCGCGCGAGACGCCGCGCCTCGAGTGCTGCGAGCGCGCCGCTTCGCGCGTGACGCGCGAAGCCCTGCCACAGGTCGCTCTCGACGTTCTGGCAGCGCAGCACGACCGCGACGCCGGCCGCGAACGCGGACGTGCAGGCGGCGAGCGCCTGCAGCTGCTCCGCGTGCACCGCGTCGGGGCGATTCTCGTGCACCAGCTCGGCCACGCGCGCGCGCACCGCGGGGTGGTCGTGGCGCGCGATCGAGAGCGGCGCGTCGGGACGCAGCGCCGCGCGCGCGGTGCGCAGTATCGAGCGCGGGTGCACCGCGACCAGGTGCGCGCGACAGGACGGCGACAGCTGGCGCGCGGCCTCTTCGGGATCGACCGCGTTCGGGTCGTACGGCGCGACGAGGTCGATCGTGTGGCCGCGCGCGGCGAGCGCCGCTAGCGTGTGCGCGACCACCAGCCGGCCGCCGTCGATCGGCGGCCACGGCGGCTTGGTCACGACCCAGAGGAGTCGCACGAGCCGCCCGCGATCTCCGCGTAGATCGCGTCCAGGGCCGCGACCGGGACCTCCCAGCCGTAGCGCGTCTCGACCAGCGTGCGCGCCGCATCCGCGAGGCGCCTGCACTGCTCCGCGTCGCGCAGCAGCGACGCGACGGCGGCGGCGATCGACGCGGCGTCGTCGGCGATGCGCAGGTGCACGCCGTCGATCGCGTCGAGCCCTTCGACGGCGCGCGACGTCGCGACCACGGGCGTGCCGCACGCCATCGCTTCCAGCACCTTCAGGGCCTGTCCGGAGCCGGCGCGCAGCGGTGCGACGGCGACGCTCGCGCGGCCGATGTAGGGCGCCACGTCGGGCACCTCGCCGAGCATCTCGACGTGCGGCCCCAGCGACGCCAGCTCGCGCACCGCGCGCGCGGGCCGCGCGCCGACCAGCGTGAGCGTCGCCTCGGGGATCTCCGCACGCAGCCGCGGCAGGACGTCGCGCGCGAGGAAGCCCGCCGCGTCCACGTTCGGGAAGTAGCCGAGGTTGCCGCTGAAGACGACGTCGTTCGCGCGCCGCGGCGCGGTGGAGCGCACGAAGTGATCCAGATCCACCGCGTTGCAGTTGACGCGCAGGTTCGGGAAGTCGCCGATCGCGGCGCGATCCGCCTCCGACGCGACGAGTGCGCGGTCGTACGTTCGGCACAGCGTGCGCTCGAGCTCGGCGAGACGCCGCTGCTCGACCGCGGCGAGGACGCGCATCGGGCCGCGGTCGAGCGCGCCGCGCCGGCCCATGTTGAGCGACAGCGCGTCGATCAGGTCCACCACGCGCGGCGGCGTCGGGACGCCGTCGAGCAGCGAGGTCATGCGCGCCATCTGCACGTGCACGACGTCGTGCCGGCGCTCGCGCAGGATCCCGTGCACGAGGCGGCGCATCACCAGCGTGTCGTTGATCGAGGTCTGCAGCGGCCGTCCGCTGCCGAGCCCGCGCAGCACCCCGGACGCCATGCCGGCGGGGCCGAGCGGCACGGTGTGCACCTCGGCGCAGAGCGCGTGGACGCGCGCCAGCGCCGCCGGTCGCGGCGTGCCCGACGTGTACGCTACCAGGGTGATCGCGTGCCGGCGTGCGAGCAGGCGGATCTGGTGCCACGCGCGCACCTCGTAGCCGCGGGTCAGCGGATCGGGCAGGCGGTTCGCGATGAAGAGGATTCTCATGCGGCAGGTCGCGCGGCGGCGCGCGGAAGCTCGGCAGGGTACCGCACGCCGGACCGGGTTTGAACCCGCGAGCGCGCGTCCTCGACGCTTCGTGCGAATTCCACTACCAGCGTCGCGTGCAGAACCTTCTCGTCGCGTCGTCCCGCCGCGCGTGCGCCGCCCGCGCTCTCGTCTGCCTCGCCGTTTTCGCGGCGTCCGCTCCGGCCCTCGCAGGCGCGGACGCCGGTCCGAAGGCGGTCCTCGCGGAGCCCGAGCTGAAGCTCGGCGTGGTCCCGCCCGGAGATCCGGCGGTCGCGAAGTTCCGCGTCGAGAATGCGGGCACGGCGCCGCTCACGCTGGAGGCCGGTGCTCCGGTGCCGTTCATCGCGGGGGTCACGAGCACGGTCGAGGGCTCGCCGGTTCCGCCCGGCGGCTCGGGCACGGTCGCGGTCCGGATCGAGACCGAGAAGCAGGCGGGCGAGGGTACCGTGCGCGTGCCGGTCACGACCAACGATCCCGCCGCGCCGAAGCTCATTCTGACCACGACGCTCGAGATCCGGCCGCTGCTCCTCTCCGACCCGGGCTACGCACGCTTCAACGTCGTGCAGAAGGAGCGCGACGGGACCATTCCGCAGAAGGTGTGGTCGAGCGACGGTGCGACCTTCAAGGTGCTGTCGGTCGAGTCGCCGATGCCGGCGTTGCGCACGTCGTTCCGCGAGGCCACTCCCGAGGAGCGGCGCGAGGGCGTGAACGGCAGCCAGTGGCGCGTCGAGATCATGCTGCCGCAGGACGCTCCGGTCGGGGCGCTCACCGGCGACGTCGTGGTCGTGACCGATCACCCGAAGCAGAAGAAGATCCACGTTCCGGTCAGCGGCTTCGTGCGGCCGGTGTTCGCGGTGACGCCGCCCGACGCGGATCTCGGCAGCGTCGACGGCTCGCGTCCGTTCCGCTTCACGCTCGACGTCAAGAACTTCGCGACCGAGACCATCAAGCTCGAGCGCGTCGAGTGCGATCTGAAGGGCGCGACGACGGAGATCGTGCCGGTGACCGACGGCCGCGCGTGGAAGATCCGCGTGTCGGTGCCGGAGGGCCTGCCCGCGGGGCCGATCGCGGGCAAGGTGCGCATCTTCACGGCGAGCGCGAAGGCGCCGGAGATCGACGTTCCCGTCCACGGGCGGATCGTCGAGAAGACGACCGCACCCGCGGACGGGAAGTGACGCTTACGGGATCAGGATGGTCCCGTTCATCTGCGTGAAGGACGCGTTGTCGAACGGGATCGCCTGGAAGCCGACCGCGAAGCGGCCGTTGGCGCTCTGGACGGACTCGACCCACGCCTGAGCGATGCCGGGCTGCGGATCGACGACCGAGAGGGTGTGGTTCAGGTTGAGGTAGATCCAGCCGGACGACTGCGGCACGTTGACCGGCTTGCCGAGCGGGTTGCCGGTCGCCAGCGGGACGCGCTGCGTGACGAGCGGGAAGCAGGACTGCACGCCACCGATCGGGGGCGAGACGTTGTCGGGCAGGAAGCAGAGATCGACCGGATTCTCGGTCTCGTCGAACGAGACGACGTCGGTCTGGGAGAGCGGGAACCACGCCGGCTTCTTGCTGCAGTTGTGCTTCTTGTAGGTGCCGGTGGGCATCAACTTGTTGTCGCGCCAGACGAGGAGGTCGGTGCCGCCGTCGAAGGTGCCGCCGTTGACGAAGCGGGTGCCGAACGTCGTGGCGAGAGGCTCGCGCTGGTCGGTGGCGGTGAAGCCGTTGAGGCGGCCGTAGAAGGTGTAGTCACCCGACGCGAACGGGCAGAGCGCCGCCTGGTCGCTACCGACGGAGAGCGGCAGGCTTGTCGGGCAGGCCTCGATGTGGACGAGCGAGCTGGCGCTCTCGGAGTTGTTGGCCTCGTTGGAGATCGTGTAGTCGCCCCAGAGCACGTTCTGCTGCGTCGTGAGCGTCGTGAAGTAGGACGGATCGGTGCCGTTGACCGAGGTGCAGCTGTTGACGACGTCGACGGTGACGTAGCCGCGCGCGACCAGGTCGCCGTAGTTGCCGCCGGCGCAGCCGTTGAGCACGTCCGAGCGACGTCCGGTGTGCGCGGTGCGGATGTGCTTGAGCTCCGTCGCCGACAGCTCCGGGCTCGAGTACGCCACCTCGCAGGTGCCCACGGTGCTCCCACCGGAGGGCGGGAAGTTGATGTCCTGCGACAGGAGGCCCTGGTTGCTGATCGTGTCGCTGGGATCGGCCTGGTCGTCCGCCGTGATCGGCACGATGCCGCTGTTGAACAGCGAGGCGAGGTTGACGGTCTGCGAGTCGTAGCCGGTCAGGTAGACGTCGTAGTTGAACGTCGGGACGCCCTCGTCGGTCCACAGGGTGACGTGGGCGAGGACCGCGGTGGCGGTGGCGTTGTTGATGCTGAAGGTCGTGTTGACGCCGGTCGTGTCGTCGAGCTTGACCTCGAAGTAGGGCAGCAGAAGGGTCGCTGCCGGGACCTGATCGGCGGTGCCGATCTCGGCGCGGGCGTCGCGCGGCGTGGAGCCGAGCGCGAGCGTCGCGGCGGTGAAGGCGAGGACGAAAGCGAGCTTCTTCATGGTTTCGATCTCCTCTTCCTTCCTTCGCCTTACGGGATCAGGACGCCGTCGCCGGCCTGGTTCGGGCTCAGGGCGTTGTCGAGCTGGATGGCGTTGGTGCCGTTGCTGAGACGTCCGTCACCGCTGGTGCGGGTGGCGACGACCCAGGCCTGTGCGACGCCGGGGAGCAGGTCACCCGAGACGGTGTGGCTGAGGTTGAGGAAGAGCCAGCCGGCGTTGGCGGGCGGCTTCATCTTGCCCGCGAGCGCGTTGCCGTTGCGGACGTTGGTGCGCTGCGTGGCGAGCGGGAAGCAGCTGCTCGTCGCGGCGGGCGAGTTGCCGTCCGCGAGCGCGCAGACCTCGGTCGGGTTCTCCTCGGTGTCGAAGGCGACGAGGTCGGTGTCGGCGAGCGGGAACCACGAGGGCGAAGAGCCGCAGGTGATCTTGGCGGGGGTCTTCTTGGTGTCGCGCCAGACCAGCAGGTCGGTCTTGTTCGCGCCCTGGTAGCGGGCGGCGAAGGTCGTCGCGAGCGGCTCGCGTCCGTCGGTGGCGCTGAAGCCCGTGTAGCGGCCGTAGAAGGTGTAGTCGCCCGCGTTGACCGGGCAAGCGTAGCCGGGGCCGGCGCCGAAACGGGCGTACGAGGTGGCGACGTTGCAGGCCTCGATGTGGACCAGCGCCTCGCCCTGCGCGGTGTTCTGCGACGGGTTCACGTAGATCACGTCGCCCCACATGACGTTCTGCGCGGTGGTGAAGGAGGCGAAGTAGCCGGGGTCGGCCGGCGTCGAGAGCGAGCACGAGTTCACGGTGTCGACCGTGACGTAGCCGCGCGCGATCTGGTCACCGTAGGTGGCACCCCAGCACTTTCCGTCGAGGTTCGAGCTCTGGCCGGTGTGCACGCGCTTCATGTTGGTGATCTTCACCGCGAGCGACGGGTCGGGGAGGTTGTACGAAGTCCCGAAGCCGCACGGTCCGGTCGAGCCGGGATAGTTGATGTCCTGCGACAACGGTCCCTTCGGGCTGAGCGTGTTGGTGGGATCCGCGCCCGCGTCCGCGGTGACCGGCAGCACGCCGTTGAAGATCTGGCGCAGGTCGATGGTCTGCACGTCGTAGCCCGTCAAGTAGACGTTGAAGCCCAGCGACGGGGTGCCCCAGTCGGTCCACACCACGACGTTCGCGACGATCGCCGTCGCCGAGGCGTTGTTGACCGAGATCAGCGTGTCGGCACCGTTCGTGTTGCCGAGGTCGACCTCGAAGTAGGGCAGCAACAGCGTCGCTGCGGGGACGGGGTCGGCCGTGCCGAACTCGGCGCGTGCCGGTGCCGCGCAGGCGAGCCCTGCGAGCAGGGCGAGAGCAATCGCGATTCTCTTCATGTGTCGCTCCTCGAGGTCGATGCAGAACGGGCGGGGACGGCTTCACGCGCCATCCCCGCCCGTGGTGGAGTCCGACGAAGGTCTTACGGGATGAAGATGACGCCGCCCGAACTGGTGAAGGACGCGTTGTCGAACGGGATCGCCTGGAAGCCGACCGCGAAGCGGCCGTTGGCGCTCTGGACGGACTCGACCCACGCCTGAGCGATGCCGGGCTGCGGATCCATGCCCGAGATGCTGTGGTTCAGGTTGAGGTAGATCCAGCCGAACGACTGCGGCACGTTGACCGGCTTGCCGAGCGGATTGCCGGTGGCCAGCGGGACGCGCTGCGCGACGAACGGGAAGCAGGACTGCACGCCACCGATCGGGGGCGAGACGTTGTCGGGCAGAAAGCACAGGTCGACCGGGTTCTCGGTCTCGTCGAACGACACGACGTCGGTCTGGGAGAGCGGGAACCACGACGGGGTCTTGCTGCAGTTGTGCTTCCTGTTGGCGCCGGTCGGAGAGACCTTGTTGTCGCGCCAGACGAGGAGGTCGGTGCCGCCGTTGAAGGTGCCGCCGTTGACGAAGCGGGTGCCGAACGTCGTGGCGAGAGGCTCGCGCTGGTCGGTGGCGGTGAAGCCGTTGAGGCGGCCGTAGAAGGTGTAGTCACCCGACGCGAACGGGCAGAGCGCCGCCTGGTCGCTGCCGACGGAGAGCGGCAGGCTTGTCGGGCAGGCCTCGATGTGGACGAGCGAGCTGGCGCTCTCGGAGTTGTTGGCCTCGTTGGAGATCGTGTAGTCGCCCCAGAGCACGTTCTGCTGCGTCGTGAGCGTCGTGAAGTAGGACGGATCGGTGCCGTTGACCGAGGTGCAGCTGTTGACGACGTCGACGGTGACGTAGCCGCGCGCGACCAGGTCGCCGTAGTTGCCGCCGGCGCAGCCGTTGAGCACGTCCGAGCGACGTCCGGTGTGCGCGGTTCGGATGTGCTTGAGCTCCGTCGCCGACAGCTCCGGGCTCGAGTACGCCACCTCGCAGGTGCCCACGGTGCTCCCACCGGAGGGCGGGAAGTTGATGTCCTGCGACAGGAGGCCCTGGTTGCTGATCGTGTCGCTGGGATCGGCCTGGTCGTCCGCCGTGATCGGCACGATGCCGCTGTTGAACAGCGAGGCGAGGTTGACGGTCTGCGAGTCGTAGCCGGTCAGGTAGACGTCGTAGTTGAACGTCGGGACGCCCTCGTCGGTCCACAGGGTGACGTGGGCGAGGACCGCGGTGGCGGTGGCGTTGTTGATGCTGAAGGTCGTGTTGACGCCGGTCGTGTCGTCGAGCTTGACCTCGAAGTAGGGCAGCAGAAGGGTCGCTGCCGGGACCTGATCGGCGGTGCCGATCTCGGCGCGGGCGTCGCGCGGCGTGGAGCCGAGCGCGAGCGTCGCGGCGGTGAAGGCGAGGACGAAAGCGAGCTTCTTCATGGTTTCGATCTCCTCTTCCTTCCTTCGCCTTACGGGATCAGGACGCCGTCGCCGGCCTGGTTCGGGCTCAGGGCGTTGTCGAGCTGGATGGCGTTGGTGCCGTTGCTGAGACGTCCGTCACCGCTGGTGCGGGTGGCGACGACCCAGGCCTGTGCGACGCCGGGGAGCAGGTCACCCGAGACGGTGTGGCTGAGGTTGAGGAAGAGCCAGCCGGCGTTGGCGGGCGGCTTCATCTTGCCCGCGAGCGCGTTGCCGTTGCGGACGTTGGTGCGCTGCGTGGCGAGCGGGAAGCAGCTGCTCGTCGCGGCGGGCGAGTTGCCGTCCGCGAGCGCGCAGACCTCGGTCGGGTTCTCCTCGGTGTCGAAGGCGACGAGGTCGGTGTCGGCGAGCGGGAACCACGAGGGCGAAGAGCCGCAGGTGATCTTGGCGGGCGTCTTCTTGGTGTCGCGCCAGACCAGCAGGTCGGTCTTGTTCGCGCCCTGGTAGCGGGCGGCGAAGGTCGTGGCGAGCGGCTCGCGAGCGTCCGTGGCGCTGAAGGCCGTGTAGCGGCCGTAGAAGGTGTAGTCGCCGGCCGTGACCGGGCACATCAAGTCGCCGCCCCCGGCGAAACGTCTGTAGGCGCCGCCGGCGGAGGTGCAGGACTCGACGTGCACGAGCGTCTCGCCCTGCGCGGTGTTCTGCGACGGGTTCACGTAGATCACGTCGCCCCACAGGATGTTGCGCGTGTCGGCGATGCCGCCGTTGAAGTAGCCCGGGTCGGCCGGGGTCGAGAGCGTGCACTGCGTCAGGCTGTCGATCGTGATGTAGCCGCGCGCGATCTGGTCACCGTAGGCCGCACCCCAGCACTTGCCGTCGAGGTTCGAGCTCTGGCCGGTGTGCACGCGCTTGATGTTCGTGATCTTCACCGCGAGCGACGGATCGGGGTTGTCGTAGGTCGTGCCGGACGACCCGCAGGGACCGGTCGAGCCGGGGAAGTTGATGTCCTGCGACAGCGGTCCCTTGTGGCTCTTCTGGTCGGTCGGATCGGAGCCCGCGTCGGCCGTGACCGGCAGCACGCCGTTGAAGATCTGGCGAAGGTCGATGGTCTGCACGTCGTAGCCCGTCAAGTAGACCTGGAACCCGAGCGACGGGACGCCCCAGTCGGTCCACAGCACGACGTTCGCGACCGCTGCGCTCGCCGACGCGTTGTTGACCGAGATCAGCGTGTCGACCCCGTTCGTGTTGCCGAGGTCGACCTCGAAGTAGGGCAGCAGCAACGTCGCTGCGGGGACGGGGTCTGCCGTGCCGAACTCCGCCTTCGCGGGATGTGCGGCCAGCAGGCACGTCAAGCTGAACAGCAGGGCGGCCAGTTTCTTCACGGATTCATCTCCTCTGCGCCTCGACGGCTCCTCGGAACCGCTGCAAGTAAGCCCCTTTGGCCCCCTGCGTCAATCGAACCTCGGCTTCCAGACACCGATGCTGCCCTGCGACGGACAGCCCGGGCCGCTGCCGAGCATCTCCTCGGACTCGTCGGCGAAGCTGGCGACGATGTCGTCGGCCGATCCGCCGCCGATCTTTGCCGCCTGAAGGCCGTAGCCGGCACAATTTTCGGCGAGCGCGGGCTTCGCGAGCGCCTCGCGCGTGAAGCCGCCCTTGCCGTCTCCCCGGAACAGGTGAAGCGCGCCGGCTTCGTCCACCGCGACCAGGTCGGGACTGCCGTCGCCGTTCAGATCGCCGGTCGTGACCGCGTTGAAGCCGTCGCGGCTCTCCTCCGCGAGCAGCGTGACGCGCTGCCACGTGCCGCCGCGGTTCAGCAGGACGTCGATGCCCCGGCGATCGACCCCGAGCTCCGAATTCACGTAGCCGACCGCGATGTCCTGCTTCCCATCGCGGTCGAAATCGGCCGTCGCGACCGCCCGCATGAGGGCCTCGGGGCGAAGCTCGGCGATCTCGGTCTCCTTCCAGCTGCCGTCGGGCTGTCCGAGATCGAGGATCCCGCGGAAGCCACGACGCTCGCTGCCCGCCACGATGTCGAGCAGGCCGTCGCCGTTCACGTCGGCGACCGCGAGCGTGTTGCCGAAGCTGCCGCTGCCGGCCTGCGTGCGCTTCGCCCAGGAGCCGTCACCGGCGTTCGTATAGATGGTGATGCCGCGCGAGCCGCCACCGACCTGCGTGCGGCGCGCCGCGGCCATCAGCTGCGGCCCCTCGCCGATGGCGATCACGTCGGGACGGCCGTCGCGGTTCCAGTCGGCGAGCTCGATCGCGCGCGAGGTGAAGACCGGCTTGGCGTCCGGGCCGCCGGGCAGGCCGAACTCGATGCCCTTGCTCCACTCGGTGAAGCCGCCCTTGCCGTCGCCGAGCATCGCGATGATGCCGCGCAGGTGGTTCGCGAGCACGACGTCGACCTTGCCGTCGCCGTTCAGGTCGCCGGTCGCGGCGTCGCCGTAGTCGAAGGGCAGGTTGGGGAAGCGGGCGTCCTTCCAGACCACCCAGTGGCCGGCGCCGTCCCCCTTGAACACCGCCGGACCGCGGTGCGACTTGCGCGCCGGGCCGAAGACGATGTCGAGGTGGCCGTCGCCGTCCACGTCGGCGATCGCGAATCCGTTGCGCCACTGGCCGCGCTGCGGCAGGCCGTCACCGAGCGGCGCGAGCTTCGCGCCCTTGCCCTTCTTCGCCTGCACGACGTAGGTGCGCGCCGCCTGCTCGAGCTCGGCCTTGCTCGGGCCCCTCGGCGGCGCCGGCGTCGGCTCGTTGTCGGTGCGGTAGATCTTGATGGTGAGGCTCTCGTCGTCGTGATCGAGGACCTCGACCTCGACGCCGTGTCCGGTGCGGGCGCGGGTCTTCTCCGGGTTGGCCCACTCGTAGCTGCCCTTCGGCATGCGGGTCTTGAGGCCGAAGTACTCCTGGCCCTCCGCGTCGCGCAGCCACTTGCCGTCGGGCGGCCGCAGGTCCGCCTCGGCGCTCCTCTTGACGGCCGGCGAGGGCGAGGGCGACGGCGCGGGGCCGGCGGCCGAGACTTCGCTGCAGAGTCCGCTACACGACGCGACGATGGCCAGCACCGCGAGGCCTCTGGCGAGCGACGGGCGCAAACGGAGCATCATCGGCGGTCTCGCAGTCGCCGGTCGGAGGAGCAACCCACTTTCGTACTTCACCCGTCGGGCGTCGCACGGAATCGGCGTCCGTGCCAGAGAGACGCCATGGCGTTCGACATCCTTCTCGTGAACGGCTCGATCCTCGACGGCACCGGACGCGAGGCGTACCCCGGCGCGATCGCGATCTCCGACGGCCGCATCGCCGCGATCGGCGACCTCGGCACGGGGGCGGGCGCGGGCGTCGAGGCCGCGCGCACCATCGACTGCGCGGGGCGCACCATCTCCCCCGGCTTCATCGACATGCACTCGCACTCGGACTGGGTGCTGCCGCAGCCCGACCACGGCGAGGTGCTCGCCCCGCTGCTCGAGCAGGGCATCACGACGCTCGTCGCGGGCAACTGCGGCTGCTCGCCGGCGCCGTACCGCGACGAGAACGCGAAGCTGCTGCCCGTCCTCGGACGCATGCTGCACGACCGCGACCTCGACTACGGATGGTCCGGGATGGCGAGCTGGCTCGCGGCGCTCGAGTCGCGCGGGCTCGCGCTGAACGTCGCGCAGCTCGTCGGTCACGGCACGGTGCGGACGGCCGTCAAGGGCGCCGATCCCGGACCGGCGTCACCGGACGAGCTGGCGCGCATGGCCGACGTCGTGCGCGCGTCGCTCGACGAGGGCGCGATCGGTCTCTCGACCGGTCTTGGCTACGCGCCGGGCATCTTCGCCGACACCGAGGAGCTGATCGCGGTGACGCGTCCGCTCGCCGAGCGGCGCGGCGTCTACACCTCGCACGCGCGCAGCTACATCGCGCTCGGGTCGAAGAAGCACCCCGAGCGTCCGCCGACCAATCTCGCGGCGCTCGACGAGACCGCCGCGGTTTGGCGCGCGCACGGCGTCAAGGTCCAGCACTCGCACCTGATCTTCGTCGGCGACGTGACGTGGCCGACGACGGACCGCACGCTCGAGCACCTCGACGATCTGCTCGACGAGGGAGTCGACATCGCCTGCGACGCGTTCCCCTACGTCGGCGGCAACACCACGCTGATCGTCTTCCTGCCGCCGTGGGCGCTGTCGCGCGTGCACGAGTCGGTGACCGATCCTACGCTGCGCGAGCGCCTGATCGGCCACCTCGACCACGTGCTGCCGTCGCTCGGCATGCGCTGGAGCGACACGCAAATCCTCTGGGTGCCGAAGCGCGCGCACGCGCAGCTCGAGGGCATGACGGTCGCCGAGATCGCGCGCGAGCGCGGCACGAAGCCGACCGAGACCTACCTCGATCTCATCGCCGAGCTCGGCAGCCAGACGCGCATCATGAACTGGAACTACTCGGGGCGGGAGTCCGAGGAGGCGAGCCTGCGGAAGGTCCTCACGCACCGCGCGTGCTGCTTCGAGACCGACACCATCCTCACCGGGAACGGCGTCGACAACCCGGCGTCGTACGGGACGTTCCCGCGTCTGCTCGGACGCTACGTGCGCGAGCTGAAGCTGTTCACGCTGAAGGAGGCCGTGCGCCGCATGACCTCGTTCAACGCCGAGCGCATGAACCTCAAGGACCGCGGCCGCATCGCGCCCGGGCTCGCGGCGGACATCGTGGTCTTCGATCCGGACACGGTGGCCGATGCGTGGAACGAGCGGCCGCGCGGCATCGACACCGTGCTGCTGAACGGCAGCGTCGTGGTCGACGGCGGACGCGCGGATCGTGCGTCGCGCGCCGGCGCCGTGCTGCGCGGAGGGGCCGCGTGAGCGGCGCGAGCGACGTTCGCATCGCGATCGAGCAGCCGACGGACGCCGACCTCGACGTGATCCACGCGACGCTGGCGGCGACCTACTGGTCGCCCGGCGTGCCGCGCGACGTCGTCGCGCGCGGCTGCGCGAACGCGCTGTGCGCGATCGCGCGCGACGGAAGCGGCACCGTCGCCGGCTTCGCTCGCGTGATCAGCGACCGCGCGAGCTTCGCGTGGCTGTGCGACGTGTTCGTGCTTCCGCACGCGCAGGGACGCGGGGTCGCGCGCGGGCTGGTGCGCGCGCTCCGTGCGCACCCCGAGCTGCAGGGGCTGCGCCGCTGGCTGCTCGCGACGCGCGACGCGCACGGCGTGTACGCGCCGCTCGGCTTCGCGCCGCTCGCGGCGCCGGAGCGCTGGATGGAGATCTTCACGCTCCGGCCCGACGCTCCACCACGGGCCTGAGTCGGGCGAGCGCGGTTCGGTGCCGCCCTGCGACGAAGCGCGCGCCGTCGATCGCGGCGCGCGCTCGTCGTCAGTCACTCGCACATGGCCGGGAACGCGCCGGCGAGCCCGGCCAGATCGAGGAGACCGCAGGGCGCCGCCACCTCGCCGGCGACCGCATCGGAGATGGCCGCGAGCTGGCGGTCGAGCGCGCACTCGGCGAGCTCGGCAACCGACGTGGCGTCCGGATCGCACGGTCGGCCGAGCGCCTGCGGCGTGCTCGCCGCGCAGCCGCTCAGGATCCGCTGCCGGGCGAGCGCGCGCGCCTTGGCGAGACGCGACGTCGCGCCGGGGCCGACGTCGCGCGTGCAGGCGGCGAGCGTGGCGCTCGTCACCGCGCCGGTGGCGTGGTCCTTCTGCACCTTCAGCAGACAGCCCGAGAGAAACTGGTGCGCCTTCGCACCGAACGTCTTGAAGGAGTCGAGCACCGTCTTCTGACAATTCCGCGCGGCTTCTCCGAGGACCGGGGGCGTCGGCGTGGCGGTCGGGGTCGGTGTCGGAGTGGAAGTCGGCGTCGGTGCGAGCGTCGGTGTCGGAGTGGGCGACGTCGGAGACGGCGTCGGAGTCGGCGGCGGTGCGGTCGGGCCGACGATGAACTCGCCGAACGCGAGCGGATCCTGCGCGATGGTCGGGATGGCCGCGCGCACGGTCTCCGTCGCGGTGTCGATCACGTGCAGGAGTCCGAGACGGTCGACGACGTACAGCGTGCCGCCGTCCGGCGTGACGTCCATTCCGACTACACCCGCCGGCTCACCGGTCGCGCTCGGCAGCAGCTGCGACGTCCTCCCGGCGACGTCGACCACGCGCGCGCCGTCGCCGTAGGTCTGTCCGGCGTAGACGCGGCTGCCGTCCGCATTGCTTGCGATCGCCTCGAACCCGCTGCAGCCACCGTTGATGCAATCGACCTGGACGACGTCGAGCAGCAGGTTGGTCGCCGCGTCGACGATCGCGACGCCGGTGTAGAGGCCGACGAAGAGCCGCGTGCCCGCGGGATCGGTGGTGACCGACAGCGCGGGGTCGACCTGCGATGCGAGGATCACCGCGGTGACCTCGTCGGTCGCGGTGTCGATGGACGCCACGGTTGCCCCGAAGGCGTTCTGCACGACGTAGACGCGCTGCCCGTTCGGGCTCATCGCGACGCCGCCGAGCGAGCCGTCGAGCGTGATGGTCTTCACCACGCCGCCCGTTGCCGTGTCGATCACGGTGAGGGTGCGGTCCTGGTAGCTCGACACGTAGGCCTTGGCGCCGTCGGGCGTGACGCCGACCCCGCGCGGGTTGACGCCCACCGGCACCGTCCAGCGCACGGTCGCCGTCGCGCCGTCGATCACCGCCGCGCTGCCGGCGTTCGGGTACGTCTCCATGCTGGCGACGACCACGACGCTGCCGTCGCTGCTGCCGTCGACGGCGATGGGCGCGAAGCCGACCGTGATCGGGATCGCCTCGTTGGTCGCGAGGTCGTAGCGCCAGACCCGGTCGTCGGACGAGTCCGGGACGTACGCATACAGCGCCGCACCGGCCGCTTCCGCGAACTGCAACGTCCACGCTGCCGCCAGCAGCACCACCGCGACCGCCGCCCTCTTGCTGCGCATGACCACCTCCCGGGCGGCGCGCGAGCCGCGGCTCGTGCGCCACTGCGTTCGTCGGCGAAAACGCGTCGCGAATCAAGAACTCACGAGCGGCCGTTCACTGACACGCGACCAGGCCTCAGCGGAAATCGAACGCGACCTTCATCGCGCTGGAGCGCTCCTGCCGCGCCAGCGCTCCGAACGCCGCGCGCCAGTCGTCGAGGCGGAAGGTGTGCGTCAGCAGCCCGTCGAGACGCACGCGTCCGCTCGCCGCGAGGTCGAGGTAGTGCTGCAGCCCGTGCTTGCGCACGCCGCCGACGCTCTCGACGCCGAACGCGTTCGAGCCGACGAACGAGATCTCCTTGAAGTAGAGCGGGCTCGCGTCCCAGCGATCGGCGCCGTGCACGCCGCTCTGCACCAGCGTGCCGCGCGCGGCGAGCACGCGCACGCCGACCTCGAAGGTCTCCGCCTTGCCGACGGTGTCGTAGACGACGTCGATGCCGCCCGGGTGCGCCATCGGGAGACCGATCGGCACGCGCACGACGCGCCCGCCCGACCACTCCGCGAGCTGCTCGATCAGCGCCATGCGGTCGAACGGATCCTCGAGCACGAGGTCGGCGCCGAGCTTCCGCACCAGCGCCGCCTGCGACGGGAAGCGCGCGATCACCGCGACCGCGACGTCGGGGTGCAGCGCCTTCAGGATCGCCACCGCCATCGCTCCGAGCGCGCCTGCGCCGTAGACCAGCGCCTTGCCGCCGGGCCGCGGCGGGTGGCGCGTGATCCCGTGCAGCGACACCGCGAACGGATCGGCGAGCACCGCGACCTCGTCGCTCATGCCGTCGGGGACCGGGAAGAGCATCGAGTCGTGCGCGGGGAAGTACTCCGCGTAGCCGCCGGTCGCGTCGCTCGAGGTGCCGGTGTGGATGCCGGCCGCGACCGTGCCCTCGGAGAAGCTCCAGCACTGGCTCAGGTCGCCGGCCGCGCAGGACGGGCAGGGCGGCGTCACGCCGCGCGGACCGCACGTCAGCCACGGGTTCAGAACGACGCGCTGCCCGACGCGCAGTCCCTTCGCCGCCGGTCCCAGGTCGACGACCTCGCCGACCAGCTCGTGTCCGAGGACCTGCGGCAGCGTGAACCACGACATCATCGGGCTGCCGCCGTCCATGTTGCCGAAGTCGCCGAACACCTGCTTCGCGTCGGAGCCGCAGATGCCCGTCAGGCGCGAGCGGCAGACGACCCAGTCGGGGCGCAGCGGCTTCGGGTCGGGGACGTCCATGAGACGCATCGGCGTCTGTGCGAGGCCGCGCTCGAGCTCGTTCGCGTCGGCGGGGACGTCCTGCGGTTCGGGTGCGACGCCGTAGACCAAGGCCTTCATCGGGGATCCCTCCGGGGCGCAGCACTATCACCGGGCGCGGCGCTGGTGAACGTCCGAACCCCGCAACGCGCACAGCGGACTCCTGTTGCTCGATCGCGCGCTCCGCCGCACGATGTCGATGCGCCGGTGAGGGGTGACGGGCCCTCGCCACCGCGCGCGTGTGTTCCATCTGCGCGAGGGAGGCGATGTCCCGTCACGAATCCGTGGTTTCCGTACCGCAGGACGCGGCTGCGTCCGTGCAGCGCCGCTTCGGCGAGGTCGCGAAGTTCCCGCCCTGGGCGCTGTTCGCGACCCTGGTCGCAGGCAGCGCGCTCAGCGCCGCGGCGCTCATCGACGACCAGGCGATCGCGCTCGGCGTGGCGCTGGTCGGCATGCTCTTCGTCGGGCTGCTGGTCGTCTACAAGCCGCACCTCGGCGTGTTCGTGATCATGTCGACGATGCTGATGTCCTACCCCGCGGCGCTGCGCGGCGTGGGGCCGCTGACGATCAACAACATGCTCGGCATCGCGCTCGTGTTCCTGCTCGCGTTCCAGCTGTATCGGGGCCACGACTACTGGTTCCTCAAGGAGCCCGAGATCCGGCTTCTGATGGCGATCGCGATGGTGCTGATCACCATGCAGCAGCTGAACAAGCTGATCTGGCCCGACATCAAGTATCTGCTGCCGAAGGTCCAGAAGAGCGGCGTCGATGCGTACTACGGCGAGGTCGACGTGAGCGCGCGCTGGATCTTCGAGCTGCTGTCGCGCATCGCGTTCACGATCTTCTTCGTCAACTGGATCCGCACGCCGCGGCAGCTGAAGTGGGTGCTGTTCATCATGTCGTTCTGCATCCTCGCCGTCGTGCCGACGCTCGGGCCGGACATGGTGAAGGGCGAGGCCGAGTACAGGATCACGTCGAAGCTCGTCGGCTGGGCGGAGAACATCAACCGCTTCGCGTTCATGATGAACGTCGGCATCGCGCTCTTCCTCTATCTCGCGATCATCTCGAAGCGGATCCTCGGCAAGCTGATGTGGCTGGCGTGCGCCGCGGGGTCGATCCCGCTCGTGCTGCTGACCGCGTCGCGCAGCGGCTTTCTCGGCCTCTGCCTCGTCGGCGGGCTGCTGATGGTCGGCGACGAGCTGAAGCGCGGCGTCAAGATCGTCGCCGTCGCGGGCGGCGTCACGCTCGGCGTGCTGGTGTTCTTCTTCGTCCTCACCGACGCGCACCGCGAGCGGCTCATGAACCTGAACCCGTTCAATGCGGAGGAGGCCGTCGCGGAGCGCGTCGAGGGCTCGCGCTCGACCGAGACGCGCGTCATCACGCTCGGCGAGGCGCTCGAGATCATCTACGAGCACCCGCTCACGGGCGTCGGGCTCGGCAACTTCCGCTGGGTCAACGCCTACCTCAACGGGTCGTACAAGCCGCCGCACAACTCCTACATCTGGTCCGCGGCGGAGGGCGGCCTCTTCACGACGCTGCTCTACCTGATCCTCTTCGGCTACGTGTACCGGCGCGTCCAGAAGCTGCGGCCGAAGTACAAGAAGCATCCCGTGCTGCCGTTCTTCCCGGACTGGCTCAACACGTATCTCATCCTGTTCTTCTTCTTCTCGATCTTCGCCGACGTGTGGCTCGAGGTGCACATCTACTTCATCATCTCGTTCTCGATCGTGCTGACGCGCTGGGCGATCGACGACGAGTTGCGCGGACGCGGGCTGCCGGGGGTGACCATGGGGACGCCCGGCGAGCGCCGCGCGATCGTGCGTCAGCTCTACCGGCCGCGGGCGGCATCGGGCTGAGGCGCCCCGCGACGATCGCGGCACACGAAGCCCCATTTGATACTTGTCCGGCCCGAGACCGGGAGAGTACGATGACGCCGTGCGTCTCCTGCTTTCCGTTCCTCTGGCCGCCCTGCTCCTCGCCCTGTCGACACCCGCACGCGCACTCGATGCCGTCGTCACGAACTGTGGCAGCGACGCCGACTTCTTCGCGAAGCTCGGCGCCGTCCGGACCGCCGGCAGCGGCTCGATCAAGTTCTCCTGCGGGGCGAGCCCCGCCGAGATCACGCTGACGCAGACCGCGGTCATCACCTTCGGACCGCTGCTGATCGACGGCGGCAACAAGATCACGCTCAGCGGCGGCAACGCGCGCGCCCTCTTTCTCGTGGGTCAGAGCCGCAGCCTCGTGCTCAAGCGTCTCGTGATCGCGAATGCGGCGTCCGGCACCGGCGCGATCCAGGTCTTCGAGAACGCGCGCGTCAAGTCGACGGCTGTGACCTTCGAGGACAACCACTCGACCACGTCGGGCGGCGCCCTCTACGCGCTCTCCGGAGCGACGCTGAAGGTGAAGCGCTGCACGTTCAGCGGGAACTCGGCCGATTCGTCCGGCGGCTCGATCGCGGCGTTCTCGGCGAACGTGAACGTACTGCTCTCGACGTTCGCCGACGGCCTCGCCACGGTGTTCGGCGGCGCAATCTACGCGAACGCCGGAACGACCCTCGTCAAGCGCACGCAGTTCGTCGACAACACCGCGACGTCCGACGGCGGCGCGATCTACACCGAGCGCGGATCGCTGACGGTGCGGCGCAACACCGTCTTCTCGGGCAACCTCGCGGAGGACTCCGAGGGTGGCGCGATCGCGAGCGCGAACGGATCCGTGGACGTCCGCGACGCGACGTTCGCGGACAACGGCGCCGGGCTCCGCGGCGGTGCGATCGCGATCGAAGGCGTGTCCTTCCCCGACGACGCGGCGACGCTCGTGCTCGAGCGAGCGACGATGCGCGGCAACGACGCGGCGACCTCCGGCGGTGCGATCTACGGCAAGATCTCGAACGTCACGATCACGAACGCGACGTTCTTTCAGAACTTCGCGGTCGCGGGCGGAGCGCTGCGCATCGATCAGGCCGACGGGTCGGTGACCAATGCGACGTTCTCGCACAATACCGCCGTCACCTCGGGCGCGAATCTGCACTCGTCCAACGCGGACGCGAGCCGCTTCGCGGTCCTGAACTCGATCGTCGAGGTCGATCCGGCGACCGCCGACAGTTGCTCCGGCGCCTGGACCTCGCACGGTCACAACGTCTTCTTCGGCGACGCGTCCTGCGGCGCGATCGGCTCGGACCGCACCGGCGATCCGAAGCTCGGCATGATCGGCCTGAACGGTGGAGTGACCGAGACACTGCTGCCGCAGACCGGCAGCGCCGCTATCGACGCGGCCGACGGAGCGCAGTGCCCCGCCGACGATCAGCGCGGCGTCGCGCGGCCGCTCGGGGGCGCCTGCGACATCGGGTCCGTGGAGCAGTGAGCCGCCGCGATCGGTGAAGCAGCGCCGGCGTCAGTCCGGACAGCGTCCGGTCTGCGCCGTCGCATCGACGAGCGGACAGAACAGAGCCAGATTCGCGACGTCCGTCGCACCGAACACGCCGACCGAGCCGCAGCCGTCGCCGCGCACGCAGCAGCCCGCGGGAAGCGCGCAGGCGTCCGGACAGCGTCCCGCCTGCCACGAGCCGCCGCGTCCGGTGCAGCTCTGCTCGGCGGTGGTGAGTCCCGCACCGTCGTAGGCCTCGAAGGCACAGCCGGCGCCCGACAGCCCGACGCCGACGCAGCAGTGCGCGGCACCGCACGCGCCGGGCGTCGGAGTCGTGCTCGGCGTGGCGCTCGGCGCGGGCGCCGTGGCGAGCGCGTCGATGGCGTCGAGGAAGCGATCGACCTCGTCGACGTACGCCGTCGCCGTCGAGCCCGCGCTGCAGCCGGGTCGCCCGTCCAGGCGGGTGAGGGTCGACGCGAACCGCGCCGCAGCGCGTGGCTCGCAGGTCGCGTCGGGGCGGCCGAGCAGGGCATTCGCGCGACACGTAGAGCGCGCGCGCGCCAATGCGAGCGCGGCGCGCGTCTTTGCGCCCGCGCAGATCTCCTGCGGACTCGCTGCGTCCGCCTCCCGGGGCCGGACTGCTGCAAGCACAAGGATGAGAGCGCAGAAGACGGCCCCGTACTTCGTTACGGCTCCGACATCCATGGCTCGCGCCTATCAGGAACTGCCCCGACGGTGGAAGAACGAAGCGGGCAGAAGGGGGCGAAATCTCGCGGCTTGCGCGGAGCGTGCGAGCGCAGCCACCATGCCCCCGGCTCGGGACTGTCGAGCCGCAGCGAAGGTGAAGGTGTTCCCGTGAACCTGGTTAGGCGCCCGATCGGGCCGTGGCGTCGGGCGATCGTCGCGCTCGCGCTCGCGCTTGCCGTGCGTACGACGGGCGCTGCCGCGGCCGCTCCCGCTCTGGACTGGCAGCGCAAGTTGACGATCGGCGCCCCGACCGAGACCGACCCCGCGATCGCGATGGACGCGTCCGCGGTCTACGTGGCGGGCGCCACGGAGGAGGCCCCCGGTCCCTACGCGGTCGACACCGACCTGGTGCTCTCCGCCTACGATCCCGCCACCGGCGACCTGCGGTGGCGTGAGCACTTCGACCTGCCGGGGCACGAGGAGTTTGTCCGTTCCCTTGCTGCGCGTCGCAGATTGGTCGTGGTGGGCGGTGCGAGCACGGACCTCGAGGAGGCCGATTTCGCATGGATCGTCCGCGCGCACGACGCACGTTCCGGCGCCCTGCGGTGGAGCGACGAGGCTGCGCCCGGGCAGGGCGCAGCACTCGTGCAGGGGGTCGCGATCGGCGGTGGCCGGGTGTTTGCAGCCGGCAGCGCCAGTGATGCGAGCGGCTTCACGCACTGGCTCGTCCGCGCGTACGATCCCGCCGACGGTCACGTGGCCTGGGAGGAGCAGGCCGACTTCGGTGGCCCGCTCGAGTTCGCGACCGGGATCGCTTACTCCGCCGGGCGCGTGGTCGTCGTCGGGGTCGGTGGTCCGCGCGACGACGGAGACTGGGTGGTGCGCGCCTACGACGCGGCGACCGGACGTCTCCTGTGGCACGAGCGTCTCGATGCAGGGGGCAAGCTCGACCTGCCGACGACGCTGGCGCTGCACGGCCGCCATCTCTTCGTCGGCGGCTCGACGGTCCGTGCGAAGAATCGGGACGGCAGCTTCGACATCGACTGGCTGGTGCGCAGCTACGACGCCGCGACCGGCGCCGTCCGATGGCAGGATCGCTTCGACGTCGGTGGTCGCGAGGACTTCGCCTCGAGCCTGGCGGTGAGCCCGGCCGGCGTCTTCGTCGCCGGCTCGGGCTCGAGCGCTGCGGCGCGCAGCAACTCTCTGATCCGCGCATACCGACCGCGCGACGGCGCGTTGCTCTGGAGCGATCAGGTCGAAGTCGCGCCGACCGGTGGATGGCAGGTCCCGACGGGCGTCGCGACGCTGGGCGGCAAGGTGGTGGTCAGCGCCGCGACGGATGACGCGGGGATCGGGCTCGACTGGCTGGTACGCGTGTACGAGGCCCGCAGTGGCAGGCTGCGCGGGCAGGATCGCTTCGATCTCGCCGGCGGCAACGACATCCCGAGCTTCCAGGCGATCGCCACCGGTGCGCACCGCGCGTTCGTGCTCGGCGAGGCCCAGGCCGCACGCCAGCGCAAGCTCGTCGTGCGGGCCTACGACCTGCGTTGACCCGCGCCGCGTCTCAGCCCGTACGGAACAGCAGCGGCAGCAGCTGCAGCCCGAACCCGCTCGCGACGCAGCGGAGCTTCCGGTTCGCCGCGAGGCGCGCGACCCAATCGAAGAGGC
Source organism: Binatia bacterium (assembly GCA_046327915.1). GTDB lineage: Bacteria > Desulfobacterota > Binatia > UBA12015 > UBA12015 > VGTK01. The sequence continues at coordinate 105,017 of JAXLXO010000010.1, read as the reverse complement.
CGACGTCGGCGAGCGGCACGTGCTCGCCGTTCGCGGCGCGCGCGCCGAAGAAGACGCGCAGGCCGTCGTAGTAGCGCGAGTCGAACGCCTCCTCGACGAGCGTCAGGTGCGGCGCCGTCGCGGCGAGGCGCTCGCGGACGCGCTGCGCGAGCACCGCGCGCCTCGGTGCGACGTACATCGTCGCGCGTCGATTGGGCGCCGTGCAGCCGAGCGCGGCGGACGCGTCGAAGAGCGCGTCGTACACCGCCACGTGGCGCGCGATCGCGTCGACCTCGAAGCCGTCGTCGGGCCGTCCGCGCCCCGCCTCGATCATCGCGAACAGGCGGAAGTGGAGCGAGAAGCCCGACTGCTTCGGGATCGGCTGCGCACGCAGCACCTGATGCGCGGTGCAAAGGTGCACGTCGGCGCGCGGGTCCTTCGCGAGACGCTGCGCCGCGAGGAGTGCGAGGACGTTGGTCGGGTCGGACACGACCTCGCTGCCGCGCGTCGTGCTCAGCGTGCGGTCCTGCGCGGTGGGCGCGAGCACCGAGCACACGCCGAGCGGTGCGACCGGCGACAGCGCGACGGCCTCGAAGTCGCGCGCAGTGTCGAGCGCGAGACCGTCGAGGCGGTGCAGCGTGCGCTGGTCGAGCGCGGACGGCTGCGCGAAGCCGTCGCGGGCGAGCTGCGCGAGCAGGTCGGCTGGGGTGCGGCGCGATGCTTGACGGCGCGCCAGGTCGAGCAGCAGCGGCGTCGTCTCGCTCGGCGAGCGACGCAGCAGCTCCTCCATGCCATCGATCCCGGGCCGCGAGTCCATCGGACGCACGACTGCCACTCCCGGCGCGGTCGGCCAAGAGGCTTCCTCGCTCGTCGATTTCAACGAGGGGTCACGCGACCCCTCGCCCCAGTGGGCGGAGCCCACCCGGGCCCCACTCCCCGCGCTCGCTGCGCTCGGCCGCGCGCGCCGCGCGCGGTTGCGAGCTCGAGTGGCACATTCGCGTGGGCCGGGCGCTCAGTGGGCCGCGCTGGGAGTCGGCTCGGGCACTTTCGGGGTGAGCACCGCGCGGATCGCCGCCGCGCGGGCGCGGATCGCCTCCGCGCCGGCGAGGTTGCCCTGGCAGGCGTCGGTGACGATGCCCGCACCCTGCTTCGTGCCGATGACGAGGTACTCGGTGCCGACCGCGAAGCCCGCTCCGCACGGTCCGAGCGGGCTCACGACCGTGGTCGCGCGCGTCGTGGTGCCCTTCAGCACGAGCCCGACGTCGAAGGCGAGGCGAGCCTGGGTCTCGGTCGGCGGCCTCCCTGCGGTCGTCGTCATGTCCGTGGTGGCGGAGAGCGGGGTGCCGACGAAGATGACGTCCGCTTGCTTGACGACCGTCGCCAGGTCGCGCCGCGTGCACGGACACGTCTGGCCGGCCGCCGCCGTCGCGACGAGAAGCAGTCCCGCGCACGTCGCGAGTGCCCTGGTGGACGACCGCGCACGATTCCTCGTCGGGGCGGATGAGGGCAGCCGCATGACGCCAGCTTGTGCGCCGTTTCGCTGCGTCGAGCAAGACTTCGCGGGACCGCGCCGTCACGGGAAGGCGTGTCGCCCGGCCGGGCGCGCGGGAGCCGCTCCGCGTCGGGGGGCGCGGGCTTCCGCCGTGTGTCCGTGTCGAGTGCCGTGCAGGCCGCGCCGCGCGTCCGCGGCGTTCGCCGACGCGCCCCGCACGGCAGGCGTCAAGCATGACACAGCGTCTGCGGGAATCGCACGCGATCTTCGCTGCGCGAGGTCGGAATCCGTCGCGCGCGAAGACGAAATGGGGCAGGTCGTGCGGCGGCGCGGAGGGGTTCGCGTCGGGAATCTTCGCATCGGCGCGCCGCGCGTTCGGCCGCGCCACCGGACAAGGGGGATGTGATGAGAGCGAGAGCGATGACGATCGCGGTGCTGCTGTTGTTCTCGGCCGGGTGGGTGGCAGTGCCTGCGCACGCCCAGTCGATGTCGTGCGGCGACGGGGTCACCGATCCCGGTGAGCAGTGCGACGACGGCAACACGGCGCCAGGCGACGGCTGCCGCGCCGACTGCACCGTGGAGGCGTGCGGCGACTTCATCCTCGATCCGCAGGAGCAATGCGACGACGGCAATCCGTCGGATGGCGACGGCTGCTCGTCCGGGTGCGCCATCGAGTTCTTCGGTCCGTTCTGCGGCGACGGCTTCGTCACGCCGTTCCTCGAGGAGTGCGACGACGGCGGTACCTCCGACGGCGACGGCTGCTCCGCGAGCTGCATGATCGAGGAGTGCGGCGATTTCGCCGTGCAGCCGGCGCTCGGCGAGCAGTGCGACGACGGCAACACGTCCGACGGCGACGGCTGCTCGTCGACGTGTGCGATCGAAGGCTGCGGCGACGGCGTCGTGCAGACCGCACGCGGCGAGTCGTGCGACGACGGCAACGTGCTCGACGGCGACGGCTGCTCGTCGCTGTGCTTCGCCGAGTCGTGCGGTGACGGCGTCCTGCAGCTCGGTCTCGGGGAGGAGTGCGACGACGGCAACCTCGACAACGACGACGGCTGCTCGTCGCTGTGCGCGTTCGAGCGCTGCGGCGACGGCATCGTGCAGGTTGCGCGCGGCGAGACCTGCGACGACGGCAACGCGGCGAGCGGCGACGGCTGCTCGGACGTGTGTGCCGACGAGACGCCGCTCGATCCGTGCGTGCTGCGCTGTGCCGAGCCGGGCGCTCTCCACGTCTCGGCGAGCAACCGGGCCCTCGTCGGCACGCGGCACGCGGACGTGCTGTGCGGCGACGACCGTCCGAACACGTTGCGCGGCAACGGCGGCGACGACGTGCTCTGCGGCGTCGGTGGTGACGACGTGCTGCTCGGGCACGGCGGCGACGATCGGCTGTTCGGCGGCGCGGGCGACGACGTCCTGCGCGGCGGCGCGGGTGCGGATCGGCTCGACGGCGGCGAGAACGACGACGTGCTGCGCGGCGACGGCGGTACGGACGGCTGCATGGGGGGCGAGTCGGTGAAGGGCTGCGAGTGAGCGACCGGGCCGGCGCTCCGGAGACCGGACCGGAGCGCCGGCACCGCGCAGGCAGGCTGCGCTCTGCGTCGCACTGCGGACCGGAGAGCACCTTTTTCGGTCGCGAGCGATTGCCGAAACCGATCCCCGCGTGACAGGAGGCACGGAAGTCCGCGAGCGAGGAGGCCCCATGGCAGAACCGTCAAGTCGTCGGCGCGAGAGAGCGTGGAGGTCCAGCCCCGATTGCCGCCGTCGTCTCGTGCTCCTCCTGGCGGGCCTGCTCGCGGCGAGCGCCTGCTCGGACGCCTCCGGTCCCGCGTCCGGCGGCGATCCGGCGGTCCGCGCCAGCTACGACCGCTACCTGGCCGCGATCGAAGCCGCGCGCACCACGATCCAGAGCTCGCCGTTCATCCGCGACGACGCCGACCGCGCGGCGGGCGAGAGCTTCCTGCGCGGCATCACGACGTATGCGCTCGCGGCCGCCCTGAACCTCGTGCCCGACCAGCCGCTGCTACAGCTGCTGCCCGACCCGGACGAGCGGCTCGGTTTCAACAACCCCGACAACCTCTACTACGTCGCGCGCGTGTCGGACCGGGAGACGTACACGATCACCGGCACGCGCGGCACCTCGACGGGCTTCCTCGTCCAGGCCTTCGCGAACGGGCTGCCCGGCAACGGCGACGCCGCGGGCGCGACCACCGCGTTCTTCGGCGACGCCGACCTGCACCCGGCCGCCGACGGATCCTTCTCGATCACGCTGAGCGCGGAGCGACCTGCGGCAGGCGACTGGATGCCGCTCGCGCCGGGCACCGACAACCTGCTGGTACGCTTCTCGTTCCTCGACTGGGAGCGCGAGCAGCCCGGCTCGATCGCCATCGCCAGGATCGGCGGCAGCGACGCCGGCCCGGCCGAGATCACGCCCGCGCTCGCGTCCGCCATGCTGGACGACGCGGCCGCGACCATCGAGCTGCAGGCCGCTTTCTACGTCCACCAGGCGGACCTGCTCACCGCGCTCGGGCCGAACTTCCTCCTCGGCCCGCGCAAGGCGCAGGGGCAGCAGGGCACCAACGTCCAGCAGTGGAACCTCGTCGGCAATTACGACTTGACGGACGGGCAGGCGCTGCTGGTGACGATCCGGGACGTTCCGCAGGCGAGGTACGGGAGCCTGCTCTCGGCCGGTCCGTGGCTCGACACCTTCGAGTTCATCCATCATCAGGTGAGCCTGAGCCGCGCCCAGGTTCGCGTCGATGGCGACGGCTACATCCGCTACGTCGTCAGCGCGCGCGATCCGGGCGTGCCGAACTGGATCGAGACCACGGGGCAGGCGCACGGTGTGCTGTTCGGACGCTGGCAGGAAGTGGAGGGCGACCTCGGGCCGGAGTACGCGCCGATCTTGACGGTGCGTCCGCTCGACGCCGTCCGCGCCGCGCTCCCGAGCGACACGCCGACGGTCACGGCCGAGGAGCGCACGAGCCGGATCGCACGGCGCCGGCAGCTGCTCGAGGAGCGCTTCCGCGATGCGGACCCGGCAGGACCGGAGCTGCTCCGACGTCTCGACGCGATCGAACGGCTTCTCGGGCAGCAGGTCGAGGTGGAGTAAGGGCGTCGCCGGGGCAGCGTCCCGTCAGCGAAGTCGCTCGCGCAACCGGGGCGTGCTCGGGAAGAGATCCTCGAGCCTCTCGCCGATCCCGACCGCCAGCTCGCCCGGCTGCGGGCCGAGGACGCAGAGCAGGTATGCGGCGGCCAACCGGAGCTCGCGCAGATCCTGCTCGCAGAGCTCTCGCCACGCCTCGTCCGAAGCGGTTTCGGCGCGCTCGACGGCGTGCTCGAAGTCGATCGGGTACACGCCGATCGGCGACGTCGAGACGAGCACGTTGTGGAGAAAGAGGTCGCCGTGGACGAGGCCGGCACGGTGCATGGCGGTGATCTGCTCGTGGAGCACCTCGAAGAGTCGCCAGAGTCCGATCTGGGAGGCGACGGGCATCTGCTCGGCGACCCGGAGATTCGCCTCGGGCGGGTCGAGATCGAACGGCGCCAGCTTGTCGAGCGCGTGCCCCGGAACGAAGCAGCTGCGGAACGAGGTCCGTGTGCAGCCGATCGGCTGCGCAATCGACAGGATCTCGGCGGCGCGCTGGTGGTGGTGCAGCTCCCGGGCGGGGTCCTGGTGGAAGCACGTGGGATAGTACGTCTTCCGGAAGTGCACGGGGTATTCCCGCGCGAGCGGGTATCGATCGCGGGTGTCCCTGCCGGCGATGACCAGCTCGCCCTGGATCAGCGGTTCTCCGTTCGCGAGCTTCTCCGACAGTCGCCGCATGACGAAGTCGTGCTCGGGCGGCTCCGCGATGAGGGGGGCGAGAGCTTCGTTGAGCTCGATCGCGTGGACCGGCGTCACGCGAACGCGGTTGGGCAAGGCAGGAGACATGCGTCGTCGTCCGCGGGGCCGTCGGGCCCCCGCTCGTTTCCTCTATCGCGCCGGCAGCGGCGGCGAAAGCGCGGCCCGAGCGCAAGGCGCCTGAGCGCCACGACGAACGCGCACTCGGGCACACGGACGCATCGATCGCCCCGTCGGGGTCGATCGCGGCGATCCGCCGCCTAGACCGTCAAGTCGCGCGGACGCTTCAGCTCGCCGACCGGAAACACCGGCAGCAGGTTCTCCTGCTGGAACTTCGGACCGTCGCCCGGTGTCGTGAACCAGCCCGTCGGACACATCGTCACGACCTCGACCAGCGAGAAGCCGAGCCCGCGGCGCTGCGTCTCGAGCGCCGCGCGCAGCAGCTTCTTCGTCTTCTTGACGCCGGCCGGCGTGTGCACGGTGCCGCGCGCGAGGTACGCCACACCCTCGAAGCCGACCAGCATCTCGGGCAGCCGGATCGGGTAGCCGTGGCGCTCCGGCGTGCGGCCCTCGAGCGTGCTCTTGGTGCGCTGGCCGATGACGCTGGTCGCCGTCATGTGGCCGCCGGTCTCGCCGAAGGCCGCGTTGTTGAGGCAGATCGCGGTGATCTTCTCTCCACGCGCGGCGGCGTGGATCACCTCCTGGATGCCCTCGGTGATCATGTCGCCGTCGCCCTGCAGCGTGAACACCAGACGATCGGGCAGCACGCGCTTGAGTCCCGTCGCCTGCGCCGGTGCGCGGCCGTGCATCGCCTGCTGACAGTCGACGTCCATCAGCGCCGCGAACGCGGTGTAGCAGCCGATGCCGAGCACGCAGACGGTGTTCTCGCGCTCGCCCATCTCCTCGATGCTCTCCATCAGCACGCGGACGGCGTTCGGCTCGCCGCAGCCGGGGCAGAGCGAGTGCGTGTTCGTGCCGAGCAGGGGAGAGCGCGTGAAGACCTTTTCCAATTTCATTTCGCCCCCGTGCGCTGCTCACCGAGCGCGCGTCGCGCGCTCGGCTGCGCTGCTCCGATGGGCCTCGTCGCGCGGGCAAAGCCCGCACTCCTCGCTCCTCCTGCCTGCATCGGTCGACTCCCCATGTCGCTCACGCCGCGTCGCGCCGCGCGTACACCTCGCGCAGCTTCTCGAGCACGTGCAAGGCGTCGATCTTCGGGCCGACGCCGAAGCCCGAGCCGTCCATCGAGATCTCGCCGATGAAGTGCACCGGCGCGCGGCCTTCGACGCCGAGCCGCACGTCCTGCACCATCTGCCCCGCGTTGTTCTCGAACACCGCGACCGGAATGCCGCGCGCGCCGAGGTCGGCGTACGTCTGGTACGGAAACGGCACCAGCGTGTACGGCCGCACGTAGCCGACCTTCATTCCTTCCTCGCGTGCGAGCTTCGCCGCGTAGCGGGCGAAGCGTCCGAGCGTGCCGAACGCGGTGACGACGAGCTCCGCGTCGTCGAGCCACGCCGTCTCGACGCGCGTCTCGACCGCCGCGATCTCGCGGTGGCGTGCAACCGTGTCGCGCATCGGACGCGTCGTGTCGGTGCCCGAGTGTCCGCCCGGACCGATCTCCGCCGCGGCACCGCCACCCTCGTCGTCGAGCCGCATGCCGAGCGACGTGAAGAGCCGCGGCTTCCGTCCGCGCGCGCCGTCGGTCACCCACGTCCTCGGCGGCAGCGGATCGAGCGTGTCGGGCGGCGGCACGAACGTCACCGTCTCCGACGTGTGGCTCAGCATGAAGTCGCCGTAGATCAGCACCGGGTGGCGCCACTTCTCGGCGAGGTGGAACGCCCGATAGGCGGTGTCGACGGCCTCCTGCGCGGTGCCCGGTGCGAGCACGATCATGCGGTGCGAGCCGTGGCCGCCGCCGCGCGTGCACTGGAAGTAGTCGCCCTGTCCGCGGCCCATGTTGACGATCACCGCGGGCACGCGTCCGAGCACCATCTCGGACATCGACTCCTGCATCAGGCTCATGCCGTTGGTCGTCGACGCGATCATCGAGCGCACGCCGCCGCCGGTGGCGCCCCACACCATGTTGATGCCCTCGATCTCCGCTTCCACGTTGATGCACGTGCCGCCGACCTGCGGCATGCGGCGCGCCATGTACTCGAGGACCTCGGTCGACGGCGTCATCGGGTAGCCGCAATAGAAGCGGCAGCCGGCCTGGATCGCGCCCTCGGCGAGCGCGTGTCCGCCCTCGAGGAACGCGCGCTTCGGTTCGGCGCTCATTCACGCACCTCCGCCGCCGCGTCGTCGTGCCTGACGCCGCGGTACACCTCGAAGCAGTAGTCGGGGCAGATCTCGGCGCACAGCTCGCAGCCGGTGCAGCCGTCGCGCAGCAGCGGGTAGCGGAAGCCGATCGCGTTGACCGCGACCGACATCTCGAGCACGTGCGGCGGACACACCGGGATGCACAGCTCGCAGCCCTTGCAGCGCTCGACGTCGATGAGGACGGTTCCGACGGACTTCGCCACGCTCAGTGCCCTCCGCCGCCGTTCGTCCACGCGGCGACGCTGCCGGAGCGGTCCGCGACCGCGCGCGCGCCGGCCGCGAGGCACTCGACGTTGATCGGGATCGTCTGGTGGCGGTACGGGGGCAGCAGCTGCTCGAGCCCCTGCTTCAGCGCGTCCGGCGAGACGATGCCGGTCAGCGCGCAGAACGCGCCCAGCGCGACCAGGCTCTGGCCCTGCGCGTACGTCATCTCGGCCGCGATGCGGCCCGCGTCGACCGGCTCCCAGCGGCAGTCGGGACGGCACGACGGCGACGGCTCGGCGAGCAGCGTGCGGTTGTACAGCACGAGGCTGCCGGGGCGGAGCTTGCGCTCCATCGTGGCGAGCTCGGACGGGTGCATCGCGATCGCGGCCCACGCGTGCGGCACCACCGGCGGCGCCTCGACCGGCGCGTCGGCGACGACCACCGTGCAGTCGCTCGAGCCGCCGCGCATGGTGCCGCCGAACATGCTGAACTGCATGACGTGCCGGCCCTCGACCATGCCGGCGTGCGCCAGCATCTTCGCCGCGAGCTGTACGCCCTGGCCGCCGATGCCGCTCAACAGGATCTCACGTTCCAAGCGTCGTCCTCCGCGCCGCCACCGGTTCCTGCTTGCCTCCGCGTGCGCGACGCCTCATATACGACCGCGAGCCGTGCCGGAGAAGGCGCGGCGCTGTGCCCGCGGGCACAAATCGCGCTCTTTCTCCGTACCTCCGCGAGGCACGGCGACGGCGATTGGCTCGCGGCGGAGATTTCAGGAAAGCTCGAACCGAAGAATGACCGCTCCGAACAACGGCATCCTCCCCGGCGGATGCACACAGCCATCCCCCGCGCCCCGTTCGCCCGACCCGCTGCCCGTCACCGGACGCGGCCGCACCGTCCTCGTCCTGACCTACCGCTGGCCACCGCAGGGCGGCGTCAGCGTGCAGCGCGTCACCAAGTTCGTCAAGTACCTGACGCGCCGGGGCTGGCGTCCGGTCGTGCACACGGTGTCCAACCCGTACGCCCCGGTGAAGGACCAGGGGCTCGAGCGCGACGTCCCGCCGGGCGTGGCGGTCTACCGCACGCCGACGATCGAGTGGGAAGGCGTCGAGTCGCAGATCGCGGGCTTCGCGAAGCGCCTGCGCGGCGGCGGTGCCGCGAAGGGCGGCGGCGCGACCGGCGGCAGCAGCGAGGCGCGCGAGGACGAGGCCGAGGTCGCGACCGTCGGACGCACCGAGCGCGAGGCGCGCGTCAAGCGTCACGGCCAGCTCGGCGCGGTCGGCAACTTCGTCTGGTCGCGTCTGATGGTCCCCGATCCGCAGATCGTCTGGGCCGGTGCGGCGTACATGCGCTCGCTGTCGATCGCGCGCCGCGAGCGTCCCGACGTGATCTTCTCGACCTCGCCGCCGAACTCGGTGAACGTGCTCGCCGCCGCGCTGGCGCGGAAGCTCGGCGTGCCGTGGATCGCCGACATGCGCGATCCGTGGACCGACGGTCCGCGCCGCAAGCAGTGGTACCCCGGCAACCCGGGCCGCAAGGCCCGCGAGGACGCGTGGGAGAAGGAGATCTTCACCCGCGCGAGCACGGTCGTCGTCACCACCGAGGCGACGCGGCGCGACTTCCTGAACAAGTACCCGTGGTGTCCGCCCGAGAAAGTGGCGGTGATCACCAACGGCTTCGACCCCGAGGACTTCGCGCACGTCACTCCCGAGCCGAAGTTCCTCGAGCCGGGGCTGCTGCACTTCACCGTCACCGGCACCGTCGAGACGCTGTTCGACCTGATGCCGTTCCTGACCGCGCTGCGCGACCTCGTGAACGCACGCTCCGACGTGCGCGCGATCCTGCGCGTGAACTTCGTCGGCGCGAAGCGCCAGCCGCTCTACGACGACTTCATCGCGCGCGAGAGCCTCGGCGACGTGATCCGCTTCCACCCGTTCAAGCCGCACTCCGAGAGCGTGCAGTACGTCGCCGACTCGACGGTCCTCATGCTGTTCCAGGTGCCGCGCGAGGACTCGGGCGCGATCAAGATCCAGGGCAAGATGTGCGAGTACCTGTACACGCGGAAGCCGATCCTCGCGCTGACGATCCCCGGTGAGACCGCGTCGATCCTCGAGCGCGCGCGCCTCGGCCGCGTCGTCGACCCGCGCGACACCGGGGCGATCCGGCGCACGCTCGAGGCCCTGGTGGACGACTTCCGCGCGGGACGGCTCGTCGTCCAGCCGGACGAGGCGACGATCGACGAGTTCGACCGCGCGAAGCAGAGCGAGAAGCTCGCCCGCCTGCTCGCGCAGGCGACGGAGTAAGAGGAAGAGGGCGCAGGCGATGGCCCGTACGCAGACGCAGCAGACGAAGGCACCACGGCTGGCGGACGACCCGCGGCGCGCGCGCAAGCTCGCGCAGGGGCTGCGCCGCCTCGGCTGGCCCGACGCGAACGTCGAGCGGCTGCTCGCGTCCGCCGAGCTGGTGACGTTTCCGCGCGGCCGCGTGATCTACCGCGACGGCAGCGTCGCGACGCGGCTCTACTGGATGCTCGACGGTGTGGCGAAGCTGTCGATCCCGGGCGGAATGGGGCGCCGCGTGCTGGTCACGCTCGCGAAGCCGGGCTCGCTGCTCGGCAGCTACATGGTGGTCGGCGAGCGTCGCCTCGATACGGCGAGCGCACTGACGCCGATCCGCGCCGCGGCGATCGACGTGCCGTCGTTCCAGTCGATCGTCTCGGACCTGCCGCCGCCGGTGATCCAGAGCATGACGCGCGGCACGCTCGACTACTTCTCGCGGACGTTCGTGCGCACGGTGAAGCTCTTGACGCTCGACCTGCGCGGCAAGCTCGCGCTCGGCCTGCTCGACGTCGCCGACGGCTTCGGCGTCGTGGACGCGGACGGGCGGCTGCTGAAGATCCGCCTGACGCACGAGGAGATCGCCGAGCTGACCGGCTTGTCGCGCGCGCGCGTGACCAAGACGCTGGCGGAGTTCGCCGACTCGGGGCTCGTCGTGCGGCGCGGTCGCGACCTGGTCGTGAACGCGAAGCAGCTGCGCGAGCTGTGCGGCGGTTGAGGCGCGCGTCCGACAGCAGGCGCGCGATCGTTCGCGCGCTCGTGAGCGCGGTGCTCGCCGTGGGGGCCGCGTCGTGCGCGTCGTCGCGCTCGGCGGCGCGTGCCGACGCGCTCGCCGCTCCGCAGTCGCCCGCGGCCGCGCCTGACACGACGGCCACCGCACCGACGCCGCCGCCCGGTGCCGCCGGCGTGCCGACGGTCGATCCCGCGCGCCTGCACGCTGTGCTCATCAACGGCGGCGGCACGCGGCAGGGGAACTACCAGTCGCACGTGCTGCACCTGCGCGCGATGCTCGACGTGCTCGAGAAGGCGCGCGTGCCGCACGACCAGATCGCGGTGTTCTCGAGCGACGGCTCGGATCCGGGCGAGGACCTCGCCGTGCGCGAGCTGCGGCCGGAAGGCGAGGGCTGGCTGCTCGAGGGCACGCCGCTCGAGTCCCAGCTCGCGCACCCGATGGAGTACGTGAGCACCGACATCCCCGGCTACGCGCTCCGGCCCGCGACGCCCGACGCGCTGCGCGCGTACTTCGCGGCCGAGGGCAAGCGCATTCCCGCCGGCGACACGCTGATCGTCTTCGTCACCGACCACGGCACGCCCAACAAGGAAGAGCCGATCAACACGCGCATCACGCTGTGGGGCGAGAAGCAGTCGTTCTCGGTGCGCGACCTGCGCGACGCGACCGCGAGCGTCGATTCCGGCGTGCGCGTGGTGATGCTGATGTCGCAGTGCTTCTCCGGCGGCTTCGCGCACCTGTCGGCGCGCGATCCGCAGGTCGAGCTCGGTGCCGAGCCGCGCGGCGACGTGTGCGGCTACTTCGCGTCGACGCACGACCGTCCGGCGTACGGCTGCTACCCGGAGAACCGCGGTGCGGCGAACGTCGGCTACGCGGTGCGCTTCGTCGAGTCACTCGCTGCGAACGGATCGTTCCCGGCGGCGCAGGCGCACGCGCTGGTGACCGACCGCACGCCGGACGTGCCGCTGCGCACGTCCGACGTGCAGCTTGAGCGCCTCGTCAAGCAGGCCGCGGAGAAGGCCGGCCAGCCGCTCGACGCGTACGCCGACGACCTGCTGCGCGAGGCGTGGCGCGATCCGGCGCGCTACGAGCCCGAGATCCGCCTGCTCGACCGCATGGGGCAGAGCTTCGGCTTCGCGAGCCCGCGCTCGCTCGCGGAGGTCGAGGGACGGCTCGAGCGTCTGCCCAAGGTCGCGGACACCATCGGCACGCACGCCGGCGCGTGGAGCGAGTCGCTCGACGATGCGAGCCGCGCGAACCTGTCGCGCTTCCTCGACGCGAACCCGTCGTGGAAGGAGCGCGTCGCGCCCGACAAGCTGAAGGGCGAGGCGCCCGAGCAGGCGCGCGCGCTCGGCACCGATCTGCTCGCGGCGCTGGAGCCCTACACGCGGTCGGACCACGACACGATGAAGCGGCTCGAGCGCCTCGAGTCGCGCGCCGGCACCGCGGAGAAGGTCTCGTACCGCATGGAGGTCCGCGAGGCGGGGCTGCGCCGCATGCGTGCGCTGCTGCTGCGCATCGCGGGCCAGGTGTACCTCGCGACGCGCGCGACCGAAGCGGAGCGCTCGGCGTTCGCGGCGCTGGCGCGCTGCGAGGATCTCTCGCTCGGCGTTCGCGGCGCGGCGCCGCCGTCGTCGCCCGGTGACGACTTCCCGTCGTACGAGGACGACCTCGCGACGGCGAAGACCGTCATGCCGGCGTGGATGGGCATCCAGTTCCGCCCGGTCACGCCGGAGGAGCGCGGCACGCAGCAGCTGCCCGCGGGCGCGGTGACGGTGCGCCTCGTCTATCCCGACTCGCCCGCGGGGAAGGCCGGGCTCGAGGTCGGCGACATCCTGCTCGGCCCGCCCGGCAAGCCGTTCACGGAGCCGCGTCAAGTACGCGAGTGGACCATGCTGCAGGAGGTCGGCGAGCCGCGCGTGCTCGCGGTCCTGCACGACGGCAAGCGCGTCGAGCGGACGATCGTGCCGGGCGAGCATCCCGGCAAGTTCCCCGAGCTGCCTGGTCCGCCGCGCGTCGGCAGCACGGCGCCGCCGCTGCACCTGACGAAGTACCGCGGCGCTCCGCCGACGTCGCTCGCCGACGGCAAGTCGCACCTGCTGTTCTTCTGGGCGACGTGGTGCGCACCGTGCAAGGCGTCGCTGCCCGAGGTGATGGACTACGCGCGCGAGCGCGGCGTCGAGGTCGTCGCGATCACCGACGAGGACGCGTCCGTGCTCGACCGCTTCTTCGCGGGCAAGCCGGCGTTCCCGGAGCTGGTCGCGATCGACGCGAAGCGCGACGCGTACCTCGCCTACGGCGTGAGCGGCACGCCGACCTTCGTGCTGGTCGACGGCACGGGCGTCGTGCGCAGCGTGTCGACCGGCTACAACGCGAAGAAGGGACTCGGCATCGAAGGCTGGACCTGGGCGGGACGTCCCACCTCCGGGTCCTGACGCAACGACGCGGCATGGAGCCGCGCCCGCGCCGGGGGGAGGACGTCACGATGGCGGTCGAGGATCAGCCGGTGCCCGAGCCGGCGTCGGGCGCGCAGGATCACCAGCACGCGCACCACGAGCACCACTTCCGCTTCCACCGGCCGCACGCGCACCTGTCGACGGCCTTCGGAACCGACGCGTTCGGCAGGAACGCCGAGTCCTTCGCGCGCTTCTTCGGGACGCCGGGCTTCCTGATCGCGCAGACGCTGATCGTCGGTGTGTGGATCTTCGTCAATGCGGCCGGCTGGACGGCGTTCGACCCGTACCCGTTCATCCTGCTGAACCTCGCGTTCAGCACCCAGGCGGCGTACGCGGCACCGCTGATCCTGCTCGCGCAGACGCGTCAGGCCGACCGCGACAAGGCGCACGCGGAAGCCGACGCGCAGCACCGTGAAGCCCTCGCGTCGGCGAGCCAGGACCGCCTCGAGATCGCGCTCGAGCACTCGGCGAAGCTGCTCGACCTGCTCGAGCAGAACACGAAGCTCACCGCGCTCACGCAGGAGCTGAGCGCGCGCATCGAGAAGCTGACCGCCGAGATCCACGCGACGGTCGTGCAGCGCGCGCCGTCCTAGGAGATCGTGCCTCGCGCCGTGGGATAGGTGTCGATCATCAGGTACGTGCGCACCGACGGCGGCAGCGTGAGCGAGCCGAGCGGGATGCGCACCTCGCGCAGCAATCCGTTCGCGTCCGCGGTACGCTCCATCGTGTAGCCGTAGTCGAGCGGCAGCGGCTGCCCGGTCGCCGCGTCGACCGCGAGCAGTCCGACCGCGTGCTCCGCGAGCGGGACGCTGTCGCCGGCGATGGTTGCGACCAGAGTTCCGTCGCGCGCCGCGAACGTCACCTCCGTCGGCAGCGGCGGGATCGCTGGCACCCCGCCCTCGAACGGGCGCAGGTTCGCGCCGCCGAACACGTCGAGGACGTCGGTCTCGGGATTGCACAGGCCGAGCAGCTTCAGGAACGGCCCGTAGAACGTGATCCCCGAGCACAGCGTGTAGACGTTCAGCCGCGGGCTCTCGACGGCGGTCGCGTCGTCGCGGATGCGCGTCGAGACGCGGAAGAACTCGAACGGCAGCCGGATCGCGTTGAACTCGATCGCGAACCCGGCCTCGTTCTTCGCGGTGAGCAGCCCGTGGTCGTACTTGACGACGAGCGGGAACAGGACGCGCGTGTCGGGATCGATCACGGTGCGGTTCTCGCCCTCAGTGAGCTTCGCGCCCGCGGTCCAGGCGACGTAGTCGCCGTCCGCCGTGCGATCGACGAGCCCGACGAGGTAGTGGATCGAGTCGAAGCCGATCTGGTTGTAGCTCGGCAGGATCGTCGGCAGCGGAGCGGCGATGCGGTAGAGCTCCCACGCGCCGGCCGGATCGCCGGGCGCCGCAGGCACCGGCAGCGGCAGCGTCGCGGCGCCGTCCTTCGGACGCACCGTGAAGCGGAACGTCCGGTCGACGTCGGGGCCGGGCGATCCGCCGCTGAACAGCAGGCCGTCGCGGTCGAGGTCGACCAGCGTGCGCGCGCGGATGCGCACCTCGATCGTGCCGCCCGCGGTGCCGGTGTAGTCCACGGTCGGCACGATGGTGATGAACTTGCGGTCGCCCGACACCAGCGAGCGCAGCGTCGTCGCGGGCGAGGTCTCGACCACGAGCGAGCTCGAGTCGATGACGCCGAGCACGTCCTTGCCGTTCTCGCGCAGCAGGAACGAGAACGTGAGCGGCTGGTTCGCGTCGATCTCCGCGGGCGGCACGAGCTCGAGGCCGCCGAACTGCGTGGTGAAGATCAGATTCGGGCCGTCGGGAACGTCCGGTGTCGTGGTCTCGCAGCGCGCGTCGCGCTCGGACGGCGGACGCAGGCAGTAGTCGTACGGCACGCGGAACACGCCGCCGTTCTCGCCGCCGATGACGATCGCGTTGTGGCCCAGCGCGGGCGACGAGTTCAGGTCGTCGCGCAGCTCGTCGATCAGGTGGATCGCCCAGCGCAGCGTGCCGTCCGCGTTCAGCACGACGAGGCGTCCGTCGCCCGAGCCGACGTAGACGTTGCCGTCGGCGTCGATCGCGGGCGACGAGCGGAACGGCGCCAGCGCGTCGTACTGCCAGCGCAGCGCGCCGGTCGCCGGGTCGAGGCCGTAGATCGAGCCGTCGGCCGCGGCCTGCACGACCGTTCCGTCCGGCTGCAGGGCGGGGCTCGCGTAGATGTGGTCGCGCGCGCCGAACGTCCACAGCAGAGTGCCGCTGGCGCGGTCGAACGCGCGCAGGAAGCCGTCGAAGCCGCCGACGAACATCCGTCCCTCGTCGTCGAGCGCCGGGCTCGCGGCGACGGTCCCGTTGCTCGTCACGGCGTTCCACACCGCCTCGCCGTCCGCCGCGTCGAGCGCGAAGATGTTCGGCACGGGCGCGATCTGGAAGTTGTTGCCCATGAACAGCCGGTTCGACGCGACGTCGACGGCCGGCAGCGACCACGTCTGATCCGACGTGCGGAAGCGCCACAGCACCGACGCGTCGTCGCGCCGCAGCGCGTACGTGAGGAAGTTGTCGTTCGGCGCGTAGAGGTCGCCGTTCGCGCCGATCGCGACATTGCCCTCGAACCAGTTGATGAGCGCGCCGGTGACGCTCGGCGGATCGGCGGTGAAGGTCCACAGCGGCGCGCCGTCGGACGCGGCCTGGGCGTAGAGGTTGCCGTCGCCGGAGCCGAAGTAGAGCAGGCCGCGGTCGTCGAGCAGCGCCGACGAGTCGATGATCTCGCCGGTGAGACGCTTCCACAGCACGCGGCCGTCGGCGTCGGACAGCGCGTAGAACGTCCGGTCCGCCGAGCCGATGTAGATCGTGCCGTCGCCGCCGATCACCGGCGAGCTGAAGATGCCGTTGCCGGTCGCGAACGACCACGCCGCCGAGCCGTCGTCGACCGGACGCACGGGACTGCGTCCGGTCTGCGCGCTGTCGCGGCGGAACTTGGGCCACGGGCTCGCCGGATCGAGCGGCACGTCGTACGCGAAGCGCGTCGGGCTCGACGGGGAAGGGGCGTCGGAGCACCCGGCGCCGAGGGCGACGAGAAGGGGGAGCGACAGCAGCGTCGCCGCCCGGAGAACGACCCCGGCGAGTGTCGGCATGTCGCGTGATTATGGGCGGTGGGCCCCCGGTCTCAAGGCGGATTCTTGCGGCGGCGCTCACGCACAGTGGCGATCCGGACGATGATTGGCCGACGCCGTGTCCGCTGGACGATCTGCATCGGCTCTTATAGGGACCGCCGCTGACACGCATCGGACCGTTGGGGGGCCAGATGGATCGCAAGCTCGTCTCTTCGCTCACGCTCGCGCTGCTGCTCGGCGGCACGACGCACGTGCTCGGCGCCAACCTGAACGTGGACACGACCACGGATTCGCCGGACGCGAAGCCTGGCGACGGCCAGTGCGCCTCGAAGGCCGGCGGCTGCACGCTGCGCGCCGCGATCGAGGAGGCCAACGCGACCACGCTGGCGGACACGATCAACGTCCCGCCCGGGACGTACATGCTGTCGGTCGCCTCGACCGGCGGTCCCGACTACGCGCAGTCGGGTGACCTGTTCCTGAACGGCGAGGTGCAGATCCTCGGCGGCGACGCCGCGAGCACCATCGTCGACGGCGGCGGGAAAGTCCGCGTGTTCGAGACCGAGAAGGACTCGACCATCAGCCTGATGGGCCTCACCGTCCAGAACGGCCTCGCGGACGGCGCGAACGGCGGCGGCATCCTGAACCGCGGCCACCTGAAGCTCGCCGACCTGGTCGTCAAGAACAACCGCGCGAAGGGCGATCCCCTGAACGCGACCGGCGGCGGCGCCGGCATCGCGAACGACGGCACCGGCAGCGCGACGCTGCTCAACGTGCGCGTCGAGAGCAACACCGCGGACGGCCGCGGCGGCGGCATCTCGAACGCGGGCGAGATGCAGGTCATGAACAGCACCGTCGCCTCCAACGCGTCGCTCACCGACGACGGCGGCGGCTTCGTCAACGAGGGCGTGCTGTCGCTGCTGCTCAGCGAGGTGACGAAGAACCGCGCCAAGAGCGGCGGCGGGATCGACAACATCAAGGGCAGCGTCAAGATCACCGACAGCACGCTCGCCGAGAACGCGGCAACGTCGGACGGCGGCGGCGTGTTCAACTCCGGCACGGTGTCCGCGGTCAACGCGACCATCAGCGGCAACGCGGCCGGCGCTGCGGGCGGCGGCATCGCCAACCGCGCCGAGGGCAGCGTGACGCTCAACAACGCGACCGTCGCCGGCAACGCGGCGAAGGGCGAGGGCGGCGGCATCGCCAACGCGGCGACGGCCACCGTGTCGCTGTCGAACTCCATCCTCGCGGGCAACGCCGGCGGGACGGGCGCGGACTGCGGCGGCGTCGTGACGTCGGGCGGCTACAACCTGATCCAGAGCGAAGGCGGCTGCACCCTGAAGGGCGATCCGGCCGGCAACGTGATCGGCCAGGACGCGAAGCTCGCCGTGCTCGCGAGCAACGACGGCCCGACGCGGACGCGCGCGCCGCAGTCCGGCAGCCCCGCGATCGACGGCGGCAACCCCGGCAAGGCGACCGGAACCGGCGGCACCTGCGCCCCGGCCGACCAGCGCGGCGTGGGGCGCGAGAAGGGCCGCTGCGACATCGGCGCGTTCGAGACCGCGGCGAAGTAGGCCGGTCCCGCCATGGCGGTCGTGGTGATCGGAGATCACCTGAACCGCTTGCCGCAATCGACGAATTCGATGTCGTGAACGAGTTGCACTCCGTGGGCCGTTCGGCCCGCGGAGTGCGCCGAATGCTTGATCGACATCGGCCTTTCCCTTAACCCGGTTGCGCGCTCTTGGCGCAGGCGCGCACGGCCGTGGCGGCCGCGGCGGGTCCTCGAACACCTGATCCTCCACCACCTGAACCGGGAAGGAGCCCGTCATGGCAGCGACCGCTCGCCTGCTGGCCGCAACGACCGTCGGACTGCTCGTCGGCCTGATGACCGCGTCGAACGCCGGCGCCTGGTACCCCACTCCGACGCCGAAGCCGACGAAGACTCCGTCGCCGACCTACGCGCCGACGCCGACGCCGAAGCCGACGAATTCGCCGAAGCCGACGGGCACGCCGGTGTACTCGACGCCGACGCCGACGCCGAAGCCGACGAATTCGCCGAAGCCGACCGGCACCCCGGTGTCCCCGACGCCGACGCCCAAGCCGACCAACTCGCCGAAGCCGACGAGCACCCCGACGCCGGCCGCGACCTCGACGGCCGCGCCGACGCCGAGCCCGCGTCCCGCGACGCCGACGCCGCGTCCCACCGGCACCGCGATCGTGCCGCCGACGCCCGCCGTGACCGGAACGCCGGTCGACGTCTGCCACCACAACTGCCCGGACAAGATCCGCTTCAGCAAGTTCGACCAGCTGATGGTCCGCAGCGCCTTCCCGATCGGTGCCTTCATTTCGGACGACACGGACCTCGAGATCACCCTCGAGAACGCGAACGGCATCGTCTACTCGGCGAGCCTGCAGCCGGGTGACCTGTCACGCCGCGGCAAGAGCCTCGTCTTCATCGACCGTAACGCGAAGAACGGCACCGGCTTCCGGGACGGACTCGCGAAGGTGAAGATCCAGGAGGTTCCGAACGGGCTCGGCGTGCGCGTCACGATCGAGGCCTACGGCGACCTGTCGACCGCGACGGATCCGACGATGACGCTGTCGGTCCGGGTCGGCGAGCACGCGAACTCGATCACCGACACCTGGCAGCAGACCAACTTCGGCTGGTTCCGCTTCCATAACTAACTAAAAGGAGGGGGACTCTGTCCCCCTCCCTCGACCACGGCGAAGCCGTGGTCGATTCACTCCCCCGGCTCGGCTTCGCCTCGGCCACTCGCCCTTCGGGCTTCGCGGGTGGGGCGGTGCCGACCGCGGTTGTGACTTCGCTTCGCTGATCGGTGGTGACGGTCAATAAAAAGGGGGGACGGTCGTGAGACCGTCCCCCCGTTTCGTACCTCCGGTGGCTTTGGTGGTCAGGGCAGCGCGACGATGCAGATGCCGCAGGCCTGCGGGGCGCCGCCGATGTTGTGCGACAGGGCGACAGTCGGGTTCTTGACCTGGCGCTTCTCGGCCTTGCCCTGAAGCTGCTTGTAGTTCTCGTAGATCATCCGGACGCCGGTGGCGCCGGTGGGGTGGCCGAAGGTCTTGAGGCCGCCGTCTGTGTTGACCGGAAGCTCGCCCGTGAGCTCGAACGTTCCGGACTTGATGTGCTCCTTCGCGGAGCCCTTCTCGCAGAAGCCGAGGTCCTCGTAGGCGAGCAGCTCGGTGAGCGTGAAGCAGTCGTGCACCTGCGCGACGTGGATCTCCTTGCGCGGGTTGGTGATGCCGGCCTGCGCGTAGACCTGCTTGGCGGCGGCCTCGGTCGGCTTCCAGCGCAGGAAGTCGAAGCTCGGATCCTCCTTCGGATCGGCCGACAGCGAGATGCCGATGCCGCGCACGACGACGAAGTCGTCGCGGTAGCCCTTGGCGAGCTCGCGTCGCGTGATGATCGCGGCGGCCGCGCCGTCGGACTGCGCGGCGCAGTCGTAGAGGCCGAACGGCCACGAGATGACGCGCGCGTTGAGCGCGTCCTCGACGGTGATCTCGCGCTTCAGCATCGACTTCGGCGCGAGCGTGCCGTTGTGGTGGTTCTTGACGGCGATGCGCGCGAGGTCCTCGCGGCCGGCGCCGTAGGTGTCGAAGTAGCGCGCGGCGACGTGGCTGAACCAGCCGGCCGGCGTCGCGGGCAGGCCGCGCACGCCGGTCACCGCGACCGACGGGCCCGACACGCCGCGATCCTTCGGCTTGTCGAAGCCGACCACGAGCACCGTGTCGTACATGCCGCTCGCGACCGCGAACACGCCGTAGCGGAAGGCATCCGTGCCGGTCGCGCAGTAATTGACGACCATGCTGACGGGGCGGTCGTAGAGCTTCAGCGCGTCGGCGACCTCGGCCGTGCCCTTCGACGGATACTGCGCGCCGCAGAACACCGCCTCGATCTGCTTCTGCGGGTTCTCGATGCCGGCGTCCGCGTACGCCTCGTACGCCGCCTCGACGATCATGTCCTGGGGGTCCTTGTCCCAGTTCTCGCCGAACTTGCAGCAGCCCATGCCGACGATGGCGACCTTGTCGCGAATGGCTTCAGGGTTCATGCGCTTGGATCCTTCTTCCTGCTCGTTGCGCGTCGTGCGGTGCGCGTCAGCGCGCCGGCGTGCACTTCCAGTAGTAGTTCGGCGTCCCGCCGGCGTCGTGGATCTTCCGGAACGTCATTTCGACCGGCAGGTCGAGCTTGACCTCCTTCGGATTCGCGTCGGTCATCTGGATGTAGAGCCGTGCGCCGAGGATGTCGGTGACGGTCGCGACCAGCGGCGGGTTGGGGCTGCCGGCGAAGTTGTCGAAGGTGAACGACTTGAGCGCGCCGATCTGGTCGGACAGGCGGACGTGGTCGAACTCGTCCTTCGCGTAGCAGCTGAAGCACACGCGCTGGTGCGGGTACTGGACCTGGCTGCACTTGCGGCACTTCTGCGCGAGCAGGCTGACCTCGTAGTCGCGGTCGCGGAAGTGCTTGGTCGCCGAGAGCCCGGCGCCGGCGCGGCGGTCGTGCTCGGTCGCGAGCAGCTGCCGGAAGCGCAGGTACATGTCGTAGGTCGGGATCTCGCCGCGGCGCTTCAGATACCAGCGCACGGCGCGCCGGTCGCGCAGCTTCTCGATCGCCGGTCCGACCTCGATCGCGAACGCGTCGGCGCCGTCGCCGTAGTTGACGAGCAGCAGCTTGTCGCCCGGCTTCGCGTCCTCGAGCGCGGCGGCGAGCTGCAGCGGCGCGAAGGCGGCGCCGCAGTTGCCGATCTGACCGAAGAACGCGTCCTGCAGCTGCGCGGACGGGTCGAACTTGAGCTCGCGGGCGAGGGCACCGTGGCTGCGCTTGTCCGGCCCGAAGAGGACCAGCTTCGCGAAGTCCTTCGGCTCGAGACCCTGCTTCTTCAGCAGGCCCGAGACGACCTCCTTCACGTTGGCGCGGTAGCCGTGGTCGACGACGAAGCGGTCCTCCCACGAGTGCACGAACGGATCGCCCTCGGTGCGCCACACGTCGATGATCTCGTCCGCGACGCTGTGCGTGCCGGTGACGCTGGCCGCGACGTCGCTGTCGCCGACGAGGAACGCCACACCCGCGTCGCCGAGGTTGCCCTCGAGCGCCGAGCGGGGGGCCGCCATGCGCGTGTCGCCGATGACGACCAGCACGCGCTTCGCGGAGCCGGCCTTCACCGAGTCGATCGCGGCGCGGAGCGCGTTGGTGCCGGCGCGCAGCGAGTCGCCGACGTCCGCCGTCAGCACGTCGCGCCGCAGGTCGAGCGCCTTCGCGACGATCGCCGCGCCCTGCTTCTCCTTGAAGGCGTAGGACGTGGACGCGAAGAGCACGCCGTCGATCGTCTTGCGGTCGATGCCGCGCAGACAGTCTATACCGGCCGCTACAGCGAGGGTGAGCGCGTCCTCGTCGTAGTTGGCGACGGCCTTCTCGGGACCGCCTTCGGCCTTCTTGCCGCCGCTGATCGCCGCCAGGGGCAGGCGGAGATAGGGAATGTACGCGCCGAACGAGGTGATACCGACCATCGAGGTTTTCCTCCGGAGGGGACTGCGAATTCTCGTACGGTTACGACCCTGGTCCGCAAAACTCAAGCGTTCGCTTGAAAGCGCGGAGGTGCTGCGGGCCGCGTCGCGCGGTGTCGCAGCCCGCGGCCGGGCCGCTCAGCGGAGCGCGAGCTTCAGGCCGTCGCTCGCGAGCTCTTCCGGGATCTCGCCGCTGCGCTCGCGCATCTCGCGGCCGAGGTGCGTCAGCAGCAGACGCCGGCAGTCGAAGCTCTTCCGGTTCGCCGCGATGTCGAGGTAGCGCACGTGGCGCGGCACCTCGCTCTCGAACGTCGTGCACTCGCAGACGAAGAGATCGGCGCCGCTCGAGTGGCGCAGCAGGTCCGGCGTCCACGCGGTGTCGCCGGAGTACACGACGGTCGCGCCACCCGCGCGTACGCGATGACCGAGCGAGACGGCGGTCTCCTGGTGCGGGACGCGGAAGCTCTCGATGCGCGCGTCGGCGACCTCGGTGACGCTGCCGTCGCTCATCTCGACGAAGCGAATCTCGAATGGGAGCGCCTTGCCGCGCATCTCCGCATAGAGCGCGTAATAGAGCTCGAACACGCGACGCTCGGTGTCCGGCGGCCCGACGACGAGCAGCGGCCGCTCGCGCGGCGCCTCGTAGCAGAACTCGAGGATCAGGAACGCGACCCCGCCGAAGTGGTCGCCGTGCAGGTGACTCAGTACCACCGCGTCGACCTCGGACGGGCGGCGCTGCAGCGTCTTCATTGCGCTCAGCACGCTCGGCCCCGCGTCGAGCAGCACGCAGCCCTGCGGGGTGTCGAGCAGGTAGCCGGCGCAGTGGCGGCCGGCGGACCCGAAGGCGTCGCTGGTGCCCAGGCAGGTGAGGGTGGGCGTGGGCGTCACGCGACCGGCCCCGAGTCCATGCCCGACCTCTTGCACAGGTGCCGCGTGAAGTCACGCTGCGCGAATCCCGTTTGACCGCCTGCCCGCCGACGCGTGCCGGCACCGTTTCGGGCCGCACCGCGCGGTGCCGGTCGCCGTGCGTCGGCCCCGCCGCGAGCGGCGCCCGCGACGTCCCGATCGGCACCTCCGGGACGCGTCGCACCGACGTCGCTCCGCCGCGACCGTCATCGGAGTGCCGCTCGCGTCGCGCGTGCTCGTGCGGAGCGCGCGGCGCGCGCGTATCGGTTCGCGCGGGCGGCGTCGCGTGCGCCCGCTTCCGCGCGTCGCACAGCCGGTGACGACGCACGTGCGCGGTCGCATGTCGCGCACGGTCGCGTTTTACAAAACCCTTGTGCCGCAAGGGGCCGCGCGCGCACCCCCGTCAAGGATGCGTCGCTCGCGTCACGCCGCGAACGCGCAGCCGCTGTGTCGCACAGGCGCTGCGCGGCGGACGCGCATGGAGCCATCTCGTGCGCGAACCATGGCACCTCCGTTGCACCGCACGTCTGCAGCAATGGAGGCTGCGATGTTGAAGCGGTTGGTGCTGGGGGTGGTGATTTCTGTGTTTGTCGTGCTGTGCGGTCTGCGCGCGGCCGATGCCACGACCTGGATCGTTCCCGACCAGGACGAGATGATGAAGGACGCGGATGCGGTGGTGCTCGCCACGGTGAGCGGGCTGAAGAGCGTCGCGGCCTTCGACGGCTCGCAGGTCAGCACGGAAGTGACGCTGCGCGTGCACGAAGGGTACAAGGGCGCGGCGGCCGGCGACGAGCTCACGCTCGTTCAGACCGGCGGGCGCGTCGGCGACCTGCAGCAGTGGATCTTCGGCTCGCCCGAGTACGCGATGGGCGAGACCGTTCTCGTGTACCTGAAGGTCGGGCCGGACGGCGTGCTGCGCACGCACAACCTCGCGATCGGCAAGGTGTCCGCACGCGTCGCGAACACCGGCAAGGTGTGGCTGTCGCGCGTCGCCCCGAAGGGCTACGGCAAGCGCATCGAGTCTCTCGATCACTTCCAGCGCCGCATCAGCCCGCTGGCGCGGAGCGCCGAGCGCGTGCAGGCGCAGGCGCCGCAGCTCTTCGGCACGACGCAGGCGACGACGCAGTTCCGGCTGATGGACCCGGCGTCCCGCTGGTTCGATCTGCCGGTGCAGGTGTTCGGCGACCTCGCAGGCGACGCATTCCTCGGCGCCGCGGCGTCCCGTCAAGCAGTGGTCGACTCCGCCGGTGCGTGGAACGGGCAGCCGGGATCGCAGCTGACGACGAAGTACGCCGGCGACCGCCAGGGCGGCGGCTTCCAGTGCGTGCAGGGCGCGATGACGATCAGCTTCAACGACCCGCGCAACGAGATCGACGATCCGAGCAGCTGCAGCGGCGTGCTCGCGGTCGGCGGCTTCTGCGCGAGCGGCTCGGTGCGCGCGGGCACGCCGTACCAGACCATCAACTCCGGCTCGATCGTGTTCAACAACGGCTGGAGCGGCTGCAACTTCTGGAACAAGACCGACTTCCGCAACTTCGAGGAAGTCATGACGCACGAGATGGGACACGCGTTCGGTCTCGCGCACTCCTCCGACGGCACGACCGGCGGAACCTTCACCAGCGACGCGACCATGTACTGGATGGCCCACTTCGACGGCCGCGGCGCCGGCCTGAAGGACTACGACCACGGCGCGATCGCGTACCTGTACGACAACGGCGGTGCGGTGCCGACTCCGGCTCCGACCGTGCAGCCGACGCCCGCGCCGACCGCGAAGCCGGCTCCGACGCCGACTCCGAAGGCGGCACCGACGCCGACGCCGCCGGTCGCGACTCCGGCGCCCACGCCGAACACCACCGACGTCGACGGCGACGGCGTGCGCAACGTCAAGGACAACTGCCCGACGGTGGCGAACGCGACCCAGGCCGATCGCGACGCCGACGGCGTCGGCGATGCGTGCGACGCCTGTCCCGATCTTCCGAACCAGACGGCGGGCCAGAGCTGCACGCTGCTCGAGGGCAAGGCGACCATCACCACGGCGCCCGGTCGTGAAGACGGCGGCCTCGTGCTCGACGGCAGCTTCAGCGGCGTGGTCGACACGCGCACCGTGCCGAGCGTCCGGCTCGAGTTCACCGGCACCGCCGGGACCTACGCGGTCGAGGTGCCGGCGGGCGCGCTGCGCTCCAACAAGCAGGGCACCGCGGCGACCTACAACACGGCGGACCTGTCGGTGACGCTGCGCCGCGCGTCCGCGCCCGGCATGCTGGTCACCGCCCGGGTGATGGCGCCGGAGGTGAAGAGCCTCGTCGGTGGGACGCTCGGCGCGCGCGTGGTGCTGCCGAACAACAGCGCCGCGATGAGCCTGCCGTGCACGACGCGCGAGCTCACGTCGCGCGCGGTGACGACCTGTCAGGCGCAGCGCGCGGCGGGCGGCACGACGCCGACGCGCAACATCGGCGGCTGATCCGACGGGAAGAACGGGCCGCGCAGCTCGACTGCGCGGCCCGCGCTCAGGAGGCGGACCTCTCGACCGGCGCGGTCGAGGGGTCCGCGTTCGTTTCGCCCGGTGCGGCGCCGCCCGCGTCGGGCGCGGTACCGGGAGTCGCTTCCGGCGCAGGCGCCGAAGCGGCCGGTGCGGCAGCGCCGCCCTGCGTCGCCGCCATGCTCTCGAAGCGCGCGGCGAGCGACGAGAAGCGCGACTCGAGCTTCGCCAGCGACTCGTTCGCCTCGGCGAGGCGCGCGCGCAGCCACTGACGGTCCTGGTCGACGTTCTTCAGCGACCCCTCGAGCTCCTTCACGCGCGGGCTCGAGACGATCAGGTAGTCGCCGCCGCCTGCGGTGATCAGGAACGCCGCGGTGCCGCCGATGCCGAGAAGCAGGCCCAGCAGCAGGCCGATGATGAATCTGCTCATGAAGGATCCCTCGTCGTCTGCGCAGCGCCGCTGCGCAGGTCGAGCACGAGCTGCGGCGCGGCGGGAAGGAAGCCCTCGGCGGCGAGGGCGGTGCGAATGTCGGGATGGGGAAGGGCGGTGTCGATCGCGACGCAGCCGCGCCGGCGCGCGCGCCCGATGGCGCAGGCGAGCAGCGCCGCCTCGTCGCGGCGTCGCTCGGCGTCGCCGTCGGCGGTCCACGCGGACAGCGCGTCGATGGTCGCGGTGAGACCGCCGTGCGCGAGGCTGCGGCGGTAGAGGACCGCGACCACTCCGTGCACGGACGCGGCCCGGTCGAGGACGTACAGGTCGGCTGCCAGGGTCTTCGTGAGCCGCCGCAGCGCGCGCACGCGTCCGGCTTCCGGACCGCCGACCGCGTGCAGGAGCGCGTCGATGTCCTCGCGCCGCGCGCGGCGGATGCGCTCGGCCGGCTCGGTCCCCGGGGCTGGCATGGCGGGCTCGTCTACCACACGCGACACGGGTTGTCGTAAAAACGCGCCGTTCGCTCACGCGCGGCGCGGGTTCCGCCGAAGGTGACACCAACGGGGAGCGGGTTGACTTGGAGAGCCCCGGGTCCTTATCGTGACCGCCGATCGGGCGGGGCGCATGGTGCTGCGTCCGGCGTCACCGGCGGCAAGAGGGATGGCGGAGTCGATGGCCAAGCAAGAAAAGTCCACGGTCAGACCGAAGATCACCATCATCCCCGGGCGGGGCGTCGCGCAGACGATCAACTACCTGCTCGAGGACCGCGACGACCTGGAGTGGCTCGTCGCCGTGGGCCGCAACAAGAACGGCGAGATCTTCTTCTACGACACCGGTGGCGACATCGTGGAAGACCTCGGCACCCTCGACTACCTCAAGCAGCGCATCATTCGCGCGCATTTCGGCGACGAGCCGGAGTAAGAGGTCAGCGACCGAGGGGTCACGCGACCCCTCGCCCCACGCGGCGGAGCCGCGCGGGGCCCCACTCGCCGCGCTGGGTGGCGCTCGGCCACGCGCTTCGCGCCGGGATGTTCCGAGTTACTCGAACACCTCGGGACAGAGCGCGACGATCTCGTCGCCGCGCTCGACCAGCGGCACCGCGAACAGCGCCTTGCCGCACGCCGGACCCGCCACGCACTCGCCCCCTTCGGGCTCGTAGAGCGCGCCGTGCGTCGGGCACAGCAGGAAGTCGCCCGACTCGTCGAAGAACTGGTTCTCGACCCAGTCCATCGTCATGGGCACGTGGCGGCACTTGTTCACGTACGCGCGCAGCGTACCGCGGTAGTTGACGACGAAGCACTCGAGCTGCTGCCCGGTGCACGCGAGGAAGAACTTTCGCGACTTGCCCGGCGGCAGCTCGCCGGCGCGCAGGATCACGGTGCCGCTGCCGGACGCGTCGCTCGAGTCGGTCACGCGCCGGCTCTAGCGGAGCCGCCGCGGCCTCGCCATCGTGCGCGTCAGGACCCGCGGCGCACGAGCAGCGGACGCTTGAGAACGAGCCGCACCAGGTCCGTCTGGCTGCGCGCACCGGTCTTGCGGAACGCGGCCTTCAGGTGCGTGCGCGCCGTCTCGTGCGCGATGCCGAGCTCGGCCGCGGCCTGCTCGAGCCGCCGTCCCGTGACCAGCAGCGCCGCGAGGCGCGCCTCCGCGTTGGTGAGCCCGAGCATCGAGGTGAGCGCCTCGATCGATGGAAGCGGGGCGTCGTCGGGATCGTCGATCAGCACCCAGAGCCATCCCGGCGGACAGTCGATCCCCGCGACCTCGGACGACGAGCACGGCACGGGGCGGAGCCAGAGCGGGGCGCGGTGCTCGCCGCGCCGCACGGCCACCGCGTCGGTGCCGGCGCCGCGCACGATCGTGCGTCCCGAGGACGGCTCGTCCGCCACGCGGCGGAGCGCCGTGACCACCTCGGGATCGAGCGCGAGCGACGCGCGCGTCGCGACGAACGGCCGGCCGTGCTCCGCGAGCGCGTGCGCCTTCCGGTTGGCACGCACGACGCGGCCCTCGGCGTCGAGAAGGACGGCCGCGACGGGCAGCAGGTCGAGCGCGTCCGTGGTGGCCGCGAGTTCGCTGCGGGCGTCGGCGAGCTGCAGCGCGGTGCGCGTCGCGCGCTGCAGGTGTGGCGTCAGCGCGCGCAGCAGGCGAACCTCCCGGTCGCCGTACGCGCGCGCGCCGCGCGGACGAAACACGCCGATCCCGATCGGCTCGCCGCCCGCGTCGCGGTCGAGAGTGAGACCGATCGACGGCGCGGGCGCGAAGCCCTGCGGCCGCATCCAGTCGTTGTAGAACTCCGATCTCTCGACCGCGCCCGCCGCGATCGTCCCGCCGGCCATCACCTCGCAGCCGCCCGGCTCGAGCGCGTCCGAGCGAACGCGGAACGGGTCGATGCGGAAGAAATGCTCGGCGTAGGAGCGCGCGAAGGCCGCGTCGGCGTCGTGGAAGACGACCCAGCCCGGATTCCCGTCCCGAGGGTGGCGGAGCGACATGCCGATGCTCGCTCCGCCGAGGGCGCGCGCCAGCGCCGCCAGGAAGTCCGCCCACCGTCCCGGCGCAATCACGGCGTCGTACGCGAGGTCGGCGAGCTGCGTCAGATCCGAATCCATAGCTGACCTTCTGCCAGCCACTGTGTC
This sequence comes from Binatia bacterium, assembly GCA_046327915.1. Lineage (GTDB taxonomy): Bacteria > Desulfobacterota > Binatia > UBA12015 > UBA12015 > VGTK01. The sequence goes on along the minus strand of JAXLXO010000010.1, from coordinate 76,598 downwards.
AGATCCGGCGGAACTCTCAAGAGGCGGCTTCGCGGATGGCGGCTGCGAGCCCGGCGAGCGACGTCGCCTCGACCACGCGATCGCACGACGGCGCGTAGCTCGCAAGCGCGCTGTCGCCGGTGTCCCAGCGGGCGCGCGGCTCGGGCACCGCCCACACCACCGCGCGCGCGCGGCGCGCGAGGCGCCGCAGCACGTCGGCGCGCGCCGGACGCCGGTTGTTGCGCGCGTCGCCCAGCACCAGCAGAACGGTGCGGCGGTCGATGCGCTCGCCGGCCGCCGACTCGAGCTCCGCGAGGACGTTGCCCAGATCCGAGAACCCGTACAGGTCGAGCTCGCCCTCGGGGCGGATGTGACCGTCCTCGTAGTCGACCGGCACGAGGTGGTCGACGTAAGCGAAGCGCGCGACGTTGGTGAACGCGCTGCCGCACGCCGCGAGCAGCGACAGCAGAAGGTCGCTCGCGCGCGCGACCGAGCCCGACACGTCGCACAGCACCACCAGGTCGGGCTTTCCCGGGCGCCGTCCGCGACGCTGCAGGTCGACCAGCGCGCCACCGCGCGCGACGGCGCGGCGGATCGTGCGGCGGATGTCGATGCGGCCGCGGCGGGTGCGCCGCTCGCGCCGCGCCGCGCGCGCCGCGAAGCGTCGTCCGATCTCGCGCGCCGCGGCGCGTGCGTCGTCGAGCGCGTCGGGGTCGAGGTCGGCGAAGGGACGCCGCGCGATGCGCGCGCGCGTCGCCGCCGGCTCTCCGCCGCGTTCGGACGCCTCGCGCTCGGCATCGCCGCCGGACGCCGTCTTCGCCCGCTCTAGCGGCTCGCGAGGTCGCGCCGCGGTCGCGGCGTCGCGTGACGGCGGCACGGCGGAGCGGGGCGCCGGCCGCTCGTTCTCCTCGCCGCGGCCCGCACGTGCCGACGCGCTGCGCGGCTTCGTGTCGCGCTGCGGCGGCGCGGTCGTCGCGTCGTCGCGCGGCGGTGGCGACGACGAGCCCGCGCCGCTCCCCGTGCCGCTGCCGGCGCGCGACGCCTGCGACGCGTCGCCCTCGCCACCGGTCCGCGCACCGCGCTGCTTCCCCTTGCCGGTCGAGCCGTCGGCCGCGAGCAGCGGGAAGTGCGCGTCGAAGGCCGCGTCGAAGGCGGCGCGGTCGCCCTCGTCCTTCACCAGCGTCGCGGCCAGCGCCTCGCGCAGGACGTCGCGCTCGAGGCCGGTCGCCGAGACCGCGGCCATGGCGTCGAGCGTCTCCGCGACCGATACGCGCACGCCCGATTTGCGCAGCCGCGTCACGAACTTCGTCAGGTGCGAGCGCACGACGGAAAGACGTTTGCCACCCCGAACGCCTCTTGTATACCGTCCGGTACATTCCGCCGAACCGAGGAGGACACGTGTCCGGAACTGCGCGGGCGAGACGCCCACTGAAGCAGGGGTACTTCACCGTCCCCGAGAATCCCGCCGAGCCCCCGAAGCTGATGGGCACGGTGTGCAAGGACTGCGGCGAGTACTTCTTCCCGAAGCGCGTCGTGTGCGCGAAGTGCCTGTCCGAGAACACCGGCGACGCGATGCTGGGCCCGCAGGGCACGCTGTACAGCTACACCTTCGTCCACTTCCCGCTGTTCGGCTCGACCAAGGTCGAGCACAGCACGGGGTACGGCGTGGGCCAGGTCGACCTGCCGGAAGGCCCGCGCGTGCAGGTTCCGCTCGCCGGCAAGCAGGAGGACTTCAAGGTCGGCATGCCGCTCGTCGCCGAGCTCGATCCGATCCGCGAGGACGGTGACAAGGACGTCGTGATCCTGCGCTTCGCGCCGGTCGCTGGAGGTGCGAAGTGAGCATTCTGAAGAACGGACGCGAGGTCGCGATCCTCGGCGTCGGCATGCACCGCTTCGGCCTGTGGCCGGACTCGACCAATGCCGACATGAGCCGCGTCGCGGGTCTCGCCGCGCTGAAGGACGCCGGGCTCTCGTTCAAGGACGTCGACGCCGCGTACGTCGGACAGATCTTCGCGCCCGTCATGGCCGGCGTGCGCGTGATGAAGGAGTTCGGCCTCACCGGACTTCCCGTGCAGCGTCTCGACAACGCGTCGGCGACGGGCTCGGCGTGCCTCTACGAGGCGGTCGGCTCGGTCGCGAGCGGCCGCTACGACGTCGCGATGGTGCTCGGCTTCGACAAGATGACCGGCATCGTGTCGGACAGCTCGGCGAACACCGATCCGGCGAACCTCGAGGACGCGATCCTGCCCGCCGCGTTCTTCGCGATGTGGGCGACGCGCCGCATGCACGAGCGCGGCACCAAGCCGGAGCATCTCGCGAAGATCGCGGCGAAGAACTGGCACAACGGCGGGCTCAACCCGATGGCGCAGCGCCAGCCCGACAAGCCGGTGCCGATCGAGAAGGTCCTCGGCTCGCGCATGGTGGCGTGGCCGATGACGACGATGATGTCGTGCCCGATCGGCGACGGCGCCGCGTGCGCGATCGTCGGTACGGTCGAGATGGCGAAGAAGCTCAACCCCGGACGTCCGGTGGTGAAGGTCGTGGCGTCCGACCTGCAGAGCGAGCGCTACGATCGCGGCCACCTCTTCATGGGCCCGGTCGTCGGCCCCGGCCGCATGACCGTCGACACCTCGGCGGTCTGCTACGAGCAGGCCGGCCTCGGCCCGAAGGACATCGACCTCGTGCAGGTGCACGACGCCTTCGCGATCGAGGAGCTCGAGTACTACGAGCTGCTCGGCATGTGCGCCAAGGGCGAGGCGGAGGCGTGCATCGACCGCGGCGACTTCGAGCTCGGCGGCCGCGTGCCGTTCTCGACCGACGGCGGTCTGATCGCGCGCGGTCACCCGGGCGGTCCGACCGGTCTCGCGCAGATCTGGGAGACCACGCTGCAGCTGCGCGGCGAGGCCGGCAAGCGCCAGGTCGCGAACGCGCGCAACGGCATCTGCCACATGATGGGTGGCGGCTCCGTGTGCGTGATGCACATCCTGCAGAAGGGCTGAGGCCCGCGGCGCGACGTCACCGCTCCTTCGGGCGGTGCCGTCGCGTCCGCCATGTCGTCGCGGGCCTCAAGTCGGCCCGCGGGACGTCCGCTGACCCCTCTCGGGAGGGCGCAGCGATGACGATCGACATGAAGCACCAGCCTCCGGCCGACCGCCGCGAGGCGATCGCGCGGGCCGGGCTCGCGAGCCTCAAGGCCGTTGCCAGCATCGGCGGGCCGCCGAGCGAGCGCGCGTTCTCCGTCATGCGCGCCGTCCGCGACAGCCTGATGAAGGTCGACGTGGACCTCGACGCCCTGCGACCGATCAGCGCGGCCGAGCTCGCCACCGCCGTGCCCGAGACCGAGTGGCGCGAGCGCATCCTGCGCGGCATGACCGTGCTCGCGATGATGGACGGCGACGCGACGCCCGAGCGTCTCGCCTACCTCGAAGCCACCGCGGCGACGCTCGGCATCCAGGCGCTGCCCGTGCGGACGTTCCGCGAGGTGCTCGAGAAGCGCTTCGCCATGGTGCGCATCGACCTCGCGCGCCGGACCTTCGTCCGTCAAGCAGCGAAGGCGTACGTCGCGAACGAGGGCGTGCGCGGCGTGCTCGACACGGTCGCGGCCGCACTCGGCCACGCCGACAAGGCGACGGCCGCGCGCTACCACCAGCTCGACGACTACCCGGAGGGAACGTTCGGACGCGCCTACGCGGACTTCATCCGCCGCAACGGCTTCTCGTATCCGGGCGAGGTCGGCGGTCCGCCGCCGCCGGTGATGCGCCACGACTGCTGCCACGTGCTCGGCGGCTACGGCACGACGCCGCAGGAGGAATGCGCGGTGGTCGCGTTCCAGGCGGGGCTCGAGAAGGCGGATCCGTTCTACATTCTCATGTTCGCGCTCGCGCAGTTCGAGCTCGGTGTCGGCGTGTCGCCGTTTCTTCCCGGCATGAAGTCGCAGGCCGATCCCGCGACCGTGTTCGCCGGGCTCGAGCACGGCTCGCACGTGAACCGCGACGTCATCGGCGACACGACGTGGGATCCGTGGGACCATTTCCGCGAGCCGATCGCGGACGTGCGCGCCGCGCTCGGCATCCCGCCGCGCGGGCGCGAGCCGGTGTATCCGCCGCTTGCCGAGCAGGCCGCCTGAGTCCCCGCGTCGCGGGACGCGGCCTCACGAGCCGGCGACGCTCCCGTCGTCGAGCGGCCGCAGCATCCCGCGCTCGCGCAGCGTGGCGAGGATGCGCTCGGCCATCAGCTGGTGGCCGTTGCTGCTCGGATGGATGTGCTCGCCGAACAGCTCCTTGTTGCCCGGCGCGCCGTCCTCGGTGAGCTCGTCGATCTGCAGGAACGGGATGTTCTCCATGCGCATCGCCTCCTGCAGCGTCGCGCGGTAGAGCCCCATGCGGTTTGCCTCCTGCGGATTCGTCGTGCGATCGCGGTACACCGCCCCGACGACGAGCACCTTCGCGCCGTGCTGCAGCGCGAGCTGCACCATCGCGTCCATGTTCGCGACGTAGTCGACGCGCGACACGCGCTCGGCCGGCACCGGCTGCTCGGCCTTCGGATTCAGCGCGGCGCGCTCGGTGTACCAGCGCCACAGGTGAAGCAGGGCCTGGCTCGAGCTCAGCACGCGGCGCAGCGTGACCGACACGGAGTCCTGCGCCATCACGACGTTGTCGGGACGCGGGCGCTGCGCCACGTCGTTGAAGCCGAACGACAGGATCACGACGTCGGGCTCGAGCCAGCCGATCGTCTGCTCGAGCAGCATGCGTCCCTGGAACGACGTGTAGCCCGGCACCGCGAGCGCCACGACCTCGATGTCGCGGCCCGGGTACTGCGCGCGGAGCATGCGCTCGAGGCGGCCGGCGTACGGCGCGTCCTGGTGATCGTAGGCGTCGGGGTTGTCGGGAAAGACCAGCGGGACGCGGTAGCCGAAGGTCACCGAGTCGCCGACGCAGACGATGCGGAAGCGTCCCGGCGGCTTCTTCCCGAGCGGACGGTCGTGGCGGACGCCCTGCGCATTGGTCGACACGACGGTGAAGTCCCAGATCGCGCGATCCGCATTCGGGCGCAGACGCCAGAACAGCACCGGGTCGCCCTCGAAGAGCGGCTGCCGGTCCTTCGGCGTGTTGTCCGGCGGGTCGCCGAAGAGGGTGAGGAAGAAATCGCGGCTCGCGAAGTGTGGCACGCGCATCCGCACGCCGACCTCGATGCCGGCGAGCAGGAACGCGAACACGAGCAGCGGCAGCAGGATCGCCGAGCGGTACGGGCGGGCCATGGGGCGATACGGGTGCGACGCCGGACGCGTCGCTGTCAAGCCGTCCGCGGCGTCATGCGGCCGTTCCGCGTAGCCACTCGACGAGTGCTGCGGCGCTGCGCGCGTTCTTCGCGAGCCAGTCGACCAGTTCCCGCGACGTGAGCAGCTCCGGCGGCAGGGCGGGGAACGCGACCACGAGGCCCTTGCGCTTGGCGAGCTCGGCGCGCGGGTGCTCCGGGGCGAAGCCGCGCGGGACCTTCTTCAGTGCGTCGTGCGAGCCGGCGCTGAAGCCGGCCTTGCCGAGCTTCGCGAGCAGCTTCGTCAGCTCGCCGCCGCGGCGCTCGTCGAGCAGCGCCGCGCGGTACGCGGCGAGCTGCGCCGGCTCCATGATCCAGTTGCCCGCGCCGACGTAGTTCTCGGTGCCGAGCTGCACGTAGAGCGCGACCGGACCGGGCACGCCGCTGCTGCCGCGTCCCGCGATCGGCAGGAAGCCGCCGATGTTCGTCTTGTAGGGCGCCTTGTCTCGCGAGAAGCGCACGTCGCGGTGGATGCGGAACACCTTGGGCGGATCGAGCGCCGCGTCGCCGTAGGTCTTCACGAGCTTCGCGCGTACGTCCCAGAGCAGCGCGTGCATCGGCTCGAGCCAGCCGTGGCGGTATTCGTCCTCGTGCGCCTTGAACCAGTCGCGCGTCTGGTTCTTCGCGAGCGTGTGGAAGAAGCGCCGCTTCGTGTCGGCGAAGCCGGTGAAGGGGGCCGCGTCGTCGACGATCTGCCGTGCCATCGGGCGGCGAAGCTAGCGCGCGCGGACCGTGCCGGACAAGTGCCCGCCCGACGACACGCACGGCGTTACTCCGGCCGCTGGCCCGGCTGCGCGTTCAGGGTCCAGTCGTAGTCGAGGAAGTCGAGCTCGGGCCGTTGCTCCGTCAAGTACGACCGCGCGGGCTCGTCGGCGACGCGTGCGACGTACGCGCGCAGCGCGTCGTCGCTGCCGCCGAAGTCCTCGTCGTACCAGTCGAAGATCGCCGACAGCGCGGCCTCCCGCGCTGTCGGCACGATGCGGTTGCGCACCGGGTCGTTCACGAAGCGGCGCGTCTGCTCGTCGAGGTCGGCATCGAGCGTCGCCGCCTGCCACGCGCGCCGCATCAGCTTCGGGCAGCTCGCCGACGCGCACACCAGCGCGAAGTGGATGCGGCTCTCGCCCATCGGGCGGACGATCCGGTTCTCGATGTCGTCCGGCGTCCGCTCCGCGCCTGCGACGACGCGGCGGTAGCGCCAGAACATCCGGTAGCGTCCGAAGAGGCTCTCGGCGGAGTGGCCGTCGAGCACGGCGCGGAAGATCACGGCGTTGTAAGCGTTGAGCCAGAACGCGAGCTGCTCGTCGCGCGGCCAGCTCGCGGGATCGGCCGTCGCGAGAACGGCGAGGTAGGCGTCGAGTGCGGCCGCGTCGTTCGCGGCGAGGTCGCGGTAGGCGACGCGGCCGTCGTCGTCGACGTGGCGCTGCAGGATCGCCGACCACGCTGAGTGGTCGAACGGCTGGTCCGCGTGGGCGGGGAGGGCGCTCGTGACCAGCGTCGTCATGAAGAGCAGCGCGGCGAGCGCGGCGCGGCGGATTTCCGGGCGTTGGCTCATGCGCGGCGATCCTCAGTGGTCCGCCCGCGCGGAGCGGCGGAGACGCGCGCCTTCGAGCGCGAGCCATCCGGACAGTCCCGCGATGCCGGCGGCCGTCGCGGCGTAGACGGCGATCGCGAGCCAGAACGTCGCCGGCTCGTCGGCGCGCGTGACGACGCGGCGCTGCGACGCGTGCGGTGCCGGCAGCCAGGTCTCGCCGCTGGCGACGCCGCGCTGCACGAGCCAGCCCGCGCCGACGGCGATGGCGAGCAGGAGCGTCACGGCGATCAGCAGCGCGCGCAGCTGTGACGGCGAGGCGCTCGCGGTCGCCGGGGAAGCGCCGCCCGTGAGCGCCGGCCCGGCCGGAGCCGGCCCATCGTCGAGGTACTCGTAGTCCGGCGGACGGAACTCCGACTTGACGCGCGCGACGATCTCGGCGCGGCGATGGCGAGCCCACTCCGGGTACGCGAGCCACTCGCGCGGCGACGCGAAGTAGATGACATGGTGCGCGCGGCCCATCAGCATCTCGCCGCTGATCGGGATGCGCTCCCAGCGTCCGTCTCGCAGCTCCTCGTAGTACATCTCGTCGCGGCCGCGGTGGCCGACGCGCCACCCGCGTGCGCCGGCGTCCGGACGATCGTCGGGCGAACGCGGCGTCGCCGCCGGCTCGGCTGCACGTGGCACGACGTCCGCGCTCCGCAGCGGTGTCGCGCGCGCCGGGAACTCCGCGCGCACCGACGGCCGCAGCAGCAGCGCGAGCGCGCCCAGGGCCACGAGCGTGACCATCGCGTGCAGCGGGTAGTCCACCTCGGAGCCCGATACGTGCGTCGGCACGCCGTCCGCCGAGTAGACGGTGTGTGCCTCGGTCGGGCCGCGCAGCAGCTGTGCCGCGTTCCACGCGGCGACGCCGCCGAGCAGGAGCAGCACGAAGAGGTACGCCGGGCGCACGCGCAGCCGGAGTCCGAAGCCCGCGAGCGCCGTCGCGGGCGGCAGCACCACCACGACGAAGAAGCCGGACAGCGTGGTGCTCTGAGAGCCGTAGCTGCCCGCGACGAGCATCAGCAGCGAGATCGCGCTGATCGGCGTGAGCAGCGCGCCGCCGATCATGAGCGCCCACGCGAGGATCGTGACCAGGCGGGACTTCGCCTTCGCGGCGGGCGGCGTCATCGGGCGGTGACGCTAGCGTGCCCCGGCGCGATCCGACAAGCGCTGGAATCGCGCCCGTCCGATGCGCTATGCGCCGCGGTCATGATCCCGTTCATCGTGCTGGTCGCGGTCCTGTTCGCGGGCTTCCTCTTCGCCGCGCGCCTGGAGGGCTGACGCCGTGGTCGCCGGACACTACGCGACGGCGCTGGTCGCCTACGAGCGCGAGCGCACCGCACCGCTCTGGCTGCTGCTCTTCGCGAGCATCTTCCTCGACCTGCTGATGATCACGCTGGTGCTGCTCGGCGTCGAGACCATGGCGCCGCCCGAGGGCGTCAAGCCGAGCCTCGCCGCGATGCGCGTCGACATGACGTTCAGCCACGACGTCGTGCCCGTCCTGCTCTGGAGTGCTGCGATCGCCGGCTTCGCGTGGTGGTGGACGCGGCGGCTCGCGATCGCGGCGTGGGCGGCGGTGCTGGTGCTGCTGCACGAGGTTGCGGATTTCGTGTCGGGCTTTCCGCACTTCCTGCTCGGCCCGGGCACGCGCGAGGTCGGCCTCGGCCTGTACTTCCGCGCGCCGCTGCTCGCGCTCGCGATCGAGCTGGCGGTCGGGCTCACGTGCGTGTGGTGGTTCTGCAGCCGGACCGATCTGCCGCGCGGGCGCCGGATCGCGCTCTACTCGCTGGTGATCGGCGGCGTCGCGGCGATGCTGCCGCTCGCGAGGTGACGCGGCGGGTGGCGGTCAGCGCGTGAAGCCGTCCGTGTCCTCCGTCAAGTAGCGTGCGAGGAACAACCGGGGCCGGTCGGGGCCGGACAGCCGACCGATCACCAGCAGTCGGCCACGGCTGTCGACCGCGCTCGCGATCAAGTACGCCGGTCGGCCGTCGATCGGCGCGATCATCGTGACGCCACCGCTGCCGAAGCTCTCGTCCGGGCTGCCGTCGACGTCCCAGCGCGTGACGATGCCTCCGCCGCCGCGGACGTTTCCGGTCGCCAGCACGCGACCGTCCGGAAGCGCGAGCACCTGGCTCACGAGGAAGCCCGCGGGAACCACGCCGCCGTTGCCGAAGCCGTCGTCGAGGTTGCCTGCGGGCGTGTAGCGGACGAGGCGATCGTCGATCGCGGCCGTGATGCGGCCGTCGGGGTCGACGGCCAGGGCGTCGATCCCCGCCATCAGGTCGAGATCCGCGGGATACTGGTCGACGAAGCCCTCGCGTCCGAAGCTCTTGTCGAGCGACCCGTCGCTCGTGAACGCGGCGATCTCGGGACGCCGGTAGTCGAACGAGCCGGATCCTCCGCCTGCGACGATGCCGTCGTCCGGCCGGATGCCCGCCCGACCGAACCCCGGTGCGAGGTCGTCACGGGCGGCGGCCGACGCGAAGCCGTCGATTCCGAAGCCCCCGTCCGGGGCGAGGTCGGCGCGAAGGCGCGCGACGGTGAAGCGGGAGTCCGCGAACGCCCCGCCGAGCACGCCGACGCCGACGATGCGCCCCGCCGAGTCGAACTGCAGGTCGCCAATGCGTACCGGGCTTCGCACGGCGGAGAGCGCCCGGACGCCGCCGTCGCCGAAGCCGGGGTCGAGGCTGCCGTCGCTCCGGTACAGCACCAGCACGCCACGTGTCCGGTCGGGCTGGAGAGCCTGCGAATCGACGACCGCCGACACGAGCACGCGTCCGTCCGGCAGCACGAGCAGCGACGTCGGCGCATCGTCGCACGGGCGCTCGGTGCACGGCGCGAGGCGCGGTGCGACGGCGGTCTCGACGAACCCGTCGTCGCCGAACGCGACGTTCGGCGAGCCGTCGGCGTTGCGTCGAAGAACGACGACCTGGCGTTGAACCTCACGATCGGGATCGAGGGTCCATGCGAGGATCGCGAGTCCGTCCTGCGCGTCGATCGCGAGGTCGGTGAGGCTGGCGAGCGTCGGCGGAACGTCGACCAGGACGATGCCGCCCGAGCCGAACGTCGGATCGAGGCTTCCGGCCGGCAGAGCCACGGCGGTCGGCGTCGGGCTCGGAGCGGCCGTTGGGGCGGGTGTTCCGACGTCGACGGTTGGTGTCGGCAGCGGCTCGCCGGTCCCGGAGGACGAACCCCCGCCACCGCCGCAGCCCACGACGATCGCGCATGCGAAGACGAGAATCCGGCGAGTCATCGCCGCAACGGACGCCAGCCGCGGCGACTTCTTTCGGGCGACCGACGACGGAGCCACCGGCCCGCCGTCCGTCCCGTCACGCCGCGACCGCGCCCTCCGCACCCGCGCGCTGCGCCTGCTCCGCGCGCCAGCGCGCCTGGATCATGGCACTCGTCTGCCGCGAGCCGTCCGGGCTCCAGCCCGGAGGTCCGAAGAGGTACATCCAGCGCTCGTGCCACGAGCCCGCGCGCCGCACGTCCTGCGCGGTCGCGATCCACTCGTGGAAGGCGATGCGCAGCGGGTTGTAGGTCTCGATGTTCTTGACGAGGCCGTAGCGGACCGGCTCGGCGTCGAGCTCGGGCGTGAACGTGCCGAACAGGCGGTCCCAGATGATCAGGACGCCCGCGTAGTTCGCGTCGAGGTAGCGCGGGTTCGCGCCGTGGTGCACGCGGTGGTGGCTCGGCGTGTTGAGCACCAGCTCGAGCGGCGCGGGCAGGCGGTCGATCGCCTCGGTGTGGATCCAGAACTGGTACAGCAGGCTCGTCGCCATGAAGAACAGCACCATGCTCGGCTCGAAGCCGAGGAAGACCAGCGGCAGCCAGAACACGAAGCCGAGCGTGGCCTTGCCGGTCCACGTCTGACGCAGTGCGGTCGACAGGTTGTAGCGCTGCGACGAGTGGTGCACGACGTGGCTCGCCCAGAACCAGCGCCGCTCGTGCGACACGCGGTGGAACCAGTAGTAGGCGAGGTCCTCGGCGAAGAAGCACGCGACGAACGCCGTCCAGCCGAACCCGAAGTCGAACAGCGCGACGCGGTGCACGGCGTCGAAGCTCCACAGCACCATGCCGCCGATCGCGGCGTTGATCAGCACGTTGCCGACGCCCATGGTCAGGCTCGCCCGCGTGTCGCGACCCGTGTACAGCACCTTCCAGCCGTGCCGTCCGGCCCACGCCTCGAGCAGCATCGACAGCACGAAGAGCGGGATCGACAGCAGGATGAGCGTGGACGACTCCATGTCTCTCAGCCTTTCGGAGTGCTGCGCGCGACGCGCAGCGTGCGTGATTGACGGGGTGATCCGGCGGGCGTCACGAGCTCCCGCGCGAGGCGCTCGATCTCGGCGAGGACCGCCGCCTGCTGCGGGTGCTCGCCGTGCAGGCTGCGCGTGAGGACCATGCCGAGCATGGTCTCGAGCACGAGGTCGATCACGGCTTCGAAGCGCGGCTGCGTCGCGGCGGCCTCGGGGAAGTAGGCTCGCGCCAGCGCGAGCACGTTCTCACGGTGTCGCGTCGAGATCGGTGCGAGGACCGCGCGCAGCTCGGCGTCGGTGCGCGCGGCGAGGTAGAGGTCGAGTGCTGCGAGGTGGCGCGGCTGCAGGTAGATCGACCACAGCAGCTCGATCGCGCCGCGCACGCGGTCCCGGCTCGCGGCGACGCGCGCGAAGCCCTCGCGGTAGTCCTCGGTGAGCCCCGCGAAGACGTGCTGCACGGCCGCGCCGACGAGATCCGCGCGGGTCGCGAAGTGGTGCAGCTGCGCGCCGCGCGACACGCCCGCGCGCTCGGCGACGACGGTGGTCGTGGTCGCGCCGTAGCCCAGCTCGACCAGGCACTCGACCGCCGCGTCGAGCAGGCGGGCCTGCGTCGCGGCGCTGCGTTCCTCCTGCGTGCGACGGCGTGCGGGGGCGGCGGGCATGGCGAGGGAAGGTATCCGCACGGAAACAAACAGTCAAGCCTGCTTGTAAGTTACGACTGGGCTTGCTTGAAGGGACGGGCATTCTGGCACAGCACTGGCCTCACGGACCGGGAACACGGGGCGGAGAGTGGAGAGGGTGCAAGGAGTGGACAGCATGACGGACTCGACGAACGGCGCGAACCTGACCGACGGTTTCGATCTCATCGATCCGCAGCCCTACGCGAAGAACGGGACGCCGCACGCGTCGTGGACGGCGCTGCGCCGCCACGACCCGCTGCACCGCTGCGAGCCCGCGGGCTACGCGCCGTTCTGGGCGGTGACCAAGCACGCCGACGTGTTCGAGATCTCGAACCGCCCCGACGTCTTCCTGAGCTACCCCGGCATCGTGCACCCGCGCGCCGACCTGCCGATCGACCGCGAAGAAGGCGTCGGCGCGATGCGCACCATCATCGAGATGGACCCGCCGCAGCACCGCACGCTGCGCAAGGTCGCGAGCCCGTGGTTCACGCCGCGCGCACTGGGCCGCCTCGACGAGACCATCGAGGAGAGCGCCCGCCACCTGATCGGCGAGCTCGCCGAGAAGGCGCGCGGACGTGAGGGCGAGATCGACTTCGCGACCGAGATCGCGACCTCGCACCCGCTGCGCATTCTCGCGACGATCCTCGGCGTGTCGCGCGAGGACGAGCCGCGCATCCTGAAGCTGACCAATCAGCTGTTCGCGGCCGACGATCCGGAGCTGCAGCGCAAGGCCGAGAACCGGCAGCAGGCGATCATGGAGCTCGGCATGGAGCTCTTCCACATGTTCGACGCGATCATCCAGGATCGCCGTGCGAACCCGCGCGACGACCTCGCGAGCCTCTACGCGAACGCGACGGTGAACGGCGAGCCGATGGGCGTGATGGACACGCTCGGTTACTACCTCATCACGTTCACGGCCGGCCACGACACGACCAAGAACTCGCTCGCCGGCGGCATGTGCGCGCTGGCGCAGAACCCCGATCAGTTCGCCGCGCTGCAGAAGCGTCCCGAGCTGATCGGCACCGCGGTCGACGAGGTCGTGCGCTGGGCGACGCCCGTCAACTACATGCGCCGCACCGCGGCACGCGACGTCGAGCTGCGCGGCAAGACCGTTCGCGAGGGCGACCACCTGGTGATGTTCTACGCGTCGGCGAACCGCGACGAGGAGGTCTTCCAGGACCCGTTCGCCTTCCGCATCGACCGCGATCCGAATCCGCACCTCGGCTTCGGCATCGGCGAGCACTTCTGCCTCGGCGCGAACCTCGCGCGGCGCTCGCAGCGCGCGCTCTTCGCGGAGCTCGCGCGGCGCGTCGAGTCGGTCGAGCTCGCGGGCACGCCGGAGTGGATCCAATCGAGCTTCGTGGTCGGGCTCAAGCACCTGCCGCTGCGCTACCGCATGCGCGCGGACGCCTGAGCCGCTCGGCCGTCAGGCAGCGGGCGCGTTGCAGCGTCGCGTCGTCGCGGGAGCGAGGCGCGGCTGCCACGCGCCACCGCCGACGCGTGCTGCGAGCACGCTGCCCAGACCCGCCGCGTCGCTGAAGCTGTAGAGCGTTGCGTCCGGCCACGCGCGGCACACGGTCGCCGTGACGCCGAGGTCGGCCTCGAGGCCGGGACTCCACAGCAGCAGCGTGCGTCCGTCTGCGGCGAGGTCCGCGACCGGCGGCGCGCCGTCCCAGCGCATGTAGCCGAGCGGGCGCTCGCCACCGAGCGCGGCGATCGGGCCGACGAAGGCCCAGCGCGCATCGATGCCGTAGCGCGTCGGGTGGTCGAGCACGATCGCGCGATCCGCGTCCGCCGGGGCGACCGCCTGCACCGCGAGTCGCGTCGCGGAGGAGCCGAGCACGCGCGGACCCGCGACGTCGAACAGCACCATGCCGCCGACGGCGCACGCCGTCGCGACGAGAACCGCCGCTGCGGGAATGCGCTCCGGACCGGGCAGCAAGCCGGCGAGGTGCCGGAATCCCGCCGCCGCGAGCAGCGCCACCGGGACGGAGATCGCGGCCGCGTGCACGATGTCGACGATGTCGACCGGCGACACGAACGCGGGCGCGAGCGTCGCGAGCAGCAGCACGAGCGCGAGCCGCGCGCCGGCCTCGCGGCGCGACGCCCGCACGCACGCGATCAGCCCGAGGCCGAAGAGCAGCGCGGTCAGCGGATCGAAGATCGCGTCGCCCCACAGCCGGATCGAGAGGCGCGGGTTCGCGAACGGCTCGAGCAGCGCCCCGAGCACGATCTCGAGCGGACGCTGCACCTGGCTCGCGCGCGCGGCGGCGAACGTTCCGACCGGAAGCTGGCCGAGCAGCGCGCGGTCGAGCAGCGCCGCGATGCCGTGCGTGCCGAAATGCTGGCCCATGCGCTCGGGGCGGATCACGTTGGTCGCGGCAGGGATCACCACCGCGAGGAACGTCGCGGTGAACCCGGCGAGGCCGACCCATGCTTCACGCCACTCGCGGCGCACGCGCCACAGCGCGGCCAGCGTCAAGCACCCCGCGACCGGGATCACGCCCGGCATCGTCAGCGCGGCACCCGCGAGCGCGCCGAGTGCCGCGAGTGCGGCCTCGGACCGCCGCTGCCAGACCGCCACCACGCACAGCGCGATCGCGACGACGTAGAGCGGCCCGACGACGAACGGTCCCGGCAGCATGCCGACGAAGCGCGTGTACGGCGCGAACAGGAACGCCGCCGCGGCGACGGCCGCCGTGCGACGGCCGACGAGGCTCCACGCCAGCGCCGCGATTCCGAGACCGGTCAGCGCGACCCACGCGAGCTGCACGGCCTGCATCGCGGGGATGGTCGGCGTGGTTCCCGTCGCCTGGAAGAACGGCACGCCGACGAACGTCATCGCGAGCGCGCCGAGGCCGGGCAGGTCGAGATCGAGCAGGTCGGCGAGCACGCTGCCGCCGCGCGCGACGTGCGCGTGCACGGCGACCACCGCGCGCCAGCCGTCGACGACGTCCATGGTGCGCGGCGAGCCGACGTCGCGCGCGGCGCAGAGCGCGAGCCACGCCGCGACCACCGCGAGCGGTGCGATGCCGTCGCGCCACGTGGCGGCGATCGGCGAGTCGGAGGTGGTCGAGCGCGTGCCGGCGGGCAGGGCGAGCAGCAGCGCCGGCAGGGCCAGTGCGGCGAGATACGCGAGCTGGCCGCCGGGACCGAACCCGCCCGCGGACGGTGCGGTGGCGAGCAGCGCCACGGCGGCGGCGAGCGCCGCGAGCCGCAGCGGGTGCGCCGCCGTCGGAGTCACGCCCGCGACGCACGTGACGAACGGCGCGCCCGTCGCCGCGTCGCCGCGCGCACGCGAAGTCGCCGCCCGCGACAGGAGTGCCAGCGACGCCCCGAGCGCCAGCAGTCGCAGCCCCGACCAGAGCGCCGGCACGCCGGGATAGAGGCGCTCGAGCAGCCCGGCGTCGGTCCGCAGCGGCGCGGTCGCGGGTGGCCAGAAGAGCGGCAGCGCGTAGGTGGCGAACAGCAACGCCCCGATCACGAGCGGCACGACGCTCGCTCCCGGTGCGCGTCCGCCGGTCGGTGCGCCGTCGTCGGATGGAGCACGGCGCCGGCGCGATCGCTCGTGGCCCGCGCCGATGCGCGCGTCGCTCGTCACGCGGGCAGGATCAGCCGTACGTGCGCAGACCGTCGCGCACGGCCGCGACGGGCCGCTGGAACAGCATGTTGAACTCGAGCATCGGACCGACCGTGCAGCGCGTGCACGGCGTCTCGCGGTTCCACGCGACGTCCCAGTCGTCGGTGAGCAGATTCACCGGTGCGGTCTTGCCCTTGGTGTACGCGCACGGGAACGCGTTGCCGAGCGGATCGATGTAGAAGTAGCCGCGACCCGCGGCGCAGCGCGCACCGGTGTCGAGCAGCGCGGAGACCGTGAAGTCGTCCCATCGCGCGAGGTACTCGAGGTACGGCGTCGAGCTGACGATGGGGCGTCCCGCGCGCTTGCGCTCGAGCAGGCTGCTCCAGAACGCGCGCAGGCGCTCGCCGGTCATCTCGGGCGAGACGCTGCCGCGCACGATCTCGGTGTCGGTGCACTGCGGCTGGAAGTGCATGCGGAAGCCGAGGCGCTCCGCCTGGTCGAGCAGCCAGTCCACGTGCCCGATGCTGTGCTCGGTCACGACGCAGATCGCGATCAGCGGCTTGCGCGGCGCGATGTCGGCGATCGCGGCGAGCACGCCGTCCTGCGCGCCGTCGCCGCGCGCCGCCTCGTGCGCGTCGGGCGGTCCGTCGAGGCTCGTGTAGAGCACGTCGGCGTCCGCCAGGCGCTCGGGGTGGCGGTGGTGCAGCGTCAAGTTGGAGTTCACCGTCACGACGAAGCCGCGCGCCTTCGCGAGCGCGATGATCTCCGGCAGGTCGGTGCGCACCGCGGGCTCGCCGCCGGCGAGGCCGAGGCGCTGGATGCCGGATCTCGCGAGCCGCTCGAACAGCAGCCCGATCTGGTCGAGGTCGAGCTGGCCGCGGTCGATCATCGGACAGCTGCAGTAGCTGCAGCGCAGGTTGCAGCGGTTGGTCACCGCGAACGTCGCCGAGAACGGACGCGGCGGACCGTCCACCAGCCACGACAGCAGGCTCGCGCCGAACGCGTAGCCGAGCCGGACCTTCTCACCCAGCTGCATCGGCGAGCCTCAGCAGAACGAGCCACACCGCAGCGAAGAGACCCTTCGTCAGGAGCCAGCCGGTGAGCGGCCGCACGCCGAGCAGCAGAAACGCCAGCGGCGGCGCCGCGGCGGCGAGGGCCCATCCGGCGCCGAGCGGGCCGTGCAGCGCGAGCACGAGCGCCGCGCACGCGGCGACGAGCACCGCGATCGACAGCGCACGCGATTGCACGGCGGTGGTGGTGATGCCGCTCGCCGCGTCGCTGCCGACGTCGTCGAGCGTCTGGTACAGATGGCAGATCGCCGTCATCGCGCCGACGGTGACCAGCAGCTGCGCGTCGGAGGTGACGATCGCCGCGTAGAGCGTTCCCCAGAGCCCGCACCACGCGACGTCCACGACCGGCACGCCCTTGAAGCGCAGCGAGTAGACGAGGTTCGCGAGCATGACGCAGCCGGCGGCGAGCGCCGCGCGAGCGTCGACGGCCGCCGCGAGCAGGATGGTCCCGAGGTGCAGCGCGACGCAGGTCGTGATCGCCGCCGTGCGGTGCTCGAGGTACGTCGCGACGACGTCCTGATCCTTCTTCGGGTTGCGGCGGTCGTCGCGCGCGTCGCAGAGGTCGTTGACCGCGTACATCGCGGTGAGCGCCAGCACGCAGACCGCCGCGAGGGCGAGCGTGACGCCGGCCGGCAGTGCCGCGACGGCGAGGATCGACAGGTCGATCGCCAGCAGCGCGCCCTCGCCGCGCGCGACGCGGTGCACGAGCGACGCCGCCACGGCACGCGCCAGCCGGACGGCGACCGGTGCGGCCGCTGCGTCGAGCGCGACCGGCGTCGCGGGTGCTTCGACCGTCGGGTCCCCCGCGACCCAGCGCTTGGCGGCGCGGGGATTCATCGCGAGCCGAGTACCACCCGGGTCTCGGCGCGTTCAAGCAAATCCTCGCGCAGCGCCGCGTCCCGACGGCGGCCGCGCGGGGCCGGACGCAGGTTCGCGGTTGACAGCGTCGTGCCGCTCGGCGAGGGCTCGCGACGATGGTCGAATCCACGCCGCTCGCAGACGCCAGGGTGCATGCGCTCCCGCTCTCCGTGACCGGGATCGAGCGTGTTCCGGCGCCGTCGCCGGAGGTGTTCGTCCGAGAGTACCTGCGCCCGCGCCGCCCGGTGGTGCTGACCGGCCTCACCGACGACTGGCTGCCCGCGGCGACGTGGACCTTCCCGCACATGGCCGAGCGCTACGGGGACGCGGCGGTGACCGCGGCGCGTCTCGAGAACCGCACGCTGTTCGACGACCCGCGCGAGGGCGTCGTGTTCCGCAAGGTCGTGCTGCGCGACTTCGTCGCGTCACTGCGCGGCGGTGCACCGGCGAGCGACTACGTGATGGCGCCGCTCGCCAACTTTCCGCCGTATCTGGTGCAGGACTTCCGGATGCCGCGCTACTGCGAGGGCGCGGCTTCGCTGCAGGTGAAGGTGTGGCTCGGCCAGGCCGGGACCGTCACGCCGGTGCACCGCGACGTGCCGCACAACCTCAACGTCCACCTCACGGGGCGCAAGCGCTGGCTGCTGTTCCCGCCGTCGGAGAGCCGCCGCCTGTACCCGCGCGGCCTGTTCTCGGGCATGCCGAACTTCGCGCACGTGGACCCCGAGCAGCCCGATCTCGCCCGGTATCCGCGCTTCGCGGGGGCGCAGGCGATCGAGGCGACGGTCGGCGGGGGCGAGACGCTGTTCATCCCGCACGGCTGGTGGCACCACACGCGCTCGCTCGACGACGCGGTGGCGATGAACTTCTGGTGGGGCGGCAGAATCGTGCGCCTCGCGTCGCTCGCGTCGACGGCTTTCAAGCGGATTCGCGGGATCCGCCGCGGCGAGTGGTAGCCGCGGCCGCGCGTCCCCGCCGCGCCGCGCGTGATTGACGCCGCCCGGCGGCCATTTCGGATTTGACAGCGGCCCCGCGAAAGGCGCAGACTCCGCGCCGCACGGCGATCGGTGGACGATCGCTCCCGAGGCCACGCTGATCACCTTCGGTCCGTACCGGCTCGATTCCGAGGGCCGCCAGCTCTGGAAGAGCGACGAGCCCGTGCCGCTGCAGCCGCGCCCGCTCGCGGTGCTCGCGTACCTCGCGACGCGCGCCGGGGAGGTCGTTCCGGGTGACGAGCTGCTGCGTGCGCTGTGGCCGGGCATCCACGTGACGCGCGCGGTGCTGAAGGTCGCGGTGCACGCGCTGCGCGAGGCGCTCGGAGACGACGCCGCGGCGCCGCGCTGGATCGAGACGGTCGGGCGCGAGGGCTACCGCTTCATCGGCAGCGGTGCGGGGGCGCAGTCGCGGACGTCCGACGCCGCCGGCGCGCGTGGTGCGGCGGCCGCTCCGGACCCGGTCGTCGGACGTGCCTCGGACCTCGCCCGACTGGAGGAGCGGCTGCGGCGCACGGTCGCCGGCGAGCGCGGCGTGGTGCTCGTGTCCGGCGAGGCCGGCATCGGCAAGACGACGCTCCTCGACCGGTTCGTGCGCGGCGTCGAGCGTGGTACGGGCGCGCGCGTCGCCCGCGGGCAATGCCTCGAGCACTTCGGCGAGGGCGAGGCGTACCTGCCGCTGCTCGAGGCCGTCGGCGGCCTCGCGCGCGGCGCGGGCGGCGAGCGGGTGCGCCGCATCGTGGCCGAGGTCGCCCCGACCTGGGTGCCTCTGCTGCCGGCGATCGGCACGGCGGAGCCGCGGCCGCGTCGCGGCACCGCGGCGTCGACCGCCGCGCGCATGCTGCGCGAGCTGGTCGACGCCCTCGACGCGCTCGCGCAGAGCGCGCCGCTCGTGCTCGTCCTCGAGGACCTGCAGTGGAGCGACCGCTCGACCGTCGACGTGATCGGCGCGATCGCGCGGCGGCGTACGCGCGCACGGCTGCTGGTCGTCGGCACCCTGCGTCCGGTGGACGTCATCCTGCAGCAGCACCCGGTCGGTGCGTTGCGCACCGAGCTGCGCGCGAAGGGCCTCTGCGACGAGATCGTGCTCGAGAGCTTGACGCTCGACGACGTCACCGCCTGGCTCGATGCGCGTCTCGCGGGTGCGAGCACGTCCGACGTGCGCACGCTCGCGGCGCGCATCCACGAGCGGACCGAGGGCAATCCGCTCTTCGTCGTGAACCTGCTGGGCGATCTCGTCGAGCGCGGCGTGGTCGTGCTCCGCGACGGCGCGTGGACCGTGCGCGGCCCGGTGGAGCAGGCGACGGAGCAGGTCCCGTCGGGGCTGCGCAGCCTGATCGGGCGGCGGATGGACGCGCTGTCGCCGCTCGCGCGCCGCACGCTCGAGGCGGCGAGCGTCGTCGGCGACGAGTTCGCGGTCGCGGCGGTCGCCGCGGGGCTCGACGCCCCCGTCGAGTCGGTCGAGGACGAGTGCGAGACGCTCGCGGCGCAGGAGATGGTGATCGCCGACGACGGTCTCGCCGAGTGGCCGGACGGCACGATCAGCGGACGCTACCGCTTCGTGCACGCGCTCTACCGTCAGGTGCTCCACGACGGCATCGGCGAGTCGCGCCGCGCGCGGCTGCATCGCGCCGTGGGCGAGCGGCTCGAGGCGGCGCTCGGTGCGCAGGCGTCGGAGCACGCGGCCGAGCTCGCGATGCACTTCACGCGCGGCCGCGATCACGCGCGCGCGCTGCGGCACCACGAGGCGGCCGCGACCGCCGCGCTGCACCGCTCCGCGCATCACGAGGCGGTGATGCACCTGCAGGCCGCGCTCGACGAGCTGCCGCACGTCGCCGCGGATCCGGCGCGGGACGAACGCGAGCTCGGCCTCGCGGTCGCGAGCGCGACCGCGCTGATGGCGGTGCGGGGCTACGCGTCGCCGGAGACCGAGAGCGCGTTCGCGCGTGCGCGGGCGCTCTGCGAGTCGGCGCGGCCGGGCGCGCAGAGCAACGCCGTGCTGCGCGGGCTGGTGTCGTTTCACCACGTGCGCGCCGAGCTCGACGTGGCGCACGATCTCGGCGAGCTGCTGCTGCGGCACGCGGCGGCGAATCCCGACGACGCGACGCTCGCGACGCAGGCGCACTACGGCCACGGTGCGACGCTGTTCCACGAGGGCGCCTTCGAGCCTGCGCGCGTGCAGCTCGAAGCGGCGCTCGCGCGCTACGACCGCGCGTCGCATCGCGAGCACGTGCGCGCGTACGGCGGCTACGACCCGGGCGTCGCGTGCTCGCTGTGGCTGGCGTGGACGCTCGGCCTCATCGGCCGCCTCGAGGAGGCCGCGCGGCGCAGCCGCGAGGGGCTCGAGCTCGCGCACGCGCTCGGCGAGCCGTTCTCGCTTTCGTGGGCGCACTACGCGACGTCGGTGTCGCAGCAGCTGTTCGGCGACTGGGCGGCGTCCGAGGCGTCGGCGGGCGAGGCCGCGCGGCTCGCGGACGAGCACGGCTTCCCGCACGTGCGCGGCATGGCGCTCGCGAACCAGGGTTGGTCGCAGGTCATGCAGGGCCGCGTCTCCGACGGCATCGCGTCCCTGGGCGACGGCATCGCGCTGGTCGATGAGACGGGTGCCGCGCTGGTGCGACCGCAGTACCTCGGCATGCTCGCGGCGGCGGACGCGCTGCAGGGCGACGTGTCGCGCGCCGAGCGGCGCTTCGACGAGGGGCTCGAGCTGGTCGAGCGCACGGGCGAGCGCCTGCACGAGGTCGGGCTGCTGCTCGGCAAGAGCCAGCTGCTGGTGTCGACGGAGCAGGCGACGCGGACGCGTGCGAAGGCGCGCGCCGACGCGGCGGAGGGCTGTCTGCGTCGTGCGCTGGACACCGCGCGCGGGCAGGGCGCGCTGCTCCTCGAGCTGCGCGTGGCCCTCGCGCTCGCGCGTCATCTGAGCAAGCGCGATCGGCCCGGAGAGGCGCGCACGCTGCTTGCGGCGGCGCTGGAGCGCTTCGCCGATGCACGGGCCCTCGTTCCCGAGATCGCGGCCGGGCGCCGGCTGCTCGTCAAGCTCGAGGAGGCGGGCGTCTGACGCCGCCGCGGCCGCGTGCCGCGAATCCTTACCGCAATCCTAACCGAGGCGGCGTTCCTCTTTACCGACGGCTTCCGTATCGGTGGTTCCCGCGATGATGGACCACCGCAGAGACACCGGCCGCGGCAGCAACGCTCCGGCCACGATGCACGCGTCGCTGCCGGCCGACCGCGCCTTCGTGGTGCAGATCCGCGCCGACGCCGATCTCTCGCGCGGCGACGTCCGGGGACGGATCGAGCACGTCACGTCGGGCAGCGTCTCCGTGTTCGAGTCGCTCGATCAGCTGCTGGGCTCGATGCGCGCGGCGGTCGCGGGAAAGAAAAGCTTCGTGAGCGAAGGAGAGACCTGATGAGCCGGAAGAGAATCACAGCCGCCGTTCGCGTCCTGACGGTGATCGGCGTGGCGCTCGCGGCGGCGTCCGCGCACGCGGTGACGGATCTCGAGAAGTTCCAGAAGAAGGTGGGCAGGATCGCGCCTCTTCAGCCTGCTGGCGGCCTCCCCGATCGACCCGCCGGGCTCTGCTTCTGTCAGTCGGGCGTGGCCGCGCTTCATACGGGCTATCTGACTCAGTTCCAGTTCGGGAATTACGTCCGGATGCAATGCGTGACGCCCCTCTTCGATGCCGCCGGTGCCGCGAGCGGCTTCATCAACTGCGACGGGCCCTGGGTTCAGGTGTCGAAGTGAGGACGAATTCGCTCCGGAACGGGCGGTCGCCGATGTCGCGGATCGCGACCGTGCTCCTCGTGGCAGTCCTCGTGTTCACGATCTCCCCGCCCGACGCCGACGCCGGCGGACGGCGCAGCCGTCCGCTGCGCACCGGCCAGACGCTCTGCTGGGACACCGCCGGGGGAGAGATGCCCTGCGCCGGAACGGGGCAGGACGGGGACCTGCGCCGCGGCGAGCCGCGCGCGTACCAGGACGAGGGCAACGGCACGATCCGCGACAAGCGCACGGCGCTGACGTGGGAGAAGCTGTCCGACGACGGCTCCGAACACGACAAGGACAACACCTACGCCTGGGGTTCGGCGTTCGCGAAGATCGACGCCCTGAACACGGTGCCGTGCTTCGCGGGATTCTGCGATTGGCGCCTGCCGAATCGCTTCGAGCTCGAGTCGCTTCTCGTTCTGCAGGACACCAGTCCGCTCGTGAGCGGCGAGTTCGACACGGGCTGCGCGCCGGGGTGCACGGTCCTGAACTGCAGCTGCACGATCGCGAACTACCACTGGTCGTCGTCGACCCAGCCTGGCGCTCCGCAGACCGCGTGGATCATCCACTTCGGCGGCGGTGCTGCCGACGTCGACATGAAGACGGTGCCGCTGCGCGTGCGTGCGGTCCGCGGCGGCTCCTGAACCGAGCCGCCGCGCGGGCGTTCGGCTCAGGACGCGAACTGCGGCAGCACCTCGCCGAGCCGCCGCCGTGCGAGCTCGAGGTGGTCCTGCTCGTTGGGGTGGAAGTCGCGGCGGAAGTAGGCGCGCACGCCGGCGCGGATGCGCGCGAGGCCGCGGCCGTCGTCGCGCGCGAGCGCGAGCTTGCGCTGCGCGGCGACGTCGTCGCGCGTGATCCGGTCCTGCTTGAGCAGCATGCGCGTGCCGGCGAACGACCAGCCGAAGAGCGCGATGGTCGCGATCACGAAGCCCGCGATGCGCAGCAGGTAGCTCGGGTGCGTCGCGCGCAGCACGTCGAACGCGACCGCCTTGTGCTCGACCTCCTCGGTCGCGTGCCAGACGATCAGCGCGCGCATCGTCGGGTCGGCGTCGGCGAGCAGATCGAACTCCTCGATCGCACCCGCGCCCAGCACCGCGGTGTAGTGCTCGGCCCCCGCGGTCATGGCGAGGCGGAGCGGCGCGGGCCAGCGGTTGGTCCACACGAAGAAGCGGTGGAAGCGGCGCAGGAAGCCGTCGATCTCGTAGCCCTGCGCGCGCAGGCAGTCGAAGTACTTCTCGTGCTGGTTCGCGTGCTGTCCCTCCTGTGCCGCGAACTCCTTCGCCTGGCGCAGCAGGACGGGGTCGGTGATGCGTGGAAGCTGGTCGTGCACGGCCTTCACGAAGAAGCGCTCGCCGTCCGGGAAGACCAGGTTCAGCCCGTTGAAGAAGTGCGTCGCGAAGGCGTTGCCGTTCATCCAGTGACGCGGGATCGAGGCACCGAACTCGAGGTTCGGCTTGCGCAGCGGGATGTCGTGATCGGAGGAGGCGACGGGACGCATGCTCACGGGGTTGCTCCTTTCGCGTTGGTCGGATGGTCGCGTTTCGCTGACGCTTCGTGAAGGGCCTTGCGAACCGAGTGGTCGAATCCGGCGTCCGACCGGCACGTCGCCACCGTCGTCGCCGCGGTGCGTGCCGGACGCTCGTGGCGGTGCCGGCGTCACGGGTCCCAGCGGTCGGAAAGCGGTCGAGGGGTTTTTCCCAGGCGTGCACAGGAGAGGTGCGGGCTGCGCGCAAGGCGGTGCTTCGTGCGGCGCCACCGCGACGGCCGCTGCTGGCCTGAAGCTTGAAGGAGGGCTGCGCGTGCGGACCGTCGGGCGCAAGTCCTCGCGTGCACGCGCGGCGTCCTCACCGGCCGCGCCGGTCACTACGCGACGAGCACGCACCGTGCGTCTTCACGCGACGCAGACCGGTCGCGTCCGCCGCGGCGAAGGGCGTGGCCGGACGCTCGGCTTCCCGACGGCGAATCTGCCGCCTCCGGATGCGCCCGCCCGCGACGGCGTGTATGCGGCGCTGGTGCGCATCGAGGGCGAGCGACGGTTGCGACCGGCGCTCGCGAATCTCGGTCCGAGCCCGACCTTCGCCGTCGACGAGCGCCGTCTCGAGGTCCACCTGCTCGACTACGATGGTGATCTCTACGGAACCCGGCTGCACGTCGAGCTCCGGGTGAGGCTCGACGGCCAGCGTCGCTGCGCGTCGCCGGACGCGCTCGCACGGCGCATTCGCAAGCTCGCCGCGGCGGCGCGCAGCATCCTCGACACCGGCTCGGGAGAAGGGGCGTGACGAGCCCGGCCGGTCCGGTGGCGCGCCGGCTCGCGGTTCCTTTGTCCGTCCTCGCGACCACGCGTCCGCTGCTGCTCGTCGCGGGCATGCTGGCGCTGCTCGCGGGGCTGGCCGGCGGTCTCGTTCGGCTCGACTTCCGGATGCCCGACGCGACGGCCGATCTCGCGCTGCGCCACGGGCCGCTGATGGTCTGCGGCTTTCTCGGCACGGTGATCTCGCTGGAGCGTGCGGTCGGCGTCGGTGGCGGAGCGTATGCAGCTCCGCTGCTCACCGCGCTCGCCGCGGCATCCCTGGTGCTCGGCGCCGGCGAGCCGGCGCCGGCGCTGCTCGCGCTGGCGGGCAGCGTCGCCCTGCTGGCGACGACCTTCGTTCTGCTGCGGCGCGAGCCCTGCCTTCACCTGGCGGCGATGGCGACCGCGGTCGGCGCGTGGTGCATCGGCAACGTCTGCTGGCTGCTTGGTGTGCCGCTCGTCCGGGTCACGCCGTGGTGGGCCGCGTTCCTCGTGCTGATGATCGCGGGCGAACGGCTCGAGCTCACGCGCCTCGCGAGGGCGACGCGTCACCGCAGCACCGAGTTCGTCGCGGCCGCAGCCGTCCTCCTCGGTGGGGTGGCGATCGCCGTCGTCCGCTTCGATGCCGGAACGCGGATCGCGGGCGCCGGCATGCTTCTGCTCGCGTGCTGGCTCCTGCGGCACGACGTCGCGCGCCGCGCGGCGCGCGAGCACGGGCTCGCCCGCTTCATGGCGACCTGTCTGCTCGCCGGCCACGCGTGGCTCGCCGTGTCCGGACTGCTCTGGCTCGTGCTGGGCGGCGAAGAGGCCGGGATCCGGCGCGACGCCGAGCTGCACGCGCTCTTCCTGGGCTTCGTCTTCGGCATGATCTTCGCGCACGCGCCGGTGATCTTTCCGGCGGTGCTCGGCAGGCGCGTCGCCTACTCGCCGTCGTTCTACGCGCACGTCGCGCTGCTGCAGGCGACGCTCGTCGCGCGCGTCGCGGGCGATCTCGCCGGAGCGTCCGCCGTGCGGCAATGGGCGGGCCTCGGAAACGTGCTCGCGATCGTGCTCTTCGCCGCGCTGACGGCGCGCGCCGTCCTGCGCGGCGGCACGCCCGCGCGCGGTACTTGACGGGGAACGCGGCGCGGCGCGCGACCGGCTCAACCGGGCGCGACGTCGCTTGCCGCGACGCAGCCGCCGCCGCACGCGACGTCCGCTGGCGGCGACAGCAGGCTGCAGCGCTGCACCACGGGCCGCGCCGCGCCGCGCCCGATCGCGACGTTCGCGCGTACGCCGTGCCGCGGACACCGCACGACACGCAGCGCCGTGCGCTCGCGCAGCGACGCCATCGCGGCGCCCACGATCACGCCGACGCAGAACCCGGCGAACACGATCAGCAGCCAGCCGAACGCTCCGTCGAGCGCCACGCCGCGCGCGGGAATCGCGTCGACGAAGGTCACAACCGTATTCACCGGCCCCTCCTTGCTCCACGTCCTCGGCGAGCCGTCCCGCCGTCCCGGGCCGGCGGCATCGCCGACCGGTGTCCTGGTTGCCTCCCGACGGGCTGACGCGGGGATGACGGACGTCATGATTCCGGCTGACGGTCGCCGGTTCGCGCGGGCCGCTGCGCGCATGCGCCGTGGCGGCCCCCGGGTTGCTTGCCTTCCCCCGCATGATGCATGCGCGCCTCGACGGACACTACCGCGACGACCGCCGCTACCCCGCGGCGATCGTCAACGTCACCAACCGCTGCAATCTCGCCTGCCGGCACTGCTTCGTCTTCCGCGACGGGAATCCCAATGCAGCGCCGGTGTCGGTGCGCGACGAGCCGGACGACGACGCCATCCTCGACACGCTGCGCGCCCTCCGCGAGCGGCACGGCATCGTGTCGATGCTGTGGATGGGTGGCGAGCCGTTGCTCCGCCGCCGGCTGCTGGCGCGCGGGATCCCGCTGTTCGAGCGCAACACGATCACCACCAACGGCACCGTTCCGCTGGTCGACTTCGGTCCCGAGGTGCTCTACGTCGTGAGCCTCGACGGACCCGAGGACGTGAACGACGCGCTGCGCGGCGAGGGAACCCATCGCCGCGTGCTGCGCAACCTCGACCGCCTGCCGCCGGACTTCGCCTCGCCGGTGCAGGTCCAGTGCGTGGTCACGCGACGCAACGAGCGCCGCATCGCCGAGCTCGTCGCGGGACTGCGCGACACGCGCGTCGGCTGGCTCACGTTCTCGTTCTACGTGCCGCGCAGCGGTGAGGAGAGCGTCGACGCGTGGCCGACGATCGCCGACCGGGCGTGGGCGGTTCGCGAGGTGATGCGTCTCAAGCGTCTGCACGGCGGCTTCGTGCGCAACTCGACGCGCAGCCTCGAGCTGATGCTGCCGCCGCATGCGACGCGCGTCACGCAGGCCTGTCCGGCGCGCGACCTGGTGCTGCCGCTCTACCTCGAAGGCGACCGGTTCGTGACGCCCTTCTGCTGCTACGGCAACGACGTCGACTGCTCGCGCTGCGGCGCGTGGGTCGTGTTCGACCTCGCGGCGCGCGCCGAGGCGCGAACCCCCGCCGGAGGACCGCCATCGCATCCGGTCGAACGTGCTGCCGGTTCCTTCCCCGGTCGGCGCAGCCCGCACAACCGTCAAGCCGAATCCTGACCGACGTCATGTCGCCCCGACCGAACGGCCGGTAGGACGGCCGCGAGCATGGTGCTCGAGAACGGAGGCGACGATGACGAGGTACACGCCGGCCGTCGAGGTCGGACTCGACCGGATGCGCGAGATGGCGCGCGGCAACTACGACCTGGGCTGGATGCACGCCAACCCCGAGGGGTGGGGACACCGGGCGACGCCCGGACCGGCGGGCCTCCGGCTGCGTGACGTCGAGACCGGGTACTACGGCTGCCCTCCCGAGCGCGGCTCGGCGCACGGCAGCATGGCGCCGCGCGGCGCGTACGTGCCGGACGACACGCCCGCTCTCGGCATGTACACGCTGAACGACATCGCCGAGGTGTGGTCCGAGAACGCGGCGCTGCTCTACGACGAGGCGGTCGTGCGCCAGTGGAACTCGGTGACCGACATCCCCTGGCACAAGCTGCCGCTGCTTTCCGACGACATCGAGCGCGCGGTCTGCCAGATGTGCACCGGCCTGACGGAAGTCGAGTTCGTCGCCGGCGACATGCCGGCGAAATGGCTGTGCCGGATCAACCACGACTTCCACGAGGTCAAGCTGTTCCTCGCGACCCAGATCATGGACGAGGCGCGCCACCTCGACGTGTTCCGCAAACGCGCGCTGGCGAACGGCGGCGGCCTGCTGATGGCCTCGCCGGGTCAGGAGAAGCTGCTCGCGGCGATCCTCGAGGCTCCCGACTACACGACCGCGAGCGCCCTGATGCACATCTTCGGCGAAGGCTTCGTCCTGACGCTCTTCCGCCAGGGAGAGTTCCTTGCGCCGAGCGAGGTCGAGAAGGAGATCTTCCGCCTCTGCATGCAGGACGAGGCGCGCCACGTCGCCTATGGCGTCAAGCATTTGCAGTACCTCCTCGAGCGCCACCCGGAGCGGGCCGAGCAGGTGCACGCGATCCTCGATCTCGGCGAGCAGGCGATCTTCACCCTGACCCTCGAGCCGCAGACCTCCGAGCCGCGCGCCATCCTCGCCGGCGGCGGGCTCTCCAACATCGAAATGGGCATGGCCCGGATGGCGTTCATCTACGAGAAGCAGGTGCGCGAGTACCTGCATCGCCTCGAGGTCGCCGGCCTCGACCGCGAGCCGCGGCTCACCATCCCCAAGCAGATCCCGTTCGAGGATCTGGCTGCATAGGCGGAGGACGCTCATGGACACGATCTTCCCATCGACCGAATGGTTCGAGGCGCTCGCGCGGCGCATGCAGAAGGACGAGCGCGCGTACCGCGGGCTCGGATCGATCGACTGCACGATGGTCGTCCAGGTCGACACGAGGCCCGGCCCCCGGCTGTACGAGGTCCGCTTCGAGGGCTTCCGGGCCCGCAGCGTCCGGCGCCTCGACTGCATCGAGGACGCGGCGCCGGACCATTTCGTCCTCGCCGCCTCGCTCGAGACATGGCGCGACATGATCGACAACATCCGCGCGAACGGTGAGCCCGACCTCACGCACACGCTGAACTACTTGACGTTCCCCGACTACCCGATGCGCGTCTCGGGACCCGATCAGCTCGAGGTCGACACGTTCTACCGGTACAACCAGAGTCTGCAGCGTTTCTTCACCGGCGCCGCCGCCGTCCCCACGGCGTACGCCGCGTAGGGACCGTCCGGCACGCATCACGTTGGAGGTTCCGAAGATGCACGACAACGCCAAGGAACGCGCGCTGCGCTCGAAGGCGGGCGGCAATCTCGGCAAGTGGCTGCTCGCGAAGCCGAACTGGTGGACGCAATTCGCCATCGTCGTCGGCGTCAGCGTCGCCGGCCTGCTCGCCCTCGGCACCTGGACGTACACCAGCGCGCCGCCACGGGTGTCGTTCGTCGCCGCGTCGACCGGCAGGGTCGCGATCCCGGTCGACGACATCGTGCGCGGCCAGGAGGTCTTCCACCTCAGAGGGCTCATGTCCTGGGGATCGTTCTGGGGCGACGGCGCGGAGCGCGGGCCGGACTTCACCGCGGATGCGCTGCACCGCACCGTGGTCTCGATGCGGGCGTTCTACGAGGAGGAGATCGCCCGGCAGCGGCCGCTCACGCAGGCGGACCGCGACGCGATCACGGTGCGGGTGCAGCGCGAGATCCGGGAGAACGGATACGACGAGGCGGCGGGCGTCATCCGCGTCGGCGATGCGCGGCTGCGCGCCTTCGACGATCTGCGCGAGCATTACACGCGAGTGTTCACCGACCCGACGTATCCCGACCGGTTCAAGCTCGCCGGATACATCACGGACCCCGACGATCTGCGCGCGCTGAGCGCCTACTTCTTCTGGGGCGGCTGGGTCGCGGGCGCGGCGCGGCCGGGAGAGACGTACAGCTACACGCACAACTGGCCGTACGACCCGGACGCCGGCAACCATCCCACGACGCCGACCGTGCTGTGGAGCTTCCTGTCGATCCTCGTGCTCTTCGCCGGCGCGATGCTCGTGCTCTACGTGTACGGCCAGATGAAGGAGCTGCCCGGCGGGCCGTTCAGCGACGCCGAGGGCGGCACGCTGACCACGGTCGAGCTCGAGCGCGGCTACGAGTACGTCCGCCCGACGCAGCGCGCGACCTACAAGTTCTTCGCCTTCGCCATGGTCCTGTTCCTGGTGCAGGTGCTGGCCGGCATCCTGAGCGCGGAGGACTTCGTCAGCGGCGGACCCGGGACGGCGATGGTCCGCGTTCTCGGCATCGCGCTGCCGTTCACCGTCGTGCGGGCGTGGCACACGATCCTGCAGATCTACTGGTTCTTCATGTGCTGGGTGGGCTACACGCTGTTCTTCCTGCCGCGCCTGGCACCGGTGCCGCCCGGCCAGCGCACGTTGATCAACGTGCTGTTCGGGCTGTGCGTCCTCGTCGGGGCGGGAGCGCTGTTCGGCATCTACTTCGGGCAGATGGGCTATCTGAGCGACGGCGCGGCGTACTGGCTCGGCAGCCAGGGCTGGGAGTTCATGGAGCTCGGGCGCCTGTGGCACGTCCTGATGCTCGCCGCGTTCGTCCTCTGGATCGCGATCATCTTCCGCGGCGTCCGCCCGTGGATCACCCGGCAGAACCTGTGGTCGGTGCCGGCGTGGCTCTTCTACGGCAGCGGCATCATGGTGCTCTTCCTGTTCTTCGGGCTCGGCGCGACCCCGACCGGCAACTTCGCGATCACCGACTACTGGCGCTGGATGACCGTGCACATGTGGGTCGAGGTGACCTTCGAGGTGTTCACGACCTGCATCGTCGCCTACATGCTGGTGCAGATGGGCCTGCTGAACCGCGCCATGGCGGAGCGGGTCATCTTCATCGCGGTGATGATGTTCCTCGTCACCGCCGTGGTCGGCATCTCGCACAACTTCTACTGGATCGCGAAGCCGACGGGGATCATCGCGCTCGGCAGCGTGTTCTCGACGATGCAGGTCCTGCCGCTGCTGCTCATGACGCTCGACGCGTGGCGCATGCGCACCGAGCAGCTGCGGGCGGGACGTCACCTCGCCGAGGGCAAGCAGCAGTTCGTCATGGACGGAGTCTGGCGCTTCATCCTCGCGGTGAACTTCTGGAACATCGTCGGTGCCGGCGTGTTCGGCTCGCTGATCAATCTGCCGATCGTCAACTATTTCGAGCACGGCACCTACCTGACCGGAAACCACGCGCACGCGGCGATGTTCGGCGTGAAGGGCAACGTGGCGATCGCCGGCATGCTGTTCTGCTGCCAGCATCTGGTGCCGCGCACGGCGTGGAGCGAGAAGCTGATCAGGACGAGCTTCTGGTCGCTGCAGGCCGGTCTCGTGCTGATGATGACGCTCGACCTGTTCCCGGTCGGCCTGTACCAGATGGCCGCGGTCGTCACGCACGGCTTCTGGTACGCGCGGACCAACGCGTTCGTGACCGGATCGGTGTTCCGCACGCTGACCTGGATGCGCGTGCTGGGGGGCGTCGTGTTCCTGTTCGGCGGCGTGCTGCCGATGGTCTGGTTCGTCCTGTCGCGCGGCCGTCACCTGGTGCACGAGGTGAACCTCGAGGACGGCGAGTGGACCGTCTACGACCGGGACTGGGCGGTGAGCGAGCAGCAGATCCTGCAGGCGATCGAATGAGCACGCGCGCGTCGCGTCGCGATCCGACGGTCGCGCGGCCCTCGACCTGCTGCGGACGGCGTGCCGGGCTGCTGGCGGCCCTGCTGCTCTCCGCCTGCGCCACCCTCGGACCGCCGCCGATGGAGCCGCTCACCGGAGCGGCGCTCGACGCGGCCGAAGGGCGCTGGCGCGCGCACGCTACGGGCGCGTACCACCTCGTCGTGAGCGTGCGCGCGCCACGCTTCGAGCCGGCGGTCTACGAGCTCGACGTCGCGGCGGGACGGCCGCTCACGGTCACGCGCAACGGCGACCCGCTCGGGCCCGCGGAGCTCGCGCACCACGACTACTCGATCGACGGCCTGTTCGCGCTGCTGCGCAGCGACCTCACGCTGAACGCCGTCACGGCGGACGGCGACATCCCGCCGATCGACCTGCGTGCGGCGTTCGAGCCTGAGAGCGGCCGGCTCGTCCGCTACCGGCGCACCGTCGGCAGCAGCCGCCGACGCGTCCTCCTCGTCGAAGTGATGCGCTACGAGGAGCTGCCCGCCGCGCGCGTCGCGTCGGTGGCCGGCTGACGCGCGCCTCCGAGAGAGCGTCTCCGCCGGCGCGCGCCGGCGGAGACGCGTCACGCCTCGGTCTCGTCGAGGTGCGCGAGGCGCAGCAGGCGCTCGGGATCGAGGATCACCAGCGCGCGCGGCTCGAGGGCGATCGTGCGCCGCGCGTCGAGGCGGCGCAGCAGGCGGATCGCGGTCTCCGTCGAGACGCCGATCATCTCGGCGATGTCGCGGCGCGAGAACGGAACGGCGACCCGATGTCCCGCCGCGAGACCACCGTCGCTGCGTGCGAGCTCGACGATCCAGCTCGCGAGCCTGCTGTCGGCGGTCTTGAACGCGAGGTCGCGCACCTGCCGGCGGGCGCGCGTGAGCTGCTCGCTGAGCGCCGCCATCAGCCGCAGCGCCACCTGGGCGTTGCGCTGGAGATAGGCGGAGAGACGCTCGGCCGAGAGATGGCTCACCTGCGATTCCAGCACGGCCTCCGCGGACGTCGCGTGGACGCCGGCCGGATCGAGCCCGAAGGCGCCGAACACGTCGCCCGGCCGCAGCAGGTCGATCACGTGCTCGTGACCGAAGCGGTCGGAGCAGAACAGCTTCACCTGGCCGTGGCAGACGAGGTAGAGGCCCGTGGCCGGGTTGCCCTCCGCGTAGACGACCTGACGCGGCCGGTAGATGGCGCTCGAGCCGACCGCGGCGAAGTCGTCCAGCGACGACGCGTCGAGATCGCACGCGATCGACCGACCGCGAACCGGACACGCGTCGCAGCGGATCTTGCGCACGGGAGCGCCGACCTCAGCCGCGCCGCGGCAGCGCCACGCGGAGCGCGCCGTTCCACTTCCTCGGCCGCGGCCGGCCGGTCACCCAGACGAAATCCATGACCGTCGTCCTCCTCGCGTCACTGCCCTGGCCGACGCCCGGCCGGACAGACGAAGCAGTTTCTGCACCGTTGCGAAGCACGGGCGTGCGCCGGTCGTCCGTCGCGTTCATCCCGATTTCCGGAATCCTGCACGACGTCGCGTCCCGAAAATGGGATCGCGACGACGGGCGCATCGTTCGCCGGCCACGACACGGCAACGACCCCGCCGGCGCGTCGTGAGCTGACGTTGGTCATGCGGGAAGCTGCGCGCCGTCATGCCGATCGGTGCCGCGACTCCGTATGAAGGGGTACGGGAAGGTCGTGCGCCGGCGACTCGCAGCGATGGGTTCGCCGATGACTCCGCCTGCGCCCGGCTGCTGCAAAGGAGAACGCGATGGAACTCAAGGCCGTGATCGGCCGTCGGCGCTCGATGCGCTTCCTCCGGCCCTACCGCCCGGTCGAGCGCGAGAAGCTGCAGAAGATGCTCGAGGCGGCGCGCCTCGCGTCCTTCTGGGGCAACGTCCAGGCGCTCGGCGCGGTGGTGATCGAGCGCGCGAGCGCGCCGCCCGAGGTCGTACGGGCGCTGCCGGTGGGCACGGCGATCGGCGGCTTCCAGTTCCGCCTCGCCCCGGTGGTGATCGTCTGGACGCTCGACTGGGCGCGCGTCGCCGCGCAGGGCGACCGACTGCACGAGCTGGTCGACGCCGGCGCCGTCGGCGTCGAGCCGAAGAAGACGCACGAGTACCTCGACTCGACCCTGATCCCGTTCTTCCAGGCGGCGACGGACAGCATCCGGCAGGGTGGCTTGACCGAGCTCGACTGCGGCCAGGGCATCGCGCAGGCGACGCTGGTCGCTTACGAAGAGGGGCTCGGCACGTGCCTGCTCGGCTGCCCGAACGACAAGAAGCTGCGCCGCGCGCTCGGCCTGCCCGACACGGTGCGCGTGCTGGTGCTGCAGACGGTCGGGTATCCGGCGGAGGATCCCGAGGCGGGCGGCCAGCGGCCGCGTTTGCCGTTCGAGAGCCGCTTCTCGTTGAACCGCTGGGGCGACGCTTTTCCGCGCGACGAGGCGGTGGTGGACGAGCTGCGCCGCGACGGCATGATCCGCGACACCGCGCCGCTCGCCTACCGGCAGGACGAGCTGCGCTGGCTGCAGTCCGTCTACGGGCTCAGCGACGTGTTCGGTGACGAGGCGCCGGGGATCGTCGCGGAGCTCATGGAGGAGGCGAACAGTGCTGCCCCGTCGACGACGCCCTGAGGCCGGGGCGGGCACGGTGCGGCAGCCGCGCGAGCGAAGGGAGGTTTCGTGACGCTCGTCGACATCGAGGTTTCGCTCACGGACGAGGAGCGCGCGATCCGTGACGTGGCGCGCCGCTTCGCGGCCGAGACGCTGCGGCCCGTCGGCGCGGCGCTCGACCGGCTCGGCGATCCGCACGACGTGATCGCGCGCGAGTCGCCGCTGTGGGGCATCTTCGACCGCCATCACGCACTCGGGCTCGACATCCTCGACGCGGCCGGACCGGTCGCGGACGGGTCGCTGCTGCAGGCGGCGCGCACGCGCTTCCTGGTGGCCGAGGAGCTCGGCTGGGGCGACGCCGGGCTGGCGATCAGCCTCGGCGTCGCCGGATTTCACCGCTTCTTCGCGCACCTCACCGGGCGTCCGGCACTGGTCGAGCGCTTCTGCGATCCGCAGCATCGCGACGTCGGCTGCTGGGCGATCACCGAGCCCGATCACGGCAGCGATCAGCTGGTGGTGGCCGATCCCGGCGACGCGGTGACGCGCATGCGCGGCAACTGCATCGCGCATCGCGACGGCGACGACTGGATCATCGACGGGCAGAAGTCGGCGTGGGTGTCGAACGGCACCATCGCGACCGTCGCGACGCTGTTCTGCAACGTCGATCCCAGCCTCGGACTGCGCGGCGGCGGGGTGGCGCTGGTGCCGCTCGACCTGCCGGGGGTGTCGCGCGGCGCGCCGCTCGACAAGCTCGGCCAGCGCGCGCTGAACCAGGGAGAGATGTTCTTCGACGGCGTGCGCATCCCCGGCGAGTTCATGATCGTCGGTCCAGACGCGTACGGGGCGGTCGTCGAGGCGGTGCTGACGATCGCAAACGCGTCGATGGGTGCGGTCTTCGTCGGCTGCGCGCGCGCCGCCCTCGAGCACGCGCTCGCGTACGCCAAGTCCCGCGTCCAGGGCGGTGTGCCGATCTTCGAGCACCAGAGCGTCCGCGCACGGCTGTTCGACATGTTCGTCAAGGTCGAGGCGGCGCGCGCGCTCGCCTGGCGGGCGATGCTCTACAACGCGACCAACCCGCCGCTGGTGCAGTACTCGATCGCGTCCAAGGTCATGGCGACCCGCAGCGCCTTCGAGGTCGCGAGCATGGCGGTGCAGATCTTCGGCGGCAACGGACTCAGCCGCGAGTACCCGGTCGAGAAGCTGCTGCGCGACGCACGCGCCTCGATGATCGAGGACGGCTGCAACGAGGTGCTGAGCCTGGTCGGCGCGGCGCGGCTCTGACCGGCCCGATCTCGTCAAGCAAAGGAGGCGGATTCGTGAAGCTCGATGCGGTGATCGCGGGAGTCGGCATGACCAGGTTCGGCCGGCATCTCGAGCGCGGCCTGAAGTCGATCGGTGCCGAGGCCGTGCAGGCGGCGCTCGCGGACGCGGGCGTCGAGGCGCGCGAGCTCGAGGCCGCGTGGGTGGGCAACGCGGCCGCCGGCCTGGTCACCGGGCAGGAGTGCATCCGCGGCCAGGTGGTGCTGCGCGGCATCGGCATCGGCGGCATCCCGGTGGTGAACGTGGAGAACGCCTGCGCCAGCGCGTCGACCGCGTTCAACCAGGCGTGCGCGCTGGTCTCGGCCGGCTGCTACGACGTCGTGCTCGCTCTCGGCGTGGAGAAGCTCTACCACGAGGACAAGCGCAAGAGCTTCGCCGCGTTCAGCGGTGCGGTCGACGTGGAGGCGATGGCGCAGATCCTGGCGGCTCTCGCGCACGGCGGCGCCGGCAAGGGCGGCGACGGTGGCGGCGGGGCGAAAGCCGGTGCCGGCGAGAAGCGCTCGATGTTCATGGACATCTACGCCGCCGTTGCGCGCGCCCACATGGAGCGCTTCGGCGCGACCAGACGGCAGTTCGCCGCGATCGCGGCGAAGAACTCGGAGCACGGGGCGCTGAACCCGCGCGCGCAGTTTCGCGAGCGCTTGACGGTCGACGACGTGCTCGCGGCGCCGCTGATCGTGGACCCGCTCACCCGCCCGATGTGCTCGCCGATCGGCGACGGCGCGGCTGCGGTGGTGGTCATGAGTCCGCGCAAGGCGCGCGAGCGCGGCATCGCGCGGCCGGTGCGGGTGCTGTCGAGCGTGCTGCGCTCCGGCTGGGACCACGGCGCCGACGAGCCGGGGCTCGTCGAGGCGTGCGCCGCCGACGCATATCGCGAGGCGGGAGTCGGGCCGGGCGATCTCTCGCTGGTCGAGTGCCACGACGCCTCGGCACCCGCGGAGCTGATCGCCTACGAGTCGCTCGGCCTGTGCGCCAAGGGCGACGGCGGCAAGCTCGTGGACGAGGGCGCCACCCGCGTCGGCGGTCGCCTGCCGGTGAACACGTCGGGCGGCCTGCTGCGCAAGGGACATCCGGTGGGTGCGACCGGCATCGCGCAGATCGTCGAGCTGACCGAGCAGCTGCAGGGACGCTCGGGCGCCCGTCAGGTCGACGGGGCGCGCCTCGGCCTCGCACACAACGGCGGCGGCGCGATCGGCAGCGACGCGGCCGCGATGTGCGTCACGATCCTCGCGCGCTGACGCGCGCAACAGCCGGAGCCGGCAGGGAGTCACGGGAATGCGCGCGCGCAACGAGCTGCTGCTCACCGACCTGATCGCGACGCGGGCCGAGCGCACGCCGGACATCGACGTGCTGACGTTCGAGCACCTGAGCCTCGGCGACGGCCGCGCCGACGAGGTGCGAACGTACGCCGACCTGCAGCGCAATGCGCAGCGCATCGCCGCCTGGCTGATCGCGCGCGGCCTCGCGCCCGGCGAGCGCTTCGGCCTCATGCTGCGCAACCACCCCGAATTCGTCGAGACCATGATCGCCGCCTCGACGACCGCGTGCGTGACGGTGCCGATCGACCCGCGCACGCGCGGCGACAAGCTCGCGTACACGCTGCGCAACTCCGCGTGCCGCGGCATCGTATGCGCGGACTACTGCGTCGCCGCAGTGCGTGCGGTGCGCGCCGTCGTGCCGGGGCTCGAATGGCTGCTCGTGCTGCGCAGCGGCGAGGAAGGCGCGCTCGACTCCGGCGAGCGGCTCGAGCCCGGCGAGGAGTCGCTCGCCGCGGTGCTCGACGCGCCCGCACGCACCGTCGACGTGCGGCTGCGCGGCGACGACGACCCGCTGCAGATCATCTACACGTCGGGCACCACCGGCGATCCGAAGGGCGTGGTGTTCCCGAACTCGCGCTTCGCGCTGTTCGCGATGCTGGGCGCGCTGCTCGGCTACGCTCCGGACGAGCGTCCCTACACCGGGCTGTCGCTCACGCACGGCAACGCGCAGGCCGTCACGCTCGGACCGTCGCTGCACGGCGGGCTGCGCGCCGTGTTCAGCAGGAGGTTCACCAAGTCGAAGCTATGGGACGTCTGCCGGCGCCACGGCTGCACGACGTTCTCGATGCTCGGCGGCATGGGCACGGCGATCTACGCGGAGCCGCCGCGCGCGGACGACGCGGACAATCCGGTGCGCGTGGTGATCGACGCGGGCATGCCGGGCTCGATCGTCGAGCCGTTCGAGCGCCGCTTCGGCGTGCGCGTCTTCGAGTGGTACGGCGCGATCGAGGGCGGACTCGCGTTCCGCCCGCCGGGCATCGGTCCCGCCGCGAGCTTCGGCAAGCCCGTGCCCGGTCTCGACATGCGCGTCGTCGACGAGGCCGACCGCGAGTGCCCGCCGGGCGTGGTGGGCGAGATCGTGTCACGACCCGCCACCGGCGAGGAGGCGAAGGTCGAGTACTTCGGCAACGAGGAGGCGTCGCGTGCGAAGACCCGCGGCGGCTGGCTGCGCAGCGGCGACATGGGGCATCGCGACGCGGACGGCTGGTTCTACTTCGACCATCGCAAGGGCGGCGGCATCCGGCACAACGGCGACTTCATCAACACGGGCTTCGTCGAGAAGGTGATCGCCGAGCAGCCGGAGGTGTCCGACGTGTTCGTCTACGGAGTGCCCGCCGCATCGGGAGCACCGGGCGAGAAGGACGTCGTCGCAGCCGTCGTCCCGCGAGCGGGCACGCGCATCGATCCGGAGATTCTGTTCGCGGCCTGCAGGCGCGGGCTCGAGCCGAACTTCGTGCCGAGCTGGCTGCAGGTGGTGGACGAGATTCCCAAGACGCCGTCGGAGAAGCCGCAGGAGCGGTTCCTGCTGGAGTCGTTCCGGCCGGACGCGCCCGGTGTCTACGCGGCGGGGTGAGCGGGCGGTGGCCGCTCAGTCGCGGCGCGGGCGCCGTGCGCGCGGCGGTGCCGCGCGCCGTCCGCCGGTCACCACCGGGGCGCGCGCGGATCGCATGCGCGCTCCGTCGCGCCGACCGACGACCATGCGATCGGCCGCCTCGAGGCGGCGCAGCAGCGCCCCGCGCGAGCTCAGCAGGTCCGCGACCGAGTGGCGGTCGAGCACGCCCAGGAACGCGTCGAGCGCCTCGTCGAGGATCCCGGTGAGGGCGCAGGCGCCGGCAATCGGACACGTGTTGGTCCGGCCGTCGAAGCACTCGACGAGGCCCAGGTCGTCCTCGAGCAGGCGGACCACGCGACCGATGCCGATGTCGGCTGGCGCGACCGCGAGTCTGAGGCCGCCGCCGCGGCCGCGCACCGTCTGCACCAGGCCGCGCACGCCGAGGCGATGCACCACCTTCATCAGATGGCTCTCGGAGATGCCGTAGGCGGCGGCGATCTCTGCGATCGTGCACACCCGGTCGTCGCGCAGGCCGAGGTACATGAGCGTGCGCAGCGCGAGGTCGACGTGTCGTGTCAGGCGCATCCGGCCCCTCCCCAGCAAAGATATATGCGAGCTGAATCTTTTCGTGAAGAGCAGAGTTCAGCGTATCGCCGGCGCAAGGAGGCATGTTTCCTGCGCGCGCGTCCCACCTCCGGCGCACGTTCTCAAAGCTGACAATCGCATACATCTTTGTGCCGGAACGCGGCGGATTGTCGCACCCCGGGCGGCACGCGTGGTGGTATGGCCGTTGCACGCGTGCCGCCCCAACGCGCAGTGCGTCCTTGCAGCGGAGGGGTCCATGAGAACACGAGTGCAGACCATCGCGGTTGCCGCGGTGGCCATCGCGGGAACGGCCGTCCTCCTCTCGAGCCGCAGCCCCGGCGGTCCGGTCGGCAGCAGCGAGGCCGCGCAGGGGAGCGGCGGCTCCTCGCTGGACGAGATCATCCAGCAGCGCGGCCTGAGCCCCGACGAGGCCGAGGCGGCGCTGAAGACGTTCGTCGCGCCGGGCAAGTACGACGACTTCGTCATGTTCACCTCGGGCGGCCACCGCGGCAGCATCATGCTGTACGGAATCCCGTCGATGCGTCTCCTGAAGGAGATCCCCGTCTACGCGCCCGACTCGTGGCAGGGCTGGGCGCAGGGCGACGAGGGCGGCACGGAGGTCCTGAAGCACGGCTCGTTCGCCGAGGGTCTGCCCACCCAGACGTGGGGCGACCTGCACCATCCGCAGATGTCGCTCACCAACGGCAAGTACGATGGTGAATGGGTGATCGGCACCGACAAGAGCGCCGGGCGCGTCGCCATCGCGTCGTTGCGCGATTTCAAGGTCAAGTCGATCTACAAGATCCCCAACATGGACTCGGACCACCACGGTCTGTTCACCGACAACTCCGAGTACATCATCGTCAGCAGCTTCTTCCCGCACCCGCTGAACGAGGCCAACGGCTACGCGCCGATCGAGGACTACAAGGCGAAGTACCGCGGCGTCGCGAGCTTCCTGAAGTTCGACCGCAAGGCGGGGCACATCGTGCCGGCGGAATCGTTCCAGATCGAGCTGCCGCCGTACTTCCAGGATCTCTCGATCGCCGGCCGCGGCCCGTCCGAGGGGTTGTTCTTCATCAACTCGATGAACACCGAGATGGCGACCGGCGGTGACCTGGAAGGGAAGCCGCCGATGGAGATCGGTGCCTCGCAGCGCGAGATGGACTACCTCCACGTCATCGACTGGAAGAGGGCCGTCGAGGTCGCCAACGACCCCGCCAAGGTGAAGGTCATCAACGGCCTCAGGGTGATCCCGCTCTCGACCGTCGTCGCCGAGGGGCTGCTGTACTTCGTTCCGGAGTCGAAGAGCCCGCACGGCGTCGATCTCGTCCCCGGTGGCGAGTACGTGGTGGTCAGCGGCAAGCTCGATCCCCACGTCAGCGTCTACTCGGTCGACAAGATCAAGAAGGCGATCGCCGACAAGACCTTCGAGGGCAAGGATCCCTACGACGTCCCGATCCTCAAGTACGACGCCGTGATCGAGGCGCACATCGAGACCGGCCTCGGGCCTCTGCACAGCGTCTTCGACAACAAGGGCAACGGCTACACGTCGCACTTCCTCGACTCGACGGTCGTCAAGTACACCCTCGGACCGCCCTACAACCCGCCCGAAAAGGCGTGGAAGGTGGTCGACAAGGTGCCCGTGCAGTACAACATCGGCCACCTGCAGGCGCCGGGCTCCAACACGAAGAAGCCCTGGGGCAAGTACATCGTCGCGCTCAACAAGTGGTCCGTGGACCGCTTCCCGCCGCTGGGCCCGCTGCATCCCCAGAATCTGCAGCTCATCGACATCAGCGGCGACAAGATGAAGGTCCTGTCGGACACGCCGACCATCGGCGAGCCGCACAACTCGATGATGATCCCGACCGAGATGCTGCAGGCGTGGACGGTCTACCCGGAGACGGGCTTCGACGCGCTCACCATGGCGAAGTCGACCCACGCGACCGAGCAGGGCAAGGAAGCCGTCCGGCGTGACGGCAACACGGTCACGGTCGACGGGACGGTCGTGCGCTCGCACTTCACGCCCGACATCGTGCGCGTCAAGCAGGGCGACAAGGTCGTCTTCAACTGGACGAACGTCGAGACCGCACGCGACGCGACGCACGGCTTCGGCCTGCACGGTTACAACGTGAACCTGTCGATCGATCCGGGGGCGACCGAGCGCGCCGAGTTCGTCGCGAGCAAGCCGGGCGTCTACCCGTTCTACTGCACGGAGTTCTGCTCGGCCCTGCACATGGAGTTCACGGGCTGGCTGCTGGTGGAGCCCAAGAAGGGATAGCCATGGACGCTCCGGCAACATCGTCCTCCGGCGCGGAGGCCGCTGCGCGGCAGGGGAGTGCCTCTGGACGCGACGTGACCGCGAGCCTCACGATCTCGCTGGTCGTCGCGATCGCACTCCTCGTCTCCTGGACGCTGCCCTGGTGGATCATGAAGTCCCAGGCGCCGCAGTACGGACAGCGGACGCTCGTCATCGAGATCGGACCACGGACGGTCGAGGGCGACGTGCGGGAGGTCGACCTGCTCGGGCACTACGTCGGCATCAGGCCGATGGGCTCGCTGGCACGCCTCGAGCGGATGGTCGCCCCGGTCGGGCTGGTCGTCGCGGTCATCGGTGCGCTCGTCGCACCGTGGCTGCGGCCGCGCTGGCTGCGGCTCCTCGCCGTGATGCCGGTCCTCGTCATGCCGGTGGCGCTGCCGATCGACTTGAAGCTCTGGATGAACAGGGCGGTGAACCAGCGCGATCCAGAGGCCGCGTTGAACCTCACCGTCACCAAGATCGATCCCAAGCTCTTCGGCGCGTACGAGGTCGGCCAGTTCAAGGT
The DNA here is from genome assembly GCA_046327915.1 of Binatia bacterium. Lineage (GTDB taxonomy): Bacteria > Desulfobacterota > Binatia > UBA12015 > UBA12015 > VGTK01. The sequence continues at coordinate 35,317 of JAXLXO010000010.1, read as the reverse complement.
CTCGACCGATCTCGGCGCGGGCTTCTACGTCGACGTGATCGCGGGGCTGCTGTCGCTCGGCCTGATCTTCGCGACGCCGCTCGGCGTTCCGTCGCGGTTCAGGCGCTACCGCCTCGTCGCCGCCGTGACCGCCGCGGGCCTCGTCGTGTTCGTCGTGGCGCTGCCGGCCGGTGCGGCGACCATCCAGGTCGGAGCGGACGACGGCAGCATCGCCCGCGCGATCGCAGCGGCGCGGGACGGCGACGAGATCGTCGTGCCGCCGGGCGTCCATCGAGAGCGCGTCGTGCTCGACAAGGCGGTGCGGCTCGTCGGCCGGCCCGGCGCCGTTCTCGATGCCGGCGGGGAGGGCACGGTGCTCCGCATCGCCGCGTCCGGCGCGGAGGTGCGTGGCTTGACGGTGCGCGGCAGCGGCATGGGCTACGACGCCGAGGACTCCGGGATCCGCATCGATCACGCGGCCGACGTGCGCATCGTCGACACACGGCTCGAGGACGTCCTGTTCGGCATCTTCGTCGTGCAGGGCGATCGTTGCCGGATCGAGGGCACGACGGTCGTCGGCAAGGACCTGCCGCACGTGCGCCGCGGCGACGGCATCCGCCTCTGGTACTCGAGCGGCTGCGTGCTCGCCGGAAACCGCGTCGAGCGCAGCCGCGACGTGATCGTCTGGTACTCGTCGGGCACGACCGCGGAGGACAACGTGGTGCGGACCAGCCGCTACGGCCTGCACTACATGTACTCGAACGACAACGTCTTCCGTCGCAACCGCTTCGAGGACAACCAGGTCGGAGCGGCGATCATGTACAGCCGCAACATCGAGCTGACCGAGAACTCGTTCTCCTTCTCGAGCGGACCGGCGGCGTACGGCCTCCTGCTGAAGGACGCCGACGACGTGTTCATCGTCGGCAATCGCTTCGTGCACAACACGACGGGGCTGTTCTTCGACGGTGCGCCGCAGTCGCGTGGCGGCCGCGTCGACGTGCGCGGCAACCTGATCGCGCGCAGCGACACCGGAATCGCGCTGCAGCCGGCGTCGCGCGGCATCCGCCTCTGGGAGAACGCGCTGATCGGCAACCGGACGCAGGTCGAGGTGATGGGTGGCGGCAATGCCGACGGCAACGAGTGGTCGGTCGGCGGACGCGGCAACTACTGGAGTGACGCCGCGGTCTACGATGCCGACGGCGACGGACTCTCGGAGCTGCCCTACCGTCTCGAGAGCACCTACGAGGATCTCGCCGCGCGCCATCCGGCGCTCGCGTTCTACGCCGGCACGGCCGGCGCCGACGCGATCGACACGGCGGCGCGCCTGTTCCCGATCTTCGCCCCGCGGCCCAGGCTCGCCGACATGCACCCGCTCGTCCGCCCTGTCTTGACGGCGTGGACCGAGAGCCGCGACGCGGCTCGCGGGGGGCTGGGCCTGGCGGTGGTCGGTGCCATGCTGCTCGCGCTGGTCGCGCTGTCCCTCGCCGGGGTGCGCCGGGTGCTCGCATGATCGAGGCGGAGCAGCTCACGCTGGTGATCGACGAGCGCCGCATCCTCGAGCGCGTCGACTTCGTCGTGGCGCGCGGCGAGTCGGTGGCCCTCGTCGGACCGAACGGCTCGGGCAAGACCAGCGCGCTGCGCTGCCTCCTCGGGCTCGTGCCGTTCACGGGCCGGGCGACGATCGACGGCCGCGACGTCGTGCGCGACCCGATCGAAGCGCGCTCGCGCGTGGGCTACGTGCCGCAGAAGGTCGCCTTCGGCGACGCGCGTGCGGGCGAGGTGATGACCTTCGTCGCGCGCCTGCGCGGCGTGCCGCGCGACCGGGTCGCCGGAGCGCTGCGCGACGTCGGGCTCGAGGACCACGTCAACGACCGGGTGCGCACGTTCTCGGGCGGCATGCAGCAGCGCCTCGCGATCGCGGTCGCGCTGCTCGGCGACCCGCCGGTGCTGCTGCTCGACGAGCCGAGCGCCAGCCTCGATGAAGAAGGCCAGCGGACGTTCGTCGAGCTCGTGCGCCGCCTGCGCGGCGACGGACACACGCTGCTGCTCGCATCGCACCGCAACGAGGAGGTCGCGGCACTCACCGATCGCACGATCCGTCTCGACGGCGGCCGTGTCGTCACCGGCCGCGTCGCGGCGCCCGACCATGCGCGCGTCGTGCGCATCGCGACGCGGGGAGAGCGCCGATGAGGCTCCGTGTGGTCGGTCTGGTCGCCGCGCGCGAGCTGCGCGAGGCGATGCGCAGCCGCTGGTTCGCGATGGCGGCGATCTGCTTCCTGCTGCTCTCCCTCGGTCTGTCGATGCTCGGTCTCGCCGGCGCCCAGCGCTCGGGGCTCGCCGGATTCGACCGCACCACCGCGAGCCTGCTGAACCTCGCGCTGGTGTTCGTGCCGCTCGTTACCTTGACGCTCGGTGGGCTGTCGATCGCCGGCGAGATCGAGGACCAGTCGCTCGGGCTCCTGCTCGCGCAGCCGGTGACGCGCCTCGAGGTGTTCGCCGGCAAGTACACGGGCCTGCTCGCCGCGGTCGCGGCCGCGATCGCGGTCGGCTTCGGCGCGACGGGGGTGATCGTCGGATGGTCGGCTGGCGGAGGCGACGTTCGCGCGTTCCTCGCGCTGGTCGCGATCACGCTGCTGCTCGCCGCCGCGACGCTCGGCGTCGGCACGGCGCTGTCGGTCGGGCTGCGCTCGCGCGCGCGCGTGGTCGGCGGTGCGTTCTCGGTCTGGCTGCTGCTGGTCTACGTATCCGATCTCGGCACGATCGGCCTCACCGTGGCGCGCAACCTCGCGCCCGGCCAGGTCTTCGTCCTTGCGCTCCTGAACCCCGTGCAGCAGGCGCGCGTGCTGGGCACGCTCGCGCTGTCCGACCGCATCGACGTGCTCGGTCCGGTCGGCGTCTACGGCGTCGATCTCCTGGGTGCGGCCGGGCTCGTTGCCATGCTTGTCGGCGCCCTGCTCGCGACCTCGCTGGTCACGCTCGGCGCCGGGTACGCCCTGTTCCGGAAGGCGGCCGTGCAGTGAAGCGACTGGTCATCGCGGCCGGGCTGCTCACGGCGGCGGTGGTGCTCGCCGTGCTCGTGCTCGGGCCGCGTCCCGGGGAGGGGCCCGAGCCGATCGCCTACGGGCGCGACACCTGCGCGCAGTGCCGCATGATCCTCAGCCGTCCAGGCTTCGCAGGCGAGCTGCGCGACGCTCGGGGCGTGCTCACGAAGTACGACGACGTCGGCTGTCTGCTGCAGGCGATGGTCGCGCGGCACGGCGAGATGCCCGGCGCCTGGGTCGAGGACCACGCGGGCAGCGAGCTCGTTCCGCTGCTCGGCGCGACCCTGGTGCGCGTACCCGCGACGGACACGCCGATGGGGCGCGGCATCGTCGCCTTCGCTGCGGCGGACGCGGCGCGCGAGTACGCCGCTGCGCACGCAGGAGAGGTCGTCGCTCTCGAAGACCTCGTCCGCGATCCGGCGACGCTCGCGCGGACGGCTCCCCACACCGATCGAGGTGTCCCATGAAGAGACGACTGTGCATCACGGCCCTGATCGCCATTCTCGCCCGGACCGGCGCCTTGGCCGCGGCCGAGGGCGCGCCGCGGCCGCTGACGGCGGCCGATGCGACGGCCGGCAAGGCCCTCTACCTCCAGGAGTGCGCCGGTTGCCACGGTGAGCGCGGCGATGGTCAGGGCCTGGCGGCGGAGTGGATCGATCCGAAGCCGCGCAACTTCGTTGCCGGACCGTTCAAGCTGCGCACCACGCCGAGCGGGAAGCCGCCCGCGACTGCGGACATCCTGCGTACGATCGAGCGCGGCATTCCCGGCACCGCGATGCCGTCCTTCGCCTTCCTCCCCGAAGCGGATCGCAGGAAGATCGCGGCCTACGTGCTGAAGCTCGCCGACGTGCTGGACGAGCCGGAGCCGGCCACCGTCAAGGCGGACGCCGCGAGCGCTCCGCCCGCGACCCCGGCCTCCATCGCGCACGGCAAGGAGCTCTTCAAGGACGCGGGCTGCGCGAGCTGCCACGGCGAGACCGGCAAGGGCGACGGACCGACGGCGAACCAGATGAAGGACAGCGAGGGTAACCCGGTCAAGCCGCGCGACTTCACCGACGGCCGCTTCCGCGGCGGCGGCGAGCGCGCCGACCTCTACCTGCGCCTGACCACCGGACTCGACGGCACCCCGATGCCGGCCTACGAGGACGTCCTCGAGCCGGCCGACCGCTGGGCGGTGGTCGACTACGTGCAGACCCTCGCGAGCCCGCAGCCGGCGAAGCCGCTACCGGCAGATCCGCTCGAGGCCGGGCGCATGGTGGCCGCGAAGTACAGCTGTCGCGCGTGCCACATCCTCGACGACGGCAAGGGCGGCCAGGTCGGTCCCGACTTCCGGCTCACGGGCCAGAAGCTGAATCCCGCCTGGGTGCAGAAGTTCCTGCCGGACCCGCGCCCGGTGGGAAAGATCTACCCGTGGCGGCCGTACCGCATGCCGCACCTCGGGCTCTCCCCCGAGGAGGCGACCGTCATGTCGCGCTACCTCGCGAAGGTCGGCAATCGACCCGACACGCCGATCGTCAAGCCAGACCCGGCGAAGTTCCCGGCCGACAAGGTGGAGGCGGGCAAGACGCTGTTCGTGGTGACGTGCGCCCAGTGCCACTCGCTCGGCAAGGTCGTCGAGACGCAGCCGGTCAACCAGCAGGGTCCGGACCTGATCCACGTCGCGGATCGCGTCGACTTCGAGTGGGCGGGCAAGTGGATCAGCGGCCCGAAGAAGTTCGATCCGAACACGCGCATGACCCTTCCTCCTCTGTCCCCGGAGCAGATCGAGGGCGTACGCATGTTCGTGTGGAAGTCGTCGATGGGTGCAGCACAGGAGGGAGCGCCAAGCCGGTAGACGGGTCCCCGTTCGACCGCGGGGAAGACGACGTGGAACGTGATCGCCTGCCGATCTTCGTCGCAGGGCCAATCCGTGAAGCGCACACGCGCGCGAGCGGTCGAATTTCCCGCTCGATCGGCGCGTCGGAGTCGATGCGCCGCAGATCGGCGCGCAGCGACGGCATGATGCAACGAGGGAGGTCGTGCATGGCCCGAGGTTGGAAGACTCTACTCACGGCTGCGGTGGTCCTCGCCGGCGGCCTGCAGCTCGCCGATCCCGCGAGCGCGGCGGTGAGCGCGCTCGGCGGCCACGGCGCGGTACCACCCGCGGAGCCCGCGGGGGTTCGCGTCGCCGCGTCCGGGACGCCGCACGCCGCGACGGGCAATCAGCCCGCTCCGCCGGCGATCGCCGGCCAGCCGGCGGGGCACAGCCGGCGCGCCGAGCGGGAGGCGAAGCGCGCGGCGCGCAAGCTGCAGCGCCAGATGCGCCGGCAGGAGCAGCAGGAAGGGACGCAGCAGCAGCCGGCGCCTGACGCGCACTGATCGCCGGCACGCGCGCGCGCCTTGCGGGCCGGCGGCGCGGGCGGACATAACGGCCCGGTGAAGATCCTCGTCATCGGCGGCACCGGACCCACCGGCACTCCGATCGTCCGCAAGCTCGTCGACGACGGGCACGCCGTGACGATGCTGCACCGTGGCACGCACGAGCGTCCCGAGACGCCGGCCGAGGTCGAGCACATCCATGCCGACCCGTTCGACGACGCCTCGTTCCGCGCCGCGATCGCGGGCACGACCTGGGACGTGATCGCCGCGATGTACGGACGCCTGCGCCGCATCGCGGAGGCGACTGCGGGCATCTGCGGACACTTCGTGTCGATCGGCGGCGTCCCGGCGTACCGCGGCTGGAGCGACGCGTGGCAGTTCGACCCGCCCGGCGTGCCGGTTCCGCTCGCGGAAGACGGCGACCTCGTGCTCGATCCCGCGATCGACGAGAAGGGCTACCGCATCGTGCGCACCGAGCAGGCGGTGTACGCGGCGCATCCACGCGCGGCGCACTTCCGCTACCCGTACCTCTACGGTCCGTACCAGCCGACGCCGCGCGAGTGGTCGATCGTGCGACGGATCCGCGACGGCCGCCGCCGCATCGTGCTCGCCGACGAAGGCCTGACGCTGCACCACCACTGCTACACGCGGAACGCTGCGGCCGCGGTGACGCGCGCGATCGAGCACCCGGAGCTCTCCGCAGGAACCATCTTCAACGTCGCCGACGAGGAGGTGCTGACGATCCGGCAGGTCGTCGAGCTGTGCGCGCAGGAGCTCGGTGCCGAGCTCGAGGTCGTGTCGATGCCGTACGACCTCGCGATCCCGGCGCGTCCGCTGCTGACGCAGCCGCTGCCGACGCACCGCGTGCTCGACTTGACGCGCCTTCACCGCCAGCTCGGCCATCGCGATCTCGTGCCGGCGCGCGAGGCCGTGCGCCGCACCGCGCGCTGGTATGCGGACAACCCGCTCGAGTACGGCGGGCTCGAGGAGAAGATCCTCACCGATCCGTTCGACTACGCGGCGGAAGACGCGCTGATGGACTCGTGGCTCGCCGCGCGAGCGACCGTTCGCGTGCCGCAGTTCCGGCTGCAGCCGAAGTGGGGCATGGCGTACAGCGGGCCGCAGGGCAGGGCGCGCTCGCAGAAGGAGTTCGTCGAATGACGTCCGCACCGCCGACCACGCATCGCGACGGGCCGATGGCCGGCATCAAGGTGCTCGACCTCTCGATCGCGCTGACCGGACCGTACGCCGCCGCGCTGCTCGCCGATCAGGGCGCCGAGGTGATCAAGGTCGAGCGTCCGGGGATCGGCGACATCGCGCGCTGGGTCGGCGTCGCGGTGAACGGCATGACGTCGCTCTACTTCGTCTGCAACCGCGGCAAGCGCTCCATCGTCGTCGACATGACGAAGCCCGAGGGCGCGGACCTCGTGCGGCGCCTCGCCGCGCAGTCCGACGTCGTGATCCAGAACTTCCGCCCCGGCGTGCTCGACAGACTCGGCCTCGGCTACGACGCGATCCGCGCCGTCAATCCGGACGTGGTCTACTGCTCGCTGTCGGGGTTCGGCGCGGAAGGCCCGTATCGCGACCGCAGCGCGTACGACACCGTGATGCAGGCGTACGGCGGCCTCGCCGCGAGCCAGGCCGATCCCGACGACGGCGTGCCGGTCTTCCTGCGCCAGACCGCGGCCGACAAGGTGACCGCGCTGTTCGCGTCGCAGGCGATCACCGCGGCGCTGTTTGCGCGCGAGCGCGGGCGCGGCGGGCAGCACGTGCAGCTCGCGATGGTCGACGCCGTGGTGTCGTTCCTGTGGGCAGACGCCGCCGCGAACGAGGTGCTGACCGAGTCGGACAAGTCGCAGCACTCGAGCTTCGTCGCCGGCTTCAAGCCGTTCCGCTTCGTCGACGGCTGGGGCATCGTCACGCCCACGTCCGACAACGACTTCGCGGGGATGTGCCGCGCCTTCGACGTCGCCGGCTGGGACGATCCGCGCATCAAGACGATCGCCGAGCGCATCAGGAACCGGGAAGCGCTCGAGCCGATCATGGACCTCTGCTACGCGCACGCGGCGAACCTGACGATGGAGCAGGCGACGCGACGGCTGGAGGCGGAGCGCGTGCCGTTCGCGATGATCCTGACGCCCGATCAGATCACGCGCGACCCGCATGCGGTCGCGATCGGGCTGTTCGAGATGCAGGACCACCACATCGTCGGCAAGGCGCGCCTGCCGCGCCACCCGGCGCAGTTCGGCGCGACCCCGGCGAGGCTGCGCGACGGCACTCCCGGGCTCGGGCAGCACACCGACGAGATCCTGCGCGAGATCGGCCTCGGCGAGCGCATCGCGGAGCTGCGCGCGGCGGCGATCGTCGCTTGACGGCGGCGCGGCCTACGAGACCAGCGCGCCGACCAGCGCGGTGAGCCCGAGCGAGGCGGCGCCGACGACCAGCGAGCGCAGGATCGTCCGCCACACCTGCGTCTGGCCGAGGCGCGCGAGCACGATCGAGGTGATGGTCAGCGACGCGATCGCGGCGAGCAGCGTGGACTCCCACAGCAACGGCCCCGGAAAGAAGTGCGCGATCGCGACGGGCACCGAGGCGCCGGCGAGAAACGCGACCCCGGCGAACAGGCCGTCGCGCCACGGCGTGGTCGCCGCGGTGAGCTCGCGGAGACCGTACTCGGCTTCGAGCTGCGCCGACAGCGCGTCGCGTGCGCTGAGCTCCTCGGCGACCTGGCGCGCGAGCGCCGGGTTGAGGCCCTTCGCCTCGTAGAACTCCGCGAGCTGGGCGGTCTCCTCCTCGGGGCTCAGCGCGAGCAGGCGCTTCTCCTCCTCGACGAGGGTCTGCTCGACCTCGCGGTCGGCGCTGACCTCGCCGAAGCGCACGCCCGCGACCGACGTCGCGCCGGCGAGCGCGGTGAGGATGATGATCGAGTACACCGTCGCGGGCGGCGCGCCGGCGCCGGTCAGCCCCTCGCTCATCGCGGCGACGGCGATGATGCCGTCGTTCACGTCGGCCACGTGCGCGCGGACGCGGGCCGGGTCGATCCAGCGAAACCAGGACGACATGCGTCCGGCGGTATGGTCCGTCGCGGTGGCGTTCGTCAAGTTCGTCGAGGGTGCGCGACCTGCTACCGTCCGCCGGGGGAGGGGCGATGGAGACGACAGGCACGGTCACGGCCCGCGACGGGCGCACGCTCGCGTACCTGGAGGTCGGCGATCCGCAGGGACCGCTCGTCCTGCACGACCACGGCGGACCCGGCAGCCGCCTCGAGGCGCGGCTGTTCGCGGACGCCGCCGTCAAGCACGGCCTGCGCTTCGTCGGCGTGGACCGGCCCGGGATCGGACGCTCGAGCCCGCAGAGGGAGCGCAGCTGGGCCGGCTGGGCCGACGACCTCGTCGCGATCGCCGACGCGCTCGGGCAGCGCGAGTTCGGCGTGACCGGATGGTCGGAGGGCGGACCGTGGGCGCTCGCCGCCGCCGCGTACGTCGACCCGGCACGGCTGCGTCACGTCAGCAGCATCGCGGGCGGCAGCTACGGTGCGTTCGGCGACAACTGGGCGGCCGACCGCCTGTCGAAGGTCGACGCGCTCGGCGGCTTCCTGGCGCTGCACTTCGAGCCCGGGTTCCGCCTCATGTACGCGGCGCTCGGCGTCACGGCCGCGCACTTCCGCGGCACGTACGTCAAGCAGCTGCGCCAGGCGGTGAACCCGTACGACGCCGCGATCCTGGCGCGGCCGGGGGTCGAGGACGTCTTCTGCGAGTCGAGCGCCGAGTGCTTCGCGCAGGGCAGCGACGGGCTCGTCCGCGACGCCGAGATGCTCTACCGCCGCTGGGCCTTCGACGTCGGTGCGATCCGGCGGAAGGTTCACATGTGGCAGGGCGACGACGACACGCTGGTCCCGGCGTTCATCAACCGCACGGTGGCCGACCGGATGCCCGGCGCGGTATGGCACGAGGTGAAGGGCGCCGGACACTTCGTCGCGCTCGGTGCCGCGGACGAGATCCTGGGCATCGCGGCGGACGAGCTGCGCGCGCCCGCATGACCGACCGGCACGGGCCAGCGGAGGGACGAACGACATGACGACCGACGACCTGCGACGCCGCCGACTCGCGGTGCTCGACATCCACTTCCAGTCCGAGGTCGTGCACGACTGGGACGCGTGCCTCGGCACCTTCAAGGACGTGCCGCGCTACGAGATCGTCCCCACGGGGCAGATCCACGAAGGACGCGACGCGGTGCTCGCGTACCACGTCGGGCAGCGCAAGGCGTTCCCCGACCAGCGCCACGAGAACGTGCGCCTGCACGTCGCGGACGACACGATCATCAGCGAGTTCGACCTGCTCGGCACCAACAAGGGCCCGTTCATGGGCCTCGAGCCGACGGGCAAGGCGTTCCGCGTGCCGGTCGTCGCGGTGTTCACCTTCGACGGCGATCGGATCACCAACGAGCGCGTGTACCTCGACGTCGCGAGCCTCGTGCGCCAGATCGGACGCCCGGAGCTGCTGCCGCTGATCGGCGTCGAGGGCTTCGCCGCGGCGCAGATGCGCTGATTCCGCGGATCAGGCGGGGGCCGCGGCCCCCGCGCGCGTCCGATGCCCCGGACGTGCGTCTTCCGGCACGAGCACGCAGTGCGTGCCGCGGTAGATCGTCGGGATGCACTTGTTGCAGTGGATGCACGCGGCGTCGGCGGTGTCGCCGCGCTGCCAGCGCGCGATCAGGTCCGGCTCACGCAGCAGCGTGCGTCCGAAGGCGACGAAGTCGAAGCCCTCGCCGAGCGCGCCGCGCACGGTGTCGAGACGATTGACGCCGCCGAGCAGCACCAGCGGCATCTTCAGCGCCGCGCGGAAGCGTCGTGCCATCGGCAGGAAGTAGGCCTCCTCGAACGGATAGGTCGGCAGGAAGCGGCTGCCCATGACGCGGAACGCGGTGCGGATCGGCTGCGGGAAGGCGAGGGCCATCTCCTCGATCGGCGCGTCGCCCTTGAACATGAACATCGGGTTCATGAGCGAGCTGCCGCCGCTCAGCTCGAGCGCGTCGAGGCAGCCGTCGGACTCGAGCAGCCGCGCGGCCTCGACGCTCTCGTCGACGCCGATGCCGCCCTTGAAGCCGTCCGCCATGTTCATCTTCGCGAGCACGGCCATCGACCTCCCGACCGCGTCGCGAACCGCGCGCACCGCGCGCCGCGGAACCTCGGTGCGATTCGCGATGCTGCCGCCGTAGCGGTCGGTGCGGCGGTTCAGCTTCGGGCTGAGGAACGCGCTCAGCAGGTAGCTGTGCCCGAGGTGCACCTCGACGGCGTCGAAGCCCGCGTCCTGCAGGAGCTTCGCCGCGGACGCGAAGTCGCGCACCACGCGCGCGATGCCGTCCTCGTCGATCGCGCGCGTGAAGCGGAACGCCATCGGGCTGAACTGCCGCGACGGTGCGAGGCCGCGGCGTCCGGTCGCGGCGGCGACGGGTCCCGCGTGTCCGATCTGCGCCGAGATGCGCGCGCCCTCCGCGTGCACCGCGTCGGCGATGCGGCGCAGCCCCGGCACCGCTTCCGGACGCACGACGATCTCGTTCGGCGCGCCCTGGCCGTCCTCCGAGACCGCCAGATAGGCGATGGTCGTCATGCCGATCCCGCCCGCGGCCATCGCGCGGTGGAAGTCGATCAGGCGGTCGCTGACGAGGTTGCCCTCGGCCATGCCCTCGAAGGTCGCGGCCTTGAGGAAGCGGTTGCGCAGCGTCACGGGTCCGAGCTGCGCCGGTGCGAAGGGATCGACGGGGTCGTGGGCACTCATCCTGTCCGCGTGTTGCCACATGCGGCGCGTGGCGTCGATCGGTTCCGCGGCGCGGGCACGGATGATACGGCTCGCCGCCGAGGAGGATGCGATGACGGATGCCGCCGTACCCCAGTGGTCGCACGTGGGACTCTGCGTCTCGGACCTGGAGCGCTCGATCCGCTTCTACTGCGACGGCCTCGGCTGCGAGCGCGCCGAGCGCTTCGAGCTCGACGGCAGCTGGGTGCCCGGCCTCGCCGAGGCGCTCGAGGTGACGCCACCGGCGGTGATCGTGTCGCAGATGGTGACCAGCGGACGGCTCAAGATCGAGCTCCTCGGCTGGTCGTCGCCGAAGCCCGAGGGCGCACCGTCGACGCGCCGCAACCAGCTCGGCCTCACGCACCTCTCGTTCCACGTCGACGACGTCGATCGCGTCGCGAAGCGGCTCGTCGAGTTCGGCGCGACGCTGCTGCCGGACACGCGGCAGTCGCCGGGCATCGACCTCGTCTTCCTCGCCGACCCCGACGGCACCCGCATCGAGCTCATGGCGCTGCGCGGCTGACGCTCGCGCCTTTGCGCGCGCAGAACGTGCCTCCGGTGGTGCCGCGCGCACGCGCGAAGGGGGGAGCGCTCCCAAGCACCACCGCCACCGTCTCGTGCACGCGAGCCAACGGCGAGCGCGGAGCAAAGCGACCGCGGGGAGTGGGGCCCCGCGCGGCTTCGCCGCGTGGGGCGAGGGGCGTCGTGGCCCCTCGTTCAAGTAGTCGTGCTGCCGCCGTTCAGCTCGATCGTCTGCCCGGTCATCCAGCCCGCCTCGTTCGACGCGAGGTAGACGCACAGCGGCGCGATGTCGTCCGGCTGGCCGAGCCGCCCGACCGGGATGCCCTTCGCGAGAAACTCCGTGACCGACGGGTCGGCCTGGTTGTCGATGAGCCCGATCGCGATGGTATTCGCCGTCACGCCGGAGCGCGCGTTCTCGAGTGCCAGGTGGCGCATGAAGCTGATGCCGCCGCCCTTGCCGGCCGCGTACGCGGACACGCCGAACGCGAGCCCGACGGTGCCGGCACCCGACGAGATGGTGACGATCCGGCCGAAGCCGCGCGCGCACATGCCCTCGATCACCGCGCGCGAGCAGTTCATGACGCCGTAGACGTTGAGGTCGACGTACTTGCGCCAGTCGGCGGGCTGGCTGTCGCGGAACAGCTGGACGTTCATGCCCGCAGGCACGCCGGCGTTGTTGATCAGGATCGCGACGGGACCGAGCGCGCTCTCCACCGCCGCGACGCCGCGGCTGACGGCGTCGTAGTCGGTGACGTCGAAGCCGACGGCCTCGGCGCGTCCGCCGTCGCCGCGGATCGCCGCGACGGTCTGCGCGGCGCGCTCCGCGACCAGGTCGTTGACCGCGACCGCGGCTCCCTGGCGGGCGAGCGCGTGCGCGATCCCGGCGCCGACGCCCTGTCCGGCTCCGGTCACGAGCGCCGTGCGTCCTGCGAGATCGAACATGGGTGTTTCCTCCTTGCTTGACGCGTGCGGCGCCGCGACGTGCTTGCCACGCGGCCCGCAAAGCGGTCAAACTCGGCGCCGGCATGGACGATCCGCACGCGGACACGGAGATTCTCGAGCACGCGCGTGGACTCCTGCGCGCGAGCCGCCGCGCGCTCGCGCTCACCGGCGCGGGGCTGAGCACCGAGTCGGGGATCCCCGACTTCCGCAGCCCCGGCGGCGTCTGGGAGCGCTTCCGCCCGATCGAGTACGGCGACTTCGTGCGCTCGCCGGACGCGCGCCGCGAGCACTGGCGCTACAAGATGGCGACCGTCCCGGTGATGCTCGACGCGCAGCCCAACGCCGGACATCGCGCGCTCGCGCGCCTCGAGCGCGCGGGACGGCTCGAAGCGGTGGTGACGCAGAACATCGACGGCCTGCACCAGGCCGCGGGCAGCGGCCGCGTCCTCGAGCTGCACGGCACCAACCGCTCCGCGGTGTGCCTGCAGTGCGATCGCCTCGAGCCGATCGAGCCGGTGCTGGCGCGCGTCGCCGCCGGCGACGAGGAGCCGCGCTGCGACGGCTGCGGCGGGATCCTCAAGCCCGCGACGGTGTCGTTCGGGCAGTCGCTGCCGCGCGACGTGCTCGAGGAGTCGATCCGGCTCGCCGAGACCTGCGACTGCCTGCTGGCGATCGGCTCGTCGCTGCAGGTGCAGCCGGCCGCGTCGCTGGTCGAGATCGCGAAGGGCGCCGGCGCGAGCGTGCTCATCCTGACGCGCTCGGCGACGCCTTACGATGGGCTCGCCGACGCGAAGCTCGACGGCGCGCTCGGCACGACGCTGCCGGCGCTGATCGACGCCGCGCTGCGCGGCGACGCTTGACGAGGAGGGGAGAGCGCATGCGCTTCGGCATCGCCGTTCCGAACTACGGTCCGCTCGCCACCGCGGAGAACATGGTGCGCCTCGCGCGCCGCGCGGAAGCGCTGGGCGTCGACTCGATCTGGGTCGCGGATCACCTCGTGGCACCGGTCGGCGTGCAGAGCATCTACCCGTTCGACAAGAACCCCGACCCGAAGCCCGGCGACATGGGCGTGATCGAGGAGTTCTACGAGCCGCTCACCACGCTCGCGTTCCTCGCCGGAGCGACCTCGCACATCCGGCTCGGCGTGAGCGTCTACGTGATGCCGTACCGGAACCCCGTGGTGACGGCGAAGATCGTCGCGTCGCTCGACGCGCTGTCCGGCGGGCGCGTGCTGTTCGGCGTCGGCGTCGGCTGGCTGCGCGAGGAGTTCACCGCGGTCGGCCAGGACGCGCGCCATCGCGGCGCCGTCACCGACGAGTATCTGGAGGTCTGCCGGCGCCTGTGGCGCGACGACGTCGCCGCGTTCACGGGACGGCACTACACGCTGCCGCCGGTGCGCACCGGGCCGAAGCCGGCGCAGCGTCCGTGGCCGCCGATCTGGATCGGCGGCAACTCCGACGCCGCGATCCGGCGCGCGATCGCGCTCGGCGACGGCCTGCACCTGATCGACCTTTCCCCCGAGGAGACGAGACCGCTGGTCGAGAAGGCGCGCGCGGAAGAGGCGACCGCGAAGCGCTCGCACCCGCTGTCGGTCAGCATGCGCAAGGGCATCCTCGTGCGGCGCGAGGACCGTCCCGACGACCGTCCGCTGTACGGGACGCCCGCGAAGATCCGCCGCGACCTCGAGGCCTACGCCGAGGCCGGCGTCGACTACCTGGTCAGCAACCTCCGTCAAGCAAAGTCGATCGACGCGCTCGAGGAAGCGCTCGACGAGACCGCGCGCGCGCTGCTCGACGCCTGATCACCGCCGGCGAGCCCGTTCGCCCCGGGTGACTCAGCCGGGCTGCGCCGACAGCAGCATGGTCCACGGCAGCACGGCCATCACCACGTAGACCACCGCGAGGTACGCCATGCCCGGCTCGGCCAGCGGATGGCTGCGCCGCTTGTACAGGTAGTACAGGAAGCCCAGCGCCATGAGCTTGACGAGCAGGATGCCGGCCGCCGGACCGAACTCCGCCATCAGGCTCCGCACGAGCGGGTTGCCCTCCATGAAGCCGCGACCCGTGCCCAGCAGCGTGACGTAGCCGTCGACGAGCTGGAGCAGCGCGTTCGCGAGGAGAAGGATCTTCGCGCGGGTGAGGGGCAGCAGCAGCGTGAGCACGACGGCTGCCTTCAGCAACTCGCGCACCACGGGGAACGCAGGAACGACGGGCCTTTTCCGCTGCAGCGGATCGGGCAAAGCTGCAAGGCGTGTAGAACTGCTAGCGCGCGGCCGAGAGCAGGCCAGCGAGCTTGCTGTGCGCCTTGCGCGCGTCCTCCTCGTGCTTGAAGAGCAGACCCTCGGTCGCGCGCACGACGGACGGGTCGAGCTCGTGCACGCCGAGCGCGACGAGCGCGCGCGCCCAGTCGAGCGTCTCCGCGATCGACGGCGCCTTGCGCAGGTCGAGCTTGCGCAGCTGCGCGACGAAGCGCGCGACGTGTCCGGCGAGCGCCGCGTCGAGCTCTGGCACCTTCTCGGCGACGATCGTCGCCTCGATCGCCGGGCCGGGGAAGTCCACCCACACGTGCAGACAGCGGCGGCGCAGCGCCTCGGACAGCTCGCGCACGCGATTGGACGTCAGCACGACGACCGGCCGCTGCTCGGTGCGGACGGTGCCCAGCTCCGGAATCGTCACCTGGAAGTCGCTGAGCACCTCGAGCAGGAACGCCTCGAACTCCTCGTCTGCCTTGTCGACCTCGTCGATCAGCAGGACGACGCGCTTCGGCGCGGTGATCGCGCGCAGCAGCGGCCGCTCGAGCAGGTAGTCGCGCGAGAAGATGTGCTCCGAGACCGCGTTCCAGCCGAGGTGCTCCGACTGGTCGCTCTGAATGCGCAGCAGCTGCTTCTGGTAGTTCCACTCGTAGAGCGCGCGCGCCTCGTCGAGTCCCTCGTAGCACTGCAGCCGCACCAGCTCGGTGTCGAGCAGCGACGCGAGCACCTTGCCGATCTCGGTCTTGCCCGCGCCGGCCGGTCCTTCGGCGAGCAGCGGCTTGCCGAGGCGCACGGCGAGGAAGATCGCGGTCTCGACGCGGGTGGTGGTGAAGTACTTGAGGCGCGCGAGTCCGGTCTTGATGTCGTCCTGCGAGAGCTCGGCTGCGGCTGCCACGCGCACGCTCTACCAGAATCCCGGCGCGCCTGTCGCGCGCTCGCGTCCGGGCACCGTCCGCGCCGTGCACGGTTGCGCGCCGGACCGCCGATGATACGGAACGGCGCGCGCATGGAAGCCCGTCCCGACTCGACCGCCGCCAGGGATGCGAGCGCCCGGCCGCTGCGCCTCGCGATCCTCGGGACGCGCGGCATCCCGGCCAACTACGGCGGCTTCGAAACGTTTGCGGAGCAGCTCGCCACGCGGCTCGCGGCGCGCGGCCACGACGTCACGGTCTATTGCCGCGCGGGCAACGTCGATCCCGCGCTCGACGGCACGACGTGGCGCGGCGTCCGTCTCGTCGTGCTGCCGGCGCCGCGCAGCAAGCACCTCGAGACCGTCGTTCACACCTGGCGCAGCGCGCGGCACGCGCGCACGCAGGGCTTCGAGTTCGCGCTGGTGTGCAACAGCGCCAACTTCCTCTCGCTGCCGGTGCTGCGCGCGGCGGGCATCCGCACCGCGCTCGCGATCGACGGCATCGAGAGCGAGCGCCGCAAGTGGGGCGTCCTCGGACGAAACGTCTACCGCCTCGCCGGCGTCCTCGGGCCGCGCTGGACCGACGTCGTCATCGCCGACTGCGCGGTGATCGAGGGCTGGCTGCGCGCGCGCGGCGTCGCGAACGTCGAGATGATCGCCTACGGCGCGACCGCGCCGGACGTCGCGACCACCGACGCGCTGGCAGGGCTCGGCGTCGCCCCCGACGGCTACGTCCTCTACGTGAGCCGCCTCGAGCCGGAGAACAACGCCGACGTGGTGATCCGTGGCTTCGTGGAGTCCGGCGTGTCGTGTCCGCTGGTCGTCGTCGGCGACGCGCCGTACGCGGACGCGTACAAGGCGAAGCTGCGCGAGATCGCGGCCGGCAGCGACCGCGTGGTGTTCGCAGGGGCGATCTACGGCCGCGGCTACGACGAGCTGCGCGCCAACGCGTCCTGCTACGTGCAGGCGACCGACGTCGGCGGCACGCACCCCGCACTGCTCGAGGCGATGGCCGCGGGCCGTGCGGTGATCGCGAACGACATCCCCGAGCACCGCGAGGTCCTCGGCGAGGCGGGCTGGTACTACGCGAAGAACGATGCCGCGGACCTCGCACGCCGGCTGCGCGAGGTCATGGCCGCGCCCGCTGCGGCCGAGGCGCGCGCCGCGCACGCGGCCGCAGCAAGGCGCCGCGTCGCGGAGCTCTACGACTGGGAGGACGTGACGTCGGCGTACGAGCGCCTCGCCCGCGATCTCGTCGCACGGCCGTGACCGCACGGCACTGGCCCCTCTGCGAAGCCGGAGGCGAGCGGCCGAGCGCAGCGAGCGGGGAAAGAGAGGCTCGACGCGGCTTCGCCGTGTCGAGGGAAAGGGGCGGCGCCCCTTTCCTTCCGACATCCTCTGGGGTAACGCCTGCGTGGCATGGCCTTGGTCGCCGCAAGGCACGGCGGGGTTGAGGGGAGCGCTGGCTCCGGGGGACAGATGGTGCAGCCGAACCCCGAGCGTGGCAACGGACGCGCCGTGACGCGGCGCCCGCGCGCGGTGGCGCGCGGCGGTCCCGCAGCTCACCTGCGGCACCTCGCGCAGCTCGTGGACGGGTTCCTGCTGCTGCTCGCGTTCCCGCTCGCGTACTGGGCCAAGACCACGCTGCTGCCGTCCGACCTGACCAACCTCTACGACCCGGAGCTCTACGCCGGACCCGCCGCGATGACGGCGCTCACCAC
Organism: Binatia bacterium; assembly: GCA_046327915.1. Taxonomy (GTDB): domain Bacteria; phylum Desulfobacterota; class Binatia; order UBA12015; family UBA12015; genus VGTK01. Next base: position 17,798 of record JAXLXO010000010.1, on the reverse strand, counting down.
GATGATCGTGCTGTGGCGCCTCGGCGCGTACGGATCGGTGAACCTGTCGCACCTGCGCCACGCGGTGCGCCGCGTGGCCGTGGCGATCGCGCTCGCGCTGGTGGCGACGCTGGCCGGGCTCTTCGTCCTCAAGCTCTCGTACGTGAGCCGTCTCTTCGTCGGCCTCTACGGGGTCGGCGCGTTCGTCCTGCTGTGCGGCGGACGGGTCGCTTTCTGGCGCGTCGCCGCGCGGCTGCGCACGTCGGGCGGCGGCGCGGCGCGCGTGCTGCTCGTCGGCGACGAGGTGGCGACCGCACGCCTCGCGCGCGTGCTCGCCGACGAGGCCGCGTTCGGCGTGACCGTGGTGGCGAGGCTCTCGCCCGAGGCGCTGCGCGCGCCGCGCGACGCGGCGAGCAACGGCTCCGACGGTGACGCGCCACTGCTGTCGTCGCTCGCCGACTACCTCGGACGCGAGGCGATCGACGAGGTCGCGATCGCGACCGACGAGTTCACCGCGCGCGAGCTCGCGCTGATGATCCAGGCCTGCGACCGCGAGGGCGTCGCGCTGCACGTGGCGCTCGAGGCGCTCGGCGCCGGGCTCGAGCGCGCGACGCTGGAGCAGATGGCGGACCAGCGCCTGCTGTCGGTGAACCCGCAGGAGCACTGGCCGTGGGGCCGCGCCGTCAAGATGGCGATCGACCTCGTGCTCGCACCGCTGCTGGTGCTCGCGACCTCGCCGCTGTGGCTCGCGATCGCGATCGCGATCAAGCTCGACTCGCCCGGCCCGGTGTTCTTCGTGCAGGAGCGCATCGGCCTCAACAAGCGCCGCTTCCGCATGCTCAAGTTCCGCAGCATGTACGACGGCTCGGAGAAGCTGCGCCCCATGCTGCACGACCTCAACGAGGCCGACGGTCCGATCTTCAAGCTGCGCGAGGACCCGCGCGTGACGCGCGTCGGACGCTGGCTGCGCCGCTTCGACCTCGACGAGCTGCCGCAGCTGCTCAACGTCGTGCTCGGCGACATGAGCCTGATCGGGCCGCGTCCGATGCTGGCGCACGAGATCGGCGGCTTCGAGCCGTGGCAGAGGAAGCGCTTCTCGATGCAGCCGGGAATCACGGGGTTGTGGCAGGTGAGCAACCGGCTCGGGCAGCCGTTCCTGTCGGGGTTGAAGTGCGACCTCGACTACATCGACCGCTGGTCGCTGCTGCTCGATCTGCAGATCGCGCTGCGCACCATTCCCGCGGTGTTCCGGGACCGGGTGGCCCCGTGAGCGCGCCGCCGGTTCCGCAGCTGGACCTGAAGGCGCAGTACGACGCGATCGCCGGAGAGATCGAGCCGGTCGTGCTCGAGGTGCTGCGCAGCCAGCGCTGGGTGCTCGGCGACTACGTCAAGGCGTTCGAGGCGGACGCCGCGCGCTACGTCGGCGTGCCGCACGCGATCGGCTGCGCGTCGGGCTCCGACGCCCTGCTGCTGGCACTGATGGCGCTCGACGTGAAGCCCGGCGACGAGGTGATCACGACCGCGTTCTCCTTCTTCGCGACCGCGTCGGCGATCACGCGGCTCGGTGCGAAGCCGGTGTTCGCCGACATCCGCGCCGACGACTTCCTGCTCGATCCCGACGCCGTGCGCCGCGCCGTCACGCCGCGCACGCGCGCGCTGCTTCCAGTGCACCTGTACGGGCAGTGCGTGGACTTCGCGGCGTTCGCCGCGATCGCGGCCGAGCACCGGCTGCCGATCGTCGAGGACGCGGCGCAGGCGATCGGTGCCACGCGCGACGGCAAGGCCGCGGGGGCGGTCGGCGATCTCGGCTGCTTCAGCTTCTATCCGACCAAGAACCTCGGTGCGGCCGGCGACGCGGGTCTGGTCACCGCGATCGACGACCGTCTCGCCGCGCGCGTGCGGCGGCTGCGCGAGCACGGCTCCGAGAAGCGCTACGAGCACATCGAGGTCGGGCTCAACAGCCGGCTCGACGCGATCCAGGCGGCGATCCTGCAGGTCAAGCTGCGCCACGTCGACGCGTGGTCGGACGCTCGGGCGGCACGCGCCGCGACGTACGACCGCCTGATCCGCGACGCGGGGCTCGACGGCACGGTCACTCTGCCGCACGTGCACGCGGGCGCGCGGCACATCTTCCACCAGTACGTGATCCGCGCGCCGCGCCGCGACGCACTGCGCGAGCACCTGCGCGCGCGGCAGATCGGCAACGAGGTCTACTATCCGATCCCGCTGCACCTGCAGCAGTGCTTCGCGGACCTGGAGTGCCGTCCGGGGAGCCTGCCCGAGACCGAGCGCGCGTCGCTCGAGGTGCTGGCGCTGCCGATGTACCCCGAGCTCACCGCGGCGCAGCAGGAGCGCGTCGTCGAGGGGCTCGCGAGCTTCTATCGTTGAGTCGGGATCCGGACGCATGCCATGACGCCTGAATCCGGCGGGGAGGGGACATGAGGATCGTTCGTACCTTGCAGTGGATGGTCCTGGGGTTGGTGGTCGCGGTCGCGTCGCGCGCGGGAGCGACGCCGTTCGGCTTCATCGGACCGCGCCAGGTCGGCATGGGCGGCGCCGGCGTGTCGGCGACCGACGACGCGCACGCGATCTACTGGAATCCCGCCGGCCTCGCGCTGCGCGACGGGCTCGACATCCGGCTCTCGGGAACCGTGCGCGCCTCCGTCAATCAGACGCTGGACGACGCGATCGACAAGATCCGCAAGGCCGTCAACAGCGGTGACGCGTCGCAGGAGGTCATCGACTACCTCAACGGGCAGCTCGACAAGATCAGCGCGAACGCGAGCGGCGGCACCAACGGCGGCGGCGGCATCTTCGCCAAGATGAACTGGGAGGAGAACGCCTTCGGCTTCGCGTTCTACGACGAGTTCAACGGCACCGCGTCGCTGCCGCTGCGCAACCCCGGCGCGCTGATCCTCGCCGGGCGGCTGTTCAACGGGTCGGTGGTGGCGCTCGACGGCCTCGAGGGGCGCCAGATCGCCGTGTCATATGCGCGCGCGCTGTTCGACAAGACGCTGAGCCTCGGCGTCACCGCGAGCGCGATCCAGGGCGTGGTGTACGTCGACCGGACCTTCGTGCAGAGCGGCGACACCGGGCTCGAGTTCGTCAAGGACTACGACCAGTCGCGCAGCGCGTGGGACGCCAGCGTCGACGTCGGCATGGACTGGACGCCGATCTCGTGGCTGCGCTTCGGCATGGTCGGCAAGTACCTGAACCGTCCGACCTTCGACGTGTTCAGCGCGAGCGACATCAAGATCAACGGCGTGCCGCCGAATCTCCCGCCCGAGTACCTCGAGCGCGTCAAGCAGCAGCTCGCGGACGTGCAGAACCGCTTCCAGCTCGCGCCGCAGGGCAGGGCGAGCGTCACCGCGTTCCCGATGGACGGCATGACGCTCTCCGCCGACGTCGACGTCACGCCGAACCCGACCTTCGTCAAGGGCGCCGACAGCCAGCTCATGAGCGTCGGCGGCGAGCAACTCTTCTTCGACCGCCTCCTCGCGACGCGGCTCGGGCTCTACTACGACTTCGTGCTGCCCGGCGCCGATCCCGTGCCGACGATCGGCATCGGTACGGAGTATGCGGGCTTCAGCTTCGACATCGCGGGCGCGTACGACTTCCAGCAGTCGGCCGGCGGCCTGGCGGTGGGCTTCGGCTACTCGATGTGACCCGGGCGATCCGCACCTGCCGGCGCGTCACTCCATGAACCGAGCCCGGAACGACGCGTCCGGCAGCGCGCACGTGTCGTGGCGCCCGAACCAGTCGTCGCGCTTCCGCGCCACGTACGCGTAGAGCACGTTCAGCAGCGGCACTGCACCCGGCAAGGCCGCGAGCCAGGCGAGCGGACGCCACGCCGGTCCGGTGTTGGCGAGGGCACGCAGGACGGCGGCGCTGCGCAGGCTGACGCGACCGCCGGCCTCGGGCTCGAGCAGCACGACGCTGCCGTCGCGCGCGGCGCTGCGCAGCTCGGGCCGCAGGTGCTCCGACGCGAAGCGGCCCTGCAGGTGTGCGTAGCGCAGCCGGTGCGTGCGGTCGTGGCGGGCGAGAAACGCGACGCTGCGGTTGCACAGCGGACACTCGCCGTCGAAGAGCACGACCGGTCCGGTCTCGGCGCGAAGGCCCGCGGACGGCTCGCTCACGCGGGCTCCCCTGCGTTCGTCAGATGCGACGTGCTGCGGAAGGGAGCGAGGGAGGCGGAGCGGAAGGAAACGTGACCGGGCGATCGCAGGTGCAGGGTTTCAGGGTACGGATTGCGATGTGGGCGGAGAGGTCGGTTTGCTCGGGTGCGTGAGCCAGGATTTCGGTATCCGGTAGATCGCCCGGTCGAGTGTGTGTAGCAGCAATGGTGGTGCCAGAAAAAGCCTTGAAATTGCAGAAAGACCGATCCTGCATCCCTGCAAGACTTCATCGTGGCGTCATCCTTCCTTGCGTCTCGGTCATCGATCGCCCGAATGGAGCCGGCGGCAACACGCTCCAGCTCCCTTGATTCCGGGACCGCGAGGCCACTACAAGGCCGCATCGATTCACGCGGACCCACCTCTTCGAGCCGATTCATCCTCTTCCTCGCGAGCGGCGCCGGCCTCGGCTACGCCCCGTTCGCGTCGGGAACCTTCGGCAGCCTGCTCGGCATCGTCCTCTATCTTGCTCTTCTGCAAGTGACGACGTCGGTAGTGCCGACGCTCGTCCTGCTCGCGATCGCCACGGTGATCGCGATCGCGGTCGCGGGACGCGCCGACGCGATCTGGCAGGAGCACGACAGCGGCAAGATCGTCATCGACGAGATCGTCGGCATGGCCATCGCGCTGGTCGGCTTCGAGCCCACGTGGACCAACGTGATCGTGATCTTCCTGATCTTCCGCGTGCTCGACGTCGTGAAGCTGTGGCCCGCCAACTACTGCGATCGCGAGATGCCGGGCGGCGCGGGCGTCGTGCTCGACGACGTGGTCAGCGGCATCTATGCAAACCTCGTCGCGCGCGTCTTCCTCTGACGCTCGTCCGCAAAGCTGACCTCGAGCGTCGGGCGCGCGCCGTCTTCTTGCAGCGCGGCCGTGTAGGAGCCGCGGGAGTTCCCGACGTCATGCTGGAAAAGGTCGTCATCCTCTCGACCGGCGACGAGCTCACCACGGGCAAGATCGCCGACACCAACGCGCAGTGGCTTGCCGACCGTTGTCTGACGCTCGGCCTCGACGTGGTCGCGGTGCTCGTGGTCGGCGACTTCCACGACCGCATCGCCTGGGCCTGGGAGCGCGCCTTCGAGCTCGGCGATCTGGTGATCTCGACCGGCGGCCTCGGTCCTACGAGCGACGACCTGACTACCGAGATCGTCGCGAAGGTGCTCGGGACGGGGCTGCGCTTCGACGAGCCGTCGGCGGCGCGCATGCGTGCAATGTTCGAGCGCATGGGCCGCGTCATGCCGGAGAACAACCTCCGTCAGGCGCAGTTCCCCGACCCGGCGGTGATCCTCGAGAACCCGCTCGGCACCGCACCCGGATATCGCGTGAGCTGTGAGCGCGAGGTCCCGTCGCCGGACGGCAACGCCCGCGTCCGCGCGCCGCGCCACCTGGTCGTGATGCCGGGCGTGCCGCGCGAGATGAAGCCGATGTTCGACGACCGTGTCGTGCCGTGGATCCGCGAGCTGCGCGGCACGGGTGACACCATCGCGGTGCGCACGTTCCAGACCTTCGGCATGAGCGAGTCGGCGCTCGACGAGGCGGTCAACAAGGTGATCAGGCCCGAGGAGGCGCGGGTCGGGTTCCGGGCGAGCTTTCCGATGATCTCGGTGAAATTGCTGGTGCGCGACGTGCCGGAGCGCGCGGCCACGCGGCTCGAGGAGCTGTCGGCGCGCCTGCGCGACGCGCTCGGACCAGTCATCTTCGGCGAGGGGGACGTCACGATGGAGGCCGCGACCGGTGCGGCGCTGCGCGCGCGCGGCGCCACGCTCGCGGTGGCGGAGTCGTGCTCGGGGGGGCTCGTCGGCCATCGCGTCACCGAGGTCCCGGGCTGCTCGGCGTATTTTCTCGCCGACTACGTGACCTACTCGAACGGGGCCAAGAAGGACGTGCTCGGCGTGCGGCCCGAGACCCTGCAGGAGTTCGGCGCGGTCAGCGAGGAGACCGTCCGCGAGATGGCGGAGGGCGCGCGCAAGCGCTCGGGCGCGTCGGTCGCGGTCGCGACCAGCGGCGTCGCCGGTCCGGACGGCGGCAGCGAGAAGACCCCGGTCGGGACGGTGTGCTTCGCGCTGTCGGCCGACGGCGTGCTGGTGTCCCGGCGTCATCAGCTCTGGGGCACGCGCGACTGGGTGAAGCTGCTGACGTCGCAACTCGCGCTGGACTGGGTCCGGAGATGGGCTCTGGGCCTTCCGGTGGTGGAATCCGGCTTCCGCAGGTGATACGAAGAAAAGGCGAAGGCGATGGGCCGGTGGGGGAGACAACCGCTGGGCGGCCCGATCGCCAGAATGTGGACCGCTGAACGAGAGATTATGTCGGGGAGGCCGGAGACGGCCGTGGGTGTTCGTGGTAGGCGCATCGCGAACGCCTGCTCGAACTCCCCGTCGAGCGGCAGGAATGGAAGAACGCCGGGCGATCGCCGGGTTGTGAGGTCAGGAGGACGTTGATGGACGCGAACCGAGAGCGGGCGATGGAGCTGGCGATGAGCCAGATCGAGAAGCAGTTCGGCAAAGGCGCGATCATGAAGCTCGGCGCCGATGCCCCCGTGGCCGACATCCAGGCGGTGTCGACCGGGTCGCTGGCACTCGACATGGCCCTCGGGGTCGGCGGCGTGCCGCGCGGCCGCGTGATCGAGATCTACGGACCGGAATCGTCGGGCAAGACGACGCTGTCGCTGCAGATCATCGCCGAGGCGCAGAAGGAGGGCGGGGTCAGCGCCTTCATCGACGCCGAGCACGCGCTCGACACCGGCTACGCCCGCAAGCTCGGCGTCAAGCTCGAGGACCTGCTGGTCTCGCAGCCCGACAACGGCGAGCAGGCGCTCGAGATCGCCGAGACGCTGGTGCGCTCGGGTGCGCTCGACATCCTGGTCGTCGACTCGGTCGCCGCACTGGTGCCCCGCGCCGAGCTCGAGGGCGACATGGGCGACCCGCAGATGGGTCTCCAGGCGCGCCTCATGTCGCAGGCGCTGCGCAAGCTGACGGCGACCATCGCGCGCTCGCGCACGATCGTCATCTTCATCAACCAGATCCGCATGAAGATCGGCGTCATGTTCGGCAACCCCGAGACGACGACCGGCGGCAACGCGCTCAAGTTCTACGCCTCGGTCCGCATGGACATCCGCCGCATCGGCGCCATCAAGCAGGGCGACGAGGTGATCGGCAGCCGCACCAAGGTCAAGATCGTCAAGAACAAGGTGGCGCCGCCGTTCCGCGAGGCCGAGTTCGACATCCTCTACGGCACCGGCATCTCGCGCGAGGGCGAGATCGTCGACCTCGGCGCCGAGGACGGCATCGTCGAGAAGTCCGGCTCGTGGTTCTCGTACGAGGGCGAGCGCATCGGCCAGGGCCGCGAGAACGCGAAGGAGTTCCTGCGCGAGCACCCCGAGACGGCGCACAGGATCGAGGAGAAGATCCGCGCCAAGCACGGCGTGCCGCCGCGCGGCGCGCCGACGGCTGCGGCCGTCGCGGCCGGTGCGGCGAACGGGTCCGCCGCCGACGAGTCCGACGCCGGCGAGGCGAACGGCGCGGCCCGCAACGGGGCTGCTCTGGCGGCTGCGGCAGGCCGCTCCGACGGCGCCGCGTCCGCGTCGGCGCGCCGCAAGTAGCCCCGAGGTTCCTCCGGAGGGGCCGGTCGATCGCACGGCCGGCTCCTCCTTTCCCCCGCCGCCTCAAGCGCGGGCAGGCGACCGCCGAATCCCTCGGTAACGGGGGGGAACCGATGGTCGTGATCGACGACATTCTGCGCCATGCGATCGACTGCGAGGCGTCCGACATCCATCTCAAGGTCGGTGCGCCGCCGTTCCTGCGCCGCTTCGGCAAGCTCGGTCCCGAGGAGTCGTTCCCGTCCCTGACCGAGGACGACATCCGCGACGTCATCAAGCAGATGACGGACGAGAAGCAGCGCGAGCGCCTCGACAGCGACCTCCAGCTCGACCTCGGCTACGGCAACGACGAGATGGGCCGCTTCCGCGTCAACGTCTACCACCAGCGCGGCGAGCTGCGCGTCGCGATGCGCTCGATCCCGAAGAACATCCGCTCGCTCGACCAGCTGCAGCTGCCGAAGATCGTCGAGACGCTGGCGAAGGAATCGCGCGGCCTGATCCTCGTCACCGGGACGACCGGCTCCGGCAAGTCGACGACGCTCGCGTCGATGATCGATCTGCTGAACCAGACCGAAGCGCTGCACATGATCACGGTCGAGGACCCGATCGAGTACCTGCACGAGGACAAGCAGTCGATCATCAGCCAGCGCGAGGTCGGCGTCGACGTGACGAGCTTCGCGGCGGGCCTCAAGGGCGCGCTGCGCCAGGACCCCGACGTCATCCTCGTCGGCGAGATGCGCGATCTCGAGACCATCGAGACCGCGATCATGTCGGCCGAGACCGGCCACCTCGTCATGAGCACGCTGCACACGCTCGACGCACCCGAGACCGTGACCCGCGTCATCCAGGCGTTCCCCGATCACCAGCGCGAGCAGATCCGCGTGGTGCTGTCGTCGGTGCTCAAGGGCATCATCAGCCAGCGTCTCGTGCCGCGCGCCGATGGCAACGGTCTCGTGCCCGCGGTCGAGATCATGGTGAGCACGGGACTCGTGCGCGACATCATCAAGGACCCGGAGCGCAGCCCGCGCGAGATCACCGACGCGCTCGCCAAGGGCCACGTGTCGTACGGCACGCAGACCTTCGACCAGTCGCTGATGTCGCTCTACCGGCGGAACCTGATCACGTACGACGAGGCGCTCCGTCAGGCGACCAACCCGGACGACTTCGCGCTGCAGGTCAGCGGCATCAGCTCGACCTCCGACGCGCGCTGGGACGATTTCGACCAACCCGCCGAGTCGCGCGCAGGCGCGACCACGGCCGCGACGAGCGAGGGCTCGGCGTTGGGACAGGCGCGTCCCCCCGTCGACCGTCCGACGACGAAGCCCTCGCCGCCGCTCCCGCGGCTCGTCAAGCGCTTCTGAGCCGCGGGATCTGACGGCGCCGCCGGGCACACCGCTCCCCCGCGGGTGTCACGGCGGCGCGACCGTCGGATGCGGGTGCTGCCCAAAGCGTCCGCCGAGGTCGGCGAAGCTGGCGCGGCGGACGGCCGTCAGCGCGGAGCGGTCGAGTCCGGCTCGTCCCAGAGGCGCAGGATGCCGGACTGGCTCGCCGTCGCCATGAGCGTGCCGTCCTCGGCGAAGACGTGCATGCGCCCGTGGACGAATCCTGCATTGACGCCGTGGATGCGGATGTCGCAGCACATCCACTCGGTGTCGCAGAGCTTGCGGATGCGGATCGTGTTGTCGAGGCTGTTGGCACCCGCGAGGCGTCCGAGCGCGTGGCCGGTCGCCGACGGTACGTAGTCGGCGATGATCGCGAGCAGTCCGGACGTCACCGGACGGGGCTCGGCGGGCCGCGCCCACAGGACGGCGTGCCCGTCCTTGCTGAGCTCGCCCTTGCGCGCGTCGCCGTAGCGTCCCTTCGCGACGCGCATGTCGAACTGGTGGTGCAGGTCCTCGGTGTCCTGGTCGAAGTGCGGCATCGGCTCGCACTCCGACGGCGGCGGGACCTGCGGCATCTCCGCCCACTGCGCCGATACGTCCTGCGGACGCGCACCCAGCGCCGCGTTCACCGTCAGGATCTCGCGGTCGCCGACGTGTCCGACGACCCGCGCCTGCGTGACGTGCTTGCCCTTCATCGGCACGATGACGTCGACGTCGACGAACTCGCCGGGCTTCGCGTACGACAGGTACTGCGCGGTGGCCCAGATCGCGGGGCGTCCGGTGGTGCGCTCCATCGCGGCGATCGACGCCGCGAGTCCGGCGCCGCCGAAGAGGAACTTGCCGCCGGGCGGTCCGACGCAGATGCGCGTCTCGACCGGCAGCACCCAGCGGTGCGGGTTGTGCGTCTCGCGCAGGTCGAAGAGCTCGGCGGTCGGCGGGGCAGGGACTTCCGTCATGACGGAGGGACAGCGTACGGGACGGGCCGCGCGAGTCCAGACCCGACGCGCGCTTCGGTGTGCGCAGCCGCTCGTGCTATCGCGACCCCATGCGACGGAGCGCACGTCCCCGCGAGGATCGTCCGCCGCCGACCCCGGAGGCGGCGCGGGAGCGCGCGCTCGCCTGCGCGTTCCGGGCGCTGGCGCGCGGGCCGCGCACGCGCGCCGAGATCGCCGCGACGCTCGCCCGCCGCGGCCACGGGGCCGAGGCGTCGGCCGCGACGCTCGCGCGTCTCGACGAGCTCGGCTACCTCGACGACGCTCTGGTCGCGGGCGCGGTCGCGCGCGGCGCCGAGCGCAAGCACCTCGGCAGCCGGCGCGTCGCCCTGACGCTCGGCCGGCGCGGCGTCGCGCGCGACGTCGTGCAGGACACGGCGCGCGAGAGCGGCGCCACCGACCTCGAGCGCGCGCGCGCGTTCCTCGTGCGGCGCTTTCCGGGCGGCGTTCCCGCGGATCGCCCGGCGCGGCAGAAGATCATGCGGCAGCTCGCCGCGCGCGGCTTTCCCGGCGACGTCGTGCGCAAGGCGCTCGGCATCGACTTCGACGTCGACGACGACGACGCAGCCGGAGACGGCGCTTGACGGCAACGGCTCCCGCGGCGCCGCAGCCGCGCGGGCTGCACTGGCACTACGCGTGGGTGGTCGTCGGCGCGTCGCTGCTGGTCGAGTTCTTCGGCATCGGCTTCGGCTTCTTCGCCCTGATCGCGTCGTACCCGTACTTCGAGGCGCTCGGCTGGGCGCGCACGACGGTCGTGTTCTCGAGCACGGTGATGATCACGACCATCGCGATCCTGTCGCCGCTCACCGGCGCGTACATGGACCGGCGCTCGATCCGCGTGCTGTTCATCGTCGGCGGCCTGATCATGGCCGTGGGCCACGCGCTGCTCGGCTTCGCGGAGACCCCGCTCGCGTTCCAGATCGGCGCGATGGTGCTCGGCGTCGGCATGGCCGGCGTGACGGTGCTGCCGAACCAGGTGCTGATCTCGCGCTGGTTCAGGAGCCGGCTCGGTCTCGCGAACGGCCTCATCAGCGCCGGCACCGTGCTCGGTGGCTCGCTGTCGACGATGGTCGTCACGCTGTGCTCGGAGACGTACGGGCGCCGCTTCGCCTTCATGGTGCTCGCCGCGTGCGTCGGCATCGTGCCGCCGCTGATCGGCCTGCTGGTGGTGCGCGACCACCCGTCGGACATGGGGCTCGAGCCGTACGACGAGGGCGACGTGCCGCGCGACGCCGGACGCCGCGGCGGTGCGCCGGCGACCCTCGCGGTCATCGTGCGCGATCCGAGCTTCTGGCTGCTGTCGCTCGGCCTCCTGTTCGCCACGGTGCCCTGCTACACGAGCAACAAGCACCTCATCCTCTACCTGCACGACCTCGGCCTCGACGCGACGCACGCGGCGTCCGTCAAGAGCCTGATGATCCTGGTCGCGGGCGGCGGTCGCCTGATCGCCGGCGTGCTGTCCGACCGCTTCGACCGCTTCGCCGTGCTGATCGCGATCTACGTGCTGTCCGCGGTGAGCTTTCCGCTCGTGTTCGCGATGCCCGCGGAGCCCGTACTGCTCGCCTACGCGGTCCTCTTCGGGCTCGCCTACGGCGGCGTGATGCCGATGATGCCGATCATGGTCGTCGAGTGCTTCGGCACCGCCGCGCTCGGCGTCGTGCTCGGCGTGATGAAGGTCGCCTACGACGTCGGCGCCGCGACGGCGCCGCTCGCCGCGGCCTGGGCGCACGACGAGATCGGCAATTACGACCTGGTGTTCGCGCTCAACTGGGCGTGCGCCGTGGTCGCCGTCGGCTGCGCCGTGGCGCTCGCGGTCCGGGAGAAGCGGCGGCCCGCGTCCGCGGACGTGCCGCGCGTCGCGGCGTAGGCATCCGCTCCCCGAACGGCTGTCGCGACGGCCGTCCGCAGCGCCGGTTGCGAAAAAAAGTTCACGCGCCCGACGGCGCCGCCCGGGTCGCGAGAGGCCGTGGCATCGCGCACGGCAGCCGTCGGCGCGCGTGACGGCGAGGCGTTCATGCGCGCCGCGGGGCGCGCGTCGCGGGCCGCTCCGCGCCGTCGCGGCACTTTCCGGCGGCGGCATGCGCTCCGCCGCGGCGTGCGGCGCCGCGGCTGCCGCCGCACGCCGCGCGTGATGCGCCACGCGGACCGGCAGCGACGGCGCGCGCGCACGTCGCGTGCAGGCCCGGACATCACACCGGCACGACGCGCCGCGCGCCGAATGCTTGACGCGAGAAATCTCTTGTCACCGTCCTCCGAGTGTGGTTTTCCTGCACCACGCGCAGGCAGTATGCTTGACGCGAGCGCACGACGCGCGGGTGCCGCTGCAGCCTGGAGGGGTCAGGGCGGCACCACGGGAACGGCTTCCCGCGACAAGGGGTGATCGCGGCGCGCTGGAGGGCGCGTGCGCGGTGCGCGTGGTGCCGGCCGACGGTCCCGCGTGACGACGGAGGGCCGAGGGTGTGTCGGGACGCTGGTGGTGCGCGTGGCGTGGCGGGGAGCTGGTCCCCCTGCGGTCGCGTGACCGCGCCGTCCCGGTGACCGGTGCGATCCGCTCGCCGGAGCGTGCCGGGGAAAAGGGGGATCAGGTGATGCAGACGACGAAGACGGTGCGTCGCGCAGTGGTGGTCGGGTTGCTCGCGCTGACCGCGCTCGCGATGCCGGCGCGCGTGCTCGCGCATGACACGCACAGGGATCGACTCGACTGCCCGCGCGGCACGACCATCGCGCGCGTCGAGAACAACCCGCGCCAGTGCCGGCCGCAGCCGAAGCGCGGCATTCCGGCGACGCGCGGCCGCCGTGCCTGCTGCACCTTCGACCGCGATCCGCGCAAGGAGCGCTGCCTGCCGTTCCCGGGCTGCCCGGGCACGTCCGAGGAATGAGCGGCAGCGAAGCGGGCGAGGGGTGAGGTGATGGCGATCTCGAGGCCGCGGACGTTCGTCCGCGTCGGTTTGTCGTTCGTCGTGGTGCTCACGGCCGTCGGCTGCAGCACGCATCGCCGCGACGGAGCAGGCCAGGCTTCGGCCGGGGCGGCGGCGGGACCGGGGGGTTCCGCCGCCGCCCGTGACGGCGGGCTGCTGAGCGCGGGCGACCGCGCGCGGCTCGCCGCGCTGTGTGCCGAGCGCTCGCAGCCGACCGGCGCGACCGACGGCTACCACATCGGTCCCGACGACCTGCTCGAGATCCGCATTCCCGACCTGCTCGAGGCGCAGGCGCCGCTGCAGGCATCGGCGCAGGGCGGCGCGCCCGGACGTGCGGCCGTCGCCGGCGTGCCGAGCTTCCAGCAAGGGCTGCGCGTCGACGCGCACGGCAACGTGACCATCGCGACGCTGGGGATGGTCCCGGTCGCTGGTCTCACGCCCGACGAGGCGGAGCGCGAGATCGCGCGGCGCCTCGTCAAGGCGGGAATCCTCGACGCGCCGCAGGTGAGCGTGCTGGTCGCCGAGTACCGGAGCCGCGTCGCCGCGGTGATGGGCAGCGTCGAGCGGCCGGGCGTCTACCCGGTCACGAGCCGCGACACCTCGCTCGCGGACCTGGTGTCGCTCGCGGGCGGTCCGACGCGCGAGGCGGGACGCCTCGTCGTGTTCACGCCGTCCGCGAACGGCGGTGCCGCCGCGAGTCCGGCGGCGATGGCCGCGGCGCGCGGCGAGCCGCCGATCCGCATGGACCTCGACACGCTGGTGCACGCGCAGGGCCAGGGCGCCTGTGCGCTCGACCCGCCGGCCCGCCCGGGCGACGTGGTGAGCGTCTCGCCGGCGGGCACCGTGCAGGTCACTGGCTGGGTCGACAAGCCCGGCTCGGTGCCGGTGACGCGCGGCCTCACCGTGAGCGGCGCCATCGCCGCGGTCGGCGGCAGCGTGTTCGCCGCCGACGACCACGCCGTGACCGTCAAGCGTACGCTCGGGCCCGGTGACGAGGACACCCTCGTCGTCGACGTCGACGCGATCGCGGACGGCCGCGCGAAGGACGTGCCGCTGACCGACGGCGACGTCGTCACCGTGCCGTCCGACAACACCAAGCTGGTCCCGTACGGCGTGTGGAGCTTCGCGAAGGAGATGATCCACGTCGGCGGCTCGATCCCGCTGTTCTGAGGAGAGCACCGATGCCTGGCGATCGCTCCGGGGACGAGCTCGTCGCGCCCGCCGCCGCAGCCACTGCTGCAGCGGGACGCGCGGCGTCCGTTCCGCCCGTTCCGCCGGTCTACGACTACGTCGAGGCCGAGTTCAGCGAGGTGCGCAGGCGTCAGGCCCGCGACTACCTGCGCATCGTCTACAAGTATCGCTGGCTCGCGGCCGCGCTCTTCGTCGTCACGCTGGGATTGACGGTGCTGGTGACACTGCTCACGCCGCGCCTCTACACCGCGGCGACGCGCCTGCAGCTGCAGCGCGAGGGGCCGATCCAGCTGCAGCTCGAGGACAACGTCGTCAACCTCGACGGCACCGACCGCAACGTGAACGGCGCGTCGAGCTTCCTGTCGACGCAGGTGGCGGCGCTGAAGAGCCGAGACCTCGCCGAGCGCGTCATCCGCACGCACGACCTCGCGAGCAACGAGACCTTCCTCCATCCGACGGAGGCGCGCTCGGGGCTGCTGTCGGTCGGCGGGCGCCTGCTGTCGTTCCTGCGTCCGCGCGGCTTCCGCGGCGGCGGCGTCGTCGACCAGGCCGCGGACGACGAATCCGCCGGCGGCGCCGACGTCCCGACCGAGCTGCTCGACCGCTACATGCGCTACCTCGACGTGCGCGACGTGCGCGGCACCGACCTCGTCGAGGTCCGCTTCACGACGCCGAGCCCCGAGCTGTCGGCGATGCTCGCCGGCGCGCACACGCAGGCCTACATGGAGGCCAACGCGGAGGCGCGGCTCGCCAACGACGTCACCGCGAAGGAGTTCCTCGGCAAGCAGCTCGAGGAGGCGCGCGGCCGCGTCGAGCAGGCCGAGGGCGCGCTCAAGGCGTTCGCCACCGACCACCCGAACGTCGCCGTCAATCAGGAGCAGAAGCTCACCGGTCAGCAGATGAACGAGCTGACCACGCAGATCAGCTCCGCCGAGGCGGACCGCATCGGCCTGCAGACCGAGTACGAGACCGTCGTGAAGCGCGACGACCCGATGTCGCACTTCCTCGACAAGCCGGGCATCGAGAAGCTGTACCTTTCGGTGCTGGATCTGCGCGCGCAACGCGCGGCGCTCGATCCGAAGCTCGGCCCGAATCATCCCGAGATGATCCAGCTGCGCGAGCAGGAGAACGAGATCGCGCGTCAGCTGAAGAACGAGATCGCGCAGCAGACCGCGGGCGTGAAGGCGCGCCTCGACGCGGCGCGCGCGCGGGAGAAGGGCCTGCGCACCAAGCTCGCGTACCTCGAGGAGTCGGCGATCCTGCTGCGCGACCTGGGTGCGCGCTACGAGCTGCTGAAGAACGACGTCGAGAGCGCCGGGAATCTCTACCGCACGCTCGTCAAGCAGGCGATGGAGACCGCGGTCAACGCGCAGCTCGCGGCGTCGAACGTGCGCGTGATCGAGCGCGCGGAGATTCCCGAGCACCCGAGCCGTCCCAACGTGCCGCTGAACCTCGCGTTCGGCCTCGTGCTGGCGCTCGGCGTGTCGGTGGTCGCGACCATCGTCTGCGACGCCTTCGACAACACCGTCAAGTCGAGCACCGACGTCGAGAACCAGCTGCAGCTGCCGATGCTGGGCACGGTTCCGAACTTCGCGCTGGCGCGCCGCTCGTCGGCGCGCCGCGCGTCCCTCGGCGTCGAGGGTTCCGCGGTGCCCGCCGCGGTGGCGGCGGCCGCGGCGGCGACACCCGGTCCGTCGCCGCGCGCCGTCGTCGTGCTGCAGGAGCCGACCTCGGTGATCTCCGAGGCGTTCCGTGCGCTGCGCACCGCCGTGCTGTTCTCGACGCCGGCCGCACCGCCGAAGGTCATCCTGCTGACCAGCGCCACGTCGGGCGAGGGCAAGTCGGTGACGTCGCTGAACCTCGCCGCGACGCTCGCCGAGTCGGGCTCGCGCGTGCTGCTGATCGACGCCGACCTGCGCCGTCCGACGTGCCACCGCTCGCTCGGCACCGGGAACTCGCGCGGTCTGTCGAGCTTCCTCTCGGGACAGGCGACGCTCGCCGACGTCATCGTGCCGCTCGACAAGCCGCACCTCGACTTCCTGCCCGCCGGTCCGACGCCGCCGAATCCCGCGGAGCTGGTCGGCTCGGCGCGCATGCGCGACGCGCTCGCGGGCCTGCGCGACGAGTACGAGTTCGTGATCGTCGACTCGCCGCCGGTGGTGCCCGTGACCGACGGCGTCGTGCTGTCGCGCGAGGCGGATGCGGTGGTGCTGGTCGTCAAGGGCCACGACACGCCGCTCGAGCTCGTGCGCCGCGCGCGCGACCATCTGGGCGTCGCCAACGCGCACCTCATCGGCGCCGTGATCAACAACGTCGATCTCGGCTGGGGCGATCTCTACTTCTACAGCCGGTACACCGGCTACTACGGGCAGGCGGAGGCGGCATGAAGACCTCGGACCGCCGCGTGCTGCGCGTGCTGCAGGCCCTCGTGCTCGGCCTGCCGCTGTTCCTCGGCGGGCGTCACCCGATCGGCGTGACGCTCGGCCTCGCCACGGTACTCTCACTCCTCGCCTGGACGTGCCGCGAGCGCGCCCGTCGCCCCGATCCGCCCGCGGCGGTCGGGACGGTCGCGCTCGCGGCGTTCGTCGCGCTCGGCCTGCTCACCACGCTGCCGCTGCCGCCGTCCGTGCTGGCCGTCGTCTCGCCGCGCACGTTCGAGCTGTACCGCGACGTGCTGCCGGGCTGGCCCGACGCGGGCGGCTGGGAGGCGTGGCGTCCGCTCGCGCTCGACGCGCACGGCGTGTGGGTCGAGCTCTGCAAGATCGGCATCGGCCTCGGCGCGTTCGTCGTGCTCGTGGCCTATCCGTGGACCTCCGAGGTGCCCGACGAGGATCCGCGCGAGGACGTGTTCGCGACCCTGCTGCTGACGCTGGTCGCCGGCGGCGCGGCGCTGTCGCTGATCGCGCTGCTGCACGACGTGACCGGCGGCGAGCGCGTGCTCTGGATCCTCGATCCGGTGCGCACGCCGGGGCGCGCGACCGGACCGTTCGCGAACCCGAACCACTTCGCGGCGTGGCTCGAGATGGTGATCCCGCTCGGCGTCGCCTATCTCGGCGCGGTCGCGCTGCGCACCGGACGCCACATCGCGCGCATGGCGCGCTCGTCGCAGAGCATGGGCGTGCAGCCGCGTCGTGCGTGGGCCGGAGCGCTCGCGTCGCACCAGCGGAGCTTCTGGCTGCCGCTGCTCGTGCTGGGCGCGGTGCTGGTGATGCTGGTCGCGCACGCGGCGACCGGATCGCGCGGCGGCGTCATGAGCCTCTTCGCCGGACTCGCGGTGGTCGGGCTCGGCTTCGCGCGCCGCTCGCGCCACGGACGGCGCTCGTCGCGTGCGGCGCGGATCGCGTCCGCGGCGATCGTCGCGGCGCTGCTCGTCGCGAGCCTCGTGACCATCGGCAGCTGGGCGCGCCTCGAGGACGAGATCGCGCAGGGCGGCGAGGTCGACGGCGAGGTCGGACTGATGACGCGCATCGCAGTCGGCGAGAAGGGACGCGGCGTGGTGCGCGACTTCCCGCTGGTCGGCACCGGGCTCGGCGCGTGGCGCTACGCCTTCCCGCTCTACCAGGAGCCGC
>JAXLXO010000001.1:0-4177 GCA_046327915.1 Binatia bacterium | reverse complement strand
GAAGGCGCTCCTGCCGGGGATGGTCGCGCGCAAGCGCGGCTGGCTGGTGTTCGTGTCGTCGGTCGGCGGCAAGCTCGCCGTGCCCGAGGAGACCGCGTACGCGGGATCGAAGTTCGCGATGAGCGGCTTCGCCGAGGCGCTGTCGTACGAGGTCGAGGACGACGGCGTGCACGTGATGGTCGTCTGCCCCGGCACGATCCGCACCGAGTTCTTCGACGAGGAGGCGCTGCGCCGGATGCCGCCCGTGTCGCGCAAGATGATGGCCGACGTCGAGCCGATGGTCGACGCGATCATGGATGGCCTCGCGAAGGGCAAGTACGAGGTGACCTTCCCGCGCTTCGTCGAGATGGGCTACGTCGTGCGCGCGATCGCGCCCGGCATCATGCGCCGCAACACGCGCAAGCAGACGATCGAGGCGCTGGCGAAGGAAGGACGCTGACGGGCAGCGCCGTCCGGCTCAGCGGCGTCCCGCCGACATGCGGCAGAACGACCGCCACTGGAACGCGACCTCGTGCAGCTGGCGCGGGATCTCGCGCAGACCGAACGCGTGCGCCGAGCAGTGCAGCACACCTCGATGCGTTACAACGTTCGCCGCAAGGCGATAATGGATTTCACCGCCCGCGCGGGTGGCGTCGCGGCGCCGGGCACGGCATACCCGTTCCTCCGGAGGACGCGACAATGGCCGATCCGCTGCTCGAGAAAACCGATCCGCTCGAGGACTTCGAGCACCGCCAGATCACGCTGCTCGACAAGACCAAGCTGGTCTTCGTCGCGGGGACCGGGCCGGCGGTGATCGTCATGACCGAGATGCCCGGCATCTCGCCGCACGTCGCGCGCTTCGCGCGCTGGATCCGCGACGCCGGCTTCACCGTGTGGATGCCGAGCCTGTTCGGCCATCCGGGGCGTCCGGTGTCGATCGGCTACTCGGTGGGCTCGATCGCGAAGGCCTGCATCAGCTCCGAGTTCCGCGCCTTCGCCGCCAACGCGTCGAGCCCGGTCACGCAGTGGCTGCGCGCGCTCGCGGCGCACGCGCACCCGATCTCGGGCGGCAAGGGCGTCGGCGCGATCGGCATGTGCTTCACCGGCAACTTCGCGCTGTCGATGATGCTCGAGCCGGCGATGCTCGCACCCGTCCTGTCGCAGCCGTCGCTGCCGCTCGGACGGTCGGGCGGCATGCACATCGCGCCCGACGAGCTCGCGCAGGTGAAGGAGCGCCTCGAGCGCGAGAACCTCACCGTCCTCGGTTACCGCTTCGCCGGCGACAGCTTCTGCAAGGCCGAGCGCTTCGCCGCCTTCGAGCAGGCGCTCGGCGACCGCTTCAAGGGAACCGTCCTGCCCGACTCCTGCGCCAACCCCGCGGCGCCGATGAAGAACCCGCACAGCGTCGTCACGCTGCACCTGATCGACGAGGACAACCAGCCGACGCGGCGCGCGGTCGAGGAGATCATCGGCTTCTTCCGGATGCGCCTCGCCTCCTGACGCGCCGGGCCTGCGTTCTCCGGGCAGCGCGCCGCCGGCCGCGTCGCGGCCCCGCGGCGCGGGACGTCAGTGCACGTAGCCGAGCGCGCGCAGCTTTCTGCGCATCGCCTCGTCGAGGCCGTCCGCTGCGCCCGACGAGAAGGGTGCCGCGGAGCCACCCGCGATCGCCGGCCGCGCCCGCTCGCGGTACGCCGCGGCCGCGGCGTGCACCGCAGCCGTCGCGGCGCTCGTGCCCGGCGGGAGCGGTGCGTGCTCGCCGGGATCGGACGCGAGGTCGAAGCAGTCGCCGTCGCCCTGCTCGCCGAGCATGCACTTGACACCGGCGTCGCGCGCGACGAAGCGCCACTGCTTGCCGGTGAGGTCGTACGGCAGCGCCTGGCCGTAGAGCGTGCTGCGGGCGGGCGCCTCGGCGCCGCGCAGCACGCCGTCGAGCGCGACGCCGTCCGACGGCGGTCCGTCGTCCGTGCGGGCGAGCGCGAGCAGCGTCGGCATCAGGTCGACGAGCGACACCGGCACCGCCACGCGCGTCCCGCCGCGCACGCCGGGCAGCACCACGAGCAGCGGCACGTGCATCACCTCGTCGTAGAGCTGCAGGTGGGTCATCTGTCCGTGCTCGCCGAACTCCTCGCCGTGGTCGGCGGTGATCACCAGCACGAGACGCTCGCGCGGCACGACCTCGAGCAGCCCGGCGACCAGCCTCTCGACCTCGTCGTCGAGGGCGCGGATCTCCTGCTCGTAGCGCAGCCGGTGGTGCTCGGGGCCGTTCACGGGCGGCACGTTCCCGCCGTCGGTGAACAGGCTCGCGTACGCCGGCGGCGGCTCGTACGGCAGGTGCACCGCGTAGGTGTGCACGAAGAGGAAGAACGGTTGCGCACCGCGCGTCCGCGCCCAGCCCAGCGCGCGGGCGAACGTGCCCGGCGCGTCACCGGCCGCGGCGAACACGCCCTTGTTCGCCGCGTAGCGGGAGAAGCCGCGCTGGAATCCGAGCGCGCCCTCGAGCAGCGCGTCCTCGGTGAACGCGGCGGTGTCGTAGCCGGCCGCTCGGAGCGACTCCGCCAGCGTGCGGTGCTCCGGGCCGAGCGTGCGGTCGAGGCCGATCACGCCGTGCGCCGCCGGATAGAGGCCGGTCATCATGCTCATGTGCGCGCCGAGCGTGTTCGAGAAGGGGCTGTACGCGTGCTCGAAGCGCACGGCGTCGCCCGCGAGGCGCGTCAAGTATGGTGTCGTCTCGCGCGGATTGCCCCACGTGCTGGTGCTGCGCGCGCGCAGCGTGTCGAGCGACACCAGCACGATCGTCGGCCGCTCCGCGGCGCGCTCGGGCGCCCACACCGTCGGATCGCCCCACAGCGGGAACGCCGCAGGCACGCTCCCGTTGCCGACCGCACGCGCGCGAAAGCGGAGCGACATCGTCCGTCCGCGCAGCTCGTCGAGCGAGACCTCGGCGTCGATCCACGCACGCGCGTCCGGCGACGCGGGGTCGATCACGCGCTCGAAGAGCCTGCGCTCGCCCTCCACGTCCACCGCCGACACCTCGAACGTCACCGCGCCGGGTGCGACGGCGCGCATCGCCTCGTCGAGCGCGATCGAGAAGCGCAGCACCGCGCCCGCCGGAATCGCAAAGGGGCCGGCGGTGCGGTCGGCGCTCTCGAACGGCGGCACGCCGCGCAGCTCGACGCGGCGGATCTGGTATGGGCGCAGCCCACGCGGCAGCGACAGCACGCCGTTCGGCGGCGTCGGCACGAGGACGCGCTCGACGCGCCCCTCCTTCTCGCCGCGCTCCGCGTACAGCGTGATCTCGACCAGCAGGGAAGGCGCGGCCGCAGCCTCGGCCGGCACGCTCACCGAGCACGTCCCCGGTGCCAGCCCGAAGTTCGGCGTGCACGCGTGCTCGACGTGGAACGCGCGCGGCGCGCTCAGCACGGGACGCGACACCTCGTCCACCATCGCGTAGCGGCCGGGCTCGAGCGCCGGGCTCGCCGCCGCGGGGGGCGCGTCGGCGAAGCGCGCGACCGGCGTCGGGATCTCCCGGCCGCACGCGGCGAGCGCCGCGGCGGCGAGGAACGTCAGGACGCGCAGTGCCGTGCGCGGGCGCAGATCGGCACGGGCGCACGTGCGCGTCGGTGAAGCGGGAATGGAGCGCACGTCTGCTCCATGTTTCGGCCGGTTCGCGCGCCGTCTCAAGACGGTTTGCGAGCCGCCGTCAGCTGCCGGTCACGAGCACCACGCGGAAGCGCGCCTTGCCGCCGATCATGCGCTCGTACGCCTCGGGCGCGCGCTCGAGCGGGTAGACCTCGTTCATCGAGCGGACGCCTGCGAGCACGCTGAAGGCGAGCGTGTCCTCGGCCTCGACCGAGACGCCGGAGTACCAGCCCTGGATCGCGCGCTGGCCCGCGATCAGCGCGAACGCCGACGCCTCGAGCGACGGCGGCGCGCCGAGCACCATGAGCTTGCCGCGCGGCGCGAGCCCGCCGATCGTGGCGCTCATCGCCTCACCGTTGGTGACCGTCGCGAGCACGACGCGTGCGCCGCCGAGCGCCGACAGCGCGGCCGCGGGATCCTCGCTCGTGCTGTCGACGTAGCGCACCGCGCCGAGCTGGTGCGCGAGCGGCTCCTTGTCACGGCCGCGCGCGATCGCGACGGTGCGGAAGCCCATCTTCGCCGCGTACTGCACGCCGAGGTGTCCGAGGCCGCCGAGCCC